>JACPVR010000020.1 GCA_016197405.1 Mycobacterium sp.
GTGGGACACTTGCACTGGAAGTGCCTTTCTTAACTGGCCTGATTGATGCGTAGAGAACACCAATCCTCCCAGCTCAAGGGGCACTTTCCTTATATCGACACCCACCTACACAGGCAATTCATCGGTGGATCGAGGCTTAGCACCGCTTCGCGCCAGTCTGGGCAATCCGCAGCGGGTAGCCATGCGAAACACTCAGAGCCGAGAACGCTGCAAACTGATGAGGAACTTCATCGACGATTGTGCATAATGCCTGATCAGAGTGCCCCCAGTCGGACTCGAACCGACACTTGGCGGATTTTAAGTCCGCTGCCTCTGCCAATTGGGCTATGGGGGCGTTGCAGGTCGGAGCCCATCGGGTCCCGGCCGGCGGTAGCGCTCAGAAGCACCCTAATAGCAGGACCGCGCCGCGCAGGTGAGCCCCCACCCGCGGCCCAGTTCACCTAGGTGTGCCACCAATGGCACATGCGTGCCATATTCGCGTAACCGGAGCGTCGTAGAGTTTGCTCATGTTGGCCGAGTCGCCCGATCCACATCGGCAGACCTTTCAGGAACAACTCAACAAAGCCCTCATCTGCGGTCAACGGCCATGGAAGACACCACTTTTAGGGCCGATGACCTGGTCGGCGATCGATGCCGTGGCATGTGCACATCCGGAGGCCTCGGCAGACCATATCGCCAACGCGTACGACGCCTACGCAGATGAGCAGGACTGAGGAAGGCGCGAAAGTTCAAGCGCGCCAGGCGATGACGCCTGTCGTCAGCCCAGTTCCGCCAGATTTTCGACCGAGCGCCGCACGTCGTTCTCCATAAGCTTGGCGACGAAGTCGCCGATCTTGCCGTTGAGCAGGCTGCCGGAAAGCCGTGCGACCAGATGGAAGGTGGAACCGGGATTGTCATGCCGGATCGACATGGTCAACCCGATGCGCACACCGCCACGCCCGGTGCCGGCCAGCGCGATCTTGTTCAGATAATCGTATTCGGTTACTTCCCAATGAATTACATTGCGGAAGCCTTTGACTTTGATCAGGGAGGACACCGTCACACCCTTGTCGATGACGGCAGGGACCTCGGACTTCCAGCCACCGAATATGGTCATCCACTCACCGAAACGGGACAGGTCCGACGCCAGCTTCCACGCCTGGTCCGGTTCCATCGTCGAGGACACCGACACGTCGACCTCAGCCACGGTGACCCCTTTTGCCCGTTCCAGGACGCGCCTCACGCACGTCGATGCAGAAAACCATGCTTGTCCGTACCCATCCCGGGCAGAAATAACCCCGATCCACACAATTCGCGGCGAGCCCGCAAACTCCACCGCCGAGGTTTCTGCCCGCAACAGCACGGGTATCAATTCCCCAACGCGGCATGTTCAGCACGAGCAGGCCAGTTTGCCCGACGAGGCGCAATCTCATCGACGAGCGTATTCAGCCCCATTCCACAATCCCGGCTTTCACGGGAAGGAAAACAAGCAATGACATCGCACCGATCGCAGAACCACTCCCCGTTCCGCCTGCCCCACGTCACCCGCGAGGGCGTGCTGACCGCGGTCGCGGCCGTCGGCGCAGCAGCCGGCGCCTGGGCGCTCTGCGATGTCATGGCTACCCCCGCCACGCAGCCTCCTGCCGCGAGTTCCGTGCAGTCCCCCGGCCCGATCGCCACACCGCTCGGCGACCGTGACGTGCACATGGTCGGGCAGGTCGTCGCCGTCGAACCCACCTCGATCACCACCCGCAGTGCCGATGGGTCCACCATGACGTTCGCCATCACCCCACAGACCGCCCAGGTCAGCACCGAGGGCGACGTCAACGGCAGCGCCTTCGCCCTCAACGACACCGTCACCATCCTGGGCACCGTCCGCCAGGGCCAGCCGGTGGCCACCGCTGTCGCCGATCAGGATGCGTCCACGGGTCAAGCCCCTCCAATGGATTTCGTCGCGGCGGCCAACATCGCACCGATGCCCTGAGCGGGCGCCCGGGTTTGAGGTCGCCGGGCTTCGGGGATGCGATCGAGCGTGACCGGTGACGAGAAGGCCCCCGCAGTTCTGTTCGACGTGGACGGCACGTTGATCGACTCGAACTATCTGCACATCCACGCATGGTGTCGAGCCTTCGCCGACCTGGACATCCCCGTAGAGGCGTGGCGTATCCACCGGTCGATCGGCATGGACGGCTCCACGTTGGTCGACGAATTGTCGGGCGGGGCCAGCGGCGACACCCAGAAGTCGCTCACCGAACTTCATACCCGCTACTACCGCGAGACCACATCGCTGCTACATCCGTTGCCCGGCGCTCGGGAAATACTGGAACGCCTGGCATCACTGGGTCTGCAGGTGGTGCTGGCAACCTCGGCACCCGAGGACGAACTCGCTACCCTGCGCGAGGTGCTCGACCGCGACGACCTGATATCCACGGCCACGTCGTCGGAAGACGTCGACACCGCCAAACCCGAACCGGACATCGTCGAAATCGCGTTGCAGCGCGCCGGAGTGCCGGCCGATCACGCGGTGTTCGTCGGCGACGCGGTCTGGGATGCCAAGGCCAGCACCCGCGCCGGGGTGCAGTGCATCGGGGTGCTCAGTGGCGGTGTATCGCGCGATGAGCTCGAACGGGCTGGTGCCAGTGCCGTATTCGACAATGCGCTCGATCTCTGCGAGCACATCGACACCAGCCCGATCGGCGCGCTGCTGTCACTACGTGACTAGTTCGCCTCGGCGCGCAGCGCCGTCAACAACGGTCCAGCCGCCTCTTTGAGGAACTCCTCCTGGGCGTCGCCACCCACCTGCACCAGTGCGATATCGGTGAAACCCGCCTCCCAATAGTCGCGCACCGCCGCCACGATGGCGTCCAGATCCGGGCCGCACGGAATCTGCTCCGCGACGTCCTCGGGCCGGACGAACTGAGTCGCACCGGCGAACCCGGCGGGCGTGGGCAGGTCGGCATTGACCTGCCAACCGCCTGCGAACCAACGGAATTGGTCGTGAGCGCGTTCGATGGCTCGGTCTCGATCGCGATCCCAGCAGATCGGGATCTGCCCCACCACGCGGGTATCGGTGTCGAGCCCGGTGGCCCGACGCGCATCCCGCCAACCGTCGACAAGCTCCCTCTTGGGTTCGACGGCGATGAGGTGTTCGGCCAACGGCGCCAACGCTTCTATCGACTTCTCCCCCGAGACGGCGACACCGAAAGCCACCGGAATGTCGGGGATATCCCAGATTCGGGCCGAATCGACTTCGAAGTACTCGCCTTTGAAGTTGACCAGCTCGCCGCCGAGCAGCTCCCGGATGATGCGGATGGCCTCGACCAGCATGTCCTGCCGCCGGTCGACGGTCGGCCAGCCGCGCCCGACGACGTGCTCGTTGAGGTTCTCACCGCTGCCCAGCCCCAACGTGAACCGGCCGTCGGCCAGAATCTGCAGCGTGGCGGCCTGTTGCGCGACGATCGCGGGGTGATAGCGCATCGTCGGGCAGGTTACGTAGGTGAACAGCTCCACCCGCTCGGTCGCCTGCGCCACCGCACCGAGCAGGGTCCACGCGTTCGGAGCGTGCCCCTGGCTGGTCAACCACGGCGAGAAGTGATCGCTGGACACCTCGAAGTCGAATCCGACATTCTCGGCTGAAACAGCGTAATCGACAAGCTCTTTCGGGCCGCTCTGCTCTGTCATCAAGGTGTATCCGAATCGCACCACGTTGCATCACTCTTTTCGTTGCAGGGTCTTCGTGGCGGGTACCCGGGCCGCACACCCTGAAACGAGGTGCTCGAGTGTGCCGTTTCGTACGCGACGCGCCGCGCGGGGCGGACGGATCCGCACACTCGTCGCGGCGAAATGGTCATTTCGCCGGGACACGAAGCGCTAACCGAAAGCCCACGGAACCGATACAGATCGATCACGAACGTGATCTAAATTGCATCGAAACGATTTGACATTTCAGCTTGAATGCGCCGTTATAAAATCGTGATGTACGCATATCGCCAGTTCAGAGCTGCTTTTGTCATTTGCGATAAATTGCAAAACGAGGCGTGCGTCATTCTGTGAATTTGAAGTGACCCAGGCCACAGATTTTGGTTACCGTTGAAAAGCCTGTTTAGCGTTTTGATTCATGTTTGCTCTTGTCACCCTGATGAGTCTCGTTAATCAGGTCTCAGGAACGCCCTACATCTCGGGCGGCGATTCTCCTGCCGGGACCGATTGCTCGGGCCTGGCGTCCTGGGTCGCCAACGCCGCGACGGGCCGCCCCACGTTCGGCGACCGGTTCAACACCGGCAACCAGGCGGCCGCACTGCGGGCCCGTGGCTTCCAGGAAGGCACCGCACCCAACGCCCTGGTGATCGGCTGGAACAGCGGCCACACGGCCGTCACGCTGCCTGACGGCACTCCGGTGTCCAGCGGTGAGGGCGGAGGCGTCAAGATCGGTGGCGGCGGCGCCTATCAGCCGCAGTTCACCCACCACATGTTCCTGCCCATGCCCGCCGATGCCACCAACCTCGACCCCAATGCGATGAACGTCCCGGTCATGGTCGACGACGTCAACCCGCAGCTGCCGCCTCCCCCGCCGCCGGCCGATCCGGCATTCGTCGACGTCAACGCCGCACCGCTGCCCCCTGAGCAGCTGCCTGCGCCGCCGGCCCCTGACGCACCTCCGGTCGATGCACCGCCACCCGGTGAACTGCCTCCGCCGCCGGCCGACGCGCCGCCCGGCTCGCTCATCTGACGGGCAGTCCCTCCCCCACCCCGCGCACCGTCACCGACGGTCGCGGGTACCGATTCCTCATACAACCGTCTGTCACGGCATCCTCGATCACATCGGCGATGCCGTGACGACTTATGCCATCCACGATGTCGGCCTCGGCGACACCGCCGAGGCTGATCTGCGTCGCGAGCACACCGAACTCCCGCCGGGCGCGTGCCATCGCGGCGATCAACCCCGACACGGCACCCTCCGGTGCCACACCCGCAACGTCGCTGTGCAGCCCCACGAACCGGATCCGGTGCGCACCGACGATCTCGGCGAGCACCGGTCCGCCAGGCCTGGAACTGACATCGAGTAACACCGATTGTGGTTGTCGCGCATGGATATTGATCAGGGCGACATCCTGCGCCGTATTCACGATGTAGCCCCCGGCGCCGCACGCAAGCCCGCGCCGGATCATCGACCAGCCCGAACCGCGCACGTGCACGCAGATCCGTAACGGGGCGATACCCACCGCCAACGCCTTGTCGAGCTGGGCGACCGACGCCACGTCGATCGCGGCACCACGCCGCACCACCCACCGCGCGACCTCATCGCATTCCAGGACCGTCGCGGAAAAGCTGCTCGCGAAGCGCCGCAATATCTTTCGCGCGTGCACGCACTGCATGACCGACACCGGTTCGACACGCTGCCGATGACCGGCGACCGTCGGGTACCGCTGGGCTATCAATCTGCCGACCAGCCCTTCCGGGAGCGACCAGATGGGCTGGTGCCGGTGCGTCGTCATCAATCGACGATCACCCCCCGAAACCGGTGCCGGCAATGCTCCTAGCGGGCTCTTAACGGTCCGGGCAGCAATCCTGACATCACGTTGACGCGGCGCCCGACGACCACTCGCACGAAGACCGTTAAAGCACAGCGCATCGGCGTAAAGAAACCGTCAAGAGCACAGGTACGGCACAGCCTGCGTCCTAGCGTCGACGTTTGTTCTAGACGGCGTGATTGGAGTTCCGATGTCTGTGTTGGTGTACATCGTGCTGACGGTGGCGGTCTTCGCCCTGCTCGGCCTGGTGCAGAAGTTGGTCGAGGGCCGGTGAGCTACGAGAACATCGTCGGCCTCATCCTGGCCGTCGTGCTGGCGGTCTTCATGGCCGCAGCCCTGCTCTTCCCTGAAAGGTTCTAGTGAGTACCACGACCGCGGGGATACTCTTCCTCGCCCTGTTGATCCTTGCCCTGGCGGCGGTGCACGTGCCGTTGGGCGACTACATGTACCGGGTCTACACCTCCGCCAAGGACACCCGCGCCGAGCGGATCATCTACCGGCTGATCGGGGCGGACTCCAAGGCCGAACAATCCTGGGGCGCCTATGCGCGTAGCGCCCTGGCGTTCTCGGCCGTCAGTGTCCTGTTCCTGTTCGTCTTCCAGCTCGTCCAGGGCCGCCTGCCGCTGCACCTCAACGACCCGGGCACCCCGATGACGCCGGCGCTGGCGTGGAACACCGCCGTCAGCTTCGTCACCAACACCAACTGGCAGGCCTACTCCGGGGAATCCACCCAGGGGCACCTGGTGCAGATGGCCGGCTTGTCGGTGCAGAACTTCGTCTCGGCCGCGGTCGGGATGGCCGTGGCAGTCGCACTGGTGCGCGGGTTCGCCCGTCGCAACACCACCGAGCTCGGCAACTTCTGGGTCGACCTGGTGCGCGGCAGTATCCGCATCCTGCTGCCGATCTCGGTCGTCGGCGCGCTCATCCTGATCGCCGGCGGTGTCATCCAGAACTTCCAGCTGCACAGCACCGTCGTCGAAACCCTCGCGGGCACAGCGCAGACCATCCCCGGCGGACCGGTCGCCAGCCAGGAAGCCATCAAGGAGCTGGGAACCAACGGCGGCGGGTTCTTCAACGCCAACTCGGCGCACCCCTTCGAGAATCCGACGACGTGGACCAACTGGATCGAGATCTTCCTGCTGCTGGTCATTGCGTTCTCGTTGCCGCGGACCTTCGGCCGCATGGTCGAAAGCCGCAAGCAAGGCTACGCGATCGTCGCCGTCATGAGTGTGATTGCCACGCTAGGCGTTTCAGCGATGATGCTGTTCCAGCTGCAGGCCCACGGCACCGTGCCCACCGCCGTCGGCTCGGCGATGGAGGGAATCGAACAACGCTTCGGCGTCGCCGACTCCGCGGTCTTCGCCACCGCCACCACGCTCACCTCGACCGGTGCGGTCGACTCGTTCCACGACTCCTACACCAGCCTCGGCGGCATGATGACGCTGTTCAACATGCAGCTCGGTGAGGTCGCGCCCGGCGGTGTCGGATCCGGCCTGTACGGCATGCTGATCCTGGCCATCATCACGGTGTTCGTCGCCGGACTGATGGTCGGACGCACCCCGGAGTACCTCGGCAAGAAGATCACCCCGCGTGAGATCAAGCTGGCGGCAAGCTATTTCCTGGTCACACCACTGATAGTGCTGACCGGTACCGCGATCGCCATGGCGATGCCCGGGCAGCGGGCCGGCATGCTCAACACCGGTCCACATGGGTTGTCCGAAGTGCTGTACGCCTTCACCTCGGCGGCCAACAACAACGGTTCGGCGTTCGCCGGTATCTCGGTCAACACCGAGTGGTACAACACCGCACTGGGCCTGGCGATGCTCTTCGGCCGGTTTCTGCCGATGATCCTGGTGCTGGCGCTGGCCGGATCGCTTGCCCGACAAGGACACACCCCGGATTCCGTCGGCACCCTGCCGACGCACCGGCCGCAGTTCGTCGGCATGGTCACCGGCGTCACGCTGATCCTGGTCGCACTGACCTTCCTGCCCATGCTCGCGCTTGGGCCCCTGGCTGAAGGAATTCACTGACATGACAGTCACACAGGTGGTTGCGGCCACCGATCACAACGACAAACCGCAAGGCAAGACACGGATACAGGGCGGTCTGCTCGACCCGAAGATGCTCTGGCATTCCACCCCCGACGCGCTGCGCAAGCTCGATCCGCGCACACTGTGGCGCAACCCGGTGATGTTCATCGTCGAGATCGGCGCCGTCTGGAGCACCATCCTGGCGATCACTTCGCCGAGCTGGTTCGGCTGGCTCATCGTGGTGTGGCTGTGGCTCACCGTCGTATTCGCCAACCTCGCCGAAGCGGTCGCCGAGGGCCGCGGCAAGGCGCAAGCAGAATCGCTGCGCAAGACCAAGGCCGACACCATGGCGCGCCGGCTGGTCGGCTGGCAGCCCGGCCAGTCCGGTACCGAGGAGGCTGTGGCCGCGCCACTGCTGCAACAGGGCGACATGGTCGTCGTGGAAGCCGGCGAGGTCATCCCCGGCGACGGTGAAGTGGTCGACGGTATCGCCTCGGTCGACGAGTCGGCGATAACCGGCGAATCGGCGCCGGTGATACGGGAATCCGGCGGCGACCGGTCATCGGTCACCGGTGGCACCACGGTGCTCTCGGACCGGATCATCGTCAAGATCACCCAGAAGCCCGGCGAGAGCTTCATCGACCGGATGATCGCCCTGGTCGAAGGCGCCAACCGGCAGAAGACGCCCAACGAGATCGCGCTCAACATCCTGTTGGCCGCGCTCACGCTGATCTTCGTTTTCGCGGTCGCCACCCTGCAGCCGTTGGCCATCTACTCCAAGGCCAATAATCCCGGCGTGCCGGACTCGTTGTCGCTCACCGGCGACGGTGTCAGCGGCATCGTTATGGTGGCGCTGCTGGTGTGCCTGATCCCGACCACCATCGGTGCGCTGCTCTCGGCAATCGGCATCGCCGGCATGGACCGGCTGGTGCAGCGAAATGTGCTGGCCATGTCCGGACGTGCGGTGGAAGCCGCCGGTGACGTCAACACCCTGCTGCTCGACAAGACCGGCACCATAACCCTGGGCAACCGGCAAGCCGCTGCCTTCCTGCCGATGCCCGGTGTGAGCATCGAGAAGCTCGCCGATGCCGCGCAGCTGTCCAGCCTGGCCGACGAGACACCCGAAGGCCGGTCCATCGTGGTGTTCGCCAAACAGCAATTCGGTTTGCGCGCACGCACTCCCGGAGAACTCGTCAACGCCACCTGGGTCGAATTCTCGGCGTCCACCCGGATGTCCGGTGTAGACCTGGAGAACGGTCACCAGTTGCGTAAAGGCGCGGCCAGCACCGTCGCGGAGTGGGTACGCACCCGCGGCGGCGAGGTCCCCCTGGACCTCGGCACCCTGGTCGACGGGGTGTCCGCCGGCGGTGGCACACCGCTGGTCGTGGGTCAGGTCGTCGACGGCCAGGCCGAAGTGCTGGGCGTCATCCACCTCAAAGACGTCGTCAAACAGGGGATGCGGGAACGTTTCGACGAGATGCGCAAGATGGGCATTCGCACGGTGATGATCACCGGCGACAACCCGTTGACCGCCAAGGCCATTGCCGACGAGGCCGGTGTCGACGACTTCCTCGCCGAAGCCACCCCGGAGGACAAGCTGGCGCTGATCAAGCAGGAACAGGCCGGCGGCAAGCTGGTCGCGATGACCGGTGACGGCACCAATGACGCACCCGCGCTGGCGCAGGCCGACGTTGGTGTGGCGATGAACACCGGAACCTCGGCGGCCAAAGAGGCCGGCAACATGGTCGATCTGGATTCCGACCCGACCAAGCTGATCGAGATCGTCGAGATCGGCAAGCAGTTGCTGATAACCCGTGGTGCGCTGACCACCTTCTCGATCGCCAACGATATCGCCAAGTACTTCGCGATCATCCCGGCGATGTTCGTGGTGCTGTTCCCCGGCCTGGATCTGCTCAACGTCATGCGGTTGCACAGCCCGCAGTCGGCGATCCTGTCCGCGGTCATCTTCAACGCGCTCGTCATCATCGCACTGATCCCACTGTCACTACGCGGTGTGCGCTACACCCCGAGCAGCGCGTCGAAACTGTTGAGCCGCAACCTCTACATCTACGGCCTGGGCGGCATCGTCGCGCCCTTCGTCGGGATCAAACTCATCGACCTCGCGGTCCAACTCCTCCCAGGAATGTCGTAAACATGAAACTGTCCAATCTCATTCGTCAGCACTGGGCCGCGCTGCGGGCGCTGCTGGTGTTCACCGTGATCCTCGGTGTGGGCTACCCGTTGTTCGTCTGGCTGGTCGCCCAGATCCCAGGTCTGCGCGACAACGCAAACGGTTCGATCCTGGAGCAGGCCGGTAAACCGGTGGGCAGCAGCCTGATCGGCCAACTGTTCACCGACGACAACGGCGACGCCCTGCCGCAGTACTTCCAGAGCCGCCCGTCGGCGGCCGGTGACGGCTACGACCCGATGGCCACCAGTGCATCGAACCTCGGACCGGAGAGCATCATCGACACCCCCGGCGATCCCTCGCTGCCCACAGACGACGACGGATACAAGGCCAGCCTGCTGACCCTGGTGTGTGAGCGCAGCAAGTCCGTCGGCGAACGCGACGGCGTCAGCGGCGCCCGGCCGTTCTGCACCGGCGGCGGAGTCGGCGCCGTGCTGTCGGTGATCGGTCCGCGGGACAGCCGCGGCATCGTCATCCACCCGACCCGCGTCGTCAGCGTCAACGAGCCGTGCACCAGCACCGAACAACCGTTCCTGGACACCTACGCCGGTGTGCGGGTGGAATGCGCAAAGTACGGCGAGGACTACAGCATCGGACAGATCGTCCCCGTCGCCGGTGCCACCACCGACCCGGCGGTTCCCGCCGACGCGGTCACCGCCAGCGGCAGCGGGCTCGATCCGCACATCTCACCGGCCTACGCCGACCTGCAGATCAACCGGGTCGCCGCGGCGCGCGGTGTGCCGGCCGAGCAGATCCGCGCACTCGTCACCGACCACACGGCGGGCCGTGACCTGGGCTTCCTCGGTGAACCACGGGTCAACGTCCTCGAACTCAACCTGGCGTTGGACCAGAAGTTCCCACTGAAGAGCTGAACGATGGATCGATCGGTGGATGATGGAACCGTGGAAACCGTCCAACCGCCGCGGGTGACCAGTGGCGGTGAACCACCACCGGACACCGCATCCGAAAGCGATGCGCAGCACGCCCCGACTCGCTCCACGAGCAAGCGGGGCGAGTTGCGCATCTACCTCGGTGCCGCACCCGGTGTGGGTAAGACCTTCGCGATGCTCGGCGAGGCGCATCGCCGACTGGAACGCGGCACCGACCTGGTGGCCGCCGTCGTCGAAACGCACGGCCGGGCCAAGACCGCCGAACTGCTCGCCGGTATCGAAACCATCGCGCCGCACTACATCGACTACCGCGGTGCGCGCTTCGCCGAACTCGACGTGCCCGCGGTGCTGGCTCGCCATCCGCAGGTCGTCCTCGTCGACGAACTGGCCCACACCAACACACCCGGCAGCAAGAACGCCAAACGCTGGCAGGACGTGGAGGAACTCCTGCAGGCCGGCATCACCGTCATCTCCACCGTCAACGTCCAGCACCTGGAAAGCCTCAACGACGTCGTCGCGCAGATCACCGGCATCGAACAACAGGAAACCGTGCCCGACGAGATCGTGCGCAGTGCCGCCCAGATCGAACTCGTCGACATCACGCCGGAAGCGCTGCGGCGCAGACTGTCCCACGGCAACGTGTACGCACCCGAGAAGATCGACGCGGCACTGTCGAACTACTTCCGTCGCGGCAACCTGACGGCACTGCGCGAACTGGCACTGCTGTGGCTGGCCGACCAGGTCGACGCCGCGCTGGCGAAATACCGTGCCGAGAACAAGATCACCGACACCTGGGAGGCCCGCGAACGCGTCGTCGTCGCCGTCACCGGGGGCAGCGAATCGGAGACATTGGTACGGCGAGCATCGCGCATCGCATCGAAATCCAGTGCCGAACTGATGATCGTGCACGTCGTACGCGGAGACGGACTGTCCGGGCTCGCCGCCCCGCAGATGGGACGGGTCCGCGAGCTCGCGACGAGCCTGGGCGCCACCCTGCACACCGTGGTGGGCGACGACGTCCCCACCGCCCTGCTCGATTTCGCCCGCGAGATGAACGCCACCCAGTTGGTGCTCGGAACCTCCCGGCGGTCACGCTGGGCCCGGATATTCGACGAAGGGATCGGCGCGGGCGTCGTTCAGCATTCCGGCAAGATCGACATCCACATGGTCACCCATGAGGAGGCCAAGCGTGGGTTCGCCTGGCGCACAATCGCACCCCGCGAACGTCGGGTCACCTCCTGGCTGGCCGCGCTGGTGGTGCCCTCGGTCAGCTGCGCCGTCACCGTCGCGTTCCTCGACGAATACCTGTCGATCGCCGGTGAGAGCGCGATCTTCTTCGTCGGGGTGCTGCTGGTCGCGCTGCTCGGCGGTGTCGCGCCGGCGGTGCTGTCCGCATTGCTGTCCGGTCTGCTGCTCAACTACTTCCTGACCGATCCGCGCTACACCTTCACCATCGCCGAACCCGATGCGGCGGTCACCGAGATCGTCATGTTGATGCTGGCGATCGCGGTGGCCGTACTGGTCGACAATGCCGCCAAACGGGCTCGCGAAGCCCGCCGCGCGTCACAGGAGGCCGAACTGCTGACATTGTTCGCCGGGTCGGTGCTGCGCGGTGCCAATCTGACGACGCTGCTGGAACGGGTACGCGAAACCTACTCACAACGCGCGGTCAGCATTCTGCGGGTCCGCGACGAGGAGCAGATCGTGGCCTGTGTCGGCACCGACCCCTGCGTCACCGTCGAGACCGCCGACACCGCAATCGAAGTCGGCGACGACGAGTTCTGGATGCTGATGGCGGGCCGCAGCCTGCCGGCCCGCGACCGCAGGGTGCTGACGGCGGTCGCGACGCAGGCCGCGAGCCTGGTGCGCCAACGCGAACTGACCGAGGAGGCCAGCAAGGCCCAGGCCATCGAGAAAGCCGACGAGCTGCGCCGCTCACTGCTGTCCGCCGTCAGCCACGACCTGCGCACCCCACTGGCCGCCGCCAAGGCCGCGGTGTCGAGCCTGCGCAGCGAGGACGTCGACTTCTCGGCCGAGGACACCGCCGAACTGCTGGCCACCGTCGAGGAATCCGTCGACGCCCTCACCGCGTTGGTGGCCAACCTTCTGGACTCCTCCCGACTGGCCGCGGGTGTGGTCAAACCCGAGCTGCGCCAGGTCTACCTCGAAGAGGTGGTGCAACGCGCGCTGCTGGGGATCAGCAGGGGAGCAACGGGTTTCGCAGCCCGCAGGCTGGACCGGGTCAAAGTCGACATCGGCGATGCCGCCGTGCTGGCCGACGCCGGACTGCTCGAACGGGTGCTCGCCAACCTCATCGACAACGCCCTGCGATACGCACCCGACGGTATGGTGCGCGTCAACGCCGGCCGGGTCGGCGACCGGGTCCTGATCACCGTCGCCGACGAAGGTCCCGGTATCCCCCGCGGCGGCGAGGAGCAGATGTTCGAACCGTTCCAGCGGCTCGGCGATCACGACACCAGCACCGGTGTGGGGCTGGGACTTTCGGTGGCCCGCGGATTCGTCGAGGCCATGGGCGGCACCATCACCGCCACCGACACCCCCGGCGGCGGCCTGACCGCCGTCGTCGACCTGGCCGCACCGCAGTCGGGTGCGCCGTGAACACCAAACCCCGGGTGCTGGTCATCGACGACGAACCGCAGATCCTACGGGCGCTGCGGATCAACCTCAGCGTGCGCGGCTATGAGGTCAGCACCGCCGCCACCGGCGCGGCGGCGCTACGCGAGGCGGCCGAACACAAACCCGATGTGGTGATCCTCGACCTCGGCCTGCCCGATATGTCCGGTATCGACGTGCTGGCCGGCCTGCGCGGCTGGCTCACCGTGCCCGTCATCGTGCTGTCGGCGCGCACCGATTCCTCGGACAAGGTCGAGGCACTCGACGCCGGCGCCGACGACTACGTGACGAAACCGTTCGGCATGGACGAGTTCCTGGCCCGGCTGCGTGCGGCCGTGCGGCGCGGAGCGGCCTCGGCCGAAACCGACGAACCCGTCGTCGAGACCTCGTCGTTCACCGTCGACCTGGCCCGCAAGGCCGTCACCCGCAACGGCGTCGACGTCCACCTCACGCCGACCGAGTGGGGCATGCTGGAAATGCTGGTGCGCAACCGCGGCAAGCTGGTGGGCCGCGAGGAGCTGCTCAAAGAGGTGTGGGGCCCGGCCTACGCCACCGAAACGCATTACCTGCGGGTGTATCTGGCGCAGCTGCGACGCAAACTCGAAGACGACCCGGCCCACCCCAAGCACCTGCTCACCGAAGCCGGGATGGGCTACCGCTTCCAGCAGTGACGCCGAGTGTGCCGTCTGGTACGCCCGCCGCGGCGGGTTGCGGACGAAACCGCACACTCGACAGCTAGGCGATCGAGCGGGCGATACCGTCGAGGATGTCGTGCTCGCTGACCGTCAGCGTCTCGATACCGGCGCGTTCCCGTAGCGCGTGCGCGAGTTCTTCGACGACGATGGCACCGCCGCCGATCACGTCGACGCGTCCCTCGTGCATCGGGCCCAGCGCCGCGCGCTGCTTGCGGGTCATCGCGATCAACTGCGCACACACCGGCAGCAGCTCACCGAAACCGACGGTCGACAGGTGGATGGCATCGGAGTCATACGTCGTCATCCGTTGGGCCAGTGCGGCAATGGTGGTGAAGGTACCCGCCACCCCCACCCAGGTCCGGCCGCGCTCGACGGGTACCAGCCGCAGTGCCTCACCGAGACGCTCGCGGACCACCTCGCGCGCCGCGGCGATCTCGGTGGCGGTCGGCGGATCGGAATGCAGGCAGCGTTCGGTCAGCCGCACACAGCCGATATCGGCGGAGAACGACGCGTCGACACCGCGGTCGCCGAGCACCACTTCGGTGGAGCCGCCACCGAGGTCGACGACCACGAAAGGGGCTTGTGCGGAATCCAATTCGGCCACCGCGCCGAGGAAGGACAGTTCAGCCTCCTCGATCCCGGTGATCACCTCGGCAATCGCACCGGGCACCACCGCACCCAGCACCTCGGCGGTCATGGCGAAGAAGTCGTCCCGGTTGGCGGCATCACGGGTCGCCGACGTCGCGACCATCCGCACCCGCGTAACATCGTTGGCGCGCAACAACTCCGCGTAATCGGACAGCGCGGCACGCGTGCGGGCGATCGCCTCCGGGTCCAACCGGCCGGTGGCATCGACACCCTGACCGAGCCGCACGATGCGCATCTCACGATGGATATCGCGGATCTCGTCACCGTCGACATCGGCGATCAGCAGGCGGATGGAGTTGGTGCCGCAATCGATGGCGGCGACGGTGGTCATATCCAGTCATCTTTCTTCAGAATGCCCGCCATCGACGGTTCGGCGGCCAGGATCGCCAAAGCCTCGTCACCGAACGGGTTTACGCCGCGTCCTTTGGCCAGCGAGTGCGCCATCACCACGTGCAGGCATTTGACCCGGTCGGGCATGCCCCCGCCGGAGAACGTCGTGCCCAGCGACTCGATCTCATCGCGCTCGGCGAGGTACTGCTCATGGGCCTGCCGGTAGGCCCGCGCCAACTCGGGATCGGATTCCAGTCGCTCGGTCATCTCCCGCATCAGCCCGGAGGACTCCAACCGGCTCGCCGCGGCGGTCAGCGCCGGATGCGTCAGATAGAACAGCGTCGGGAACGGCGTGCCGTCCGGCAACCGCGGCGCGGTCTTGACGACACCGGGTTCACCGTTGGGGCAGCGGTAGGCAATCTGAAGTACCCCACGCGGTTCGCGGCCGAGTTGGCGCGCCACCGCGTCGAGGTCTGCGGGCTCAACCACCGGGCTGCTCCGGCGGTGGGGGCGGGGCCGGCGCGTCCGGCGGGGGTGCTGGCGGCAGTACCGGCGCGGGCGGACCGTGCGGGGTGTCGGCGATGGTCTTCCACAACGCGGTGTACCACGGGTCGGTGCTGGCAGTAGTCGCCTGCTGGACCTCAGGATTGTCGGTGACCGCGGCCGACGGCGGCAACTGCACCTGATAGGGGATATCGCCGGGCATCACGAAACCGAGCCGTTCCCGGGCCTGGGCGGCGATGAAAACCGGATCGCCCAGTTTCTCCTTCTGCCCCTGCAGGTCGGCGATCTGGGCGCGCAGCGCAGCCTCGGTGGCGGCGAGCTGTTCCATCTCGGTGCGTTGCGAGAAGTAGGTGCGCACCGGACCGGCGATGGTCAGCGTCAGGACGCACACCACCGCGGCCAGGATCGCCGCGCGCCGCGCGGTGAAACCCAGACGCTGCTCGGACTGCTGTTCGGCCGCATCGGCGATCGACGCCCGGATCGGGTTGATGATCGCCGGCAGCGGCCGGGTTTCCGCCGTCTCGGTCGCCTCCGGGGTGTCCGCCGGTGTGGCGGGTTCGGCAGCGCGCGGTTCACGACGGACCCCGGGCGAACCGGCGGGCGGTTGCTGGGCACGCCGCGGACGGCCCTTGGCCTCCCCCGGCCGACCCGGTCGGGAGGTCGGGGACCTCCGTCTGGGGTCGGGCCGTTTCGCGTCAGACATCGTTTCTCAAGGTACCGCGCCCGTGGCCGCGGACCGGGCTGGCTAGACCGCGAACCGCGGGAAAGCCAGATCGCCGGCGTAGCGGGCGGCGTCGCCGAGTGCCTCTTCGATGCGCAGCAGCTGGTTGTACTTGGCCACCCGCTCACTGCGGGCCGGCGCACCGGTCTTGATCTGGCCGCTGCCCACCGCGACCGCCAGGTCGGCGATGGTGGTGTCCTCGGTCTCACCCGAACGGTGGCTCATCATGGTCTTGTAGCCGGCGTTGTGGGCCAGCGTCACCGCGTCGAGGGTCTCGGTCAGCGTGCCGATCTGGTTGACCTTGACCAGCAGCGCGTTGCCCGCGCCCTTCTCGATACCGTCTTCCAGGCGCTCGGGATTGGTGACGAAGAGATCGTCACCGACCAGCTGGACCTTGTCGCCGATGGCGCTCGTCAGTGCCACCCAGCCGTCCCAGTCGTCCTCGGACAGCGGATCTTCGATGGACACCAACGGGTACGCCCCGATCAGTTCCTCGTAGAACGCGGCCATCTGCTCGGCCGAACGGGTCTCCTTCTCGAAGGCGTAACCCGTTCCGTCGGTGTAGAACTCGGTCGCCGCGACGTCGAGCGCCAGCGCGATATCGCTGCCGACCTTGAATCCGGCGGCCTCGATGGCCGAGCCGATCAGGTCCAGCGCGGCCCTGGTGCCGGGCAGGTCGGGTGCGAACCCGCCCTCGTCACCCAGACCGGTCGCCAGCCCCTGCTTCTTGAGCACCGACTTCAGCGAGTGGTACACCTCGGCACCCCAGCGCAGGGCTTCCTTGAACGACGGGGCGCCGATCGGCGCGATCATGAATTCCTGGACGTCGACACCGGTATCGGCATGCGCACCGCCGTTGATGATGTTCATCATCGGGACCGGCAGGATGTGCGCGTTCGGGCCGCCCAGATAGCGGAACAACGGCAGCGCCGCCGAGTCAGCCGCGGCCTTGGCCACCGCAAGCGAAACACCCAGGATGGCGTTGGCGCCCAGCCGCGACTTGTCCGCCGTGCCGTCGAGATCGAGCAGCGCCTGGTCGATGACGCGCTGCTCGTCGGCCGACAGTCCGATGACGGCGGGCGCGATCTCGTCGAGAACGGCCTCGACGGCCTTCTCCACACCCTTGCCGCCGTAGCGGGAGCCGCCGTCGCGCAGCTCCACCGCCTCATGCTCACCGGTGGACGCGCCCGACGGCACGGCCGCCCTGGCGAACGTCCCGTCGGTCAGTGCGATCTCGACCTCGACCGTCGGGTTACCACGGGAATCGAGGATCTCGCGGGCCCCGACCTGCTCGATAATGGGCACTGACGTCTCCTTACTCAGACTCTGGGCAGTATGCGTCGCTGCGCGCACATCAGCCTAGAGGGTGTCGCCTGCGCATGACGATGCGAGCCGAGCCCAGCACCTACAGGGGGTGTCCGTTGGCGTAGGCGGTGGCCCAGTCCCGCACGGTGCGCGCGTACTGACCGGACAGGTTGTAGGCGCGCAATGCCTCCATCCAGCCGCGCGGAGTGGACAGATCCTTACCGCGCCAGCACAGGTAGCCGGCCGCCGACAGCGCGGCGTCGTCGATATTGTCCGGGCTGATCTTGCCGTCGTTGTTGCCGTCGACGCCGTAGAGCTTCCAGGTCTCGGGGATGAACTGCATCGGGCCCATGGCGCGATCCATGTGGGAGTCGCCGTCGAGTGCGCCGCCGTCGGTATCGGGGATGTGCAGGTTTCCCGCGGTTCCGTCGAGCCGGACACCGCGAATGGGCGGAGTCACATCACCGTTGGGGGCGATGGTCGCGCCCCGATAGGTGCCGTGGTGGCTTTCCACCATGCCGATACCGGCCAATGTCGTCCAGGACAGATGACAACTCGGGTTCTCGACCTCGGCGACCCGCGCGGCGTAGGCGTAGGCCTCCAGCGCGGTCACCGGGATATCGAGTGCCGGGGCCCGCGCCGCGGCCCATTCGTGCAGCTGATCGGCACCGCGACCTTTGCCATAGGTGTCGACGGCGGGCACCGGATCACCGGCAGGTGGGGGAACGCCTTCGGGGATCGGGGTGCCCGATTGCCACGAACAGCTCGACGCAAGCAGTAGGGCCGTCGCCGCAGTCACGACAACAACCCGCAGCCAACGCACCGCCGCCACGGCCTCCCCACACCCCTTTCGGTCGGTGACCATCGTCCCATGTGTCCCGAGTACTACGGCCCTCCGTCCGAGCCGTGGCGAACGTGTACCGTCCCAGTCGGCGCGCTGTTAAGGTGAGCCACACCTTGCTTTGGGCAGCCAAAGCTGGGTTCACGACTTTCGGAGCAAGGACAACGAGATGACAGCCCTCGGGGACATGTCGGTTTCGGTCTTGGCCGCTGGTCCCAGCGTTTCCACCCAGGTTTTCGGTAGCGCGCTGATCGGCGTGCGCGAAGGCCTGGAAGCTTCCATCGTCGTCATGATCCTGGTCGCCTTCCTGGTCAAGTCCGACCGCCGCGACGCCCTGAAGTGGGTCTGGCTGGGCGTCGGCGCCGCAGTCGCGATGACCATCGGCGTGTTCGCGATCATCCAGTTCGGCGAGAACACCATCACCGGGCTGGCCGCCGAGGCCATCGCCGGGGTGGCGTCACTGACCGCCGTCGTCATTGTCACCACGATGGTGTTGTGGATGAAGAAGGCCTCGGCAGGCATGTCGGGCCAGCTGCGCTCGGAGATGACCCAGGCACTTGAGACCGGACCGCTGGCCGTCGCGATCCTGGCGTTCCTGGCCGTCGGGCGGGAAGGCGTCGAGACCGCACTGTTCATGGTCGGCTACGCCGAGGCCCAAACCCTGTGGCCGCTGGCCGGTTTGATCATCGGCGTGCTCATCGCGGCCGCGATTGCCTTCGGGATGTACAAGGGCGCGGTCCGGCTCGACCTGGCCAAGTTCTTCACCTACACCGGTGTGTTCCTGATCCTGGTCGCCGCCGGAATCCTGTCGTACGGCATCGGGGCGCTGCAGACCGTCGGCTGGTTGCCCGGCCTGGCCCACCGCGCCTTCGACATCACCGGCTGGTTCAACTGGTCGTCGTGGTACGGCGAGGTCATCCAGGGCGTCTTCAACGTCACCCCGACGCCGACGGTCCTGCAGCTGGGCTGCTGGCTGACCTACCTGATCGTCGTCCTCCTGCTTTTCCTGCGCCCCAAGCGCGGCGCCGTCGCAAAACCCGATCCGATCCCAGATCCGGAACCCAGTTCAGAAACTGAAAGGTCGACCACGTGAACCTGATGTCCCCGAGCACCGCCAAGGCCGGTGTTGCGGCGCTGGCGGCGTTGCTTGCCGGTGTTTCGTTGACCAGCTGTACGGCCAAGGAGTCCAGCGCTCCGGCCACCAGCGGCGACAAAGCCGCTCCGGCGGAGATCACCGTCACCGCCACCGACGACGGCTGCGAACTGTCGGGCACCCAGGGCGCCACCGGCGCCAACACGTTCGTGATCACCAACAACGGCAACAAGGTCACCGAGTTCTACGTCTACGGCGAAGGCGAGCGTGTGATGGGCGAGGTGGAGAACATCTCCCCCGGACTCAACCGCAAGCTCATCGTGCAGCTCACCGAGCCGGGCACCTACCAGACCGCCTGCAAGCCCGGCATGGTCGGCGACGGTATCCGCGGTGACTTCACCGTCACCGGTGACGCCGTGCAGATCGACACCGAAGGCAAGTTCAAGGAAGCCGCCGACAACTACAAGCGCTACGTCAACTCCCAGACCGACGCGCTGATCCCGGCCACCCAGGTCTTCGTCGACGCCGTCAAGCGCGGCGACGTCGCGGCCGCCAAGGCCCAGTACCCCATCGCGCGTACCTACTACGAGCGCATCGAGCCGGTCGCCGAGGCGTTCCCCAACGACCTGGACCCCCGTATCGACCTGCGCGAGGCCGACCTGGAGCCGGGCCAGAAGTGGACCGGATTCCACGCCCTGGAAAAGCAGCTGTGGGTGACCGGCTTGCAGCCCGACGCCAACGCGCTCGCCGATCAGCTGCTCTCCGACGTCAAGGAACTCGACACCGGTGTCAAGGCACCGGACTGGACCATCGACTCCACCCAGATCGCCGGTGGCGCACAGGGTCTGCTCGACGAGGTCTCGGCGTCGAAGATCAGCGGTGAGGAAGACATCTTCAGCCACACCGACCTGTGGGACTTCAACGCCAACGTCCAGGGCAGCCAGACCGCCGTCGCCTCGGTGCGGCCCATCCTCGACGAGCGCAACCCCGACCTGGGCAAGCGCGTCGACGAGCGGTTCGCCGCCGTGGAGGCACTGCTGGGCAAGTACCGCCAGGGTGACGGGTTCGTGCTCTACGACACCGTCACCGAACCGCAACGCCAGGAGCTCTCGCGCGCCATCGACGCCCTGAGCAAAGAGGTCAGCCAGGTGCAGGGTGTCATCGCACCCCAGTAATCCTGGCAGCGAACAGGTTTCGCCCACCCCGGTCGAGCCGGTCGGTCCGTCGCGAGCACGCTTCTCGCGGCGCACGCTGATCGGCGCGGCGGGGGTGGGTGCCGCCGTCCTGGGCTCCGCCGGCGCCGGTGTGATGGCGGGCCGGGCCTCGGCCGCCGATGCCTCACATGTGGTGCTGCAATCCCCCGTCCCGTTCCGCGGTGACCGCCAGGCCGGCATCATCACCGAGGCGCAGGACCGGATGCACTTCGCCACCTTCGACGTCACCACCGACAGCAAGACCGACCTGGTCAACATGCTGATGGAGTGGACGCACATGGCCGAGCGCATGACGCAGGGCCAGGAGGCGTTCACCGATGGTGCGGTGGGCCTCAATCCCTATGCGCCACCCACCGATACCGGTGAGGCACTCGGCCTGCCGGCCTCCCAGCTGACGCTGACCATCGGTTTCGGGCCCAGCCTGTTCCTCAAGGACGGCAAGGACCGCTTCGGGATCAACGACCAGCGGCCCGCCGACCTCAAAGACCTACCGAAGTTCCCCAACGAGACGATGGATCCGGCCCGCTCGGGCGGAGACATCTGCGTGCAGGCCTGCGCCAACGACCCGCAGGTCGCGGTGCACGCCATCCGCAACCTGGCCCGGGTCGGCTTCGGCACCGCAGCCGTCAAGTATTCGCAACTGGGATTCGGGCGCACCTCCTCGACCACCCGCGATCAGGCCACACCGCGAAACCTGTTCGGGTTCAAGGACGGAACGGCCAACCTCAAGGCCGACGAGACCGAAAGGCTCGACAAGCAGGTCTGGGTCGCCGACGGCGACGGACCGGCCTGGCTGACCGGCGGCACCTACATGGTGACCCGGCGGATCCGGATGCGGATCGAATCCTGGGACCGCACCACCCTGCTGGAGCAGGAACGCGTCATCGGCAGGCAGAAGGGCTCCGGTGCCCCCAACGGTCTCACCCAGGAGTTCGAAGAACTCAACTTCGACCTGACCGACGACAAGAAACAGCCGCTGATCGACAAGGACGCCCACGTACGACTGGCGTCGGCGCAACACCTCGGCGGTATCGAGATCCTGCGGCGCGGCTACAACTTCACCGACGGGACCGACGGTTTCGGCCACCTCGATGCCGGGCTGTTCTTCATCGCGTTCGTCCGCAACCCGACCACCCAGTTCATCCCGATGCAGACCGAGTTGTCGCGTCGCGATGCGCTAAACGAATACATCACCCACACCGGCACCGGCCTGTTCGCCGTCCCGCCGGGGCTGCGCCCGGGTGACCGGGACGCCTACTGGGGTTCGACGCTGTTCGGCTGACATCGAGCCCACCGGCCCGTCGCCGTGCATAATGCGGTGTATTGGGCAAAGGGGGCGTAGTGGGCGGTTTCGGTCGGTCTATCGCGGGGGCGGTGGCGGCGGCACTGACAGCAGTGCTGGTCGCGGGCACGGGACAGGCAGGCGCCGTCACGGCGCTCATCATGGGCGGCACCGGACAGCCCGATCCCAGCAAGATTCCCGGCGACTACATCAACACCGTCGGGCGGCTCTACATCGACCCGGTGTCGTCGTGCAAGGTCGGCACCTGCCAGCTGCACCCGACCATCACGCCGGAGGAGTTCTGGCCGTTCTTCACCGCCGGAATGACATTCAACGAATCGGTGCAGGCCGGTCTGCCGATGCTCGACGTCGATACCCGGCACTATCTGGGTCTGGACAGCGAACCGTTGATCATCTTCGGCAATTCGCAGAGCGCCACCGTGGCCACCGAGGAGAAACGCGATCTGGTCGCCGACCCTACGGTCGACACCAGTCGGCTGCAGTTCGTGCTGATCGGTGACCCCAACCGCCCCAATGGTGGCTTCCTGCAACGCTTCCTGCCGATCACCATCCCCATCTTCGGCTACCGGCCGACCACCTCGCCGGTCGACACCGGTGGCCCGACGACCACCGACATCTCCTTCCAGTACGACATCGCCGGTGACTTCCCGACCTACCCGCTCAACGCGTTCGCGATGCTGAACACCGTCATCGGTATCGGCATCCACGGTTCCTACACCAGCACCCGGGACGGGTACTCCGAGCCCGAGCTGCTCGCGGCCATCAACGATCCCGCCAACCGCCAGGTCGTCGGCAACACCACCTACATCACCCTGCCCACCAAGGTCCTCCCGCTGGCCCAGGCGATCCGCGACACCGGCTACACGCTGGGCCTTCGGGCCATCACGACACCGCTGGCCGATCTCGTCGAACCGACGTTGCGGGTGCTCGTCGAGCTCGGTTACAACCGATCGGCGGGATACGGCAAGCAGGTCTCCTTCGGCCTGTTCCCCACCATCGGCCCCGGCAGGCTCGTCCACGAGTTGCTGGTCGCCGCGGGCCGGGGCGTGCACAACGCGTTCACCGGCGACCCCGCCTTCGTCACGCCACAGCCGGCGGCGGCCGCACCCAAGCTCGAGACGGAGCCCGTCGTCGACGAACCGGACAAGACCACCACCGTCGTATCACGCGTCCAGCGCCTTGGGCGCGGCGCCGAAGACAAGCCCGCAGACCAGGACGAAGTCGAAGATCGCGTCGATAGCGTCGGCGCATCGGAAAATACTGATAAACAAGATGATTCAACCGAGGATCCGGACACCGATAAGGGTGCTGCGGCCGATCACGACACCGACACCGACAAGTCCGCGTCCGAAAAGCAGGAAACCACCGCGGCGCACCAGGCTGATGACACCGACCCGGCGCCCGATCACGACGTCGCCGACGCCGCCTGAGACCGACACCTAAACCTCTGCGACGACACGCCGCAACGCGTCGCAGACGTTTACGTCTGGCGTGTCACTCGTCGGATTCGCCGTTCTCCAGGACGGGTTCCAGCTCGTCGGCGGTGACGGCGTCGGGTACCTCGGTGGGCCAGGCCGCCCGCCACTCCTCGGCGTCGGCGACACCCACCGCGGCGGCGTCCAGTTCACCTCGGCCGGCCGCGATGGCCTGCTCCGCGGCGCGCACATCGTCCATGAACTCCAGGACCGCCGAGCGCAGCGAGTTCTCGGCATCACCGTCGACGGTGAGCGTGACCGTCAGCAGCTGCGACGGCACCAGATCGGCAGGCAGGCCGGCCTGCATGGCGCGATTGATCACCTTCTGCGCCAGCGCCAGGGCCGGCTGGCCGGTCGGCACATCGTCCATCACCGACGTGCGGGTCTTCTCCAGCGCCTTGCGTTGTTCCCACTGCGCCAGCTGATCGTCGAGTGAGACGGTTTCACCGGCGAGCACCGCCGGTGCCCGGTTGACCAGCTTGCGGATCAGGGCGTCGGCGACGTCGTCGATGGAGAACGGCGCGGTGAGTGCGTCCTCGGCGATGCGGGCATGAAAGAGCACCTGCAGCAACACATCACCGAGTTCCTGGCGAAGTTCGTCGGCATTGCCGCTGCGGACCGCGTCGAAAAGCTCGTAGGTCTCCTCGAGCAGGTAACGGCGCAGCGAGTCGTGCGTCTGCTCACTTTCCCACGGGCCCACGGTACGCAACTTGTCCATCATCGCGACGGCATCGAGCAGGCGTTCCCCGGGCTGCGCCGCCGGTGCCGCGATGACGCGCTCGCCGGCCTCGATGCGAGCCCGGACGGCGGGATGCGCAGGATCGGAGGACAACAGCACTGTGGCCGGCTCGCCGACGTCCACCGGCCGCGCCGACGGCAACGACCACGGCACCTTGACCGGCATCTCCTCGGTGTACTGCACCGCGCCGGTGAGCAGCTCGACGGCGTCGACCGGCACCAGGGTGGGGCGCCGGGGATCGACCAGGATGACCGTCATCGCGTCAATCCTGCCCTAGTCCGCCACGGCGGGCATCGCCGTTATATCAACCGTTCCGGCCGGTTTCCCGTCCAGCGCCAGCACCAGGTCGGCCACGAACTGTGCCAGCTCGACATCACGCAAACGCGGCGCACCCATCGCGTTGCCGATCCGCGGAATGGGCACCTGCACGGTGGAGGTCGTCGCGCGGTAGCTGGCGCTGGGGTACATCCGCTTGAGCCGGATCTGCCCGGAATCCTGCAGCGTGAACGGCGACAACCGCAGCGTCGACGGTTGCCCGGCCGAACCCGTCGCCGACACCTCGGTCAGCCCGTAGGACCGGCACAGCAACCGCAACCGTGCCACCGCGACCAGACGCAGAGCCGGCTCCGGCAGCGGACCGTACCGGTCAGTCAACTCCTCGATCACGGCGCTGACAGCGGCATCGTCGGAGGCGGCGGCCAGCCTGCGGTAACCCTCCAGGCGCAGCCGGTCGCTGCCGATGTACTCCGGTGGCAGGTGCGCATCGATCGGCAGATCGATCCGGACGTCCTTGGGTTCCTCGGGAGACAGCACGGTGTCGCCGTCGGCGGCGGCCCGATAAGCCTCGACGGCTTCCCCGACGAGGCGCACGTACAGGTCGAACCCGACCCCGGCGACGTGACCGGACTGTTCGACACCGAGCACGTTGCCCGCGCCGCGGATCTCCAGATCCTTCATCGCCACCGCCATACCGGCGCCCAACTCGTTGTTCTGCGCGATGGTGGCCAGCCGGTCATAAGCCGTCTCGGTCAGCGGCGACTCCGGCGGATACAGGAAGTAGGCGTAGCCGCGTTCCCGGCTGCGGCCCACCCGTCCGCGCAACTGATGCAACTGCGACAGCCCGAAGGTGTCGGCCCGCTCCACGATCAACGTGTTGGCATTGGAGATGTCCAGACCGGTCTCGACGATGGTGGTGCAGACCAGGATGTCGAAGTCGCGGTTCCAGAAACCTTCGACGGTGCGCTCGAGCAGTTCCTCGGGCATCTGCCCGTGCGCGACGACGACCCGCGCCTCGGGCACCAGGTCACGGATCCGGGCGGCGGCATTGTCGATGGAGCTGACCCGGTTGTGGATGTAGAAGGCCTGCCCGTCGCGCAGCAGCTCGCGGCGCAGGGCCGCGGCCACCTGCTTGTCGTCGTGCGGCCCGACGTAGGTGAGCACCGGGTAACGCTCCTCGGGGGGCGTCAGGATGGTCGACATCTCACGGATGCCGGCCAGGCTCATCTCCAGGGTGCGCGGGATCGGGGTGGCGCTCATGGTCAGCACGTCGACGTGACTGCGCAGGCTCTTGATGTGTTCTTTGTGCTCGACACCGAAACGCTGTTCCTCGTCGACGATCACCAGGCCGAGGTCTTTCCAGCGCACCGCGGTCTGCAGCAGCCGGTGGGTGCCGATCACGATATCGACTGAGCCATCGGCCATTCCGTCGATGGTGGCCTTGGATTCGGCGCTGTCGGTGAACCGCGACAGACCCTTGACGGTGACCGGGAAGCCCGACATGCGTTGGGTGAAGGTCTGCAGATGCTGATCGGCCAGCAGCGTCGTCGGCACCAGCACCGCCACCTGCTTACCGTCCTGGACGGCCTTGAACGCGGCCCGCACCGCGATCTCGGTTTTGCCGTAGCCCACGTCACCACAGATCACCCGGTCCATCGGAACCGGTTTCTCCATATCGGATTTGACCTCGGTGATGGCGGTGAGCTGATCGACGGTCTCGGTGAAACCGAAAGCGTCTTCCATCTCAGCCTGCCACGGTGTGTCCGGCCCGAACGCGTACCCGGGCGCAGCCTGCCGTTTGGCGTAGAGCGCCACCAGTTCGGTGGCGATCTCCCGAACAGCCTTGCGCGCCTTGGTTTTCGTGTTGGTCCAGTCGCTGCCGCCCAGTTTGCTCAGGCTCGGCGCCTGCCCGCCGACATAACGGCTGAGCTGGTCCAGCGAATCCATCGGCACATAGAGCCGGTCCGATCCGCCGCCGCGCTTGGCGGAGGCGTATTCGAGCACCAGGTATTCGCGCCGCGCACCGCCGACGGTGCGTTCGGTCATCTCCACGAACTTGCCGATACCGTGCTGATCGTGGACCACCAGGTCGCCTGCGGTCAGCGCCAGCGGGTCGACGGTGTTGCGCCGCTTGGCCGCAAGCCGCTTGCCGCCGGTGGCCGCGACCCGGTTACCGGTCAGGTCGGTCTCGGTGATGATCACCAGGTTGGCGCCGGCCAGCACCACACCGTCGTGCAGCGGGCCCTTGAGCACCCCGACGACGCCGGGCTTCGGAGCCGCCCCGACCTCCAACAGCTCTGCGGGCGTTTCGGATTCACCTAGCTGCTCGACGACACGCTGCGCGGTACCGGCACCGGGGGTGACCACGACGGCCAGCCCGCCGGTTGCCACATGGGCCCGCAGCATCGCGAAGATCTCGGTGATGCCGTCGGCGGTCTGGCCGCTGCCGCGCGCCGACGGTGCGGCCCGGATGTCGAGTTCGACCGCCGACTCGTCGGAGAACTGGCTCAGCGTCCACCACGGATGTCCGGCAGTTGTCGCGGCGGCCCGCACCTCGGCCAGGGTGCGGAAACCCGAACCACCGAGTTGTTCGATGTCGATCGGCGCGTCGCCGCCGACCGCCGCCGTCGACCAGGTCGCGTCGAGGAATTCCCGGCCCGTCTTGATCAGGTCGGCGGCCCGCGTGCGGACCTTCTCCGGGTCGCACACCAGCAGCGGGGTGCCGGGCGCCAGCTGGTCGGTGAGCAGCGCCAGGTCGTCGGGGCGCAGCACCGGAAGCAGCGCCTCCATACCGTCGACGGGGATGCCGTCGGCCAGTTTGGCCAGCATCTCCCCGACCGTGCCGGTGACATGGTGCTCGGCGGGCGGGTGTTCGGTGAGCAGCGCCGCGGCGCGCTCGCGCACCTCCGGGGTGAGCAGCAGTTCACGGCAGGCCACCGCCACCAGGTGGTCGACCTCGATCTCGGGGATGGAGCGCTGATCGGCGACGGAGAACATCCGCATCTCCGAGACCTCGTCACCCCAGAACTCGATACGCGTCGGATGCTCGGCCGTCGGGGCGAAGATGTCGAGGATGCCGCCGCGCACCGCGAACTCACCGCGCTTGCCGACCATGTCGACACGGGTGTAGGCCAGCTCGACCAGCCGGACGATGGTGTCCTCGAAGCCCATCTCGGCGCCGACGGCGAAGGTCACCGGATCGACCTTGGCCACGTCGGGCGTCATCGGCTGCAGTAGTGATCGCGCGGTGGTGACCACCACGCGCAGCGGCGGCCCCAGGCGCGCATCGTCGGGATGGGACAGCCGGCGCAGCAGCATCAGCCGGGCACCGACAGTGTCGACGCCGGGTGAGAGTCGTTCGTGCGGCAGCGTCTCCCAGGACGGGAACATCGCTACCGAATCGCCGAAGACGCCGCGCAGCTCGTCGGTCAGATCGTCGGCCTCGCGTCCGGTGGCCGTCACCACCAGCAACGGGCTCTTACGGGCCAGCGCCGCGGCGACGAAAACCCGTGCACCGGACGGCCCCACCAGCGCTGCGCCGTCGCCGTCGGCCGCGGCCCGGTCGGTGAGATCAGCCAGTGTCGGAGCGGTCAACGCCAGCTCTACGAGCCCCGCGATCGGAGTTTGAACATGGGTGTACCCCGGTGCGGTCATGATGTGACCATCCTAGTCAGGCCGCCGACAACGAGTTCCGTGTGAGGCTATTCGTCCTGCAGGTGCGGGTCGGCCTCCAGATGGGTCAACCCGTTCCACATCAGGTTCACCAGGTGCGCGGCCACCACTTCCTTCTTCGGCTCGCGGGTGTCGAGCCACCACTGCGCCGTCATCGACACCGAACCGACCAGCGCCTGGGCGTAGAGCGGCGCCAGCTCCGGGTCCAGTCCGCGGCGCGCGAAATCGCCGGCCAGAATCGAGCTGACCTGAGAGACGGCGTCGTTGAGCAGCGACGAATAGGTGCCCGAACTGATCGCCGCCGGGGAGTCGCGGATCATGATCCGGAATCCGTCGGTGCGTTCCTCGACATAGGTCAGCAGCGCCAGGGCCACCAGTTCGATGCGCACCCGGGACCTGTTGTTGGTCAGCGAGCTGGTGATGCCGTCGAGCAGCGCCGACATCTCGCGGTCGACGACGACGGCGTAGAGCCCTTCCTTACCGCCGAAATGCTCGTAGACCACCGGTTTGGAGACACTGGCGCGCTGTGCGATCTCCTCGATGGAGGTGCCCTCATAGCCACGCTCGGCGAAAAGCGAACGTGCGACGTCGATGAGCTGGTGCCGCCGCTCAGTGCCCGTCATCCGGGCCCGAGGTGCGCGCACCTCCTTGTCCGGGGCTGCCACGAACACCAGCGTATTAGACTCCAAGCCGCAACAGTCCGTCGTGGTGTAATCGGCAGCACTTCTGATTTTGGTTCAGATAGTTCAGGTTCGAGTCCTGGCGACGGAGCCCACTCACAATCCGGGCAGTGACACCGCGTGCGCACGCAACGTTTCGACGGTGTCGGCGGGTGGCCAGTCGGTCACCGGATACCGGGCCGGGATCATCGCCGGTGCCGGCACCAGCCCCACGATGTCGGCGAGCACACCGAACGGCACGGTGAAGTGATCGCTCTGATCGGCTGCGACCAACATCACGTAATCGGTCTCGGCTAACAGCCAGCCACTGCCCTGACCCCAGACCGTCAGGGTGCACAAGCCGCGAGGTGTGTCGATCAGCTGTACCGCGCCGGTCCCGTCGCTGCCCTGCAGCCGGTCGGCCTGCAGCTGATATTCGGTGGCCGCGAGCACCGAACGGGCCCGCACCGCCAGCGGTCGCAGCGGACTCGGGCCGGCGGCGTCCAACGGCACGATGGTGTTGCCGACGATGGTGTAGGCCTGCGGCGAGATGGGCACGACGGCATCGCGATACACCGATTCGGCGCCGGCGAAGAAGGCCGGGGCGACCGCGGGATCATCGGTGCACACCAGCAGCACCTCGTCGCCGGGGAAGAACACCAGCGGGCGGTATCCGTCACCGGCGAAACCGCCCAGCCACCCCGGCACCAGCACCGCCGAATCGCAGTAGGTGGTGCCGTCGCCCAGCAGATGACCGACCTTCTCCGGCTGCCGCTGCGCCGGGTAGAGCGCGGCGATATTGGCCCGGGCTGCGGCCAGCAGCTGCTCACCGCCGACGCCCCAGCGTTCGGTGTCGCGGTCGGTGACCACCCGGCGGGCCGGGCCGGTCTCGACGACTGCCAGCTCGTGGATGAACGGCCACAGCTGTCGCAGCCACGGCCTGCGCGCCGGCGATGTCACCGCCGCGGTGAAACCCGCAGGCCGCAAAACCGATCGCAACAACGGCTGCACCTCGGCGAACTGCTGCGGCAGCGGAGTCAGCGCGGCTTCCAGCCTGGCGGCCATCGTCTCGCGGCGCTGCCCGTCGGGAGTGTTCTGCAGCTCGCGGAACAACCGGTCCACCAGCAGCACACCCTGGTCGGCGACATCGTCGACGACGAAACCGGTCGGTTCGAAGACGGCCTGGCCGTGGCCGTGGGCGCGCAGTTCGGTGAGCAGATCGGCGGCGAAGTCGCCCACCGGGTAGGCACGGGCTGATTCGATTCCGGCAACGTCCCCCACGCCCTGCATGTTAGGCCCGGTTTTGCCGTGGGGACACGGACAATGGAACGCTGGGACCCGCATAAGGAGGCTCGATGAGTTCACGAGGCGAATCCGCGGTCCTGGTGTTGGCCGCCGGCGCCGGGACCCGGATGCGATCCGACATCCCGAAGGTCCTGCACACCCTCGGCGGCCGCAGCATGTTGTCGCATGCCCTGCACGCCGTCGCGAAGGTGGCGCCGCAGCACCTGGTCGTGGTGCTCGGCAAGGACCGCGAAGTCATCGCGCCCGTGGTGGCCGAACTGGCCGAGCGCATCGGCCGCGGCGTCGACATCGCGATCCAGGACCAACAACTCGGCACCGGCCATGCGGCACTGTGCGGTCTGGCGGCGCTGCCCGCCGGGTTCGACGGCACCGTCGTCGTCACCGCGGGTGACGTTCCGCTGCTCGACCCCGACACCCTGGCCGATCTGATCGTCTCGCACGGCGCCGAGCCCGCCGCCGTGACGGTGCTGACCACCACGCTGCCCGATCCGACCGGATACGGGCGCATCCTGCGCACCCAGGACCGTGAAGTCATCGCCATCGTCGAACAGGCCGATGCGACGCCGTCACAACGCGCCATCTGCGAGGTCAACACCGGTGTCTACGCGTTCGACATCGCCGCCCTGCGCTCGGCGCTGCAGCAGCTGTCCGCCGACAACGCCCAGCAGGAGCTGTACCTGACCGACGTCATCTCGATCGTGCGGTCCGAGGGAAAGATCGTGCACGCCAAGCACGTCGACGACACCGCGCTGGTGACCGGCGTCAACGACCGGGTGCAACTGGCCGCGATCGGCGCAGAACTCAACAGGCGCATCGTCGCGGGCCATCAGCGCGCCGGTGTCACGGTGATCGATCCCGCGACAACCTGGATCGACGTCGACGTGACGGTCGGACGCGACACCGTGATCCACCCGGGCACCCAACTGCTCGGAGCGACCCGCATCGGTGACCACTGCACCATCGGCCCCGACACCACGCTGGCCGACGTCAGCGTCGGCGACACGGCATCGGTGGTGCGCACGCACGGCGCGCAATCGAGCATCGGTGCCGGCGCCGACGTCGGTCCGTTCACCTACCTGCGGCCGGGGACCTCGCTGGGTGTCGACGCCAAGCTGGGCGCGTTCGTCGAAACCAAGAACGCCACCATCGGCACCGGGACCAAGGTGCCGCACCTGACCTATGTCGGTGACGCCGATATCGGCGAGCACAGCAATATCGGCGCATCCAGCGTCTTCGTCAACTACGACGGCGAGAACAAGCACCGCACCACGATCGGCTCGCATGTGCGCACCGGCTCGGACACCATGTTCGTCGCCCCCCTCACCGTCGGGGACGGCGCCTACACCGGCGCGGGCACGGTGCTGCGTGACGATGTGCCGCCCGGCGCGCTCGCCGTCTCGGCGGGTCCGCAGCGCACCATCGAGGGCTGGGTGGAGCGCAAACGCCCGGCGTCCAAGGCCGCCGAGGCGGCCCGGCAGGCGCGTGCCCGACAGGCCGGCGAAGGCGACGCGGGTGCGCAGAACACCCCCTGACCGACACCTTGTGTTCGGTATCCGGCAACCCGGCAACGCGGCGCTCGACAGGCTACGTACGATTGCCCGGTATCGATCCCCGATCGTCGAGGCGGCGTAATTGTGAGCCAGGACTGGACCGACAACCGTAAGAACCTGATGTTGTTCTCCGGGCGTGCGCACCCAGAGCTCGCCGAACAGGTGGCCAAGGAACTCGACGTCCATGTGACGGCGCAGACCGCCCGGGACTTCGCCAACGGCGAGATCTTCGTGCGGTTCGACGAGTCGGTCCGTGGCTGCGACGCCTTCGTGCTGCAGAGCCACCCGGCCCCGCTGAACACGTGGCTGATGGAACAGCTGATCATGATCGATGCGCTCAAGCGCGGCAGCGCCAAACGCATCACCGCGATCCTGCCGTTCTATCCCTACGCCCGCCAGGACAAGAAGCACCGCGGCCGCGAACCCATCTCGGCCCGGCTGGTGGCCGATCTCTACAAGACCGCTGGCGCGGACCGCATCGTGTCGGTCGACCTGCACACCGACCAGATCCAGGGTTTCTTCGACGGGCCCGTCGATCACATGCGCGGCCAGTCGCTGCTGTGCGGCTACATCGCCGAGAACTACGCCGATCACGACATGGTCGTGGTCTCGCCGGACTCCGGCCGGGTGCGCGTCGCCGAGAAATGGGCCGATTCGCTCGGCGGTGTCCCGCTGGCCTTCATCCACAAGACCCGCGACCCGCTGGTGCCCAACCAGGTGAAGTCCAACCGCGTCGTCGGTGATGTGCGCGGCAAGACCTGCATCCTGACCGACGACATGATCGACACCGGTGGCACCATCGCCGGCGCGGTCAAGTTGCTCAAGGAGGACGGCGCCGAGGACGTCATCATCGCCGCCACCCACGGTGTGCTGTCCGATCCCGCCTCACAGCGGCTCGCCGACAGCGGCGCACGCGAGGTCATCGTCACCAACACCCTGCCGATCGGCGAGGACAAGATGTTCCCGCAGCTGACCGTGCTGTCCATCGCACCGCTGCTGGCCTCCACCATCCGGGCCGTCTTCGACAATGGCTCGGTGACAAGTCTTTTCGACGGATCGGCCTGACGTGACGTCCGCAGGCGACGTCACCATCTATCACAATCCGAAGTGCAGCACCTCGCGTAAGACGCTGGATCTGCTGCGCGACAACGGGATCGAACCCGAAGTGGTGCTCTACCTGAAGACACCGCCCACCCGCGACGAGCTGGTGGCGCTGATCACCGACGCCGCCCTCGACGTGCGCGGCGCGGTACGCAAGCGCGAGGCGCTCTACACCGAACTCGGCCTCGCCGATGCCGACGACAACACCCTGCTCGACGCGATGATCGAGCATCCGATCCTGATCGAGCGGCCCTGGGTGCGCACCGCCAAGGGTGCCCGGCTGGCCCGCCCGATCGAGAAGGTGCACGAGATTCTGTGAGATACCGGTCGCTGGCCGTCCTGGTGGCCGCGGGGTTGACCGTCGCAGCGTGCGGTTCGGAAACCCCCGACTATCAGTCGATCTGGACGACGAGTTCGACACCGGTCAGCACCTCGGCCGCCGCGAGTACCGAACCGCCCGTTCCGTTCCCGGAGTATCTGGAGGGCATCGGCGTCACCGGTGAGCCCGTCGCCGCCACCGGCCTGCCCGATCTGACGGTCACCCTGCCGCTGCCCAAAGGCTGGGCGCCCTACCGCAACCCCAATCTGTCGCCGCAGACCGAGATGATCGCCCGCAACGGCACCTACCCCACCGCCATGGTGCTGGTCTTCCGGCTGCACGGGAACTTCGACGTCGACGAGGCGATCAAACACGCCAATGCCGACGCGCTGCGCTCCAAGGACTTCACCAAGCTCAACGAGTCCTTCGACAAATTCGACGGCTTCCCGTCGGCGATGATCGAAGGCAGTTACGCCGGGCCCGACGGCACCCGGCTGCACACCTACAACCGCGTCGTGATCCCGGTGACCAAGGCACCGGCGTTCGTGCGCTACCTGGTGCAGTTCACCGTCACCAGCCGGGCCGATCAGGCCGTGGCGGACTCCGACGACATCCAGGCGATCATCGACGGTTTCGCCGTCTCGGCGAAGTAGGCCCGGCGACCGATACGCTGGCTGGCATGAGTGACTGGACCGCCGCCGACCTGCCGTCTTTCGCCGGACGAACCGTCATCGTCACCGGCGCCAACAGTGGACTGGGTGAGGTGACCGCCCGGGAGCTGGCCCGGGTCGGGGCCACCGTCATCCTCGCCGTGCGCAACACCGCCAAAGGCGACACCGCCGCCGCCGGTATGACCGGTGACGTGCAGGTGCGCAAGCTCGATCTGCAGAACCTGGCGTCGGTGCGGGAGTTCGCCGAGGGTGTCGAGTCGGTGGACGTGCTGGTCAACAACGCCGGCATCATGGCCGTCCCGTACGCGCTGACCGCCGACGGGTTCGAAAGCCAGATCGGCACCAACCACCTGGGGCATTTCGCGCTTACCAACCTGCTGCTGCCCAAGATCACCGACCGGGTGGTGACGGTGTCGTCGATGATGCACCTGATCGGCTGGATAAGCCTGAAGGACCTGAACTGGAAATCTCGGCCCTATCTGGCCTGGCCGGCCTACGTGCAGTCCAAGCTGGCCAACCTGCTGTTCACCAGCGAGCTGCAGCGCAAGCTCACCGCCGCGGGCTCACCGCTCAAGGCCCATGCCGCGCACCCGGGGTATTCGGCCACCAACCTGCAGGGCCATACCGGCAACAAGCTGGGCACAGTGGTGTGGACGGCCGCCAACCGGATCGCCACCACTGCCGATTTCGGCGCCCGGCAGACACTGTTCGCCGCATCCCAGGACCTGCCCGGCGACAGCTTCATCGGGCCGCGCTACGCCATGGCGGGACCGTCCGGGCCGACGCAGCGCAGCCCGCTGGCGCGCAACGCCGGCACCGCGCGCGGCCTGTGGGAGCTCTCCGAGCAGCTCACCGGCACCGCTTTCCCGCTCTGAACAGTGCGCGATTTCTCTTCCCGGCCGCCGATCGGCTAACCTTGCGGGCGATCACGGCGAGGGTGGCCACGCCACCGTTATCGACGGGAATTCCGCGCAGTAGCGCGCAGCCCTGGCCGTGCCACCCGAAGCACAGCTACAGGAGCAGATCACATGGCCAAGTCCAAGGCCCACGCCGCAAACAACCTCGTCGCCGAGGTCCGCACCAAGACCGGTAAGGGCGCCTCGCGTCAGGCCCGCCGCGACGGCAAGGTTCCCGCCGTCCTCTACGGCCACGGCACCGATCCCCAGCACCTGACCCTGCCGGCCCGCGAGCTGTCCGCAGTGCTGCGTAACTTCGGCACCAACGCCGTGCTGACCCTCGACATCGGCGGCACCGAGGCGCTCGCCCTGCCCAAGCAGCTCGAGATCCACCCGATCAAGCGCAACATCCAGCACGTCGACCTGATCATCGTGCGCCGCGGCGAGAAGGTGACCGTCGAGGTCGGCGTCATCGTCGAGGGTGAGGCCGGACCGGACACCCTGGTGACCCAGGAAGCCAACACCATCGAGATCGAGTCCGACGCGATGTCGATCCCCGAGCAGCTGACCCTCTCGGTCGAAGGTGTCGCGGCCGGCACCCAGTTCACCGCCGCCGACGTCGAACTGCCCGAGGGCGTGACCCTGGTGTCGGATCCCGAACTGCTGGTCGTCAACGTCGTGCCCGCCCCGACCGCTGCGGACCTCGAGGCCGAGGGTGGCGGCGAAGAGACCGCGGCAGCCGAGGAGACCGGGGCCGACGAGGGCGATTCGGACACCGCCGAGTCCGAGTAACCGGATTCAGGTATGGCCGAACCCCTGCTGGTGGTCGGCCTGGGCAACCCCGGACCGACGTACGCCAAGACGCGGCACAACCTGGGTTTCATGGTCGCCGACATCCTCGCCGATCGCATCGGCGAGAAGTTCAAGGTGCACAAGAAATCCGGTGCCGAAGTGATCACCGGCCAGCTGGCAGGCCGGCCGGTGATCATCGCCAAGCCGCGGGTCTACATGAACGAGTCGGGCCGCCAGGTGGGACCGCTGGCCAAGTTCTACTCGGTGGCGCCCGGTGATGTCGTGGTGCTCCATGACGAACTGGATATCGACTTCGGCCGGATCCGGCTCAAGCTCGGCGGTGGCGAAGGCGGCCATAACGGCCTGCGGTCGGTGGCTGCCGCGTTGGGTACCAAGGACTTTCAGCGGGTCCGCATCGGCGTCGGCCGACCGCCGGGACGCAAGGACCCCGCGGCGTTCGTGTTGGAGAACTTCAACGCGGCCGAACGCGCAGAGGTCCCGACCATCTGCGAGCAGGCCGCCGATGCCACCGAGCTGCTGATCGAACTCGGGCTGGAACCGGCGCAGAACACCGTGCACGCCTGGGGCTGAGCGGTCCGTCAGTCGGCGGTACGGCGGGCATAAGCCCGCAGCGCGAACGGCGCGAAGACCGCGGTCAGGATCAACGACCACACGATGGTGGCCAGTACCGGGTGATGCAGCGGCAGCTGCGCGCTCGGTGCCGCGGCGGGACCGTTGCCCCACAGTTCCCGCATGGCCTGCGCCAACGACGACACCGGGTTCCATTCGGCGATCACCCGCAGCCAATGCGGCATCGGTTCGGTGGGCGCGAAGGTGTTGGCCAGGAACGTGATCGGGAACAGCACCGTGAACATCACGCCATTGACCGCCTCGACCGAACGCATGACCGAGCCGATCAGGATGCCGAACCAGATCATCCCGAAGCCGAAGACGAAGACCAGCGCGAACGCCAGCACCGCCTCGGCCGCGCTGCCGCGGATCCGCCAGCCGATCGCCAGTCCCGTCAGCGCCATCACGACGATGCCGATCGCCGAGTGAATCAGGCTGGCGATACTGCGCCCGATCAGTACCGAGGATCGCGATATCGGCAGCGAGCGGAACCGGTCGATGATGCCCTTCTCGACATCGGCGGTGATCCCCGAGGCGACGACGAACGCCGAGAACACGATGGTCTGCGCCTGGATACCGGGTAGCAGGAACTCCCGGTAGGACGCTCCTCCGGTGTTGGTGATCGACGCACCGAAGACGAAGGCGAAAAGCAGCACGAACATGATCGGCTGCGCGGTGACGTCGCTGAGCATCTCCGGCATGCGCTTGGTGTGGATCAGGTTGCGCTTGACCATGACCCAGGACTGCTGGGCCAGCGAGGTCTGGTGGATCGCGGGCCGTCCGGGCGCGGTGTGCGCCTGTTCGTCGATGGCGGTCATGCCACGCCCTCCTCGTCCTCGGTTCGATGGCCCGTCAGCGACAAGAACACATCGTCGAGGCTGGGCCGGCTCAGCCCGATGTCGTCGACGTCGATGCGGGCATCCTGCAGCAGGCTCGCCACTCGCGTCATATCCGCCAATCCGGTTGCCGCGGCATTCAATTGGCGCGATCCGCGATCGATGAAAACCTCGGCCCCGGTGCGGCCGATGATCTCTTCGGCCGCCGGGATGTCCTGCGCCCGCGACACCGTGACGACCAGGCTGGCCTTGCCCGCCCGGTCCTTGAGTTGTGTCGGGGTTCCCTCGGCGATGATCTGGCCGCGGTCGACGACGACGATGTTGTCGGCCAGCTGATCGGCTTCTTCCAGATACTGCGTGGTGAGCAGCAGCGTGGTGCCCTCGGCCACCAACCCGCGCAGCACCTCCCACAACTCGCTACGGCTCCGCGGATCCAGGCCGGTGGTGGGCTCGTCGAGGAACAGCACCGGCGGTGAGGCGATCAGGCTGACCGCCAGATCGAGCCGGCGGCGCATTCCGCCGGAATACCCCTTGACCACCCGGTCGGCGGCATCGGCGATCGAAAACTGCTGCAGCAGGCTGTCTTCGAGAGCGCGCAGCTGGTTGCGCCGGATACCGTACAGATCGGCGATCATCCGGATGTTCTCGCGTCCGGTCAGCAGTTCGTCGACGGTGGCCACCTGCCCGGTCAGGCCCATGTTGCGGCGCACCATATCGGGCTGCTCGCGGACGTCGAATCCGGCGACCCTGGCGGTACCGCTGGTGGGCTCGGACAGTGTCGTCATCATCCGCACCGTGGTGGTCTTGCCGGCACCGTTGGGACCGAGCAGACCCAATACCGTGCCCTGGTCCACGCTGAAGCTGATGCCGTCCACGGCGGTGTGATCGCCGAATCTCTTGACCAGTTCGTCGGCTTCGATCGCGGGGACGGTCATGGGCACCACCGTAACGGCGGTCGCCGACATATCACCAATGACTTTTTCTGCCATGCCATGACTGACCGGCGCGCGGGCCGATAGTCATCGAACGTGCGCATTCCCGCCGTACGGGGCGGCGTGTCTGCCGGGGACACGCACGCTCGCGGCAAGAGAAAGGAGAGTGGAAGGTCGGGGTTTGGGCGGGTTAGGTGACCAGGGCGACGGAGTTGGCCCGGCGCAGCTTGCCCGACGGGGTCTTCGGGATGGTGCCGGGGCCCAGCACCACGACATTGCGCGGGCGGACGTCGACCTCGGACACCACCTCGTGGGCGACCTGGTGCTCGATGCGGCGCACCTCGACCGGATCCTGGTAGGCGTTGGACTCCACCGCGACGGCGAAGGTCTCGCGCGAATGCCCGGCGTCCAGGCGGACGGCGACGGCGCAGCCGGGGCGCACGCCCTCGACGCGTCCGGCGGCCCGCTCGATATCGGTCGGGTAGATGTTGCGGCCCGCCATGATGATGACGTCCTTGACGCGTCCGCAGACCACGATGTGGCCGTTCTCCATCATGTAGCCGAGGTCGCCGGTGTCATACCAGCCGTGCTCGTCCTGTGCCGGGATGAAACCACCCATGGTGGTGTGCCCGGGGGTCATCGCCTCACCACGCAGCTCGATGACTCCCACGCCGCGTGCCGGCTTGATATTGCCGTGCTCATCGACGATGCGGGCCTCCAGGCCGTCGAGCAGCGGTCCCAGCGACGCCAGCCGCTTGGTGTTGCCCTTGGTGGCCGGAACGGCCTGACGCAGCGCGGCCAGCAGATCGGTGTCGACCTCGTCGACCACCAGACCCGCGTCGCATTCGGAGAACGACACCGCGAGCGTGGCCTCGGCCATGCCGTAGGCGGGCAGCACGGCCGACGGCTTGAGACCGAACGGCCTGCCGGCGTCGATCAGATCGTCGACATCGGCGGGTTCGACGGGTTCGGCGCCGGACAGGGCGAACCGCAGCGTGGAGAGGTCGAACTGGCCCGGCTCGGCCTGCTTGCGCAGCCGCTTGGCGAACAGCGCGTAGGCGAAGTTCGGGGCCGCCGTCATGGTGCCCTTGTACTTGTCGATGAGCTTGGCCCACAGCAGGGTGTCGCGCAGGAAGTCCATCGGGGTGACCTTGACCAGCTCGGCACCGAAGTACATCGGGATCGTCAGGAAGCCGATCATGCCCATGTCGTGGAAGCAGGGCAGCCAGCTGACCATGACGTCGGTGTCGACGTCGTACTTGGCGCCGATGAACATGGCCTCGGCGTTGGCGTAGAGGTTGCGGTGCGTGATGTGCACCGCCTTGGGGGAACCGGTCGAACCACTGGTCAGCTGCATCAGCGCCAGATCGTCCTCGGCGGTCTCGACGGGGTCGATGGGCTCGGCGGCCAGCAGGTCCGAGACGGTCAGGACCAGCAGGCCCTTCTCCTCCAGGACGGGGGCGGCGGCCATGAACGGCTCGGAGATGATGACGGCCTTGGCCTCGATCATGCCGACGACATTCATGGTGTCCTCGGCCCACATCACCAGATCGGTGCGCGGGGTGGGCTGATGCAGCATCGTCAGGCTGGCGCCACGCATCCACAGACCCTGGGCGGTGGGCGCGATCTCGACCGGGGCGCCGACCAGCACGCCGACGGCGTCACCGTGGCCGACACCGGCAGCGGCCAATCCACCGGCGACGCGGCGGGCCCGCTCGTGCACCTCACCCCAGGTGTGGCGCACCGGCTCGTGCGGTTCACCGGTGACCATGCCTCGGGCACTGGTACGCGCGTTGAAGTACATCTTGTCGGTGAACCTGCTCACGAGGGCCTCCTCAGGTTTCGGAGCGGCAACATCGGCGACATCCAAGAATCCATGCTGCGCCTGGTAGTGGTCGCACAAAAGGAGGCGCGCGCACACAATTGAGCTGCGGTTAGGTCTCGGAATGGCGGACACGGGCGATCAGCGCTCTGCCCACCGGCGACTCCGGTGGGCAAATACGAAGCGTTCACTAAACGACCGCGACTCATCACCGGGAGTCATCTTAAACTCCTCTTAAGTAACTAGCCAAACTTTATCGCGGTGTGAGACCCACCTCACTATGGCGACATCGCTGCTCACCTGCCGGTTCCCCACCGGAGCTGTGCTATTCACCGACCGTCGGCCGGGATGACCCGGGCACCGTGCACCGGCCCGCTGGCCACCCGGACCGTGCGGCACACTCCCGCACCGGCCAGCTCGGTGCCGACGTCGACCGCCTTGGCCGCGGACGCGCACAGAAAAGCGCAGGTGGGCCCCGAGCCCGACACGATGCCGGCCAGTGCGCCCGCGTCGACGCCGGCCCGCAGCGTGCGGCGCAGCGCCGGGTCCAGGCTCAGCGCGGCGGGCTGCAGCTCATTGCCCAGCAACGGCGCCAGTTCGGCCGGATCTCCGGCCGCCAGGGCCGCCAGCACGGGCTCGACATCGTCGAGGCGCGGCGGCGCACCGACATCGCGCAGCCGGTCGATCTCCCCGAACACCGACGCGGTCGACAGGCCACCCCGCCCGAAGGCCAGCACCCAGTGAAAGGTGTTTCGCGACAGGACCGTCGCCAGCTTCTCCCCACGCCCGGTTCCCAGGGCGGTACCGCCGTGCAGCGCGAACGGCACATCGCTGCCCAGCCGGGCCGCCAGGGCGTGCAGATCCCGGCGCGGGACACCGGCTTCCCACAGCGTGTTCACCGCCACCAGTACGGCTGCCGCGTCGGCACTGCCGCCCGCCATCCCGCCGGCCACCGGGATGGCCTTGTCGATGGTGATCGCGACGTCGGGCGTGCGGCCGACATGCTCGGCCAGCAGCTCGGCGGCCTGCCACGCCAGGTTGCGTTCGTCGGCAGGCAGCGTCTCGGCGCCCTCACCCAGCATGTCCAGCGACATCACGTCGGCGGTGCGCACGGTGATCTCGTCGAACAGTGAAACGGCGTGGAACACCGTCGTGAGCTCGTGAAAACCGTCGTCGCGCCGGTCGCCGACGCCGAGGTAGAGGTTGACCTTGCCTGGCACCCGCACGGTCACCGAACCCGTCGGCACCCACGCTTCGGCGGTGTTGCCGTCGGATGCACTCACGGCAGTGAGACTAGCCGTCGCGCGGCCACACCGAGTGTGCAGTTTCGGCAAGCGCCCTCGCGGCGGCGTCGGCGAATTAGGCTGGCACGGTGCCGGACATCTGCGAGGAGTACGGCGGCTACGTCACCGCGCAGGCGCTGGGACGGGGCGGCAGCGCCACGGTGTACCTGGCCGTCCGGCCCGGACCGGATCGCAGCCCGGTGGCGTTGAAGGTCCTACACCCCGAACACCGCGACGCGACACACGTGGCGCGGCTGGCCAGAGAATTCGAGTTCGCCGCGCGCTTCCACCACCCGCACATCATCGAGGTCTATGCCCACGGACCACACTGGCTGGCGATGCGCTACGTCGACGGCGGAAACATCAATTCCCTTGGCACCGTGACAGATCGAATGGCCGCAATGGTGCAGATCGCGCAGGCCCTGGATGCGGTACACCGGCAAGGCATCGTGCATTGCGATGTGAAACCAACGAATATTCTTGTCCACCAAGACTTCTCCGCAAGAGGAGCGGTACTCATCGATTTCGGGGTGGCGCATTCACTGGCGCACGACATGGCCGAGCGGCTGTCTCATGATCCGGCGCAACGCTTTTCACTCGATCCGGCCAGGCGCATCACGCATCAGCGAGTGGATCAGCACATGCAGCTGGAGGCCTCACTACCGTATGTGGCACCCGAACTCCTCCTGAGTCGCATGCCCACGGGAGCCTCCGATCAGTACGGGCTGGCCTGCACGGCGGTCGAACTGCTCACCGGAAGCCCGCCCTTCCCCGCAGGGTCACCGGCCGCGTTGATCGACGCACACCTACACCAGCCGCCACCGCGGGCATCCGAACGCGGCGACCGGCTTGCGCACGCAGTGGACGCCGTGCTCGCCAGAGCCATGGCCAAAGACCCCGACCGACGCTACGACAGCTGCACCGAATTCATCGGACAGCTCTCACGCACGGTGCAGCACGGCCGCACCGGCTAGGGAAAATCGCGGTCTAGAGCACCGGCAGCGAGCGCTCGTTCTCGCCCGTCCACTCGCCGGAGCGTTGGTAGAGCCGCACGAACTCGGCGATCGACAGCGTCTCGCCCCGTCGTGCGGGATCGATGCTCGCCGCCAGCAGCCTGCTCGCCGACTCGTTACCGGACCCGGCCCACTCCAGGAAGGCGTTGCGCGACGTCTTGCGGCGCTGCGCGAAAGCGATGTCGATCAACTCGAACACCTGATCGCGGAAGCCCGCTTCGGTCGGCCACGGCGACGTCTCGTACCGGTCGATCCGGACCAGTCCGGAGTACACCCGGGGGATGGGCCAGAAGACCGTCGGCGACACCATGCCGTAACGCCGGACCCGGCCGTAGAAGCGAACCTTGACGCTGGGAACGCCGTAATCCTTGTTGGCAGGTTCGGCAGCGAGCCGTTCGGCGACCTCGGCCTGAACCATCACCATGACCGTCCGGATGGTGGGGAACTCCGCCATCAGGTGCAGCAATGCAGGAACAGCAATGTTGTAAGGCAGGTTGGCCACCAGCGCGGTCGGCTGAACGTCCACATCGGACTGCCGCAGAGTCAAAATGTCACGATTGAGTACCGAAAGCCGGTGAATCTCGCTGTGCGAGTGCTCGGCGATGGTCTTGGGAAGTCGCTGTGCCAGCACGGGGTCGATTTCCACCGCAGTCACAGTGGCCCCACGGTCCAGCAGCCCAAGGGTCAGCGACCCCAGGCCGGGCCCGACCTCGATGACATTGTCGTGCTTGTTGATGCTCGAGGAGGACACTATTCGTCGAACAGTGTTGGCGTCATGAACGAAGTTCTGCCCCAACGACTTTCGCGGCCGGAAGTCGAGCTCCCGCGCCAAATTACGAATCTCGGTCCGTCCCAGAAGACGAATTGTCATCGCACACCTGCCCGTCCGCTACACACTGGCCACGCTCCCCAGCCCTGGCTTACCTGTGTAACAGTCGCGATTGCGATTTGTTCTTCACGAGTTGCCAGATCTGCTCGAGCAGCATAGCGCAGACCGCCCTGTCGTTCCCAAGTGTTTTGGTCAAATTGGACACCACCGTAAAATCCGTTACCGGTATTGATGGCCCAATTGCCGCCCGATTCGCACCGGGCGAGGGCGTCCCAGATAAGTCCGTTGGAAACCGGAGGCACCTCCGTACCGGGCTTTGCGCCTACCCGCAATACCGAATCCCGGGCCGGGACGACGACCGAGTTGGCTACCGGCAAGCGACCGGTTTCGACCCCGTTCACCGACGCCACCGCAAACGTCACGTCCTGGATTCCCGGGGTGCCCGGGTCCACGACGACCTGTCTGCTCATGTTCATCGTGGGATCTTCGATGCGCTGCGCGACCGGGACCAGCGGCAATCGCTCGGTGACCTTCTGCATCCGGATGCGGGTGACCTGGATCTGCATGCCCGCGATCAGCGGCGCAGTGGCGGCGGGGACCACCTGGTCACGCTGCTGCAGCGGTACGCCGGCAGCGGCCAGCAGGCCACCCACGTTGGGGGCGGCCAGGTGCACCGTGCGAACCACGCCACCGTCGTTGATCTGCACGGTCTTGGCGCTCACCACCGGCAGCGCCATACCGTCCAGCGGCAGCCGGGTGCCGCGTGAGGCCGCAGCGGGGGCCGTATCGGTCATCGCGAGCTGGGCCAACGCCTCGTCGACAGTCGACGCCGTGGTCCAGACCTGCTTGCTCTGCTGGCCGTCCAGTGAGATGTCCAGCGGGCGGCTGCGCCGCAGCACGATCGTCTCGGCGTCGCTGACCTGCTGGTCTCCCGCCGGGAACAGATCGTCGCGGTCGCCGACGGTGTAACCGTTCTCCCTGACGACATCGATGACGCGGGCTTTCATGGTCGTCACCGTCAGCTGGGCACCGTCCACTTCCAGCGTGACCGTCTTGTGCGTGGCAACGGCGAAACCACCCGCGAAGGTGAGGGCCACGAGCAACGCCGCGGCGACGGATCGCAGCAACGGCGAGCGCGACTGGTGGAGCTTGGTGACTACATTCAACTGCCGATTCCAGACTTCTATCAGAGATATCCGTGCGGCCGCGCCCCACGTTTTGATAACAAGACGGTAACGAACGCTACTCTGCGGCGCCAACTCGTCTTACGACCTGTGGCGTGTTCAACTCCCGGTCGTGGCGGTCAGATCGAGTCCATATACCCGTTGGGCGTTTGCTGCCGTGACCCTCGCGAGTTCGCCAGCGGGCCGATCGGTCAGGTCCGCCAGAGCCCGCACCGTGTACGGCAGGCAGTAGGGCTCGTTCGGCGATCCACGATACGGGTGCGGTGTCAGAAACGGCGCATCCGTCTCGACGAGGAGGTGGTCGTCCGGGATCAGTCGGGCGGCCTCACGCAGCTGCGTGGCATTGCGGAAACTCACCGTTCCCGACAGGCTCAGATACCAGCCGGCCTCGACACAACGACGCGCCATCTCCGGGCCGGAGGAAAAGCAGTGGAATATCACGGTTTTCGGTGCACCTTCGGCGCGAAGCACATCCAGGACCTCGGCATCTGCGTCCCGGTTGTGGATCATCAAGGGCTTACCCGAGCGCTTGCTCAACTCGATATGCCAGGCAAAAGCCTCGCGCTGCTGGTCCGGTGGCGCGCATCCGTCCAGCCGGCCGGGCCAGTACATGTCCATCCCGGTCTCCCCCACCGCGACCACGCGCGGGTCGGTGACCAGCGTCTCGAGCTCCGCGCGGGCCGCGTCGTCGAGGTCTGCCGCACGCGTCGGATGCAGCGCGACCGCCGCATAGACCCGTCGGTCCCAGCCGGCCGCCTGTACGGCCCACCGGGCCGCGGCCAGGTCGTCGGCGATCGTCACCACGGCCGCCACACCGGCCGAGCCGGCCCGGTCCAGGATGGCGCGGACATCGTCGGCGTCGACGGCGCCGCAGGCATCCAGATGGGTGTGCGCGTCGACCAGCGGCTCAAGCGGTTCGGGTACTGGCGGTGGCGGGCGCTTACTACTCACCGCCACACAATAAGGTTGTAGACCTGATGAGCGAGCCCTACTACGTCACGACGGCGATCACCTATCCCAACGGTGCCCCGCACGTCGGGCATGCCTACGAATACATCGCCACCGACGCGATCGCACGATTCAAGCGCCTCGACGGATTCGATGTGCGCTTCCTCACCGGCACCGACGAGCACGGCCTGAAGATGGCGCAGACCGCCGAGGCCGAAGGGATCCCGACGGCCGATCTGGCCCGGCGCAACTCCGATGTCTTCGAGCGGCTGCAGCGCAAGCTCGGTATCACGTTCGACCGATTCATCCGCACCACCGACGCCGATCACCTGGAAGCCTCCAAAGCGCTGTGGCAGAAGATGGCCGACGCGGGCGATATCTACCTGGGCTCCTACGCCGGCTGGTATTCGGTGCGCGACGAGGCGTACTTCACCGAGGCCGAGACGACGCTCACCGACGACGGCGTCCGGGTCGCCACCGAATCCGGCGCCCCGGTGACCTGGACCGAGGAACAGACCTACTTCTTCAGACTGTCCGCCTACACCGACCGGCTGCTGGCGCACTACCAGGCGCATCCGGAGTTCATCGGCCCCGATTCGCGGCGTAACGAGGTGGTCAGCTTCGTCTCCGGCGGCCTCAACGATTTCTCGATATCGCGGACGTCATTCGACTGGGGCGTACAGGTACCCGACCACCCCGACCACGTGATGTACGTGTGGGTCGACGCCCTGACCAACTATCTGACCGGTGTGGGCTACCCGGATACCGACTCCGAACTGTTCGGCCGGTACTGGCCCGCCGATCTGCACATGATCGGCAAGGACATCATCAGGTTCCACACGGTCTACTGGCCGGCATTCCTGATGTCGGCGGGTATCGAGCTGCCACGACGGGTCTTCGCGCACGGCTTCCTGCTCAACGGCGGCGCCAAGATGAGCAAGTCGGTGGGCAATGTCGTCGACCCGGAGAATCTGGTCGACACCTTCGGGCTGGACCAGGTGCGCTACTTCCTGCTGCGCGAGGTGCCGTTCGGGCAGGACGGCAGCTACACCGAAGACGCCATCATCGGCCGGATCAACAGCGACCTGGCCAACGAGTTGGGCAATCTGGCCCAACGGTCGTTGTCGATGGTGGCCAAGAACCTCGACGGCGTCGTTCCCGACCCCGGTGTCCTCGATGCCGACGACGAGGCCCTGCTGGCGCAGGCCGATGCCCTGCTGGACAAGGCGCGGGCACATTTCGACGCCCAAGCCATGCACCTGGCGCTGGAGGCCATCTGGGCGATGCTGGGCGCCGCCAACCGGTACTTCTCGGCCCAGGAGCCGTGGGTGCTGCGCAAGTCCGCCGAGCCGGCCGATCAGCAGCGGTTCCGCACAGTGCTCTACACGACGATGGAAGCCGTCCGGATCGCCGCGCTGCTCGTCCAGCCGGTGATGCCGTCCTCGGCGGCCAAACTGCTCGATCTGCTGGGCCAGCCGGCCGATCAGCGGGATTTCAGCGCCGTCGCGGTGCGACTGGCACCGGGCACCGCGCTACCGGCACCGGAGGGTGTGTTCCCGCGCTACCAGGTGGAGTGATCCCGATCAGGACCGCGCGGCCAGCGGTCCGATCGCAGTGCGCAGCTGGCGCAGCAGCAGTTCGGTCTCGGTGGGCCAGGGCCTGCTGTAGCCCAGTCGCCGTTCGACCCAGGTCTCGAACGACCGGCGCGGCGATATCGGCTCGTCACCGAGGCCCGGTTCCACCGGCTTGTCCGGGTTTCCGCCCCACGACACCTCGTCGATGAATTCGGACCGGGTGACCCAGACCCGCACCGCGTCACCCATCGGGACCTCGACGAGAACACCGGCGGCACCCGCGACCGGTGTCAGCAGCAGCCCGTCGATGTCCCGGCTCAAGCTGTCGCTGTGCCAAACCACGGCCCCGTGACCCAGCGACACCTCCTCGACCCGGGCCAGCGTGTCATCGTCGAAACCCTCCCCCACGCTGTAGATGTCGTCACCGACACACAACATGGCGCCGTCGGCATCGAACTCCGAGACCAGCCGGGGACCAAGCACGGGCCAGACGTCGTCGACCCCGTCGGCGTTCTCGATCAGCTCGGCGATATCGCGGAAGCGCCGCGAGAGCCCGTCGACCAGGCGCATGCGTTGGCCGGCTCGATAGGACACATAACCGACAGCGTGCGCAGTGACCAGCGACCCCAGCTCGACGAGCAGGCCGACGTCGGGTTCCTGCGCCGCGCTGTGGTGACACGAGATCAACGCCTCCAGGGAGTCGCCGGCGGCGACCGGGAAGGACAGCGCCGAGCGCACACCCATGTTGGCGAGGTAGGCCCGGTGCACCTCGGAGACGCTGCGCAGATCGCTACGCGTCAGATCGACCGGATCGGCCGACCGGCTCAGCAGCGGTACCGAATCGGCTGTCGCGTCCGGGATCATCCGCCACGGATTCTTCAGGTACAAAGCGCGCGCCACGCTCGGGATATCGCTGGCGGGGAATCGCAGGCCCAGATAACTTCCGTAGGCATCGCCGTTTCGGGCTTCGGCGATCACCTCACCGTGGCCGTCGGGATGGAACCGGTAGTACATGACGCGCTCGTACCCGGTCCGCCGCGCGACCTCCGCGACGAGTTCTTCTTGCGCAGAACGCAACGCGGCCTCGTCGGCAGGCGTACGGGAATGGCGCGCATAGGACGCATACGGGTTGTCGGCCACTGCCCTCGGCTGCGGGATCAGCTCGACCAGCACCCCGTCGTCTGCACCGGTTATCGCCAGGACGCTCAGCACCACCCCGTGACGAACCACCGACTGGCGGCGAGTTCTGTTGTCCGTCGCGGCAATCGGTGCGATATCGGGCAGCTCGAGTACGCCGAGGTCTGCGCCCAGCACCGACTCGGCGTCCATCCCGAGTATCGATCGCAGGTTCGCCGACGCGTGCGTGATGCGGCCGGTGCCGTCGAATCGCACCAGGGCACCGTGGCCTTGGATCGCCCCGGACAGATGCAACTGCTCGCGTTCGCAGTTCTCGATGAAACCCCGCCTCACGCGGATTCTTCCCGCCGCGGCAGCAGCGCGGCGGCCAGCGCGGCCTCACATGGCCGGGCGAATGCGTATCCCTGGCCGAACTCGCAACCCTGGTCTTCCAGCCAGCGGCGCTGCTGTTCGGTCTCGATTCCTTCGGCCACCGTCGACAGGCCCAGCGTCTTGGCCAGACCGAGAATGGCCAGCGCCACCGCATCGTCCTCGGCGGCCAGCCCGAGCCCAGCGGTGAAGGACTGGTCGATCTTCAACTCCGACAACGGAAGTCGATTCAAGTAGCTCAACGAGGAGTAACCGGTGCCGAAGTCGTCGATCGATACCCGCACCCCGGCTGCACTGAGCACCGTCAGGTTCTGCCGGACCGCTTCCTCGTTCTGCAGTAGCGCGCTCTCGGTGATCTCCACCCGTAGGTGCCCACCGGGTATCCCCGCATCCGACATCGCGGCCAGCAGTTGATCGGCGAACTCCGCCTCCCGCAGGCACCAGGGTGAGACGTTCAGCGATACCGGCGGCACGATGATGCCGGCATCGCGCCACAGCACCAGCTGTTCGAGCAGCAGGTCGCGAGCCATCCGGTCCAACGCCACGATCAACCCGCAGCGCTCGGCGATCGGGATGAACTCCGCCGGACTGATATGACCCAATTCCGGTTCGGTCCAGCGCAACAGCGCTTCCAGACCGACGATCTCCCGTCCGGAGATCTGGCAGATGGGCTGGAAGACCAGCCGGTAGTCCTTGTTCTTTAGGGACCGGCGCAGCCCTCGTTCGATTGCCGCCTCCCGGCGCAGCCGCTCCCTGATGGACGGGTGGAACAGCCCGACGCGATCGCGGCCCTGCGACTTGGCCTGATACATCGCGGCATCCGCCGCATTGAGCAGCGTTTCCCCGTCGGCACCGTCGACGGGATAGAACGCCACCCCGACACTTGCCGAACTGAACACATCGAGCCCGCCGAAGGCATAGCTGTGCGACAACGCCTCCACGACCCGCACGGCGAGTTCCTCGATCTCGGCCTGGCTGCGCCTGCGCACGATCGCGACGAACTCGTCCCCACCGAACCGTGCGACGGTGTCGTTCTCGCCCAGGGCTGCGCGGATCCGGTGCGCGGCGAGTTTCAGCAACTCGTCACCGTTGCTGTGGCCCAGCATGTCGTTGACGTTCTTGAAGTGGTCGATATCGATGAAAAGCAGTGCGGTGTTGCCCGGCTCGGATCTCGACCGGATGATCGCCGCGTCGAGCAGCTCGGTGAACAGGGCACGGTTCGGCAGCCGCGTCAGCTCGTCGTGGGTCGAGAGGAATTCCGTGCGCTGCTGCACGTTCTTGATCTGCGAGATATCGGAAAATACTGCGACATAATGCTTCACCTGATCGGGGGTCTCGGCGACCCGGCTGATCGTCACCCAGGCCGGGTAGGGCTCCCCGCTCTTGCGGATGTGTACGATCTCGCCGCGCCAGTGGCCGGCACTGCTCAGCTCGGACCACATCGCCTGGGCGGATTCCCCGCCCTGGTTGGCCGAGCCGAAGAACGATTCCAGGCTCAGGCCGACGACCTCGTCACCGGTATGGCCGGTGATCACTTCGAAAGCGACATTGCAGGTTTGGATCCTGCCGTCCGGGTCGGTGATGACGATGGCCTCACCGGCCTGCTCGAAAACACTGGCCGTCACGCGCAGGGTGTCTTCGGCCTCCTTCTGCGCCGTCACATCCCGTGCCTCGAAAAGGATGCCGGTCGGTGCACCATCGTCTGCGAACAGGACCCGGTGCCTGCTTCTGAGCAGGCGGGCCGCACCGTCCATCCATACGGTGTGCTCGCGTTCCTGGGGGGCACCGCTGCGAAGCGCCGCCAGATCGGCACTCCACAGTTCGGTGGCCAGCTCGCGCGGCAGGACGTCGAAATCGGTCAGCCCCGTTGGTTGTTCACTCAGACCGAAGATATCGAGGAACGGCTGGTTGACATACTCGTAGGTGCCGGTCACCGTCTTGATGCCGTAGACCACGGCGGTGACCTCAAGCAGGGCCTGCAGACGTGCCTCGGAGTCGCGTACCCGGCGCTGCGCCGCGGTGATATCGGTCATGTCGACGACGGTGACGATGAAGGTGACGACGCGTGCAGCGTCGTCGGTCACCGGTGTCACTGCGACGCGGTAGACACGCTCCTCCCACGTCGTGGTGTAGTCCGCGGCGACACTGGTCTTCCTGGCCCGGTCGAAGAGCGGATCGATATCGTCGAGCACTCCGGGCAGATGCAGTTGATCGACCGGATGCCCCACCGACCCCAGCCCCAGACTCAGTGAGCTCGCGGCGAAATTATTGAACCTGGTGAGTATTCCGTCTCCGTCGAAGACGAGCACGGCGAACGGGAGGGTGTCGTAGAGATGCGCGTACTCGTCGCTGAGCCGCGCCAGTTCGGTGGCCTTGATGTTGAATTCCTCATTGAGGCTGACCAACTCCTCGTTGGTCGCCTGCAACTCCTCATTGGAGGCTTCGAGCTCTTCGTTGGTGGCCTGCAGTTCCTCGTTGGCGGCCTGGGATTCCTCGTTGAGTGCCTGCATTTCCTCGTTGCTGGTGGCGAGCTCCTCCAGCAGCGAATGCAGATGCTCACGGGTCGAGGACAATTCGTCGGCGAGTAGCTCGTCGCGCGACACCGCGCTCAGCGCCGATCCGTCGTCGACGACGACGTGCTCCGCAGGCACGATGACGACGGCGATCAGCGCGGCCTCGTTTGCGGGGACCGGCTCGAGCAGGACTCGGTAGACACCGTCGCCCACTCGTCGACGCCGGCTCTGTTGCGCTTCACCGGTGGTCCGGAACCGATGCAACATCGATAGCATCTCACCGCGAAGTTCCACCCTCATGGCGTCGGCAAGAGCCAATCGTGCTGTACCGGCGGGGAATTCAAGGAAGTCGCCGACCTTGCCCACAGTGTGCTGGATATTGCCCTCGCGATCGCACAGAATCACCGTCGCATCGATGCTCTTGGCGGTGACCGTGAGCAGCTGCTCGGCGACCGAGTCGCGCTGCCGGCTGACACGTCGAGGTTCGCGAGCGCCCGGCGTCATGGACAGTCTGCTGACCCCGGGTACCTTCCGGTACAACCGGGCCACCCGGTCGATGGTCGAGAACAGCGGTTCGGCGGGTGAGGTCGTCTCCGATTTACCCAGCAGCAGAACGCCTTCGGCTGCGAGTGCGAAGTGAAATGCCCCGAGCACTTTGGCCTGGAGCTCGGATTCGAAATAGATCAGCACATTGCGACAGGACACCGCATCGAGCCGCAGGAACGGCGGGTCACTGACCAGGTTGTGCCGGGCGAAGACGATCAGATCGCGCAACCGCTTGTCGGCTTCGTACCCGTCGTCGACAACACGGAAGTACTTTTCGACGAGATCGGCAGGCACGTCGGTGAACGCACTCGGCGGGTAGACACCGCGTCGCGCGATCGCCAGCGCTCGATCGTCGATATCGGTCGCGAAGATCTGTACTTCGCGACGATCCCGGAAATCGAGCAATTCCGCGATGATCATGGCCAGCGAGTAGGCCTCTTCACCGGTGGCACATCCGGCGACCCAGACACGCAGGGCGCCATTCGGATTCTTGGCCGCTATGACGCGTGCCAACTCGGCTTTCATCACGTCGAAAACTTCCCGGTCCCGGAAGAACGAGGTGACCGAGATCAGCATGTCGCGCGACAGCACCTCCAGTTCGGTGGGGTGCTCTTTCACCAGGTCGGTGTACGCGGCTATCGACTCGACGCCGAGAACCTTCTGCCTGCGCTGAATACGGCGCAGAATGGTGCCGGTCTTGTAACCGGAGAAGTCGATATCGGTTCGGGCGCCGAGTAATCGGATCAGCTCACCGAGCTCGTCGCGCGACCGGTCCGGGTCATGCCCGGCGATATCACCGCCGAGCAGAGCCGGCAGGCGACCGGCGAGCTCTTCCGGCGTGGCGACCAGCGTCACCGCACCGGACTCGATGGCCGACACCGGCATTCCCTCGTACTTGGCCGAATCCGGTTGCTGCACCAGGGCCAGACCACCGGTGTCGAGAATCGCGCGCAGCCCCGCTGCGCCGTCGGAACCGGTGCCGGACAGGATGATGCCGACGGCCCGGTCACGCTGCTCGGCGGCCAGGGCCAGGAAGAAGCGATTGATCGACGGCTTGGGTGACACCTCGGGATCGACCGGAGTCAGCCGGAGCAACCCGTCGGCGATCTCGGCATTACTGCCCGCGGGCACCACATAGACGGTGTCGGCGGCCGGTGCAGCACCGTCGACCAGCGGCACCACCGGCAGTCCGGTGTCGCGGGACAGGATGTCCGCCATCATCGACCGGTGACTCGGCGACAGGTGCTGCAGCACCACATAGGCACAACCAAGGCCGGGTTCGAGGTGTGAGAGCAGCCGGCCGATCGCTTCCAGCCCGCCCGCTGAGGCGCCGATGGCCACGATCCTCGTCTCCGTATCGGCGCCTGCCATGGCCCCTCCTCGGCGCCTGTGACGGCAACATCCCCCGCCTGACCTGTTTGCCCCTATGCGGAGGCAGCAACAATATACGTGCCGATAAGACCATTTCCGGGTAAATATGCCCGATATGCGGGAATTTTCCGGCCGGAATGTCCGGTACCGAATTTCGTTTCAGTCCCTCTTCCGCGCAGTGCGCCGCATGTGTGATCCGAGTCACTGCCTGTCACATCGTCACCGCGTCCGGTGTCTAGAGATCAGCGGGGCGTAACGAGGCGCCCGATGATCACAGGAGCAGAGCACAATGAGCGATAAGACCAGGGTCGTCGTGATCGGCGGCGGATATGCGGGCGTGCTGGCGGCCAACCGGTTGCGCCAACGACCAGATGTCGAAATCACCGTGATCAATCCGCGCCCGCATTTCGTCGAACGAATCCGGCTGCACCAATTGGTCGCCGGCAACAATGAGGCAATCGCGTCCTATGACGAGCTGTTGGGTGCCGGTATTCGATTGGTTGTCGTCACTGCTCGTCGTATTGATACAGAAAACCGCAGAATCGAACTGTCAGCAGGTGCGGCGATCGAATACGACTATGTGATCTATGCCGTCGGAAGCACCGGCTCCGTGCCCGCCGGCGTGCCAGGTGCCACCCGGTTCGGCTACCCGCTCGGCGAGCTCGAGCAGGCGCAGCGACTGCGTGCCCGTCTGCAGGACATTCCGGCCTCGGCGCCGGTGGTGGTGGTCGGCGGCGGTCTGACCGGCGTGGAAGCTGCCGCCGAGTTGGCCGAAGCGGGCCGGCCGGTGACCCTGGTCGGCGACGTGCTGGCGCCCTCAGTGGCGCGCTCCGGACGCCGGTCGATCGCCAAACGCCTGGCCAAACTCGATGTCACGGTGATCGACGGGCCTGGAGCTATCGTGACCCGGGTGAGTGCCGACGCCATCGAGCTGGCAGGGGGACGTCGACTGCCCAGCGCGGTCACGGTGTGGACCGCGGGGTTCGGCGTGCCGGATCTGGCCGCGGCCAGCGGCCTGCGCACCGACGACCTCGGCCGGCTACTCACCGACGAGACCCTGACCAGCGTCGACGACTCCCGCATAATCGCCGCGGGTGATGCCGGAGCGCCCTCTGGCCTGCCCCTGCGAATGAGCTGTCAGTCCGCGTTGCCGCTGGGCGCCCAGGCGGCCCAGACCGTGCTGGCGCGTCTGGAGGGCACCGAACCCGTGCCGATAAGCCTGGCGTTCACCGGGCAGTGCATCAGCGTCGGCCGCAACGCCGGCACCATCCAGCTGGCTCATGCCGACGACTCTCCCCGCCGCGCCTTCATCGGCGGTAGGGCAGCAGCTTTCGTCAAGGAACAGGTCTGCCGGGGCACTCTGAGCTTTCTGCGCAAAGAGGCACGCAAGCCGGGCTCGTACTTCTGGTTCAAGAGCGGCTGGCGCGACGCCGAGTTGGCCGCACACCCGAAAGTCGCGGCCCGATGACCGATCGGCACGCCGAGGAATTCACCAGGCTGCGCCCGCTACTTTTCACCATTGCCTACGAGATACTCGGTACGGCAACCGAATCCGATGACGTGCTGCAGGAAAGCTACCTGCGCTGGGCCGAGGTGGACCTGGCCGGTGTGCGCGACACCAAGGCATACCTGGCGGCGCTGGTCACCCGGCAGGCCCTCAACGCCCTGCGCGCCGCGGCGCGCAGGCGTGAGGAGTACGTCGGCCCCTGGCTGCCCGAACCGCTGATGCTGGAAAGCCCCGACGCCGCCGAGGACGTGGTGCTGGCCGAGTCGGTGTCGATGGCGATGATGGTGGTGCTGGAGACGCTGAGCCCCGACGAGCGCGCGGTATTCGTCTTGCGTGAGGTCTTCGGGTTCTCGCACGACGAAATCGCCGCGGCGGTAGGGAAATCCGCGGCCGCGGTGCGTCAGATGGCGCACCGCAGTCGCGAGCACGTGCGGGCCCGGCGCAAGCGTTTCGACCCGGTCGACCCGGACCGGTCGATGGAGCTCACGGTGCAGTTCTTCGCGGCCGCGGCGACCGGCGACATCGAGGGCCTGATGTCGATGCTGGCACCCGATGTGGTGTGGACCGCCGACAGTGACGGCAAGGTCAGCGCGGCCCGCCGGCCGGTCTACGGCGCCGACAACGTGGCCCGGCTGGTGACGGGCTTGATCCGGCTCGGCGGTGCCGGCGGGCGGGCCGAGCCCGCGGTGTACAACAACGCCCCGGCGCTGGTGCTCTACCTCGACGACCATCTGGAGGGGGTCATCAGCATCGAGATCATCGACGGGTTGATCACCAATTTCTACGCGATGCGCAACCCCGAGAAACTGGCCACCGTCACCGTCCCCCGGCGGATCAGCCGGTAACGCCGGGACGTCATCTGACAAGCTGAGCCGGTGCGAATCGACCGGCTGGGTGATCTCGGCAGCGCCACCGCGGTGCTGCGCGCGGTGGCGGCCGGCGCCGCTCGTGCCGGGCTGGCCCCGCCCGCCGCACTGATCGGACAGTGGTTCTCCTCGCGCGCGGTGATCGTCCCGACGCTGACGGCCGTTGCGGTCCCTGCCGCCGAGACCTTCCCCGGCATACCCGGCGCCGAGGGATCGGCCGTCGGCGGCGGGTGGTTCGGCTATCTGTCCTATCCCGACGCCGGTGCCGACGACGCCGGCCCGCGTATCCCCGAGGCCGCGGGCGGCTGGACCGATTGCGTACTGCGCTATGACGACGACGGCTGCTGGTGGTTCGAAAGCCTCGGCGGCGCCCCGATGCCGCGATGGTTGGCGCTCGCCCTGACCCAGTCGGCACCGCCCGCAGACTGGCATGTCGACTGGACGGCGCCGGATCGCGTCGCGCATCGCGCCGGTGTGCTGGACTGCCTGGACGCCATCGCCGCCGGCGAGGTCTACCAAGCCTGTGTGTGCACCCGGTTCGACGGCATGTTCACCGGATCGACGCTGGATTTCTTCGCCGATGCCGTCGCGAGCACGGCACCGGCCCGCGCCGCGTATCTCGCCGGGGCATGGGGCGCGGTCGCGTCGCTGTCACCGGAGCTGTTCCTGCGCCGCCACGGCGACACCGTCACCTCCAGCCCGATCAAGGGCACGCTGCCGCGCCACGCCGACCCCGCCGCACTGCGCGATTCGGTCAAAGACGTCGCCGAGAACATCATGATCGTGGACCTGGTGCGCAACGACCTGAGCCGGGTCGCGGTGACCGGGTCGGTCAGCGTGCCCGAGCTGCTGGCGGTCAAACCCGCTCCCGGCGTGTGGCATCTGGTATCGACGGTGACAGCGCAGGTGCCCTCGACACTGCCCATGCCCGCCATGCTCGGCGCAACCTTCCCGCCGGCTTCGGTCACCGGGACGCCGAAAACCCGCGCCCGCGAACTTCTCTCCCAGTGGGAACCCACGCGCCGCGGAATCTACTGCGGCACAGTCGGTTTTGCCTCACCCGTGGCCGGGACCGAACTCAACGTCGCGATCCGCACGGTGGAGTTCGACAGCACGGGCCACGCGGTGTTGGGGGTGGGCGGCGGTATCACCGCGGACTCCGATCCGGACGCCGAGTGGCAGGAGTGTCTGCACAAGGCCGCACCGACGGTCGACCTGCGGTGCAGCGCCTACCCGCGCGAGCGCAGAACCGCGTCGTAGAGCTCACGGCGTGACGGCGCCCCCGGATGCGCCGCGATGACGCGTTGGCAGGCGTCCTTGACGCCCATACCGTCGGCCGTGAGTTCGTTGACCTCGGCGACCAGGTCGTCGATATCGGCACTGGGCGTCGCGGGTGCCAGCACCACGGTGATCTCACCGAGCACACCGTCGGCTGCCCACCGGGCCAGCTCGCCCAGTGTGCCGCGGATGACCTCTTCATGGGTCTTGGTCAGCTCCCGGCACACCGCGGCCCTGCGGTCGGCACCGAGTTCGGCGACGGCGTCGTCGAGGCATTCGGCCAGCCGGCGCGGCGACTCGAAGAACACGCAGGTGCGCAGCTCGGCGGCCAGCGAGGCCAGCCACGCCCGGCGGGCGGCGGCCTTGCGCGGTGCGAAGCCCTCGAAGCAGAACCGGTCCGCGGGCAGGCCCGACACGACCAGCGCCGTGGTGACCGCCGACGGCCCCGGCAGGCAGGTCAGCGGTATGCCCGCGGCGACGCTGGCCGTCACCAGCCGGTAGCCGGGGTCACTGATGGACGGCATACCGGCGTCGGTCACCGCGAGCACTGTGGCACCCGCGTGCATGTCCTCGATCAGGGCCGGGACCCGGGTGGCCTCGTTCTGGTCGAAGAGGCTGACCACCCGGCCGCTGATGCGCACGCCGAGCGCCTGAGCCAGCGACCGGACCCGTCGGGTGTCCTCGGCGGCCACCACATCGGCCGAGCCCAACGCTTCGATCAACCGCGCCGAGGCGTCGGTGGGTTGACCGAGCGGCGTCGCCGCCAGCAGAAGTCGGCCACCGTCCATGAAACGCAACCCTACGATCCGTAACATCAGTGGCGATGACCGCTCCCAGTCCCGTGTTGCCGGAGCGCACCGCCCCCGTGATCAGCCCTGGCCCGTTGGTACCCGTTGCCGACTTCGGGCCGCTCGACCGTTTCGAGGGCTGGATCATGACGGCGGTCGTGACCGCACTGGCCGCGGCAACCCGATTCCTCAACCTGCAGTCGCCCACCGATCTGGGCACGCCGATATTCGACGAGAAGCATTACGCGCCGCAGGCCTGGCAGATGCTGTCCAACCACGGCGTCGAGGACAACCCGGGTTTCGGCCTGGTGGTGCATCCGCCGGTGGGCAAGCAGGTGATCGCCGTCGGCGAGGCCATCTTCGGCTTCAACGGTCTGGGCTGGCGATTCTCCGGCGCCCTGCTGGGTGTGCTGATGGTGGCGCTGGTGGCCCGCACGGTGCGGCGGATCAGCCGGTCGACACTGGTGGGCGGTATCGCCGGACTGCTGCTGATCGCCGACGGGGTGTCCTTCGTGACATCGCGCACCGCACTGCTGGACGGTATCCAGACCTTCTTCGTCGTCGCGGCATTCGCGGCGCTGATCGTCGACCGCGACGACGTCCGTGCCCGCATGCACAACGCGCTGCTGGACGGCCGGATCGACGAGACACCCTGGGGCCCGCGACTGGGCGTGCGGTGGTGGCGGTTCGGCGCCGGGGTGCTGCTCGGATTGGCCTGCGCGACAAAGTGGTCCGGCCTGTACTTCGTGGCGTTCTTCGGTGTGATGACGGTGGCCTTCGATATCGCCGCCCGCAGGCAGTACCGGGTTCCGCGGCCGTGGCTGGGGGCGCTGCGCCGCGACGCCGGGCCGGGGTTGTACGCGCTGGTGCTGGTGCCGTTCGCGGTGTACCTGGGCTCGTATGCGATGTGGTTCGCCTCCGAGACCGGTGTCAACCGCTACGAGGTGGGCAAGTCGATAGGCGAACGAGCCTGGTATCAACCACCCGATGCCATCCGGTCACTGTGGCACTACACCGCCAAGGCCTTCGAATTTCATTCCGGGCTGACCAATTCCGCGGGCAATCACCATCCGTGGGAGTCCAAACCGTGGACCTGGCCGATGTCGCTGCGGCCGGTGCTCTACGCGATAGACCAGCAGGACGTGGCGGGCTGTGGCGCGCAATCCTGCGTCAAAGCCGTGATGCTCGTCGGCACCCCGGCGATGTGGTGGGTGTCGGTGCCGGTACTGGTCTACGCCTGCTGGCGCGCCTTCGTACGCCGGGACTGGCGATACGCGGTGGTGCTGGTGGGCTACGGCGCGGCGTGGCTGCCGTGGTTCGCCGATATCGACCGGCAGATGTACTTCTTCTATGCGGCCGCGATGGCGCCGTTCATGGTGATGGCGATCGCGTTGATCTGCGGGGACATCCTGTACCAGCCGCGGCAGAACGCCGAGCGCAAGACGCTGGGCGTCATCGTGGTGTGCTGTTACATGGCGCTGGTGATCACCAACTTCGCCTGGTTGTTCCCGGTGCTCACCGGTATGCCGATATCGCAGGCGACCTGGAACATGGAGATCTGGCTGCCGTCCTGGCGTTAGGCGCTCGGGCTGCGCGACTTCTGCGTGAGGGCTGCCGATACCGCGTCCTGACGACCATGGCGCAGAAGTCGGCGCGCCATCCACAGGCGATGTGCCTCCTGCACACGCCACCGCACCGGTACCGGCGACCATCCCGGCATGCACCTGCCATTCGTCGGGGCCGAGGCCGTCGCCGCGGGCACGCTGACCCGCGGCCAGCTGCGGTGGCGCAACAGCGCGGTACACCGCGGTGTCTACCTACCCAATGGGGCGCAACTGTCGGTCGCCACGAATGCGGCCGCCGCCTGGCTGTGGACCGGCCGTCGAGGAGTCATCACGGGCCGGGCCGCGGCCGCGCTGCACGGTGCATCCTGGGTCGACGCCGATACTCCGATCGAGGTCATCGCCGAACACACCCGGCGGCGTCCCGGGGTCCGGGTCTACGAGGAACGCATCGCAGCCGACGAGATCTGCCATATCGGTGACCTGCCGGTCACGACGCCCGCCCGGACCGCGCTGTGTATCGGCAGACGCCTGCCCCGCAACACCGCCGTCGCGCACCTGGACGCACTCGCCGCCGCGACCGGTCTCACCGCGGTCGAGATCATCGAATTGGCACAGCGCTATGGCGGCACCCGGGGCATCCGCCGGGCTCGCACGGCGGTAGGCCTGATGGATGCCGGGGCCCAGTCACCGAAAGAATCCTGGCTGCGGCTTGCACTCGTCGATGGCGGCCTGCCGCGGCCACGAACACAGATAAGAGTGACCGATGGACGCAGGACGGCCTTCCTCGATATGGGCTGGGAGGAACCCAAAGTCGGACTTGACTACGAGGGCGATCATCACCGCGCGCAGCGTTCGACCTATGTCAGTGATATCGCGCGGTACGCCATGATCGAACGGCTGGGCTGGCTCGATCTCCGGGTCGTCGCCGAACACAGCACGGCCTTCACCATCAATCGGGTGCGCGAAGCCTTCAGGCAACGCAATTTCACGCCGACTTCTGCATCAGGGCTGTGAATTCCGTCGGAGAACGACCGTGGTGCAGAAGTCGGCGCGAAGACTTAGAGCGCGTCGCGGGCTACCGGGCAGGACATACAACGCGGGCCGCCGCGGCCGGTGCCCAACTCCGACGCCGATATCCGCAACACCTCGATACCGGAATCCTCCAGGCGCGCATTGGTTTCGGAGTTACGTTCGTAGGCGACGACGACGCCGGGCGCCAGCGCCAGCACGTTGTTGCCGTCATCCCACTGCTCGCGCTCGGCGGTCACCGGATCCAGCCCGGTGTCGATGATCCTGAGCCGCTCGATGCCCATCGCCGCCGCGGCAGCCTCGACGAACGGCGCCGCATCACTGATCGCCACACCGTCTTCCGAACGCCGAATGGTGAAGGCCGACAACGAATCGACGATGTTCGGATACATCACCACCGCGTCGGCGTCGACCATGGTGCACACGGTGTCCAGATGCATCTGGGCCCGCTCCTGGGCTATCGGCACCGCCAACACGGTATGGGCCAGGCCGTCGTCGAACAGGCTGCGCGCCAGCGCTTCCGCACCGGCAGGGGTGGTCCGCTCACCGACCCCGACGGCGACCACACCGGGCGAGAGCAACAACACATCCCCGCCCTCCACGGGCGCCGAGCGCGATTCGTAGGCCCGCCGCACCCCGAGGAACCGCGGGTGGTGGGCGTAGATCAGGTCGGTCAGTGAGGTTTCCCGGATCCGGGCGGGTAGCGCCAGCGAGGTGATGGCGACCCGCGGCCCGATCCAGAACGACGAGTCCCGGGTGAAAAGCAGATTGGGCAGCGGCTCGATCACGAAATCACCACCGTGATGCATCCGACGCACCAATGACAGTTGCCCACCGGACACCGGGAACTCGGTGAACGTCATGCCGGCCATCAGCACATGAGCGAGCGCCGATGCGTCCAGACCACGCAAATACGCCGAAAGCTCCTGTGCCAGCGGCAAACCCAGCCTACGAGAGTCGACCGCCGCGGAGATACCGTGCATCCGCGCGGCGCCGCTGGCCAAAGCCTCGGTCAGCAGGTCGGCGAGCAGCAGCACCGAGACACCGCGCGAGCGCAGCAGTTCGGCGAAAGCATCGTGTTCCTGTTGCGCACGCGCCACCCAGGGCAATCCGTCGAACAGCAGTTTGTCGCTGTTGCGCGGGGTCAGTCGTTGCAGTTCCGCACCAGGGCGGTGCAGGATCACCTCCCGCAGCGTTCCGACCTCGGTATTGCAGCCCAACGTGACACTCACACAGAGCACGGTAGCGCGATCAGTGCCGTCTCCGGTGACCTCAACTATTGTTGAGAGTCCTATGAACGAGCATGAGATGACGCCGGGGGAACTGGCGCAACGCGCCGGCGTCGCGATATCCGCACTGCATTTCTATGAGCGTGAAGGACTGATCTCGAGTCGCCGGACCTCGGGCAACCAGCGTCGCTATACCCGTGAGACATTGCGCCGGGTGGCGTTCATCCGGATGTCGCAGCGGCTGGGCATTCCGCTGGCCCGGGTGCGTGACGCGCTGGCGACCCTGCCCACCGACCGCATCCCCACCAGCCGGGATTGGGCCAAATTGTCCGCGGGCTGGCGACAGGATCTCGACGACCGGATCGTGCATCTGCAGCGTCTGCGCGACAACCTGGCCGACTGCATAGGGTGCGGCTGCCTGAGCCTGAAAAACTGCACACTGACCAACCCCGGTGACGTTCTGGCCGAACGCGGCCCCGGCGCCGTGCGGCTGTAATACCGCCATCATCGAACACCTGTGCGATACACTGGCACCGTGTCTGTGCCGGTGCAGGAGTCGCTCTTCGACCACACCGAACGCCGCTGGCTGACCAATGGCGCGTGGATCGATGTGCGGGTGGGCTGGCTGGACCGCCCGCAGGATTCGGCGACGCTTTTCGACGAACTGCGGACCGCCATACCGTGGCGGTCCGAACGACGGCAGATGTACGACCGGGTGCTCGACGTGCCGCGCCTGGTGAGTTTTCACGACCTGGTCAACGACGAGGCCCCGCACGACGCGGTCAAACAACTCCGCCGCCGCCTCAACGACATCTACGCCGGCGAACTCGGCGAACCGTTCACCACCGCGGGACTATGCCTCTACCGCGACGGCAACGACAGCGTCGCCTGGCACGGCGACAACATCGGGCGAAGCAGCACCGAGGACACCATGGTCGCGATCGTCGGCCTCGGTGCCACGCGCACGTTCGCGCTGCGACCCCGCGGCGGCGGACCGTCACTGCGGATCCAGCACCGCCACGGCGATCTGCTGGTCATGGGCGGCACCTGCCAGCGCACCTGGGAGCACTCGATACCGAAGACCGCACGACCCACCGGGCCGCGCATCAGCATCCAATTCCGGCCGCGCGATGTGCGCTAGCCGGGCTTTCTGATCGCGGCGACGGCCGCGGTCAGCAGATTCTCGGCCCGTTTGGTGTCCACCGGTGCCACCGGTTTATCCGGCACGACGAGCGGGTTGGCCGTGACGATCACCTGGTAAACGCCGAATTGTGCCCGGTAGGAATAGATCTCACCGGTCTGCGGCTTGCCGTTGATGGTGGTCTGCAAGACCCGGTGCACGCCGAGGGTGAGCACGTCGGCGATCTGCGGTACCGGCACCGACTCGACGGTGCCGCGCAACGGGCCGCCCGCGAAGGAGACCTTGCGGCAGTTGTCAGCGGGCTCGATGATCGGAATGGGCTTGGAGGTCTCCAGCGCCAGCACGATGAAGCGGTTCCCGTTGCCCTCCGCCGAGACCGCGGCCATATTGCCCTTCAGATCCGCGGGCATGGCTTGGCCCTCCGCGAAGGCGGAGCAATCGGCAGGGTCGAACTTCACCCCTTCCGGCAGCTTCTGGGCCTCCAGCACCTTCGGGTCGATACCGGTGGTCGGCACGTCCTTGATGGTGAACTCCGGACCGAACGACGACTTGACGTCGGACACCTTGTTGATATTGGCCGTCGGGTCATCAGGCGTGGTCGCCGAGCAGGCAGTCAGCACTCCCGCGCAGACGGCGACGAGCAGTCCCGTGGTTTTGCGCACGGGGCCCCAATCTACTCACGACCCGGACTCGCCGCGCAGCACGGACACGGTGCGCGCCAACAGGTCGGCGGCGAAATCGGGCGCCAGCGGCGGGCTCGTCGACCCCGGATCGGTCACCAGCGTGACGAATACCCGGTGGTCGGCGAGGTAGGCGACGAAGGTGTGCGCCGCTGAATCGGTCTCGGTGCCTGATTCGACGACGGTGCGTATCACCGCCGACACCCCGACCGTGACGGCATCGGCGATGGCCGGTGACTCCGTGAGCGTGACATCGGCCCAGGAGTGCGCACCCGCGAGCGTCCACCGGCCACACTCGGTGGGCAGTGCCGGTTCGAACGCGCCGGTGCCCGGTGCCACGACCACGTAGACGATGCCGCCGGCACCCGATCCGGAGAATCCGCGGGCCGCGGCGGGGTCCACCACGGCATCGGCGGGATCGATCAGACCCAGGCACTGCGCGGGGTCGGCGGCCGAGCCCGCGGGGAATCCCCATAACCCCGTGGGCACCGGCACTCCGTCGGCCCCGGCGACTTCATAGCCGGGCGGGAGCTCACCACGGACCCGGTCGATACGGCTCGGGTCGATTCGTCCGGAGCCCGTCGCCGTTGCCGGAGAAGGTGTTTCCGGCGCGCGACTCGGTCCAGGTTGCGCGCACCCGACGGTGCACACAACCACGATGCTGACGAGCGCCGACAGACGCACAGCGTGTTGATATCACGGACTCGAAGATTCGGGCGGGCGACAGGCCGTTGTTCCCCTACCCTGAGGCGCGTGTGCACCCGAATGCTCTGGAATACAAATAGCCTCGCCGTCTTGACCGGTCGCACCATGGACTGGGCGGAGTCGACCGAACCGCTGCTGGTGGCATCGCCGCGCGGTCAGCATCGCGACGGCGGCGCCTTGGCCGGAACCGTCGTCGTGGCGGACAACCCGCTGCGCTGGACCAGCCGGTACGCCACCCTGGTGACCACGGTGTACGGCCTCGGCGGTATCGACGGCTTCAACGAGAGCGGCCTGTCTGCTCACGGACTCTATTTGCAGACAACCGATTTCGGCCCCCGCGATGCGACCAAGCCGGGCGTGCACGCAGGGTTGTGGACCCAGTACCTGCTCGATCAGGCCGCCGACGTCGACGAAGCACTGGCGCTTCTGGCCGACATCGACATCGTGATGGTCAGCGCGCACGGACACGACGCCACCATCCACCTCGCGCTGGAGGACTCCTCCGGCGATTCGGCCATAGTCGAGTTCGCCGGTGGGGTTCCGCTCATTCACCACGGCCGCCAGTTCACCTTGATGACCAACGATCCGACATACGACGAACAGCTCGAACTTCTTGCCCAGCATGACTTTTCACACCCGCGAGGCGATATGCCGCTACCAGGCAACGTCAACGCCGTCGACCGATTCCAGCGGGCCGCCTACTATTCCGCGCTGCTGCCCGAACCGAAGTCCGAGCGCGAAGCTGTGGCCGGGGTCCTCGCGGTGATGCGCAATGTGTCGGTCCCCTTCGGAGCGCCGTACGACGATTTCGGGATCTACAACACCGAATACCGCACGGTATGCGACCTGACCAACAAGGCCTACTACTTCGAGTTGACGACCAGTCCCAATGTCATCTGGGCCCAGCTCGCCGAACTCGAGCTACCGGAGGGCTCCACGCCGCTCGTGGTCGATCCCTACGACTATTCGATGATCGGCGACGTCACCGCGCGGTTCGAGCCCCGCGCGGTCGGCTTCTGATATCAGCGGTTGCGGCGCCAGATGTCGGTCGACATCACCGTCGCGAAACCGCACCACGCCGGGTAGGCGGCCAGCGCCAGACCGGCACCGGGTTTGACCTTGGCGGTGCGTCGCGCCAGATCGGCGCTGCTCGCCGTCAGCGCGGCGGCGACAAGCGCCGAGGCGCCGAGTTTGTGCCTGCCGAAGAACAACCAACTCCAGCCCGCGTTGAGGACCAGGTTGGCGCCCAGCGCCGCGATGTAGCGCCGGCGCGCGTCGGGGTCGTCGGCGAGGCCGTCGATGGCACCGGCGGAGGTCACCGCGATATCGGCGTAGAGCGTCGTCCACGCCACCGGGAAAACGACGTTCGGCGGAACGTAAGGTGGTTTGTCCAATGTCGGATACCAGGTCTCGACGCCACGGCGGCTGCTGATACTGCCGATTGCGGCGGCGCCTGCGGTTGCCAGAGTGGTCCCGAGGACGGAGGCGATACGCACCAGCCATTTCTACCCGAATTCCGGGCGACGAAACGTTCCAATCGGTTTCCAACACCCCATACCTAAGGTCCCTGCAGCGATTCCGCCCCCGGCGAACCCGCGTCGACCTAGGCTGCGCACAGATCCATCTACAAGGAGACATGACCCCGTGAAGAACCCGAAGAAACTGTCCGCCGTCGCCGGCGCGGGCATCGCCGCACTGGTACTGAGCGTGTCGCTCGTAGGGTGCGGTTCGGATACCAAGTCCGATGAGAAGACCTCGACGGAGACATCCACGTCGGCCGAAACCACCACGACCGAGGAGGAGACCACCTCGGTCGCTCCGCCGTCGACCCCGGAGGCCGCGGGCCCCAACAAGACCATCCAGGACTACATCAAAGAGAACAACATCCAGGAGACCGTCATCAAGCGGGGCGAACCGGGCCCCACGGTCGACCTGCCGGTGCCCGAAGGTTGGACCACCAAGGACGACCTGCCCGAGGCTCCGTACGGCGCGATCGTGTACGAGAAGACGACCGTGCCGGACAATCCGCCGCGCATCCTCGCGATCTTCTCGAAGCTGACCGGCAACGTCGATCCCCAGCAGATCCTGGCGCTGGCCCCCGGCGAACTGCGCAACCTGCCGGGCTATGACGGCCCGGCCGAGGGTCAGACCGACCAGCTCGACGGTTATGACGCCACCGTGCTCGGCGGTACCTACGAGATCGACGGCAAGAAGGGCATGATCGCCCAGAAGACCGTGGTCATCCCGGCGGACGACGGTGTCTACGTCCTGCAGCTCAACGCCTACTCCGACGAGTCTGAAGCCAATCTGCTGATGGATGCGACGAGCCAGATCGACGAGCAGACCAAGATCACGCCTTAGCAGGATCAGATCGGCGACTGTCGGCGCGCAATCTTCATCCGCGCGCCGACAGTTCGCTATCCAAGCCAGGAAGCATCGGCGCGGTCAAATGACCGTGGGGCGAAACGGTTTCGGATGTGCAGCACAGCGTCGCCCCGGCCGGTCCGCGCATGGGCACCGGCGTTCCAATCAGAATCCAACATCGCCTCGCTAACGTCCGCAGCGCAAAGAGCTAAGCCGACATACTTCTGTTCGGAGGATGCGCAGCAATCATGACGACCGGTGCTTTCCACCCCGACGAACCGGCTCAGCCGCAGCGCGGACTGACCCGCGAAGAACGCGGCCGCGATATCAGTGCCGCACAGGCCGAAGCCGAAGGCAAGCAGGGGCCGTTCGCACGGATGTGGGCCATGATGAGCCCGCGCCTGGTGTGGTCGATGGCCGAGGGCTATCCGGTGGTCCTCAAACAGTTCATCCAGTTCTGTCTGATCATCATCTACCCGGCCTGGGTGGCCGGTGTGCTGTTCTCGGCGGCGCTGACTGCCCTGTTCTACGTGACGGTGTACCCCGTCCTGTGGGTGTTGTTCTGGCCGATGCGGGCATGGATGAAGAAGAACCGCCCGCAGGAGTACGCCGAAAGCCAGCGGAAGAAGTAAGTGGGCCTGTTCAGCCGTTCCGCCGCTGTCACCATTGCCCTCGCACCGGACGTGGTGACACCACGGCAACTGGTCACCGCGACGGTGACGCCCACCCGGCGCATCGACAAGGTCAGCTCGGCGACGCTGCAATGGGGTTACACCAACTTCTATCGTTATCACTGGGCAGGACGGGTGGATTCGGTGGCGGCGGCGGCCAATGACACGCTGTACCACCTGGGAGAGGTCGGCACCAACGCCGGCGGCGATCGTGACACCGACGACTGGATCTCGGTCACCGAGATCGCGCTCCCGGCCCCGGACGGCCATTTCGACGGTGGGGGCGCCACCTTCCTGGTGCCGTCCTGGGCGCCGGCCTCGTCGAAGGAGATCGCCTCCTGGGGTTGCCGTCTGGTCATCGACCGGGCCGGTCGCGATATCGACACCACCGCCGAGTTCACCGTCCGTGTCGGCCGCGCCGACATCGCCGCCGACGACGGTCCGCTGGAGGTGGTGATGGGTGCCGGTGAGACGGTCATCGACATCGCGCTGTCGACGAAGGTGTGCACCGCCGGGTCCCCCATCCTCGGCGCGGTGACACTCACGCCCACCAAGGATCTTCCCGACGGTGATATCGCGGTCTGCTGGCAGCGCCACCGGCAATCGCATCCGCTGACCCGCACCCCCACTTCGGGCGGTTCGGTCGACGGACCGATCGTGAAGTTGGGCAACAAGATTGCGTTGCGCGCCGGATCGCCGATCACGATCCCGTTCGAGATCGCGCTGCCCGCCGACGCCGCGCCCACCGCCAGTGCGGTCAACTCCTCGATTCGGTGGTACGTCGCGGCGCGACTGTTCTATGCGGGCTTCAGTGCGCATCTGCCCGAGCGGGTCATCCGGCCGATCGTGGTGGTGAACGCCGTCTGACGGACGCGGTCAGGCGCGGGAGAACTCCGAGGCCGCGCGCACCTGCTCAGGTGTCGGACGCACACCGGTGTAGCGCGCGAACTGTTCGGCGGCCTGCAGTGCGATCACCTCGGCACCGGTGATGACCTGCTTGCCCGCTGCCCGCGCGGCGATTATCAGCGGGGTCTCCGACGGCAGCGCGACGACGTCGAACACCGTCTCGGCCTGCCGCACGGTGTCGGCAGAGAAGGGGCTGTCATGTTCTTGCGCATCGCCCGTCATGCCGATCGGGGTCACGTTGACCACGATGGACGCGGTGGCACCGCCGACGTGCGGTCGCCAGCGGTAACCGAGGCGCTCGGCGAGTTCGGGCCCGGCGGTATCGTTTCGGGCGATGACGATACCGTCACGAAAACCGCTGTCGCGGAACGCTGAACCGACCGCTTTGGCCATGCCGCCGCTGCCGTTGATCAGCACGCTGCGGCTCGGATCGAGCCCGTACTGCTCTATCAGCTGCTGTACGGCGAGATAGTCGGTGTTCGACGCGGTGAGCCGGCCGGCGTCGTTGACGATGGTGTTGACCGACTCGATGGCACGCGCCGACTGCTCGACCTCGTCGACGAGGGCGAGCACAGCTTCCTTGAACGGCATAGACACCGAACACCCGCGGATCCCCAGTGCACGCACACCGCCGATGGCCGCGGCGATATCGGTGGTGGTGAAAGCCTTGTAGATGAAGTCGATGCCGAGCTGGTCGTACAGATAGTTGTGGAAGCGGGTGCCGATATTGCTGGGCCGCGACGCCAACGATATGCACATGGTGGTGTCCTTGTTGAGCATGGGACGCGCCATGTCAGCTCAACCCCTGCATCACCTGGCGCGCGACATCACCGATCTCGGTGATCAGCGGCTTGGGCAGGTGAACTGCCCGTAGGTCCGGTACGTCGATCGTCGTCGTCACCACTCCAAGATCCTCACGCTCCCATGATGCCCCGAACCGGGCCAGGATGTTACGCATCGCAAGGTTGTCGGAAAGCACACGCGCAGTGAACTTCTCGACACCACCCACATGGGCGGCGATCACCAGCGCCTTCATCAGGAACGATCCGATACCCCGCCCCTGATATTCGTCGCCGACGATGAACGCGATCTCCGCCGATGTCGGGTCGGCTTCATCCCGCACGAATCGGGCATCGGCCACCACGTTGCCGTCCTCGGAGTCGAGTACCACCCAGACGAAATGCGCCACGTAGTCGACCTGGAACAGGTAGTCCATCAGCGCCGGTGTCGGTTCGCGCGCCGTCATGAACCGGCGGTAGAGCGTCTCGCCAGAGAACTCGACGGGTCCGTCCGTGGTTCTGGCGCTGTCACCGGGAAGCACCGGCCGCAGATAGAGCTGCGTACCGGCGTGCACCCGGATCGGGATCGGGGTGATGAATGCCGCCAGCCGCTGCCGGGCCGTGCTGATCAGCTTCCGCAGCACACCGGGCAGTTCGATGAGCCGGTCGAAAGCCTCGTCACCACCGATCCAGCCGGTCAGCTCGTCGGCAGCGGTGACCGTGGCGATGCGCACCGAGCGCCGCAACAGGGCTATCTCCCCCAGGATCCGGCCGGCCTGCACCTCGATTTCGACGACGGTGCCGTCGGCGTTCTCGTGGCTCACCCGGGCGCTGCCGGATTCGATGATGAGGAAGAAGTCCGCGATATCGCCCTGGCGCATCAGCACCTTGCCGGCGTCGGCATGCAGCGGTTCCAGCAGCGTCGCCAGCGGATAGAGCTCAGCCCCGAAACAATCGGCGAACACCGAAAGAGTTGCGAGTTGGTTGGCGCGCTGGGTGATCAGTTCGGCCACGACGTCGTCCTCCCGATACAACGCACGTTACCGGAGCAAACCGGCCGGCAACCCCGGCTCACCGAAAGCGCATGCGTACTCGGCGCGCGCTGTCACACCGGGTCGGAGGCCTCCAGTTCGGCCACCGCGGCCGCCAGCCGGGCCACGAACTCGTCGACGGCACCCCGGTCGAATCCACGCGACAGCAGCGGCGCCGGGCGGAAGACGACGTCGCGGATATCTGCCGCCCGAAGGTAGCCGCGGCCGTCCAACCTGCGGGCCGCAAGCGCGAGCAGATCGTTGACCGAGCCCTCGTCGTAGCCCCGCTTGCCGAACGGCGGCTTGGGAAAGGTTGCCTCACGGACAGCTGTCGCAGTTACACCGTCGCCCGGTTGTGTCATGCCGACATGCTACGGCGACAGCCGACCGCCGCCGCGAAGAACCCGCTTAGGTACGCCGACGTCGGCCATCTTTCGTAGGCTTCCTGACATGGGGCAACCGCCGACCGTGGCGCCTGCGGGCTGGTATCCCGACCCCGACGACGAATCACAGCTCGGATACTGGGACGGCGAGCGCTGGCTCGACATCGAATCCGAGGCGCCGACCGCCCCGCCGCGCGACTCCCGGACATTGATCCTCGTCATCGTCGCGGGGGTGTTGATCGTGGTGGGACTGGTGGCGGCGTTCTTTCGCGCCGACGACTACAACAGCAGCAATGCGTCCTCGACAACGACGACCTCGCCCACCCGGACCACCACCACGACCACCACGACGACCGCCGTGCCGCTCCCCATCCCCAAGCCCCGGCCACCGGTGGCCCCCGCAGGCACTGCCGTACAGGACGGCGGTCTGCAGTTCGAGGTCGTCGACGAGAAACGCGCCAAGACCGTCAGCGATTCGACCAACAGTCCCTACCTCACCGCGACGGCGGACGGCGAATTCGTCGTCGTGACGTTGAAGGTCACCAATGTCAGTCAACGCCCGCGCAACTACTTCAGCCAGAATCAGCGGCTCTTCGACTCCGCCGATCACCCCTACACCGCCTCGATCGACTCCGATGTGTTCATGAACGCCGGTGACGGTAATCCGATGGGCGCCATCGCCCCCGGCGAATCGATGCGGGTGCGGATCGCCTTCGACCTGCCGGTCCAAGCACAACCGGCCGTGCTGGAGTTACACGAGTCCGCGACCTCCGACGGTATCGGTATCCGGCTCGACTGAGGCGGACTCGTTTGCCGTTAACATCGAGGCCTGGCGATGTCACGATGTCCCGGTGACCTCACCGAAAGCCCGGCGTAGGCCCGTCAGCCGCGTCACCGCCGCGCTCAGCGCCCTCACCGCGGCACTCGCCCTGGTCACCGCGGTCGCCCTCGGCGCCGACATGACTGTTCGAGCTCAGGTTCGATTGCTGGCGTCCTACGGGCTCAAAGGCACGCAGGTGCCGATCATCAACATCACCAGTGACGCCGAACTACGCCGATTGGCCGGTGTGTATATCAGCGGCACCGAAGGCAGCACCTCACCGGTGACGGTGGTGCACTATCCGGCGAGCCTGTGGCCGGTTTCGCAGCGGCTGCTGTTCGATGCCACCTTCGACGCATCGGTCGCCAAGGGGCTGGCCGAGCTGCACCGCGATGTCGGTGCCGATCCCGAGCCGGTGATCTTCGGATACTCCCAGGGCGCCGTGGTCGGGACCGAGTACAAGCGGGATTGCAACCGGCAGTACGCCGGTACCGAGCCGGGGACCGTCATTCCCACCCCGTCGTGGGTTTTCATCGGCAACCCGAACCGCCCGAACGGCGGCGTGCTCGGCCGCGCCAGCGGCTGGACGGTACCGCTGTTCGGGATCACCTTCAACGGACCGACACCGACCGAGACCGCGGGCACCGCGCCAGGTGCGGTGACGACCTCCGACATCAGTGGCCAATACGACTTCTTCTCCGATTTCCCGCGGTATCCGCTGAACCTGTTGGCGACGGCGAACGCAGCTCTGGGAGCCCTCTACGTCCACACCAACTATCAGTACGTGGACATGTCCTCGGCCGTACTGCAGCAGCAATACGGCGACACCGCGTACTACCTGCTGCCCAGCAGGCGGCTGCCCTTGCTGATCCCGCTGGCGAAGCTCGGCGTGCCGGACCCGCTGCTGGCGGCGCTGGACGCCCCACTGCGAGTGCTCATCGAGGCGGGCTACGACCGCACCGAGAGCCCCGGGGTGCAAAAGCCCGTCGGACTGTTTCCGAAGGTGCGCCCCGAAACGCTGATCAGGAACTTCCTGGCCGCGATTCCGACCGGGCTGGACGACGGTCTGTCCGAGGCCGGGTTCGGCCGGCCATTCGGCACCACACCCGCAGGCACCTACGGTGTCGGGGGCCCGCCGGTCACCCTGCCGGACAACGACTCTGACGTTACGGTGGCGGAAGATGCCGCGCCCGCGATCGTGGGCCGCCCGATCCAGCGGCATACCTCGGTGGTAGCCGTGACCCCGGATTCCGCCGATACCGAGGCCGTAGATGAGGCCGCGGATGAGGCCGTGGATGCGGCCGCGGATACTGAACCCATCCGGACCACGGGAACGACGGGTTCGAAGGCGTCGACGGAAAGCAACGCAAAACCTGACGTCGAGCAGACCGATACCGACAAGGGCACCCCGACGACATCGGTGGCACCGGATAAGCAGCACAGCCCCTCCACTGCGGATAACGACAGCGGCGCAACCGACGCACACGCGGCGTAACAGCTTTTCCGGCAAGGTCTTTCACATGTCGTGGCGCGGGTCGGCCGCGCCGCCTCGAAAGAGTCGGTGATCGATTGCTGCATCGACTGTCATTCACGGCCAACCCGCGCCGCCAGATTATCACAATATCTGAACAGGTGGACAGATAATGTGCCGTCGCCATAGGCTGCCAACCGCAGGCCCGTCCCGATGATTGACGACGCGAAAGGATCCCGATGGCCGACTACACGCTGCCCGATCTGGACTACGACTACGGCGCGCTGGAACCCCATATCTCCGGTCAGATCAACGAAATTCATCACAGCAAGCACCACGCGGCCTATGTCAAAGGTGTCAACGACGCCGTCGCAAAACTGGAACAGGCGCGCGCCGAGGGCGACCATGCCGCGATACTGCTCAACGAGAAGAACTTGGCTTTTCACCTCGGCGGGCACGTCAACCACACCATCTGGTGGAAGAACCTCTCACCGGACGGCGGCGACAAACCCGAAGGCGATCTCGCCGCGGCGATAGACGACCAATTCGGGTCGTTCGACGCGTTCCGCGCGCAGTTCACCGCGGCCGCCAACGGATTACAGGGTTCGGGCTGGGCCGTGCTGGGCTACGACAGCCTCGGCGACAGATTGCTGACCTTCCAGCTCTATGACCAGCAGGCCAACGTCCCCCTCGGCGTTATCCCGCTGCTACAGGTCGACATGTGGGAGCACGCCTTTTACCTGCAGTACCGAAATGTCAAGGCCAACTACGTCAAAGCCTTCTGGAATGTCGTCAACTGGGCCGATGTGCAGGGCCGGTACGCCAGGGCGCTCGCAGCGACACCGGGATTGATCTTCTAGTTCGGACGCTGACCCGCCTCGGCCAGTGCGGCAGCCGCGGCTGCGCGGCGCATCTCGATAGCCTCACCCAGGCTGCGCGCCAGCCGCGGATTGGCCCGCACCACAGTGCTGATGGCGTCGCGCGGCACCGAGATCAACGTGGTGTCCGATGTCGCCACCACCCCGCTCACGACGCGCTGGCGGGTGAGCGCGGTGGTGCCGATGTAGTCGCCCGTGCCGAGATGGCCGACCGTCACCTCGATACCGTCAGGGGTCTGTACCACCATTTCGACGCTGCCCTCGGTGATGAACCCGATGGCGTCGGGCACGGTGTCGGGCCGCTGAATGGTCTCACCCTCGGCATAGACCAGCCGCTTGCCGTGACCGGCCATGGTGGCGATCGCATCGGCGTCCAGACCGAGCGCCGCACCGATGAACCGCAGCCGTTCCTCGACGTAATCGGTGTGGGTGTGCGGCGTGCAATCGGCATCGTCGAGGTGCAGTCCGGCGCGTTGGGCTGCATACCAGACCCGGTGCAGCAGCAGGTTACGGGTCGATCCCTCGTCCGCGGGTGACGAAATCGGCACGGAAACCTTGTATTTGGCTTCACCGAGTGCCGTCACCGTGGCCGGATTGTCGCGTGCCTTCGCAGGCAACGCATCGGCCACGGCGAGCAGCGTCGCCTTGACGGTGCCCGGCGGATCCTCGGTCGTGAAGGTCAGCGTCTCGGTGGCCCGGAAGCAGGTACCGGTGACGCGGCTCAGGTTGGTGAACGAATCGGTGGCCAGCGTGGCATTCGGGATGATCTTGATGCCGTTGCCGGTGTCGATGTGCACCGAACGCCAATTGACCTCCACCACGCGTCCTTTGACACCGGGCGCGTCAAGCCAGTCACCGATGCGGAACGGCTGCTCGAAGAGCATCAGCAACCCGGCGATCACCGGACCGACAGCGGACTGCACCGCGAGGCCTATCACGATGGAGGTGACCCCGACCGCGGTGATCAGCCCGCCGATATCGGTACCCCACACCCAGGACAGCAGGATGCCGATACCGACCACTATCAACACCAGCCGGCCCAGATCGACGAAGATCGTCGGCAGCCGCTGGCGCCAGCTCCCCGAGCGGGCCTCGCCGAACAGCACGGCGTTGGCCCCGGACAGCAGGAACAACATCACCAGGAAGCCGAACACCGTTGCCGCGATGCGTGTCCAGGTCGCGTCGACGTCGGCGTGCTCGACCTGGTCGAGCAGCAGGAACAACGCGCATGCGGGCAGCACGTAGTTGCGCAGCAACTGAACCGGCCTCGCATAACTGCTGTGCCTGCGGGCCAGGTAGTTGTGCGCCTCGGTCAGGATGAGCAGCAGCAGCGGCAGACCCACGACGATGATCAGCGCGGGCCAGAACCACTGCTGGCTGGTCAACGTACTCATGGCGTACGCCGCCCGGCCAGTTCCAGGGACCAGATTGTCTCGCTGCCGCCGACACCGGCGACGGTGCCCGCCTGGGCGAACGTGTAGATTCCCTGCAAGTCGTCGTGCACCCTGGTGCTGACGAAAACCCCTGGGCCATTGGTGGCCTCGTGCACGCGGTGCGCCAGATCGACGGCCTCACCCCACAGGTCGTAGACGCGGGACCGCTGGCCGAGCAGACCGCTGGACACCGGGCCACTGTCGATTCCGGCCCGGATCGCCAGCTCGGACCGATACTGGTCGTTGGTGCGTTCGATGATCTCGGTGAGTTCACTGGCAAAGGCGACAGTCCGGCTGGCGTGGTCGACCCTCGGCACCACCAGGCCACAGGTGGCCAGGAACCCGTTGTGCAGGTGGCGAACCCGTTCGATACCGTGGCGCTGCGCGGCCTCGTCGATACCTTCGATGACCGAGTTGAGCAGTCCGACCGCTTCGTCGGCCGATGTCGACCTGGCGAACGCGTCGAACCCGACGAGCTCGGCGTAGATCACCGAGACGTCGCGGTAGTCACCGCTGATGTTCTCCTCACCCTCGCGGTACCGCTGCGCCAATGGTTCCGGCATCAGACTGCCGAGCAGATCGTCGATCTCCTTGCGCTGCTCGTCGATGAGCTCCTGCTTGACCGCCAGGGTCTGACTCATCTCGTTGAATGCCGCACCCAGATCGCCGATTTCGTCCTTGGTCGTCACCGGTACCGAGACGCCGCGCTCACCGCCGCTGACGCGGCGCACCGCCGTGGCGAGATTCGTCAGCGGTCTGGTGAAGATCCGGCTGAACCAGAGCGCCAACAAACACACCACCAGGACGATCGCCGCGGTCGACAGCGCGATATTGCGGGCGAATTCGTTGACCGGTGCCAGCGCCTCGGATTCGTCGATCTTGGCGACCAGTACCCATTCCAGTCCCGGAATGTCGAGCGGCATGTACGCCACTAAGGCCTCCGGGCCGATGTAGTCCTGCGCGGTGGTGACGCCCGACTCCCCCGATAGCGCTCGATTGACCGCGAGGGTGTCGACGGGCTGCAGCAGGATGCTGCCCTTGACCTCCACTTCGCGTTCGGCGACATCCTCCGGGGTGCCCTTGGCCACCACGTCCTTGACGAATTGCTCCGGATTGGTCAGCAGCTCACGCGATACCGAGCGCATCAGCTTGTCGGGGCCGGCCAGATAGGTCTCACCCGTCGCGCCCAGCCCGTCGTCGGCCCAACCGTCGTCACCGGTCATCACCTTGTTGACACCTTCGCGCGACAACTGCAGGGCGAGCACCCCGGTGATCGCCCCGTCACTGCCGATCGGCGTCAACACCCACGAGGTGGGCACGCCGAAGGAGGGGATGTACCGCTCGAAATCCGAGACGAAGGTCTCGTCCACCGAAACCGCCTGTATCGCCTGGCGGTAGGTGTCGGCAAGTTTGGTGGTCTGATAGGGACCGGACAGCAGGTTGGTGCCCAGGTCGACACCCTTGTACGCGGTGTAGACGACATCGCCGGACTTGTTGATGATGAGCGCGTCGTCGAACCCGAATCGCTTGGCAAGATCGGCGAAGAACGGTTGGTAGCGCGCGTTGGCCGCAGTCCACGCACTGTCGTCGCCGGCGGTGTTCATCAGCAATGCTTTGTCGTAATCGCCCTGCGAGGGAACGGCATACGCGTTCTGCAGGTACACCGCCGCATTGTTGGTGGGCTTGAACAGTGACGCATCGACCTGTTTACCGGTGCGATTGCTCAACTCGGGGCCGAACACCGTCGAGTAGTAGTTCGCGACATTGGCCTGCGCGTCGGGCGGCAACGGCGTGTTCTGCAGTGCGGCGAATGCCGCTCCGAAGTCGCGAGTGGCGTTGGCGACGGTGGCCCCGTGGGAGACGATCGACGCGCCGTCGGTGATGTTGCGGAAGAACGCGGTGATCTCCCGCGCACGCGATTCCCGTAGCTGCGTGAGACTTTGGTATTCGTCATTGCGCAACGAATTGGTGCCGGACACATAACCGATCGCACCGGCGATCAGCACCGAGATCACGCTGACCACCAGCAGCATGATCAGCAGTTTCGACTGGAAGCCCAGCGATCGCGCACGCGCCATTCGGCCAAGCACCGACAGTCGAGCCACAGCGGTCCACCAATCCTCGCGATACCGGTACCGGCGTTGCGAACGTTAGCCGAACAAGACCGCTTGGTCCGGCGTTATCGACTGGAACGAGACCCGCCAGATTGCCAACTGTTATGTGAATGGCCGGCGAGCGGTCAGGACGGTTCCCGCACCGGCAGGCCCGCGGCGCGATAGATCGCATCGATGACGGCCATGTTCTGCACCGCGTCCTGTGCCGTGGTGCGGACCGGTTCCCCGCGCAGTATCGCTGCGGCGAAAGCGTCGAGTTGGTAGTCGTAGGAGGCGCGCCGCGAGAAGCGTTCCACCCGTCTGCCGTCGGTCGATCGCACCACCAGACGATGGAACAATTGGGGCGCAATCGGATTCAGTACATGCAGCGCACCGCGCTCGCCGACGACCCGGGCGTTGACCGCAAGCAGCTGCGACGACCACATGGAGCAGCGGACCCGGCCGGTGTGCCCGGCGGGAAAGCGCAACTGTGCCGTCATCGCCCGGTCGATCAGCGGATTGTGCAACTTCGCTTGTGCCGAAACAACTTCCGGTGTGGCAAGGCCGAAGGTTCGGGCGATGTGTACCGCATAACAACCCGCGTCCATCAGCGCACCGCCGGCCAGCGCGAAGTCGTAGCGGATATCGCCGAACTTCGGCAGCGGGAAGCAGAAGGCCGCCTCGACGTGCTGTAGCCGGCCCAGCTCACCCGAGGCGATGATCTGCTCGACCCGCAATATCAGCGGGTGATAGCGGTAGTGGAATGCCTCCATGACGACCCGGCCGGAATTGGCCGCCACCTCCGCGACCTGCTCGGCCTCGGCGGCATTCGCGGTGAACGGCTTCTCGCACAGCACATGTTTGCCCGCTGCCAGCGCTGCCCGGGTCCACCGACCGTGCAGGCCGTTGGGCAACGGGTTGTAGACCGCGTCGATCTCCGGGTCGGCGAGCAATTCCTCGTAACTGGCGTGCACACGTGGGATCCGGTGCCGATGAGCGAAGGACTGCGCGCGCTCGGCGTCTCGGGCGGCCACGGCGACGACCGCGACCTCGGCGCTTCGATCGGCCGGTCGCATCAGGGCCGACGGCGCGATGCTGGCTGCGCCGAGCACACCGATACGGATCATCTGCCGGCCATCTTTCATCGCTGGGGTCTGAGCAACATACGACAGTCCAGATCGATACAGGATTTTCTGAATACAGAATGCGATGTACTGTTATCGCGGTGCAGACCCTGGTGCAACGCGACGCGCTGGCCCGTTTCGGCTACGCCCTCTCCGACTCCACCCGAGCCTCGATTCTGCTCAATCTGCGCACCGGTGGGCGATATCCCTCCGACCTTGCCGACGAGATTTCGGTTTCGCGCCAGATCGTGTCGAATCACCTGGCCTGCCTGCGCGGCTGCGGCCTGGTGGTCGCCGTTGCCGAAGGCCGGCGCAGCCGCTATGAGCTCGCCGATGAACGCATCGCACATGCGCTCGACGATCTCGTCGGCCTGGTGCTCGCGGTGGACCCGGCCTGCTGCCCGTCCAGCGACGACGGGTGCTGCTGATGGTCGCCGAGTCCGGCACCCTCACATCGCAGCGCCGTCGGGTGCTGAGTCGCCAGATCAGGTTCCTGGTCGCCACCACTATCACCTACAACATCATCGAGGCCGTCATCGCCCTCACCGAGGGAACGCGTGCCTCATCCACGGCACTGCTCGGGTTCGGGCTCGACTCGGTGATCGAGGTGTCTTCGGCAGCCGCCGTCGCGTGGCAGTTCGCCGGGCGCGATCCGCAGGACAGGGAGAAGGTGGCGCTGCGGGTCATCGCGTTCTCGTTCTTCGGCCTCGCGGCCTTCGTGACCGCGGATTCGATCCGCGCACTGTCCGGGCTCGACCGAGCCGAGCACTCGCCGATCGGGATAGCGCTGGCCGCGGTCAGTCTGGCTGTCATGCCGGTGCTGTCCTGGGCGCAGCGCCGGGCCGGACGCGAACTCGGCTCGCAGTCGGCGGTCGCCGATTCGAAGCAGACGCTGCTGTGCACATATTTGTCCGCCGTGCTGCTGGTCGGACTGGTACTCAACGCCACGCTGGGCTGGTCCTGGGCCGACCCGGTGGCAGGCCTGGTGATCGCCGTCATCGCGGTGCGCGAGGGCATCGATGCGTGGCGCGGTGAAATGTGCTGCGCGCCAACTGTTGCCCGCGCCGACGATGACGGTTGCGAGTGCTGCTAGCAAACTGCGACGCGGCGGCCGCTGTTACCCGGGATGACCTGCAGGATTACCGCCCGGTCGCCGAGTCGGTTCTGGCGGAGATGTCCCGGCCGGCTGCGCAGCAAGCATACACATTTCGCCGAATTGACCATGCGGCAAATTTGACAAAATTGCCGTCGTCGCTGTATCGCACGTCGCGGCGAACCCGAAACTGCAGTTGAACGCATCAACACGAGTCCTATCGGGCCTTTACTGGCGGCATCGCGAGCCGGTAGGATGGTCAATGGCAAACAAATTACAGATTGCGAAACACTTGAGGGGCTAAGAACATGGGAACGACGTTCGCCGATCGACTCACGCGACTCTTCGACACCGTGTATCCGCCGGGGCGGGGGCCGCACACCGCGGCCGAGGTTATCGCAGCTCTCAAGGCCGAAGGCATCACCATGTCCGCGCCTTACCTATCCCAATTACGGTCCGGAAACCGCACGAATCCGTCGATCACCACCATCAACGCACTGGCCAACTTCTTCCGCATTCCACCGGCCTACTTCCTCGACGACGACTACTTCGAGAAGCTCGACGCCGAGCTGACCTGGCTGGCCGATATGCGTGACGAGGGCGTGCGCCGAATCGCCGCACGCTCGGTCGGCCTGTCCCCCGCCGCCCAGCAGGACCTGGTGCGCGCCGCCGACGAGCTGCGACGCCGGGAGAATCTGCCGCAGGAAGGCGAGTTCGACAGCGCCGGGAGCTACTCGACCCTTCGGTGATTCGGCAGACCCGCGATCACGTCAAGAAACGGCCACCATGCCCTTTCCCGCGATGAGCGGAAGGTCGAGCGCGGTCAGGATCCCGGGTTCGGCCTGTACCACGGCGGGCACCGCGTTGACGACACGCATGGCGGTGCCGACAAGTGCGCCGTGGTTGTGATCCCCGTTGGGGCTTTTCGGCATGATGTCGACGTGGTAGGTCGGCTCCCCGGTGATCTCGATCCGGTAGGAGCCACCTTCCTGCGCCGGCTGCGGCCAGTGCGGGGCAAGGTCTTCGCGTAGCCGGGTGACGTGTTCGAGCACGATGACCGGCCGGCCGTCGACCAGACCCTGGACCTCGAAGCGCAACGCGGCAGCGGTCCCTTCCTCGATCGTGCCGGAGGCGATCTCGAATGTCTCCGGCGCCGGCAGTCGTTCGTAGACCTCTGTGACACTGTCGAGTTCGACGTCCAGGCCCGCCGCGAGCTGTCGGACAACCGAACCCCACGCCAACGACAACACCGATGGTTGCAGCAGCAGCGGGGTCTCGGACAGTGGGTGACCGAAACCCATGATGTCGAAGACCACAGCGCGGCTGTCATAGGTGGCGTAGTCGACGATCTCCATGCAGCGGACCTGCTCGATGGTGCGGCACGCTCCGGTGAGCGCCAGTGGCAGCAGGTCGTTGGCGAATCCGGGATCGATCCCGTTGACCCACAACGAAGAACCGCCGTCGGAGGCGGCACGGCGCAACGGCTCGATGAGTTCTTCGGGGATGACGCCATAGGGGTATTGCAGGAAGACCGGTGCGCTGGCGACGACGTTGATGCCCGCCGCCAACAGCTTTCGAAGATCCTCGAGAGCTTCGGGTAGCCGGTTGTCGGTCATCGCGGTGTAGACCGCACAGTCGGGTTTGGCGGCGATGATGGCCTCGAAATCGTCGGTGGCCGTGATACCCGCGGGCGTCTCGCGTCCCACCAGGGTGGCGGCGTCGACACCGGTCTTGGCCGGATCCGATACCCACACGGCGACCAGTTCGAGGGCAGGATTGTCCAGAATGCCTGCCAGAGCTTGTTTTCCGACGTTTCCGGTGCTGATCTGCGCGACGCTGTATGTCATGGATGTTCCTCAGAGGTCCGGTAGGGGCATGACCAGGTTCAGTGCGTTCAGGCCGCCGTCGACTTCGATGATCTTGCCGGTGACGAAGCTGCCCGCCGGCGACGCCAACCACAGAGCTGCCGCCGCGACGTCCTGCGGGTCGCCGAGGCGGCGCAGCGGCGTGGCCGATTCGAGTTGATTGCGGATGTCGTCGTTACCGGCGACCACATCGAGCGCCGAGGTGAGCACCGAGCCGGGTGCGATGGCGTTGACCCGTATTCGGGGCGACAGGTCCAGGGCGGTGATCCTGGTGTAGTGCGCCAGAGCGGCTTTGGATGCCCCGTAGGCCGCGAACGCCCACCCGGCCATCCGCCCCACCGCCGAGGTGATATTGATGATCGAACCGCCGTCGCTGTCGAGCAGATGCGGAACCGCGGCGGTGGTGAGTGCGTGCGCGGTGCCCACGTTGAAGCGGAACGCCTCGACGAGATCCTCGACTGTGGTGTCCAGCAGGGGTTTCGGCATGGCCCCACCGACATTGTTGACGACGATGTCCAACCGCCCGAATTCCCGGGCGGCTTCCCCGGCCAGAGCGGCACATGCGGTCGTGTCGCTGAGATCGGCCGTGACGATGTGCGCGCGCCTACCGAGTGCGGTGACGGCACCGGCGACGTCGGTGAGGTCGGTCGTGGTGCGTGCAGCGAGCACGACGTCGGCGCCGGCCTCGGCGAATGCGATTGCCATGGCTGCGCCGAGACCGCGGCCCGCACCGGTGACCACCGCCACTTTGTCATCGAGCCGAAACCGATCGAGGATCATCTACCACGCCCTTGTGCGTCGAATATTCGACTATCCTTGGTCGAATAGTCGGCGAGAGGGTAGTGTCCGCCGGGCCGTTACGCAAGGAGGACGCCGTGACCGACACCGCATCATCTCCCCCCACCCGACGGGTCGTCGGCATCGTCGAACTGTTGCGGGAGGCCGGAAAGCCTTTGACGACAACAGATATCGCCAAGGCACTCGATATAGCCCGGGCGACCACGTCGGCGATCATGGCCGAACTCGAGTCAGCCGGGTGGGCGCAGCGCGATGGTGGACTGGCCTACTCGATCGGGCCGGCACTGGGCGCCCTGCGGGGTGCGGCAGAACCGTACACCGGCGGCGTGGCGACGGGAGCGGTGCTGTCAGAACTTGCCCGTAGCACCGGCTGCGGTGTCACGATGAGCCTCATCGGGCCGGATCATCTGGTCGTGGTGGACAAGAGGCACGGCAGCGACCGGATCATTCCGGGCTTTCCGACCGGTCAGCGGATACCGCTGATATTTCCGGTCGGCGCCGCGGTGATGCCGTGGCGAGATGCCGCCGACCAGGAACGCTGGCTGTCCACCGCACGACAGCCTCGCGCCGACGGTGCGGAATTGTTGCGCAGGGTGCGCACGTCGGGATTCGCGATCTTCCGCCCCAATGACAGCGACGCCGGACTGGTCGAGGTCCTCGCCGATCTGCTCGGCGCGGTCGGAGCCGAGATCCTCGATCCGAGGGTTCGTGCACGCGCATTGCGGCAGCTCAACTCGCTCACGTCCCGGGTGTACACCCCGACCGAGGTCCGCAGCACAAAAACGCTTCCCATCAGCTACCTGGCCGCACCGGTGTTCGACGACGCCGGATACGCCCGGTTCGAGGTGCAACTCGGCGCACTGCGCGCGGAGGTTTCCAAGACCGAGCGCGACGACTACATCGCTGCGCTGCGCAGCGCCGCTCAGCGAATCGGGCAGGCACTCAATTCAGGATGACGACCCGTGAAACCCAGCCCGTGTGGCGCGCAGTGGAGCAAACTCCGAAAACGCCCAACTAGCTGGTCGAAATGTGGTGGAGCTAAGGGGATTCGAACCCCTGACCTTCTCGATGCGAACGAGACGCGCTACCAACTGCGCCATAGCCCCTTGACCGCTAGCAGGATACCAGCCGACCAGGGTCAGGATGAAACCGACGTCTCAAACCATCTCGCTCGAGAGCGCTACTGCCCCGCCGCGCGCGGCAGGTCGAACTCCCGGGCGAACGACGCGTACTCCAGATGTTCGAAGATGGGGTCCTCGTCGTCGATCTCCAGCACCGCGGCACCGGGCCGGCGCAACCGGGACGGCACCACGTCGAGTTCCTGGTCGCGGGTGTTCTCCACGCCGAGCTTGGCCCGCGCCATCCGCTGCAGGCGGCGACGGCGCAACCGCTCCTCGATCCGGGTCTGCCTGCGCAGGTAGCCCAGGTAGATCAGGGTCATGGCGGCGATCGTCGCGCACACGTACCAGGCGGACGGACTTACCAGGAAGGCCGCGGCCGCCGAGGCGACCAGCGCGACTGCCATGCCCAGCAGCACCCGGGTACGGAACCGGTACTTGCGGGCGCTGACCGCCGCTGCGGTCTTGGTGGCATAGCGGCTCGTGGTCCGGGCGCGCACAGGCTCGTCTTCGGCCTCCGCCTCGGGCTCCAGTCCCGAGGTGTCGTCGATGTACTCGTACTCATCGGCGGTACCGTCGGCTTCCGGCGCATCCTCCGCGGGTTGTTCAGCCACCTCGGCCTCCGGTTCGGCCTCGGTCTCGGCGACCGGCTCGGGCACCTCTTCGGTATCGGCGGAGTCGAACTCCAGCGGAAGTTCGTCGGTCTGCGGTTCGTAGCCGGCCATCTTTCCGACCGGAAGGGCGCCGGAGTCCTCGTCGACGACGTCGACATCGAGATAGTCCGGCTCGTCCTCTTCTGCCAATGCGGTGACCACGGCCACCGAGCGCACGCGCGACGGCCTGCCGGTCACCACGACCGGGCCGGTCTTGTCTTCGTCGAAGTCCTCGGGATCGTCAACCTCGGCTTCGGGCTGCCATTTGGGGTCGCTGCGGTGACCGGCGGCCGGAGCGCGCCGCTTGAGCAGCCGGGCTGCACGGCCGGTGTTGAGCACCCGGGTGGCCAACGCGACGTCGCTGGTCCGCCGCACGGTGTCCCGCTTGTTGATCAGCATGGGCACCAGCACGAACAGCCAGAGCACGACAAGGGAGATCCAGAGCAATGATTGGGGGATGCTTGGCATGAAGGCCTGCTCCTTTCCCCTCCAGGCTAGGGCTGGTGACCAGCGCAATCAGGACGACGCGCCGATGTCAATTACACACCTGTAATTCGCTGGATACAAGCACCATCAGCCACAAATGTCACATTAGTAACATCGGCACCATTTGCTGAGCGCCGATTTCTGCATCAGGGTCGCTCCGCGCGGATTTCCGCAGCCCTCACGCAGGAATCGGCGAGCGCTACACCCAGCTCGCGCGCCCGGCGCGGACCAGTGCCGCCGACACCGAACCGGGAACCTCCTCGACCGTCATCGCCACCAGCAGATGGTCGCGCCATCCCCCGTCGACGTCGAGATAGCGCCGCAGCAGGCCCTCTTCACGGAAACCCGCCTTGGCCAGCACCCGGCGGCTCGCCAGGTTCTCCGGCCGCACGGTGGCCTCGACCCGGTGCAGCCGAACCGGACCGAAACAATGATCGAGGCCCAGCGCCAGCGCACCGGTGGCCACCCCGCCGCCGGTGAACGCACTGTGCACCCAGTAACCGATCCAGGCCGACCGCAGCGCACCGTGCGTGACATTCCCGATGGTCAGCTGACCACGAAACTGCCCGTCGACCTCGATGACATAGGGCAGCATCCGGCCGCGACGGGCCTCTGCGCGCACCCCCGAGCACACCGGCGGCCAGGCCGAAATCGCATGCCGGGCATCCCATTCCATGTCGGCACTGGGCTCCCAGGGCTCAAGGAACTTTCGATCGGCGATCCGGATGCGGCTCCACTGGGACGCATCGCGCAGGCGCACCGGTCGCAGTCGCACCACACCCGCACGGACCCGCAACGGCCCTACCGTCATGGGCCACCCCGGATGCAGCAACGCGGAGCGCCACAAACTCACGCGCGTCAGCCGCGCTGGGCCAGGAACGCGACGTCGACGACCTCACCGGTTCGTACCTGCTCGGCCTCGGCGGGAACCACCACCAGGCAGTTCGCCTCGGCGAGCGTGGCCAGCAGATGCGACGACGATCCCGGCGCGCCACCGAGCGCCTGCACCAGATACTCGCCGGTGTCTTGATCACGCATCAACTGCCCACGCAGATAACCCTTGCGCCCGGCCACCGAGGAGATCGGCGCGAGCGTGCGGGCCTGCACGACCCGTCGCTCCGGTTGCCGCTTGCCCAATGACAACCGGATCAGCGGGCGCACCATCACCTCGAACACCACCAGGGCGCTGACCGGGTTGGCGGGCAGCAGGAACACCGGCACCCCGTCACCGCCGAGCTGGCCGAAACCCTGGACGGAGCCGGGATGCATGGCGATCCGGGTGACCTCCATCTCGCCGAGCGCCGACAGCACGGTGCGCACGTTCTCCGCAGCCGCGCCCCCGACGGCACCCGCGATGATCACCACCTCGGACCGGCTCAGCTGACCTTCGACCGCTTCGCGCAGCTTCTTCGGATCGCTGTCGACGATGCCGACCCGGTTGACCTCGGCACCGGCATCGCGTCCGGCGGCGGCCAGCGCGTAGGAGTTGACGTCATAGACCTGACCGTTGCCCGGGGTGCGGGAGATGTCGACGAGCTCACCGCCGACGCACATGACCGACAGCCGTGGTCGCGGATGCACCAGCACCCGCTCGCGCCCGACGGCGGCAAGCAAACCGACCTGAGCGGCACCGATGATGGTGCCTGCGCGCACCGCCACATCACCGGGTTGTACGTCGTCGCCGGTCCGGCGCACATAGGCACCCGAACGCACACCACGAAGCACCCGGACCCGGGACTGTCCCCCGTCGGTCCACCGCAGTGGCAGGACCGCATCGGCCAGCGTCGGCATGGGCGCGCCGGTCTGCACCCGCACGGCCTGTTTGGGTTGCAGCCTGCTGGGTGAGCGGGCACCTGCCTCGATCGAGCTGATGACGGGCAGGCTGATCTGCCCCTCGCCCGCGTCGCCGTCGTCGTCGGGACCGCCGATACCGAGCACGTCGACACTGCGCACCGCGTAACCGTCGATCGCGGCCTGGTCGAAGCCGGGCAGCGGCCGTTCGGTGACGACCTCCTCCGCGCACATCAGGCCTTGCGCCTCGGCTATCGCGACGCGCACCGGTCTCGGGGCCACCGCGGCAGCCTGCACGCGGGCCTGCTGCTCTTCCACCGAACGCACAAATGCGCCTTTCTGCCTTCGAAGGGCCTCTCTACCGGAGAACCCAGTTGCAGAGCCCGACGCAGCCTACTGTCCGGCCAGACCCAACCGCGCAACCAGCCAGCGCCGCAGCTCCGGGCCGTAGTCGTCGCGTTCCAGGGCAAAGTCAACCGCAGCCTTGAGATAGCCGCCGGGATTTCCGAGGTCGTGTCGGGACCCACGATGCACGACGACGTGGACCGGATGGCCCTCCTCGATGAGCAGCGCGATGGCATCGGTGAGCTGGATCTCGCCGCCGACGCCGCGCCCGACCCGTCGCAGGGCATCGAAAATCGCCCGGTCCAGCACGTATCGCCCGGCCGCGGCGTAGGTCGACGGCGCGGCATCGATCTCCGGCTTCTCGACCATGCCCTTGACGCGCAGCACATTGGGGTTGGCGGCGTCGGGAACGGTCTCGACGTCGAAGACGCCGTAAGCACTGATCTCGTCGCGCGGCACCTCGATCGCGCACAGCACGCTGCCGCCACGCTTGGCCCGGACCTTCGACATGGTTTCCAGCACGCCGGTGGGCAGCACCAGGTCATCGGGCAGCAGGACGGCAACCGCATCCTCGTCCGGCAACAGCGTCGGTTCCACGCACAGGACCGCGTGCCCCAGGCCGAGAGGCTCGGCCTGCACCACCGATTCCACCTTGATCAGAGCCGGGGCGCGACGGACCTTTTCCAGCATGACGTGCTTGCCGCGGGCCTCCAGCGTGCCCTCCAGCACCAGGTCCTCGACGAAATGCGCGACGACGCCGTCCTTGCCCTCGGAGGTCACGATCACCAGGCGCTCGGCGCCCGCTTCGGCGGCCTCGGCGGCCACCAGCTCGATACCAGGGGTGTCGACGACCGGCAGCAGTTCCTTGGGAACGGTTTTGGTAGCGGGCAGAAAGCGCGTACCCAGGCCGGCAGCCGGCACTATCGCCGTGCGCGGGATACGGACCTGAGCAACTGTCATCGTTCACACCTTAACCGCATGGCAACCCCCGAATTGTGGTGGCGGTGCAGGGACCGGTGCTGCCATTGTTACCCCACCATGACCAGTCCCAAAGCACAGCTGCGTGTGCAACTGCTCACCGCTCGACGGAAGGTTACCGAAGCGGTGCATCTCGCGGAGGCAAAAGCCCTCGCCGTACACGCCGCCACGCTTGCCAACTGCACGGATACCGTCTGCGCGTACGTGCCGGTGGGCAGTGAACCGGGATCGCCGGCGATGCTGGACGCCATCGCACAGACCGGTGCGAGAGTGCTGTTGCCGGTGGCCCGCACCGCCGCCGACGGTAGCGCCCTGCCGCTGTGCTGGGGTGAATACGTTGCCGGCGAGCTTGCCGGCGCACAGTTCGGACTACTCGAACCGACCGGGGCGATCCTGCCCGCCGAGACGCTGGCCGCCGCGGGCGTGGTGATCATCCCCGCGCTCGCGGTGGACCGTCGCGGCGTGCGGTTGGGTCGCGGCGCGGGGTTCTACGATCGCAGTCTTCCGCTGTGCAGGCCGGACGCCCGGCTGGTGGCCGTCGTCCGGGATGACGAGCTGCTCGACGTCATCCCCGAGCAGGCCCACGACATCCGGATGACCGATGCGCTGACTCCCGCTGGCGGGCTGGTCAGCTTCTGAGATCGGGCGGGAATGACCCGGACCACATAGCGGTTCTAGCACTTGACACGCTAGAGTGCTAACAAGTCCTGACCTGTCCCGGAGGTTTTCGTGCCCACGTACAGCTACGCCTGCACCGAATGCGGTGATCGCTTCGACGCGGTGCAGGCCTTCACCGACGATGCGTTGACCACCTGCACGAAGTGCTCAGGCAAGCTGCGCAAGTTGTTCAACTCGGTCGGAGTCGTTTTCAAGGGCAGCGGTTTCTACCGGACCGACAGCCGTGACGCGGCAAGCAAGGCGAAGTCGTCGTCGAGCGGGTCGAGCTCGAGCGGCTCGGAGTCGTCGTCGAGCGCGAGCGACAAGAGCAGCAGCACGTCGACCGAGAAGTCGTCGAGCTCCAGCTCGTCGCCCGCGCCCGCGGCCGCCGCACCCAACTGACGCGCCCGCCGTCGCCTTAGTTGTAAGGCCCGGTCGACTTGGGGCCACCGCAGAACTGCGACCACGCGAACAAGCAGTCGTAGCCGATATCGGTGGCCAGGTCTCCGGGCGGCGGCGAGGAACCCTTGACGGTGGGGACCGCCTCGCTGGAAGTCGTCACCTTGCTCGTCCCGGCCTGAGCCACCCCGATATCCGAGGTGCGCAGATCACCCTGAATGGCTTGCGAGCGAATACCGTTCTCGGCCACCGGCCCCGCCGACGGTTTGGACGGATCCGCTTTGAGGTCATCGGCATTGGCGGTTCCCGCCCCAAGACCAAGCAGCGCGACGGAGACCGCGAGGGCGCTAAAGCCAACCGCGCCATACTTTTTCGATCTCCGGCCGATGACAGCTGAATTGGCAGACATTATCTCTCCTTAAACTCCAAGGCAATTCACCCGGGCCGCAACGGCTGACGGGGTTATCAACTGATTTGACGGTATCGGCGGAATCCGCCGTTGGCTGTGCGTGGCAGTGAACTCTGCGATGACTCCGAGGTTGTTCACAGGGCTCGCCGCGGTGCACACGCGTGACGGCGCAGGGACCTAGCGTGACGCCCATGACAGGTCAGAAGACCAGCTCGGTCGACCCGACACCGCTGACGCGAGTGCGCCAGGCACTGCAGCCGGACTGGGTGCACACCGTTGCCGCACGGCGGACTGCAGCGGGCGCACTGGTCGCGCTGGCCGCTGTCGCAGCTGTGCGCGCCGAGCCCGACGGCGACCGCCGGATGACGGTCGTCGCGGCGCATGACCTGACGCCGGGCGTGGCACTGGGCGAAGCCGATATCCGGGTCGAGAACCGTTTGGCCGCAACACTTCCCGATGGCGCACAACCGGACATGAACGCTGTCCTCGGGGCGACTCCGGCGGGCCCGGTTCGCCGGGGCGAAGTGCTGACCGATGTTCGCGTGTTGGGGCCCCGCCTCGCCGATTCCGCGGCCGGTCCCAATGCCCGGATCGTGCCGCTGCGGCTGGTGGACAACGCCGTACTCGACGTCATCAAGACCGGCGATGTGGTCGACGTGCTGGCCGCACCGGCCGGTGACTCCGAGGCCGCACCCAAAGTCGTGGCCACCGATGCGGTCGTCGTGCTGGTGTCGGCCAAACCCAAGGGCGCGGGCGCAGCGGGTGACCGGGTCGTCCTGGTTGCGCTACCGGCTGCCTCGGCCAACATCGTGGCGGGCGCGGCATTGGGTCAAGCCGTCACCGTGACACTGCACTGACCTCTCCCCCGCATGACCAGGGAAGCGATACGCGCAACACCTCGCGGCAAGCTAACGTCGAAGTCCAGACGAGTTGCACAACACCGTGACGGAAGGGGACCAAACCGTGTTGAAAGGTTTCAGAGAGTTCATCGCCCGAGGCAATGTCATCGATCTGGCGACCGCGGTCGTCATCGGCGCCGCGTTCACCGGCCTGGTGACCGCCTTCACCAAGAGTGTCGTCGAGCCGCTGGTCAGTCGCATCGGCGCCAGCCCGAATTCCGACCACGGGTTCCTGCGGATTCCGTTGGGAAATGACACATTCGTCGACTTCAACCCGGTGGTGACCGCCGCGCTCAACTTCCTGATCGTCGCCGCGGTCGTCTACTTCGTGATCGTCGTGCCCTACAAGAAGCTGAAGTCCCGCGATGCCAAAGTGGAGGATGCCGCCACTGAACTCACCGTGCTGACCGAGATTCGCGACCTGATGTCGCAGGGGGCCTCGGTGGGTGCCGGCGGCAAGCACGGCCAGACCGCACCGATCAGCCACGAGAACGAATAACGCCTGAAACAACTTGCGCCGACGACCCGTAAGGGCGTCGGCGCAAGTTGTTTTCAGACTATGTCAAGCCCGAACTAGCAGAACTGCGACCAGCTGAACAGGCAGTCGTAGCCGAGCACGGACAGGTTGCCGGGAGGCGGCGAATCGCCCTTGACCGTGGGAACGGCCCGGTTGGATCCACGAACCTCGCTGGAGCCGGCGAGCGCGACACCGGTGTCGGCGGAACGAACTTCACCCTGGGTGGCCGAGGCGCGGATGCCGTCTTCGGCAACCGGACCGGCCGACGGCGACGACGGGTCACCCGAGATGTCGTCCGCGAGGGCGGAGCCGGTCCCGAAGGTCAACAAGGATGCGGTGAGGGCAAGCGCCCCGAACCCGGCAGTCGCCAGCTTCTTGGTTCTGCGGACGAGGACTGCGGCGTTGTCGGCCACCGGCCCACCCCTTCTCTACTCACGGGAAAGTTCCCTGAAATTCGGCGTAATTCTCCCTGTGAGATTACCAGGAACATGCGCCCCGTGCGCACCCTGCAACGTTATTGACCCGAGATTGTCCCAACCCTCGAAACGGCCCAAATTTCACGGCCCTGACCTGCAGTTTTACAGTCTGCTCGGACGGTGCCGGAAGATCCGAAAAAGCGGCCTCCGGGGGTTCACCCCGGGGCCGCTTTCCGGTCCGGAAAAATGACGGTCAGTTCGTGCGCCGAATCCTGTGCTGGTTCATGTGCTAGTTCATGTTCCAGGGCTCGCCGTAGGTGGTGACGCTGTCACCGGCCTTGGAGATCAGCCGGGCGAACGGGCGGAGCAACACGCCGCCGGCCGCCCCGGTCACGGTGCCATGCGCGTTGGACACCGCGACCGCACCCTTGGCACCTTTGACGTCGACCGAGAAGGTGGCGACTTCCTGGATACCGGGGCCGTTACCGAGATCCGCCGAGATCGACACACCCGGAAACAGCGGCGGCGTGGTGATACCGGGGAACGGGTCGACGACGAAACCGGTGTTACTGGAGTTCGGCGAGGCGAAGTCCTGGGCGTCCAGGGCGATGTTGGGGGTGGTGTAGGAGAAGTTGATCCCGACACCGAGTGACCAGGGGAAGCCGATCTGATAACCCAGCTCCAAGGTGCCCTCGAAGTCATCGGCACCCTCACCGGTCACCGCATACACAGCCTTACCCGAGTGGAACCACTCACGGGTCAGCCGGTTGCGGTCAAGCGGGAAAACACCCACTGCTGAATCGTCAGAGTCCGACCCTGACCATCAACCAAGCTCAGCTCATTGTCCAAGCCCGCATGCGACGTGCCCGTGCTCGCGAACAACGCCGCAACCGCAGCGATGAGCGCCACCAGCACCCGACTGAATATCTTCATGTTCTCCCTTGCGTGTCGACCGAGCCCGGAAAGCGCAGCAAGGAACCAATACCGCTGGTGTGCTTGGCTTTACGCGATGCGTGTCCAGGTGATTCGTACGGCACGTCGAGAGTCCTCACAGGCTGCCCAAACGTCCCGCTCATCGTTGAGGAACCGAACATAAGCAGCCGGTCTCGGTTCGGCAACGCGGGCAGTGATGTTCCCAGTCAACTGGCAGCGCGGTCGCAGAGGACATCGATCTTGTAGGCCAATACTTTTGGCATGCAGTCGACCGCCACCCTCGACCTGACCCGCAATGCACTGCGGCCCCCGGCAGGTGCCGGGGGCCGCAGTGTTGCGCGCGAGGTGGTGCTAGTTCATGTTCCAGGGCTCGCCGTAGGTGGTGACGCTGTCACCGGCCGAGGAGATCAGCCGAGCGTAGGGACGCAACAGCACACCGCCGGCCGCACCGGTCACCGTGCCATGCGCATTGGAAACCGCGACCGCACCATTGG
>JACPVR010000002.1 GCA_016197405.1 Mycobacterium sp.
AAGCATTAGCGTGGACCATGAGGACCTCTCGGTAATCGGATGTGCGTGTTTGGTAACCACACCGATACCGGAGGTCCTCACCTACTTCCGCTCACCACGCCGTTCACAACCTGTCTGGGAGTTACAGCTAGGGCAGCGCCGCCAGCCCGCCCGACGAGTCCAGGGCGTCGCGCAGCTGTTCGGCGATCCCCGGCGCGGCGACCATCAGCAGCGACGCGCCGGACTCGTCGTCGCGCGGCCAGTACACCTGCGCACCTGCCTCGGCCGCGATCAGCGCGCCGGCGGCCCAGTCCCACACATTGAGTCCGTGCTCGTAGTGCGCGTCGAGCTGCCCGGCGGCGACCAGGCACAGATCCAAAGCCGCCGAACCGATGCGCCGGATATCGCGCACCGTCGGCAGCAGCCCCGCCAACAGCTCGGCCTGGGCCGCCCGCAGCTGTGGTGAATAACCGAATCCGGTACCCACCAGGGCCATCGAGAGGTCACTGACCGCACTGCAGCGCAGCTCCCGGCGGTCCTCGCCGTCGCGCACCTGGGCGCCGAGCCCGAGGCCCGCCGAGTACACCTCTCCGGTGCTGATGTTGGCGACCGCGCCGGCCACCGATACCCCGCCGACACGCGCGGCCACCGAAACCGCGTACGCCGGCAATCCGTAGACGAAGTTCACCGTGCCGTCGATGGGATCGAGCACCCAGGTGACCGCATCGGCGGACACCCCGGCGGCCGGACCGCCCTCCTCCTCGCCCACCACCGGGTCGCCGGGTCGCAGCTGGGCGAGCCGGTCGCGCAGCAGCCGTTCGGTCTCGGTGTCGACGACGGTCACCGGATCGGTCGGGGTGCTCTTGGCGCGCACCGCACCGGTCTGCGGATGCGCACCGAACACCTCGGTGCGGCGCTGCCGCGCGAACGTCGCTGCTTCGGCGGCGAGTTGCTCGGCGACGGCGCGCAACGAGGTGGGATCGGCATGGGCGGAGGGTGATGTCACCGGTCTATCGCAACACAGATCGAACATCGGGCGGCGCTGCTGGCGACTCGCTAGTGTGTGGTGCGCGCCGAATCCGTCAGCCTCGCCAGGGAGTTGCAATGACCGCGACCGAGCCATCCAGTACCCAGAACCGAGGTTTCGGCATCGATGTCGGCGGTAGTGGGGTCAAGGGCGGCATCGTCGATCTCGACACCGGCGCCCTCATCGGTGAGCGTTTCAAACTGCCCACGCCGCAACCCGCCACGCCCGATGCCGTCGCCAAGACCATCGCCGAGGTGGTCAAAGAGTTCGGCTGGCAGGGCGAGCTGGGCGTGACCTATCCCGGTGTGGTCACCAACGGCGTGGTGCGCACCGCGGCCAACGTCGACAAGGCCTGGATCGGCACCAACGCCAGCGAGATCTACAGCAAGGCACTCGACGGGCAGCCCGTGACGGTGCTCAACGACGCAGACGCCGCCGGACTCGCCGAGCAGCGGTTCGGGGCGGGCCGCGACAACAACGGTGTCATCGTGCTGCTGACGTTCGGCACCGGTATCGGGTCGGCGGTCATCCACCAGGGGCTGCTGCTGCCCAACACCGAGTTCGGTCACCTGGAGGTCGGCGGCAAGGAAGCCGAGCACCGCGCGGCGTCATCGGTCAAAGAACGCAAGGAATGGAGCTACGAGCGCTGGTGTGAAGAGGTCACCAAGGTGCTGATCGCCGTGGAGAACGCGATCTGGCCCGACCTGTTCATCGCCGGCGGCGGGATCAGCCGAAAGGCCGACAAATGGATCCCGCTGCTCAAGAATCGCACGCCGGTGGTGGCCGCGACATTGCTCAACACCGCCGGCATAGTCGGTGCCGCGATGGCCGCGCAGACCGACGTGACACAGACCAACACACACTGATTCGGCCCGCTCGGCGCGGAGCACGCTCGATCGTCGTTACAATGGTCGAGGCGGCCGCCTAAAGGATAGCGGCGAAGCTCCAGCAGAGATCAACGCCGACAGCCCCAATAGCCGACCCTGTGGTGGTGCATGCCCCGTGCCCATCTCAGACTGCATGACCGAAAGGGTGTACGTGGCAGCGACCAAGGCAAGCCCGGCAACCGATGAGCCGGTGAAGCGCACCGCCACCAAGGTTTCTTCCGACACCGCAGCGCCCGCCAAGCGGGCCCCGGCCAAGCGCGCCCCCGCCAAGCGGGCCGCCAAGGCCACCGCAGGCGCCCCCGCCAAAGCGGGCGCCCCGCGCGGTCGCGCCAAGAAGGCCGCGCCCGGTGCCGAGGGTGCCGACGGCGAAGTGATCGCCGGCGTCGAGCTCGACGACGATCTGGAATCCGAGCCCACCGACCTCGAGGAAGACGTCGACGTCGACGAGGATCTCGGCGACCTCGTCGAAGAGGACGCCGAACCCGCCGCCGAGGCGGGAGCGGCAGTCGTCACGCCCGACCCGGCCGATGCGGCCGACGAGGACGTCTCCGAGCCCTCTGAGAAGGACAAGGCCTCGGGCGATTTCGTCTGGGACGAAGAGGAATCCGAGGCCCTGCGGCAGGCCCGCAAGGACGCCGAGCTCACCGCGTCGGCGGACTCGGTTCGCGCCTACCTCAAGCAGATCGGCAAGGTCGCGCTGCTCAACGCCGAGGAGGAGGTCGAGCTCGCCAAGCGCATCGAGGCCGGCCTGTACGCCACCCAGCTGATGACCGAGCTCGCGGACAAGGGCGAGAAGCTGCCCGCCGCGCAGCGCCGCGACATGGTGTGGATCTGCCGTGACGGTGACCGTGCCAAGAACCATCTGCTGGAAGCCAACCTGCGTCTGGTGGTCTCGCTGGCCAAGCGCTACACCGGCCGCGGCATGGCGTTCCTGGACCTGATCCAGGAGGGCAACCTCGGTCTGATCCGCGCCGTCGAGAAGTTCGACTACACCAAGGGTTACAAGTTCTCCACGTACGCCACCTGGTGGATCCGGCAGGCCATCACCCGCGCCATGGCCGATCAGGCCCGCACCATCCGTATCCCGGTGCACATGGTCGAGGTCATCAACAAGCTGGGCCGTATCCAGCGTGAGCTGCTGCAGGACCTGGGCCGCGAGCCCACGCCCGAAGAGCTCGCCAAGGAAATGGACATCACGCCGGAGAAGGTGCTGGAGATCCAGCAGTATGCGCGTGAGCCCATCTCGCTGGACCAGACCATCGGTGACGAGGGTGACAGCCAGCTCGGCGACTTCATCGAGGATTCCGAGGCCGTGGTGGCCGTGGACGCGGTGTCGTTCACGCTGCTGCAGGATCAGCTGCAATCGGTGCTGGAGACGCTGTCCGAGCGTGAGGCCGGCGTGGTTCGGTTGCGCTTCGGCCTGACCGACGGTCAGCCGCGCACGCTCGACGAGATCGGCCAGGTCTACGGCGTGACCCGCGAGCGGATCCGCCAGATCGAGTCCAAGACCATGAGCAAGCTGCGTCACCCGAGCCGCTCACAGGTACTGCGCGACTACCTCGACTAGGGATGGCCCGCTCCCCCAGGACCCCGCCGCCCTGGCTGATCAGTGGTATCGAGCGGGTGCGGTCCGGGTTGTCGTTCCTGCACCGCTCCACCGTGCCGGCCAATATCGCGCTGCTCGAACTGGGTTTCGGCGCCTGGTTGACCCAGGCGTTGTGTGCCGCGGCCCGGCTCGGTATCGCCGATGCGCTGTCCGCCGGCCCGTTGACCGCCGATGAGGTCGCCCGCCGGGTGGGCACCGACCCGGGGGCGACCTACCGGTTGATGCGCGCGCTGGCCAGCCGCGGCGTGTTCAGGCTGCGCCGTGACGGCCGGTTCGCACTGACCCCGATGGGTCGCGCGCTGCGCTCGGATGCCGACGGTTCGATGGCGCCGATGCTCAGGCTGATCGGCAGCCCCGAACACTGGCAGCACTGGAGCGATCTGGCGTACTCGGTGCAGACCGGCCGTACTGCCGTCGAAAAACAGCGCGGCACACCGATATTCGAGTACCTGCAGACCAACCCCGAATACGCCGCGATATTCAACGACGCGATGACGGGGGTCTCCTCGCTGGCGACCGAGGCCGCCGTGCCGCTCTACGACTTCAGCGATCGCCGGCTCGTCATCGACGTCGGCGGCGGGCACGGCGCGCTGCTGGCCGCCGTGCTCACGCGGGCACCGCAGGCCAACGGAATCCTCTACGACCTACCGTCGGTGGTCGCCGATGCCGGCCCGGTGCTCGATGCCGCCGGTGTGTCGGCACGCTGTGCGGTGACCGACGGATCGTTCTTCGACTCGGTGCCCGACGGCGGCGACGCCTATCTGCTCAAGTCGATCATCCACGACTGGGACGACGAGTCGTCGCTGACGATCCTGCGCAACGTGCGCGCCGCGATGGCGGCCGACGCCAAGGTGCTGCTGTTCGAGATGGTGCTGCCGCAGGGCGCCCCGCCGCATCCGGGCATGCTGCTGGACTTGGAGATGCTGGTGCACGCCGGAGGGCGGGAGCGGACCGCTCAGCAGTACGCAGAGCTGCTCTCGCGGGCAGGTCTGCGAATGACCCGGGTCATCCCGACGGCGGGTCCGGCCAGCATCGTCGAAGCGGTCGCGGCGTCGTGAGCGTCGACACCTGGTTGCAGACCATCCCGCCGCTGGCGGTCTACGTCGTCGTCGGTCTGGTGATCGGGCTGGAGAGCCTGGGGATACCACTGCCCGGCGAGATCGCGTTGGTCAGTGCGGCACTGCTGGCCTCACGCCACACGCTCGACATCAGCCCGGTGTGGGTGGGTGCGGCCGCCACGATCGGTGCCGTCATCGGCGACACCATCGGCTACTCGATCGGTCACCGGTACGGGTTGTCGTTGTTCGAGCGGCTCGGCCGACGCTTCCCCAAGCATTTCGGGCCCGGCCACGTCGCACTGGCCAAGCAGCTGTTCGCCCGCTGGGGCGTCTGGGCGGTGTTCTTCGGCCGCTTCATCGCGCTGCTGCGGATCTTCGCCGGACCGTTGGCCGGCGCCCTCAAAATGCCCTATCTGCGCTTCCTGGCGGCAAACGCCACCGGTGCGGTGCTGTGGGCCGGTGGTACCACCGCGGTGGTCTATTACCTGGGCCTGGCGGCCGAGAAGTGGCTGTCGCGGTTCTCCTGGGTCGCGCTGCTGATCGCGGTGGTGATCGGCATCGGCATGACACTGCTGCTGCGCGAGCGCACCGGGCGCCTGATCGCCGAGCTGGAATCCGAGCACGACTGGGAAACGCTGCGCAGGCAGCACCACGAATGAAGATCTCGTCGGGCTCGGAGTTCGAGGCGGTCGTCGGGTATTCGCGAGCGGTGCGCACCGGGCCGTTCGTGGCGGTGGCGGGTACCACCGGCGCCGGTGCCGACCTCACCGAGCAGACCCGGGATGCCTTGCGCCGCATCGAATCCGCATTACTGGCCGCAGGCGCGCAGCTGACCGACGTGATCCGCACCCGGATGTTCGTCACCGACATCAGCCGGTGGCGCGAGGTCGGCGCGGTGCATGCCGAGGTGTTCGGCGACATCCGGCCGGTGGCCACCATGGTCGAGGTGTCGGCGCTGATCTCGCCGGAGTTGTTGGTCGAAATCGAGGTCGACGCCTACGTCGATGACACCGTCGGCGACGGCGGGGTGCCGAACAGTCCGTCAGGCCCCGGCACATAGCTAGTGACGTTTGTCACAGCCGCGATGGGGAGTGGACCGTACAAATGTGGGAACAACATGCTTCGTGGATCGGTCGGCACACCTGGCTCCCAACGGACCGGCGCACCCAGCAAACCTGGATTCAGGTACAGCAGTACCAAATCGGTTCGCCCGGCGTAGATCCGGTTGGCGGGCAGGTGAACCTGCTCAGGAGTCGAAAGATGGACGAAGCCGGCCGTATCGAGTGATTCCGGCCGGTATTCGGCCGCCGACGAGGCCGCCGCCCACTCGGCCGAACCGCAGATGTGGACGAGCTGGGACGCGCTTGCTGACATACGACCAGCCTCCTACATCCGCAAATCGAGCGTTCGTGAGACACGACACACCGGTAAACCCCTCGGGAACAAGGCCGGAACCCCAAACGTCTGACACAGTAGATCCACGCGAGAACGGAGGAGCCGCCAATGCACGCAACTCTGACCAGTCCCGAGTTGACCAGGGCTGATCGCTGCGACCGCTGCGGTGCTGCCGCCCGCGTTCGCGCGAAACTCCCATCGGGAGCTGAACTGTTGTTCTGCCAGCACCACGCCAACGAGCACGAAGCAAAGCTCGTTGCGTTGGCTGCCGTGCTGGAGGTCAGCGCGTCCGACGCGTAGTCCGGCAACAGAAATCCGCGGTTGCGACGGGCCCACCGGCCCGGCGGATTGGGCACACACAGCGTCGTCGGGAATGCTGGACTGGTCATGACTGACCAGCCGACGACAAAGCCGAATCGCCATCACCTGTGGCGCATTTCCAAACGAACCCTGTCCAAAGCCTGGGATGACTCGATTTTCTCCGAGTCCGCCCAGGCGGGGTTCTGGTCGGTGCTGTCGCTGCCGCCGTTGCTGTTGGGGATGCTCGGGAGCCTGGCCTACATCGCGCCGCTGTTCGGCCCGGACACGCTGCCCGCGATCCAGGAGCAGCTCATCAACACGTCGAAGAGCTTCTTCTCGACGAACGTCGTCAACGAGATCATCGAGCCGACCATCCGCGACATCGTCGTGGGTGCGCGCGGTGAGGTGGTCTCGATCGGCTTCGTGATATCGCTGTGGGCCGGCTCGTCGGCCATCTCGTCGTTCGTCGACTCGATCGTGGAGGCGCACGACCAGACACCGTTGCGCCATCCGGTGCGGCAGCGTTTCTACGCGCTGGGGCTCTATGTGGCCGGTCTGCTGATGGCGATCGCCGCGGCACCGCTGATCGCGCTGGGCCCCCGGGCCATCGGCGAGCACATACCGCAGAGCTGGACCAATGTGCTGCAGTACGGATATTCGCCGGCGCTGGCCCTGACGCTCATCGTCGGCGTGACGATCCTGTACCGGCTTTCGCTGCCCGAGCCGCTGCCCACCCACCGTCTGGTGATCGGCGCGGTGCTGGCGACGGCGGTGTTCGTGATCGCCACCGCCGGGCTGCGGGTGTATCTCAACTACATCACCCGGACCGGATACACCTACGGCGCGCTGGCGACCCCCATCGCGTTCCTGCTGTTCGCGTTCTTCCTGGGCTTCGCCATGATGATCGGCGCCGAACTCAACAACGCCATCCAGGAGGAGTTCCCGGCACCGCAGACCCACGCCCACCGGCTGCGGTTCTGGGTCAGGGAAAAGGTCAACGAACGCAGCGCCGAACTCAACGGCAGGGCCGGGGCCGGCACGCTACCCGCCGCCCCGGCGCCGCCGGGAGACCCGGTCAGCCCTTCTTGAGCTGCTCGTAGATCCGTTTGCAGTCCGGGCACACCGGCGAGCCGGGCTTGGCGGCGCGTGTCACCGGGAAGACCTCACCGCACAGCGCGACCACATGGGTTCCCATGACGGCGCTTTCGGCGATCTTCTCCTTCTTCACATAGTGGAAGACCTTGGGACGGTCGCTGTCGGTGTCCTCGTCGACATGCTCGTCGGCGTCGGTGCGCTCGATCGTCTGAGTCTGCATGGGGCCATTCTGCCTGCAAATCCGTGGCCGGGAAACCAGACCCGCACCGCTGCCGAAGAGGTGTGACAGAGTGGAGATATGAAGCACAGCCCCGAGCTGGGTTTCGACGACGAGGGTCGGCCGGTACTCATCACAAAGGCAGCGCCGCCCTACGAAGAGGAGCACCGCCAGCGGGTCCGCAAGTACCTGACCCTGATGGCGTTTCGAGTCCCCGCCCTTCTCCTCGCCGCCGGCGCCTACGGCATATGGCACAACGGCTGGGTGTCGCTGGCGATCATCGCCGTTTCGGTGCCCTTGCCATGGATGGCGGTACTGATCGCCAACGACCGGCCCCCGCGCCGCGCGGAGGAACCGCGCCGGTTCGAGGACTCCGGGCGGCGTACCCCGCTGTTCCCGACCGCCGAGCGGCCTGCCCTGAACCCCGGGGTGCTGCAGCCGGAATCGCCGGAAGATCCCGGGCCGAAGACCCACTAGGGATCTTCTTTATCTATTCTCAGGGCATTCTCAGGTCGAGGCCGCATTTCCGCAGTTCAGAAGGTGTGAACTGACGGACTAGTGGGAACTCTTGGCTGGCGTCACGCGTTGAACGCAGTGTTAGTCGCAGCCACGAGGAGGCCGATATGGCGAATGCCACCGCACGCCGGTTTGATAGTGATCTGGACAGCCAGAGCCCTGCCGCGGATCTTGTCCGGGTGTATCTGAACGGCATCGGAAAGACAGCGCTTCTCACCGCCGCCGACGAGGTCGAGCTGGCCAAGCGCATCGAAGCCGGCCTGTACGCCCAGCATCTCCTGGAGACCCGTAAGCGTCTCGGAGAGAACCGGAAGCGCGACCTGGCGATCGTCGTCCGTGACGGCCAGGCGGCCCGCAGCCACCTGCTGGAAGCCAACCTGCGACTCGTGGTGTCGCTGGCCAAGCGTTACACCGGTCGTGGCATGCCGCTGCTGGACCTGATCCAGGAGGGCAACCTGGGTCTGATCCGCGCCATGGAGAAGTTCGACTACGCCAAGGGCTTCAAGTTCTCCACCTACGCGACCTGGTGGATCCGCCAGGCCATCACCCGCGGTATGGCCGATCAGAGCCGCACCATCCGGCTGCCCGTGCATCTCGTCGAGCAGGTCAACAAGCTCGCCCGGATCAAGCGGGAGATGCACCAGAACCTGGGCCGGGAAGCCACCGACGAGGAACTGGCCGAGGAGTCGGGCATCCCGGTGGAGAAGATCAACGACCTGCTGGAGCACAGCCGCGACCCGGTGAGCCTGGACATGCCGGTGGGCAGCGACGAGGAAGCCCCCCTGGGTGACTTCATCGAGGACTCCGAGGCGCTGTCGGCCGAGAACGCCGTCATCGCCGAACTGCTGCACACCGACATCCGGCACGTGCTGGCCACCCTCGACGAGCGCGAGCAGCAGGTGATCCGGTTGCGGTTCGGACTGGAGGACGGCCAGCCCCGCACCCTCGACCAGATCGGCAAGCTGTTCGGGCTGTCCCGCGAGCGGGTCCGCCAGATCGAGCGTGAAGTGATGGCCAAGCTGCGTCAGGGCGAACGCGCAGATCGGTTGCGTTCCTACGCCAGCTAGACCCGACTTGACTGACAGGTGTGCCCGCCGAATCCCCTCCGGCGGGCACACTGCTATGCCGGGGGCGCCGCGCCGCGGAGTTGGGCGACCGCAGGGCCAATCAGACCAGTAGACTCAACGGGGACGGAGGGTGCCATATGAACGATCTCGTCGATACCACCGAGATGTACCTGCGCACGATTTACGACCTCGAGGAAGAGGGCGTGGTACCGCTGCGCGCACGCATCGCCGAGCGCCTTGAGCAGAGCGGACCGACCGTCAGCCAGACCGTGTCCCGGATGGAGCGTGACGGACTGCTGCACGTCGCCGGCGACCGTCACCTTGAGCTGACCGACCGCGGCCGCGCACTGGCGGTCGCGGTGATGCGCAAGCACCGGCTCGCCGAGCGGCTGCTCGTCGACGTCATCGGCCTGCCCTGGGAGGACGTGCACGCCGAGGCGTGCAAGTGGGAGCACGTGATGAGCGAGGACGTCGAACGCCGGCTCGTCGCGGTTCTCGACAACCCGACCGTCTCGCCGTTCGGCAACCCCATCCCCGGCCTGTCCGAGCTGGGCATCGATCCTTCCGAGCGGTTCGAAGACGCCAGCCTGGTTCGGCTCACCGAGCTGCCCGCCGGGTCGGCCGTCGCGGTCGTGGTGCGACAGCTCACCGAGCACGTGCAGGGTGACACCATGCTGATCGCTCGGCTCAAAGATGCCGGTGTAGTCCCCAACGCCCGCGTGATGGCCGAGTCCAATCCGCACGGTGGGGTCACCATCGTGTTGCCCGGCCATGAGAACGTGGACCTGCCGCACGAGATGGCGCACGCCGTCAAGGTCGAAAAGGTCTGAGACCGCCGAGATTTCAGCCGGCCCTGCGCGGTAGCCGCGGCGGCAATCGCACGCCGAGCTGCTCGGCAACCCGGTAGCCGGTGCGTGCCAGTTCCCTGATCTGTTCGGGCCGCATCCCGGACTGCAGCGCCTCGTCGAGCATGCCCGCCATCCGATGGGCCGGGTCACAGCGGACGGCCTCCTGCAGTGCCACCCCCGCCAGCGGACCGTCACCGCGGGCGTAGGCCGAAAAAGCCAGCAGCGCAAGGGCTTCCACACGCGACGGCTCGGGCAGCGCACGTGCCAGCAGGGCCCACAGGCTTTCGGCCTCGGCGGCGAGGTCGCCGACCGCCAGGGCGAAGAGCGTGTCCCTGGCCAGCACATCGGTCAGCACCCCGCCGATATCGGCCAGCACGTCGTCGTCGGGCTCGACACCCGCCGCCAACCGGCGTGCCGCCGCGATCACCGCGTGCACCCCACGCCGGCTGGCGTCGGGGTCCTGGGTGCACCGGTCATCCGCCGGCGCACCGATGCGCTGCGCCAGCCGCGCACTGCGGGCCCGATCGCCGGCTGCGACAACGGCGGCCAGATCGGCCCGGCGGTCATAGAGGCGTCGGCCACCGAACACCGCCGCGGCCGCCATGGCCGACACCTGCGGATCCTCGACGACGCCTTCTGCCCCGCAGCCGTCGACGCAATGCCACCGGCCACCGCGCTGCACCCGGTCGACCACATGCACGGCCAACAACGCCAGTTCGGCGTCGGCGAGTGCGGCCGCCAGCGCCGCGGCCAGGGTGCGGAACTCGGTGTTGCACACCGGACAATGCGCGCCGTCGGCGTCGACGACCACCGCGATCACCGCATCGCAGTGACCGCCGGCCAGCACGTCGGCGAGCCGGTGCACCTCGCCGGCCAGGTCCTCGCCGAGATCCACCCGTAGCACCGCGCCCAGCGCCCCGTCCTCGATGGCGGCGAGCACCAGCGATTTCTCCGGGACGAATCCCAGGACGGCGGGCAACGCCGCGATGAGCGCGCCCGGGTGGTTCAGTTCGCCATCGGCCCGGAAGTATCCGTCGTGTTCGGTCATATGCCGACCGTCGCCGCACCACCCGACGGCGGGGCTGCACCGACGGGTCGGTGACGGCGCAGCTGTGGATCAACGCCGGACTGTGAATTCACGAGCTGTTGACACCCTCGGCATGCGAGATTCGCTCCAAACGCGTAGACAGCTATCTCATGGGTTCGATGCAGGAGTACGACCTCGTCGTCATCGGTTCGGGACCGGGTGGCCAGCGCGCCGCCATCGCAGCGGCGAAACTCGGCAAATCGGTGGCGGTGATCGAACGCGGGATGATGTTGGGCGGCGTCTGCGTCAACACCGGCACCATCCCGTCGAAAACCCTGCGCGAGGCCGTGGTCTACCTCACCGGGATGAGCCAGCGCGAACTGTACGGCGCCAGCTACCGGGTCAAGGAGAAGATCACCCCGGCCGATCTGCTGGCCCGCACCCAGCATGTGATCAGCCGTGAAATCGACGTCGTGCGTTCCCAATTGATGCGCAACCGGGTGGAGCTCTACGTCGGGCACGGCCGTTTCGTCGACGAGCACACCGTCGCGGTGGAGGATCCGGGCCGCGCCGAGCGCATCACCGTCAGCGGGCGGTACTTCGTGCTGGCCACCGGCACCAAGCCGGCCCGGCCGCCCGGTGTGGAATTCGACGAGGAACGCGTCCTGGACTCCGACGGCATCCTGGACCTCAAATCGATCCCGTCGTCGATGGTGGTGGTGGGTGCCGGCGTGATCGGCATCGAATACGCGTCGATGTTCGCCGCGCTGGGCACCAAGGTCACCGTCGTGGAGAAACGCGACGCGATGCTGGAGTTCTGCGATCCGGAGATCGTCGAGGCGCTGCGCTTTCATCTGCGCGATCTGGCGGTGACGTTCCGGTTCGGCGAGGAGGTGACCGCCGTCGACGTCGGCGCGTCAGGCACCGTCACCACGCTGGCCAGCGGTAAGCAGATCCCCGCCGAGACGGTGATGTATTCGGCCGGACGGCAAGGTCAGACCGACCACCTCGACCTGGCCAACGCCGGCCTGGAAGCCGACAACCGCGGCCGGATATTCGTCGACGACAACTTCGCGACCAAGGTCGACCACATCTACGCCGTCGGCGATGTCATCGGATTCCCGGCGCTGGCCGCGACGTCGATGGAACAGGGCCGGCTGGCCGCCTACCACGCATTCGGCGAGCCCACCAAGGGCATGATGGACATCCAGCCGATCGGTATCTACTCCATTCCCGAGGTGTCCTACGTCGGGGCCACCGAGGTCGACCTGACCAAGGACTCCATCCCCTACGAGGTCGGGGTGTCCCGGTATCGCGAGCTGGCCCGCGGCCAGATCGCCG
>JACPVR010000011.1 GCA_016197405.1 Mycobacterium sp.
ACGCCAACAGCCACACCGGCATCAGCCACCGACATCCCAGCACGAACATGAACCCAGAACTGACGAACCTTCAACAACGCAACACCAGGCACTGCAACACTCCTTCACAGACGTGTTGCAACCACCCCTTGAAACCGCCCGGGGAGTTCTCGTAATCTGCGCACGCTCGTCGCCTCAGAACTCGCCGAGATAGAACCGGGCACCCTGATCGTCGACGCACTCGGCCATCAGCCCGTACGGCTGCGGAGTCGGTTCCTGCAGCACGCGGCCGCCGGCGGACCGCACCCGCTGCACCGCCGTACCGATATCAGCGACGGTCCACATCGGCACCGTCGCCGGCTCGGTGGCCCCGCCGGCCAGACCGGACATCGGCCGGCAGTCCAGGACACCCCAACCGTCGTCCACGCGGCCGGGCTCGAACGTCCAGTGCAACACCCGGCCGTAGAACGCGCGCGCCGCCGCGCTGTCGGTCACCTCGTAGGTGAGGTAGGACAGCTCGCCGGCACCGGCACCGTTGAGCTGCGGGCGGGCGATATCGTCGGCTGCCTCGAACACCGCGAACGCGGTTCCCGCGGCATCAGTGGCCGTCAGCACCGGTCCGAACCCGAAATCGTCTGGCGCACCCACGGTGCCGCCGGCTTCGGCGATGGCTGCCCGGGTGGCGGGCAGGTCGGTGACCGCGTAGCAGCAGAACAGCGTGTTGGTCCCGGCCGCGACAATTCCGGTCGGCAACGCGGTGTTGGTGACCCGGTGCGTTCCGGGGTCGACGGTCCAGCCCAGCACATGACCGTAGAACGCGGCGGCCCGGTCGGCATCGAGCGTGTGCACCGCGACGTAGCCGACGTCGCCGTGCCGGATCGGGACGAAGGCGCCGGCGATCGGCCCGGACAGCATCCACCGGTGACCGAACGGGTCGATGACGGTCGCCGACCGCGCGCCGTACCCTTCGTAGATTTCGCGGACCACGGTGGCGCCCCGGGCCCGGGCCCTCGCCAGCGCGGTGTCGGTGTCGCCGACGTGCAGCATCAGACTGACCGAGACGGCATCGGGGGCAGGCGCCCGTAGGCCGATCTCGGGGAACTCGTCGGCGAGGTAGAGCACCCCACCACCGATGGCCAGCTCGGCATGCCCGATCCTGTTGTCGTCCATGACGATCGGGTCACCGACGACGACGGCGCCCAGGGCATCGCAGTACCAGTCGATGGCGCGCCGGGCGTCGGCCACCGCGAGGTAGGGCAGCGCGGCGGGGCGGGGGACGGCGAACGGTTCGGGTTCGGTGATCAACTCGTGCAGGGCGGTGTCGGCACCACTCATGTCCACTCCTTCTGTTCCGGTTGGCAATGACAACGCCGATTCCAGCCGGGCCCGCAGCGCGGCGGCGAAGGCGGGATCGGGCGCGACCGGAAGGTCGCCACCGTGCAGCACGGACAACGGATCGGGCTCGCTCATGACGTTCCTCCTTCCGGGTAGTGACGTTTGAAAGCTCTGCGGGCGCGGACCAACAGCGCCTCGGTGGCGTGCACGGTGCGGCCGAGCAGCTCGGCGCATTCGGGCACCGACCGGTCGTCGAGATAGCGCAGCACCAGGACGGCACGATGCGCTTCGGGGAGCTGGTCCAGCACGCTCTCGGCGACGATGCGGTCCAATTGGGCGTCCCAGCGGTCGGTTTCGTCGATCGTCTCGGGTGGTTCGGCGACCGGCACCGAGAACCGGTCGCTGCGCCGGCGGTAGTGATCGGCGAGCTTGTGGCGGGCCACCCCGAGCAGCCAGGGCACCGCGATCGGCGGCGGGTCGGCCTTGCGGGCAGCGTCCATGGCCGCCAGGAAGGTCTCCGACGTCAGGTCCTCGGCCGTCCCGCGGTCACCGCAGCGGCGCACGAAGTAGCCGTACACCACCGGCAGCGCCTCGTCGTAGAGCGCCAACAGTGCCCGCGGAGCGTCCGTCCGGTCCGGTTGGGCGCTCACATACCTATCGTCGCCGCCGACCGCCGAACTCCGACGGGTTGTCCGGAACTTTCTCGGATTGTCTGTCCCAGCCCCTTTGTCTCGACCCCTTTGTCCCAGCCCCTTTGGCCGCGAGCGTGCGTGTCCCCGGCCGACACACCGCAGGATTACCGTCGAAAGCGCACGCTCACGCCGCCTTCGCGGTCAATTCGACCTCTATCCGACGCACCATGTCATAGGACCGCCTGCGCACGTCGTCGGCGACGATCGAGAGCACGGTCCAGCCGACCTCACGCAAGGCGGCGCGCTTCTGTCGGTCACGCCGCAGTGCCTCGGGGTCGCTGTGCCAGTCGAAACCGTCGTATTCGACGGCAACTCGCTGTTGCGGCCAGGCGAAGTCGACGCGCCAGGTCTGCCAATTGCGGTCGACGATCTCGTATTGCAGAACGGGCGCGGGCAGGCCGCCGTCATGCATCTCCAGGCGAGCTTCGCTTTCCATCGGGGATTCCGACGCGGGGTCTGCCAGCGGCAGCAGCTCCCGCACAGCCACGATGCCGCGCCGCCCGGCCTGCCGAGCGGCGGCGACGGTCAGTTCCCGACGGCTGCAGGTGCCGCTGCGCAGGGCGGCGTCCAGGGTGGCCAGCGCGCGCGGCCGGCGCAGCGACCGGGCGACCTCGATGGCCGTCCAGGCCGGTTCGGTGGCAGGCCTGCCGTCGACGACGGTCAGTGGGGCGCCCTCGCGGCGGTGAACGACCAGGCCGTCGCTGCCGCGCAGCTGGTGCCCGACGGGTGTCAGCACATGCAGATCGACATCGTTGACGATATCGAATCCATAAGCGCGAGCAGCGGTTCCGAGGCATATGGCGACAGGCTCACCCGCGCGAAGATCGAGCCCACGCAGCCGCAGCGCATCGTCGGGGTCGGCGCGGCCGTAGATGCCGGTCCAGACATGGGACAGCCGGCCGGTGGCGACACCCGTTTCGAAGGCCGCGCGGCCGATGACCGCCCGGATCTGGCCGGTGGTTGCCACTCCGCCTTGCCCGGCCAGTAGTGCGTCGAGTTCATCGGACATGACCGGATGCTGCTCAAGACCAGTGCGAAGCGGTAGTCAGCCTGGGGATAACTCGGGTGGGAGGGTGACGAGCGGGCGCAGAGTACGAGAATTGCGCGGCGTGTCGGCCGGGGACACGCACGCTCGCGGCAAAGAGAAGAGGGGAGGGGTGCGGGAGACGGGTGTGGGTCAGCGGTCCCCGGTCAGTGCCAGATGACCGGGGGGCCGTGCGGGGAGCAGATACCGAAGATCTCGTCGGTGCCGGCGGGCCAGCTGCGGGCGCGCACCACGAATTCCATTCGGGTGCCGGGGGTTCGGCGCATCGGCTCCAGGCTCAACCAGACGAACGGGCTGGCGGTGTCGGCCTGTGCGCCCAGGGCTTCGGCTCCGGTGGTGACCGCGCGGCGCTCGTCATTGGACAGGTACTGCCAGGTGATGGAATGCCACAACACCGTCAGCGTCCCGCGCACCAGCCGCAGACCCGCGACGGCCTGTCCCGCCGGCATCCGGTCCAGCCCGGCCGGCACCCGGGCCGCGACATCGAGCGCGCCGTGCAGCCGGGCCACCCGGGTCGTCATATCGGGCCACACGTAACTCAACAGCTCGAGGCGGCCCGCAGCGGTGGTGGCGTCGACCGGTGCGATGTCGAAACCGTGTCGTTCGATGATGCGCAGGGGCACCTCGGGCGGCCGGACACCGTGCCAGGCGTCCTCGATGACAACCGGCGACTGCGTGGGTCCCCATTCCCCGTCGGCGTAGCGGTACCGGTAGTGGTCGGCGCGCAGGTTGAGCCCCGCGCTCGCGCCGATCTCGAAAAGTCTTACCGGATAGGGGTTTCGGTCCACCAGGCGAAGCAGTGCGCCGGTGAGCGCTGCCGAGCGGCCCACCTCGTTGGTCTGCGGCGGATGGTCCAGTGCCGCACGCAGCCGTGCCGCCCCGGCGCGGGCCGCCGAGACGATATCCGGCCAGCTGCGCTCACCGTCGGCGCTGCTGAACCGCCCACCGGCACTGGGGTACAGCGGGGCCAGTTGCCCGGCCGTACCGTCGAGCACCAGGCGGTGTAATCCGCCAAGCAGCCGCAGTGCCACCGCCGTCTCGATGGGATCATCGCGATGGCCGGCCAGCACATCGGCGAACACTCCGGAGTCCTCGACATCGGCGGCGATGCGCTCCAGCAGCCAGCCGTACATCGGCGAGCCCATCGCCGCGCAGATCCGGCCCTGTTTGCGCAGTACTTCGGATACCCCGGCGCTCATCGCCGCTCCAGGGCGTCCAGACCCGAGCCGACGACGTCGAAGGCCGCGCCGAGTGCTTCGGTCAGCGATACCGATTCGTCGTCGAGCCAGTGTTCGTAGGCCGACAACGCCACACCCAGCATGGTCCAGGCGGTGGTCTGCGGGACCAGGGCGGTGACATCGGTTCCGCAGCGAGCCGCCACGAACCGCGCGATGACATCACGCCATCCGGCGTACATGGTCATCGAATACGCCTGCAGCTCAGCGGTTTGCAGGATCACGCGCATCCGGTCGCGATGCCGGATGGTCTCCGGTTCGCCGAAGGTGTTGAACGCCAACAGGCCCTCGCGCAGGGCGGTGCGCAGCGGTGTCGCCGGGTCCAGCCCGGAGAGCACATGTGCGAAATAGTCGAGGTGGGCGTCGAAGTCGCCCCACGGGATGGCGCTCTTGGATGCGTAATAGCGGAACAGCGTGCGCCTGGCGATGCCGGCTGCGCGGGCGACATCGTCGACGCTGACGGAGTCGAAGCCGCGCGTGCCGAACAGTTCGATGGCGACATCGGCGATGTGATCGCGCGTCGTCGAGCGGCGCCGTCCGACCCGCGGGGCGTGCGCATCGACGGTCGGGGAGTCGGGGCGCAGCGCCATCTTGACCGCCTCCGTTCGGCTCATCGGGCAGCACCCCTTCCGTTTAGGCACTCGATGCCATATTCTGGCCCGCACGGACCCGATGTGTCGAGTCTCACACGACGAAAGGTAGTCACCATGGAAAACGATCCGCAGGCCAGCACCGACTCCGAGCTGGTGTCGGAGTCCCTCGTCGAAGAGGTGTCCATCGACGGGATGTGCGGGGTCTACTGACATGGGCAGCTCGCCGGCCGCGACCGGGACCGCCGATACCGCCGCAGCCGCGGCGGGGTTCGACCCTGATCGCGGCTGGCGACTGCACCCGCAGGTCGCGGTGCGCCCAGAGCCTTTCGGGGCACTGCTCTACCACTTCGGAACCCGCAAACTGTCGTTCCTCAAGAACCGCACAATCCTCGAAATCGTGCAATCGCTCGGCGAGCACGACGACGTCCGATCCGCCTGCCGGGCAGCCGGAATCGAGGATTCCGCGCAAGGACCGTATCTGCACGCGCTCGCAGTACTGGTCACCTCCAAGATGCTTGTCCGCCGCGAAGACCAGGAGCAGTCGTGACCGCAGTCCTGCCCGTACCCCGGCTCGTCGATCAGTTCGAGCGAGGCCTGGACGCCCCGATCTGCCTGACGTGGGAGCTGACCTACGCCTGCAACCTGTCCTGCGTGCACTGCCTCTCGGCGTCGGGCAAACGCGATCCGCGTGAGCTGTCGACCCGGCAGTGCATGGACATCATCGACGAGCTCGAACGCATGCAGGTGTTCTACGTCAACATCGGCGGCGGCGAACCGACTGTGCGCCCGGACTTCTGGGAACTCGTCGACTACGCGACCGCCCACCACGTCGGTGTGAAGTTCTCCACCAACGGCGTCCGCATCGACGAGCAGGTCGCGGCCAAGCTGGCGGCCAGTGACTACGTCGACGTACAGATCTCGCTGGACGGCGCCACCGCGGACGTCAACGACGCCGTCCGCGGTCCGGGGTCCTTCGCCATGGCGATCCGGGCACTGGAGAACCTGGCCGACGCGGGTTTCAAGGACGCCAAGATCTCGGTCGTGGTCACCCGGCACAACGTCGACCAGCTCGACGATTTCAAGGCGCTCGCCGACAGCTACGGCGCGACGCTGCGGATCACCCGGTTGCGTCCGTCGGGCCGAGGTGCCGACGTGTGGGACGAACTGCACCCCACCCCGGCCCAGCAGGTGCAGCTCTACGACTGGCTGGTGGCCCACGGTGAGGGAGTGCTCACCGGTGACTCGTTCTTCCACCTGTCCGGACTGGGCGAGCCGGGTGCGCTGGCCGGTCTCAACCTGTGCGGCGCCGGCCGGGTGGTCTGCCTGATCGATCCGGTGGGCGATGTCTACGCCTGCCCGTTCGCCATCCACGACAAGTTCCTGGCCGGAAACGTGTTGACGGACAACGGCTTCGACAGCGTATGGAAGAACGCCCCGCTGTTCCGCGAACTGCGCGAGCCGCAGTCGGCCGGTGCCTGCACCGGCTGCGGACACTATGACGCCTGCCGCGGCGGGTGCATGGCCGCGAAGTTCTTCACCGGCCTGCCGCTGGATGGCCCCGACCCCGAGTGCGTGCAGGGTTACGGCGAACCAGCGCTGGCTCTTGAGCGCGACAAGCCCAAGCCCAGCGTCGATCATTCCCGCGCCGGCGGCCGTAAGGGACCCATCCCGCTCAAGCTGCTGACCGTCCCACCCAAGAAATTCTGCAACGAAAGTCCTGTCTGAGTTCATGGCACGAGATACCTGGTTCGAGACCGTCGCAATCGCCCAGCAGCGCGCGAAGAAGCGACTCCCCAAATCCGCCTACTCCTCGCTGATCTCGGCGAGCGAGAAGGGCGTGACCGTCACCGACAATGTCGAATCATTCGGTGAGCTCGGTTTCGCCCCGCATGTCGTCGGCGCGCCCGACAAACGTGATATGGCGACAACGGTTATGGGCCAAGATATCTCGCTGCCCGTCATCATCTCGCCGACCGGTGTGCAGGCCGTGCACCCCGACGGTGAGGTCGCGGTGGCGCGTGCCGCCGCCGCCCGCGGCACGGCGATGGGATTGTCGTCGTTCGCCAGCAAGCCCGTCGAAGAGGTCGTCGCGGTCAACGACAAGATCTTCTTCCAGATCTATTGGCTGGGCGGCCGGGACGCGATCGCGCAGCGGGTGCAACGCGCCAAGGAGGCCGGCGCCGTCGGCATGATCGCGACCACCGACTGGAGCTTCAGTCACGGCCGCGACTGGGGCAGCCCGTCGATCCCCGAGCAGATGGACCTGCGCACCATCCTGAAGATGTCACCGGAGGTCATCACCAAACCGCGCTGGTTCGCGCAATGGGCCAAGACCCTGCGCCCGCCGACCTTGCGGGTGCCCAACCAGGCGCGCCGCGGTGAGCCCGGCCCGCCGTTCTTCCAGGCCTACGGCGAATGGATGGGCACCCCGCCGCCCACCTGGGACGACATCGCCTGGCTCCGCGAAGAGTGGGGCGGGCCCTTCATGCTGAAGGGCATCGTCCGCGTCGACGATGCGAAACGCGCTGTGGACGCCGGGGTTTCGGCAATCTCGGTTTCCAACCACGGCGGTAACAACCTGGACGGCACACCGGCGGCGATCCGCTGCCTTCCTGCCGTCGCCGAGGCCGTCGGCAGCCAGGTCGATGTTTTGCTGGACGGTGGTATCCGGCGCGGCAGCGATGTGGTCAAGGCCGTCGCGCTGGGCGCGCGCGCCGTCATGATCGGCCGCGCCTACCTGTGGGGTCTGGCGGCCAACGGCCAGGCCGGGGTGGAGAACGTCCTCGACATCCTGCGCGGTGGTATCGACTCGGCGCTGATGGGACTCGGCCGGTCCTCGATCCACGACCTGACGCCGGAGGACATCCTGATCCCGGACGGCTTCACCCGGGCCCTGGGTGTACCCGCGAACCCGCAGTAGTCGGTCGGCAGGCCCGCGGCTGGAACGGCCGATCTACTGACTGGTGCTGGCGGGGCAGGCGGGACGGACGTGAATCCTCCGGCGCGACCGCGTTGCGCATCGGTGAAAGAAATTCGTCTGCCCGCCGAACAACTGGCGCATACCAGTTGAATTCGGCCTACCATCGGCGGGTGGCTTTTCCCGAAACCCTTGGGAACTCGACGTCGAGGCAACTCCACAAGTCGTCTGCAGTGGTGGTGATCCCGGTCGGTTCCCTCGAACAGCACGGACCGCACCTGCCATTGGACACCGACACCCGTATCGCGACGGCGGTCGCCTGCGCCGTGGCCACCGAGCTGGATGCCGCGGTGGGGCCGCGACAGGTCCTGGTCGGTCCTGCCGTCGCCTACGGGGCCAGCGGTGAGCACGAGGGCTTCGCCGGCACCATATCGATCGGTTCCGAGGCGCTGGCGCAGCTGCTGCTGGAATTCGGCCGATCGGCGATGAATTGGGCCGGCCGGCTGGTGTTCGTCAACGGCCACGGTGGAAATGTCGGAGCACTGGCCGCCGCGACCGCCCGACTTCGCTATGAGGGCCGCGACGTGGCATGGTGTTCCTGCGTCGTCCGGGGCGGAGATGCGCATGCCGGGCACACCGAAACCTCTGTATTGCTACATATTTCGCCCGATGACGTTCTGATCGAGGATTCGGTACCGGGGAACACCGCCGCACTGGTAGACCTGATGCCAAGGATGCGCCGCGGTGGGATTGCGGCAGTAAGTGAGGTTGGCGTGCTCGGTGACCCGACCACGGCCAGCGCCGCCGAGGGGGCACGCTTGTTCGAAGAGATGGTCGCGGGGGCGCGGCTCAAGATCGACAACTGGCAGCCCGGCGACGACGGGATGCTGCGATGACCCAGCCCCGGCTGCCCGACGGATTTGCTGTACAGGTCGACCGGCGCGTGCGGATTCTCGGTTCCGGCGCGGCTTTGCTGGGAGGATCGCCGACCCGGCTGCTGCGGCTCGCACCGGCAGCGCAGACTATGCTCGACGGCGGCCGGCTCGAAGTGCACGACGCGCAGAGCGCGCAACTGGCCCGCACCCTTCTCGACGCCACGGTCGCACATCCACGACCGGCCGGCGGCCCTTCGCATCTCGATGTGACCGTCGTTATCCCGGTGCGCGACAACGTCACCGGTGTCCGCCGACTGGTCTCGGCGTTGCGCGGAATCCGGGTGGTGGTCGTCGACGACGGTTCGGCCATCCCGTTGCAGCACAGTGATTTCGCCGGCGCGCCGTGCGATCTGCAGATCCTGCGGCACCCCGTCAGCCGGGGCCCGGCCGCGGCCCGCAACACCGGGCTCGCGGTCTGCACCACCGGGTTCGTCGCCTTCCTGGACTCCGACGTGGTGCCCCGGCGCGGCTGGCTCGAAGCGCTGCTTGGCCACTTCTGTGATCCCGCGGTCGCCCTGGTCGCCCCACGCATCGTCGGGCTGACCAACGCCGACAACCCCGTCAGTCGGTACGAGGCGGTGCGCTCCTCGCTCGACCTCGGCCAGCGCGAGGCGCCCGTGGTGCCCTACGGCACGGTGTCCTACGTACCCAGCGCGGCCATCATCTGCCGGCGCCACGTGCTGGCCGATATCGGCGGATTCGACGAGAGCATGCATTCCGGAGAAGACGTCGACCTGTGCTGGCGGCTCGTGGAGTCCGGGGCGCGGCTGCGCTACGAGCCGATCGCACTGGTATCTCACGAGCATCGAACGGTGCTGCGGGACTGGTTGGCGCGCAAGGCATTCTACGGAACGTCGGCCGCGCCGCTGTCGTCGCGGCACCCGGACAAGACCGCCCCGCTGGTGATATCCGGGACGATGCTGGTGGTCTGGTTGCTGATGGCCCTCGGCTCCCGGCTCGGGTACCTGGCCTCATTCGTCGGCATGGCGATGATCGGGCGACGGGTGTCCAAGGCCATGCGTGCCCCGGAGACCCAGCCCACCGACGTGGCCCTGGTGGCAGGGCGGGGTCTGTGGTCGGCGGCCCTGCAACTGGCCTCGGCGGCCTGCAGGCACTACTGGCCCGTCGCGCTGGTGGCCGCCACGGTCTCGCGGCGCTGCCGACGGGCCCTGATGATCGCCGCCGTCCTGGATGGTGTCGTGGACTGGCTGAGCCGACGCAACAACATCGAGGACGACGCCAAACCGATCGGGCTGGGTGCCTATCTGATCCTCAAGCGCCTCGACGATCTGGCCTACGGCACCGGACTGTGGGCCGGGGTGGTGCGCGAGCGCAACGTCGGACCGCTCAAACCGCAGCTGAGGACCTGAGCAGGGCATTGACCGCACGCTCGCATTCCGATGTGCTCGTCATCGGCGCAGGTAGCGCTGGATCGGTTGTAGCCGAACGACTTTCGGCAGATCCACACTGCACGGTGACGATCGTCGAGGCCGGTCCCGGCCCGGAGACCGCCGGGGTGGCGGCGCTCACCGGTAATGGATATCAGCTACCCGTCGGCGGCGGCAGCCCATTGGTGGCCCGGTTCGAGACCACCCTGACCACGGCGCCGCCCCGGTCGATGCAGATCGTGCGCGGCGCGACGGTCGGCGGCTCGGGCGCGGTGAACGGCGGCTACTTCTGCCGGGGCCTGCCGGAGGACTTCGACAGCTGGGGCCTGCCGGGCTGGACCTGGACCGACGTGCTGCCGCACTTCCGGGCCATCGAGACCGACCTCGACTACCCGGACAGTCCGGTGCATGGCCACGACGGACCCATCCAGGTGGCCAGGAACACCGAGATGGTAGGGAGCACAGCAACTTTCGTCGATGCCGCGGCGCGAGCCGGCTTCGGCTGGATCGCCGATCTCAACGACGGCGCCGGCGCCGGGCTGCCCGCCGGGATCGGTCCCGTTCCATCGAACATCGTCGCCGGGGTGCGGCGCGGATCCGGCGCGGCTTTCCTGCTCCCAGCGTTGAGCCGGCCCAATCTGACGCTGCTGGCCGGCATGCGCGCCACCGGGCTGCGGTGGGCGGCCGGGCGCGCGGTCGGCGCCGACGTGGTCGGTCCGGACGGCCCGGTGTCACTGACCGCCGACCGGATAGTGCTGAGCAGCGGGGCCATCGGTTCGGCACATCTGCTGATGCTCTCCGGTATCGGCGACGAGGCGATGCTGCGCGCGGCCGGTATCGCGCTGCGACAGCCCGCGCCGGTCGGGTTGCGCTGTGCCGACCATCCGGAGTGGGTGCTGCCGACCGACTGGCCCGTAGCGCCGTCACGGCCAGTGCTGGAGGTCGTCCTGAGCATCGGCGGGGTCGAGATCCGGCCCTACACCGGTGGTTTCGTCGCCATGGTCGGCGACGGCAGCACAGGGCATCCGGACTGGCCGCATATCGGGGTGGCGTTGATGAGGCCGCGTGCCCGCGGCCGCGTCAGCGTGGTGTCGGCCGATCCGGCGGTACCGCCCCGGATCGAGCATCGCTACGACACCGAACCCTCCGACACCGCCGAGTTGGCCCGCGGGGCCGGCTTAGCCCGCGAACTCGCCTCTGCGGCAACATATGTGGGGGAGCCGGCCTGGTCGACCTCGCAGCATCTGTCTGGCACCGCCCCGATGGGCGCCGACGGTGATCCCGACGCCGTACTCGACCCGTGTTGCCGGGTGCGTGGTGTCGACGGTCTGTGGGTCATCGACGGTTCGATCCTGCCGCAGATCCCCAGCCGCGGGCCGCACGCCACCACGGTCATGCTGGGACACCGGGCCGCGCAGTTCGTGGCGGCGGGCTGAGGTCTCAGCCGGCCAGCGGAACCAAGGCCTCGGCGAGCAGCGTGGCGGCCACCACTCCGTCGACGACGGGTACGCCCAGGCGGCGCCGCAACGGTTCGGCGAAGCGCGCCATCGCCGCACAGCCCAGCACTATCGATCGGCTGCCGTCGGTGTCCAGCGCGGTGCGGCACAGTTCGGCGATCGGCTCGATGACGGAGTCGTCGCTCGCCAGCTGCAGCACCGGGATATCGCAGGCGTACACACCGAGACAGGCATTGGGGGTGTACTCCTTGGCCAGCTCCCAGCCGCGCGGAACCGTCGCCGACATCGACGTCACCACCGAGAAGCTGCCCGCGGCCAGGGCTGCGGCGTGCATCGCGGCCTGGGCGATACCCAGCACCGGGACGTCGACGCGGCGGCGCGCCGCGTCGAGCCCGGGATCACCGAAGCACGCCACCACGTAGGCATCGGGCCGCAGTGGCTCGGATCGCTGCGCGGCAGTGGATATTTCCTCGAGCAGGCCGGGCACGCAGCGGCGTTCGTCGTCGTCGTTCTCGATACTGGCCGGACCGTCGAGGGGATTGACCGCCTCGATGACGGTGGCCGGCCGGGCCACCGCCGCGGCGCTGGCTGCGATGTCAGCTGTCATCGACGCCGTGGAGTTGGGGTTGATCAGCAACAGGCGCATGACCCAACGCTAATCGCTGGGCGGCTCGTCCGCCCGGGACGTGGCGCCGCGCGACGCCAGCCTGCGCACCACCGCCAGTTGACTGCCGTCGCGGCCCGGTGCCCACGCCGCGATCAGCACACCACCCACACCGATCACTATCGCCAGCGTCAGCAGTGAGCTTTCCATCGCACGCAGGAACGCCGTCCTGCTGGCATCGACGAGGGCCGTGCCCGCCGGTCCCAGCTGCTCGGCGGCTCCCAACGCTTCGCCGAGGGAGCGGGCGGCGGCCGACTGCACCGGCGCCGGCAGTCCGGTCAGATGCGGGGTCAACGTCTCGGTGTAGCGGGTCGCCAGTATCGAACCAGCCAGGGCGATGCCCAGCGCCGCACCGATCTCGCGGGCGGCATCGTTGACCGCCGAGGCCACCCCTTGCTTGTCGTCGGGAACCGACACCATGATCGCCGCGGTGGTGGGCGCGACGGACAGGCCGATACCACAACTCAGGACCAGCAGCGGCCACGCGAGATGCCAGTAGGGAGAACCGATTTCGAGCACCCGCAGGCATCCGAAGCCCGCGGATATCAGCAACAGGCCAACGAGGATGACCAGCCGCAGACCCAGTCGCGGCACGTACCAGAACGAGGTTGCCGACAGGATCAGCATCGGCACGGCCAGCGGTGAGATCGCGATGGCGGTCTGAATTGCGCTGTAGCCCATGACAAGTTGGACGTATTGCATGATCAGATAGAAGAACCCGAACAGCGCCAGGAACAGCACGGTGACGGTCGCCGACCCGGTGGCGAAGTTGACGTTGCCGAACAACCGCACGTCCAGCAGCGGGTGGGTGCGCCGCAGTTCGACGGCCGCGAAGGCCGCGGCGAGCACCACCCCGGTGATCAGGCCGCCGTAGACCAGCGGGTCGGTCCATCCGCGTGCCGGCGCCTCCAGGATGCCGAACACGAAGGTCCCCACCGCCGCACCGATCAGGACGGCGCCCGGCCAGTCCAGCGGTTTGGGTTCGGCCTCCTTCGAGGAGGCGATCGTCAGCGCCAGCAGCACCAGTGCGATCGCCGCCGCGGCGAAAGCCCAGAAGATCGACGGCCAGGACCAGAAGTGCAGCAGCAGGCCCGAGCCCAGCATGCCGATGATGCCCCCGGCGCCGGACACCCCGGCCCAGATCCCGACGGCCTTGGTGCGTTCCTCTTTCGGATAGGCGGTGGTGATGAGCGACAGGGTGGCGGGCATGACAAAGGCGGCACCGACACCGGCCGCGCCGCGGGCCGTGATCAATGTCGCCGGGTCGGCCCAGAAGATGGGGGCCACCGACGCGATGGCGAAAACCACCAGACCGAACACCAGCGCACCGCGACGGCCATACCTGTCACCGATGGCGCCGGCGGGAAGCAGCAGGCAGGCCAGGACCAGGGTGTAGCTGTCCACGATCCAGGTGAGCTGGCTCTGCGACGCCGAGGTCTGCAACGCGATATCGCCGAGCGCGGTGTTCAGACCCACCATCGACGACATCACCAACAGCAGGCTCAGGCAGGTCACCACCAGCGTCCACACCCGCGCGCGCGATGCGGGGTCGCCCGACGAGTGGCCGGTAGTCTGATCAACCGGGGCGGGCTCGTCGACTGCTGTCGGCGCCTTCTTCGATGGCATTGTTTCGAGACTAACAGTCTTGTGGCTGGGTGGATGGCGGTGCGAGCAGACAACGAGGGTGACTCCGCGCAGGACGGCCCGGTCGGGCGGACCGACCCGAGACCGGCCCGTTCGCGTGCCCGGCTCCTGGAGGCCGCCACCACACTGCTGCGCACCGGCGGCCCCAGCGCCGTCACCGTCGACGCGGTACTGCGCGGCGCCAACGTCGCCCGGGCCACCCTCTACCGGCACTTTCCCAGCGGCAACGACCTGCTCGCCGCGGCCTTCCTGAGCCTGATCCCGCCGGCGCCGATGCCGCCCGACGAAGGTTCACTGCGCGAGCGGCTGACCGCGCTGCTGACCGACTGGGCCGAACACATCGCCGAGGCGCCCGCGCTGCTGACCGCGATGAACTGGCTGGCCCTCGGGCGCGACCTCGAGCAGCTCCCCGAAGCCGCCAACGCCAACGACAGCCCCGAGGTGCGCAGCCTGCGGGAGCGGATCGCCCAGCAGTACGCCGCACCCTTCGACGCCATCTTCGACAGCCCACAGGCCGCCGCCGAACTGGGCGACTACGACCGCGCCACGGCGATCACGCTGCTGTTGGGGCCGCTGGTGACCGCGCGGCTGAGCACGCTGATCGATATCGACTACAAGGAGAGCGTGCGCGCCGCCGTCGCGGGTTTCCTGCACGTCTACGGCCGGGGCGAGCCCGTCAGCGCACCGAGTACCGAATCGGAAGGTGCTTGAGCCCGCCGACGAACGTCGTCGCCGACAGTTCGGGCTCACCGGCGAGCTCGATGGACTCCAGCCGCGGAACCAGCTCGGTGAACAGGCTGTTCATCTCCATGCGCGCCAGGGCAGCGCCCAGGCAGAAGTGCACCCCGTACCCAAAGGACACATGCCGGTTGGGGTCGCGGCTGACGTCGAACCGGAACGGCTCGTCGAAGATCTCCTCGTCACGGTTGCCCGACACATAGGCCAGATAGACGTTCTCGCCCTTGGCGATCGGCACACCGCGCACCTCGGTGTCGGCGGTCGCGGTCCGCATGAACTCCTTGACCGGTGTGGCCCAGCGGATCATCTCCTCGACGGCCAACGGCATCAGCGACGGGTCCTTGCGCAGCCGGTCCAGCTGATCGGGGTGGTCGATCAGGGCACGCAGACCGCCCGATATCGCGTCCTTGGTGGTGTCGTGGCCGGCGCTGGCGACGATGACGTAGTAGGAGGCGGTGTCCATATCCGACATCGGCTCGCCGTTGATCTTGCCGTTGGCGATGGCCGAGGCCAGATCATCGGTGGGATTCTCGCGCCGTGACGCCGTCAGGCTGGCGAAGTACATGAAGAAATCCATCAGCACCGCGAGCATGTCCTCGGGCTTGGAGCCGCGCTGATGCTCGGCGTCATCGCCACCGAACATCTCCTGGGTGAGCTGCAGCATCCGCGGGAAGTCCTCCTCGGGCAGCCCCAGCAGCGACAGGATGACGTAGAGCGGGTAGTTGATCGCGATATCGGTGACGAAATCGCATTCCGGTCCGATATCGCGCATCTTGTCCACATACCGTTTGGCCAGTTCGTCGACGCGGACCTTGAGATCGCGCATCGCCTTGGGCCGGAACCAGTCCGCGCCGATCTTTCGGATGTCGCGGTGGTGCGGGTCGTCCATGTGGATCAGGGTGCGCAGGCCCATGCCGGCATCCTGCTGGGCCTGCAGCAGGTCCTCGGCGTCGGCCGGCATCAGCAGCGGACGCGGGCCACTGACCCACAGTTCGTTGTCCCGCTCGATCGCCATGATGTCGGCGTGCTTGGTGACGGCCCAGAACGGCCGGTACGGCGGGTTGTCCACCCAGGCCACCGGCTCGTTGGCGCGCAGCCAGGTCAACGATTCGTGCAACCAGGCGTCGTCGGCGTAACCCAGGGGATTGGCAAGCACCTGCGCTTTGTCGCAGGGCTTGTGGTCCGTCGGCGTCGTCATGGATTCCTCATTTCGTGCGTCTTCATGCGCGGGCTGTACTTGACGGGTGTCAGGTTCACAGTGTGGTGGATCAAACCGGTTCCAGGAAGTGACTTTGGCAATCGGGTTTGTGTCCGCGGTGTCCGCCGGCGGCTGACGTAGTGTCGGTTGGCGTGCCGACCCCCGCGCGCCGCGCAGCCCTGACACTGCTGGCGTTGCTGTTCGCCGTGGTCATGGCTGCCGGTTGCAGCGGTGACAGCAGCGGCGACGCCCCGCGGCCCAGCGTCGCCCAGGTGCCGGTAACCGACGTGGTGCACACCGGCGACGGCGCGGTGCGGGGCCGGGTCGCGCCGGGATATCTGCTGTTTCAAGGTGTTCCGTACGCTGCGGCTCCGGTCGGCGGCCTGCGCTGGCAACCGCCGCGGCCGCCGCAGCCGTGGCCGGGTATCCGCGACGCCGGCCAACCCGGGCCGCGCTGCGTGCAGGACAGCACCGTCGATCCGGGATTCGGCCGGATTGCCGACGAGGACTGTCTCTCGGTCAACGTCTGGACACCGGCCGGCGCCCGGACCGCGTCGAAACCCGTGCTGGTGTGGATCCACGGCGGCGCCTTCGCCAACGGCAGCGGCGACATCTATGACGCGCACCGGCTGACCACGCAGGGCGACATCGTCGTGGTCACCGTGAACTACCGGCTCGGCGCACCCGGATTCCTGGCCCATCCCGCGCTCGGCGCACCCGGGGACGTCGGGAACTACGGCCTCGCCGACCAGCAGGCGGCGCTGCGCTGGGTGCACGACAACATCGCCGGATTCGGCGGCGACCCGGCCAAGGTGACGGTGGCCGGTGAATCAGCCGGTGCGATGTCGGTGTGCGACCACCTGGTGGCGCCCGACTCGGCCGGGCTCTTCCGCGCCGCGATCATCGCCAGCGGACCGTGCAGCGCACAGGCCGGACTGGCCACCGCCCAACGTGACAGCGAGGCCTACGCCGCCGCCCGCGGCTGCGCCGATCCGGTGACCGCGGCAGCGTGCCTGCGCGCACTGCCGGCCTCCGCGCTGGAGAAACCCCCGACCTATTTCGATATCGGCAAGGACGCGCTGACCGGACCGGTGTTCGGCACACCGGCGCTGCCCGAGGACCCGGTGGGCCAGATCGAGGCCGGCGCCGCCGCCGAGGTCCCGGTGCTCATCGGCACCACGCGTGACGAGTTCACCCTGTTCATGGCGTTGCAGTACCTGCGCGACGGCCGCGTGCCCGGCCCCGCCGACTATCCCGCGCTGCTGGCCGACACCTTCGGGCCGCACGCGGCCGCTGTCGGCGCGCACTACCCGGTGCAGAACTTCCGCGGTGACGCCGCCCTGGCCTACTCGGCGGCCGTCACCGATTCCTACTTCTCCTGCCTGGCGGACCGGCTCGGCGACGCGCTGGCGAAAGCGGCACCGGTCTACGCCTACGAATTCGACGACCGCAACGCGCCCGCGCCTGAGCCGCTGCGACGGGCGCCGTTCCCCGTCGGTGCCAGTCATTCGCTCGACCTGCGCTATCTGTTCGACGTCGGCGGTGCGGCGCCGTTCGACGCGGCGCAGCGGCGCCTCGCCGATCAGATGGTGGGCTACTGGGCCGCGTTCGTCAGCACCGGTGTCCCCGGCTTCGCCGGTGCGCCGGACTGGCCCGAACTGGCCCAGGGCAGCGACGACGGGGCGCGGATGTCGCTGCAGCCGGACGGCAGCCGCGTCGTCCACAGTTTCGAAGGCGACCACCAGTGCGCGTTCTGGGCGGGTCTGGACGGATAACATCCTGACGATGGACACCGCGCAGGCGCAGGCTTTCGCACGGGACTGGGCCGACGCCTGGAACCGGCGCGATATCGAGGCCGTGCTCGCCCATTTCCGCGATGACGTCGTCTTCACCTCGCCGGTCGCGGCCCGGGTCGTTCCCGAATCCGGGGGAGTGGTGCACGGTAAGCAGGCGCTGCGGGCCTACTGGGCGGCGGTCCTACCACTGGTTCCCGACCTGCATTTCGAGCTTCTCGGCGTCTACCGCGGGCAGTCGCAGCTGGTGATCAACTACCGCAACGAACGCGGAGGGCTGGTCAACGAGGTGCTGATCTTCGACGGCGGCCTGGTGCGCGAAGGGCACGGCACCTACCTGGATTGACGGGCCGGTTGGGCCCAGGCGCGTTTGTCACCGTGCGTTCTCGGGCATGATCACAGCCATGCGTCGTCTTCTGCGCCGTTCGACCATCGCCGCCGCTGCTGCCGCCCCCGCCCTCGCCGTGTCGCTGTGGGGCGCCGGTATCGGATCGGCCGAGCCGCTCAACTGCGTCAACGGACAATTCTGGGATCCGATCACCAACACCTGCCAGACCCCGCGGCCGGCAGAGAACTGCGCGCCCGGCGAGTACTGGAACGCGCTGTCCAATGTCTGCCGACCGCTCGGACAGCTCTGAGGGGAATCAGCGCGCCGGCGTCACCCAGGTGGTGATATCGGCGTGCACCACCTCCAGGCCACGGCGATCGGTGACGCTGACCGGTACGACGACGTCGGTTCCCTCGGTGATCCGGGCGAAGTCCGGTGGATCCAGCCGCGCCGTCGCCTGCAGTGACGTGGTGGCCTTGGCCAGGTATTGCACCGACATTGCCTTGGGGATCCAGCGGTGCGAGGTCGGGACCGTTGCCTCCATCAGCATCCCCATCGCCACTTCGGCGGCATTGCACGCCGCGATGGCGTGCACCGTGTGCAGATGGTTGTAGACGAAGAACCACTTCGGCACCGCCACCCGCGCCAGCCCGGGCTCCATCTGCTCGATATGCGGTAGGACCGACGCGAAATAGGGCACCCGCGCCATCGCCGCCGCGGAGAACAGCCGGCTGCCGAAGGGGCGTGGCGCCAATGCCTGCCACATGCGGTAGGTGGTCGTCTGCGTGGACATACCGCGCTACCTTACTCGTCGGTAAGATAAGCGGGCGCACACCTCGTCCAGGGATTTGGACCAGGACCCGGTCGTCAGGCATACTGTTCGGGTTGCCTTGAGCCGGGTTCGCTCGCCAAGGCTGCGACCGGCGTCCTTACGGGCGCATCCGGTCCCAATCTTCGATTGCGACGAGATTTTCGGCGCGAGCGAGGCTGCGTAAGGGCGACACACCCGACCGCGGGGGTCGGTGAACTTCAGACAGGTAAACAGCGGCGGCATACGAGCGCGAATAGCGCCGGACCAGGCCAGGCCCAATTTCGGGCCCAGTAGTAGTGAAGGTAGGAGAAGCGTGGCGGGACAAAAGATCCGCATCAGGCTCAAGGCCTACGACCACGAGGCGATTGACGCCTCGGCGCGAAAGATCGTCGAGACGGTCACCCGTACGGGCGCCAGTGTGGTCGGTCCAGTGCCGCTGCCGACCGAGAAGAACGTGTACTGCGTCATTCGGTCCCCGCACAAGTACAAGGACTCGCGGGAGCACTTCGAGATGCGTACTCACAAGCGGTTGATCGACATCCTCGACCCGACGCCGAAGACCGTTGACGCCTTGATGCGCATCGATCTGCCGGCAAGCGTCGACGTGAATATCCAGTAGGAGACCCAAGAATCATGGCACGCAAAGGAATTCTGGGCACCAAGCTGGGCATGACACAGGTGTTCGATGAGAACAACAAGGTCGTTCCGGTGACGGTCGTCAAGGCCGGGCCCAATGTCGTCACACGCATCCGCACCCAGGAGCTCGACGGCTACAGCGCGGTGCAGCTCGCCTACGGCGAGATCAGCCCCCGCAAGGTGACCAAGCCGGTCACCGGTCAGTACGCCGCCGCCGGGATCAACCCGCGCCGGCACCTGGCCGAGCTGCGGCTCGACGACGATGCCGCCGCCGCCGAATACGAGGTCGGTCAGGAACTGACCGCCGAGACCTTCGCCGACGGTACGTACGTCGATGTCACCGGCACCAGCAAGGGCAAGGGCTTCGCCGGCACGATGAAGCGTCACGGCTTCAAGGGCCAGGGCGCCAGCCACGGTGCACAGGCCGTGCACCGCCGGCCCGGCTCCATCGGCGGCTGCGCCACCCCGGGTCGCGTTTTCAAGGGCACCCGGATGTCGGGCCGCATGGGCACCGACAAGGTCACCACGCAGAACCTGAAGGTGCACAAGGTCGACGCCGAGAACGGCGTCATCCTGATCAAGGGCGCCATTCCCGGCCGCAACGGCGGACTCGTCATGGTCCGCACTGCGATCAAACGAGGTGAGAAGTAATGGCATCCAAGCTCAAGATCGATGTCCGCACGCCGGCCGGTAAGTCCGACGGCAGCGTCGAGTTGCCCGCCGAGCTGTTCGACGTGGAGCCCAACATCGCGCTGATGCACCAGGTGGTCATCGCGCAGTTGGCCGCGGCCCGCCAGGGCACGCACTCCACCAAGACCCGCGGCGAGGTCTCCGGCGGCGGCAAGAAGCCGTACCGCCAGAAGGGCACCGGCCGTGCCCGCCAGGGCTCGACCCGCGCGCCGCAGTTCGCCGGCGGTGGCGTCGTGCACGGACCCAAGCCGCGCGACTACAGCCAGCGCACCCCCAAGAAGATGATCACCGCCGCATTGCGCAGTGCATTGTCCGACCGGGCGCGCAACGACCGGATCCACGCGATCACCGAACTGGTGAGCGGTCAGACCCCGTCGACCAAGAGCGCCAAGACGTTCCTGGCCGATCTGACCGCCAACAAGAAGGTGCTCGTCGTTATCGGCCGCACCGACGAGGTCGGCGAGCGCAGCGTGCGCAACCTGCCCGGTGTGCACGTGGTCTCGCCGGACCAGCTGAACACCTACGACGTGCTCAACGCCGACGACGTGGTGTTCTCGGTGGAGGCGCTCGACGCCTACATCGCCGCCAACACGAGCAACAAAGAGGAGGTGTCGGCCTGATGGCTACCGTGACTGACCCGCGCGACATCATCCTCGCCCCGGTGATCTCGGAGAAGTCCTATGGGCTGATCGAGGACAACGTGTACACCTTCGTGGTGCACCCGGACTCGAACAAGACCCAGATCAAGATCGCGATCGAGAAGATCTTCAAGGTCAAGGTCGACTCGGTGAACACGCTCAACCGCAACGGCAAGCGCAAGCGCACCCGCAGCGGTTACGGCCAGCGCAAGAGCACCAAGCGCGCCATCGTGACCCTGGCCGCAGGCAGCAAGCCGATCGACCTGTTCGGAGCACCGGCCTAACCGCCGGCGCCCCAGGCTAGAGACCAGAGAGACTTAGAAGACATGGGAATTCGCAAGTACAAGCCGACGACCCCCGGTCGCCGCGGTGCCAGCGTCTCCGATTTCGCCGAGATCACTCGCGACCATCCGGAGAAGTCGCTGATTCGTCCCCTGCACGGCAAGGGTGGACGTAACGCGCACGGCCGCATCACCACCCGGCACAAGGGTGGCGGTCACAAGCGTGCCTACCGCCTGATCGACTTCCGTCGCCACGACAAGGACGGTGTCGACGCCAAGGTCGCGCACATCGAATACGACCCGAACCGCACCGCGAACATCGCGCTGCTGCACTACGTGGACGGCGAGAAGCGCTACATCATCGCCCCGCAGGGTCTTTCGCAGGGCGACCGCATCGAGCAGGGCCCCAACGCCGACATCAAGCCCGGCAACAACCTGCCGCTGCGCAACATCCCCGCCGGCACCGTGATCCACGCCGTGGAGCTGCGACCCGGTGGTGGCGCCAAGCTGGCCCGCTCGGCCGGCGTCAGCATCCAGCTGCTGGGTAAAGAAGGCACCTACGCCTCGCTGCGTATGCCCTCGGGTGAGATCCGTCGTGTCGACGTGCGATGCCGCGCCACCGTCGGCGAGGTCGGCAACGCCGAGCAGGCCAACATCAACTGGGGCAAGGCCGGCCGTATGCGGTGGAAGGGCAAGCGCCCCACCGTCCGTGGCGTCGTGATGAACCCGGTCGACCACCCGCACGGCGGTGGTGAGGGTAAGACCTCCGGTGGCCGCCACCCGGTCAGCCCGTGGGGTAAGCCCGAGGGCCGCACCCGCAAGCCGAACAAGCCGAGCGACAAGCTCATCGTCCGACGCCGGCGCACCGGCAAGAATAAGCGCTAGGAGTAGCCAGCGATGCCACGCAGCCTGAAGAAGGGCCCGTTCGTCGACGACCATCTGCTCAAGAAGGTCGACGTACAGAACGAGAAGAACAGCAAGCAGGTCATCAAGACCTGGTCTCGTCGGTCGACCATCATCCCCGACTTCATCGGACACACCTTCGCCGTCCACGACGGCCGCAAGCACGTCCCGGTGTTCGTCACCGAGGCGATGGTCGGGCACAAGCTCGGCGAGTTCGCGCCCACCCGCACGTTCAAGGGTCACATCAAGGATGACCGGAAAGCGAAGCGCCGGTAATGACTACGACGACTGAATATCCGTCCGCGACGGCGGTGGCACGCTACGTGCACATCTCGCCGACCAAGGCACGCCGGGTCATCGACCTGGTGCGCGGCAAGTCGGTGGCCGAGGCGCTCGACATCCTGCGCTGGGCACCGCAGTCCGCCAGCGAGCCGGTGGCCAAGGTCATCGCCAGTGCTGCCGCCAACGCGCAGAACAACGCCGGCCTGGACCCCGCGACGCTGGTCGTCGCCACCGTCTTCGCCGACGGTGGTCCGACCGCCAAGCGCATCCGTCCGCGCGCCCAGGGCCGCGCCTACCGGATCCGCAAGCGCACCAGTCACATCACCGTGATCGTGGAGAGCCGTCCGCCCAAGAGCGCCGCCGGTCCTCGGGGTACGGCTTCGGCCAGTGCCGCGCGGTCGCGTCGTGCACAGGGCAGCAAGGCCGCCGCCGCCAAGGCGACGCCCAAGAAGGCAACCAAGACCGAGGCTTCTAGCGAAGCGAAGGGAGGCTCGCAGTAGTGGGCCAGAAGATCAACCCCCACGGCTTCCGGCTCGGTATCACCACCGATTGGAAGTCCCGCTGGTACGCCGACAAGCAGTACGCGGACTACGTCAAGGAAGACGTCGCCATCCGCCGCCTGCTGGCCACCGGCCTGGAGCGCGCCGGCATCGCCGACGTCGAGATCGAGCGCACCCGTGACCGCGTTCGGGTGGACATCCACACCGCGCGTCCCGGCATCGTCATCGGTCGCCGCGGCACCGAGGCCGACCGCATCCGCGCCGACCTGGAGAAGCTGACCGGCAAGCAGGTTCAGCTCAACATCCTCGAGGTGAAGAACCCCGAGAGCCAGGCGCAGTTGGTGGCCCAGGGTGTCGCCGAGCAGCTGAGCAACCGCGTGGCGTTCCGCCGCGCGATGCGCAAGGCGATCCAGTCGGCGATGCGCCAGCCCAACGTCAAGGGCATCCGGGTGCAGTGCTCGGGTCGCCTCGGCGGCGCCGAGATGAGCCGCTCGGAGTTCTACCGCGAAGGTCGCGTCCCGCTGCACACGCTGCGCGCGGACATCGACTACGGCCTGTACGAGGCCAAGACCACCTTCGGCCGCATCGGCGTGAAGGTCTGGATCTACAAGGGCGACATCGTCGGTGGCAAGCGTGAGCTCGCCGCCGCCGCACCTGCCGCCGACCGGCCGCGCCGCGAGCGTCCGACGGGCACCCGCCCGCGCCGCAGCGGAGCGTCGGGTACCACCGCCACGAGCACCGAGGCCGGCCGCGCTGCCGAAGAGACCGCCGAATCCGCGGTCCCGGCGACAGCAGAAGCACCGACCGTCGCTGAGAGCACGGAGAACTAGCTCATGTTGATTCCCCGCAAGGTCAAGCACCGCAAGCAGCACCACCCGCGGCAGCGCGGCATCGCCAGCGGCGGGACCTCGGTCAGCTTCGGTGACTACGGCATCCAGGCGCTGGAGCACACCTACCTGACGAACCGGCAGATCGAGTCCGCCCGTATCGCCATCAACCGCCACATCAAGCGTGGCGGCAAGGTGTGGATCAACGTCTTCCCGGACCGTCCGCTGACCAAGAAGCCCGCCGAGACCCGCATGGGTTCCGGCAAGGGCTCGCCCGAGTGGTGGGTCGCCAACATCAAGCCGGGTCGCGTGCTCTTCGAGCTCAGCTACCCCGACGAGAAGACCGCGCGCGAGGCGCTGACCCGCGCCATCCACAAGCTGCCGATCAAGGCACGCATCGTTACCCGAGAGGAGCAGTTCTGATGGCAGTGGGAACATCGCCCGGCGAACTGCGTGAGCTCACCGACGAAGAGTTGACCGACCGACTGCGTGAGTCGAAGGAAGAACTGTTCAATCTGCGCTTCCAGAATGCCACCGGGCAGCTGGACAACAACCGTCGCTTGCGCGTCGTGCGCCGGGAGATCGCGCGGATCTACACCGTGCTGAATGAACGTGAACTGGGCCTGGCTTCCGGGCCCGCAGGTGAGGAATCGTAATGGCTGAAACCAAGACCGAAAAAGGTCCCAAGCGCACTCCGCGCACCGAGAAGCCGCGTGGCCGCCGCAAGACCGCCATCGGCTACGTGGTGAGCGACAAGATGCAGAAGACCATCGTCGTCGAGCTCGAAGACCGCAAGAGCCACCCGCTCTACGGCAAGATCATCCGCACCACCAAGAAGGTGAAGGCGCACGACGAGAACGGTGACGCCGGCATCGGCGATCGCGTCTCGCTCATGGAGACCCGCCCCACCTCGGCCACCAAGCGGTGGCGCCTGGTCGAAATCCTCGAAAAGGCCAAGTAGACCGGACTTTCTAAAGAACCCCCACACGGCAATCGTGTGGGGGTTCTTTGCTGTCGCATGTGACAATTATGCAACTTGGCGTTTGCGGAGAGTCATCTCTGACTAGCATTGTCCACGATGTTTACGTCATTTAGGTCATTGCTGACGGTTGCTGCCGTCCTCTTTGCCACCCAGATTTTGCTGCCCGTGCTACCGGCGAACGCCGAGCCCGACGTCCCGATCCTCGCGGACTCGCCGACGCTGCCGCTCCAGCAACTCGGTTCCGACGCCGACCTGCTGTTTTACGGTCAGGTCGGCACCGCGACGCTGACGGTTCCGGTCCCCGCGGGTATGACGCCGGCATCGCTGAACGTCGTTGCCCAACTTCCCGTCAACGTGCGAAACGGCACCGTCACGGTGGTCCAGGACGACAACGTCATCGCCCAGGTCGATATCCCGCCGGTGAGTGGCCCGCTGGTGATCCCGTTGGCCGGCGCCCGCGTCGTCGACAACGCCGTCACGGTCCTGTTGCGCAGCTATCTGCTGCCCGTCGAGGGGTACTGCCTCGACCCGACCAACCCGCTCCGGCTGACCAACGCCGCCGTGACGTACACGGGGGTGGAAACCCCGCCGACCGCCGTGGCCGATTTCTTACCCCCGGTGTTGCGAAAGCTGGTCATCTACATCGGCAGCGACCCGTCGATGGTCGAGGCCGACGCGGCGGTCCAGCTCGCCACCGCGGTCGTCGCGCGCTACGGAAAACAGTCCCCGGAGGTCGAGGTCGCCCGGCTCATGCAGCCCAACGGCCCGCCCCCTGGTGACGGCGTTGCGCTGGAGCGGCACATCGTCATCACCGAAGGTCCGGACACCGGGGTTTCGCTGTACGGCGCGGCCGGCGTGCCCGCGTTGCTCATCACCGGACCGGCCAACGAGCTGAGCAACCAGGCCAGGTTGTTGACCAGTGGACTGGCGCGGTACTCGCTGACCTCGAAGGCCGTAGCGGGCCCACTCAAGAACACCCCGCAACTGCCGGGCAACGAGACGACCATGCGCAAGCTCGGCCAGCCCGGGGTCAATGCGACCGCGCTCAACCCGCAGGTCGGCATAGCGCTCGACCAGACGCGGCTGGGCCGGGCCGCGCACGACATCCGCGTTCATCTGCAGGGCTCCTACACACCGCTGCCCGGCGACATCGGGGGGCAGCTGCTCGCGACCATCGCCGGTGAGACCGTCGACCAATGGCCCGCCGATCCCAGCGGTCGGATAGACCGTTGGGTCGACGTACCCGACCGGCTGTTGCAGCGCTACACCACGCTGGCGGTGCAGGTGAACATCTCGGGCAACACCGGGGCCTGCGGTGAATTCCAGCCCATCACACTGACGATCGACGGTGACAGCGCGATAACCAGCTCCCCGGCCGTACCGCCGGTGCCGTCGGGTTTTCAGTCGATGCCCCAGGCGCTGATGCCGCGAGTGCAGATCGGCATCAACGACGACATCTTCGGCGACACCTACCGGGCCGTGCAGATCATGACCGGACTGCAACGGTTGTCGGCCCTGCCGATCGACACCGCGGTCATGCCGCTGCGACAGGCCATCGACTCCGGTAACCCGGCGGTGCTGATATCGCCGGGGGGCTGGCCGTTCAGCGCGGTCAAGCTGCCGGTGTCGCCGCCCGACGCGGTGTCGATGACACTCGACGCGCTCGACGACGACGGCAACCCCACCACGTTGACGCTCGATCCGTCCTTGCGGTTCGCTTCCCTGCAAACGGTTTTCGACGGTAAGCGATCACTTCTGGTAGCGACCTCGACCGGTGCGCCCGAGCAGCTCGACGAACTGCTGCGCTATCTGGGTCGCGATGTGCAGCGGTGGGCCGCGGTCAACGGCGTGGCCCTGGTCTCGGTCGCCGGTCGTGATCCGGTCACCGTGACGATGCCGGATTCGGTTGCCGCGCCCGCCGTCGCCGCGCCTGCCCACGGCATCTCGACGTCCGACGGGTGGTGGATGGTCGGGGGGCTGCTGGGCGCCGTCCTGGTGGTCACCGTGCTGCTGGTGATGCGGGAACGACGCAGCACGCGGGACGGATGACATGACCGCCACCGTCGAGGCGGCCGAGGAGCCCGTCGCCAAGCCGATACCGTATGTCGAGACCATGCACCCGGTGCATCGGTTGGTCATCCGGTGGGCCTATATCGCCATTCTGACGGTGGTGGCATTTCACGAGTCCATCCGCAGTGCCTGGTCGACCACCACCGGCGGCGGGTTCGGCGGTTACGTCTGGCTCGTGCCCATCGCGGCAGTCCTGGCCGCAATAGGCATCGCGCGACGCAAGCGGACCGAGCTGCCCATCCACGATCGTCAGACCGACATCATCGTCGGTTCGATGGGCCTGATCTTCGCCTTGCTGCTGCACGCGGTGCTGTTGCAGCGCTACGGCCTCTACTTCCACCTGTTGCGCCTCGATCTGGTGGCCCTGTGGATGTTCGTCGTCAGCGCCGCGGTCGCGCTGTTCGGGCTACGCCCCGTCATCCGGTTCGGCTGGGCCTGGCTCATCGCCTTGATGATCTTCCCGCTGCCGTATTACCTGACGGTGGTTCTGCTTGGCGGCAACCGGATCTCGGCCGGCGTGGCATCACTGGTGATAGCCGCCGCGGCCACCTCCGTCGCCGTCGGCACCAAGGTGAGCCGGGCGTTGATCGGCTCCAATGCGACCTGGCTGGTCGGCGGGACGATCCTGGCATTGCTGACCTTCTTCACGCCGAACGCCTCGGTCCGGGTCTTCCAGTATGTCCCGGCGATCGCCTCGATCTGCGTGGTCGGCATCGGCATGTATCTCGCCGCCCGTCGCGGTATGCCGAAAAAGCTGCTGGACCGCCGCATCGAACCCGTTGCCGCCAAACAGATCTGGTCGGCGGTGCCACTGGTGCTGGTGGTAGCGATCGCACTGTCGTTCGTCCACCTGCCCAAAGTCGGGACGTCCCCGCCGATGCAGGTCGACGCGATGAACTTCGAACAGGACCTCAAGGCCCCGGCCGGCTGGCGCATCGTGGAGACCGAGGTCTACGACTGGGTGGCCCGGTTCTACGGACGCGGTGCCAAACTGGTGCGCCAGCGGATGGTTGCCGAGACCGGAAATCCCAACTACGACAAGTTCGCCCGTCCGCGCACCGTCGTGGTCGACAGCATCACCACGCCGCGGCCGTTCTCTCTCAATGTCTATCCGGCCCGGATGCTCTACCGCGTCGACGGTATCCGGCTTTCCGGCAACCGCCCGGTGAACCTGGGTTTCGGGCTGCAGGCAGACCTGTTCTCGGCAGTCGACGACGGCATCCTGGTGACCTGGGACGGCTTGCAGTGGACCTGGACCAACGGTCGAGTCGGTCGGCGGGTTCTGGTCATCGCCGTCGACAACCACGAGGACAGCGCCCCGTTCCCGGAACCGACCGGCGGTGTGTCGCCGACCCTGAACTCGATGTTCACCGTGCTGTTCCGTGGCAACGCCGCCGCTACCGACGCCAACCCGAGCATCAAGGACGACCAGCTGCTCACCGAGTTCGGTCACGCGATGGCACAGACCGAACTGGTGCCGTTGGGATATGCGTCATGACCGTAGCCCGGAGTGGACCGCTGCACGCCGACACCGTCACCGAGGAGCAGCGTCAGCACGCGCTCGATCGGGCCATCAACGGTCTGCGCGAGGACCGGCCGCTGCAGTCGGCATCGCAGGCCGTCATGGGCTGGCAGAAACCGCTGCTGCTCAGCCTGCTGGCCGTGACCGTGGGTTTCGCGGTCCTGCTGCCGATGCAGACAGCGGTGGCGTTGATCGGCCTGTGCACATTCGGCTATGTGCTGACCATGACCGACCGGCTGATGATCTTCCGCGAGGGTCTGGCGTCACGTCCGATCACCATCACCGATGAGCAGGCCCGCGCCATCTCCGACGACGACCTGCCGAACTACACCATTCTGGTGCCGGCGTACAACGAACCCGAGGTGGTCGGTGACCTTATCGGTGCGATGGCGCGAATGGAGTACCCGCACAACAAATTACAGGTTCTACTGTTGCTCGAGGCCGACGACGACATCACCATCGCCGCGGCCCGTAAGTGCGGTGAGTCAGATCTGATCACCATCCTGCTGGTGCCGCCCGCCGAACCGCGGACCAAACCGAAGGCCTGCAACTACGGTCTGCATTTCGCGACCGGTGACATCGTCACGATCTATGACGCCGAGGATCTTCCCGATCCACTGCAACTGCGCCGGGTTGCCGCGGCCTTCGAATCGCTGTCCGACGACATCGCTTGTGTACAAGCCAAACTCGAATACCACAACGGCCACCAGAACATCCTGACCGGCTGGTTCACCGCCGAGTACGGTCTGTGGTTCGGTTACCTGCTGCCCGGCATGATGCGCAGCACGTCGCCTATTCCGTTGGGCGGCACGTCGAACCACCTGCGCCGCGATGTGCTCGACGAGATCGGCGGCTGGGATCCGTTCAATGTCACCGAGGACGCCGATCTGGGTCTGCGCATCGACGCGTCGGGCTACCACACCGCGGTCATCGACTCGGCAACCCTGGAGGAGGCCAACAGCGACCCGATCAACTGGATCCGGCAGCGCTCCCGGTGGTACAAGGGCTATCTGCAGACCTGGCTGGTGCACATCCGCGAGCCGGTCAAACTGTTCCGCATCCTGGGGCCGCGCAGCTTCCTGCGGTTCAACCTGGTTCTGGCGGGCACACCGATCATCGCGGTGCTCAACCTGTTGTTCTGGCTCATCACGATGTTGTGGTTCCTCGGCCAGCCCGCACTGGTGGGTGCGGTGTTCCCCCCGTACATCTACTTTCCGGCCCTGGTCGCGCTGATCTTCGGCAACACCGCGACGCTGTACATGAACTTGATCGCCATCCGCGAGGACGACCGCTCCGATCTGCTGGTCGCCGCCCTCACGGTGCCGGCCTTCTGGGTCATGATGAGCGTCGCCGCGGCCAAGGGTGTCTACCAGATCATCCGTAATCCCTCCTACTGGGAGAAGACTTTTCACGGATTGTCGGCAAAGCCTGACATCGACGACGCCGAGACGGACGGGGCAGTGGTATCGCACTGATGTCGGACCGTCGTCTCAAACAGCTGATCTTCGGCATCGCGCTGGTGGCCTATACCGCCCTGGGCTACTGGCTGCAGGTGCGCAACGGTTTCATCCTCGGTGACGCGCTCTCGCGTGTGCAGGCCGCCGAAAGTGTGCTCTACAGCCGCGATCCGCACCTGGCGGCCATCGGTTTCATCTTCACACCGCTGAGCGCGATGGTGGAGATTCCGGTGATGCTGCTGACGCCGATCTGGCCGGACCTGGCGGCGCGGGCGTTCGCCGGGACCTTGATGTCCGCGGTTTTCATGGCCGGCGCTGTCGTGCAGATCTTTTCGATCGGCTCCGATCGCGGTTTACCGCGTAGCTACGTCACGATCATCACGGTGTTGTTCGCGCTCAATCCGATGATCCTGTTCTACGGCTCCAACGGAATGAGCGAGGCGCCGTTCATCTTCTTCGTCACCTGGTCGGTACGCCGGTTGATCCTGTGGATGGTCGACGACGATGTCCATCACCTGGTGGCCGCGGGTGGTATCGCCATGGGGATGGCCTACCTGACCCGCTACGACGCAGTCGGTACGGTGGCCGCCGCCGGCTTCCTGGTGGGGACGACGACCTTCCTGCGGGCCCGCAAGACCCCACGGTTCCGCCGGGCGCTACTGGACCTGCTGTTGGTCAGTGCGCCGGGATTCGTCGCGTTCATCGGCTGGGCCGCGGCGAGTTGGCTCATCACCGGCGATGCCTTCGCCCAGTTCTCGTCGCAGTACGGCAATTCGGCCATCCTCAAACAATCGGGCGGTGCCGGCGCCGCGACGTTCGGCGACGGCCTGGTGTTCGCCGCCGTCTGCGTCACGCTGCTGGCGCCGACGTTGATCCCGATCGCGCTCTGGGCCGGGTATCTGCGCTGGCGCAGGCCGAACTGGGGAGTGCTGGCCGTGCCGCTCCTGATGTTCGGTGCAGTGCTGGCCTTCCAGGCCTACACCTACGCCTCCGGGGGGACGTTCCCGTTCCTGCGGTTCTACATCGTGGCGATCCCGCTGGCGGCCTGCCTGTCGCTGCTGGCGGTGCCCGACGGCGCCTTCGCCGCACCCAAGCGGCTCGGCCGGTATGCACCGGTGCCGACCGGGGTGCCCGGCACCAGGAAGACCCGGGTCGGCTACGCCGCGGTGGCGCTGGCCTTCGCTGTCTGTGTACCGGTGGCGGCGTGGGGGATGACGTTGCCGGCCTATGCCCCGCAGGAGTACGCACTGGCATCGGTCCTGCGGCCCGACCCGCAGGATGTCAGCCCGCAGAAGGCCGTCGAGCGACGCATTGCCGCGACGTTCTCGACCGAACGCGAGATCGCCGCCTACCTCGACAAGCTCGACTTACCGGAGAGTTCGGTGATCACCGACACGGTGTACGGCTTCGCCGTCGTGGTGGCCTCGCGCAACCCCCGGACATTCGTGGTGCCCTCGGATCCGGACTTCGCCCGGCTGGTCAACTCACCCGCGGAGCACGGCATAAAATACCTGCTCTCGGTGCCCAACACCGGCCGCGGGGTCTCCGATGCGCTCAATCAGCGCTACCCGACGCTGTACGAGACCGGCGCAGATATCGCGACGCTGGAATTGGAGATCCCCAACGACGGTGACAGTCAACCGGATTGGCGGCTGTACCGGGTGTACGAAACGTCACAACCAGCCGTCTGACCAGTGCCGGAGCGTCGGCGATTCGTCAGCCGCGCAACAGCATCCCGGTGTACTGTGCGGGCTGATCCGACGGTTTCCTACACCGAAGGCCCAGAGCAGAGCGGAGCCGCAGATGGCAACAGAATTCCGGGGCAAGATCGAACTGGATATCCGTGACTCCGAGCCGGACTGGACGCCGTTCGCGGCGCCGGTCGCGCCGGAAGGCGCACCGAATGTGCTCTACCTGGTGTGGGATGACACCGGGATCGCCACCTGGGACTGTTTCGGTGGTCTGGTCGACATGCCCGCCATGAGCCGGATCGCCGAGCGCGGGGTCCGGCTTTCCCAATTCCACACCACCGCGCTGTGCTCACCGACCCGGGCGTCACTGCTGACCGGCCGCAATGCCACGACGGTCGGGATGGCCACCGTCGAGGAGTTCACCGACGGTTTCCCCAACTGCAATGGGCGAATCCCCGCCGAGACCGCACTGCTCTCCGAGGTGCTCGCCGAGCGGGGCTGGAACACCTACTGCGTCGGCAAGTGGCATCTCACACCGCTGGAAGAGGCCAATCTGGCTGCCACCAAACGGCATTGGCCACTGGCGCGCGGCTTCGAGCGGTTCTACGGCTTCCTCGGCGGCGAGACCGACCAGTGGTACCCGGACCTGGTCTACGACAACCATCCGGTCGCCCCGCCCGCCACCCCGGAGGAGGGCTACCACCTCTCGAAAGACCTCGCCGACAAGACCATCGAGTTCATCCGGGACTCCAAGGTCATCGCACCGGACAAGCCGTGGTTCTCCTATGTCTGCCCGGGCGCCGGCCACGCCCCGCACCACGTGTTCAAGGACTGGGCCGACAAGTACGCCGGCCGCTTCGACATGGGTTACGAGGCGTACCGCGAAATCGTGCTGGAGAACCAGAAGAAACTGGGCATCGTCCCACCCGATACCGAACTGTCCCCGATCAATCCGTATCTGGACACCAAGGGACCCAACGGTGAGGACTGGCCGTACCAGGACACCGTGCGGCCCTGGGATTCACTCGACGACACCGAGAAGCGGTTGTTCTGCCGGATGGCCGAGGTGTTCGCCGGCTTCCTGTCCTACACCGACGATCAGATCGGCCGGATCCTGGACTACCTGGAGGAATCCGGTCAGCTCGACAACACCATCATCGTGGTGATCTCGGACAACGGCGCGTCGGGGGAGGGCGGGCCCAACGGCTCGGTCAACGAGACCAAGTTCTTCAACGGCTATATCGACACCGTCGAGGAGAGCATGGCGTTCTACGACGAGCTCGGCGGTCCGCAGACCTACAACCACTACCCGATCGGGTGGGCGATGGCGTTCAACACGCCGTACAAGTTGTTCAAGCGGTACGCCTCGCATGAGGGCGGCATCGCCGACACCGCGATCGTGTCCTGGCCGAAAGGCATTGCGGCGCACGGTGAAGTGCGCGACAACTACGTCAACGTCTGTGATGTCACGCCCACGGTGTACGACCTGTTGGGGATCACCCCGCCCGCCACCGTCTCCGGGATCCCGCAGAAGCCGCTCGACGGCACCAGTTTCGCCATGGCACTGAAGGATTCGGGCATACCGACGGGCAAGGAGACCCAGTTCTACACCATGCTGGGCACCCGGGGCATCTGGCACAAGGGGTGGTTCGCCAACACCGTGCACGCCGCCAGCCCGGCCGGGTGGAGCAACTTCGCCGACGACCGGTGGGAGCTCTACCACATCGAATCCGATCGCAGTCAGTGCCACGACCTGGCGGCCGAACAGCCGGAGAAACTCGAAGAGCTCAAGGCATTGTGGTTCGCCGAGGCGGCCAAGTACAACGGCCTGCCGCTGGCTGACCTCAATCTCCTTGAGACGCTGGGCCGTTGGCGGCCGTACCTGACGTCGGACCGCAGCACGTTCACCTACTACCCGGGTACCGCAGATGTCGGTATGGGTGCCGTGGTGGAGTTGCGGGGCCAGTCCTTCTCGGCGCTGGCCGAGGTCACCATCACCGAGGCCGACGCCGCCGGGGTGCTGTTCAAACAGGGTGCCGGACACGGCGGACACGCGCTCTACATGACCGACGGCCGGCTGCGCTACGTCTACAACTTCATGGGTGAGGACGAGCAGTTGGTGACCGGTGCCGATCCGGTCCCGCCGGGCGACCACGTGCTCGGTGTGCGCTACGAACGCACCGGTACCGTCGAGGGCAGCCACACCCCGCTCGGCGTGGTGTCGCTCTACGTCGACGACACCGTGGTGGCGACCCGGCCCGACGTGCGCACCCACCCCGGCACCTTCGGCCTGGCCGGCGGCGGATTCGGGGTGGGCCGCAATCTGGGCCAGGCAGTCACCAGCGCGTACACAGCGCCTTTCCCCTTCACCGGTGGCACTATCGCCAAGGTGGTCGTCGACGTCTCGGGTACGCCCTACATCGACACCGAACGTGAGCTTGCGGCCGCATTCGCCAGGGACTGAGGGGGACGCAGATGATCGGGCAGCTGAGCCGGGTAGCCATTGTCATGCTGGCGGCGATGGTGCCGGTCGGTTGCGCCAACACCACCGACGGGAAACCGGGCGGCACCGCGACCGGGGTGAGCACGACGGCCCCGTCTTCGAGCGCCCCGTCGAGCACGACACCCACATCGGAGCCAAGCGGTTCGGCGGTCTCCACGACACCGTCGATGCCCGACTACGGCGTCGTCGAGACCACCAAACGGCCGGTATCGGCCGGTGAGGTGACCTGCCGTCCCGACCCCGCCCCTGCTGACCCCGTCGACGTCACCGGTACCGCCCCCGGCTCGCCGACGGTGATGATCGCGATCCCGGACGGCTTCACCCCGACCGGCCTGGCCGATACCCCGGGACTGAGCCTGAGCGGCCCGGAATCGATGACCGCGACCGTCACGATCGTCCCGACCACGCTGGACCCCGCGGCGGCGTTCCGCCAGCACGCCGACGAACTCACCGGCCACGCCAATATCAGCAGCATCAGCCTGCTGCCGGGCGATCTGTGCGGTTACAGCGGCCAGGAGATGATGGGCAGCGCGGCCGACAGCCCCGGCGCCGGCACGGACTTCGCCGACCGCGTGGTGCACGTCTGGACCGGCGCCGGCGACTTTCTGGTCACCGTGCATCTGCAGGCGCCCAACGGCGCCACCGGTTTCGACAATGTCCGCTCGGCGCTGTTCTCCGATTTCGGCATCCGGATGCCGTGATCGGGGTTCTCACCGAACTCGTCGATCTGCCGGGCGGATCGTTCGACATGGGCGCGCGGGATTTCTATCCCGAGGAAGCCCCCGTGCACACCGTGACGGTCGCGGCGTTGGCCGTCGAGCGTCATCCCGTCACCAACACGCAGTTCGCGGCATTCGTCGCCGACACCGGTTATGTGACGGTGGCCGAACGGCCGCTGGATCCCGCGCTGTACCCCGGCGTGGCGCAGGCCGACCTGGAACCGGGAGCGCTGGTGTTCCGCGCGACCAGCGGGCCCGTGCGCCTCGATGACTGGCGGCAGTGGTGGGACTGGGCGCCCGGCGCGAGCTGGCGCCAACCGTTCGGCCCGTCCGGTCCGGACTCGCTGCGGGATCGCCCCGATCATCCGGTGGTGCAGATCGCCTACCCCGACGCCGCCGCCTACGCCCGCTGGGCCGGCCGGCGGCTGCCCACCGAGGCCGAGTGGGAGTACGCGGCACGCGGGGGAGCGGCCACCACCTATCCGTGGGGCGGTGAGGCCGCGCCTGCCGGTCAGCTGATGGCCAACACCTGGCAGGGCCGGTTCCCGTACCGCAATGACGGTGCGCTCGGGTGGGTCGGCACCTCACCGGTCGGGCTGTTTGCGCCCAATTCCTTCGGCCTCGTCGACATGATCGGCAACGTCTGGGAATGGACCAGTACCGTCTACACCGCCCGGCACCGTCCCGGTGAGCCGGTCACAGGCTGCTGCACGCCGGTGGCCGCGCCCGATCCGATGGTCAGTCAGGTGCTCAAGGGCGGCTCGCACCTGTGCGCGCCGGAGTACTGCCACCGGTATCGGCCTGCGGCGCGCTCACCGCAGTCACAGGACAGTTCGACGACGCACATCGGCTTCCGCTGCGTCGCCGATCGCTGAAGAGCCTCTGACCTGCGCGAGCGTGCGCAGATCCGGCGAAAATGGCAGCGTGTCGGCCGGGGACACGCACGCTCGCCGGTGGTGGGGCGGGGCGTTTGACCAGCAATTTGGAGCATTGCTGCTGGTCGCCTACTATGTAGGGGTTGCCGTGAGCAGACCTCGGTCATCGCTTTGGAACTTCCTGGAAGTTCCGTTTGTCAATTGAGCGAAGACCCTGCGTGCCCTTCGGCGGCGAAGACCGAGTATGTCCAGCAACTTCGTGCTGCTTGGCGTGCATAAAAATCTCGAGGAGATCTAGTGATCCAGCAGGAATCGCGGGTGAAGGTCGCCGACAACACGGGCGCAAAGGAAATCTTGTGCATCCGGGTTCTCGGCGGTTCGTCGCGACGCTACGCGGGCATCGGCGATGTCATCGTCGCGACCGTCAAGGACGCCATCCCCGGCGGCAACGTCAAGCGGGGTGACGTGGTCAAGGCGGTCATCGTGCGCACCGTCAAGGAGCGTCGTCGTGCCGACGGCAGCTACATCAAGTTCGACGAGAACGCGGCCGTCATCATCAAGGCCGACAACGACCCGCGCGGTACCCGCATCTTCGGCCCGGTCGGCCGCGAGCTGCGCGAGAAGAAGTTCATGAAGATCGTTTCGCTCGCCCCGGAGGTGTTGTAAATGAAGGTCCACAAGGGCGACACCGTGCTGGTCATCGCCGGCAAGGACAAGGGCGCCAAGGGCAAGGTGCTCCAGGCTTTCCCCACCCGTAACCGGGTGCTGGTCGAGGGCGTCAACCGCATCAAGAAGCACACCCCGGTCTCGGCGAACGAGCGTGGCGCCTCGTCCGGCGGCATCGTCACTCAGGAAGCCGCGATCCACGTCTCCAACGTGATGGTCGTCGATTCCGACGGCAACCCCACCCGGATCGGCTACCGCGTCGACGAGGAGACCGGCAAGCGGGTCCGAATCTCCAAGCGCAATGGCAAGGACGTCTGAAAAGCATGACTACGACAGAAAAAGTTCAGCCCCGGCTGAAGCAGCGCTACCGCGAAGAGATCAAGGACGCGCTCAACACCGAGTTCAACTACGCCAACGTGATGCAGATCCCGGGCGTGGTCAAGGTCATCGTCAACATGGGTGTCGGTGACGCCGCCCGCGACGCCAAGCTGATCAACGGCGCCGTCAACGACCTCGCGCTGATCACCGGCCAGAAGCCGGAGATCCGCAAGGCGCGCAAGTCCATCGCGCAGTTCAAGTTGCGCGAAGGCATGCCGATCGGTGCGCGCGTCACGCTGCGCGGCGACCGTATGTGGGAGTTCCTGGACCGGCTGATCTCCATCTCGCTGCCGCGTATCCGCGACTTCCGTGGCCTGAGCCCCAAGCAGTTCGACGGCACCGGCAACTACACCTTCGGGCTGACCGAGCAGTCGGTGTTCCACGAGATCGACGTGGACTCCATCGACCGGCCCCGCGGTATGGACATAACCGTCGTCACCTCGGCGACCACCGACGATGAGGGACGAGCGCTGCTGCGTGCCCTCGGCTTCCCGTTCAAGGAGAACTGAGCACATGGCAAAGAAGGCTCTGGTCAACAAGGCCAACAAGAAGCCGAAGTTCGCGGTGCGCGGGTACACCCGCTGCAACCGGTGCGGTCGTCCGCACGCCGTCTACCGCAAGTTCGGGCTGTGCCGTATCTGCCTGCGCGAGATGGCACACGCCGGCGAACTGCCCGGTGTGCAGAAGTCCAGCTGGTAACCCCAGAACTCCACTTATCAAAGGTTTGCGGCAGGCCCCCAAGGGAATTGAGCCCAGGGGAACCGCCGCGAGGAAGGTGACACCACTGTCATGACAATGACGGATCCGATCGCGGACTTCTTGACGCGTCTGCGCAACGCCAACTCGGCGTACCACGACGAGGTGACTCTGCCGCACTCGAAGATCAAGGCGAACATCGCCGAGATCCTCAAGGAGCAGGGTTACATCAGCGACTACCGCACCGAAGATGCCCGCGTGGGCAAGGCGCTGGTGGTTCAGCTCAAATACGGTCCGAGCCGCGAGCGCAGCATCGCCGGCCTCCGCCGAGTGTCCAAGCCAGGCCTGCGGGTCTACGCGAAATCCACCAGTCTGCCGCGCGTTCTCGGCGGCCTGGGCGTGGCGATCATCTCCACGTCCTCGGGCCTGCTCACCGATCGCCAGGCAGCCAGGCAGGGCGTGGGCGGCGAAGTCCTCGCGTACGTCTGGTAGCGGGACAGGAGAGTAGAGATATGTCGCGTATTGGAAAGCAGCCGGTTCCGGTTCCCGCCGGAGTCGATGTAACGATCGACGGACAGAACGTGTCCGTCAAGGGTCCCAAGGGCACACTGTCGCTCGCGGTGGCCGAGCCCATCGTCGTCGCACGTGACGACGACGGCGCCATCGTGGTGACCCGGCCCGACGACGAGCGGCGCAACCGTTCGTTGCACGGCCTGTCCCGGACGTTGGTGGCCAACCTGGTCACCGGTGTCACCGAGGGCTACACCACCAAGATGGAGATCTTCGGTGTCGGTTACCGCGTGGTGGCCAAGGGCAGCGACCTCGAGTTCGCCCTGGGCTACAGCCACCCGGTCCTGATCACCGCCCCGGAGGGCGTCACCTTCGCGGTGGAGACCCCGACCAAGTTCTCGATCACCGGAATCGACAAGCAGAAAGTCGGCCAGATCGCGGCGAACATCCGCCGCCTTCGGAAGAGCGATCCCTATAAGGGCAAGGGCATCCGCTACCAGGGTGAGCAGATCCGCCGCAAGGTCGGAAAGACAGGTAAGTGACCATGGCTTCCAAGACTGATGGAGCAGCGACCACCGGACACAAGCCGGTCGGTCAGAACATCTCCGCGACCCGCCGGACGGCGCGAATCCGTCGGCATGCGCGTCTGCGCAAGCGGGTCTCGGGTACCGCCGAGCGTCCGCGCCTGGTGGTCAACCGCTCATCGCGGCACATCCACGTGCAGCTGGTCAACGACCTGACTGGGACCACGCTGGCCGCGGCCTCGTCGATCGAGGCCGATGTGCGCGCCGTCGAGGGTGACAAGAAGGCCCACAGCGTGCGGGTCGGTCAGCTGATCGCCGAGCGCGCCAAGGCAGCTGGCATCGAAACCGTCGTGTTCGACCGTGGCGGAAACACCTATGGCGGTCGCATCGCGGCCCTGGCCGACGCCGCCCGCGAGAACGGACTGGTTTTCTAGTGACTGAGTACAACAGCGGAAGGACCGCGTAATGGCGGAGCAGAATTCGGGAACCGAGGCCCCGGTGGTCTCGAATACTGGCGCCCCCAGCGCAGGCACCCGCACCGACGAGCAGCGCGGTAACGATCGCGGCGGCCGTGGTCGTCGTGACGACCGCGGTGACCGTGGTGGGCGTGGTGGCCGCGACGGCGGCGACAAGAGCAATTACCTGGAGCGGGTCGTCACCATCAACCGCGTCTCCAAGGTGGTCAAGGGTGGTCGGCGCTTCAGCTTCACCGCGCTGGTCATCGTGGGCGACGGCAAGGGCATGGTCGGTGTCGGCTACGGCAAGGCCAAGGAAGTTCCGGCCGCGATCGCCAAGGGTGTCGAGGAAGCTCGCAAGAACTTCTTCCGCGTCCCGCTGATCGGTGCCACCATCGTGCACCCGGTGCAGGGTGAGGCCGCCGCCGGCGTCGTCATGCTGCGCCCGGCCAGCCCCGGTACCGGTGTCATCGCCGGCGGTGCTGTCCGTGCCGTGCTGGAGTGCGCCGGTGTGCACGACGTGCTGGCCAAGTCGCTGGGTAGCGACAACGCCATCAACGTGGTGCATGCAACCGTGGCCGCGCTGAAGATGATTCAGCGCCCCGAAGAAGTGGCGGCCCGTCGTGGCCTGTCCATCGAGGACGTCGCGCCGGCCGGCATGCTGCGCGCACGTCGCGAGAGCGATGCGCTGGCCGCCGCGGCAGCGCGTGAAGGAAGCAGCTAGTCATGTCCGATCTCAAAATCACCCAGGTGCGTGGCACCGTCGGCACCCGCTGGAACCAGCGGCAGAGCCTGCGGACCCTCGGCCTGCACAAGATCCGCCAGTCGGTGGTCCGTGAAGATGACGCGGTGACCCGCGGTCTCATCAAAGCGGTGCACCACCTCGTAGAGGTGGAGGAAGTCTCCAAATGAGCGATGTGATCAAGCTTCACGATCTCAAGCCGGCCGCCGGCTCGAAGACCAAGAAGACCCGTGTCGGTCGTGGCGAAGGCTCCAAGGGTAAGACCGCGGGCCGCGGCACCAAGGGCACCAAGGCCCGCAAGAACGTGCCGGTGACCTTCGAGGGTGGGCAGATGCCCATCCACATGCGGTTGCCCAAGCTCAAGGGTTTCCGTAACCGGTTCCGCACCGAGTACGCCGTGGTCAACGTCGGCGAGCTCGCCAAGGCGTTCCCGGAAGGTGGCACCGTCGGTGTCGACGACCTGGTCGCCAAGGGCCTGGTTCGCAAGAACGTCCTGGTGAAGGTGCTCGGCGACGGCAAGCTGTCGGCCAAGGTCGATGTCACCGCGCACAAGTTCAGCGGTAGTGCCCGCGAGGCCATCACCGCCGCCGGAGGCAGCGCCACCGAGCTGTGACGAACAACCGCAAAACCCCCGCCGCGGCGGGGGTTTTCGCGTATCCGGGCCCGGTTCCACACAGCGCACGGCACAGCTTGCGTCGCTACAATTCTGGCGACACCGAGGAGTTTGATGATTCGCATGCGTCACCGTCGTGCCGTCTCCGGGATCCTGTTGGGAACCTGCCTGGCCCTGGGGGCCGGGCTGGGCGCCGCACCGGCCGGGGCCACCACCGACGAAGATCAGCGGTTCACCCAGATCGCGACCGAACTGGGTGTGCCGTCCGGGCCCGGTGTCGACCTGCCCGCCGTCGGACACGGCATCTGCAACATGCTGACGACGGGTCTGCAGGCCAATGCCGTCAACCCCGTTCCGGTGGTGCGCGGGGTGGTCAGTCAGCTGCAGGCCGGCGGGCTGAGCCGCGCGCAGTCGGCGAGCCTGATGCGGGCCGCCGCGGGTATCTACTGCCCCGAGTACGCGGCCCTGCTCGGGCGCTAGTGGGCGATACGGCGGATTTGCCGTTACACCTTCGACCATTGAGTATCGCGGCCGCCGGAACGCGGACTGGCTTGCCTGACGGCGCGGTTTCGACGATCCGACGAACCTGTGGATGATTTGCCGTGTTGAAGTTCTGCCGACTGGCGGCGCTGATATAACTATCGAATACGGGCTGTTTAACAACAGTGAAACTCGGGGTGGGTGCCGTAGCCGACGGGGGAGAGCGCAATGCGTACAGCAGGGGAGGTGTCCCCAGCCGGGGAGTCGGGGTGCACCGGTGGCAGCCACCCATTCGACAGCGCGTTGCGCGGTGGGTTCTACGCCGTGCTGTTCTCGATGCCGGCGTGGGGCGCCGTGTGCCTCACCGTCATGAACTACACCCTGCTGGCCTGAGCGCAGCCGGGGGCCGCGGGTGTCCCGTCGGTACGCTCGATGACATGCTTTCCTTACTGTCCGGCATCCCCGGGGTCGACGACGTCCGCGCACTTGCCCGGCGGGTCGACACCGCCCGGCACAACGGCGTGCCCGACGGCTGCATCCTCGAACTCGACCTGCAGACCGCACCACCGGAGGCCGCCGGCTTCGATCCGCTGGCCTTCATCAACGGCAACGGTCGCCCGCTGGTTCTGGCCGAGGCCGTCTCGGCGATCCACCGTGCCGCCGAGGACCCGAGGGTGGCCGGCCTGATCGCCCGGGTGCAACTGCCCGCCGCGGCCGCCGGACCCGTCCAGGAGCTGCGCGAGGCGATCGCGGCGTTCACCGCGGTCAAGCCGTCGCTGGCCTGGGCGGAGACCTATCCCGGCACCATGTCGTACTACCTGGCGTCGGCATTCGGCGAGGTGTGGATGCAGCCCTCGGGAACCGTCGGACTGGTGGGCTTTGCCACCAACGCGATGTTCCTGCGGGACGCACTGGAGAAGCTCGGTGTCGAGGCGCAGTTCGTGGCGCGCGGCGAATACAAATCGGCGGCGAACCTGTTCACCCAGGACTCCTACACCGATGCCCACCGCGAGGCCGACAGCCGGCTGCTGGCCAGTCTGCACGCCCAGGTCTTCAGCGATATCGCGCAGTCGCGTGCGGTGACCGTCGCCGAGTTGGACGCGCTGGCCGACCGTGCCCCGCTGCTGCGCGACGACGCGGTCGGCGGTCGCCTGGTCGACCGCATCGGCTTCCGCGACGAGGCCTACCGGCGGATCGCCGAACTCGGTGGCGCCGAGGACATCTCCGCCGACTCCGGTGACGCCGACGCCGAATCGGCGCCGGCCCGGCTGTACCTGCAGCGCTATGCCAAGGCCACCGCGCCGGGCCGCCGGCCCGGACCGCCGAATGTCGCACTGCCGGGCCGATCGCGCCCGACCGTCGCCGTGGTGACACTGGCCGGTCCGATCGTCAGCGGCCGAGGCGGCCCGCAGGTGCTGCCCTTCGGGGGGAACTCCAGCGCCGGCGGCGACACCATCGCGGCCGCGCTGCGCGAGGCGGCCGCCGATGACGACGTCGTCGCGATAGTGCTGCGCGTCGACAGTCCCGGCGGCTCGGTGACCGGTTCGGAGACCATCTGGCGCGAGGTGCAGCGGGCCCGCGACGGGGGTGTCCCGGTCGTCGCGTCGATGGGTGCGGTGGCCGCCTCGGGCGGCTATTACGTGTCGATGGGCGCCGACGCGATCGTCGCCAACCCGGGCACCATCACCGGTTCGATCGGTGTCGTCACGGGCAAGCTGGTGGCCCGCGATCTCAAGGACCGCCTCGGTGTCGGCACCGACAGTGTGCGCACCAACGCCAACGCCGACGCCTGGTCGGTGAACGCACCGTTCACCGCCGAGCAGCACGCGCACGTCGAAGCCGAGGCCGACCTGTTCTACACCGACTTCGTCGCGCGCGTCGCCGAGGGCCGCAATCTGAGTGTGCAGGCCGTCGACGAGATCGCGCGCGGCCGGGTGTGGACCGGGGCCGACGCGCTGGAACGCGGCCTCGTCGACGAGCTCGGTGGGTTGCGCACCGCGATCCGGCGGGCCAAGGTACTGGCCGGCCTGGACGCCGACGACAAGGTCAAACTGGCCGGGTATCCGGGATCGGGTCTGATGGACCTGCTGCGGCCCCGGCCCTCCTCGCAGCCCGCCGCGGCGTCGCTGCCCGATCTTGCCGGTGTGCTGCTCGGGCGTTCGCTCATCGGTGTCGCCGACGGTGTGCAGCGCTCGCTGACCGGTGCGCAGGCGCTGTGGTTAGGCGACTGGCGCCTCTAGAACCGCGCTGACGTACACGATTTCGCCGAGCGCGTCGCCGTCCTCGCGCGGCGGCGGCGCGTCGAGGCCGAACCGAGCGAACAGTTCGGTGCGCGATGCCGTGTCCACCCGCCAGCCCAGTGCGCTCAGATAGTCCATGGCCTTGTTGCGCGGCCCGGCGTACACCAGGTCGGTCATATCGATGTCGAGGCCCTGCGCCCGCAGGGTCGCCGACATGTCCCGCGCCTTGTCGGCATCGAAATCGATGATGCCGGGCGCGAATTCGGTCGCGACGGTGCTACCCGGCGCCGACAGCGCGGTGATCTGGTCGAACAACCGGTCTTGCGCTTCCCCGGGCAGGTAGATCAGCAGGCCCTCGGCCAGCCAGGCCGTCGGGGCGCTCGGGTCGAAGCCCGCCGCCGCCAGTGCCGCCGGCCAGTCGTCGCGCAGGTCGATGGCGACCGGGTGGCGCGTCGCGGTGGGCCGGGCACCGATACCGGCCAGGGTCCGGCTCTTGAATTCGATGACCTGTGGTTGGTCGATCTCGTAGACCACGGTGCCCGCCGGCCACGGCAACCGGTAGGCGCGCGCATCCAGGCCCGCGGCCAGGATCACCGCCTGGCGCACCCCGCCCGCCGTGGCAGCGGTGAAGTAGTCGTCGAAGAACTTGGTGCGCACCGCCATTCCGTCGATCATCGCCTGGGCCCGTTCGGGTGAGCTGTCACCGAACTGCGACAGGTCGAGCTCACCGTCGAGCATCTTGGTGAAGAAATCGATACCCACCGCGCGCACCAGCGGGTCGGCGTACGGGTCGTCGATCAGCTTGCGCGGGTCGGCGCTGGCCAGCGCGCGTCCGGCCGCCACCATGGTGGCGGTGGCCCCGACGCTGGAGGCCAGATCCCAGGAATCGTCGTCGGTTCGGCTCATGGTCGCGGCTATCCCAGCGTGGCGAACAGGTATCCGGAATCGCCGGAGAACGTGGCGAGCTCGTCGTCCGGTGGCTCGAAACCGTTGACGGCGTAGGCGTCGAACGTCCGCAACACCGAGGTTCGCCAACCGTGTGCCTTCAGATAGGCGGCCGCCGAGGTCCGTTCGCCCATATAGAACAGTTCGGCGAGGTTGATATCGGCGCCGATGCGCTTGGACCGCTCGTCGAGCTTGGCTGCCCAGTCCTCGGGCAGCGAGCTCATGTCCATGTGTTCGGTCGCCAGCCGGCTGCCCGCGGCCGACAACGCGGTGATGTTGTCGAACAACCGGTCCTGGGCCTCCGGCGGCAGGTAGACCAGTAACCCCTCGGCGATCCACGCGGTGGGGGCACCGGGGTCGAAACCGCTGTCCTGGAGCGCCTTCGGCCAGTCCTCGCGCAGGTCCACGCTCACGGTCCGGCGATCGGCCGTCGTCGTCGCACCCAGTTCGGCCAGCGTGTTGGTCTTGAAGGAGATCACCTCGGGCTGGTCCACCTCGAAGACGACCATGCCCGCCGGCCAGGTCAGGCGGTAGGCACGGGTGTCCAAGCCGGCCGCCAGGATGACGGCCTGGCGGATACCGGAGGTGGCCGCACTGCTGAAGAAATCGTCGAAGAAGCGGGTCCGGACCGCGATCTGCTCGCACATGCTCTGCCGGTTGAGCATCGGATCGTCCTCGATCGCGACGTCCCCGTCGATCAGTCTGATGAAGGCGTCGAGTCCGACGGCTCGGACCAGCGGATCGGCGAACCGGTCATCGAGCAGGGCGTCCGGGCCCTGCGATGCCAGCGCGCGCGATGCCGCGACCGCCGTCGCGGTGGCGCCGACGCTGGACGCCAGGTCCCAGGAGTCGCCTTCGGAGCGTTGTGAGGTGGTCATGGTGCCCTTCAGTCGCGGATCGCGGTAACGGAGATGGAATTCTGCAGTGGAGCTGCGGTTTCGGGGAACCGACGCCCGTAGCGGGCGAACACCTCGGGACGGCTCTGGCTGATGACCTGCCATCCGCGTTCGGCCAGGTAGTCCACCACGTGGTGGCGTTCACCGGGATAGAACAGCTGCGAGAGATCGACGTCGAAACCGTGCTCACCCCACTGACCGACCAGGTCTTTCGCACGTTCGCCGAGGCTCTGGCCGAAATCGCCGCCGTGATACTCGGTGGCCAGCCTGCTTCCCGCCGCCGAGAGCGCGGTGACGTCGTCGAACAGCCGGTCCTGGGCTTCCGGCGGCAGGTACATCAGCAGACCCTCGGCGCTCCACGCCGAAGGCGCGGTGTCGTCGAAACCGGCGGCGCGCAGCGCTGCCGGCCAGTCTTCCCGCAGGTCGATGCCGACCGTGCGCACCGTCGCGGTCGGTTCGGCACCGGCATCGGCGAGCGTTCGGGACTTGAACTCGATGACGGCCGGCTGGTCGATCTCGTAGACCACGGTGCCCGCGGGCCACGGCAGCCGGTAGGCCCGGCAGTCCAGCCCGGAGGCCAGGATGACCGCCTGCCGGATCCCGGACTCGCCGGCGTCGATGAAGAAGTCGTCGAAGAACCGGGTCCGGACCGCCATCACGTCGGTGATGAGGCGAACGCCGTCACCGCCGGCATCGGCCGGGATGTCGATCTCGCCGTCGACGAGCCGGGTGAAGAAGTCCACCCCGACGGCCCGCACCAGGGTCGCGGCGTACGGGTCGTCGATGATGGCGTCAGGTTCGGTGCTGGCCAGTGCACGCGCCGCGGCGACCATGGTCGCCGTGGCTCCCACGCTGGATGCCAGATCCCAGCTGTCGCTGTCGGAACGTGCCATCGCCCACCTATCTTGTCGCGGTGATGTAGACGACGTCGGCGAAACCCTCGTCAGCTTGCAGCGGTTCCAGACCATACTTGGTCAACAGCTCATTCGTCGGCATGCCGGTGGCGGCCCAACCGTGTCCCTGCAGGTAGGTGGGGACGTCGGCGCGATCACCGAGGAACACCAGCTCGGAGAAATCGAGGTCGAAACCGTGCTCGCGCCAGCGGTCGGCCCCGGACTGCATCTTCTCCCTGACCTCGTCGTGATCGACGTCGTGATGCGACGGCACCCCTTCGGCAGCAACCCGGCTCCCGGGCGCGGAAAGCTCACTGACCTGGTCCAACAGCCGATCCTGGGCTTCGGGTGGCAGGTAACCGAACAATCCTTCGGCGATCCACGCGGTCGGCTTGGTGCGGTCGAAACCGGCCGCGGCGAGCGCCGCGGGCCAGTCCTGGCGCAGGTCGATGGCCACGGTGCGCAGGTCCGCGGTGGGGGAGGCGCCCAGCCCGGCCAGCGTCTCGGATTTGAACGCCAGTACTTCGGGCTGGTCGATCTCGAAGACCACCATGTCGTCGGGCCAGGACAGCCGGTAAGCCCTGGCGTCCAGACCGGAGGCCAGGATCACCGCCTGGCGCACCCCGGCCGCGGTGGCGTCGGCGAAGAAGTCGTCGAAGAACCGGGTGCGGGCCGCCATACCGTCGGCGAACCGGCGCATCCCCACCGGGGAGTCGCCGCCGTCGAGGTCCTCGGGCTTGAGTTCCCCGGAGGCCAGCCGGGTGAAGAAGTCGACGCCGACGGCGCGAACCAGTGGTTCGGCGAACCGATCGTCGATCACCGGGTTCTCCGCGTTGGTCGCGACGGCGCGGGCCGCGGCCACCATGGTGGCAGTGGCACCGACGCTCGAGGCCAGGTCCCAGGTGTCGTCATCGGCGCGTGGCATGTGGCTGTCTCCTCGGTAGCGGATTAGTTAGTCAGTGTAATGAACTATCTCCCGAGATTACCCGCCACATCCTGAGTGCTGCCTGTGAACGCGGCCGATGCCGCGGATACGGAGTTGGGGTAGCCAGCTGTTAGTCTCGTAGACTGATCGGCGCGCGATATGTCGGGCCAGCCTTTGAGCACGTCGGGGCGGCTACGGCCAGGAACAAGACCTGGATTTCGCGCTGACACCAGGACCCATCAGACGCTGGCCAGACCAGCCTCATCGGCACGTCGCGGTCGCCAAAGTCGGCCGCGCAGGAGGAAGAGTGCTCTCGGCTTTTATTTCGTCGCTGCGGACACCCGACCTCCGGCGCAAGATCCTGTTCACCCTCGGCATAGTCATCCTCTATCGCGTCGGCGCCTCGTTGCCCTCGCCCGGGGTGAACTACCGCAACGTGCACCAGTGCATCGAGCAGGTCTCCGGTGGCGACTCCGCACAGATCTACTCCCTGATCAACCTCTTCTCCGGCGGTGCGCTGCTGCAGCTGACGGTGTTCGCGGTGGGCGTCATGCCCTACATCACCGCCAGCATCATCGTGCAGCTGCTCACCGTGGTCATCCCGCGCTTCGAACAGTTGCGTAAGGAAGGCCAGGCCGGCCAGGCCAAGATGACGCAGTACACGCGCTATCTGACGATCGCGCTGGCCATCCTGCAGGCCACCAGCATCGTGGCGCTGGCGGCCAACGGCGGCCTGCTGCAGGGCTGCACGCTCGACATCATCAACGACCAGAGCATCTTCGCCCTGGTGGTCATCGTGCTGGTGCTGACCGCAGGCGCGACCCTGGTGATGTGGATGGGTGAGCTCGTCACCGAGCGCGGTATCGGCAACGGTATGTCGCTGATGATCTTCGCCGGTATCGCCGCCCGTATCCCCGCCGAAGGCAAGTCGATCCTGGACAGCCGTGGCGGCCTGGTGTTCACCGCGGTGTGCGTCGCCGCCCTGATCATCATCATCGGCGTGGTGTTCGTCGAGCAGGGTCAGCGCCGTATCCCGGTGCAGTACGCCAAGCGCATGGTCGGTCGCCGGATGTACGGCGGCAGCTCTACGTACCTGCCGTTGAAGGTCAACCAGGCCGGCGTCATCCCGGTGATCTTCGCGTCCTCGCTGATCTACATCCCGCACCTGATCACCCAGCTCATCGAGAGTGGCAGCGCCAACCCCGGTACCAGCTGGTGGTCGAAGTTCGTCAGCAACTACCTGACCAACCCGGCCGACCCGGTCTACATCGCGCTGTACTTCGGCTTGATCATCTTCTTCACCTACTTCTACGTCTCGATCACGTTCAATCCCGACGAACGTGCCGACGAGATGAAGAAGTTCGGCGGCTTCATCCCGGGCATCCGCCCCGGTAAGCCCACTGCCGACTACCTGCGTTTCGTGCTGAACCGTATTACGCTGCCGGGATCGATCTACCTGGGCGTCATCGCCGTCCTGCCCAACCTGTTCCTGGAGATGGGTAACGGCGGAGGGGTCCAGAACCTGCCGTTCGGCGGTACCGCGGTCCTGATCATGATCGGTGTGGGTCTGGACACGGTCAAGCAGATCGAGAGCCAGCTCATGCAGCGCAACTACGAAGGGTTCCTGAAGTGAGAATCGTTTTGCTCGGCCCCCCCGGAGCGGGTAAGGGAACCCAGGCAGTCCAACTCTCCGAGAAGCTCGGCGTCCCGCAGATCTCCACCGGTGACCTGTTCCGGCACAACATCAGCACCGGAACCGATCTCGGCCTGGAGGCCAAGAAATACCTCGACGCCGGCGATCTGGTGCCCGCGACGCTGACCAATGCCCTGGTCGACGATCGGCTCAACGATCCCGACGCCGCCGACGGGTTCATCCTCGACGGGTTCCCACGCTCGGTGGAGCAGGCCGAAGCGCTGGCCGAGATGCTGGCCAAGCGCGGTCTCAAGCTCGATGCGGTGGTGGAGTTCCGGGTGCCCGAGGACGAGTTGGTGGCCCGCCTGAAGGGCCGCGGCCGCGCCGACGACACCGAGGACGTCATCCGCAACCGGTTCAAGGTCTACCGCGACGAGACCGCACCGCTGCTCGATTTCTACGCCGACGATCTGAAGACCGTCGACGCCGTCGGTTCCCTGGACGAGGTGTTCGCGCGGGCGTTGCGGGCACTGGGCCGCTAAGCGACCACCCGCCGATGGTCTCGTTGCCTGGATTGCGCAACCGCAAAGTCGTTCCGCAGCGCACCGCCGGTGAGCTCGACGCGATGGCCGCAGCGGGCGCCGTCGTCGCCGCCGCGTTGCTGGCTGTCCGGCAGGCTGCCGTTCCCGGTGTCTCCACGCTGGAGCTCGACGAGATCGCCGAGTCGGTCATCCGCGGTGCCGGAGCCATCCCGTCGTTCCTGGGTTATCACGGTTTTCCCGCCTCGATCTGCGCCTCGGTCAACGACCGCGTCGTGCACGGCATCCCGACCGCCGACGAGGTGCTGGTCGCCGGTGACCTGGTCTCGATCGACTGCGGCGCCATCCTGGACGGTTGGCACGGCGACTCGGCATTCACCTTCGGCGTCGGTGAGCTGATCCCCGCCGACGAGGCGTTGTCCGCGGCGACGCGGGAGTCGATGGAAGCCGGTATCGCCGCCATGATCCCCGGTAACCGGCTCACCGACGTCTCGCACGCCATCGAACTCGGGACCCGCGCCGCCGAGCGGAAATACGGTCGCGGATACGGCATCGTCGAGGGGTACGGCGGTCACGGCATCGGCAGGCAGATGCATATGGACCCGTTCCTGGCCAACGAGGGCGCGCCCGGGCGCGGACCGCTGCTGGCGGCCGGCTCGGTGCTGGCCATCGAACCGATGCTGACCCTGGGCACCGTCAAGACCCGCATCCTCGACGACGAATGGACCGTCGTCACCACCGACGGTTCCCGCGCGGCGCACTGGGAGCACACCGTCGCCGCCACCGATGACGGACCGCGGATCCTGACTTTGCCCGCCTGACGGGCGCACACTGAACCATCCGGCCCTCTGGCTCGTGTCTTCGGCGGAGGTTGTGATGGATGATCCGGAAACCACGCTCATGCGGGTGCTCTACGACGAGCATTCCGCGGCGCTGTGGCGTTATGCCGTGCGGTTGACCGGGGATCGGGCGCGCGCGGAGGACGTCGTGCAGGAAACACTGCTGCGCGCCTGGCAGCACCCCGAAGTGACCAACGACGAGGATCGGTCCGCGCGGGCGTGGCTTTTTACCGTTGCGCGCAACATGATCATCGACGACCACCGCAGCGCGCGCTCGCGCAACGAACGCACATCGCTGGAGGGTGTGGCCGAGCCCGAGCAATCCGGGCCCGACGAGGTCAACACCGCACTGGACCGGTTGTTACTCGGCGACGCGCTGGCACAGCTGTCCACCGAGCACCGCGCGGTGATCCGGCGGTCCTATTATCTGGGCTGGTCTACGGCGCAGATCGCGGCTGATCTCGACATTCCGGAGGGCACCGTGAAGTCGCGGTTGCACTACGCGATGCGCGCGTTGCGGCTGACGTTGCAGGAGATGGGGGTGACACGATGACCGCGGTTGTGGGCGAGAGCTCGGATCCGTACGAGATGTGGGACGCCGCCTATGTGCTGGGCTCGCTGAGCAGCTCCGAGCGCCGCCAGTACGAGACCCACCTGTCGGGCTGCAAGCGCTGCCGCACCGCGGTATCCGAACTCAGCGGTATGCCCGCCCTGCTGGCGCTGCTGGACCGCGACGACATCGCCGACGACGGTGCCGGGCCCGCCGACCCGCCGCCGCTGCGGCCGAGGGTTCTGGAGTCACTGCTGGACAAGGTGAGCAGGCGCAGGCGGCATAACCGCAGGCTCACCTGGACGCTCGCCGCGGCCGCCGCGGTGCTGCTGGCGCTGGGGGTCTTCGTTGCGGCACGGCCGGTGCTGGTGCAGCCGGGGATCTCCCAGCAGACGACGGCGTCGGCGATGGTGATGGATTCGGTCGCGCCGTCCTCGCTGAGCGCGACGGTCACCCTGACCAGCCATGGCTGGGGCACCGATATCGACATGGCGTGCACCTATGCCGAACGGGCCGCGGGTGCCCCGCCGCACGAGGCCGACGACAGTGACCGGTTGGCGATGGTGGCGGTGGGCCGGGACGGCAGCCAGACCCGGTTGGCCACCTGGATGGCGGTCGACGGTGTGACGGCGCTGCCCAGCGGCAGCACCTCGCTGCCGATCGAGCAGATTGCCGCGGTGCAGGTGGTTTCCGCCGATACCGGTGATGTGTTGCTGCAGAAGGACCTGTAGGCCGGCGGCGTGCTCCCGCTCAGCTGATGCTGAGCTGCTGGTCCGCCGATGCCGGCTCGTCTTCGGCGTGTTGGCTGCGCAGTGCGGAGGCCGCCACCGAGGCGGTGTCGTTGAGGTGCCGCACCATGATCGCGATGACGGCTTCGGCGTTGCGGGTGCGGTAGGCGGCGATGAGCGCGTTGTGGTCGTCGCGGGCGCGCTTGCGCCGTTCGGGATCCGACTGCACCGAGATGCCGACGTAGAGCGCCGACACGTCGGACAGCCGGCGCAGGAAGCTGCGCAGGTGTGGTTGGTGGGGGGTGCCGTCGAGTACGGCGTGCAGATGGCGGTTGGCATCCACCCATTCCGAATCGCTCATCCGCAGTGTCATGCTGCGGGCGATCTTGTAGGCCTGGGCGAGTTCCTCGTCGGTGATCGTGGCGACTCGCTCGCGGATGGCGAGCGGAACGAGGACCTTGCGCAGTTCGTAGATCTCTTCGAGCTCTTCGACGGTGACGGCGTGCACCGTGGCGCCCCGGAACGGATCGAAGTCGACGAGGCCTTCGTTCTCCAGTTCGCGAAGGGCCTCCCGCACCGGCGTCACGCTGACGTTCATGGTCTGGGCGAGCTCGACCTGGATGAGGTGGGTTCCGCTGGGGAGCACCCCCGACACGATCGCCTCCCGCAGCCGGTCGGCGACGTCGCGATGCGCGGTGCGTGCGGTGCTCAAACCCAGTGCGGGTAGCCGTGCCTTGGACGACTTCACTGCCTAGCGCCTTCCCCCCGTGACGGTCGCGACAACCGAGTGTGTCACAGGAAGAAGCCGCGTCCGTCGTCAACCACCGCGACGGTGGTGCCCACCAGCGGGACGCCGGCGAACGCGGCGCGACGGGCCTCTTGGCCGGGCCACAGTGTCGCCGGCCCGGTCGGGTGGGGGTCGACGATGACGCTGGCGGCCGAAAGTGTTGCGGCAGGGGCGAAGACGGTCGCGGCGGCGGTCGTCGCCTTGGCCAGTGCCGTCGGCAGGTCGAGGACGCCTTGCTCGGCCAGCGTGAGTAGTGCCGGCAGCAGGTGCTGTTGGATCTCCAGGCCGGGACCGGTGTTGCCCAGGACCGGCGCGTTGTGGTCGCTGGCGATGACGTCCACGTCCTCGGCGACGATCTCTTTGAGGGAGTCTCGTGCCGAGCCGCCGGGGACCGGGGGTAGCACATGCAACTCCGCCGGCCGTTCGGGCGGCAGGTCCAGCAGGAAGTGCGGGGAGGTCTGACAGGTCGAGTCGGGCCGGGACCGCACTTCCTCGGCCATGGCCTTGCTGATCACGTGGCGGAAGTGCACCGGCCCGTCGGCGGCGAGCACCTGCTGGTAGGACTCGTCGTCGTAGAAGTAGATCGCGGCTCGGCACCCCGCCGCCCAGATTGCCTCCAGGTTCGGCCAGAAGTGCGGATCGTTGGAGTAGATCTTGATGATCGGCATCCACGTGGACTTGATCTGATCGCCGAATTTTTCTATCCAACAAGGAAACTCGGCGCTCGATGGGGCATCGGCGATCGTCAGGATGGGCAGGATGCGCGGGAAGTCGGTGCTCGCCAGGAAGGTGGTGACGTCGTCGAGGTCCAGTGGTGCGATGTGTTGCCAGGGCAGCGCGGTGTTCAGCGAGGTGACCCCACCCGCCAGCGCCCGCCAGCGATCGGACTCCCGGATACCGCGTTGCATGACCGGCAGATGCGCGTCGGCGTCGAACAACCCTGGCAGCACCCACAGCTCGGTGCCGTCGAAGACTGTTCCGTCGGTGATCCCCGGTGGTCCCGGCACGTCGAACGAGACGTCGGACCGGGCACCCGTGAGCGGGTCCAGGACGTCGGTCAACCGGACCGAGATGTAGGTGTCGGGCACGTGACCGCCAATCGATGGGAGAGGTTCCTGACTCCGGAAATCGGTTCCGGATGGACCGATATTATAAAATCCTTGTCGCCGGTGCAGATGATCATCATCCGCCGCACGCCAAGACGCAACCTTCGAAGGCTCCGGAGAGTTCGTTCTTAACGTTGTAGCCCAGTGTATTTCGCGACTGTAAACATCATGTTGACGCCGACCTCCCCGGTAGACGCCTCGATGAGCCGGTGATTCACTATTTTATATGTTGCGAGAAACGGCGGTGCACGGCGATCCGAGTTCGCCGGCCGCCCTGCTCGATCGGGTCGACCGCCTGGAGTCCCAGGATGCTGTCCGCCGACTCAAGGCCGCCTACATGCAAGGTCTCGATGACCGGTTGCGGGGCGCCGTGGCGGAGCTGTTCTGGCCCGAGGCCGTATGGGAGGGCCTACCCGATCGGCCGGTGGAAGGCGGTCAGTCCGCCCAGCCCGGCAGCCGCATCGTCGGACAGGACGCCATCGCCGAATCGTTCATCGCCGCGGCGCGGGCGATGTCGTTCACGGCGCACTTCCTGACCAATGAGGACATCACAGTCGACGGTGACCGCGCCGTCGGGCGCTGGAAACTGTTGCAGGCCTGCAACGCAGGACATGATCGCGCCTTCTGGCAGGCCGGTGTCTACGTCGACGATTTCGAACGGCGCGACGGTGTCTGGAAGTTCATCCACCTGAGACTGGCCCTGGACTTCCGCACCCCCTATGACCAGGGCTGGCTCGAAAACCGGATGTGGGACCCGGCCGATGCGGTCGCGGCCGGAAAGGACTGAACGCCGATGAAGATCGCCCGCTTCCGCCACGGCGGTGTCGCGCTGACCGGCATCGCGGTGGGCGCTGCCGTTCAGCCGGTGCGGCAATCCATCGACGAGCTCATCGCCGGAGTTCCCGCCCATCCCTCTTCGGCTCCGATTCCGCTCGCCGATGTCGAACTGCTTGCGCCGCTGAGCTCCGACTGCCGCGGTGTGCTGTGCATCGGCATCAACTACTTCGAACACCAACGGGAATCGGCCGACGTCTTCGTGTCCACCGTGCCCGACCACCCGATCGTCTTCTTCAAGACCACCGCGGCAGTGACCGGGGCCCACGCCACCCTCGATCTCAATCCGGCACTGTCCACCGAATTCGACTGGGAGGTCGAGCTCGGGGTGGTGATCGGGACACCCGGACGCAACATCCCGCGTGAGCGGGCCGGGGGCCACGTCTACGGATACACCGTCGTCAACGACGTCACCGCACGCGACGTCCAGCACCGGCACAAGCAGTGGCATCTGGGCAAGAACGTCGACGGCTCCACCCCGATCGGTCCATGGATCGCCACCGCCGACGAGGTGGGATATCCACCCGAGCTGGACATCGCGCTCTCCATCAACGGAGAAGTGATGCAGCGGGCCAACACTCGCGACATGATCTTCCCGATCGCCGAACAGATCGAGGTGATCTCCCGGTACGTCGCGCTGCGTCCCGGCGACGTCATCGCCACCGGCACCCCATCCGGTGTCGGGTTCGCCCGAACACCGCCACGATTCCTCACCGACGGCGACATCGTCGAGACGACCATCGAAGCGATCGGAACGCTACGCAACCGGGTGGTCAACAGTGCCGGTAAGCCGGTCGCCGTCGCCAGTGGAGCATCCTGATGGGGGCCAACGCGGTGGCCGGCACCGGCGGCAAGACCGTCGGCTTCTACTCGCCGGCCGTCATCTGTCCGCCCGGGGCATCGCTGGTGGCCGTCAGCGGTGTGCTCTCGGTGGATCGCGACGGCATCACCCTGGGGGCCGGCGACTTCGAACTGCAGATGCGGACCGTCTTCCGGCTACTGGGTGAAACCCTGGACGCGGCAGGCAGTTCCTTCGCCGAGCTGGTGAAGATGACGACCTATCTCGTCGACCCGGACCACATCGACGATTTCTACCGGATCCGCGAGGACATCTTCGCCGACCTCTACCCGCAACGCCGGCCGCCGGGCAACACCCTTCTGGTGGTGTCGCGGCTGGTGCGGCCCGAGTTCCTGATCGAAATCGAAGGATTCGCCACCACAGACCTACAGGGAGTCACCGATGAGTTCGTCAGCTGATCAGATCACCTTCCCGAGCGGTAGCCGGGTGGTCAGTGCGGCCGGGATGCAGGCCGACAACGCCGCCGACGCCGGTGGTGCGTCCGGGTCGTTGTCCCGCGGCACCGCGGCGGCAGCGGGCGGAATGTGGATGGGGGTCAGCGTCCTTCCGCCCGGACACAATTCGGTCTCCCACCACCATCAGGGGCAGACCACCATCGTCTGCATCATCTCCGGGTCCATGCGCTTCCTCGTGGAGGGACCCGATGGCGAGGAGGACTTCACCGGATCGGCAGGCCAGATCGTCGTCGTTCCAGGCGGATTGGTGCATCGCGAGGAGAACCCCGGTGACGTCGACTGCCTGTGCGTCGTCGCCCGTAACGCCGAAGAGCCCGCCGTCGTCAACGTCGGCTGACCACCCCCACACCGACCAGGAGCCAACCATGCAGCAGCTGAGCCCCAAACTCCATGCGATCCTCGGTGCACTCGACGCCGAATCCACCGACTACACGACCGCACGCACCATGCCGGCCGGCGTCTACACCTCCGAGGAGTTCTACGAATTCGAGAAGGAAGCCGTGTTCGCCCGGGAATGGCTGTGTCTCGGACATGTCAGCCAAATCCCCAACGAGGGCGACTATTTCACCATTCAGGTCGCCGATGAGCCGCTGATCGTGGTGCGCGGTGCCGACGCGGTGGTGCGGGTGATGTCCTCGATCTGCCAGCACCGCGGGTATCCGGTCACCGTCGACGGCGACAAGGGCAACGCCAAGCAGTTCCGGTGCGCCTACCACTACTGGGCATACGACCTCAACGGTGATCTGGTCGCCGCGCCGGAGATGACACGGACCTGCCCGCTGGCCGAACTGCGCAGCGAAACCTCGCTGCCGCAGTTGAAGGTCGAGATCTGGTTCGGGATGATCTTCGCCAACATGGACACCGACGCCATGCCGCTGGCGCCGACGTTGGGCAAGCTGGCCACCGAGATGGAGGCCTACGACGTCGGCAATCTGCAGGTCGTCAAGACGATGGAATACAAGGGCCAGCCGTGGAACTGGAAAGGCATGCACGAGAACGCCCTCGAGCCCTACCACACGTCGTTCGTGCACCAGGGCTACCACGACATGGCGCCGGCCTCGATGGCCGAGTTCCTGCCGTGGGATGACACCGACGGACAGGTCATGCACCCCACCCACTACCGGTGGATGGACGCCGGCTTCAACCCGACCGGCCGGGTGATCCTGCCGGTCCTGCCGAACCTGTCCGACGAGCGCCGCAAACGGATCACCTTCGCCTCGGTGCTGCCCACCGTGTTCTTCGCGTTGAGCCCCGATCAGGTCTTCTACTTCCTCATCACGCCGGAGTCGGCCAACTCGATGACGCTGCGGATGGCCTGGCTGTTCCCCGAGAGTTCCATCAAGTCACCGGGATTCCAGTGGGCCTTCGACATGCAGAACGCGGTCAACGAGGTCATCAACGAACAGGACATCTACTCCAACACCCGCATGCAGTGGGGCCAGCGGTCCCGCTACGCCAAACGCGGCCGTTACAGCTGGCAGGAAGGCACGCTGCCGCAGATGAACCGATGGCTGACGCTGCGTTACCTGAAGTACGCCGCCGAACTGGATCCGCGCTACGCCGACCTGCTCGCGACGGTCAGCTGATGGCGGATTCGCCGTGACGAACCTGGCGATCCGTGGCGAGGTTGTGCTGGCGAAGGCGTCGCCGCGGACCAAGACCACCCGAAAGGTCGGGCGAATAGCGTTCCTGGGCCTGCTGGACGCGCTGTGGCCGATGGCCACCCTGGTGGCCGTGTGGTGGCTGTGGGTGCACTTGGCGCAGTTGCCACCCGCGGTGGCACCGGACCCGATGGATGTCTTGGCCTACATCGCCCGGCAGCCGGCCAGTTTCGTCGTCGACGCCTGGCACACCGTCGAAGTCGTGGTCGGCGGCATGCTGCTGGGGGTGGCCGCCGGGACGGTGCTGGCCACGGTGTCCTGGTTCTCGCCCGCCGCCCGGGCGATGATCAGCGGGCCCGCGTTGCTGACCCAGTGCCTTCCCGTCGCGGTGATATCGCCCATCCTGGCAAAGGTTTTCGGCTACGACACCTCGACCATCGTGCTCATCACCGCGCTGATCGCATTCTTTCCGGTCCTGGTGTTCACCACATCTGGGTTACTGGCGGTGCCGCCGGGATCGCAGGATCTGTTCACCGCCCTCGGGGCGCGGCGCTGGCAGCGGTTCATCCGCCTGGCCGCGCCGGCCGCGCTTCCGCGCACCCTGGTCTCGTTGCGACTTTCCATCGTCGCTGCGGTAGCCGGCGCGATGCTCGCCCAATGGATCATGGGGACAAACGGTTTGGGCTACCGGCTCATCGTCGCGCAGGCGTCCTACCGCACCGCTGAGGCGTGGGCCTGCTCGGCAGTCTCGATCGCGTTGTCCGTGCTGCTCTACTCCCTCGTTGCCAGCCTGTGCCGTCTGGCCAGTGAGCGATTCGACTAACCCCACCACCCCCAGGAGTGTCCCGTGTCACCCACCCCTTCCTCCCGCTTGCGTGCCGGTGCCGTCTCCCGGCGTTCCTTCCTCGGTGCCGTCGGCCTGGGCGGTGTCGCGGTGGCGGCCACCCCGATGCTGGCGGCGTGCGGATCACCCAGCGGTGACAGCTCGTCGGCTAGCACGGCGGCCGGCTCGGAAACCGGTGCGACCACCGATCTCTCGGTGCAGCTGGCTTGGGTTCCGGACACCGAATACGCACCGCTCTTCCTTGCCGACAGCAACGGCCATTACCGGCAGGAGAACGTGGCGGTCTCTTTCCTGCCGGGTGGTTCGGACATCGGCGCCATCGAGGGCATCGTGGCGGCAGGCAAGGCCGACATCGGCATCGCGACCGATATCACCACCGTCGTCGCGGCCGCGGCCGACGGCAACCCGCTGGTCAACATCGGCACCATGTACCAGAGCAACCTCAACGTGTTGATGTCGGACTACCGGGCGCCGATCACCACGGTGGCTGCGCTCAAGGGCAAGCGGATGGGCGGTCCGCAAGGTATCCAGACGAAGTTCGACGCCATCTTCAAGCTCAACGGGATGGAACCCGACTACAAGTTCATCCCGACCGGCTACGGCCCGGATGCGTTGATCAACGGCGACTGCGACGTGCTGGCCGGGTTCGTCACCGATGAGGCGCTGTCCTACAAGGCGGCCGTCGGGCAGATGCCCGGAATCCTGTCTTTCACCGACGCGGGCCTGCCCGCCTACACCCTGCCGATCTTCGTCACGGCCAGCACGCTGCAGAACAAGCGCGACGCCCTGAAGGGCTTCCTGGCCGCGACGCTGAAGGGCTTCGACGAGGACATCGCCGATCCCACAGCCGGGCCGAAACTGGCCGTCGACAAGTACGGCAAGGATGCCGGGCTGTCGCTGGACAGCGAGATCGCGCACAACGCCGCCTACGTCCCGCTGGCCGGCAGCGAGGCCACCAAGCAGAACGGCTACCTCTGGATCGACGATGCCTACCTGGCCGGCCCGATCTACAAGGGCATGGCGGCGTCCGGGCTGAAGACCACCGAGCCCAGCAAGGTGGTCGACATGTCGTTGCTGCGCGAGCTGCACAAAGGGTCGTAGTGGAGAGCGTGATGCAGGCCGGTGATGCGCAGTCCGTCCGTGGTGCGGCCATCGACGTCGACTACGTCGGCAAGGTGTTCGCGATGCGCCGGGGACGTTCGGTGGAGGCCATCCGCGACGTCGCGTTGAAGATCGCGCCGGGTGAGTTCATCGCGTTGATCGGACCGTCCGGGTGCGGTAAGTCGACCCTGCTGCGGATGATCGCCTCCCTGGAGGAGCCCACCACCGGTGCGGTTCGGGTGGGCGGGGCGCAGCCTCGGGAACTGGCCGCCAAACACCGCCTCGGGGTGGCTTTCCAGGACAATGCGCTGCTGCCGTGGCTGTCGGTCTACAACAATCTCGCGTTGCCGTTCCGGGTGGCGCGCCGGCCGGTGGACAAGCAACGCATCGCCGAACTCATCGCACTGGTCGGGCTCACCGGCTTTGAAGACGCCCGGCCTCGGCAGCTCTCCGGCGGTATGTGCCAACGGGTTTCGATCGCCCGCTCGATCATGCTCGAGCCCGAGGTTCTGCTGCTCGACGAGCCGTTCGGGGCGTTGGACGCGGTGACCCGCCGGCGGTTGAACGCCGAACTGCAACGGATCTGGATGGCCGATCCGGTGACCACGGTGCTGGTGACCCATGACGTCGACGAGGCGCTGCTGTTGGCCGACCGGGTGGTGGTGCTCTCGCCGCGCCCGGGGCGGGTCAGCAAGATCCGCGAGGTGCCGTTCGCACGGCCGCGTACCACCGAGGTGACCCGTTCCCCGGAATTCCACGCCATGGTCGACGAGTTGACCGGCGAACTCGACGCACTGAGCACTGGCCAGGACGGCGATGGCTGACGCCGCGGTGAGCCGGGCGATCAGCGCCCGGGTGTACGCCGTGATCGGTCTGGCGATCACCGTCGGTCTCTGGCAGGTGGTGGCGGCAGCGCAGGTGTTCGGCACCACGGTGTCCTCACCGCTCGCGGTGGTCAGGGTGTTCGCCGACGCCCCCCGCCGTGCCACGCTGCTGGCCGGAATCCAGGTCACCATGCTGGAGTCGCTGCAGGGTTTCGGCTGGGCTCTGGTTGCTGCGGCGCTGGTGGCTCTGGTCGCGACGCTGGTTCCGGTGCTGCGGCGCGGTGTCGACCAGCTGGGCACGATCGAGAGCGCCATCCCGTTCGTGTCGCTGGCGCCGATCCTGCTGGCGCTGTTCGACCGGGACATGGTGCCGTCGGCGATGGCTGCCTGCACCGCGTTCTTTCCGCTGTATCTGGCCTTCGTGTCCGGCCTGGCGGCTGGACCGCGCAGCGCCGTCGACCTGTTGGCGGTGCTGGGGGCGTCGCGGTGGAACACGCTGCTGCGGGCCAGGATTCCCGCCGGGCTGCCGGTGCTGACCACCGGGATGAAGGTCGCGATGCCGCTGGCCATCGTGGGGGCGGTGATCGGGGAGTGGTTCGGCAGCAGCGGCGGTGTGGGTCCGATCCTGCTGGTGGCGATGCGCAACTACCAGATGCCGACCATGTGGTCGGCCGTGGTCGCCACCGTGGTGCTGGCCATGTGTCTCTACGGGCTGTGTGTGCTGCTCGACACGCTCGCCGTCAAGCGGTTCGGGTGAGCTCTGGCACCGACGCCGATGCGGTATGAATGGGCGGATGTCCGATTCAGACAAACCCGACCCGATCGCGCAGGCGCGGGCCAACTGGGAGCGCGCCGGTTGGGGTGATGTCGTCGACGGCATGGTCGCGGTCACCTCGGTGATGCGTGCCCACCAGATCCTGCTGGCCCGGGTGGAGAACGCGTTGCGGCCCTACGATCTGAGCTTCTCGCGGTTCGAGCTGTTGCGGTTGTTGGCGTTCAGCCGAAACGGGGCGCTGCCGATCAACGCGGCCTCGGCCCGGCTGCAGGTGCACGTCACCAGCGTCACGCATGCCATCCGCAGGCTGGAGAGCAACGGTCTGGTGCGCCGCTCACCGCACCCGACCGACGGCCGGACCACCCTGGTGGAGATCACCGAGCTGGGGCGTTCGACCGTCGAGGAGGCCACCGACACGCTCAACAGCAAGGTCTTCGCCGATATCGGGATGTCCGCCGAGGAGTCCCGGTCCCTGGTCGCCTCGATCGAGACCCTGCGCCGCAGCGCCGGCGACTTCTGATCCGCGATGAGTACGGGGCGATCGCGCAACGCACCGCAGACGCGTGCCGAAATTCTGGTGGCGGCCCGGCAGCGGTTCGGTTCCGAGGGTTACCAGCGCACCACATTGCGTGCGGTGGCCGCCGATGTCGGCATCGACCCGGCGCTGATCATCCGGTACTTCGGGAGCAAGCAGGAACTGTTCGCCGAAGCCGCGGAGTTCCGGATCGACCTGCCCGATCTGAGCACCGTCGACCCGGCCGATATCGCCGAGGTGTTGTTGTCCCGGTTCTTCGCGGTGTGGGAGCGCGACACCACGTTCCTCGCCCTGTTGCGGGCGACGATGACCAGTGAGTCCGCGGTCGAGACCATGCGTCGGGTATTCGCCACCCAGGTGGCGCCCGCGCTGGCGACCGTGACGCCGGATCATCCGGCGCAGCGGGCGGGCCTGATGGGCGCATTCGTGATCGGTCTGGCCACCACGCGCTATGTGCTGGCCAATCCCGGTGTCGCCGATCTCAGTCACCAGGACCTGATCCGGTTCGCGCGTCCGGTGATCGACCAGTTGCTGCTCGGCCCGATCCCGGACTGAGCAGCCCGCTACCGCAGTGTCGTGATGACGGCGCTGAAATCCTTGTCGGCGTTGTCGGTCGCGAATTTGGCGTAGATCTCGGCGGCATGGGTGCCCAGTGGCGCCGAGGAACCGGTCGAACTCACCGCATCCATCGCCAGGCCGAGGTCCTTGTTCATCAACGCGGTGGCGAAGCCCGGCTTGAAATCGTTGTTGGCCGGTGACGTCGGAACCGGTCCGGGCACCGGGCAATTGGTGTGCACCGCCCAGCAGTTGCCGGTCGCGCCCGTGATCACGTCGAACAGCGACTGCGCCGAGAGTCCCAGCTTCTCCGCCAGCACGAAGGCTTCACCCACCGCGATCTGCTGGACCGCCAGCACCATGTTGTTGCACACCTTGGCGGCCTGTCCGGCGCCCGCGTCACCGCAGTGCACGACCTTGGCCGCCATGGGTTCCAGTACCGCCTTGGCCTGGGCCACGGCCTCCGGTGCGCCACCGACCATGAAGGCCAACGTGCCCGCGACGGCACCTTTGACGCCACCGGATACCGGCGCGTCGAGTTGGGCGAAGCCGTGGTCGGCGGCGAGTTTGTTGACCTCGCGGGCGTCGTCCACCGAGATCGTCGAGCTGTCGATGAAGAGCGTGCCGGGCCGCGCGGCGGGCAGGATCTCGGCGTAGCACCGTTTCACCAGGTCACCGCTGGGCAGCATGGTGATGACGACGTCGGCCTCGGCGACCGCCTCGGCGCCGCTGCCGAAGACTTCGGCGCCCTTGTCCGCCGCGGCCTGTGCCGAGGCGGCGACCGGATCGAAGCCGCGCACGGTGAAGCCGGCGGCCAAGAGATTGGCGGCCATCGGCCCACCCATATTGCCGAGTCCCAGGAAGGCAACTGTGGTCATTGCGGGGTCATCCCTTCTATGCCGACGCGCGGGCGCGGGCCGCTTCGGCCCGGCCGATGACGACGCGCATGATTTCGTTGGTGCCCTCCAGGATGCGGTGCACCCGAAGGTCGCGAACGATCTTCTCCAGTCCGTACTCACGCAGGTACCCGTAACCGCCGTGCAGCTGCAAAGCCTGGTCGGCGACGTCGTAACAGGTGTCGGTGACGTAGCGCTTGGCCATCGCGCACAACTCGACCTTGTCGGGTGCGTTCGCATCCAGCGCGGATGCCGCCCGCCACAACAGGATTCGCGAGGTCTCCAGCGCGGTGGCCATATCGGCGAGGGCGAACCTGATGGTCGGCTCGTCGAGCAGTGAACCGCCGAACGCTTCGCGGTCGCGCAGGTAGGCCGTTGCCTTTTCGTAGGCGGTCTGCGCGCCGCCCAGCGAGCAGGCGGCGATATTGATCCGGCCGCCGTTGAGCCCGTTCATCGCGACACCGAAACCGCCGCCCTCGCCTTCGGCGCCGCCCAGCATCGCGTCGGCGGGCACCCGCGCCCCGGCCAGGATCACCTGGGCGGTGGGCTGGGCGTTCCAGCCCATCTTGGCTTCGACGGCACCGAAACTCAGTCCCGGCGTGTCCTTTTCGACGATGAAGGCCGATATGCCCTTGGGGCCGTCACCGCCGGTGCGGGCCATCACGACGTAGACGTCGGACGAACCCGCCCCGGAGATGAACTGCTTGACCCCGTCGAGCACATAGTGATCGCCGTCCCGGACGGCCTTGGTGCGCAGCGCTGCCGCATCCGATCCGGCACCCGGTTCGGTCAGGCAGTAACTGGCGATGGCCTCCATCGAGGCGAGCCGCGGCACCCAGGACTTGCGCTGCTCGGGGGTGCCGTACGAGTCGATCATCCAGGTGCACATGTTGTGGATCGACAGGAACGCCGCGATGGTCGGGTCGGCCATCGCCAACTGTTCGAAGATGCGTACGGCGTCGAGCCTGCGTAGGCCGCTGCCACCGACGTCCTCCGCGCAGTAGATCGCCGCCATCCCGAGTTCGGCGGCGTCGCGTAGCACGTCGGTCGGGAAATGCTTCTCGGCATCCCAGTCCAGCGCATGGGGCGCAACGCGTTTGGTGGCGAAGGCAGCGGCGGTTTCGACGATCACCCGATCGTCTTCGTCCATGTCGAACATCATCGGACTGCTTCAGCTCAGTTCATGGTCGGGATGACGAACTCGGCGCCATCCTTGATGCCCGAGGGCCAGCGCTCGGTGACGGTCTTGACCTTGGTGTAGAACTGGATCGATGCCGGCCCGTGCTGGTTGAGATCACCGAAGCCGGAGCGCTTCCAGCCGCCGAAGGTGTGGTAGGCCACCGGAACCGGGATCGGAACGTTGACGCCGACCATGCCGACCTGGACCCGGGAGACGAAGTCGCGGGCGGCGTCGCCGTCGCGGGTGAAGATCGCCACGCCGTTGCCGTATTCGTGTTTGGTGGGCAGGCTCAACGCCTCTTCGTAGTCGTGCGCGCGCACGATGCACAGCACCGGGCCGAAGATCTCGTCGGTGTAGATCGACATGTCGGTGGTGACGTGATCGAACAGGGTGGGGCCGATGAAGAAGCCCTTCGACAGGTCCTGATCGTCGAATGTCAGTTCGTCGGTGGCGCGTTCGCGTCCGTCGATCACCAGGTCGGCGCCGGCCGCCACGCCCTGGCCGATGTAGTCGCGGACGCGTTCGAGTGCCGCCCCGGTGACCAGCGGTCCATAGTCGGCCTTGGGGTCGAGGCTGTGTCCGACGCGCAGCTGGTTGACGCGTTCGACGAGCCGATTGCGGAGGCGGTTCGCGGTCTCTTCGCCGACCGGTACCGCGACGCTGATCGCCATGCAGCGCTCGCCCGCGCTGCCGTATCCGGCGCCGATCAGGGCGTCCACCGCCTGGTCCAGGTCGGCGTCGGGCATCACGATCATGTGGTTCTTGGCGCCACCGAAGCACTGCGAGCGCTTACCGTGCGCCGCGGCCGTCGAGTAGATGTACTGCGCGATATCGGAGCTGCCGACGAAGCCGACGGCCTGGATGTCGGGGTGGGTCAGGATGGCGTCGACGGCCTCCTTGTCGCCCTGCACGACCTGGAAGACGCCCGGGGGCAGGCCGGCCTCGATGAACAGCTCGGCCAGCCGCAGCGGTACCGACGGGTCCCGCTCGGAGGGCTTGAGAATGAAGGCGTTACCGCAGGCCAGGGCCGGTCCGGCCTTCCACAGTGGGATCATCGCCGGGAAGTTGAACGGCGTGATACCGGCGACGACGCCGAGCGGCTGGCGGATCGAGTACACGTCGATACCGGTGCCGGCGCCCTCGGTGAACTCACCCTTGAGCAGGTGCGGGATGCCGATCGCGAATTCGATGACCTCGATACCGCGCTGGATGTCGCCCAGGGAGTCGGCGACGGTTTTGCCGTGCTCGATGGACAGCAACTGAGCCAGCTCATCGGCGTTCTGGTTGACCAGGTCGACGAAGCGCATGAAGACGCGGGCGCGGCGCTGCGGGTTGTAGGCGGCCCACACCTTCTGGGCCTCGACGGCGCTGGCGACGGCGGTGTCGACATCGGCGGCGCTGGCGAGCAGCACCTGGGCCTGGACCTCGCCGGTGCTCGGGTTGAGCACGTCGGCGGTCCGCGTCGATGCCAGGTTGTTGCGTGCGCCGTCGATGAAGTGCGGAATCTGGGCGGTTTGGGAAGTCATGGGGGGAGCCTCTCGGCGGTGCGGTGATGCAAATTACTTGGATATCCTAGTAAATGCGTCCACGGCGCCGCAAGCGGCTGTTGGCCTCAGGTTTTGCGGCGCAGACTTTCGACGAACTCGGCCGTATCGGCCCAACTGGGCAGCAGGCCCGCCGCGCCGACCTGTTCGAGGGTGGGGGCGTCGCGGTCACGCTCGGACAGCACGACCTCGGAACCGAAGACCGTCGTGGGCCAGCGGACGCCGATCGCCGGATCGGTCGGGGCGATGGTGTGCTCGCGGTCCGGTGCATAGCCCGCCGAGCACAGGTACATCACCGTCGAGTCGTCCTCCAGTGCGAGGAATCCGTGGGCCAGGCCTTCGGAGAGGTAGACGGTGCGCCGGGACCGATCGTCGAGCAGCACCGAATCCCAGCGGCCGAATGTCGGGGAGCCCACCCGGATGTCGACGACGACGTCGAAAACCGAGCCGCGCAGGCACGTCACATACTTGGCCTGGCTCGGCGGCAGCTGCGCGAAATGCAGCCCGCGCAGCACCCCGGCCGCCGATACCGAGCAGTTGGCCTGACGTAGGTCGAGGCGATGCCCTGTCATCGCGGTGAACTCGCTGTCGCCGAACCATTCGAAGAACGTTCCGCGGGCATCAGAGCGCAGTGTCGGGGTTATCTCCCACGCGCCGGGGACGTCCAGTTCACGAAAAGCCATGTCATCGACCCCGTTTCCGGTAGGTGTCCTCGGGCTGTGACCGCGCCGTCGCATGTACGAAGTCGGCGCCGACGAACCCGGTGACCAGCAGCCGCATGGGCCGAGCCTAACGGCTGGCCGCCCGCCGTACCGGCAGTCCACAATGGCGCCATGATCGACTGCGATGACCTGGCATCGGCCGCGACGGCCCTGCATCCCGCGCTGGCCCGCCGGTTCAGTCCGGTGGCCTTCGATCCGCACGCCGAGGTCACCGATGCCCAGATCGACACGCTGCTGGATGCTGCGCGGTTGGCTCCCTCGGCGGGTAACTCTCAACCGTGGGCATTCGTCGTTGCCCGGCGCGGCGATGCGGTGCACCGGCGGACGGTACGTCACCTGGCCGGCAGTTCAGCCGCCTGGGCCGCCGGCGCATCGCTTTTGGTGGCGAATCTGGCGCACGTGTACGTCGAGGACACGACCGAGTGGGAGTACTCCGAATTCTCCCGGTACGACCTCGGGCAGGCAGTGGCGCACATGACGATTCAGGGTCTGGCCCTCGGATTGGCCGCACATCAGTTCCGGGCCTTCGATCGGGCAGCGATGGCCCGCGAATTCGATGTGCCCCCGCATTGGGAGGTGACGTCGATGAGTGCGTTCGGAATCGCGGCACACACCACCGACGCCTCCGCGGACCCGGCTTCGCGGCCCCGCCGGTCACGTACCGAAGTGACCTGGGCCCGAGCCGATAGTCCCGGTTAGCCCTTCAACCCCAGCGGGCCGGCAAGCTCGGTCAGCGTCGGGATGAGAGCGTCCGCCCCGCCGAGGACCTGGATGCAGACGTGGTCGGCGCCGGCGCTGAGGTGCTCGTTCAGCCGCGCCGCGATGTCCTCGGGTGTGCCGTGCGCCACCACGGCGTCGATGAGCTTGTCGCTGCCCGGTTTGGCGATGTCGTCGTCGGTGAAGCCGAGCCGCTTCCAGTTGTTCAGGTAGTTGCTCAGGTTGAGGTAGAAATCGACGGTCTGGCGGCCGATCTCGCGGGCCTGGGCGGCGTCGCGCGTCAGCACCACTTTGTGCTCGGGCGCCAGATAGACACTCGGGCCCATCAATTCGTGCGCCTGCGCGGTGTGCTCGGGTATGGTCAGGTAGGGATGAGCGCCGGCGCTGCGCCGGGCCGCGAGCTCGAGCACCTTGGGCCCCAGCGCCGCGACGACCCGGCGGCTGGTCGGGACGTTGGCCGCGTCCAGGGCGTCGAGGTACTCCACCAGCACGTCGTAGGGCTTGCGGTACTCCTCGGTGTGCTCGGGATGCCCGATCCCGATGCCCAGCAGGAACCGGCCGGGAAAGGCCTTCTCGATGCGGTGATAGGACGCGGCGACCTGCTCGGCCGGTGCCGTCCAGACGTTGACGATGCCCGTGGCCACCTGCAGGTTCTCGGTCGCTTCCAGGATGGGCTCGACGAACTCGAGGTCGCCGGCGGGGGAGCCGCCGACCCACAGCGCGCCGTAGCCCAGGTCCTCGATCTGTTTGGCCTGCTCGGGCGGCACCGCCCCGAACGTCCAGACGCCGAAGCGTCCCAGGTTGGGCTTGAGGTCGGCTGCTTCGGTCACAGAAGTCCCTTCGGGGTTTCGGGTGGGCACACTCACAGCCCAAGCGGTCCGGCCAGTTCGGCGAGCGCGGGTACCAGCTTGTCAGGTCCGGTCAGCACCTGGACCGGCACATGGTCGGCGCCGGCGTCGAGGTGTTGGGTGACCCGCGCCGCGATGGCCTCCGGAGTGCCGTAGGCGACGAAGGTGTCCACCAGGGCGTCACTGCCCGGCCTGGCGATATCGGCATCGGTGAACCCGAGCCGTTTCCAGTTGTTGGTGTAGTTGGCCAGGCCCAGGTAGATGTCCAGCGCCTGGCGGCCCACTGCGCGGGCCTGCTCGGCGTCGGTGGTCAGCACCACCTTGTGTTCGGGCGCCAGGAAGGCGTCCGGTCCGATGATTTCGCGTGCCTGCGCGGTGTGCTCGGGCGATGTCAGGTACGGGTGCGCACCGGCGCTGCGGCGTGCCGCCAGTTTGAGCACCTGCGGGCCCAGCGCGGCGACCACCCGGCGGTCGGTGGGTACGCCGTATTCGTCGAGTTTGTCCAGGTACTCGGTGAGCGCGTCATAGGGCTTCTTGTACTCGGCGTGCGCTTCGGGATGGCCCACGCCGATACCGAGCAGGAAACGGCCCGGAAAGGCCTTCTCGATGCGGTGATAGGACTCGCTGGTCGGGCCGGGCTGCGCGGTCCAGATGTTGACGATGCCGGTGGCGAGCTTGAGGTTCTCGGTCGCGGCGAGGATGGGCTCGACCCAGTCGAGCTCGGCGGGCGGCGAACCGCCGGCCCAGATGGCGCCGTAGCCGAGCTGTTCGATATCGCGAAGCTGTTGGGGCGTGCGCCCTTGCCACTGCGAATAGTGACCGAATACGCCGAACTTACCGAGGTCAGGTTTCGTCATTCTCCCGTCAACCTCATGGGCGCCGACGGCTATTCCGAACGGATCGGTCTGATCCGAACTACTCGGCGACTTCGGCGGGCGGCGGGGCCACCAGCGGCAGGCAGACGATGAAACGGGTGTCGCCCGGCTTGGACTGCACCGACAGGTTGCCGCCGTGCTTTTCCACCACGATGCGCCACGCCAGGTCCAGGCCGAGGCCGGTGCCTTCGCCGAACGGTTTGGTGGTGAAGAACGGGGTGAAGATGCGGTCGATGATGTCCTCGGGGATGCCGGGGCCGTCATCGCAGATCTCGACGCGGATCATCTGCTCGTTCTCGCGCGCGGTGCGCACCGTCAGGGTGCCGTGTCCGTCCATCGCCTGGATCGCGTTGTCGATGATGTTGGTCCACACCTGGTTGAGATCACCTGGGTAGCACTGCAATTCGGGCAGTGTCTTATCCATGTCCTTGACCAGGGTGATCGGCCGGCCCTTGCCTTCGTGGCCGAACTTGTCGCCGAACATCATGATGGTGCTGCGCAGCAGCTCGTGTACGTCGGCGCTCTGGTAGGCGCCGCGGTCCATCTGGGAGTACTGCTTGGCGCCGGCCAGTAGCGCCGAGATGCGCTTGCTGGCCTCGGCGATCTCATTCATCCGCAGTTCGGTGTCGATGGTGTATTTCAGCCAGCCCAGAGCGCCCTGCAACGACGCCGTGGCGTCGACCTCGTCGACCGAGGCCAGGATGCGTTCCAGCCAGTCGGTGTCCAGGCCGGCGTCGACGAAGGTCGGCGCGTAATCCCAGGCGCCGACGATGTCGTGGCTTTCCAGCCAGTCACCGATGGCGTCCTCGCGATCGGATGACTCCAGTGCCGAGAGTTCGACGGTCTTGGACTTGGCGACCTGTTCGGCGACTTCGTCCTGGATGCACACCAGGACGCGCAGCGCCTCGGGGGAGAACTTGCCGTCGGCGAGCATCGACAGCTTGTGCCGCATCTTGCCGACGGTCTCCTGCAGATCGGAGACGGCGCGGGCGGTGGCCGCCGCGGGGTTGTTGAGCTGGTGGGTCAGCCCGGCCGTGATCGTGCCCAGCGCCAGCAGCTTCTCGCGCTGCCCGATGATCTGGCTCTGTCGCCTGCCGCCGACCATATGGCCTTCGAGCAGGTGGACGGCCATCGGGAACTGTTCTTGCATGAACGCGGCGAATGCGTGCGAATCCAGCACGAAGCAGCGCGACGGCCGCGTCAGCCGCACCGATGCCTGATAGACGTGCTCTTCGCCGGGGATGTAGGCCGACCAGGCGCCGAAGTACACGCCGCGCTGCGAGGTGCGATTGGTCTGGATGTCGACGCCGCCGGAGCGCTTCGACATGATCAGCTCGCCGTCGATCATCACGTAGAAGCAGGACGCGGGTTCACCCTCGACGACGATGGGACCGGCCGGGAAGGTCTCGATGCTGCCGTTGGCGCACAGCACGTCGAGCTGCGCGTCGGTCAGCTCCTCGAACAGGAACAGGGTACGAAGCTCCGTGGCCAGGCACTGCTCGCCCATATCGTTACCTCTCAGGCCTCGGCCAGGTATCGGTGCACCAACATCACTGCCATCGACCCTTCGCCGACGGCCGCCGCAACCCGTTTGGCGGATTCCGAACGCACATCTCCTGCAACAAACACACCCGGCACACTTGTTTCCAGGTGATGCGGCGGACGGTCCAGCGTCCAGCCGACCTTCTCGCGAAGATCCGGGCCCGACAGGATGAAGCCGAAGTCGTCGCGGGCTATTCCCGCCTCCTCCAACCATTCGGTGCGCGGTGTCGCCCCGATGAAGCAGCACATGCGGTCGCAGCTCACCGTCTCGGTCTCACCGGTGCGTTTGTCGAGCAGCACCAGGTGCGACAGATGGTCGTCGGTCGCGGCGGTGTCGACGACCTCGGTGCAGGTCCGGACGGTGATGTTGTCCTTCTTGGTGATGCGGTCGACCAGATACTGCGACATACCGGCCTCCAGCGAGGGTCCGCGGATCAGCATCGTCACGGTGCGGGCCTTCTCGGCCATGAACATCGCGGCCTGACCGGCCGAGTTCGCGCCGCCGACGATATAGACGTCCTCGCCGGCGCATTCGTTGTTGTCCGAAACCGATGCGCCGTAGTAGACGCCCCGGCCGATGTAGTTGCACCCCGGCTCCTCGGGGTTGTCCCAGCAGCCGGTGATCTCCAGCTGGCGATAGTCCACGCCGGTGGCCAGGATGACGGCGCGCGCCCCGATGGTCTGGTCGCCGTTGAGCCGGATGGCGTGTGCTGCGCCGATGCCGTTGACCTCGAGCCGGCCCGCCTCCTGCGTGGTGATGACCTCGGCGCCGAACCTTTCGGCCTGTCTGCGCGCCGTGGTGGTCAGGTTGGCACCCGAGACACCGTTCTCGAAGCCCAGGTAGTTCTCGATCTTCGAACTGCGGCCGGCCTGGCCTCCGGTGGTGGCCTTCTCGATGAGCACGGTGTTGAGGCCCTCGGAGGCGCCGTAGACCGCGGCGGCCAGCCCGGCGGGGCCGCCACCGATGACCGCCAGGTCGTACATGTCCAGTTGCGGGCTGGTGGACAGCCCGAGCAGCGTGGCCAGCTCGACATCGGTCGGCTCCACCAGCGTCTCGCCTTTTTCGGTGATGACGACGGGCAGCCGGGTTCCGTCCAGACCGGCGGCGTCCAGCAGCTGCCTGCCCTTGGCGTCCTCGGCGTTGACGGCGCGGAACGAGTAGCCGTTGCGGGCCAGGAACTGGCGCACCTGCCAGGACCGTTCGTTGTACCGGTGGCCGATGACCTTGGTGTAGGGCATCCCGCGGTCACCTGCGGCGCGCCATTCTTCGAGCAGCCCGTCGATCACCGGGTAGAGCTTCTCCTCCGGCGGATCCCACGGTTTGAGCAGGTAGTGGTCCAGGTCGACGACGTTGATGGCGTCGATTGCGGCGTGGGTGTCGGCGTAGGCCGTCAGCAGCACCCGACGGGCGAGCGGGAAGAAGTCCATCGCCTTTTCCAGGAACTCGATACCGCTCATCTGCGGCATCCGGTAGTCGGCGACGAACACGGCGACGGTGTCGCCGCGCAGTTTGAGTTCTTTGAGGGTGTCCAGCGCGTCCGGGCCCGATTCGGCCCGCACGATGCGGTAGCGCTCGCCGTAGTGACGGCGCAGGTCGCGCGCGACCGCGCGAGACACCGCGGGGTCGTCGTCAACGGTGAGGATTGCGGGTTTACGGGGCTGGGACTCTGATCCAGGCATCGGAATAATTATGCGCCGCGCGCAAGTCATATTGTGAGGCGGACGGCGCCGTTACTCCGATGGCGAAACCCGGTGGCCGACGCCCACCGCATCCCCGGTGGCGGGGCTGGTCACGACGTTTTGGAGCCTGACCGCAGAGCGGGTATCGTAGACCAACGGTGCGGTCATCGCGCCGACACTTTGCGTGCTCTGTCCTGGAATTCCAGGATGGTTTCGGAATTTCTCCAGCTCCGGTCCACGTTAGTAGTCGGAGCGGGTACTGCGCCGAGAACGGGCGCACGAAACCTAAGAGACACGAAACCGCAGAATAAAGGATCGCCAAAAAAGTATGGCCAAGAAAGACGGTGCCATCGAAGTCGAGGGCCGCGTGGTCGAGCCCCTGCCCAATGCGATGTTCCGCATTGAGCTGGAGAACGGTCACAAGGTGCTCGCGCACATCAGCGGCAAGATGCGGCAGCACTACATCCGCATCCTGCCCGAGGACCGCGTCGTGGTGGAGCTTTCGCCCTACGACCTGTCCCGGGGCCGCATCGTGTACCGCTACAAGTAACGGCACGCGTCAGCGCGTCGCCGAAACTGGCAGCGCGCCCCGAGTAAGTAATACCGACAAGACAGAGAACAGGATCGTAAAGCCGTGAAGGTGAACCCGAGCGTCAAGCCGATCTGCGACAAGTGCAGGGTGATCCGCCGGCACGGGCGGGTCATGGTGATCTGCTCCGATCCGCGGCACAAGCAGCGGCAGGGCTAGGCCTAACCAGCCTGGTACCGCAGCACCACCGACAACTGAATGCAGACCTCCCAGCACCAATGAGCGGCTGGAATCTTTAGAGATTGGGCCGCTCATCTACGTCCGGTTCGGAGGCCGGACCCCGCTAGCAGGCGGGAACGGACTGGGAAAAGACCTCCGCAAAGAGAAGGAACAACTGCCTAATGGCACGTCTCATGGGCGTTGATCTCCCGCGCGACAAGCGCATGGAGATCGCGCTGACCTACATCTACGGCATCGGCCGTACCCGCTCCCAGGAAATCCTGGATGCCACCGGCATCAGCCGGGATCTGCGCACCAAGGATCTGTCCGACGACCAGGTGACTCAGCTTCGCGACTACATCGAGGGCAACAGCCTGAAGGTGGAGGGCGATCTGCGCCGCGAGGTGCAGGCAGATATCCGCCGCAAGATCGAGATCGGCTGCTACCAGGGCCTGCGCCATCGTCGCGGTCTTCCGGTGCGTGGCCAGCGAACCAAGACCAACGCGCGCACCCGCAAGGGCCCCAAGCGCACCATCGCCGGCAAGAAGAAGGCCAGGTAATCCCGGATGGCACAAGCAAAGAAGGGTGGCGCTGCTCCCAAGAAGGGGCAGAAGACCCGTCGCAGGGAAAAGAAGAACGTCCCGCACGGCGCCGCACACATCAAGAGCACGTTCAACAACACGATCGTGTCGATCACCGATCCGCAGGGCAACGTCATCGCATGGGCGTCCTCGGGTCACGTCGGCTTCAAGGGCTCGCGTAAGTCGACCCCGTTCGCCGCACAGCTGGCCGCCGAGAACGCTGCCCGCAAGGCGCAGGAGCACGGCGTCAAGAAGGTCGACGTGTTCGTCAAGGGGCCCGGCTCGGGCCGCGAGACCGCAATCCGTTCCCTGCAGGCCGCCGGCCTGGAGGTCGGTGCAATTTCCGACGTCACCCCGCAGCCGCACAACGGCTGCCGTCCGCCCAAGCGGCGCCGGGTCTAGGGAAGGGACTGTAGAAGATGGCTCGTTATACCGGACCCATGACGCGCAAGTCGCGTCGCCTGGGCGTCGACCTCGTCGGCGGAGATCAGTCGTTCGAAAAGCGCCCCTACCCGCCCGGCCAGCATGGTCGCGCGCGGATCAAGGAAAGCGAATACCGCACCCAGCTGCAGGAGAAGCAGAAGGCTCGCTTCACCTACGGCGTGCTGGAGAAGCAGTTCCGTAAGTACTACGAAGAGGCCAATCGCCAGACGGGTAAGACCGGCGAGAACCTGCTGCAGATCCTGGAAAGCCGCCTGGACAACGTGGTGTACCGGGCCGGTCTGGCCCGCACCCGCCGGATGGCGCGTCAGCTGGTCAGCCACGGCCACTTCACCGTCAACGGTGTGAAGGTCAACATCCCCAGCTACCGGGTGTCGCAGTACGACATCATCGACGTGCGGGACAGCTCGCTCAACACCGTGCCGTTCCAGATCGCCCGCGAGACCTCGGGCGACCGCCCGATCCCGTCGTGGCTGCAGGTTGTGGGGGAGCGCCAGCGCATCCTCATCCACCAGCTGCCCGAGCGCGCGCAGATCGACGTCCCGCTGACCGAACAGCTCATCGTCGAGTTCTACTCGAAGTAAGAATCGCGTGTCCCCGCCGGGGGCCGCGACACCGAACGGCATCAAATAGCGGTTGCCGAGAAGGAGAATAGAAAAAATGCTGATTTCTCAGCGCCCCACCCTCAGCGAAGAGTCGATCGCCGAGAACCGGTCCCAGTTCGTCATCGAACCGCTGGAGCCCGGATTCGGTTACACCCTCGGCAACTCACTGCGTCGCACGCTGCTGTCGTCCATCCCGGGCGCGGCGGTCACCAGCATCCGCATCGATGGTGTGCTGCACGAGTTCACCACCGTGCCGGGTGTCAAGGAAGACGTCACCGACATGATCCTGAACCTCAAGGGTCTGGTCGTGTCGTCGGAGGAAGACGAGCCCGTCACCATGTACCTGCGCAAGCAGGGCCCGGGTGAGGTCACCGCCGGGGACATCGTCCCGCCGGCCGGTGTCACGGTGCACAACCCCGAGATGCACATCGCCACCCTGAACGACAAGGGCAAGCTGGAGGTCGAGCTCGTCGTCGAGCGTGGCCGCGGCTACGTTCCCGCCGTGCAGAACAAGGCCTCGGGTGCCGAGATCGGCCGTATCCCGGTCGATTCCATCTACTCGCCGGTCCTCAAGGTCACCTACAAGGTGGAGGCGACCCGTGTCGAGCAGCGCACCGACTTCGACAAGCTGATCCTCGACGTCGAGACCAAGAACTCGATCAGCCCGCGCGATGCGCTGGCGTCGGCCGGTAAGACCCTGGTCGAATTGTTCGGTCTGGCACGCGAACTCAACGATCAGGCGGAAGGCATCGAGATCGGCCCGTCGCCGGCCGAGGCCGACCACATCGCGTCGTTCGCACTGCCCATCGACGATCTGGATCTGACGGTGCGGTCGTACAACTGCCTCAAGCGTGAGGGTGTGCACACCGTGGGCGAGCTGGTGGCCCGTACCGAGTCCGATCTGCTGGACATCCGCAACTTCGGCCAGAAGTCCATCGACGAGGTGAAGATCAAGCTGCACCAGCTGGGTCTCTCGCTCAAGGACAGCCCGGCTTCCTTCGACCCGTCCGAGGTCGCCGGTTACGACGTTGCCACCGGCACCTGGAACAGCGACGCCGGCTACGACCTGGACGACACCCAGGACTTCGCCGAGACCGAGCAGCTCTAACCAAAAACCGTCCCGGTCCTACCTGATACGGGGATCGGCCACATTAGGAGATAGTCGCAATGCCCAAGCCCACTAAGGGTGCTCGCCTCGGCGGGTCGTCCTCGCACCAGAAGGCGCTGCTGGCCAACCTGGCCACCTCGCTCTTCGAGCACGGCCGCATCACTACGACCGAGCCCAAGGCCCGGGCGCTGCGGCCGTACGCGGAAAAGCTGATCACCCACGCCAAGAAGGGCACGCTGCACAACCGGCGTGAGGTGCTCAAGAAGATCCGCGACAAGGATGTCGTGCACGTCCTGTTCGCCGAGATCGGCCCGTTCTTCGCCGATCGCGCCGGTGGCTACACCCGCATCATCAAGGTCGAGAACCGCAAGGGTGACAACGCACCCATGGCGGTCATCGAGCTGGTGCGGGAGAAGACGGTGACCGACGAGGCCAACCGTGCCCGCCGGGCTTCTGCTTCCAAGGCTGCAAAGCCGGCCGCTCCGGCTGCCGCCGAGGCCCCGGCCGAAGAGGTCGCCGAGGTCGAGACGGAGGACGAGGCGATCGCCGACGCCCAGACCGCCGAGGTTGCCGACGAGGCCGCCGCCGACGAGGCTCCGGCCGAGGATGACACGAAGTCCTGACGACAGCTCAACGAACATGCCCGCCATCGACTCCGGTGGCGGGCATGTTCGTCTTCGGCTGAATATCGCCTATGACGGCACCGAATTCGCCGGCTGGGCTCCCCAGGTGGGGCAGCGTACGGTAGCCGGCGTCATCGACGAGACCTTGTCGACGGTGTTCCGGACGCCGGTGGTGCTGCGTGCCGCCGGGCGCACCGACACCGGGGTGCATGCCACCGGTCAGGTAGCCCATGTCGACATCCCGGTCGACGCGCTGCCGCGGGCCTATCCCCGGCACCGGCCGGCCGATGTCCCCGAATTCGCGCCGCTGGTCCGGCGATTGGGGCGTTTCCTGCCGATCGATGTGCGGGTGCGCAATGTGGTGCGGGCTCCGGCGGGTTTCGATGCCCGGTTCTCGGCATTGCGCCGTCATTACGTGTACCGGCTGACGACGGCGTCCTACGGTGCGGAACCGGAGCTGGCACGCTTCGTGACGGCATGGCCGAGGCCGCTGGACGTCGAGGCGATGTCGGCCGCATCCCGAGAACTGTTGGGGCTGCACGATTTCGCGGCGTTCTGCCGGCACCGGGACGGGGCGACCACCATTCGCGACCTGCAGCGCCTGGAGTGGATCCGTGACGGTGACGCGATCAATGCGTATGTGACGGCCGATGCGTTCTGCTGGAACATGGTGCGCTCACTGGTCGGCGCACTCATCGCGGTGGGCGAGTGGCGACGCGAACCGGGTTGGTGCGCCGGTCTTCTCGAACACACCAGTCGATCGAGTGCCTACAGCGCGGCACCGGCGAAGGGTCTGACGATGGTAGGGGTGGACTACCCGAGCGACGATCAGCTCGCGCAGCGGATCAGCGTGACCCGCGACATCCGCCGGCTGAGCTGAGCTGGCCGACTAGATCCGGACTGTCTCGCTCCTCAGCCCCTCGTCCCTCGGGGCATCGTCGACTCGACTAGATCCGGACTGTCTCGCTCCTCAGCCCCTCGTCCCCCGGGGCATCGTCGACTCGACTAGATCCGGCCCGCCACGAAATCGGCGGCCTGGTTGACCATTCCGGAGTCGATGTAGGCGGGCTGCAGGTGGTCGGGCCACGATGTTTCCCAGTTGTCCGGTTGGGTCGGGTTGCAGATGGGATCGTCACCGTGGCACATCTCGATGGTCCGCTCGCGATAGACCGGGTTGAAATTGGAGATCGGTGCCACCCACTGGATTCCGTTGCCGAACAGTGCGACCGCGGCGATGTGCTCGTCGGCTCCCGGCGGCAGCGGGTTCTTGAAACCGAACAACGGCATCGGCACGGCCAGCACCACATCGGTGACCGCGGCACCCAGGGAGTAACCGCCGAGCACCAGCCGGGTATCCGGGCAGTTGTTCATGTTGTACTGCACGCGTGCGCTCATATCGTTGGCGCCGACGTCGATCTGGTTGTCGGCGGGGTAATTCACCGCGTAGAGCGAGACGTTCTTGTTGGTCTTGCTGCGCAGGGCGCTCATGAAGGCGTTGCCGATCTGCCCGGCGCCGGGTGGTTCGATGCGGCCGCGCGCGAATATCACTTCGACGGCGGGGCACGAGGCCGCCGCGGCGGTGGGCAGCACCGGGCTGCCGGTCATGGCGACCGCGACGGTGACCAGAAGCGTCGCAGCCGAACCCAGCAGTCGAGTGATGTGCATGGGCCCCATGCTAGCCGGGCTAACGGACTTGGGAGCTGCCGTCGCCGAGAAGGCCCTTAGACCAGACCCGCGATGAAACCCGCTGCCTGCGCGGGATACGGGGTGGATTCGTAGCTCGTGTGAGCGAACGGATTGCGGCCGTCCGAGCAGATCGGATCGCCGTCATTGCACAGATCGATGGACCTGCCGCCGAGGTTACCGCTGGTCACCGGCCTGCTGAATTTGGCTGAGGGATTGCCGAATACGGCCACCGCCGCGACGTTGCCGACCAGGTTTCCGGGCAGTGGGGGCGCCGATCCGACTTCGCCGACCTTGTTGCCCAGCGGGGGAATGCCGACCAACATGTCGATCACGGCGGCACCCTGCGAGTACCCACCCAGCACTATCCGGGTGTTCGGGCACTGCGCGGCCATCGCGGAGATGTGATTGGTGGCGTCGACGGCGCCGTCGGCGGCGGCCAGGAAGTCGTAGGTGGCCGGGTAGTTGACGGCGTAGACGCCGACGGAGCCCACCTGGCCCTGCAGGTTGTCGACCAGGGCCTGACCCACCCGGCCGATGCCGGGCGCTTCACTGGTCCCGCGGGCGAACACCACCTCGACGGTGGGGCACGGGTCCGCGGCGGCGGTCGGCAGACCTGCGGGGGCGATCAGCAGGGTGGCTGCGGTCGCCGAGACTGCCGCGGCGACGGTGGCGATGCGGTGGGCCGCGGGCCGGAGCAGTGCTGGGAGGACCTGGGCGACGATCATGTAGCTAATCTTCACATATTGACGGGGGTCATCCGAATCGCATTGTGGGATGCGTTCAGCGCGGGGCGCCGGCGGCCGCGTCGGGCCAGCTCGCGGCCGCGACCTCCGCGGATCGGTCGCCGCGGCGGGCCAGCGCCAGCCCGACGAGGACGATGGCGCCACCGAATGCCTGGATCGGGGTCATCGCCTCGCCCACCAGCAGCCAGGCCCACAACACCGCGAACAACACCTCGGCGAGTCCGACCAGAGAGGCGAAGCTGGGCCGCAGCCGGGCCACTCCGCTGATGCCCAGGGCGTAGGCGATGGCGGTGCTGACCACGCCCAGGGTGAGCACGGGCACCAGCCAGGAGGTGGTGACGCCGGCGATGACGACGTCGTTGGTGGTGAAGGTCAGTGGCATGACGCCGGTCAGGCCCAGCGCGGTGACGGCTGCGCTGCCCACGATCAGGCCACCTGCGGCCAGGGTTATCGAGTGCAGTCCGCTGCCGTCGGCGGTGACCCGGTCGCTCATCACGAAATAGCAAGCCGCGCAGATGGCCGCGGCGATGCCCCACAGCACCCCGGCGTTGTCGATGCGAGTACTCGTGCCACCGAAGATGTTGAGCACGAACATGATTCCCAGAACAGCCAGCGCGACGCCGGACAATGTCCGATTGCTCGGCCTGCGTTTGGTGGTGACCCAGAGCCAGCCCACCACCAGGATGGGCGCGGTGTATTCCAGCAGTAGCGCGACGCCGACCGACATATGCGAGACGGCGTTGTAGTAGCAGAGTTGGGCGCCGGCGATCGGGATCAGGCCATAGGCCACGATCGTGCGGGTGTGTCCCAGTGCTTCGCGGACCCAGCCGGGCCGCACGATGAAGGCGAACACCGCCATCACCAGCGCACCGAAGGCCAGGCGTGCGGTGACCGCGCCGGTGGGGCTCCAGCCGGCTTCCATCAGCGCCTTGGCGAAGGGCCCGGAGGTCGCGAAGGTTATCGCCGAGCTCAGGGCGAACGCCATACCGAGACGGAAGTGGGTATCCGACTTCGCCATCAGCATGATTGCGCTCCCAACGGTGATGTAATGAGTAAAATCAACTTTGGTCATGACGATAGAAGAGCGGGAGGTCAGCAGTCAAATGATTTTCAGTCATGACACAGAACTCACACTGCGGGCCGCGTGTGCGCTGGTGAACAGCGACCGCGTCGACGGTGAGCAGCTGGGGGACCAGGCCGCGCTCGACGAATACCTGGCCGGCTACGGCTGGACCGGACGCCGTGACCACGACGACGGCGAGCTGGCCGACGTGCACCGGCTGCGTGATCGGCTCGGACGAGTGTGGGATGTCGCCGACGACGAGGAGCGCACCGTCGGTCAGGTCAACGCGCTGCTGTCGGACACCCGCGCTTCCCCCTGGCTGACCCGGCACCCCGAGATGCCGGAATGGCATCTGCACCTGGCGTCGATCCACGACCCGCTGGCTCAGCGGATGGGTGCCGAGATGGCGATGGCGCTGGCCGACCTCATTCGTGCCGGCGAGCTGCGCCGGTTGAAGATCTGTGCGGCCGGCGATTGCAACGCCGTGCTCGTCGACCTTTCCCGCAACAGGTCACGCATGTTCTGCGATACCGGCAACTGCGGCAACCGCCAACACGTCGCGGCCTACCGGGAGCGCCGGGCCAAGGAGAATTAGGGGTCACGGCAGCCAATAGCCGCGGAGCCGGTAGAAACGCCCGCGGCCCATCAATACGTTGGCGGCTTGCAGCCCCGACATCACGGCCGCTTCGATGCATCCCGCGTTCATACCGCAATCGGTCCAGTCGCCGGCCAGGACCAAGTTCTCGTAGCCGCTCTCGTCGACGCGGAGGCGGTACTTGTCCGAGCCGGGCACGGACTGCACATACCGGTCGGACGGATCGATATTCACGCTGACGTGCTGGGTTTCCATGGCTGCCGCGCCCTTGCGACCGTCGTTTCCGACGAGTAGGGACCAGTCGAATCCGCTGTCGCCGTAGGCATTCGGGAAGTAGAACAAGAGATTGTGTTCGATGTAGGCTGCGGCGGCCTCATAGACCTGCCGCCGGTTCCGTTCGACGTACTGTGCGTCGTTTTCGGTCACCGGCCATGCGGCATCGAGGCTTCCGCAGAAGTATGCGACCGTGCCGGGTCGGTGCTCGGCGGGCCAAGTTTCGGCCCACAAGGTTTGCGGCATAGATGCCCAGGTCTCGAAAGGTCGTAGATAGGCGCTGACGGTCACCCCGGGGCGTGCCCAGCCAAGCTCGGGCTCCGTAGGCCGTAACCACAGTTGAAACGCCTGGGTTGCCACGGTTCGGACATGGCTCGTCATGTCGCGCCATTGCTGTCGGGCGCCGATGATCTCGCTCGCGACGCTGTCGATCATGCCCAGCGAAACTGCCAATATGACGCGGTCGAAGTCTTTGCCGCGGAAAAGCACTCGCTTCTCGACGTCATCATGGTCGCCGAAATGCGACTCCAGCTCGGACAAGCCCGCCGGTGCCACCAGCTGTTCGGCTATCGGCTCATCCGGGAAGACCGGCAATCCACCGATTCTGACAAGGGGGTCGTATTCGCCGATGCCGGGGGCGAGTAGGGCCTGACGGCCCAGACTGATCGCTTCGATACTCCTGTCGTGTCGGTCGATATGCAGCGCGTCGAGTCGGTGGAAGAACTCGAACTTCACGCCACGTCTCCGCAACACCTGGTAGATCGGTGCGATGACGATCTCGCCCATTCCGGCAGTCATCTTCCAGAAGATCGCGCCTTTGTATTCGAACAACACCATGCCGATAAGGAAGATCATCAGTCCGGCGGCGCATGCCGGACGGTCGGGGTCGCCGTCGGCATATCCGAAAACGAGGTCGTAGACACCTCGGATCAGCGGGTAGTCCCTGACGTCCGGATGTGCACCGTGCCGCAGGATCCAATCACCGAAGTCTTCGTCGTTGATCGCGCGAAATCCTGACGGGTCGGTGACCAGCTTGTCGGTGATGATGCCCCGAACGACGGCGGTCACCATGGAGACGAGCAACCACGTCCGCCGGTGATCGGGCCGGGTCTCGACTTCCAGGACCTCGCGTGCAGCCTCCAGTGCCTCCGCCAGTGGATCGCCACTCGGTGAACTCGCGAAGGAATCGACCATCCCGAACATGGCGGCAGTTACGCTGCGCCGTAACAGCTTGGCGCTCTTGCCGGTTCCCGCGCCGGCAGGACCGGGTTCGGGAGAGGTCGATAGCACGAGTTCGGAAAGCGCGGGATCCTGTATCGAGTCCGCGAAGTCGAGCAAGAGCTGCAGAGCGCGCTCAACGAAGTCGACGGTTGTCATCTCGCGCCCCGAGGTCGACGCCGGATCTCCGGGTGAGGAGTCGTTGCGGCCAAAGGTTCCGAGCCATTGCAGCCATTCGGTTCCGAACCTGTCCGCCAGTCCCAGGTCGTCGGCTGGAATCAACGCCTGGTCCCAGTTTCGGATAGGCGCTGCGGGATCACTTGTGGTTCGGTCGAGTTCGGCGTAGCACGCCCGCAGTAACGAGAATGCGTTTTCGTAGGATCCCAACCAGATGTGGAGGCCGTGTTCCTCGATACGGCCGTGCACCCCGCGGCTGGACGCTCCTTTGCCGCCCAGTCGCCATCCGCGCTGGTAGACGGTGATCGACTCGAAACGTTCCCGCCACCCGGGTTCGCTCAGTCGCCATGCCGCGGCGAGGCCGGCCATTCCACCTCCGAGGATGGCGACCTTCTCCTTGGGCCTACTCACGTGATGAGCGCCCGTACTCGTGCCAGCAATGGCCACGTGCTGTCGCCCGGAAACCTTTCGGCGATACCGGCCAAGGCGTCGCGGTTTGCTCCGTCAGTCAGTTCGAATATATCCAGTGCACTGCGCAATTCGTATGTGAGCGCTCCTTGCCGGCCGGCCAGCGCGACGGAGGCTGCGAGGTCGGCGAGTCGATCTTCGCGGTTGTCCCGGGTATGTGCCCGTAGACGCAGGAGCTCTGCGTCGTGGAAGTGCATGCCCGTCTGCTCGGCGAGGGCAAGGGCGGATTGGATCCGGTCGTGTGCTTGGACTCTGCGACCGGCGGCAAGCAACAACCGAGCGGCGACGGCATCGTAAATCGTGATCAATGCTCTGACGCCCAGTGCGTTCCAGGTGCCGATGAACAGATCAACCGAATCAACGTGTCCCTGAAGGGTCTCGACGTCGGTGCTCGGGGCATCGAGCGCCGCCAGTGCGGTGGCGGTCGCCGTCTGAGCCGCGCCGGCGAGCACCCAAGAGTCGAATCCGTGCTGTTCGCCGATACGTGAGACCTCAGCGGCTGCCGTTTTGGCACTGTCGATTTGACCGGCTTCGATACGGATCAGAAACTCTATATGGCGTGCATACGCCAAACTGAAAGGTCCCTGCGGGAAACCGATTTCGGTGCACCGACGCGCTGCTCGCGCCAGTTCTGCTTCCGCACCCACCAGATCGCCCTGGATCGTGAGTGCGAGTGCGAGATGCGTATAGATCGAGGCGGTGCCTTCGTTGGGCATGAACCACATCGGTGCGAGTGCGAGTGAGTTCTCTTCCGTCCGTGCCACGGCTGCCGACTGGAGCCGACGCAGCGCCGATTCGAAGTCGCCGCGGTACCAGTCCAACATGCCGAACCCGGCAAGGTTGAAGGGGCGCATCCATTCCCTGCCACCTTCGAGCGCGTGCAGGACGGTATCCAGCAACTGCTGTACTCGGTGCAAGTCGGCCCGCATGGCATAGAACGCGTACATCGCCGACAAGGTGGAGACAAGATCGTCGCTACGCTCGGTGCCGGTGATCTCAAGGCAACGCTCGAATTCGGCCGCCGCATTAGGGCTCGACGCACCCTCGGCTGCGTAGATCAAGAATCCGCGCTGCAAACGAAGCGCCGTCTCGATCTGGTCTCGCTCCGGACCCGCAGGTGCACTGCTGATCTGGTCGATCGCGAACCCCAGGTGGGTGCGAGCTTCGTTGACAGAGCCCCGGCGGCGGGCGTTGGCCGACGCATGTTGAAATGCATGTGCCGCCTCGGTGAACCGTTCTGCCCGTGCATAGTGACCGGCGACGACGGACCAGTCGGGGCTACTATCCGCGGAAGCGTTCACCATCGCGTCGGCGATCCGGCCGTGCAGTCGACGGCGGGAACTCGGTGGTGACAGTTCGCGGGCGACCTCTCGAACAAGTTCATGACGAAACCGCCAGCCATCGCCTGTCGGCACCAGCACGCTGCGTGTCTCAGCGTCTTCGACAAGCTCGTCGAAAGCCGGCTGCTCCAAACCCATTACGGAGAACAACAGGCCTCTGTCGATATGGCTGCCGATCGCCGCGGCTGCCTCGATCAACCGGTCTGACCTGTCGGTGGCGCGCAGCTGTGCGAGCAGCGCTTCGTAGATGGTGTCAGGTACCCACGACGTACGGGCCGCATCGGATGGCTGGGTGGCGATTTTGGCTGCGATCTCCTCGATGAACAGCGGGATCCCGTCGCAGCGGCTTTGGACCGCAGCCCGATCACTGGCGCTGAAGTTGGGGTGAAGCGAAATGAGAAGCTCGTCGGTTTCGCCCTCGGTCAATGGCTGCAGTTCGAATGAACGAACTGCACTGCCGGTGGGCAGTGTCGGGGCGTCGCGTCCCGTCATCACGACGAGCAAACGCCCGTGGTCCAGGTCAAGTAGCGACCGCACCACGTCGATGGTGTCCTCGTCGAACCAGTGCATGTCCTCAGCGACGACGAGGGCCGGTCGATCACTGATACACCCGATGAGATATCTGTCCACCGCCCTTGCGATCCGGTCATACAACTTCTTCCCGTCCAGCGGTGCTGCCTGATAACCGGCATCTGGGGCGATGCCCAATACCGGGGCCAGCAGTGGAACCATGCCGTCCGGGTCGATACCGAGGCGCTCGAGTTCGGCGGACAGCAAGTGCAGTCTGTCCGTGGCTGTCGACTCCCGCGAAATACCGCAGCGGCGTTCGAGCAGGGAGCGGACGGGCCTGAGTCCCACGTCGGCATGAAACGGAGAACCGTTGAGCTCCAAGATCACAGCATCCGATTCTTTGGCCCGGTCGAGCACCGCTTGAACCACTCGGCTTTTCCCGATGCCGGCTTCTCCTCGCAGTGAAACGCCCGGCTTTTTCACCGCGCCGGTGAGGGCCTCATGCCAGATCTCCTCCAGATACTCAAGCTCGCTGGCTCGCCCCACCAACGGGCCGCGGTGCGCTCTACCGGTGACTGTGTGCTCGCCGAGCACCTGGAAATAGGCCACCGGGTCCGACACGCCCTTGACCTTCTGAGCCGGGTGAGCCACCAGATCGAATTGATGGCTGACCAGAGGCTCGACTGCCGCGGAGACAACCACGCCGCCAGGGGGCGCCAAACCGGACACCCGTGCGGTCAGGTTCGCCGCGAGCCCATACACATCGTTCTGCTTGAGGTCGAGATAGGCGATACCACGGTGAATGCCGATCCGGACCTCGATCCGAAAGCCGAATCTCCGGTGTACCCGTTCGCTGAGTGCTTCCACGTCACGCGCGATCTGTAGGCCGGCCATAACCGCGCGTTGTACGTCGTTCTCGTGGGGGGTGGGATGGCCGAAAAGTATCATCAGTCCGTCGCCCTTGGTCGAGCAGATATAGCCCTCGTGGTGATTGACGATGTCTCGGACCAGTTCTTTGTAGCGACCGACTACGGTGCGATAAACCTCCGGCTCGGTGCGTGTGGACAGTTCGGTGGAGTCCACAAGATCAGCGAACATCAAAGTGAGGCGCCGGATTTCGCCGTGATCGACGGGAGCGCTCATCAAGTCTTCGGCGTCGACGTTGGTGCTGTCTAGTCTGAGGACCTGGCTCGCGAGTTCGAGTGCCTTCTGCGAATCGCCATCGAGTAGAGCGCGGATCGCGCGATCGAGGAGTTCATCGATCTTGGGCGACTTCGGGTCGTCGTTCACGGTGGTGGTATGACGATGCCGAACGTTTGAACATCCGATGTGCCATCTGCCTTCGTCAGTTGCACGACGAGATCGTACTGAGCGCTGGGCAGGCCCATCGTATTGATCTTGACGGTGAAAGTCCCCGCACCTACAGGTATTTCCACTGAGTCGAAGACCACCAGGGCGGCGATGTTGTTCGGGTCGCCGGGCCGCGCCAGGGACACTGCGGACAGTTCGACCGCGGTGGTGGGCACCGGATTGAAGGTGAGGACGTACTCAGCGTGTGTCTCGCCGTACTCACTGGGGCCGGCGACGATCGTCTCCAAGATCTCCGCTCCGCGCAGGGCAGCGATGCTTGTGAGTCGGATCGCCCACTTGACGCTTTCGTCCTTGGTCGCCTTGACGTCGAGATCGCTCACCTGTACGGCGGCATCTACTGCGACGTCGACGACATCACCGAGCGCACTGGAGACCGAATCAGCGACGTTGTCGGCCACGAGCAGGACGCGCGGATCGGGTTTGATCTCGAGCGCCACCCTCGCCAGCGAGAGGCTCCCCGCGAGCGCGATGTTGGCGAATCGACCTACGGTCTTGATTGCATCGGCCGTGGTGAACACCGATGGCGTCGCGTTGATCTGGTCGAACGCGTCGGTGGCGACCATGACGGTGTCGTTGACGATTTGTTTTGCGACCAAGCCGTAGCGGGTCGCGATCGCGGCGATATCGTCTACGGGCGGCTCATTCTGATCAGGCACCGTTGCCTCCGGTTGAGAACGGATTCACGTCGGCATCAGCCACATCCCAGGCCTGTACTGCCTGCTCCTTCAGCTTCACGCCGATGTCATCGGAGACCTTCGCGACGTCAGCCCGCACGAAGCCGTTGTCCATCCACAGCGCACCTGCGTTGCCGACGACCTGAACGAGCCGGTCGATGAGTGCGTTCGTCAGCGTGCCGGTGTCTTGCACTGTGTCTTTGAAGTTCGGTGGTAGCTGGGGTGTAGCGGACATGATGATCCTAGATTTCGGCTGGGTCGACTTCTGTGGATGGATAGAACTTCTTGAGGTTCGGATAGCTGTTGGGATCGGTGATGACTTTGCGAGCGGTTCCCGCGAGCATTTCGCGCCCGGCATCGTTCCATCCCATGACACACGCAAGTGCGGCCATTGCCGAGGTGCTGACACCCTGGATGCGTTCGCATTTGGTACTCCGTATACGCACGCCTGGCTTTTGGCCGTTGCCATCGTCGTTCTCCGGGGTGACCAGAATGTAGCCGTTGTCTACTTCGACCAGGCATGACGGTTTCTGTTGCGGGTCCATGTCGTAATTGACCAGAAGTGAACCATCAAGTGATTGGTGCTTGGCCTTCCAGAACAGGAGATCCACCTCAAGATGGTACTTCGCGGGTTCGGCGCTGACCTGCTCGTTTACTCGGCTCCAACTCAATTTGGTGCGAGCTGGCTGGTTCATGGTCATGCTGGAAAAGAATTTGCTGCATTCTTTCCAATTGATGGGGTCGAGAATATTTTCGATGGCAGCCACGCTGACGTCGGGAGCGACATATTCACTTGTGACGATGCTGCAGTACTTGCCCTTGGATTTCACAACCCGTCCGTAACAAACCTCGGCGCTTTGAGCGAATTCGAAGCTGCGGGTCGCGCTGGCCTCGTCGAAACCCTGCTGGCTGGCGGCGAGCATGAGCCACTCGCCTCGTGTCGAGATGCCGTCGGCGACAAATAATCGTTCTGCGATGCTCTCGATGGCATCGTCACCGATGAGCTGATCGTCGATCAGACCGTCGGCGCGGGAAACGAATGAGAAGCTTCGCACGGCCGTGGCCATCACATCGAGTAGACCTGGCGGTGCCGCATGCCCGTCTGCTTTGGCCGAGTACACCTTGTTCAGGACCATTGCTGCATATCCGGCTCGAGCGAGCACGGGGTCGTTGGCCGGTATGTACGGCTTGCGCTCCTCGAAGGAGTCGGCTGAGGGTGCGGAATCTGATCGCTCGCGCTGCGACGGCAGACGTTGGAGTCCGGCGATAGCTTCGTCGAGGTCTGGGAAGACAGAAAGACCGTGCTCTTCGCTGGTTGCCGTCCGGGCAAATAGATCCGCGATTTCGCGGAACCAACCTGATCGACCGAACCCGGTAGTGCCGGGCAGGAAGCCCTCGACGATTTGCACGATGGCCCGGTCGGCGGCGAGGGTCGTGCTATTCGGGTCCGCGAGTCGCTTCTTTGCGGACACAACTTCGTCATCGATGGCGCCGAACAATGCGGCTTGATTGTGCAGTAGTGACATCCCCCGCCTCCTGCAGACGTTCGGCTTAGCATACCTGTGGAGCAGTCATTCCGAGGGGGTCAATCGAATGCAGTGTGCGCCGTGAACGCTGGTTCTGGCAACGACGGCAACATTTCAGATCTGCCTTGGGCGTCACTCTTCGACCCGGCAACCAATGTCCGTGCTCTGGGTGAGATCCAGGCTCGAGGCTTCCGGGCTGCATCGGACCTTGTCGACCGATTCGTCAGGACCGCGGCCGCCGAAGGCGCGCCGCCCCACAGAGCTGAACATGACGATCGGCCGGACGCGAGCCGGGTCGGGCGTGCCTGGCAGAAGTTGATCGGCGATTTGGTGGACGCTCTCCGTCAGAATGAACAGGCGGCGCAACCATTTGCGAGCGCGATTTTCGATCTGGTCGAGGACGACGCGATGGGAAGCGTTGTCATCAGGGCTGAGAGTGCCGGAGCCGCCGTCGGAGTCGTTTGGCTGCACAACGGCGGCCATGACGGCCTCGGTACGGTTCGGCTGCGCTGCAGCGACTTGCTGGCCAATGATGGTTCCACGATCGGGTCGGACCGAATCGGTTTGGACCCTGTCGAGGTGCCGATGCCTGCGCGTTCGAGCCGTGGTGTCGTCATTTCCATACGCATCGACGAAGGCGTCGCAACGGGCGTATACCGCGGCACACTGCTGGTCGAGGGCCACCCCGACATCTGGCTGCCGGTGCTGTTGACCGTGGCCGAGCCCTCATGACCAGCACCGCCGACCAGTCCGAGTTGATCGACGCGGTGGAGACCAGGCTGCGCGAAGTGGGCCGAGTGGTGCGCAATTCGATGCTGGACGCGATGCCGGACGGTGAACCGCATCAGTGGCTTTACGGTCCCATGCGGGAGTACCCGTCCCGGCCCGGCAAGGCGCTGAGGCCCGCGTTGTGCATATCCGCGGGTCGGGCGTTCGGTGCCGAACCGGACGCGCTGCTGGGCATCGCCGTGGCAATCGAACTGCTGCACAACGCATTTCTGGTACACGACGATATCGTCGACGGTAGTGAGATGCGCCGTGGCAGCCCGACGCTGGCCGCCCGCTACGGGCTGGGTACCGCACTCAACGCCGGAGACGGTCTGGCGATGATCGCCGGCCAGGTGCTGCGCAAGGCGACTCGGCGACTGGACCGCAATCTCGCCGACCTGGTGTGGGCCGAGTTCGACACCATGGCCATGCGCACGCTGGAAGGCCAGGCGACCGAGATCGGTTGGCAACACGATCATGTCGAGAATCTGGCTCCCGAGAACTACCTCGAGCTGATCATGCACAAGACATGTTGGTACACCACCATTCATCCTCTACGGGTCGGCGCCATTGTCGGCTCGGGAGGCACCGTCGAGCTGGGGCCTCTGGTTCGGTTCGGGTTCCACTTCGGCGCCGCCTTCCAGATTCGCGACGACCTGCTCAATCTGATCGGAGACGAAAAGTCGTACGGGAAGGAAATCCTGGGTGACTTGTTCGAGGGAAAGCGCACCCTGACGCTGGTGCACCTGGCCGCCGTTGCCCAAGGCCCTGACCGTGATCTGGTGCATGACTATCTACGGATGGATCGCGCTGACCGGTCGGCCGAGCTGGTCCACGCCATTCGAAGGCTGATGGACGATTACGGCAGTATCACTTTCACCCGGGAATACGCCGAGGGCATCCTTTTGGTGGCCGAGGAGTATTTTCAGCAGGCCTTCGCCGACGCGCGTCCCGGACCGGACCTGGAATTCCTGCGATCACTCGTCCCGTATGTCTGGGCGCGCTGGCGCTGAGCTGTGTATGGGCGCGGGCCCGGAATCCCTGGCCGCCTTACCGTGAGGGTGTGAACCGGCAACCCGCGACATGGCTTCAGATCAGTGCGCACCGATTCCAGCTGCGCCGCATGGAGCATGCCCTGCTGTACGGCAACCTCGAGGACGATACGAGCTTTGCTCGCGTACAACGCATCTCACTGGCCGTCGGCGCGGTCTTGGCGATCCTCGCGTTCGGGGCCTGTCTGATCCTGGCGTGAGCGTCCCGCGACACTCATGGTGGCCAGCACCAGCGCCAGCACCCCGCCGCAGCCGGCAGCCCCGATGAGCGCCGTCCCGCGGGCGTCATCGACGGTGCCCGCCGGCGCCACGCCGGCTTCCGGCGTCGACAATCCCAGTGCCGCGCCCGGATCCACCACCCCGTTGCCGACGACGGGATCCCAGCCGCCGGGCCGGTGGTGTGCGGTGTCCTCGATGCGCTGCATCACCTGGCGCGCCGTCAGGGCCGGGAACCGCGCCCGCACCAGCGCGGCCAGCCCGGTGACCACGGGCGCGGCGTAACTGGTGCCTGATATCGGTCCGCTCCCGGCGGGTGTGGGCAGCGTGTCGGTGAGGCCCTGGCCGGCCGGATTCAGCGAGATCATCTGCTCCCCGGGCGCGGCCACGTCAACCCACGGTCCGGCGAGGCTGAACGGGGAGGCGGTGCCGTCGGCGTCAACCGAGCCGACCGTCAGGACATAGTCGTCATACCAGGCCGGGCTCACCGCCACCGTGGCGTCGGCCCAGTTCAGCTTGGGTGCGGGGGATTGCCGCGGGCACTGGTTCGGCCCGCCTGCGTTTCCGGCGGCCGCGACGATGACGACATCGCGGGTGTCCACGGCGTAGGCGAGTGCGGCGCCCAGCGGGCCGTCATGCAGAGCACCCTGCGCGCAGGCCACCGACGAGATGTTGAGGACCGTCGCACCGGCATCGGCGGCGGTGCGCACCGCCGCGGCCATGGTGTCGACATCTCCGAACCCGACGACGCTCGGGTCATCCGCCGGCCCGAACACCGTGCTGGACTGGCGGATGCTCAGCACCATCGCTTCCGGTGCAACGCCGGAGAAATGCCCCGGGTCGGCCGGATCAGGGGCCGCGGCGATGATCCCGGCAACGACGGTGCCGTGCCCGTCGCAGTCCTGTGTGCCGTCGCCGGTCCCCACGTAGTCGCCGCCGGCATCGACCCGGGTCAGCCGGGTATGGCGGTTCACCCCGGTGTCGATCACCGCGACGCGCTGACCCGCGCCGCGGGTGAGCGGCCATACGGCGGCCAGATTCAGGCCCGCCAGCGGATCGGTGGCGCCCGGCCGCGCCGCCGCCTCGGCGACAACACACGGCGAGCGCTGCGCGCTGGGTCGCGGCGGTGCGGCGACTGCGGGGGCGGGAAGCCGGCTCGGGTCGATCGACGGTGGGGTCAGCGCGTGGGCAGGGCAGGGCACGCAGGACGCTGTTGCCACCAGTGCGGCACCGGCGAGATGGCAGGCCCGGGAAAGCAACCGCCCGATCATGCCGACTCACCGCTCGGAAGCACCGGGTAGAACCCGAGCGCCCAGCACGCGACCGGAGCCACCGTTGCCAGCGCCAGGCCCTCGAAGACGTCGACACAACGCCGCGCTGTCGGGGTGAGCTGGCGCTGGTCACGTGCGGTCGCGAACCAGGCGCTGCAGGCCGCCGCGGCGACGAGGATCAGGCTCACCAGTGCGGCATGTTCGGCATGTAACAGCCGAAATACGATGAGAGACAACGCTGCTGCGATCGTCCCACAGGCCAGCAGGCAACCCCGCCGGGTGATGTCGGCATGTGAACGCGACATCAGCAACAGCGCCGCCGCGACGACGCCGGAAAGCGCGTAGTCGGCGGGGCCGGGTGCATGCGCGATGATCAGCGCCGTCCCGGCCAGTGCGCAGCAGGCCGCCGCTGTCACGACCGCGGTCAGGTATGCCGGGGCCCGTGTTGGTGCGGATCCGGTATCCGGATCGAGGATGGTTCGGGACAACCCGCACAGCGTCAGCGTCAGCCGGCCCGAACACACCAGGATGGCCATTGCCGCCGCGGCCAGGCCGACGCCGGCGTCGTGCGCACTGCCGCCGATCACGGTGACCGGAAGGGAGATGACCGTCGCCGGAACACATCCCAGCGCGATGGTCGCGAACACCGGGGCGTGCCGCGGCATCGCCCGCGCGGCGATCACGGCGGCGAACCCGGTCGCCGTCGTGGCCAGCAGCAGATGCGCCACCCCGGCGGTTCCGGGTACGACGACCAGCCCCGCCAGCCCGGTCAGCGCGACCGCGAGCAGCGCCGCGGTCAGCACGGAGGCTCGCGGTGACCATCTGGCGCACGCCCGCGCCGAGGACTGCGCCAGGCGATCGGCAGCCTGCAACGGTCCCACCGACGGCGCCGGCGGGTCCTGAGTCGACAGGACGAGCGTGGCACCATCGCAGATCTCATTCTCCGACAACGTCTTCGACGGGTCGAGGGCGCCCCGGCCGGGGACGCAGAGATTTCGAGCCAGTGGGATCCGGTACGGGTCGGCGTCGGCGACGAGGTCGCGCGCGGTATCCCAGAGCGGCGGTATCAGCAGGGCCACCGGTACCGCATTCGGCAGCACCACATCGATGCTGTCGGCACCGATGTGGACGGTGATCCGGCACAGTTCGGAGGTCATGGGGCGAACGTAGGCATGTCGTGGTGCGCGTGTGCGCAACCATCCACAGCTGAATTGCCGCCGGGGCGACCGCTATCTACCGTGCCCGGAAATGAACGAAGCGCTTGCCGAGATCACCGTCGACCCGCCACCGCCGGTGCCCCGCCCGGCCGTGGGCGCCGCGATGGGCCGTGCCGTTCCGGCCGTCACCGCGATGCTCGCCCTGGGCGCGGTGGCGGCCGTCGTCGCCTCGGGATCGTCGCCGGCGCACAATCCGGTGCTGCTGATGTTCCCGGTGACCATGGTGCTCTCGGCGTTGGTGTCGACGGTTGTTGGCGGCGGCAGGCACCGCGGCACCGAACTCGGCGCCGACCGCCGCCGGTATCTCGCCTACCTGACCACACTCTCGGCGCGCCTCGACGAACATGCCCGCCAGTTCCGGGAACAGCTCATCACCCGCCATCCCGAGCCCGCAGCGTTGTGGACCGTCGCCGGCAGTGAGTCGATGTGGATGACACGCCGCGACGATCCGGACTTCGGTGTGGTCCGCGTCGGGGTCGGCGCCGCACCGGCGGCCACCTTGAACACCGGCCCCGAATCGGCTGGTGGGCTCACCGATCCGGTGACCGCCACGGCGCTGGCACGGTTGCTGGACGCACACCGGCTGGTGCCCGAGCTGCCGGTCACCGTCTCGCTGGCCGGTGCCCGCACGGTGGCCGTCGCAGCTGACGTGGCGGCGACACGTGCGCTGCTACGTGCGGTCATCTGCCAACTCGCGGCATCGCACCACCCGGCCGATCTCGGGGTGGCCGCGGTCCTCGACGCCCTGGCGCTACCGCATTGGGATTGGCTCAAATGGCTTCCGCACCATCAGCATCCGCACGCCACCGATCACGGCGGGACGGCCCGGATGTCGTACCGGGACGCCGAATCGCTGCGGCACTGCGACGGGGGCTCGCGCCACCTGCTGGTCGTCGTCGACCACGCGGGCCCGGCGCCCGTGGCCGGCGACGCGATGACACTGATCCACATCGGCGCTGCGGACACGCGGGCCGATCTGCGCATCGAGCCGTCACGAGGACCCGGCGCCCGGCTCGACCAGATGAGTGTCACGACGGCCTTGGCGACGGCCCGCCGGCTGGCCGCGTACGGCCGGGTGGCCGCGTGCGACGACACCGGCTGGTTGTCCCGGATAGCCGGTGGTGATCTCGACGCCGTCGCTCCGAAGACGCTGTGGCACAGTGACACCGACCCGGTGCTGCGCGTGCCGATCGGAACCGATGCCGGCGGCGTCGGGGTTGATCTGGACATCCGGGAGGCCGCCGTAGGCGGTATGGGCCCGCATGGGTTGTGTATCGGCGCCACCGGCTCCGGCAAGTCCGAGCTGCTGCGAACCATCGTGCTCGGCATGATCGCCCGGCATTCGCCCGAGCAGCTCAACCTGATCCTCGTCGACTTCAAAGGCGGTGCGACGTTTCTCGGGCTGGCTGCTACCCGGCATGTGTCCGCGGTGATCACCAATCTGGCCGACGAGGCGTATCTGGTGGACCGGATGCACGACGCGTTGCGCGGTGAGATCGACCGTCGGCAACGGATCCTGCGAGCCGCAGGCGAGTTCGCGGGCATCGCCGAATACCGCGCCGCCCGGCGCGCCGGCGCACCCCTCGACCCGCTGCCGACGCTGTTCATCGTCATCGACGAATTCTCCGAGCTGCTCAGCCAGCACCCGGATTTCGCCGATATGTTCGTCGCGATCGGACGGTTGGGCCGATCGCTGGGAATGCACCTGCTGTTGGCCAGCCAGCGAGTCGACGAAGGCCGGCTGCGCGGCCTCGATGCGAATCTCGCCTACCGGATCTGCCTGAAGACGTTGTCGGCGGGTGAATCACGAACGGCCATCGGAGTTCCCGACGCCTATCAGCTGCCCGCTCGCCCCGGTGCGGCCTATCTGAGGATCGGCGCCGCCGAACCGGTGCGGTTCCATGCCGCGTTCGTGTCGGGCCGGACGGCAGCGAGTGGGTGCGCACCGCGGCAACCCCGCGTGTTCACCGCGACCGCCATGGGTCCGATGCTCACCGCGCCCGGCAGCGCCGGACCGAGTCTGCTGGACATCGTCGTCGACCGGTTCGCCGGGCACGGCCCGGCCGCCCACGGAGTGTGGCTGCCACCGTTGACCGAGTCGCCGTCGCTGGGAACGCTCCTCGATGCGGACTTCGGCGACCTGCGGGTGCCGATCGGACTCGTCGACCGGACGTTCGAGCATCGGCGTGTTCCGCTGGTCGTCGATCTGTCCGGCGCCGCGGGCAACACCGCGGTCATCGGCGGTCCGCAGTCCGGGAAATCGACAGTCCTGCAGACCCTGATGACCGCGTTGGCGGCCACCCACGATGCGGCTCGCGTCGCGTTCTACGTGTTGGACTTCGGCGGCGGTGAGTTGGCATCGACGGCCGTGCTACCGCATGTGGGCGCGGTCGCCGGCCGCGCCGACGGCGCGCTGGCGGTCCGCATCGTCACCGAACTGATCGGTGTTCTGCGAACGCGTGAAAAGGCGCTGCGCCGCGGCCGTGACGGCGAGTCGTTCGGCGAGGTCTTCCTGGTGGTGGACGGCTGGGCGGCGATCCGCGGCGAGCACCCCGACATCGAGGCTGCCGTCACCGCCATCGCCACCGAGGGTCTGGCGCTCGGCGTGCACGTGATGCTGGCAGCGTCGAGGTGGGCCGATATCCGGCCCGCGTTGCGCGATCAGCTCGGTACCCGCCTAGAGCTGCGTCTGGGTGACCCGTCCGATTCGGAGATCGACCGGAACCGGGCCCGACAGGTGCCGGCCCGCCGGCCCGGCCACGGTATCTGCCCGGACGGATCACCGATGGTGATAGCGCTGCCGACCGATTGCGACCCGCTGCCTTCCGGTGGTCGGCGCGCGACCCCGATCCGGTTGTTACCCGAACGGATAACTCACCAGGAGCTGATGTCGCAGAGCGAAGGGCACCCGGGCATCGTCGTGGGGATCGACGAGAACCGGCTGCGACCGGTCACCGTGGATTTCGCGGGCAGTCACCTGCTGGTGCTCGGGGAGCCTGGCTGCGGCAAGACCGCGGTGTTGCGCCTGCTGTGCGCCGAGATAGCCCGAACGGCACCGGATGCCGAGGTGGTGCTGGTCGATCCGCGCCGCAGCCTGGGCGGTTCGGATCCGGGGCGCCTCGAGCGCACGATCACGACGCTGCGCAGCAGGCTTTCCGACCCGCAGCCACCCGGTGAAACCTTCGTCGTGGTGGACGATTACGACCTCGCGGCGACCGCGGTCATGCCGTTGGCCGAATTGCTTCCGCACGCCCGGGACATCGGTCTGCACCTGATCGTCGCGCGGCGCAGCGGCGGTGCGGCCCGTGCCCTGTACGAGCCGGTGCCGGCCGGACTGCGTGAACTCGGCGCCATGAGCTTGCAGATGAGTGCGCACCCCGACGACGGACCGCTGCTGGCCGCCACCCGCCCGCGGGCATTGCCACCGGGTCGGGCCGTGCTGTGTACCCGGGCCGAGGGGGAGCGGGTCATCCAGGTCGCCTGGCTGGAACCACGGTGATCGAGGCGGTGTGCGAGATCGGCCCAGGACGGCTGCGTGTGCTCACCGGTGGTGAGAGAGAAAGTCCTCCAACCGATCTCGTCGATGCTGCGCTGCAGGCCGGGGAAGAGCGACTCACCCTGCTGGCCGACCGCCCGGTCGACGTGGCGCAATTGTGGCAGTGCCTGTTCGGCAGACTGCTGGGAACGAGCACGCGAAGCGTGGTATTGGTGCACCCGACCTGGTGGCCGCCGGCACTGGTGGCGGTGGTGGTCGAAGCCGCCCGGGTCTCGGTGCCGCACGTGAGCACCTGCCCGCGCGCCGAGTTCGGTGAGACCGCGGACGTTTCCGTCGAGATCGGACCCGATCATGTGGCGGTGCGGGCCGGCCCGGATGCGCTGCATCTCGAAGCGCGTTGGGGTGCGGTCGAAAACATCGCCGACCGGGTGGCGCAGCTGGCGTCGCGTTACGGCGCGGCGGTGCGGGTCGATGCGCCCGACGGTGTACCGGGTGCGGAGGCGCTCGGCGCGCTCATCGTCACCGGTCTGCGCGCCAGGAACAGGGCGGGGTGGCTGTTCGACGAGCATCGGTTGCGCGTGGCGGCCACCCGGATGGTGGAGATCGAGAATCCGGAGTCACCGCGTCCGGTGCGGGCGCACCGATCGCTGCGCCACGTGACGCGTGCCGCCGCGGCGGTGGCCGTACTCATCGGCATCGCCATCGTCGTCGGTGTCCGCGATCCTGGTGAACCGGTTTCTACGACAAAGGAACTCGTCGAAGGAAGCATCGCGCTGCGGATACCCGAGGGCTGGACGGTGCGCCGGGTGATCGGTGGGACCGGATCCGACCGGGTCCAGGTCGCGCCGGCGGCGGACAGCGAGACGGCGTTGCACATCACCCAGTCCCGCGTTGCGTCCGGAGATATGGCGGCCATCGCCGACGCGTTGCGTACGGCGATGGCCGCCGAACCGCCGGGTGTCTTCGTGGACTTCACCGCCGCCGATCACCGCGCCGGCCGGTCCGTGGTGACCTACCGCGAGGTGCGGCCCGGGCATGACATCCGATGGAACGTGTTCGTCGACCGCGACGTCCGGATCAGCATCGGGTGCCAGAGCGCACCGGGGCGCTTCGACGCGATCGACGCCGCCTGTGACGAGGCAGTGCGGTCGGCGCGGGTCATCGGCTGAATGCCGGTGGAACCGAGCACGGTTAACCGACGTCCAATAGACAACACCGAACTCAAGGGGATGCCGATGCAGGACAGACTCAGCACCGATTTCGCGTTGATGCGCGATATCGCGTCCGCCACCGACAGTCGATCGGCCGAGATCCGTTCCCTGCTGGCGACTTTCATCGGCCGGGTGGGCGCGGTACCGGCCACGGTCTGGAGCGGCGCAGCCGCCGTCCGATTCCGCGAAGTGGTCGACCGCTGGAACGCCGAGTCGGAGCGGTTGTGTCATGCGTTGGATGCCATCGCCGACACCGTGCGGGCCAATGAACGGATTCTCGCCGAGGCGGCGTCGGCCCATGACCAGCGGATCAGCTCGGTCGGCGCCGATGTGCGGGGGTTGTGATGACGGTCGGTGACGGCGCGCTGTCCTACGACTTCGGTGAGATCGAGGTGTCGGTCCGCCAAGAGATCCACACCACGGCGGCCCGGCTCAACGCGGCCCTCGACGATCTGCGTACCCGCATCGCGCCGCTGCAGCAGATCTGGACCCGCGAAGCCGCTGCCGCCTACCGCATCGAGCAGGACCGCTGGCAGCAGGCTGCCGCCGCGCTCAACGACATCCTGATCCGGCTCGGCAATGCGGTTCGCGACGGCGCGGGCGATATCGCCGAAACCGACCGCCGCGCGGCGAACGCCTGGCGATGAGACTTCTGTGCGGCCCCGAGGGGAGGAGAGCCCCGACGGGGCCGCACAGACCGAAGCGCCGTTCTTGACTCCGGTAGCGGAGTATCGTCGTGGCACGCGGCTGGGCAAGAGGAGTGGCCTCCTAGATGAATTCGTCGACAATCTTGGGTGATGATGCGACCTCCCGAGAGGTTCGTGCTGTTCACGACCGCTTTCTGGCGGGCGAGGTCGACGGTTCGGCCCTCAAGTCGAGTTTGGTGCGGCCCGTCGTCGCACGCAGCTGGGAACGCAGCCTCGCCAAGGGTGTCGACCCTGATTTCTGTGCCGCCGGGCAGTCGGCCGCCGCCATCAGCCTGGCCAACCTGCAGAGCACGCATCCGCTGGCGCCTGCACTCCCGGTGATCAGGCGCCTACTGGTCGACGATGCCGTCGACAGCGGGGTCGTCGTCGCGGTCACCGCAGCCGACGGGACTCTGCTGTGGGTCGAGGGTGACAGCGCGGCGCGTCGCAGGGCCGAGCTGATGAACTTCGTTCCGGGTGCGGACTGGAGCGAGCACAGTGCCGGCACCAACGCGCCGGGTACCGCCTTGGCCCTGGACCGGGAACTGCAGATTCATGGATCGGAACACTTTTCCCGCATCGTGCAGCCGTGGAGTTGCACCGCCGCGCCGGTGCACGATCCCGACAGCGGCGCCCTGCTCGGTGCCATCGACCTCACCGGAGGCTCGCAGGTCGCCTCGTCGCAGACCTTGGCGTTGGTCCGCGCGACCGCCGTCGCCGTGGAGAATCACCTCGCGCTGCTGCGCCTGACCGGCAGCATCCCGCAGCCCGCGGCGCGGCGGCCACACCTGCTGGTGCTGGGCAAGGACCGGCCGCGCTGGGTCACCACCGACGAGTGCGGTCACCTGCGGGTGGCGCATCTGACCGGCCGGCACGCCGACATCCTTGTGTTGCTGAGCCAGCACCCGGAGGGGTTGAGCGCCGACCACCTGGCAGTCCTGCTCGACGAGAAAGACCTGGACGTCGTCACCGTGCGCGCCGAGATGTCGCGGCTGCGCAAGGTGATCGGCGCCGAGCACGTCGCGTCGCGGCCCTACCGCCTGCTGGCGCCCATCACCACCGATGTCGGCGAGGTGTTCGACGCGCTCGATGCCGGTGACGTGGAGTCTGCGTTGTCGCGGTATCAGGGCCGGATGCTGCCGCAGTCGGTGTCACCGGCGATCGCCCGGCTGCGCATGCAACTGTCGGCGACCATGCGCGCCGCGGTGCTCGCGGAGTTCGGCAAACGTCCCGCGCTGTTGCGCCGCTGGCTGGAACTGCCCGAAGGTCGCGACGATCGGGAAGGCTGGCAGGTGCTGCACAACAGCGCCGCCGTCGACCCGGTACGGCGCGCGCAGGCCGGCGGGCATCTGGCCGGCCTGGATTTCGAACTCGGATAGTCCCCGGATAGTCCCCGGATAGTCCGTAGTCGCACCCAAGATGCAACTGTGGTGCAACCCTGGGATTCCTAGTGTTGGTGACGACCGACACACCTCTGGTCACATGAACGCATGAGAGGTCCCTATCAAAATGACTGTTTACGCACGTCCTGGCGCTGACGGCGCGGTGATGTCCTACCTGCCGCGCTATGACAACTACATCAACGGCGAGTGGGTCGCTCCGAGCGCCGGCCGGTACTTCGAGAACCCGACACCGGTGACGGGCGAGGTTTTCTGCGAGATCGCCCGCTCGGACGAATCCGATATCGAAAAGGCGCTGGATGCCGCCCACGCGGCCGCTCCGGCGTGGGGTAAGACCTCGGTCGCCGACCGGGCACTGATCCTCAACAAGATCGCCGACCGCATGGAGCAGAACCTGGAGTCGCTGGCGGTCGCCGAGTCCTGGGACAACGGCAAACCGGTTCGCGAGACGCTCAACGCCGACATCCCGTTGGCCATCGACCACTTCCGCTATTTCGCGGGTGCGATCCGCGCGCAGGAAGGGTCGCTGTCGGAGATCGACGACGACACCGTGGCCTACCACTTCCACGAGCCGCTCGGTGTGGTCGGGCAGATCATCCCGTGGAACTTCCCGATCCTGATGGCGGTGTGGAAATTGGCTCCCGCCCTGGCCGCGGGCAACGCCATCGTGCTCAAACCCGCCGAGCAGACCCCGGCCTCGATTCTGTACCTGATGTCGCTGATCGGTGATCTGATCCCGGCGGGCGTCCTCAACGTCGTAAACGGGTTCGGCGTGGAGGCCGGCAAACCGCTGGCCTCGAGCAACCGGATCGCCAAGATCGCCTTCACCGGCGAGACCACCACCGGCCGGCTCATCATGCAGTACGCCAGCCAGAACCTCATCCCGGTGACGCTCGAACTCGGCGGCAAGAGTCCCAACATCTTCTTCAGCGATGTGCTCGCGGCCGCCGACGACTACCAGGACAAGGCGCTCGAAGGTTTCACGATGTTCGCCCTGAACCAGGGTGAGGTGTGCACCTGCCCGTCGCGTTCGCTCATCCAGGCCGACATCTTCGACGATTTCCTGGCGCTGGCCGCCGTCCGCACCAAGGCGGTGCGCCAGGGCGACCCGCTGGACACCGAGACCATGATCGGTGCGCAGGCCTCCAACGATCAGCTGGAGAAGATCCTGTCCTATATCGAGATCGGCAAGAGCGAAGGCGCCCAGCTGGTCACCGGCGGTGAGCGCGCGGAACTCGGCGGCGACCTCAACGGTGGCTACTACGTCGCGCCCACGATCTTCACCGGTAACAACAAGATGCGGATCTTCCAGGAAGAGATCTTCGGGCCGGTGGTGGCGGTGACGTCGTTCACCGACTACGACGACGCGATGTCGATCGCCAACGACACCCTCTACGGGCTGGGTGCCGGGGTGTGGAGCCGAGACGGCAACACCGCATACCGCGCCGGCCGCGATATCAAGGCGGGCCGGGTCTGGACGAACTGCTATCACCAGTACCCCGCGCACGCGGCGTTCGGCGGGTACAAGCAGTCCGGTATCGGCCGCGAGAACCACAAGATGATGCTGGATCATTACCAGCAGACCAAGAATCTGCTGGTGTCCTACAGCAACAAGGCGCAGGGTTTCTTCTGAGCCCGTCGCCTGACTGATGACGGCATGTCGCACCGGTAATCCAGTGCGACATGCCGTTTGGTTAGATCTGCCAACCTCGAGCAAGGGAGCTTAGGTGTATGTCCGCTGAATTCGTCGCCGCCATCGATCAGGGCACCACCAGCACACGGGCCATGATCTTCGATCATTCCGGCGCCGAGGTGGGCAGGCACCAGCTCGAGCACGAGCAGATCCTGCCGCAACCCGGCTGGGTTGAACACAACCCGGTGGAGATCTGGGAACGCACCGCTTCGGTCCTGCAGACGGTGTTGAACAGGACGGGCCTGCAATCCAGCGATGTGGCGGCCCTGGGCATCACCAATCAGCGCGAGACCGCGCTGGTGTGGGATCGGCGCACCGGCCGGCCCTACTACAACGCGATCGTCTGGCAGGACACCCGCACCGATCGCATTGCATCGGCATTGGATCGCGACGGCCGCGGCGACGTGATCCGCCAAAAGGCCGGATTGCCGCCCGCGACGTACTTTTCGGGCGGCAAGGTGCAATGGATCCTGGAGAATGTCGACGGGGTGCGCGAAGCCGCCGAACGCGGTGACGCCATATTCGGCACCGCCGATTCCTGGGTGGTCTGGAATCTGACCGGTGGCCCGCGCGGCGGTGTGCACGTCACCGACGTCACCAACGCCAGCCGCACCATGCTGATGGATCTGGAGACCCTGGACTGGGACGACGAACTGCTGTCGTTCTTCTCGATTCCGCGGCAGATGCTGCCGAAGATCGTGTCGTCCTCTTCGCCGGAGCCCTACGGCACCACCCGCGGTGACGGGCCGATGGCCGGGGACATTCCCGTCACCGGGATCCTGGGCGACCAGCAGGCCGCCATGGTCGGGCAGGTGTGCCTGTCGGCCGGCGAGGCCAAGAACACCTACGGCACCGGAAACTTCCTGTTGCTCAACACCGGTGAGAAGATCGTGCGTTCGAAGAACGGTCTGCTCACCACGGTGTGCTACCGGTTCGGCGACGCCAAACCGGTTTACGCCCTTGAAGGTTCGATCGCGGTGACCGGATCGGCGATCCAGTGGCTGCGCGACCAGCTCGGCATCATCAGCGGTGCGGCGCAGAGTGAGGCGCTGGCCCGGCAGGTGCCCGACAACGGCGGGGTGTACTTCGTGCCCGCGTTCTCCGGATTGTTCGCGCCGTACTGGCGTTCGGACGCCCGCGGGGCCATCGTGGGATTGTCGCGGTTCAACACCAATGCGCATCTGGCGCGCGCCGCGCTCGAGGCCATCTGCTATCAGAGCCGCGATGTCGTCGACGCGATGGAAGCCGACTCCGGGGTGCATCTGGAAGTGCTCAAGGTCGACGGCGGGATCACCGTCAACGATCTCTGCATGCAGATCCAGTCCGATGTGGTCGGTGTCGACGTCGTCAAACCTGTTGTCGCGGAGACGACTGCGCTGGGGGCGGCCTATGCGGCCGGACTGGGCGTCGGGTTCTGGAGCGACCCGGAAGAACTTCGCGCCAACTGGCAGGAAGACAAGCGGTGGACACCGCAGTGGACCGAAGAACAGCGCGCCGAAGGCTATGCGGGTTGGCAGAAGGCGGTATCGCGCACCCTGGATTGGGTCGACGTCTCCTAGCATGACGATCGGGCTCATCTGTGCGATACCGCAGGAGCTTGCGCACCTCAGCGATTGCCTCACCGCGGTCCACACCACCACCGTCGCCCACGCGCAGTTCACCGAGGGCACGCTCGACGGGCACCGCGTCGTGCTGGTGGGCAGCGGTATGGGCAAGGTCAACGCGGCACTGGTGACGACGGTGCTGCTGGACCGATTCGGTTGCCGCGCTGTGGTTTTCTCCGGCGTGGCCGGCGGACTGGACCCCGCGCTGGCCATCGGCGATGTCGTCGTCGCCGACCATGTGGTGCAGTGGGACGCCGGCGTGATGGAGAACGAACGCCTGACGGTCTATCAACCGGGATATGTCCCGACCATCAAGCCGACGCAGCAGCTCGGCTATCCGATGGACGGCGCGCTGTTGGCACGGGTGGCCCAACGCCTCGACGGTATCGCGCTGCCGGCGCTGTCCCGGGCGGCCGGCGGCCAGGACCGGCCACCGACGATCACTTACGCCACGGTGCTCAGCGGTGATGCCTACCTGCACTGCGAGCTGACCCGCGAGCGGTTGCACACCGAGTTGGGCGGATCGGCGATCGAGATGGAGGGCGGTGCCGTCGCCCAGGCGTGTGAGGCCTTCGGGGTGCCATGGCTGGTGGTCCGGGCCCTGTCGGATCTGGCGGGCCGGGATGCCCAATTGGATTTCTCCGCTTTCGTCGACGGAGTCGCCGCGATCTCTGCGGGTATCGTGCGCCGCGTTCTCGATGCCGTCTGAGGTCGGGGCCCGCTACCACGGCGACGAGGCGGCTGAACCGGGGCTGCTGGACTTCGCCGTCAACGTTCGTGCCGCCGCACCGCCGCCCTGGTTGGTCGAACGGTTGGCCACGCGGCTCGTCGACCTCGGACGCTATCCGGGCGGGATCGACGAGCGGTCGGCTGTCGCGGCGGTCGCCGAAAGACACGGCCGTGCCGCTGCCGATGTGGCGATACTGGCAGGTGCCGCTGAAGGATTCGCGCTACTGGTCAATCTGCGACCCAAGAAGGTCGCGTTGGTGGCACCGTCGTTCACGGAGCCGGACACGGTGCTCTCGGGTGCGGGTATCGAATGCGTGCATGTCGTTCTGCCTGCGCCGTTCGTGCTGGCCGGAGCTCGCGTGCCCGAGGACAGCGATATGGTCATCGTCGGCAATCCCACCAACCCGACGGCTGTGCTGCATCCGCGCGAGCAGATTCTCGCGCTGCGCCGGCCCGGCCGGATCCTGGTGGTCGACGAAGCGTTCGCCGATGCCGTTCCCGGTGAACCCGAATCGGTTGCGGGGGAGGCGCTACCCGATGTCCTGGTGTTACGCAGTCTCACCAAGACGTGGGCGCTGGCCGGGCTTCGGGTCGGATACGCGTTGGGGTCCCCTGAGGTTCTGGCCCGGCTGACGTCACTGCGTGCCCACTGGCCGATCGGCACTCTGCAGTTGGAGGCCGTCGCGGCATGCTGTGCGCCGGACGCGGTCGAGCAGGCCCGCCAGGGTGCCGAAAAGCTGGCCCGGCTCCGAGCGGAGATGGTCGCCGGGTTGCGCGTCGCCGGCTTCCCCGTATCGGAGGGAACCGCCCCGTTCGTACTCTTCGGCGTCCCCGATCCGGACGGTGTGCGAAAGAAGCTTCGCGACAACGGCATTGCCATACGCCGGTGCGATACCTTCGTGGGGCTGCCCGAGGGCTACCTGCGTGCCGCCGTACGGCCGGAATGGCCGGTGCTCATCGATGCGCTCGTCGCGGCCACCCGCTGAGTCACAGCGCCGCTCTGCCCGCCTCGGCCACCGACACGTCCTGCTCGACACTGCCCGCGCTCACACCGATGGCGCCGATCACCACATCGTCCACGGTGAGCAGCACCCCGCCGCCGAACACCACCAGGCCGCCGGAGGTGTGCTCCAGACCGAACAGCTCCGCACCCGGCTGGACCAGATCCATCAGCGCACTGGTGGGGAGGTTCATCAGGATCGAGGTGCGTGCCTTGCGGATCGAGATGTCGATACTCGCTTTGATGGCGCCGTCCATGCGCGCGAATGCCACCAGGTGGCCGCCGTCGTCGACTACCGCGATGTTCATCGGCTGACCGATCGCATCAGCCTTGGCGACCGCGGCCTCGATAACCGACTGTGCCTTGGACAAGGGCATGGATGTCATGACAGACCTTTCGAAGCGATTTGCTTGCAGCGCATTTGGGCATCTGCGCCAATGGCATTGAGCGCGCGCAGCGCCGCCTGATCGTAACCCGTGGCAGATCGGGGCGGCAGTCTTTCGCCGCCGCGCGGCGGACAAACCCAGAACCCTAGCCAAAAGCTCAGGCATTGAGGCAGTAAGTGGTTGGGAGATCGAAGATATCGACCGTATTCACCGGCGATGTCGAAAGATCATCCGTACACCCGATTGCGTTCTTGCCGGGTGAAGTCTGAGTCCGTTCAGCGGTGAGCGGTCGTCATGAAAGGTTACGGTCTGTGTCGAATATCGACATCTTCATGTGGGAGTTCATCGGTACCGCGATTCTGTGTTTGATCGGCAACGGATCGGTGTGTGCGGTTGTCCTGAAGAACTCGTTCTCCCATGGTGGTGGCGGAGATTGGCTGGTCATCGTCCTCGGCTGGGGCTTCGGTGTCTTCACCGCCGCCAGCATCGCCAGTCCGTCCGGGGCACATATCAATCCCGCGGTCACGCTGGCCGTCGCCATCAACGGTGGTATCCCGTGGTCGAGCGTGCCGGTCTACTTCGCCGGCCAGCTGCTGGGCGGCATCGTCGGCGCAACATTGTGCTGGGCGGCCTTCAAGCTCCAGTTCGACAAGATGGAGGACAACAGCGGAACCCGCGGCATCTTCTGCACCTCGCCCGCGGTGCGCAACATTCCGTGGAACATCATCACCGAGATCATCGCCACGTTCGTGCTGATCCTGTGGATCCTGACCAACCCGGAGATCAACAACACGCTCGGCTATGCAGCCGTCACGTTCGTCATCATGGCGATCGGTTTCGGTCTGGGCGGCCCGACCGGCTATGCCATCAACCCGGCCCGGGACCTCGGTCCGCGGATTGCCTACGCAATCCTGCCGATCCGGGGCAAGGCGGATGCTGATTGGTCCTATTCCTGGGTACCGGTGGTGGCCCCGCTGATCGGCTCGGCTCTGGCCGCCGGACTTGCATTGGCACTGGTATGAGGCTGCTCGCGCGCCTCTGGAATGGGGGAACATGGCTGTTCATCTGACCCGTATCTACACCCGGACCGGTGACGCCGGTACGACTGCGCTCGGCGACATGTCCCGTGTCCCGAAAGCCGATGTCCGCGTTGGGGCTTACGCGGACTGTGATGAGACCAACGCGGTCCTCGGTGTGGTGTTGGCCTGCACCGAACCGAGCGAGCGGACCGCCGCGGTGCTGCAAATCATCCAGAACGATCTGTTCGACGTGGGCGCCGACCTGTGTACACCGATTGTCGAGAACCCGGAATACCAACCGCTGCGCGTCACCGAGGACCAGGTCACCCAGTTGGAACAGTGGTGCGACGAATTCAACGCCGGGCTACCCAAACTGTCGAGTTTCATCCTGCCCGGCGGCACCGCGGCCGCCGCCCATCTGCATCACGCGCGCACAGTGGCCCGGCGCGCCGAACGCAGCGCGTGGTGCCTGGTCGAGCACGCCGAGGTGAACGACTGCGCCTTGCGATATCTCAACCGGCTCTCGGACCTGTTGTTCATCCTGGCGCGCTATGAGAACCCCGATGGCGACGTGCTGTGGCGGCCCGGCGGGGAGCGCGGCGCGCAGCATTCGACCGAATCGGCACCGAAAGGAGAGTCATGAGCACCCGGACTTCAACCGTGGAGTGGTCCGGTTCCCTGGTTCGGGGGACCGGGTCGATAACGTTGCCTTCCTCCAAGCAGCGGACTTTCGAGTATTCACTGCAAACACGGGCAGCTGACGTGGCATCAGGCACCTCGCCCGAGGAGCTGCTCGCCGCAGCCTATGCCTCGTGTTACGCAATGCAGCTCTCGGCATTGCTGGACCCGGGACCCGACGAGAACCCGCGGTTGCACGTGGAGGTGGCAGTGACGCAAGGGGGACCCGAGGTGGACTTCGGAATCGCCCGTATCGCTCTGCGGGTACGCGGGACCGATATCGAGTTGCCGGCCGCCCGGTTCGACGAGCTCGCGCACGACGCATCGAGGCTCTGTCCGATCGGTCGGGCGCTGTCGGCAGTGCCCGTCTCGGTCGAAGCCGGTTTCAGCGGCTGAGTTTCGAGCGCTATCGGCCCAGGACGCGCGACGCCGCCCTGCGGTCGATACGCACGCAGATCACCGCGCCGTTGGGCACCGCTGAACCGGTATCCCAACCTCGGCTCGTCGCATCCCGTGCGCACAGCAGATCCAACGTGGCGCACACGATGTCGCCGTGGGTGACCAGCACCGTCGGTACCGACGATTCCATGACGTCGGCGAGCAGGGTGCAGATACGCGGCTGCGGATCTTCCAGGCGCCGCGGAACGGATCGTTGTGAGGACACCGGTCGCTGGTGATCGCCCCAGCCGCGCTCCCGGAGCCGGCTGTCGACAACCGGCTCCGCGCCGGTGACGGTGGCGATCGCCTGTGCGGTCTGTGTCGCGCGAACGGCATCCGAGGTGACGATTCTTCGAACACCTTTGCCCTGCAGTTGATATCCGGCCGCATAGGCCTGGGCGATGCCACGCGCGGTCAACGGGGGGTGGGCGATCTGTCGCTGCATGCGTCCCAACGCATTCCACGTTGATTCGCCGTGCCGAACCAGCCACAGAACGTGCCGGGAACCTCCGGCGACGAGTTCCACTATCGGGCGGTCAGCTCTGCGGTCAGGGTGGCGCCGGCCAGGCCGGGCACGAATCCGGCCACCGCCCCGATCACCGTCGTGGCCGGTGGACCGATATCGGCCCCGCGGGCGACGGCACCGATGGATCCCAGCGTGGCACGCAACACGCGTTGGCTCGTCAGACTGCCGTCGGCGATGATCGCCGCCGGGGTGTCGGTGTCCATTCCCGCGTCCAGCAGCGCCGAGGCGATGGCATCGAGGTTGGCAACCGCCATCATCAGCACGATGGTCGTGTTGGCCTTGGCCAGGGCGCGGTAGTCCACCGTGCATTCGGAGTGGTTGGGCGGAACATGTCCCGACACCACGGTGAAACCTTGGGTCAGCCCGCGATGCGTGACCGGGATGAGCGCGGTCGCCGGCGCTGCGATGGACGAACTCACCCCAGGAATGACATCGATGGTGACGCCGGCCGCGACGCAGTGGTCGAGTTCCTCACCGCCGCGGCCGAAGACGAATCCGTCGCCGCCTTTGAGGCGCACCACGGTCTTTCCCGCCCGTGCCTGGTCGACCAGTATGTCGTTGATTGAGCTCTGCTCGGTGCGGCGCCCGCCCGGGATCTTGGAGACGTCGATGATCTCCGCGTGCGGAGCCAGCAGCCGCAGCGCCGCGACCGGCGCCAGACGGTCGGTCACCACGACATCGGCCTGGGTGATCGCATCCCTGCCCGCCACGGTGAGCAGTCCGGGATCACCCGGGCCGCCGCCCACCAGGATGACGCGACCGGTCCGGCTCGACCCGTTCGGGGTCTGGTGCGGCGCGGCCGGGCGAATGCAGAATACCCCCAGCGCATCGGCCTCCCGGGCGATCGTGGCATCGACGACGGGGTCATCGGTGCACGCGAATACCAGTGCCGTGGAGGCGATATCGGCGTGCGTGAACCGCCGGTGCTGGAGTTTGAGCAATCCGCGCGCAGCCATGTCGAGCACGGCCGGTGGCGGATCGATCGACAGAACCGTCACCACCGCACCGGCACGGATCAACGCCGAGGTCGTGGTCATCGCATGCGTCGACGAGCCGATGACCAGGACTTGTCTGCCCTGAACGGGAAGTTCGACGGACATCGTGGGCACCGTGCCCTGGAGCGAGTTGATCTGCATCAGTGGGTGTTTCCGTAATGTTCGTAGTGTAGGACGCTGGTCAGCGGTGCCCGTGACCGCCAGCCCTGGCGCTCCAGATCGGGCACGGAACGAAGCTCGCTGACCGGGCCTACGCACAGCCACGCCAAAGGTGTCACCGGAGAGGGGATATCGAGTAGTTCCCGAAGGAACGGCTCCTGAAAGAACGACACCCAGCCGACGCCGAGTCCCTCCGCGGTGGCAGCCAGCCAGAGATTCTGGATGGCCAGGCACACCGAGTACACCCCGGCGTCGGGGTTGCTGTGCCGGCCCAACACCGCGGGCCCCGCGCGGAGCGGATCGTAGGTGACCACGATCCCGAGGGTCGACTCCAGGATCCCCTCGATCTTGATCCCGGTGAAGGTGCGCGAGCGTTCACCGGTCAAGGAAGCGTGGAAGGCCTCGCGCTCGGCCATCACATGCGTGCGAAACGCGGCCCTGGTCTTGCGGCTTCGGACCATCACGAAATCCCACGGTTGGCTCATCCCCACGCTGGGGGCGCTGTGCGCTGCCTGCATGATCCGCAGCAGGACCGCCGGATCGATACTCGTGCCGGTGAATTCGGCGCGGACATCGCGGCGGCGATTCATGATGTCGTACAACTGCGCCGGTCCCCGAAGCCACGTTGCCTGGGCCGACATCAGCGGTCCCGCGGCAGACGTCCGCGCAGTGCTGCCGAGACCAGTGCCGAGCGTTTGTGTACGCCGAATTTGTCCATGATGTTGTGGAGATGGAATTTGACGGTGGCTTCGGAAATGAAGAGATTCTTGGCGATGGTCCGGTTGTCGAGTCCGTCGGTGAGCAGGCTCAGTACCTCGCGTTCGCGGCGGGTGAGGTTTGCTCCGCAGTCGCTGTCGCACTGCTGGGCGCGGATCTCACTGATCAGCGCATTGACACTGTGGGCGTCGAGAGCGGTATGGCCCGCGGCGACCCGGTGCACGGTGGTCAGTATCTCCGAGGGTGGGGACCTGCGATCGATCAATGCGTCGGCGCCCGCTCCGATCAGCGCCAGTGTTCTTTCGCCGGTGTCGGATTCGTCGGTGACGATCACCACCTTGGGGCGCAGATCGAGTTGCTCGAGCAGTTCGGGCAACTGGGCCGCATCGTCGGCCCCCATCAACAGCAGCTCCGGCCGCAGAGCCCTGAGGCGTTCGACGAGCGAGCCACCGCGATGCACGTCGTCGATGAAGTCGAGTTCGTCCATGCGGGAAAGCAGGTGAACCAGGCCGTGGCGCAGTAGTTCATCGCCCATCAGTGCGACGGCTCGAAAGCGGCGTTTGTTCGTGGGATTGCTTGGAGAGGAAGGCATTTGGCGAGCGACGCCAAGTCCCGGTTGGCGTCGGACATGATGGCTCGCGGCATACCCGGTCTGTGAATAGTTCATCATCGGCTCCGTCCTGCCGTGTGGCGGGCCGAATGGTAGTTCGCCGTGCGTTGCAGCAACGTTGCATCGTGACGAAGTCAATGCTGCGGCCCCTGTTGTGACGCAGCCAGGACGCAGTCGCCGCACAGGCCGGATCGGGGAGCCTGATAGAACAGGCAGCAGCTGCGCCGAGTGAAGCTGCCGGCCTCGAACGCGCCGGTGGCCTTCAGCGGGCCGCTGCTGAGCAGGGCCTGTACCAGGGTTCGCCCCGCCCGCTCGAATTCGGGATGCGTCATCGCCAGCACCGTCACCGCGCCATTGGCGGCCGAGGACACGTTGCCCCAGGCCACCTTCGGTGACAGCGTGGCAACCGAGCAGACCGTGTCGTTGAATGGGGTGAGGATTTCGGATAGCACCGTCTGGGAAATCGTGGCGGCGATCTGGTCCGCATTGGTCGCCGGGACGCTTTCGACGGTATCGACCGCGAATTCCACCGAGTGCTGCACCGGCCGCCATTTGAGCGAATTCGCGGTGATGATCGGTATCGCCGAGTAGCAGATGGCGGCTCCGATGACCGGCGAGAGAATCTTCGCGGCCACTCCCAACTGAAAAGAGGATGCGGCGAGTCGAACGGGGATATCGCCGGGATCGCAATTCATCGATGCGCTGATCGCGTGATGGGTGCGCCCGATGAAATTCTCGATGACCGATTCCCGCAAGAGTTCGGCCACCGGCAGGCAGGTCGGATCGCCGGTGGCGGGCAGCGCGAAGTACTCGCCGAGCCCGGCGGTCCGGGCGAGCAGCGTGGTCGCTGCAGAACAGTCCATGATCAGGCCACGGTAGCCAGGACCGCTCGGACGGGGACTGACCTGTCGGATCGTCGGGTCATTTCCTAACCGAACGGACAGTGTGTGAGCAGCCGTTTTCTCCGTCCGGGCCAGGCCATCCGGGTATGGCATTCTGCCTGATCAGGGCGGTGCGACCGGCCCTGGCGGTAGTGCCGACGGAGGTGCCGGGCAGGCATTGGGGGTGCATTTGCGCAGCCCGGAGGCCGATCGGGGCCGGCTGGTGCAACGTTTGTGCAACGTGACGTCAGACACAATCAGCGGCACGTGGCCGACCGAGTCACGATTTCGGACGATGGGTGATGGCTCACCCCTCACCACTGGGAGCTGTGCATGACGCAACCGACCCTCGATCCTGCGGTGGACTACCCGCTCAGTGTCCACCGGAGGGATCTGCTGTTCACGCCGACAGGCAAGTCCATCGATGACATCACCATCGAGTCCGTCGTTTCGGGCGAGGTCCAGGCCACTGATCTGCGAATCACGCCGGACACTCTGCGACTGCAGGCACAGGTGTCGGAAAAGGCCGGTCGAAAGCAATTGGGCGCGAACTTGCGGCGCGCTGCCGAAATGACCGCCATCTCCGATGAACGGGTTTTGGAGATCTATAACGCGCTGCGACCCAATGCATCGACCAAGGCCGAGCTCGAATCGATTGCCGAAGAATTGGAATCGAAGTACAACGCCGTCTTGCTCGCGGAACTCGTGCGTGAGGCCGCCGAAGTTTATGAGCGACGCGACGTTCTCGCGGAAAGCGAATAGGAGATAGCCGTGACAGCAGAGGCAATTCAGAAAGCAAATTCTTCAGGTAATGGCGTTCGGCATTCCGCGCGAACTCAGATTCTGGAGGACCGCCCGGTCAACCTCGACGGTTTCGTCGAGGAATGGCCAGAGGTGGGCATGGTCGCGATGGACAGCGAGTTCGACCCGGAACCCAGTGTTCGGGTGGAGAACGGCGTGATCGTCGAGATGGACGGCGTCGAGCGCGCCGATTTCGACTTCATCGACCAGTTCATCGCCGACAAGGCCATCGATGCCGCGACCACCGAACAGTCGATGGCGTTGTCGGCCCAGGACATCGCGCGAATGTTGGTGGACCCGGCCGTAACCCGTCAAGAGGTCATCGCGGTCACCAACGGCCTCACCCCGGCCAAGCTGCTCGCCGTCGCCAAGAACCTCAACATCGTCGAGATCATGATGGGTATGCAGAAGATGCGCGCCCGTCGCACACCGGCCAACCAGGGGCACTGCACCAGCGCGCGGGACAATCCGTTGCAGGTTGCCTGCGATGCCGCGGAGGCGTCGATTCGTGGATTCTCGGAAGTGGAAACCACTTTGGGTGTGGTGCGGTATGCCCCGCTGGTGGCGATGGCTCAGCAGATCGGCAGCCAGGTGGGGACCGGCGGCCCGTTGACCCAGTGCGCGCTGGAAGAAGCCACCGAGCTGGATCTCGGCATGCGCGGTATCACGGGATACGCCGAGACCATCTCGGTCTACGGCACCGAGCCGGTCTTCGTCGATGGCGACGACACACCATGGTCGAAGGCATTCCTGGCCGGCGCCTACGCGTCTCGCGGTATCAAGATGCGCTTCACCTCGGGCACCGGTTCCGAGGTGCAGATGGGCAATGCGCAGGGAAAGTCCATGCTGTACTTGGAGATCCGTTGCATCCTGATCGCCAAGGGTGCCGGCGTGCAGGGTCTGCAGAACGGGTCGATTTCGTGTATCGGTGTTCCGGGCGCAGTGCCGGCGGGTATCCGTGCGGTGGCCGCGGAGAATCTGATCGCGTCCGCAGTGGACCTCGAATGCGCCTCGGGTAACGACCAGTCGTTCTCGCACTCGGCCATGCGCCGGACGGCGCGGCTGATGCCGCAGATGATGCCGGGAACAGACTTCGTCTGCTCGGGGTACTCCACGATGCCGAACTACGACAACATGTTTGCGGGCTCGAATCTGGAAAGCGACGACTACGACGATTTCAACACTATCCAGCGCGATCTGCAGATCGACGGTGGACTGCGGCATGTGAAGGAGTCGGACATCCTCGCGGTGCGCACACGCGCCGGCAAGGCGCTGCAGGCGGTGTTCCGGTATCTGGATCTGCCGCCTATCACCGATGCGGAAGTCGACACCGCGGTGTACGCCAACGGCAGCAAGGATCTGCTGCCCCGGGATGTGCTGGAAGACCTCAAGGGCGCCCAGCAGGTGATGGACCGCAACGTCACGGGCTTGGATCTGGTCAAGGCCCTGGAGGCCACCGGCTTCTCCGATGTCGCCGAGAACCTGCTTGCAGTTCTGCGCCAACGGGTTTCGGGCGACCTGCTGCAGACATCGGCGATCATGACCAAAGATCTCCAGCCGCTCTCGGCCGTCAACGACGCCAACGACTACGCGGGGCCGGGCACCGGCTACCGCCCGTCGGGAGCGCGCTGGGAAGAAATGAAGAAGCTGCGCCACGTGACGAGCGCATCGAACCCCGAAACAGAGGTGGAATGACCGTGTCGACCAATACGGACGGCCAGCGGACGCTCTCGTTCAGCGAGATCGGTCCAGCGGAGCGTGGCAAGCGACCCGACGAGGTGGTGATCGCGATCTCGCCGGCGTTCGGCAGCCTCTTCAGCCAGACCATCGTCGATATTCCGCATGCCGAGGTCATCCGCCAGATGCTGGCCGGTATCGAAGAGCAGGAGGTCAGCGCACGGATCATCCGGGTCCAGCACAGCGCCGACCTGGCACTGATGGCGCACACCGCGGCGAAGTTGTCGGGGTCGGGCATCGGGATCGGTATCCTCGCCCGCGGCACGGCGATGATCCATCAGCGTGACCTGCCGCGGCTTTCCAGCCTGGAGCTGTTCCCGCAGTGCCCGTTGCTGACACTGGAGACATACCGCAGCATCGGTTCGAATGCCGCGCAGTACGCCAAAGGTGAATCGCCGGAGCCGGTTCCGACCCTCAACGACCAGATGGCCCGGCCCAGGTGGCAGGCCAAGGCGGCTCTTCTGCACCTGAAGGAGACCGAACTGGTGCGCAAGGGGGCCAAAACCGTCGAGGTGATGCCCGAGTTCTCCGCCGCGGCGGTTTGAGTCCCAACGACAAAGAGAGTTGGCGCGGGTGTTTCGGACGGTCGTCGGGGTCGATATAGGTAACTCCACCACGGAGGCGAGTCTGGCCACAATCGGTCCCGACGGGTCCGTCGAGTACGTCGGTGCGGCGTTGACGCGCACGACGGGGATCAAGGGCACCGTCAAGAACGTCGACGGTGTGGCGAAGTCGGTGATGTGGGCTCTCGATGGTGCCGGCATGGCTTTGGCCGATCTCGACTTGATACTGCTCAACGAGGCCACCCCGGTGATCAGTGGTCTGGCGATGGAGACCATCACCGAGACGATCATCACCGAGTCGACCATGATCGGTCACGATCCACGCACGCCAGGTGGCCGGGGGCTCGGAGTCGGCACCATCGTCGACTTCGAGTCTCTTGCCGAAAGTGACACGGCGACACCGGTTATCGTTCTGGTGCCGCGTGGCACCGACTTCGATGTCACCGCCAGGGCGATCAACACCGCCGTCGAGAACGGTATCGATGTCACCGGGGCGATCCTGGGCAACGACGATGCCGTCCTGGTGGCCAATCGGTTGGACGTCAAGATTCCGATCATCGACGAGGTGTCGCGCATCGACCTGGTGCCGGTGGGCATGGTGGCCGCCGTCGAGGTCGCCGCGCCAGGCCAGTCGATCCGCACACTGTCGAACGCCTATGGACTGGCGACCATCTTCGGCCTCGATCCCGATCAGACGAGGGTGGTCTCACCGGTCGCGCGGGCGCTCACGGGTAACCGGTCGGCGGTCGTCGTGCGGACACCGTCGGGTGATGTCGAGGACCGGACCATTCCGGCCGGCTCGCTCGAACTGCTCGGAGTGACCAAGAAGGCGACGGTCGACGTCTCGCGGGGCGCCACCGACATCATGGCCGAGGTGCAGCGGGTGAGTCCGTTGGTGGATGTCGTAGGCGAAGCGGGCACGAACACCGGCGGTATGATCGCCAATGTCCGCCAGAGCATGGCCGACCTGTCCAAGCACGATCTGGCCGACGTCCGGATTCAGGATCTGCTGGCCATCGATACCCTTGTCCCGCAGGAGGTTCGGGGCGGAGTCGCGGGCGAGGTTGCCTTGGAGAACGCGGTGGCGCTGGCAGCGATGGTCCGTACCAAAGAGAGCGGAATGAAGGCTGTCGCGGAGGCGGTGGCGACTCATCTGCGCGACGCCGGAGCCGAGAAGGTCACGGTGGTCGTCGGGGGCGTCGAAGCCGAGATGGCCGTTCTGGGCGCGTTGACGACTCCCGGAACCGATAAACCCCTGGTTGTGCTCGACCTCGGCGGAGGTTCCACCGACGCCGCGGTGATCGAGACCGAGGGCCACACCGATGCGACGCACCTGGCCGGCGCCGGCGACCTGGTCACCAAGCTGATCGATGCCGAACTGGGGCTGGACAACCTGGAACTGGCCGAGGAGATCAAGCGCTGCCCGCTGGGCAAGGCGGAGAGCTTCTTTCATATCCGTCTGGAGAACGGCGCCGTGCAGTTCTTCGAGACGCCGCTGCCACCGACCGCGTTCGCGCGGGTGGTCACGCTGGGCGACACCGGTCTCAACCCGATCCCCACGCGGCATTCCCTCGAACGCATCAGGACGGTCCGCCGCACCGCCAAGGAGCGGGTATTCGTGGTGAACGCGCTGCGCGCCCTGCGAACCATCGCCCCCGACGGCGATCTGCGGCAGATCGGGTTCGTCGTGCTCCTGGGTGGATGCGCTCTGGACTTCGAGATCCCCGAACTGATCGCCGACGCGGTTGCGCCCTACGGAATCGTCTGTGGCACCGGAAATGTGCGCGGCACCGAGGGCCCCCGCAATGCGGTGGCCTCCGGTCTGGTCGCATCCCATGCAGCGCGGCTGGCGCTGCCGGTCGATGTCGTCGCCCATGCTTGACGGTGGCCAGCCCGATAAACCGGCGATCCTGCTGCTCAGTTCGCTCGCCGGACTCATCGAGGACGAAGTCCTCGCCGGCATGGAGGAAGAGGGCGTGCCATACATCGTGGAACGGCCCGCCGGCGCCGCCGATGATGCCGGTGCACTGGCCCGGCTCGCAGCCGCCCGGTCCTCGCTGAGCGTCGGCGTCGGGATCGACGAACGCGGACGGGTCTGCGTACAGCACGAGAAACTCGGTGATCCGCCTGCCGGTCTTTGTACTCAGGGTGCAGCCGACCCGGTCGCGGCACGTACGTTGGGCCATAACGCCGCGCGCATCGTTGTGGGTATCCCGCTGCGCATGCGTGGCCTGTCGTGACAGTTGCCCACGGCGTGAGCAGCCGGACACGTGAAGAGGTGGTGCGCCGGCTCGACGAGCTCAACGACACCACCAAGGCCAAGCAGGCCTTTCTGAACAGTTGCTCGGACGCCACGTGGATCACCGACGAGCAGCGGTGTGAGATCCGTTGGTTGTTGGATGCATTGATCGAGCACCGCCGCCGAGTCCGAACCATGACCAGGATCTGGCGATCGATGTCGCCTCAGGAGAACGTCAGCCACAGTCTGGTCGGAGAGACGTCCAGTCTGATAGACGAGAGCGACTACTTCTCGCCGTTCATCGACAAGTGGCGTTCAATCGTGGTCGGCCGGACCAGTTCCGATCGGCAAGCGTTCTGGCGCAGTATGCGCGAGCTCGCCGAGCTGAACCTGTCGGAGGCCACCGAGGTCGAGGAGGCCCGTGCTGACGGTCGATCGTGACCCACCGGCCCGAAGCGCAGCCCGAATGCAGTTTCGTCGTCGTGGGTGTCGACAATTGGTGGTGATCGAACAGCCATGACGGTGTACTTCATCGGAGCCGGTCCGGGAGCACCGGATCTGATCACCGTGCGCGGTGCCGACCTGTTGTCGCGCTGCGGGACATGCCTTTACGCAGGTTCGCTGGTGCCGGCGCAGATGCTGGACCGGTGCCCGGACGGGGCGGAACTGATAGACACGGCACGGATGGAACTGCCCGATATCGTCGACCACATCGAAAGGGCACATCACGCCGGTGGCGATGTGGCACGCTTGCATTCCGGTGATCTGTCGCTGTATTCCGCTATGTCCGAACAACTCCGGGCGTTGCGCGACCGGCATATCGACTACGAGCTGATCCCGGGAGTGCCAGCCTACGCCGCGGCAGCGGCCACCCTAGGACTGGAACTGACGGTCCCCGGGGTCGGCCAGAGCCTCCTGATCACGCGCGTGTCGACGCTGTCGACCGATATGCCCGAGAACGAGGAACTCGACCGCCTCGCCGCCAGCGGTGTGACGCTGGCGCTGCATCTGGCCGCACACCGTACCGCAGAGCTTTCCGAGACCCTGATACCGCATTACGGGGCGGACTGCCCGGCCGCGGTGGTGGCATTCGCGAGCCGCGACAACGAGCAGGTCATCCGATGCCGCCTTGACGACCTGCCGCAGCGCATGCGCGCCGCCGGGATAGTGCGGACGGCGGTGATATTCGTCGGGCCGGTGCTGGCTGCCACCCAGTTCGTCGACAGCTACCTCTACTCACGTGCGCGGATGGTGAAATTGCAGGCAGGGCAGTGACATCGGCTCCGGTGCTCACCGTCGGTCACAGAGGTCCTTCGGTGGCTCGATCACACGCCCTGGCGTTCGTAACGCCGTGAGGTGAACACCGTTCGCCCGGCCGACCGTTCGGCCACCGTGGTGGTCGACGAACCGATTATCAGCAGGGTGCGCATATCGACGACTGCCGGATCCAGTTCGGCGACCGTTGTCACCTCCACCCGCTGTTCGGGGCCGCCGACGTCGCGGCCCACGATCACCGGTCGATCGGCCGGAAGCTGCTCGGCCAGAATGTTCTTCAGCTCGGCCACCTGCCAGGTTCGGCTGCCCGAGCCGGGGTTGTAGATGGCGATCACCAGATCGGCATCGAGTGCGGCGCGCAGGCGGGTCTCGATGACATCCCAGCTCTTGAGCCGGTCCGAAAGGGAGATCACCGCGTAGTCGTGACCCAGTGGAGCGCCCGCGGCCGCGGCGACGGCGTTGGCGGCCGTCATCCCCGGTACGACGCGCACCGGTACATCGGACCAGGTGGGTTCGGCAGCCACTTCGAGAACCGCTGATGCCATTGCGAAGACCCCGGGATCTCCGGAGCTGACCACCGCAACCCTGGCACCGCGTTTGGCCAGATCCAAAGCCATGCAGGCACGTTCGGATTCCACCTGGTTGTCGCTGGGGTGCATGCGTTGGCCCTGGCGCGGCGATATCCGCCCCAGATACGTCTTGTACCCCACCAGGTCGGTGGCGTTGGCCAGCTCGGCACGCACTTCCGGTGTGGTCCAGCGGTCCGCGCCGGGACCGAGTCCGACGACAACCACCTCACCGCGGCCCCCTGCACTGTCCTGCGGTATCGGATTGTTGAGCAGCCCCGGAACGATCACCATCGAGAAGTAGGGCACCGACGCCGGGTCCACATCGCGCACCGGCATGACCTGTTGGGTGGCTGTGGAAGCGCGCTCGACATACCAGGCGCGATCCGCCACTCCGGCGGCCTCCAGCGCGGCCAGGACCTTGGGAAAGGTTCGGCCCAGCTTCATGATCGCCACGGCGTCACTGTCGCGGAGCCGGCGCACCAGTTCGTCGGCCGCCAAGGTGCCCGGCAGCACCGTCAACGTCTCGTCTCCCTCCACCAGCGGAAGGCCGACGGCCATTGCCGAGGCGCTGACCGAGGTCACGCCGGGCACGATCTCGGTCTCGAAATGTGCCGAGAGACGTTTGTGCATATGCATATACGAGCTGTAGAAAAGCGGATCGCCCTCGGCGAGCAGCGCGACACTGCGACCCGCCCGCAGGTGGGCGGCCAGCACCGCGCTGGCCTCGGCGTAGAAGGCATCCAACGCACCTCGGTACCCGGCCGGGTGCTCGGTGGTCTCGGTGGTGACGGGATACATCAACTGTTCGTGGATCTGCCCCTCGCGCAAGTACGGCTTGGCCACCGACAGTGCGACGCTGCGGCCGTGTCGCGCGCAGTGGAATGCGACGACGTCGGCAGAGTTGATTGCCCGGGCCGCTTTGAAGGTCACCAGTTCACTGTCACCCGGGCCCAGGCCCACGGCCCACAACTTGCCGGCCCGTGATGCTGGCGGATCAGCGTGATCTTGCATCTGTTGGCTCTGCACTCTGCCACTCTAGACAGGGATCCGGGGCAGTTCGGAACGCATGCGCCATCAGGTCGCGACAGCGTTCAAAGCCCCACCCAAAGGCTAGGTTTCGGTGCGCGGTACGGATGCCGCAACTGCACTGAACGCCACCGCCAGCGCCGCGGCGGCAGCCTGTACCGCCAGCGACAGCGACACGGCGCGGCGAAGATCGTCGACTGTGGGAGTGCGGCCGGATCCCAGTACGGGCCGGATTTGAACCCCGTGCCGATAGGGCGTCGGGCCGCCGAGTTGGATACCCAACGCCCCGGCGAAGGCGCTCTCCACGACCCCGGCATTCGGGCTCGGGTGCCGGGAGGCATCGGCGCGCCAGGCCTGCAATGTGCCGACCGGTGATCCGCCCACTGCGGGAGCGCAAACGGCCACCAGGACGCCGGTGATCCGGGCGGCGACATAGTTGGCCATATCGTCGAATCGTGCAGCCGCCCAGCCGAATCTGCTGTAGCGCGGTGAACGGTAGCCGATCATGGCATCGAGGGTGTTGACGCAACGGTAGACGGCGATACCGGGAACGGAGCCGATCGCGGCCCAGAACAGCGGGGCGACCTGCGCGTCTGAGGTGTTCTCGGCGATCGATTCCAGAGCGGCCCGCGCCAGCCCGTCGGCGTCCAGGTTCGCGGGGTCTCGCCCGCACAAACTGGGTAGCAGTTCGCGCGCCCGATCGATCTCGCCGGCCGACAGCAGTGCCGCCATCTCGCGGCCGGTTCGGGCAAGCGAATTGCCGCCCAACGAGAACCAGGTCGTCGCGGCCAGGACGCCCGCTGACGGGATCGGTCCGGCGCGTCGGGCCGTGCGGTCGGTCATCACGGCGCACGCACCCACGATCGTCAACAGGACGCCGATATGAGCCAGGCCCGCAATCCGGTTGTCGCGGTATGTGAGACGTTCGAATGCCGACGCGGACCGTCCGAAGGCGGCGACGGGATGTCCACGTCGAGGATCTCCGGCGAGCAGGTCGATGAGATAGCCGGCGCACACACCCGCCGAACGGGTTCGTCGCATGTTGATCAGGGCAATGTCCGTTATTCGGCGGAACTGGCCAAGGCGTTGAGAGCCGCCGCGGTGATCGCCGAGCCGCCGCGCCGGCCGAGCACGGTGATGTATTCGAGGTCGTCGCGGGCAGCCAGCGCCGCGCACGATTCGGCGGCGCCGATGAAACCGACGGGAGCCCCGACGATCACCGCCGGCGGCGCGGCTCCGGCGTCGATCATCTCCAGCAGTGCGAACAACGCTGTCGGCGCGTTGCCGATGGCCACCACGGCGCCGTCGAGCCGGGGCCGCCACAACTCCAGCGCGGCAGCGGTTCTGGTGGTCTGCAGCTCCGCGGCCAGGGTTCTGGTACGGGGGTCGCGGAGAAAGCACAACACGTCGTTGTCCGCGGGCAGCCGTGCCCGGGTGACACCCGAGGCGACCATGTTCGCGTCACACAGAATCGGCGCACCGGCAGCCAACGCCGACCGCGCCGCAGCTACGGCGCCGGCGCTCATCCGGATATCAGTGGTCAGATCGGTTTGGCCGGATGCGTGGATCATCCGGACGGCCACACCCTCGGCATCGGGCGGTAGACCCGACAGGTCGCTCTCGGCCCGGATCATCGCGAACGACCGGCGATAGATCTCCGCACCGTCCCGGATGTAGTCATAGGTGCAGCCGGCCATAGCGTAACCGTATGCGCCACAGCCCAACGTTGAGCCGAAGTGCCGCAGAACCATCCGAAAGGATGGTTTCGACCGGCGCCCGGCAACACGGTTGCGTCGTCGTAATAGCCTCTGGGGAGTGCGCACGCTGCGGGTGATCGGTATCGGTCCCGGTAACCCTCGTCAGGTCACCGTCGAGGCGATCGAGGCAATGCAGGATGTCGACGCATTCTTCGTTCTCGACAAGGCCACCAGCCGTGGGAACGCCGCGGTGAAGGAATCACTGCTCGGGGTGCGCCGGGAAATCTGTGATCGCTACATCGCGGGCGAGCCCAGCCGCTTCGTCGAGATCGACGACCCGCCGCGCGAACGCGATCCGGCCGACTATGACGCCGCGGTGCGGCGTTGGCACAGTGCGCGGGCCGAGCGCATCGAACAGGCACTGGAAGCCGAGATCGGCGCCGACGGGATCGCCGGTGTGCTGGTGTGGGGAGATCCGGCCCTCTACGACAGCACCCTGCGCATCGTCGAGGAGATCCGCGCGGCGCGACGGCTGCCGCTGCGCGTCGAGGTGATCGCCGGTGTCACCAGTGCATCGGCACTCACTGCGGCACACCAGATCCTGGCCAACCGGATAGGGGAGCCGATCCACATCACCACCGGGCGACGATTGCCTGCCACACCCGCCGAGGTCGCAGGCAATCAGATCGTCATGCTCGATGCCGATTGCACATTCCTGCAGACCGCCGATCCCGACGACCACATCTGGTGGGGCGCATACCTCGGCACTCCCGACGAGCTGCTGATCGCCGGTCGAGTGGGCGAGGTGGGTGAGCGCATCGCGCGGACCCGGGCACTGGCCCGCGAACAACACGGCTGGATCATGGATATCTACCTGCTCCGTTCGCCGCAGTGCGGGTCACGGCCGTGAAGGGTGCCCTGCCGGTCGGGCTCAGGGCACTGCAGTCTGCGCGTCCCGGTCCGACACGCTGGCCTCCCCGAAAGTAGCCATCGCAGCGAGCGTGGCCACCGCCGCACGCAGCACCGGCAGGGCGACCGCGGCACCTGATCCTTCCCCGAGGCGCATCCCGAGGTCGAGTATCGGATCGACACCCAAGTGGGCCAGCGCATACGCGTGCGCGGGCTCGGTGGAACGGTGACCCGCGCGCCACCAGTGCCTGGCGCCGGGAGCAAGCCGCTCGGCCACCAATGCGGCAGCCGTCACCACCACACCGTCGAGCAGCACCGGGGTCCGCCGGATGGCGGCTTGAGCACAGAATCCGGCCATCGCCGCCAGATCTGCTCCGCCGCAGGCGCCGAGCAATGCCATCGGATCGTCGGACACCCGGGCCGCCCGCTGCCACGCCGCACGCACCGCGGCGGCCTTGCGGGCCAGACCGGCGTCGTCGACCCCGGTTCCGCGACCCACCAGACTGTCTGGATGCGTGCCGGTCAACGCGGCGATCAAGACCGCCGTCGGTGTGGTGTTACCGATCCCCATGTCGCCGGCGATCAGCAGATCGGCCCCGGCATCGACTTCCTCGTCGGCAATCCGGCGACCCGCCAGGACCGCGGCGACGGTCTCGGCCGCCGTCATCGCGTCCACGGTGGTGATATCGCCGCTGGACCGCCGAACCTTGTGCGCTCCGATCGGAGCCGACAGTGGCTGGTCACAGTCGACGGAGATATCGGCCACCCGGACGGTTGCGCCGGCAATACCGGCCAGCACATTGATCGCGGCCCCACCCGAGTCGATGTTGGCGACCATCTGTGCGGTCACTTCGGGCGGATAGGCCGAGACCCCGGTGCGGGCGACACCGTGGTCACCGGCGAACACCACCACCCGCGCCCTGCTGAATTGCCTTGGTGGACAAACACCCTGGCAGGAAGACACCCACACCGAGAGTTCCTCAAGGCGGCCCAGCGCCCCCTGCGGCTTGGTCAGCATGTCCTGGCGAATCCGCGCGGCGTCGCGCGCGGCGACATCAAGCCCGGGTACTGCTGTGAACTCCACCTGATCTCCGTTCCGTTCGTGCTGGTCGTGGCCCGACGCTGACGCCGCGCCTGGCCGCGCCGGCGACGAAACGTCGCACCGAAGCGGGCTGGCCCGCCGGATGGGTGTGCAGATACGCCGCGTGCACCATACCGTCCACCGCGCCGTCGCCGACGGTGTTCTCGCCGACGCGGAAAGCCCACGCCGGCGGGTAGGAGGTGGTGAAATCAACTGTGGTTCGGTGGAATTCATGTCCCACCAGCTGATCACCGGCAACATGGGAGACCGAGTCGGTCATCGCCACGGCATCGCGATAGCCCAATGTCAGGCGTTTGGTGAAGGTGGCCGTACCGGCCAGTGCACCGCACATCGGGTAACCCTCGAGCTCGGTCACCAGGTATGTCATCCCGGCACATTCGGCCGATATCGGCGCATAGCCCGCCAGTTCGCGGACCTGTTGCCGCAGTCGGGAATTGGCCGAGAGTTCCGCGGTGTACTGTTCCGGGAATCCGCCGGGCAGGATCAACCCGTCGGTTCCGGACGGCAGCATGTCGTTCATCGGATCGAAGGCCACCACCTCGGCACCCGCGGCGCGCAACAGTTCGGTGTGCTCGGCGTAGCTGAAGCTGAAGGCGAGTCCAGAAGCGATCGCGACCACCGGCCGGCCGGGAACCGGATCCCCGATTGCCACCGAGGGGTTCCACGCCGGCGCCTCGACACGCGCCGATGCGATGGCCGCGACGGCGGCGATGTCGACATGCCGGGCGACCAGAGTGCTCATCGCGTCGACGGCGTCGTCAGCGCGCCTGCCGTGTTCGACCGCGGTGATCAAACCGAGGTGACGAGACGGGACCACCAGATCGGGCGCCCGCGGGATGGCTCCGAGCACCGGCAGTCCGACGAGCTCACAGGCCTGGCGAAGAACCTGTTCGTGTCTTGGCGAGCCGACGCGGTTCAGGATCACCCCGCCGAGCCGGGTCTTCGGGTCGAAGGTGGAAAACCCGTGCAGGAGTGCGGCGATGCTCTGACTGTGTCCGCTGGCATCGACCACCAACAGCACCGGGGCATTCAACAGCCCGGCAACCTGAGCCGTCGATCCGGGGGCCGGCCCGGTCGTATCGGGAAGGATCCGGCCGTCGAAGAGACCCATCACCCCCTCGACCACGGCGATATCGGCGCCTGCGCTGCCGTGCCGGTACAGCGGGCCGATCAGCTGTTCGGAGGTGAGCACCGGGTCCAGGTTGCGCCCGGGCCTGCCCGCGGCCAGGCCGTGATAGCCGGGATCGATGAAATCGGGACCGACCTTGAACGGCGCCACCCGAAGTCCAGCCGTCCGCAGAGCGCCGATCAGACCCGTTGCGATGGTGGTCTTTCCGCTCCCGGAAGCGGGCGCGGCAATCACCACCGCCGGAACGGTCACCACTCGATACCCTTCTGGCCCTTGCGTCCGGCGTCCATCGGATGTTTGACCTTGGTCATCTCGGTGACCAGGTCGGCGCTTTCGAGCAGCCGGGAGGGACCGGGGCGACCGGTGATGACGACATGCTGGTTGCCGGGCCGGGCGAGCAAGGTGTCGACGACCTCGTCGATGTCGACCCAGCCCCAGCTCAACGGGTAGGTGAACTCGTCCAGGACGTAGAAATCGTGCCGCTGCTCGGCGAGCCGGCGGGCGATCTCCGCCCAGCCGTCGGCTGCCGCCGCCGCGTGGTCCTGTTCGGTCCCCGATTTGCGTGACCAGGACCAGCCGGCGCCCATCTTGTGCCATTCGACGCTGCCGCCGTTGCCGTGCTCGTCGTGCAGCCGGCCCAGCGCGGCGAAAGCGGATTCTTCTCCCACCTTCCATTTGGCGCTCTTGACGAACTGGAACACCGCCACGCGCATCCCGCTGTTCCAGGCGCGCAATGCCATCCCGAACGCGGCGGTGGACTTTCCCTTGCCGGGTCCGGTGTGCACCGCCAGCACCGGCATGTTCCGGCGGGCACGCGTGGTGCGTCCGTCATTCGGCACGGTCAGTGGACGACCCTGGGGCATAATCGATCACCTTTGCTCGGGGGAGTGACCGTCGCGCTTCAGTGGCAAGGGAATCCGAGTAGGTGACGAGCATCGTGGAAGAACTCGTGCACGTGGGTATCGCTGCCGAACACCGACGTGGCGCCCTGGTCGACACCGACGAAGTAGTAGATCAGCAGCGCCAGCAGCGCGGTGCCGGCGAGCCACATCGCCGAGGAGGCGGCCAACGTCAGCGGACGAACAGAACCTGCGGTGTGAGACGCGGTCATCGGCGCATCCTCTCAAGTGCGATCGCATACCGGTATCCGGGCATGCTCAGTGGCCCGTCCGTTCTGGGTTCGCACCAGATTTCGATACGCCAAGCGCATTGTGATGCTAGATCAATGCGCGCCCCTTGTATCCTCGACTTTCGGATAGTGCGCGCCGTAGCGGCACCGTGGCCGCCGGCCGGCCCGTGTTACCGTTTTCCCAGGATTGCTGGTATTGCGTTTTCCGCCAACTGTATTCGGGTTGCCGATGATTCCAGCAGTCGCTCACCGACCATCGCGTGTCGGGTGTCAATTGTCTGAATAGTGCTGTGGTGGAGATGATCTCGCCGAGCGCAGGTCTGGGTGAAATGGAGTGCGTCGAGTGAGCGGATACGACGAGATCTATCGCAGCAGCATCGACAACCCGGCGGAGTTCTGGGCGCAGGCAGCAGAGGCGCTCACCTGGGATCGCGTGCCGGGGCGCATCCTCGACGACAGCGCCGCGCCGCTGTACCGCTGGTTTCCCGACGGGGAGCTCAACACCTCGGTCAACGCCCTGGACCGCCACGTCGCCGAGGGTCGTGCCGACCAGGCGGCGTTGATCTACGACTCTCCGGTCACCGACACCAAACGCACATACACCTATCGCGAACTGCTCGACGAGACAGCGCGGTTCGCCGGGGTGCTCAAAGAGCTGGGCGTGGCCAAGGGCGACCGCGTCGTGATCTACCTGCCGATGATTCCCGAGGCGGTCATCGCGATGCTCGCCTGCGCCCGGATCGGGGCGGTGCACTCGGTGGTGTTCGGCGGATTCGCTCCGCACGAACTGGCAGCCCGTATCGACGACGCCCGGCCCGCCGTGGTCGTCTCGGCGTCCTGCGGTATCGAGCCCAGCCGAACCGTGCCGTACAAGCCGATGCTCGACGCCGCCCTGGAATCCGCGTCCCATCCGCCGAGGCACTGCGTCATCGTGCAGCGCGAACACTTGCGGTGCACCCTCGACCCCAGCCGCGACATCGATTGGCACGAGGCGATGGCCACCGCCACCGCGGTGGACGCGGTACCGGTGGCGGCCACCGACCCGTTGTACGTGCTCTACACCTCCGGCACCACCGGCAAGCCCAAAGGCGTGTTGCGCGACAACGGCGGGCATGCGGTCGCGCTGCTGTGGAGCATGCGCCACATCTACGGCCTGGCCCCCGGCGAAGTGTTCTGGGCCGCTTCGGATGTGGGCTGGGTGGTGGGGCATTCCTACATCGTCTACGGGCCGTTGCTGCTGGGCGCGACGACAGTGCTCTATGAGGGAAAGCCGGTGGGCACACCCGATCCGGGCGCGTATTGGCGCGTGGTGTCCGAATACGGCGTCAACGTGTTGTTCACCGCCCCGACGGCGATTCGGGCGATCCGCAAAGAAGACCCGGACGGCGAGTACCTCGACAAATACGATCTGTCGAGACTGCGGCACCTGTTCTTGGCCGGAGAGCGACTTGACCCCGATACCTACCACTGGGCGCTGCGCAAGCTCGGCATCCCCGTCGTCGACCACTGGTGGCAGACCGAAACCGGATGGGCCATAGCCGCCAACCCCGTTGGCGTGCAGACGCGTCCGTTCAAAGCCGGATCACCCACGGTCCCGATGCCCGGTTACGACGTGCGCATCCTCACCGCTGACGGTGGTGTCTGTGGTCCCAACGAAGAGGGCGCGGTGTGCATCAAGATTCCGCTGCCGCCCGGCGCGCTACCCACGTTGTGGCAGGACGACGACCGCTACCAGGCGTCCTACCTGAGCGAGCACCCCGGCTACTACCTCACCGGTGACGGCGGCTATCTCGACGAGGACGGCTACCTGTTCGTGATGGGCCGCATCGACGATGTCATCAACGTCGCCGGACACCGGTTCTCCACCGGCGCCATCGAAGCGGTACTGGCGGCGCATCCGGCCGTCGCCGAATGTGCGGTGATCGGCGTCGCCGACGCCATCAAGGGTCAGGTACCCCGGGGCCTGGTCGTGCTCAAGGCGGCATCGTCGGCCGACGGTGTCGGCGAAGAACTGATCGCCGCGGTCCGCGATGAGATCGGCGCGGTCGTCAGCTTCAAGCTGGTCGACGTGGTTCCCGCGTTACCCAAGACACGGTCGGGCAAGATCCTGCGCAAGACGATGCGCGGAATGGCTCTCGGCAGGGACGAGGCGGTGCCGTCCACGATCGAGGATCCGGCGGTCCTCGACCTGCTGCGGCCCATTCTGGCGCCCTCGGCGCCGACGACCCTGACGGCGTTTTGACCTGCGACGACGATCGCCGGTAAGCTCGCCCGTTGGCGTGCGTCACAGCCCCGTTTCGGGGCGCCGCGGGTCCCGGGTCAACGTCGGTCGCCGGGAACTCCACGAACGCACGCCTGACCGACAACCCGGTTCGCCGGGAGTCAACCCGAGAAAGAGAAGGTAGCGCTGTGCCTACGTACACGCCGAAGGCCGGTGACACCACCCGTGAGTGGTACGTCATCGATGCCCAGGACGTGGTACTCGGCCGCCTCGCCGTGGAAGCAGCCAAGCTGCTGCGCGGCAAGCACAAGCCGACGTTCACGCCCAATGTCGATGGCGGCGATTTCGTCATCGTCATCAACGCCGAGAAGGTCGCCCTCAGCGGCGACAAGCTCACCAACAAGTTCGCTTACAGCCACTCGGGTTATCCCGGCGGTCTGCGCAAGCGCACCATCGGTGAGCTGCTGGAGAAGCATCCGACCCGCGTCGTCGAGAACGCGATCATCGGCATGCTCCCGCACAACAAGCTCAGCCGGCAGGTGCAGAAGAAGCTCAAGGTCTACGCAGGCCCCGAGCATCCGCATGCAGCCCAGCAGCCGGTTCCGTTCGAAATCAAGCAGGTGAGCCAGTGAGCGAGATCGAAACCACCGAGGTCGAGGCCGTCGAGGTCGCCGAGGCCCCCGAAGACACCCAGGTAGAGGTCGTCGAAGAGGTCAGCGCGCGCGAGCCCGTCTACATCGACCGTCCGATCCAGACCGTCGGCCGCCGCAAGGAAGCCGTGGTCCGGGTCCGCCTGGTTCCCGGCACCGGCAAGTTCGAGCTGGACGGCCGCACCCTGGAGAACTACTTCCCCAACAAGGTGCACCAGCAGCTCATCAAGGCTCCGCTGGTCACCGTGGACCGTGAAGGTGCCTTCGACATCTTCGCCCACCTCGATGGTGGCGGCCCGTCCGGGCAGGCCGGCGCCCTGCGCCTGGCCATCGCCCGCGCGCTGATCCTGGTGTCGCCCGAGGATCGTCCGGCTTTGAAGAAGGCCGGCTTCCTGACCCGCGACCCGCGTGCCATCGAGCGCAAGAAGTACGGCCTCAAGAAGGCCCGTAAGGCGCCTCAGTACAGCAAGCGCTGATCGCCACTTCAGCACCACGACGATCGCCGGACATGCCTCGCATGTCCGGCGATCGCCTTTTGTGACCCGTCCCACACCGCCGATCCAGTAACTGCGTATACCGGTGTCTTCCGGCGCGGACAGCACCTCAGCTACTTAGCCCACGCGTACTACCGGGGCATTTCCGCGGCCGCGGGTTGAGTTCTGCGTTCGATGTGCGACACCGTTGAGAGGCAAGCACGGACGTCCGTGCGACGTCGGCAGGGAAGTTATCTGCCTCCGGTGCCGAGCTCACAGCTCGATGACATACCGGGCCGTGAACGCATGACCGATAGGAGCGATCCATGCGCAACATCGTCAAGACTGCTACCAAGACCGCCATCGCAGGCACCTTCCTGGGCGGATCTCTGCTCTTCACCGCGGGCCTGGGGCTCGCCAACGCCGCCCCGGTGCAGACGCCGGACGGCCTGGTGAACGTCAATGTCGGCACCACCACGGTCCTCAAGGGTGTCTCGGCCGACGAGGCCGCCAAGGCCTCCGCGGCCATCTGTGGCTCGGACTCGGCCAACGTGAGCACGCTCGCCGAGCAGGTCGATGCCCAGGGTGCCCAGCAGATCGTGTGCTCGGGACTGCCGGGCGGTGACCTGGTGCTGGCGCAGAACGCGTCAGACACCGGCGAGTCCGGCGCGCTGGACCATACCGAGCACGCTCCCGGCGGCGCCGAGGTCATCGAGCCCGCCCAGGGTGGCGCGACCGGCTAGCCGGAACTGATCGATCTCACCGCCCGTGTCCCTGCGACACGGGCGGTGGGCTTTCCTTCAGTGGAGCTTTTGTCTCGATTCGGCGGCGGGATGGACGACACAGCTGACAGTTGGCTCCGGGACCACTATTTGTGAGAGGTTTACCTGATGGCTCGACTGTTCGGCACCGACGGCGTACGTGGCGTCGCGAACCGTGATCTGACCGCGGAACTGGCGCTCGCGCTGGGTGCGGCGGCGGCACGGCAGCTGGCCAGCGCCGGACCGTCACGTCGGCGCGTCGCCGTGGTGGGCCGTGATCCGCGGGCCAGCGGCGAGATGCTCGAAGCTGCCGTGATCGCGGGTCTGACCAGCGAAGGTGTCGACGCACTGCGGGTCGGGGTGCTGCCCACCCCTGCGGTCGCCTACCTGACCAACGCCTACGACGCCGACTTCGGCGTGATGATCTCGGCATCGCACAACCCGATGCCCGACAACGGGATCAAGATCTTCGGCCCGGGTGGCCACAAACTCGACGATCAGACCGAGGACCGGATCTCCGAACTGGTCGCGTCCGGACCCGGTCAGCGCCCGGTCGGCGCCGCGATCGGCCGCGTCGTCAACGCCGAAGACGCCCTGGAGCGCTACCTGCGGCATGTCGGCAAGGCCGCGACGACCCGGCTCGAAGGACTGACCGTCGTCGTGGACTGCGCGCATGGCGCGGCCTTCGAGGCCGCCCCGCGTGCCTACCGCGCCGCCGGTGCCACCGTGATCGCCATCAATGCCGAACCTGACGGTCTCAACATCAACGAAGGCTGCGGGTCCACGCACCTGGAAGTGCTGCAGGAGGCTGTGCTGCGCCACGGTGCCGATCTGGGTCTGGCCCATGACGGTGACGCCGACCGTTGTCTGGCGGTCGACGGTACCGGAGCGATCATCGACGGTGACGCCATCATGGTCGTGCTCGCACTGGCCATGCAGGAAGCCGACGAGCTGGCCTCCTCCACGCTGGTGGCTACCGTGATGAGCAACCTCGGCCTGCATCTGGCCATGCGTGCCGCCGGTATCTCGGTGCGCACCACCGGTGTGGGCGACCGCTACGTACTCGAAGAGATGCGCCAGGGCGAATACACCCTCGGCGGTGAGCAGTCCGGTCACATCGTGCTGCCGGCGTTCGGCACCACCGGCGACGGCATCGTCACCGGTCTGCGGCTGATGTCGCGGGTCGCGCACACCGGCAGGCCGCTGGCCGAGCTGGCCGCGGCCATGCAGACGCTGCCGCAGGTGCTCATCAATGTCGCGGTCGCCGACAAGGCCACCGTTGCCGAGGCGCCGTCGGTGCAGTCCGCGGTCCAGCGAGCCGAGGCCGAATTGGGTGACAGCGGCCGGATCTTGTTGCGGCCCTCCGGAACCGAACAATTGGTGCGCGTCATGGTGGAAGCCGCCGACGAGGACACCGCACGCCAGCTGGCGGTCCGCGTCGCCGAGTCGGTCAGCGAGCAGCGCTAGGCGTTTCGGCGGATCGGGGAACCGATCGGCGCTCCGGCCCGTCAAATGAGTATGGGGCAGGGAACTCGAATCGACACCGCCGCTATCCGCGCGATCGCGGACCGCTTCGACTCGGTCGGCCAAGCGGTGGATCGTGCCGCGCCGCGCGGATTGCTTTTCGATGGGTCCACTGCGGGCCGATCGCATACCGCCGATGGAAATGCACTGCGGCACTCGTTGGAACAGTTTGCCGTGGGTATGGCTGTCTGGTCGCGCGCCGCGGCGGAGATCGCAACCGGATTGCGTTGCGGGGCAGACCGTTACGACGATTCCGATCGCGGCGCTGCGGCCCGGATCGGGTGACGATGGTTGCTGTATTGGATGTCGCGGGCCGGCTGGCCGAGGGGCGCGGCGCCGTCGAGGATATCCAGACCTACGTCTGGGCCTGTCGTGTCCGCGGCTACCAACACCCTGATCTGACCCTGCACGGCAACCAGATCCGAGAGTGGTACGGCCTGCAGGACGGGCTCGATCTGCGTGCACTCGACGCCGACGCCATGATGTTGCGCGCCGCCACGCACACGGCGGTCGACGTCCTGACACAGGCGCGTTCGGCGGCCGCCGCCCTATCCGGTGTCTGGACGGGTGCCGGCGGCAGTGCCGCCGCCGAATTCCTCGACAGGCACTGTGCGTGCGCCGTCGACGTGGCCGATGGTCTGCAGGCAGCCGCACAGGCCTGCGCGGTACTGCGTGACGAACTGTGGCGTGCGGTGGACCGTCAGGTGGCCGCGGTGCTGGCGGTCGATGCCGGTGCGGCGCGCTCGCTGTGGCTACCCGCCGCACAGTCCGTCCTGGGCGGAGGGCAGGTCGACGACGACACCGTGGCGGTCGTCGACGATCAACTGAAACCGTTCGTGGACAACGTCATCCGCGGGGAGTGGTTACCGGCCATGCGGGCGGCCGCCGCCGAGGTCGACGCTGCCTACCGCGCGGCTCTCGATGTTCTGGGCGGTTACGGTCCGGTCCGTTTCGAGGTGCCCGGAGATCTCGGTCCGCGATATGAAGCCCCGGCCCCGGCCCCGGCCCCGGCCCCGGCCCCGGCGCCAGCCCCGGCCCCGGTCGCTGCGCAGACACCGGCCCATGTCGCGGCACCGCCCCCAGCTTCTGCCCCGGTTCCCGTACCCAGCACGCCCGCTGCACCCGCACCGGCAACGCCACCCGCACCCGCACCCGCACCGGCGCCCCCGACGGCGCTACCGGGCCTGGATGCCGGCGCGGCACCGTTGAGCGGATTGGCGGATTCCCTCGGCGGGCTGCTCGGGTCACCGGCCGACCTGGCCGGTCCCGGCCCCGGTGGCGGCCCGCCGGACCTGCCCGAACTGGACCCGCCCGAGCTGACCGAGCAAGAGGATGAGCCGGTGGGACCGGGGGAGGAAGACCCCGAAGAAGAGCCTGAAGATCCCGAGGAAGAGCCACAAACTCAAGCCGAACCCGAAGAAGAACCCGCAGACCCCGAAGAGCCCGAAGATGACCCCGCAGACCCGGTGCCCGCGGAAGACCCGGCAGGCGAAGAACCACCCGCCGAGCCCGTCCCGGAACCACCGGCGCCCTCGACCGGGACCCCCTGCGAGATCGCCGCGGAGGAATTGCCCCAGGCCGGGCAGTGATCGGCCGTGCTACGGCAGCAGGCTGACCAATTCCTCGACGAATCCCAGGGTTTCGCGATCATCGCCGGCCATCGGGTGCACCAGCATGGTGGTGACCCCGGCCTCGGCGAAGGCGGCCAGCCGTTCCTTGACGTAACCGCGCGGGCCGATCAAGGAGATGGCGCGCACCAGGTCGTCCGGCACCGCATTGATGGCGTCCTGTTTGCGCCCCGCCAGGAACAGGTCCTGGATGGTGTCGGCGGCTTCGCCGAAGCCGTACCGGGTGGCCAGCGCGTGGTAGAAGTTCTTGCCGCGGGCGCCCATACCGCCGAGATAAAGCGCCAGTTGGGGTTTGGCCCACGCCAGCCGGTCCTCGACGTCATCGCCGATGGCCAGACTCGCCGAGACCATGACGTCGAGCGGGCCCAGGGCGGGGTCCCGCTTGGCGGCGCCGGCGCGCAACGCCTCACCCCAGACGTCGTCTGCCTTCTCCGGCAGGAAGAACACCGGCTGCCAGCCCTCGGCGATCTCCGCGGTGAGCTCGACGTTCTTCGGACCCAGCGCCGCGATGTTGATCGGGATACGTTCGCGCACAGGGTGATTGATCAGGTGCAGTGACTTGCCCAGCCCGGTGCCGCGATCGGCGGGCAGCGGCAGCTGGTAGTGCTTGCCGTCGTAGTTGACGTTCTCGCGGCGCCAGATCTGTCGGCAGATCTCGACGACCTCACGCGTGCGGCCCAGCGGTGCGTCGAACGGCACTCCGTGGAAGCCCTCCATCACCTGCGGTCCCGAGGTGCCCAGACCGAGCCGGAACCGGCCGTCGGACACGTAGTCCATGCCCGCCGCGGTCATCGCCATCAGCGACGGTGTGCGGGTGTAGATGGGAACCACCCCGGTGCCGAGCTCGATGGTCGAGGTCTTGGCAGCCAGGTAGCCGAGCTGGCTGATGGCGTCATAGGAGTACGCCTCGGCGACCAAGACGATGTCGGCGCCGATCTTCTCCAGTTCGACGACCTGTTCGGCCGCCTCTTTGAAGCCGCCCGCATAGCCGAGAAAGATGCCTGTACGCATTCGCGGACTGTATCAACTGGTTGGTAGAGACCGGGAGCGGCCTACCCGCGCAGCAGCGCGACCAGCTTCTCCTCGGTCCCGACCGGCACGACATCCTCTTCGAGTGGATGGGTGCGGGGTAGCACCGCCTGCGGGTCGGCGAATTCCTTGTACGCCTTGTCGCCGGTCAGCGTGTGCAGCAGGAAACCGGTCAGCAGCGGCCGGACAGCCTTCTGGGTGCGTTTGTCCGATCCGCCCAGGCCGAAGAACTTCTGCACACGACGACCCTCGGCCATCCCGGTGGCATCTGCCTTGTCGACCGGGCGTAGTACCGCGCCAGGCCAGGCCCGGGCCAGCTCCAGGCTGTTGAACCGCAGGTTCGTCGCGTCATCGGGCGCGCTGAACACCACACCGGGGGTCTTGAGACCGGCGGCGGGACCTTCGGCCGACGGTTTGGTGGCGGCCGGGAAGATGGCGGCGACGCCCTTGAGTCGTCCACCCAGCCCGGCTGCGGTGAAGACCGCCGCCGACGCGCCGAAACCGTGTCCGACCACGCCGAGCTTGTCGGGGTGCACGCTGATCGATCCGGTGCCCAACCGCACACCGGTGATCACGTCGAGCGTGGTACCCAGGTCGAAGGAGAAGTTGAGCACCGAGGGCGCCAGCCCCTTCTCGGTGTCGGGTGCGGCGGCCACGATGCCCCAGGACGCCAGGTGCTCCAGCGTCGCGGCGTAATTCCCGGCAGATGTGATCCAGTCGTGCCCGAACGCCACCCCGGGCAGATTGAACCCGGATTCCGGGGTGAAAACCACGCCCGGTATCCCGGCGAATGCCAGGTCACCGCGCAAAACGCGGTGCGGTCCGCGCCGGGACAGGGCCTTGACGAGCTTCTTGGTGCTGGCCACCCGATGACGGTAGCCCACGATCGGGTTCGGCAGGTCGCCCGGCCGACTGCACTACCCTGGATAACCATGTGCGGAATCGTCGGTTACGTGGGGCAGCGCCCCGCTCGCGACGTCGTGGTCGATGCGCTACGCCGGATGGAGTACCGCGGTTACGACTCGTCGGGCGTGGCCCTGCTCGACGGACACGGCGGAATGACGGTCCGGCGTCGTGCCGGCCGGCTGGCCAACCTGGAGGAAGCGCTGGCCGAGGCCGATCCGGCCGAGCTGGCCGGTGTCGCCGGTCTGGGCCACACCCGCTGGGCCACCCACGGCCGCCCCACCGATCGCAACGCCCATCCGCACCGCGACGCCGCAGGCAAGATCGCCGTCGTCCACAACGGCATCATCGAGAACTTCGCCACCCTGCGGGCCGAGCTGGAAGCCGACGGGATCGAGTTCTCCTCCGATACCGACACCGAGGTCGCCGTGCACCTGGTGGCCCGCGAATACCGCTCCGGGGCCACCGAGGGCGACTTCGTGGCATCGGTGCTGGCGGTGCTGCGCCGGCTGGAAGGCCATTTCACCCTGGTCTTCGCCAACGCCGACGAGCCGGGCACCATCATCGCCGCCCGCCGGTCAACGCCGCTGGTCGTCGGTATCGGCGACGGCGAGATGTTCATCGGCTCGGATGTGGCGGCTTTCATCGAATACACCCGCGACGCCGTCGAACTCGGCCAGGACCAGGCCGTGGTGATCACCGCCGACGGTTGCGCCATCACCGATTTCGCCGGTAACGACGATGCCGTGAACGCCCGGGTCTTTCACATCGACTGGGATCTGTCGGCTGCCGAAAAGGGCGGCTACGAGTACTTCATGCTCAAGGAGATCGCCGAGCAGCCGACCGCGGTCGCCGATACGCTGCTGGGCCACTTCGTCGACGGCCGCATAGTGCTCGACGAACAGCGCCTCTCCGATCAGGAACTCCGCGAGGTCGACAAGGTCTTCGTGGTGGCCTGCGGTACCGCGTACCACTCGGGGCTGCTGGCCAAATACGCCATCGAGCACTGGACCCGGTTGCCCGTCGAGGTCGAGCTGGCCAGCGAATTTCGTTATCGCGACCCGGTTCTGGACCGCAGCACGCTGGTGGTGGCGATCTCGCAGTCCGGCGAGACCGCGGACACGCTGGAAGCGGTTCGGCACGCCAAGGAGCAGAAGGCCAAGGTGCTGGCGATCTGCAACACCAACGGCAGCCAGATTCCCCGCGAGGCCGACGCCGTGCTCTACACCCGGGCCGGACCGGAGATCGGTGTCGCGTCCACCAAGACCTTCCTGGCTTGCCTGAGCTGGTCTCCCGGGTACTCGGCTGCATGGAGCCCGTCGCCGAGGTCGCCAAACGCTTCGCCAATTCGCCGACGGTGCTGTTCCTGGGACGACACGTCGGGTACCCGGTGGCACTGGAAGGTGCGCTGAAACTCAAAGAGTTGGCCTACATGCACGCCGAGGGTTTCGCCGCCGGTGAGCTCAAGCACGGTCCGATCGCGCTGATCGAGGACGGCCTGCCGGTGATCGTGGTGATGCCCTCACCCAAGGGTGCGGCGATGCTGCATTCGAAGATGCTGTCCAACATCCGCGAGATCCAGGCCCGGGGTGCGTTGACCATCGTCATCGCCGAGGAGGGCGACGAGACAGTGCGTCCCTACGCCGACTACCTCTTCGAGATGCCCCCGGTGTCAACGCTTTTCCAGCCGCTGTTGTCGACGATCCCGATGCAGGTGTTCGCCGCCGCGGTCGCACAGGCCCGCGGCTACGACGTCGACAAGCCGCGAAACCTGGCCAAGTCCGTCACCGTGGAGTGATCAGGCTTCCTGTGCCTGCCAGATGGCGGTCCAGGAATGGCCTGACCAGATCGACCACTTCGGGCAGGGCGCTCTCCAGGAGGAAGTGGCCGCCGTCGAGCAGGTGGATCTGCGCGTCCGGAAGGTCGCGGCGGAAGGCCTGGGCGCCCGCGGCGACGAAGATGGTGTCATTGCGGCCCCATGTCGCCAGCAGCGGGACCTGGCTGCGGCGAAAGTAGGCCTGCAGTTCGGGGTAGATCGCGAGATTGGATCGGTAGTCGGCGAACAGCTCCATCTGAGCCGCCAGCTTGTCCGGTGTCGAGGCCACCGCGTGATGCGCGTTGTTCCAGGAGTCCGGCGACACCAGCGTCGGATCCGGCACCCCGTGGGTGAACTGCCACACCAGCCCGTCGTGGGCGAGGAAATCCAGCAGCGGGGCCGCATTGGCTTCGCGGCGATCCGCGCCGTAAGCCATCAGGGCATTCAGTGGTTCCCCGAATCCTTCGACGTAGGCGTTGCCGTTCTGGGTGATGATCGCTGCGATCCGATCGGGATGGCGCAGGGCGAGCCGCCAGCCCACCGGGGCGCCGTAGTCCTGGACGAACAGCGCGTAGCGCGTCACGCCGAGGTGGTCTAGTAGGGCATCCACATGGTCGGCGAGAGTGTCGAAGGTGTAGCGGAATCGGTCGATCGACGGGACGTCGGATTCGCCGAATCCGGGATAGTCCGGCGCGATCAACCGGTAGCGGTCTTGCAGGGCTGGAATCAGATCGCGGTACATGTGCGAACTCGCCGGGGTGCCGTGCAGCAACACCAGGACGGGCGCATCGGCGTCGCCTGCCTCGCGATAGAAGGTCCGCAGGCCGTTGATCTCGGCGAAACGGTGATGAACTGACATGACTAACTCCCTCGAATGGTTTTAGTGGTTAGCGAACAATGTCAGTGAATCCCGCCATGCCTAACTTGTCAAGCCGTTTATGATGGTTAGCATGTCCGATATCGACTGGCCCGCGACAGTGCTCGCGTTGCTCAACAGCACGCCGGTGGTCGACGGCGTGGCCGCCGACGTGCTCGGTGACGACGACGATGCGCGCCGGTGGCTTTGCGAGCACGGCGCGGCCGGGGAGCAAGATCTGGCGCTCGTCCGTCGGTTGCGCGACGACTTGCAGAGCGTCGTACGCGGGAGTGCGGTGGCGTCGACGCTGAACACCTACCTCGACGGATACGTCAAGCTGCCGCAGGTCGACGATGCCGGACTGCACTGGCAACTGGACCCGGAGCCGGGGTGGCCGACACGAATCATCTTGGCCTGGGGCGCAATTCAACGTGACAATCCCGGACGGTTGCGCCCGTGTGGTAACCCCGACTGCCGATTGTTCCTGCTCGATCGCACGCGCGCCGGCACGGCCCGCTGGTGCTCGATGAGCGTCTGCGGTAACCGGATGAAAGTGCGCCGCCACTATTCCCGCACCGCCGGGAACTGACCGCGCGCTACGAACCCGAGTGGTGTCTAATGCGCGGATGAACAGCAACGGGCAGCGCAGCGCGATCATCACCGGAGCCTCCGGCGGCATCGGTATCGCGGTCACCGGGGCCCTGCGGGCCGAGGGCTTCGCGATCACCATGGTCGCCCGTGACCCGGACAAGTTGGCGGCCGCAGTCGAGAACATCAGCGCGACAACAGGTCCCGAGGTCATCGCGCTGGCGGGCTCGGTCGCCGACGAGAGCTTCCTCGACGAGATCGTGCGCGCGCACACCGAGCGTTTCGGCGCACTCGACATCCTGGTCAACAATGCCGGGATCGCCGGCCACCGGCCGATCGGAGCGATCACCGCGGAATTCCTCGACGAGCAGATCGCGGTCAACCTGCGCGCGGTGATACTGCTGACCGACAAATGCCTGGGGCTGCTCACCCTTGCCGTCGAGCGACGAGGTTCGGCGCAGGTCGTCAACACCGCGTCCAACGCGGGCAAGCGCGGTGAGGCGACACTGGCCTCGTATTCGGCCACCAAGTTCGGTGTCGTCGGATACACCGAGGCGCTGCACGACGAACTGGCCGGGCGCGGTATCAAGGCGACCGCGATATGCCCTGGCGTGGTGGACACCCCGATGGCCGACGGCTACCGGGCGGCTGCCCCCGGTGTCGCCATGATCAGCCCGCAGGATGTCGCCGAGGTGGTGCGGATGACGACGCGGCTGTCCGCGGCGTGCATCATCCCCGAGGTCGTCCTGTTGCGGCCGACGGAATGGGTGCAGCCCTCCGAGGTGCGCTAGCCACCGACGGCGACGATATAGCCCGCGATACCCAGCACGCAGGCCGCTGCACACAGCACGCACGTGCCCAGCGCGAAAGGCCAGGCGGTGCTCCGCGCGACCAACCGGACGATGGTCAGCACCGTCCCCACCAGCGCCACCAGCGCGGCCACCGCCAGTCCGGTGACGATCGACGTCACGGCGGCGTCGAGATTGCACGTCGCCGGTGGGCAGGTGTCGGTGAAGGCCAGCATGAACAGGCCCATAAAAGCGCCGAATGCCCCACCGACCACCGTCAGGACCAGAAGGATCACCGAGATCGTGACGTCGGTCGCGGAGACCGGCGGCTTCGGTGGCGGGGGAGCGAAGCCGTAGGCCATGCGGGCAGATGATACTGCCGCCTCCGGCCGCGCCAGCCCGTAACGTGGTCGCCGATGCGGCACTACTACACAGCCGACGCGATCCGCGCCGCCGAGGCCCCGTTACTGGCCGCGCTGCCCGAGGGCGCGCTGATGCGCCGCGCAGCGTGGCCACTGTCGGTGATCATCGCGGCCGAATTGCGCCGCCGGACCGGGGCGATCGCGGGCACCCGGGTGTGCGCGGTCGTCGGGTCGGGTAACAACGGCGGGGATGCGTTGTGGGCAGCCACTTTTCTGCGCCGCCGCGGTGTGGCCGCCGACGCCGTACTGCTCAACCCCGAACACGCGCACCGCGCGGGTCTGGCGGCATTCCGGGCGGCGGGCGGGCGGATCGTGCAGAGCGTCTCGGCTTCCACCGACCTGGTGATCGACGGTGTCGTCGGGATATCGGCCAGCGGGCCGTTGCGGCCTGATGCGGCAGCGGTTTTCGCCGGTACCGAGGCACCGGTGGTCGCGGTCGACATCCCCAGCGGCGTCGACGTCATGACCGGAGCCACACCGGGGCCCGCGGTACGGGCCGACGTCACCGTCACGTTCGGTGGGCTCAAACCGGTCCATGCCCTCGCCGACTGTGGCCGCGTCGAACTCGTCGACATCGGACTGGACCTGCCGGATACCGATCTGGTCGGCATGCAGGCCGCCGATATCGCCGCGCGCTGGCCGGTACCCGGTGCCCGCGACGACAAGTACAGCCAGGGAGTGACCGGTGTGCTCGCCGGATCGGCGGCCTACCCGGGGGCGGCAATCCTGTGCACCGGTGCGGCCGTCGCGACGCATTCCGGAATGGTCCGATACGCGGGAACCGCCGCCGCGGAGGTGGTTTCGCACTGGCCCGAGATCATCGCGGTCAGCAGCTTCGCCGACGCCGGCCGGGTGCAGGCCTGGGTGGTGGGCCCGGGATTCGGCACCGGCCCCGCCGAATCGGAGACGTTGCGCGCCGTGCTGGCGACCGACCTGCCCGTCATCGTCGATGCCGACGGGCTGACGCTGCTGGCCAAAGACCTCGAGCTGGTGCGGTCACGGTCCGCGCCGACGGTGCTCACCCCGCACGCCGGTGAGTTCGAGCGCCTGGCCGGACACCCGCCGGGTGACGACCGGGTCGCCGCGACCCGCGCACTGGCCGATGATCTGGGCGCGACCGTTCTGCTCAAAGGCAACGTCACGGTCGTCGCCGACCCGGGCGGGCCCGTCTACCTCAATCCGGCCGGTCAATCCTGGGCTGCCACGGCCGGTTCCGGCGACGTGCTGTCCGGTGTGATCGGCGCGCTGTTGTCGGCGGGCCTGCCGACCGGTGATGCCGCCGCGGCCGCGGCTTTCGTGCACGCCCGCGCCGCCGACCTGTCGGCGCATGACCCGGGGCCCGCGCCGGCCCCGACGTCGGCGTCGCGCATCCTGGCCCACCTTCGTTCCGCGATCGCCGCAATCCTCTAGGAAAGGTGCACAATGCCCAACGTCTCCCATCACTCGTCGATCGCACCGGCCTACACGGGCCGCCTGCAGTGCGCGCCGTTGCCTGCGTTGCGGCTGCCCGACGAATCGATCGACCCGCAGATGGCGTACCGCTTCATCCACGACGAGTTGATGCTCGACGGCAGCTCGCGGCTGAACCTGGCGACCTTCGTGACCACCTGGATGGATCCCGAGGCCGGCGAACTGATGGCCGAGACGTTCGACAAGAACATGATCGACAAGGACGAATATCCCGTCACCGCGGCCATCGAGCAGCGTTGTGTGTGCATGGTCGCCGACCTGTTCCACGCCGAGGATCTGCGCGACGACGATCCGTCCACCGCCGTGGGCGTGTCCACCGTGGGCTCCAGCGAGGCGGTCATGCTGGCCGGGCTGGCGATGAAATGGCGCTGGCGGCAACGCCTGGAGGCCGCCGGCATCGACTGGAAGACGCGGACCCCCAACATGGTCATGGGGTCCAACGTGCAGGTGGTGTGGGAGAAGTTCTGCCGGTACTTCGACGTCGAGGCGCGCTACCTGCCGATGGAGGAGGGGCGCTACGTCATCACCCCCGAGCAGGTCATCGACGCCGTCGACGACGACACCATCGGCGCGGTCGCCATCCTGGGCACCACGTTCACCGGCGAGCTGGAACCGATAGCCCAGATCTGTGCCGCCCTCGACGAACTGGCTGCCACCGAGGGCAAGCCCGATGTGCCGGTACACGTTGACGCCGCCAGCGGCGGTTTCGTGGTGCCGTTCCTGCATCCGGACGTGGTGTGGGATTTCCGGTTGCCCCGGGTGGTGTCGATCAATGTCAGCGGACACAAGTACGGATTGACCTACCCCGGCATCGGTTTCGTGGTGTGGCGCAACGCCGAACAGCTGCCCGAGGAGCTGGTGTTCCGGGTCAACTATCTCGGTGGTGACATGCCGACCTTCACGCTGAACTTCTCCCGGTCCGGCAATCAGGTCGTCGGCCAGTACTACAACTTCCTGCGGCTGGGCCGCGACGGCTACACCCAGGTGATGCGGTGCCTGTCCGATACCGCGCAGTGGTTGGCGCGCGAGCTGGCGGCCATGCCGGCATTCGAGGTGATCTCCGACGGCTCCGCGATCCCGGTGGTGTCGTTCAAGCTCACCGACAACAGCAAGTACACGGTGTTCGACGTCTCGGCGCTGCTTCGCAGCTACGGCTGGCAGGTGCCGGCGTACACGATGCCCGACAACGCCACCGATGTGGCGGTGCTGCGCGTCGTCGTACGGGAGGGTTTCTCGGCGAATCTGGCCCGGGCATTGCGCGACGATGTCCTCGAGGTGCTCGCGAAACTGGACCGGGTGGGTGTCGGCGGGTTCGCCGACGAGGAACATTTCGCGCACTGACGGCCGCCTCGTTGGGGGCCCCCGCGCGCCGTTCTGGGACAATCGAGCACGGTGACGAGACCATGACGAGTACCAGGACAGCTCTGACCACGCCGGAGGCGCTGGTCGATTTGGGCGCGGTTGCCCACAACGTGCGGATTCTGCGCGAATACGCCGGATCTGCGCAGGTCATGGCGGTGGTCAAGGCTGACGGCTATGGACACGGCGCCACCGAGGTTGCCCGCGCTGCGCTGGCGGCCGGGGCCGCCGAGCTGGGAGTGGCCACCGTCACCGAGGCCCTGGCGTTGCGCGCGGGCGGTATCACCGCTCCGGTGCTGGCCTGGTTACACCCGCCCGGCACCGACTTCGCGCCCGCATTGGCCGCCGACGTACAGATCGGCATTTCCTCGGTACGCCAGCTCGACGACGTGCTGGAGGCAGCCGGGCGGGCCGGTGGCGCCGCAACCGTCACCGTCAAGGTCGACACCGGCCTCAACCGCAACGGCGTGAGCGCCGGGGAACTGCCTGCGCTGCTGACCGCGCTCGGCAAGGCCGTCGCCGAGGGGGCCGTCGAGCTGCACGGTGTGATGTCGCATCTTTCGCACGGCGACGAGCCCGAGCATCCCGCCAACGATGCGCAGGCGGCCCGCTTCCGCGATGTGATCGAGCAGATCCGCCGGGCCGGACTGAGCTTCGACATCGCGCACCTGGCCAATTCACCCGCCGTATTGGCCCGGCCCGACCTGGCATTCGACATGGTGCGGCCCGGTATCGCGGTGTACGGCCTGGACCCACTGCCCGGCGCGAAAGCCGGACTGATTCCGGCGATGACGCTGCGGGCGCCGGTGGTGAGCGTGAAGGCGCTGCGCCCCGGCGACGGTGTCTCCTACGGGCACGCCTGGATCGCCGAGCGCGACACCACCGTGGCGCTCATCCCGGTCGGTTACGCCGACGGACTGTTCCGCGCGCTGGGTGGACGCTTCGAGGTGTTGATCAACGGCAGGCGCCGCCCGTCGATCGGGCGAATCTGTATGGACCAGTTCGTCGTCGATCTCGGTCCCGGACCCGTCGACGTCGCCGAGGGTGACGAGGCCGTGCTGTTCGGCCCGGGTACCGACGGTGAGGCCACCGCGCAGGATTGGGCCGATGCGCTGGGAACCATCCACTACGAGGTGGTGACCAGTCCGCGTGGGCGGGTCGTGCGCACCTACCGGGAGAGCGCCGACCGTGGCTGACATCGCCGACGAGCACCTCGAATATCCCAAGCGGCGCGCACGCTGGCTGGCCGGGCTGGCTGGGCTGTCAGCGGTCGGCACGGTCGCGGGCGCGTCGGCGGCGCGCTCGATCACCCGACGGGTCAACATCGAAGATCCTTATGTCGGTGAGGATTTCGAGTTGCTCGACGCCGACCGCGGTTGCCTGGTGACAACCCCCGACGGGGTGGACCTGGTGGTGCGCGAGGTGGGCCCGACGGATGCGCCGGTGACGGTGGTTTTCGCGCATGGGTTCTGTATGAACATGGGCGCCTTTCATTTTCAGCGCCGCGAGCTGGCGGCAGTGTGGGGTGACGGTGTCCGGATGGTCTTCTACGATCAGCGTGGTCACGGCAAATCCGATGAGGCCGCGCCGCGTTCCTACACCGTCGAGCAGCTCGGCCGCGATCTGGAGACCGTCCTGGCGGTGATGGCGCCGCGCGGGTCGGTGGTCCTCGTCGGACATTCGATGGGTGGTATGACGGTGTTGTCGCACGCGCGACAGTTCCCGAACCAGTACGGCGCCCACATCGTCGGTGCGGCGATCATCTCCTCTGCGGCCGAAGGTATTTCGCGTTCCCCGCTGGGCGAGATCCTGCAGAACCCGGCGCTGGAGGCAGCGCGGTTCGTCACCCGCTACGCGCCGAACCTGGTGCACCGCGGCCGGGGCGCGGTGCGCTCGGTACTCAGCCCGATCCTGCAGGCGGCATCGTTCGGCGACAGTTCGGTCAGCCCGACGGTGGCGCGTTACAGCGAGCAGATGATCCACCAGACCCCGGTGACCACCATGGTCGGATTCCTGCACGCCCTCGGCGTGCACAACGAAACCGAAGGCCTGCCGACACTGGCCACGATCCCGACCTTGATCGCCTGTGGTTCGGCCGACGTGCTGACCACCCCGGAACATTCCGAGGAGATGGCGGCACTACTGCCCAAGGCCGAGCTGCTGATCGTCGGGGGCGCAGGCCATCTGGTGCAGTTGGAGCAACCCGACCCGATCGACCACGCGCTGGTGCGGCTGGTGCAGCGGGCGTCTCCGGGCAAGCTGCGGGCGATATCGCGGCGGCTCAAACAGAAGGTGCGTCCGCGTGGGTGACTTGCAGCATGCGGTGCTGGCCACCGCGGACGACACCATGGCGCTGGGTCGCCGGCTGGGATCCGATCTGAAAGCCGGTGATGTGGTGGTGCTTTCCGGGCCGCTGGGCGCGGGCAAGACGGTGCTGGCCAAGGGGATCGCCGAGGCGCTCGATGTCGAGGGGCCGATCACCTCGCCGACGTTCGTGCTGGCCCGCGTCCACCGGGCGCGGCGCCCGGGTGCGCCGGAATTGGTGCACGTCGACGTCTACCGCTTGCTCGATCACGCCGCCGCCGATCTGTTGGGCGAGTTGGATTCACTCGACCTCGATACCGATCTGGAGGACGCGGTGGTGGTCGTGGAGTGGGGTGAGGGATTGGCCGAGCGGCTCTCGGACCGGCACCTGGATATCCGGCTGGAACGCGCCGGCGATTCCGACGAGCGTGTCGCGACGTGGCACTGGAGCGTGGCATGACCGGGCGGATCGTGCTGGTGATCGATACCGCGACACCCGCCGTGACGGCAGGCGTGGTGCGCCTGGACGCGCAACCGGAGCTGCTGGCCGAGCGGGTGACCGCCGATCCCCGCGCGCATGCCGAGACGCTGACTCCCAACGTGCTTGCCGCGTTGGAGGATTGTGGTGTCGCGATGAGCGATCTCGGCGCCGTGGTGGTCGGCTGTGGGCCCGGACCCTTCACCGGGCTGCGGGTGGGGATGGCCAGTGCCGCCGCCTACGGGCATGCGCTGGGCATCGACGTGCACGGCGTGTGCAGCCTGGACGGTATCGGTGCGCAGACCGCCGGTGAGGTGCTCGTCGTCACCGACGCGCGCCGGCGCGAGGTGTACTGGGCGCGCTACCGCGACGGCGTCCGTTTCGACGGACCGGCCGTCAACGCCGCCGCAGATGTGCCCGTCGGCGCCGCGGTCTCGGTTGCCGGACCGCGCGAGCAGGCAGCAGTGTTCGCGCTTCCGGTACTCCCGATCGACCGGCCGTCGCCGCTGGGACTTGTTGCCGCGGTGGGTGATTGGGATGCGCCGCCGCAACCGCTTGTGCCACTGTACCTGCGGCGCCCGGATGCCAAGACGCTGGCGGAGCGAGGTGTGCGATGACGGCCACCGACCCGGTGTTGCTGACCCCGCTGACCCCGGCCGATGCCGAACGCTGCGCCGAGCTGGAATCGCAGCTGTTCCCAGGCGACGACCCGTGGCCGGCGCGGGCGTTCCTGGCCGAACTCGACTCGGCGCACAATCACTATGTGGCCGCTCGGGTGGGGGGTCTGCTGGTCGGTTATGCCGGGATATCCCGGCTGGGTCGCCGCCCACCGTTCGAGCATGAGGTGCACACCGTGGGCGTGGACCAGGCCTATCAGGGCCGCGGTATCGGCCGGTTGTTGTTGACGGAGTTGCTCGGTTTCGCCGAATCGGCGCCCGGTATCCGGCGCGGTGCGGTGCACCTGGAGGTGCGCACCGACAACGCGACGGCGATCTCGCTCTACGAGAGTGTCGGATTCGTCCAGGTCGGTATTCGCAAGCGCTACTACCGGGTCAGCGGTGCTGACGCCTACACCATGCGACTCGACCCGGGAGGCCGGCAGTGACTGTTATCGCGGCGATCGAGAGTTCCTGCGACGAAACAGGTGTCGGTATCGCCCGATTCGACGCGGCGACCGGTGCGGTGACGCTGCTCGCCGACGAGGTGGCCTCCAGCGTCGACGAGCATTCCCGCTTCGGCGGCGTGGTTCCCGAGATCGCCTCGCGCGCCCATCTGGAGGCGCTGGGGCCCACCATGCGGCGCGCGTTGGCGACGGCAGGCATCACCAAACCCGACGTGGTGGCCGCGACCATCGGCCCAGGGCTGGCCGGTGCGCTGCTCGTCGGGGTGGCTGCGGCCAAGGCGTACGCGGCGGCGTGGGATGTTCCGTTCTACGCCGTCAACCATCTCGGCGGACATCTGGCTGCCGATGTGTACGACCATGGCGCGCTTCCCGAATGCGTGGGGCTGCTGGTCTCGGGCGGTCACACCCATCTGCTGCATGTGCGGTCGTTGGGGGAGCCCATCATCGAGCTCGGCAGCACCGTCGACGACGCGGCCGGCGAGGCCTATGACAAGGTGGCCCGGCTGCTCGGTCTGGGCTATCCGGGTGGCCGGGTACTCGACGAGCTGGCCCGCACCGGGGATCCCAAGGCCATCGCGTTCCCGCGCGGCATGACCGGCCCGCGCGATGACCCGTACGCCTTCAGCTTCTCGGGGCTCAAGACCGCGGTCGCGCGTTATCTGGAATCGAATCCCGATGCCGACCGAGCCGATATCGCCGCCGGTTTCCAGGAGGCCGTCGCCGATGTGCTGACCCGCAAGGCCGTGCGTGCGGCGACCGATCTGGGAGTGTCGACACTGCTGATCGCCGGTGGGGTCGCGGCCAACTCCCGGCTGCGTGAACTTGCCGAAGAACGCTGTGCTGCAGCAGGGTTGACACTGCGCGTACCGCGACCCCGGCTGTGCACCGATAACGGCGCGATGATCGCATCGTTCGCCGCGCATCTGATGGCGGCGGGTGCCACGCCGTCGTCACTGCGGGTCGCCAGTGATCCGGGATTGCCGGTGATCCGCGGCCAGGTCAGCTAGAACGGCGGCGGATCGGCGTCCGCGCGCGCACGGTTCTCGGCGCGTTCGGCGTCTATGCGATCTTGGCGGGTCTGGGCCCGCGAGCGTTTTCGGGCCGGCATCATCACCGTTCGACCCGGCTTCACGGGCGGTTGCTCGACCTGCGGCGGGCCGGCAATGGTCTGGTCCAGGCCCGGGAACAGCAGCGCCCCAAAGGGTTTGGTGGTGTAGCGGGCACCGCTCGGTGTGGTGACCTGCAGCGTGCCGTCGGCCGATTGCCGGTCGGCCCAGCCCGGCCAGAACGTCTTGAGTAGATGATGAATCCTGCAGTAGCACTTCAGATTCGACGGGTGCGTCGCACCGTGCGGCCAGGGCTGGGTGTGATCGATGTCGGCGGAAACCGAGGGACGGTCGCACCCGGGGAACCGGCAGGTCACATCGCGCATCCGGACGAACTCGTCCAGGGCGGTCGACGGCCGGTAGCCCGGCGCGGCTTCTGAGCTCGGTGGCGCGACCGGTCGAAGTGTGGCGCCGTGGGCGATCACCTCGGCCAGCAGTGGCGCGGGCACGATGCCGCCCGCCATACCCGGGATGACCCCGGCGGTGCCGGCATCCTGCCCGGCGACGACATGCACGGCGATATTCGAGGCGCGCCCGTCAACGGCCGCAGGGCACGCCGGGTTGCCGCACCGGCAGGCCAGATGTGACGACAGCGCGGCCAGCGCGCCGACGGCGTCTGCCCGGCGCTGTGCCAGTGTCCGTGGGTCGTCCTCGCAGACCCCGCGCACCATGGCCTCGAGGCGTTCGCGCAGCAGCCCGGCATCGGTCGTCTGCAGCTTGCCCCAGACGCTTGTGGTGCCGGCGTCGTCGTCGGGATCGCCAATGGTGAAGTCCCGGGTGCGCTCGGTGTTGCGGTAGCGGCGCACGGCATCGGGATCGAGACGTTGAACCTGCAGGTCGACGGCCTGTTCCAGTTTGTATTCGGATAGCGGCGCCCACCCGACGATCGCATCGGCGATCACCTCGTCGAGGGCTTGCAGCACGTGCGGATCCTGGACCAGCCGGGTGCGCTTGGCGATGAGGCTGACCATCCGGGACGTCAGGTCGCCGGCGCGGAAGCGGGCCGCCACCAGCGGCAGGCGGTCGCGCAGGGTCAGTGCTAGTTCCATCTGTCCGATGGCGCGACCGTGTCCGGTGTTCAGGGCGGCGGACACCTCGGCGGCGGTGGCATCCCAGTCGTCGCATGCCCAAAGTGGGTGCTCGTCGGTGCAGCGGCGGCGCTCCAACTCCGCGATCGCTTCCAATTTGTGGGCGTCACTGGCCGCCGCGGCCCGTGCCCAGCCGGATATCGCGGCGGCCAATGTGGCGTCGTCGACATCGCGAAGCGCGGTACCGGCCGGAAGCGAGCCATCGAACATGTGTGCGATTCTAGCGGCATCGGGTGACAGATAACGGCCGCCGACCAGCGCTTGTGGATAAACGCGCCACTGTGGACAACGCCGTGTCCGGCCCACCCTTGAGCAACTAGCACTCTCGTGTATAGAGTGCTAGGTGGCAGCCGGGCCAAACCCCTGCGTCGGCACCCGCGACGACGACGCGAGGGATCGGACGACTGCCGAAGCAACCTGAGTAAGGGCCGGGGATAAGCCCCGGACCACACCGAATACCAGTGAAGGGGCTCCATCGTGGCGAGCGTGAACATCAAGCCACTCGAGGACAAGATCCTCGTACAGGCCAACGAGGCCGAGACCACGACCGCATCCGGTCTGGTCATCCCCGACACCGCCAAGGAGAAGCCGCAGGAAGGCACCGTCGTCGCAGTTGGCCCCGGCCGCTGGGATGAGGATGGCGAGAAGCGGATTCCCCTGGACGTGTCTGAGGGCGACGTCGTTATCTACAGCAAGTACGGCGGCACCGAGATCAAGTACGGCGGCGAGGAGTACCTGATCCTGTCCGCGCGCGACGTGCTGGCAGTCGTCTCCAAGTAAGCGATCGTGTTCCGCCCCGGAGATCCCCGCTGCGTGCGGGTGATGTCCGGGGCGGCATGCGTCTAGGGAAAGACACACATGAGCAAACTGATTGAATTCGACGAAACCGCGCGCCGCGCAATGGAAGCCGGTGTCGATAAGCTCGCCGACGCGGTCAAGGTGACACTGGGCCCGCGCGGTCGGTATGTGGTGCTGGCCAAGGCGTTCGGCGGCCCGACCGTCACCAACGACGGCGTCACCATCGCCCGTGAGATCGACTTGGAGGACCCGTTCGAGAACCTGGGTGCCCAGCTGGTGAAGTCGGTGGCCACCAAGACCAACGACGTGGCCGGCGACGGCACCACCACGGCCACCGTGCTCGCACAGGCCATCATCAAGGCCGGTCTGCGCAATGTTGCCGCGGGTGCCAACCCGATCGCACTGGGTCTGGGCATCGGCAAGGCCGCCGACGCGGTGTCGGCAGCACTGCTGGCTTCGGCCACCCCGGTCAGCGACAAGACCTCGATCGCCCAGGTGGCGACGGTGTCCTCGCGTGACGAGGAGGTCGGTGAGATGGTCGGCGAGGCCATGACCAAGGTCGGCCATGACGGAGTGGTCAGCGTCGAGGAGTCCTCGACGATGAACACCGAGCTGGAGATCACCGATGGTGTGGGCTTCGACAAGGGCTTCCTGTCTGCCTACTTCGTCACCGATTTCGACCTGCAGGAAGCGGTACTCGAAGATGCGCTGATCCTGCTGCACCGCGACAAGATCAGCTCGCTGCCCGATGTGCTGCCGTTGCTGGAGAAGGTCGCCGAGTCCGGCAAGCCACTGCTGATCATCGCCGAAGATGTTGAGGGCGAGGCGCTTTCGACTCTGGTCGTCAACGCCATCCGCAAGACGCTGAAGGCCGTCGCGGTCAAGGCGCCGTTCTTCGGTGACCGCCGCAAGGCGTTCCTCGACGATCTGGCCATCGTCACCGGCGGTCAGGTGGTCAACCCCGACGTCGGTCTGACGCTGCGTGAGGTCGGACTCGAGGTGCTCGGCACCGCGCGTCGCGTCGTGGTCAGCAAGGACGAGACCGTGATCGTCGACGGTGGCGGCACCAAGGAAGCGGTCGCCGGTCGTGCCGCGCAGCTGCGTGGCGAGATCGAGAACACCGACTCCGACTGGGATCGCGAGAAGCTCGAAGAGCGTCTGGCCAAGCTGTCCGGCGGCGTCGCCGTCATCAAAGTCGGCGCAGCAACCGAGACCGCGCTCAAGGCGCGCAAGGCCTCGGTCGAGGACGCGGTCCACGCGGCCAAGGCCGCGGTGGAAGAGGGCATCGTCGCCGGCGGCGGTTCCGCGCTGGTGCAGGCCAGGGGAGCGCTCGACGAGCTTCGCTCATCTCTCAAGGGTGACGAGGCGCTCGGCGTCGAGGTGTTCTCCTCGGCCCTGTCTGCGCCGCTGTTCTGGATCGCCACCAACGCCGGCCTGGACGGATCCGTCGTGGTCAGCAAGGTTGCGGAGTTGCCGACTAACCACGGCTTCAACGCGGCGACGCTGGTCTACGGCGATCTGGTCGCCGACGGTGTCATCGATCCCGTCAAGGTCACCCGCTCGGCAGTGCTCAACGCTGCCTCGGTGGCCCGGATGTTGCTGACCACCGAGACCGCGGTCGTCGACAAGCCGGCCGAGGCGGCCGACGACGGCCACGGCCATCATGGTCACTCGCACTAAGTAGCTCGACGGCGAACACCCCCGGTCCTGTTGGGCCGGGGGTGTTTTGTCGGTGTGTGAACGTAGAGTCGCCCGCACTGTCGCTTCGAGGAGGTTCGATGAGCCTGACAATGCCGGACGGCGACTGGTTCGCCAACGTCGAATCCAGACCGCACCCCTGGCCCGGACTGGGTTGGAACACTGTGGGACTCGTCTACGAAGACGTCGACGCCGCGGTTACGTTCTATGCCAAGGCAATCGGAATGGTGCCAATAGCCGTGTTGCCCGACGAAGACGGTCGGACATTCTTCGCACGGATGCGCTATCGGGGTGTCAACATCACTTTGAACAGGCCGGGTTGGGACTCGGACTTGAAGCAGACGACTGCCGACTCGCCACCACACTTCATCTTCTATCTGTACGTCGACGACGTTCACCGGACTGTTGCCGCGATGGAAGCACGCGGCGCGACTAGCGTCATGCCGGCAGGGCCGACCGTCTGGGGTGACCTTCGGGCCCGGGTGCGAGACCCGTTCGGGTATCTGTGGGACGTCGCGCAGCGGTACGACGCCCCGGCATGAAATGTGGGCCGGGCTGCAATTCCGGTACCACCGAGACCGCGGTCGTCGACTGCCACGGCCATCAAGGCCCGCTGAACGGTTGCTGAGTAGTCACTGTGAGGTGGACTACATTCCAGATATGAACCAGCTTCCCCGCCGGTCGGGTCTGCGTATCGCTGCACTGTTGGTGACGGGAGCGGCCGCCCTGACCGGGTGCGCGGGATCTTCCGAACGACGCCCACCGGCACCCGAGGCCACCACACAGGCACCTGCCGGTACGGCGGATCTGGTCGGGGCGCCAATGCCGGCCGACGCTCCCAAGGCGCCGCCGGCGGTGGCCCGGGACGTCGTCAAGACCGCGTCGATGAACGTCACGGTGGCCGATCCCGTCGAGGCCGCCGACAAGGCTGCCGTCATCGCGCAGGACGCGGGCGGACGGGTCGACAGCCGATCCGATGACGCAGGCTCGGGCACCGGGCGGGCCAGCACATCGATGAGCCTGCGGGTCGACGCCGCGAAACTGGACGAGGCGTTGCGTGAACTCAAGGCGCTCGGCACCGTCGATCACGCCGAGGTCACCACCGAGGACGTCACGGCGCAACGCGTCGATCTCGACGCGCGGATCAAGGCGCTGCAGACATCGGTGGACCGGCTGCTGGCCATCATGCGCGATGCGCGTGACCCCGATTCCCTGATCAAGGCCGAGGACGCGCTCTCGGCACGTCAGGCCGACCTGGACAGTCTTCGGGCCCAACGTGAGGCGCTCGGCGACCGTATCGCCTACAGCACCGTCAACGTCAGCTTCGTCGCCGAGAAGATCGGCGGACCTGCGCCGAAGCAGTATCAGGGTTTCCTCGGTCAGATCGAACGCGGTTGGGACGGTTTGGTTTCGCTGGCCGGCGCTTCGGTGTTGCTCGTCGGTTTGCTACTTCCGTGGTTGGGTGCACTCGTCGTCGCCGGTGGCATCGGCTACGGCGTCGTCCGGCTCGTCAGGTCGCGCAAGTCCTGACCGAACGCGAAAGACCCCCGGTTCCAACGGAAATCGGGGGTCTTTCGGGTAGGAACAGGTGGGCTCAGGCGGTGCGGCGCATACCGCGCTTGAGCAGCAACTCACGCTCGGATTCGGACAGTCCGCCCCAGATGCCGTACGGCTCACCGACTGCCAGCGCATGAGACCGGCACTGCGTGATCACCGGGCAGCGCCGGCACATCTCCTTGGCGCGCATCTCACGCTGGGCGCGGGCTCGGCCACGTTCGCCGTCGGGGTGGAAAAACATCGCGGAGTCGACACCGCGGCAAAGACCTTGCATTTGCCAATCCCAGATATCGGCGTTCGGTCCGGGAAGCTGTTGCGGCTGTGGCATCGGGGGGTCCTTCCTGTATTGCCTTGGGAATCCCCACATGTGGGAACTGCCAAGAGCGGGAACCGATCCGAGTGCTGTCGCCGATGACTACTCGTGGACACAACGTAAGTGGGCGGCCGAAAGCGAGTCAATACCGGACATATGTGCCGAATGTCCTATCGGCAGCGTGGGAATTTACATCACGTTCATCATTTGGCACCTTTCGTGACGAGATCGGTGCTATCCCCGGTGCGTTCAGATTTGGGCGAATCCGGATATCCGCAGTTCGACCCCGTGTGGCGGGTGGGGCGAATTCCTAGCGTTCGGCAGGCAGTTGATCTGTTCGTAACGTGCAGCCGACAAACTGTTAACCAACGGCGGCGTAAATCGGTTGATACCGTCCAGCGTGCCTTCCGCTCAGCTCGCCGCGGCGGCCTTCGGCGCCGACACCGCGCTGTGGCCACTGCCGCCGGCCACCACCTGCCAGCAACGCTGGCTTCGTGCCGTGGCAGCAGCCGGACAGGGACACTACGGCTGCGCCGAGGCGGAACTGGCAATACTGCGCCGAACCGCCCGCGGCCCGCTGCTGTCGTTGGCCCACAGCACCCAGGGATCGTTGCTGCGTCAGCTCGGCGGCCACCGATCGGCCCGCGGCTGGGACGGCCGGGCCCTGCTGGCGGCCGGGCAGGACACCGAGGCCCGCGCCGACGCGCTCGTCGGACTGGCCGCCGACGCCCTGGGGCTGGGCCGGTTCGCGCTGTCGGCGACTCTGCTCGATCGGGCCGACCGCGTCGTGGGCGCCGACTCCGACGCGCCCCATCGGCTCGCCGTCCGGGTGGCCTGGGTGAGTGCCGAGTTGGCGATGGCCACCGGCGACGGCGACGCCGCGGTCCGGCAGGCCCGGCTCGCCGTGGACCGCGCGGCGTCGGGTCACTCGGTCCGGCATCGGGTGAAAAGCTCGGTGGTGCTCGCCGCCGCCCTGTGCTGTGCAGGTCAGGTGCCTACGGCCCGGATACTGGCCGACCAGGCGCTTGCCGAAACCGAACGATGCGGAATGATCCCGTTGCGCTGGGCGTTGGCCAGCCTGCTGGCAGGCATCGGCAGTGACGCCTATCCGCCGAGTCAGGTGGACGTCATCCGCGATACCGCCGCCGAGGTCATCGCGCGGCGCGGCGGACATTGGCATCGCGCCTGACGTTCGGTTCGCCTGACAGTCGTTATTGTTTAGCTGAGCCGCACCGCCGGGATTTGTCCGGTCGTAACGTTGGAGATATCGCCGTCGATGACAATTCCAGGAGAACGTCTCGACGCCGTCGTTGCTGACGCGGTGGCCGGCGATCGTGATGCCCTCCGGGAAGTGCTGGAGACCATCCGGCCGATCGTGGTTCGGTATTGCCGGGCTCGCGTCGGAACTGCGGAGCGAAGTGGCCTCTCAGCTGACGACGTGGCTCAGGAGGTGTGCTTGGCCGCCATGATGGCGCTGCCGCGGTACCAGGATCAAGGACGACCGTTCTTGGCCTTCGTGTACGGCATTGCGGCGCACAAGGTTGCCGACGCCCACCGTGCGGCCGGCCGGAACAAGGCCGATCCAACCGATGTGGTGCCAGAGCGCATGGATGTCCATGCCGGACCGGAGCAGATGGCGATCAACGCCGATGCCGGGGACCGGATGAACGCCCTGTTGCAGCTGCTGCCCGAAAAGCAGCGCGAAATCCTCATCCTGCGGGTCGTCGTCGGGCTGTCGGCCGAGGAGACCGCCGACGCGGTCGGAAGCACCGCGGGTGCGGTCCGGGTCGCCCAGCACCGCGCACTGGCGCGACTGAAGACCGAGATCGTTGCGACGGGATACGACCATGGCTGATTTCGGGCGCGGCCGGCCCTCCGGCGACGGCGATTCGCTGGACGCGATCGCCCGTACCGACGCGCTGCTCGATGCCCTGGCGGGCGAACGCCGCTTCACGCCCGGTGACCCCGACGAGCTGCAGCTGGTCTCGATGCTGGAGAGCTGGCGCGACGATATCCGCGGCCCGTCGACGGCCGGGGTGGTCACCGAGCAGGAAGCCCTTGTCGCATTGCACAAGGGCAAGGCCGGCGGTCCGCCCGGGAAATCCGGGCACCGGCGCGGCCTGACGCTGGTCACCTCGCTGGCTGCCGCGGTCTTGTGCATCGGCGGGTTCGGTGCGGTGGTCGGCACCGCAGGCCCCGGTGATTCGCTCTACGGGCTGCACACCGCGCTGTTCGGGGAGAAGCCGTCGGTACGCGACGATCAGGTGGCGCTGGCCGCGCAGACCGAGATGGCCCAGGTTCAGCAGCTCATCGAACAGGGCGACTGGGAGCAGGCGCAGCAGAAGCTGCAAGCCGTGAGCACCAACGTCCAGAGCGTCGAGAACGTCGAGACCAAGACCGATCTGGTCCAGCAGTTCAACGACCTGGCCGTCAAGGTCGGCACCCGCGACGCCGAGGCCACCCTGCCGCCCGTCGTGCCCGGAGAGCCGGCGCCGCCGCCTCCGCCCGGGGTGACGCTGCTGGAGCTGCCGGTGGTCACCACGAGCACCGAGACGACGACATCGTCGGAGACCAGCACGTCTACCGAGACGACGACATCGTCGGAGACCAGCACGTCGACCGAGACCACCACACCGTCGGAGACCAGCCCGACCGAGACCACGTCGGCGCCGGCCGGCGAAACGTCTACGACGCCGACCTCGGAACCCGCTTCAGCGGCGCCGACGTCGGCACCGTCGAGCACATCGGCGGTGGCGTCCACCACGACGGCAGCGACCACGACGGTCCCGACACCGACAACCACCGCACCGACACCGAGCACGACGGTCCCGACGACGACCCACACGACGACGACCAGTGCGGCGCCCGCGACGACGACCACCCGTGCGGAGACGACGTCCGCACCGGCTCAGGCACCTGCCGTGGCGACACCACCGGCGAGCAGCCCGTCAGTGCCGGTGACGGCACCGAGCACACCGCAGCCTCAGATCGCGGTGACCACGACGACTACGGTGCCGGTTCCGGCGGCAGAAGAGCCCAACTGACGGCCGGACCGATGAGGTGCGAGTGCGCCCTCAGCGATATCCGTCACTGTCCGATGTCGCCTCGTTGAGCGATGCATCGGCATATCCGCGGCAGTAATCCCAGGTGACATAGGCGTCGGGCTCGGGATCGTAAGCCGGTTCGTGCGGCCGGACGGTGCCGTCGACGAGAAGCTGAAGCAGGTTGGCCCGCAGCATGTCCCAGTCGTGGTAGTGGTCCTGCTGGCAGTCTTCACAGCACACCACGAGACCGCGAATTCCCTTGTTGGCCAACAACGCTTCGTAGATCGCGAGGTCGGCAAGGTCGGCCTCGACAGCGGAGCGCTCCTGAGGGTCGAGCGGCTGGCCCGGTTCGATGGCATCCAGCGCCGCCGACGGATCACTCGGGTCGTCGGCAAACGGGTCAGGCGGCAAACCCGGGGGCAGGTGGTCGCGCACGTCTCTACAGTACGCAGCAGCATTGGTATCGCGCCAGCGGACGGGGTGTGCGCGACGCCGGTCGGGCAGGTCGGGATTCGTCGGGTGAGCCGATAGGATGGGCGTCTCACTCGACGGAGGTCACTCAATGGAGGCACCACCGATGTCCCCCCGGATGCCCGACACCGGCACCGCTGCGTCCACCCGCGGCGGTTACTTCGCGGGTCCGGCCGAAGACGCCGTGCCCACAGGTGGAGATGACCCGCACAAGATCGCGATGCTGGGGCTGACGTTCGACGACGTCTTGCTGCTGCCGGCGGCTTCGGACATCATCCCGGCGACCGCGGACACATCAAGTCAGCTCACCCGGCGGATCCGGCTCAAGGTGCCGCTGGTCAGCTCGGCCATGGACACCGTGACCGAGGCCCGGATGGCCATCGCGATGGCCCGTGCCGGCGGTATGGGCGTGCTGCACCGAAACCTGCCGTACGCCGAACAGGCCGGTCAGGTCGAGACCGTCAAGCGTTCCGAGGCCGGTATGGTCACCGACCCGGTCACCTGCTCGCCGGACAACACGCTGGCCGAGGTCGATGCCATGTGCGCCCGGTTCCGTATCTCCGGGCTGCCGGTGGTGGACAAGGCCGGCGCGCTGGTCGGCATCATCACCAACCGCGATATGCGCTTCGAGGTCGACCAGAACAAGCCGGTCTCGGAGGTGATGACCAAATCGCCGTTGATCACCGCACGCGAGGGTGTCTCCGCCGACGCCGCACTGGGACTGCTGCGCCGCAACAAGATCGAGAAGCTGCCGATCGTGGACGGCAACGGCAAGCTGACCGGCCTGATCACCGTCAAGGACTTCGTCAAGACCGAACAGCATCCCAACGCCACCAAGGACAGTGACGGCAGGCTGCTGGTGGGTGCCGCGGTCGGTGTCGGCGACGATGCGTGGATCCGGGCCATGGCCCTGACCGATGCCGGTGTCGACGTGCTGATCGTCGACACCGCGCACGCGCACAACCGCCGCGTGCTCGAAATGGTCGGCAAGCTCAAGGCCGAAGTGGGTGACCGCGTCGACATCGTCGGCGGCAATGTCGCCACCCGCGCCGCGGCCGCCGCCCTCGTCGAGGCCGGTGCCGATGCGGTGAAGGTCGGCGTGGGCCCGGGTTCCATCTGCACCACCCGCGTCGTCGCCGGTGTGGGAGCCCCGCAGATCACCGCGATCCTGGAGGCCGTGGCGGCCTGCCGCGCCGCGGGTGTGCCCGTCATCGCCGACGGCGGCCTGCAGTACTCCGGCGATATCGCCAAGGCCCTGGCGGCCGGCGCGTCGACGGCGATGCTGGGTTCGCTGCTGGCAGGCACCGCCGAATCGCCCGGCGACCTCATCTACGTCAACGGCAAGCAGTTCAAGAGCTACCGCGGTATGGGCTCACTGGGCGCCATGCAGGGCCGTGGTGCCGCGGGTGGAACCCGGGGCTCCTACTCCAAGGACCGCTACTTCCAGGACGACGTGCTCTCCGAGGACAAACTGGTCCCGGAGGGTATCGAGGGCCGGGTGCCGTTCCGCGGACCGCTGTCCACCGTCATCCATCAGCTCACCGGCGGCCTGCGGGCAGCCATGGGATACACCGGTTCGGCCACCATCGAGCATCTCCAGCAGGCCCAGTTCGTCCGGATCACCGCGGCGGGCCTGAAGGAAAGCCACCCGCACGACATCACCATGACTGTCGAAGCGCCGAACTACAACACGCGCTAGGGGCGGAAATCAGCATGCGTGACATGGTTGAAATCGGCATGGGCAGAACAGCCCGCCGTACCTACGAACTCGACGACATCGCCATCGTGCCGTCCCGGCGTACCCGGTCGAGCAAGGACGTGTCGACGGCCTGGCAGCTCGACGCCTACCGGTTCGAGATCCCGGTGGTCAGTCATCCCACCGACGCCCTGTTGTCACCGGAGTTCGCCATCGAGCTCGGCAGGCTCGGCGGCCTCGGTGTGCTCAACGGTGAGGGCCTGATCGGCAGGCACGCCGACGTCGAGGCGAAACTGGCCGAGATCGTCGACGTCGCCGCCAAGGAGCCGGACCCGTCGGCGGCGATCCGGCTGCTGCAGCGGCTACACGCCGCGCCGCTGGATCCCGAGCTGCTCGGAGCCGCGGTGGCGCGGATCCGGGAGGCCGGGGTGACCACCGCGGTCCGGGTCAGCCCGCAGAACGCCCAGGCGCTCACGCCCAGTCTGGTGGCCGCCGGTATCGACCTGCTGGTCATCCAGGGCAGCATCATCTCGGCCGAACGCGTCGCCCAGGATCACGGTGTCGGTGAACCACTCAACCTCAAGACGTTCATCTCCGAACTCGACATCCCGGTGGTGGCCGGCGGTGTGCTCGATCACCGCACCGCGCTGCATCTGATGCGTACCGGCGCGGCCGGCGTCATCGTCGGCTACGGCTCGACATCGGGCGTCACCACCAGCGACGAGGTGCTCGGCATCAGCGTGCCGATGGCCACCGCGATCGCCGATGCGGCCGCGGCCCGGCGCGAATACCTCGACGAAACCGGCGGTCGTTACGTCCACGTGCTGGCCGACGGCGATATCCACACCTCCGGTGACCTCGCCAAGGCCATCGCCTGTGGGGCCGACGCCGTGGTGCTCGGTCCGCCGCTGGCGCTGGCCGCCGAGGCTCCCGGCGACGGCTGGTTCTGGCCGTCGGCCGCGGCGCATCCGTCGTTGCCGCGCGGTGCACTGCTGCAGCTGGCAGCGGGGGAGCGGCCCAAACTGGAGCAGGTGCTCACCGGCCCGTCCGACGACCCGTTCGGCTCGCTGAACCTCGTCGGAGGTCTGCGCCGGGCAATGGCCAAGGCGGGCTACTGCGATCTCAAGGAATTCCAGAAGGTCGGGCTGTCGGTCGGGTCCTAGCCGGCCTCAACCCACGACGCCGCCGACGAGGTATCCGATCGCGTAGGTGATGGCGAGCGCCAGCCCGCCGCCGATCACGTTGCGGGCGATGGCGCGACGCACCACGGCACCACCCAGCCGGGCCGAGACCACACCGGTGATGGCGAGCGCGACCAGCACCGCGACGACTGTCACCGGAATCCGTAAAGCGCTCGGCGGCAACAGGATCGCCAGCAGTGGCAGCAGCGCGCCGACGGTGAAGGACAACGCGGACGACGCCGCGGCCAGCCACGGGTTGGTCAGTTCCTCCGGGTCGATACCCAATTCGACTTCGGCGTGTGCGGCGAACGCGTCGTGATCGGTGAGCTCCTCGGCTGCCCGTCGTGCCGTCGCCGGTGACAGTCCCTTGGCCTCGTACAGCGCCGCCAGTTCATCCAGTTCGGCCGCGGGGAAATCGCGCAGCTCGCGGCGCTCCTTGCGCAGCAGTGCTTGCTCGGTATCGCGCTGGCTGCTGACCGAGACGTACTCGCCGAGTGCCATCGAGACGGCGCCTGCCGTCAAACCCGCGATACCCGCGGTCAGTATCGGGCCGCGTTCGATCGTCGCAGCCGCCACCCCGACGACGATGCCTGCCGTGGAGACAATGCCGTCGTTGGCGCCCAGCACGCCTGCGCGCAACCAATTCAGTTTTGCCGCAACCGATCCCGTATGGGGTTCGGCCGGGTGGGGGAGCGTGCTCACCCCCGAGAGGCTAGAGGAGATGCGGTGCCGGCGCTAGCCAACCAAGCCTTGCCGAACTGCCGGGAAGTTCAATGTGAAAGTGGCGCCGCCACCGGGTGTGGGAGCCAGCCGGACATCACCCCCGTGTGCCTGGGCGATCTCGCGCACCAGCGCCAGGCCGATGCCGTAGCGCGGTCTGCCGGTGGTGTCGTTGTCTCCGTGCGCGAAGCGCTCGAAAAGCCGGTCGGCGGCCGCTGGGTCCACCCCGACGCCGTCGTCGCACACCTCGACGGCGACCCCGGAATCGTTTCGATAGGCCCGCACGATGACGGTCCCGCCCCGATGCTGGTGGCTCAGCGCGTTGTCGACCAGGGCCGAAACCGCCCGCCGCAATGCCGCCGGCGAACCGGACACCAGCACCGGCGCTGCGCCGGGAGCGGGGTCGGCCCGCAGGCTGACCCCCGCTTCGGCGGCGACCTCGGCGAAGTCGGTGGCGACCCGATTGGCGATATCGACGACGTCGACCTGTTCACGGGCGACCGTGCCACTGCTTATCGCCGCCGAGGCGAGCAGATCGTCCACCACCTCACCGAGGGCGCGCGTGTCCGCGACGAGCGCACCGAGCGACTCGCGGAGTTCGGGTGCCTTGCTCAGCGACGGATGGCGTTGCAGGAGTTGTGCCCGGGTGTGCAGCACCGTCAACGGCGCCCGTAATTCGTGCGACGCATCGGCGACGAACCGTCGCTGCAGCGCCAGGGCGCGCGCCAGCGGCTGCATCGACCGGCGGGTCAGCAGCACCACCACCGCGGCCGATGCCAGGATGCCGGCGAGCTCGGCGAAGCCCAGGGACAGCAACAGCCGACTCCTGCTGGCCTGGTAGGGCATCAGATCGATCAGGGCGGCGACCCGGCCGCGGGGCAGGTCGACGACATAGGCCCGGTAGTCCCGGCCGTCGATGGACACCTCGGAGAAGCCGGCCGGACCGGCAAGCAACTGCGTCGCCTGTTTGGGATGCGCACTCACCGATACGGTGCCGTCGACATCCCGCATCGCCAAAGCCATGCCCGGCGGCGGGTCCGCCACATCGTCGGCTGTCGTGGCCACCGAAACCAGTTGCGCGTCGATCTGCCGGTTCTGCACCCGGACGTCGACGGCGAACACCACGCCGCCGACGATGAGCAGGACCAGCGCCAGCGCCGCCGCCGCCTGCATCGCGGCGATGCGCCCGGCCCGGCGGACCAGGGTGATGTCGGGAGACGACGCAGCGGGGCTCATTGCAGCCCGAAGCGGTAGCCGGTGCCGTGCACCGTCGTGATGACACGCTTGCCCAGTTTGCGTCGCAGGTAATGCACGTAGGTGTCGATGACACCGGAGCCCTCCGCGTCGCCGAAAACCGACGCCATCAACTGCGCCCGGGTGAAAACCCGTCGCGGCGAACCCATCAGCATCGCGAGCAGCTCGGCCTCACGCCGGGAGAGTTCTGTTCCGTGGCCGGTGCCTGCTTCCGTCACGGTCAGCGACACCCGATCGAGTGACAGGCCGCCTGCCGTGATGACGGCGGCACTCTCGGTTCGCCGCAACAGTGCTCGCACGCGCGCCAGCAGTTCGGGGACCTCGAACGGTTTGACGAGATAGTCCTGCGCACCGGCATCCAGGCCCTCGACGCGGTCCTCGACGGCACCACGTGCTGTCAGCAGCAGGGTCGGGGTGGCGATTCCCTTGTTGCGCCAGACCGATACCAGATCGGCGCCGTCGAGTGCGGGCAGTCCGCGGTCGACGACGGCGGCTTCGTAATCGCCGGTCAGACCCTTGTGCAGACCCTGTTGCCCGTCAAAGGCGGTGTCGACCTGATAGCCCTCGGAGGTGAACAGGTCGGCCAGGAGCCCAGCCAGCTGCCGGTCGTCTTCGACGATGAGCAGTCGGTGCATATACAGAGGGTGCCACGCCGATTCTTATAGCCGACAAAGATTCGGCGCCGACGATGACTGGCATGGACGCATCCGCTCCCCGAACTCGCCGCGCCGCAACGGTGTCGTGGACCCTTGCCGGTGTCGGCATCGCAGGAGTCGTCGGCTCCTCGCTGCTGGCCTGGGCCGACACCGTCGAGGCGAAGACGCAGTACGCGCAACCGGAATCGGCCCAGCAGCCCGCCGCGCCGGTGCTCCCCGCGCCCGAGATGACGACCAGCACCTCGGTATCGCCGAGTTACTCGCCCCGGGCACACACCCGATCGCGCGGCTCATGAACGAATCGTCGTGGTCGCGGTGGAGCACCTTCGTCCACCTGGTCGTCACCGACGCGGATGCGCTGCCGGTCGCGCGACGCCTGGTGGATGCCGAGATCGACGCGGTCGATGCGGCCGCGTCACGGTTTCGGCCCGACTCCGAGATCACCGCGTTGTCCCGCACCGCGGGAGCACCCACACCGCTGAGCCCGCTGCTGGCCGAGCTGATCGGCGCGGCACTGGAGGCGGCCGACCGGACCGGTGGTGCGGTGGATCCGACGGTCGGCGGCGCACTCATCGAAATCGGTTACGACGTAGCGCTACCCGACGGTGCCGGCGTGCGAGGGCCTGCCTCGCCGACGCTGCCCGCGCGGTGGTCGATGGTCGGCTTCGACGGCGAACGGATCACCGTCCCCGCCGGGATAACCCTGGACCTGGGCGCCACTGCCAAGGCGATCACCGCGGATCGTTGTGCGGCAAAGGTTTTCGAGGTAACCGGTAGCGGTGTGCTGGTGAACCTGGGTGGCGACCTTGCCACCGCGGGACCGGCCCCGGCCGGCGGCTGGCACGTGCTGGTGCAGGATACCGACGCCGATCCACCGAGCGCGGTGACGATCGGGTCGAATTGTGGTCTGGCGACATCGAGTACCGTGCACCGGCGCTGGCGGTACGGACAGCGGCCGGTCCATCACATCATCGACCCGCGCAGCGGCTGGCCGGCAGAACCGTTGTGGCGCACCGTCTCGGTCACCGCGCCGACGTGTTACGAGGCCAACCTGCTCTCCACCGCGGCAATGGTGTGGGGTGCCGACGCGCCGGCGCGGCTGGCCAGCGTGGGGCTGCCGGCCCGGCTGGTCGATGCCGAGGCCGGTGAGCACTTTCTGGGCGGGTGGCCGGCTGGCGCGGAACAGAGCAGCCGGTGACCGATCAAGCTCTGTGGGCACTGGGACGGGGCACCGGCATCGTCGCGCTCACCTTCTTCACCCTCTCGCTGGTGCTGGGGATCATCGTGCGATCGGGACGACCGATCGGCACGCTGCCGCGTTTCGGCGTCCTCGACGTGCACCGGTTCGCCGCGCTGTTCGCCGTCGTCCTGATGGCGCTGCATGTGCTTGCGCTGCTTGCCGATCCGTACGCGCAGCTGCGCATCGTCGACGTCGTGCTGCCGTTCCTGGGAACCTATCGGCCGGTGTGGCTGGGCCTGGGCACCCTGGCCGCCGATATCGCCGTCGCGCTGATCCTGACCAGTCTGCTGCGGCACCGGCTGGGGCCGCGGGTCTTCCGGGCGGTGCACTGGATCGCCTATCTGATGTGGCCGTTCGCGGTGGCCCATGTGTTGGGCAACGGCACCGACGTGGGGCACACCTGGTTTCTGGTCTGGGCCGGCGTGTGCGTGGTGGCCGTCGCCGCAAGCCTGGTGTGGCGCATGCGTCCGGACCACGTCGAGTACTCCGGCACCCGGATTGCGTTGCGCCGATGACGATCACCGCAGGTCTGTTGTCGGCGCCCGGGCCGAGCCTGGCGCAGCACCGGCACTGGTTCGGTGACATGCCGCAGGATGCGGGCCCCGGGCTCATCGACACCCTGCGCGACGCCGGTCTGACCGGGCGCGGCGGTGCGGGTTTCCCCACCGCGCGCAAGCTCGCGGCCGTCACGGGCCGAAACGCCGTGGTGGTCGCCAACGGTGCCGAGGGGGAACCGCTCAGCCACAAGGACGCGACCCTGCTGGCCCGCGCGCCGCACCTGGTGCTCGACGGGTTGTGCGCCGTCGGTGCCGCCGTGGCGGCGACGCAGCGTTATCTCTATGTGCCGCAACCTTCGGTCGCGGTGATGCGTCATGCCCTCGAGGAACGCGCGGTAGCCGGCTGGCCGGGTGCCGACGTGGAAATCGTGGTGGCGCCCGAGGCGTTCGTGGCGGGTGAGGAGTCGGCGGTGCTGAACCGCTTGGAGGGCGGCCCGGCACGACCGCGTGACCGGTTGGTGATCGCCGCGGCCAGCGGGGTGCGCGGCCGGCCGACCGCGCTCAACAACGTCGAGACGTTGGCGCACATAGCGTTGATCGCGCGTCGCGGAGCGCCATGGTTTCGCTCGGTGGGCCACGGCGATGATGCGGGCACGATGCTCGTCACCGTGTCGGGGGCGGTACGCCGCCCCGGGGTCTTCGAGGTCGGCATGGGAATCCCGCTCACCGAACTGATCGGCGGCTTCGCGCAAACCGACCCGCGACAGGTTCGGGCGGTCCTGATCGGTGGCTATCACGGCGCCTGGGTCGGCGGCCACAACGCCGCCCAGGCCAGGCTGTCGCGGACATCGCTGCAGCCGTACGGGGCGGGGCCCGGAGCCGGCGTCGTGCACGTTCTCGGTGCCGGCGAATGCGGGCTTGGTCGTACTGCCGACATCGTCGGCTACCTCGCGACGCAGAGCGCCGGCCAGTGCGGGCCGTGCGTCAACGGCCTGCCGCGGCTGGCCGAACTGCTCGCCGATCTCGCCTACGGCCACCCCGGCGTACGTCTTGTCGAGCGCATCGTCGATATGGTCGCCCTGGTCGACGGCCGCGGTTCCTGCCGGCATCCCGACGGCACCGCGCGATTGGTCCGCAGCGCACTGCAGGTTTTCGCCGACGAGGCTGCGCGCCGATGAGCCGTGACGGCGCCGCGGTGCGCCTGCACATCGACTGGACCCGCTGCGACGGCCGCGGCCTGTGCACCGAACTGCTGCCGACCGTGCTGACGCGCGACGAGTGGGGATATCCGCTGGTCATCGACGGTAGCCGGGAGCCGTCGATAACGTCGGGCACGGTGGCTGCGGCGGTCTCGGCGGTCGATCACTGCCCGCGCCAGGCGCTGACCCTCGTCAGGTCCGCCCCGCGTACTTAGGCCTGCCTACCTAGCTTGTTACCCGTCGGTAAGGTCATACTGGTCGGATGGAGCCGGATTACGACGTTCTGGTCATCGGGTCAGGTTTCGGGGGCAGTGTGTCAGCGCTGCGACTGACCGAAAAGGGATATCGGGTCGGAGTGCTGGAAGCGGGCCGCCGCTACGCCGACCAGGATTTCGCCAAGACCTCATGGAACCTCCGCAAATTCCTGTGGGCCCCCGGTCTGGGCTGTTACGGCATCCAGCGCATCCACCTGCTGCGCAATGTGATGATCCTGGCCGGCGCCGGTGTCGGTGGCGGGTCGCTCAACTACGCCAACACCCTCTACGTGCCGCCGGACCCGTTCTTCAACGACCCGCAGTGGAAGGGCATCACCGACTGGCGCGCCGAACTGATGCCGCATTACGAGCAGGCCACCCGGATGCTCGGTGTCGTGACCAACCCGACCTTCACCGACGCCGATCGGATCATGAAGGAGGTCGCCGAGGACATGGGCGTCGGCGACACCTTCGTGCCGACCCCGGTGGGTGTGTTCTTCGGTCCGGACGGCACCAAGGCGCCGGGTAAGCGGTTCGCCGATCCCTACTTCGGCGGAGCCGGCCCCGAGCGCACGGGCTGTATCGAATGCGGTCAGTGCATGACCGGCTGCCGGTACGGCGCCAAGAACACCCTGCTGAAGAACTACCTCGGCCTCGCCGAATCCGCTGGGGCGCATGTTCATCCGCTGACGATGGTGAAGAGTTTCGAACAGCGCCCGGACGGGCTGTGGGAGGTGCACACCGCACGCACCGGTGCCAAGCTGCGCCGCGGCCGCAGGACCTTCACCGCGCGCCACGTCATCCTGGCCGCCGGCACCTACGGCACGCAGAAGCTGCTGTTCAAGATGCGTGACACCGGCAGGCTGCCGAAACTGTCCGACCGGCTCGGTGTGCTGACCCGCACCAATTCCGAGTCGATCGTCGGCGCGGGCCGGTTGCAGGTGCGCGACGATCTCGACCTGACGCACGGGGTGGCCATCACCTCGTCGATCCACCCGACCGCGGACACCCACGTCGAACCCTGCCGGTACGGCAAGGGCTCCAACGCGATGGGGTTGTTGCAGACGCTGATGACCGACGGCAGCGGACCGGAAGGCACCGACGTGCCGCGCTGGAAGCAGTTGTTCCAGAACGCGGGCGAGGATCCGAAGGGCACGCTGCGGCTGCTCAATCCGCGCCGTTGGAGCGAACGCACCATGATCGCGCTGGTCATGCAGAACCTCGACAACTCGATCACCACGTTCACCCGCAAGACCAAACTGGGTTTCCGCATGCTGGACAGCAAGCAGGGGCACGGCCAGCCCAACCCCACCTGGATCCCGGCCGGCAATGAGGTGACCCGCCGCATCGCCGCCAAGATCGACGGCGTGGCCGGCGGTACCTGGGGCGAATTGTTCAACATCCCGCTCACGGCGCATTTCCTCGGTGGTGCCGCCATCGGTGAGGACCCCAGCCGCGGCGTGATCGACCCGTACCAGCGGGTCTACGGTTATCCGACGCTCTCGGTGATGGACGGCGCGGCGATATCGGCCAATCTCGGTGTCAATCCGTCCCTGTCGATCACCGCGCAGGCCGAACGCGCGGCGGCGCTGTGGCCCAACGCCGGTGAAGAGGACCGACGCCCCGCCCAGGGCGAGCCGTACCGCAGGCTGGAGCCGATCGCACCGGCACATCCGGTGGTGCCCGAAGGTGCCCCCGGTGCGCTGCGCAGGCTCCCGATCACACCGGTCAGCACGGCGGGATAGCAGCCTGGCGGGCGCGACGGTTTCGCGCCACTAGACTCGACACGTGGAATCGCAGTCCTCTACGCAGCGTCCGGTCCTCGTGGTCGATTTCGGCGCGCAGTACGCCCAGTTGATCGCCCGACGGGTCCGTGAGGCCCGGGTGTTCTCCGAGGTCATCCCGCACACCGCGACGGTCGACGAGATCAAGGCCCGCAATCCGCAGGCCGTTGTGCTCTCCGGCGGCCCGGCCAGCGTCTACGCCGACGGCGCCCCGCGCCTGGACCCGGCGTTGTTCGACCTCGACATCCCGGTGTTCGGCATCTGCTACGGGTTCCAGGCGATGGCACAGGCGCTCGGCGGCACGGTGACGCACACCGGCACCAGCGAGTACGGCCGCACCGAATTGAAAGTGGTTGGTGGTGAACTGCACTCAGGCCTGCCGGAGACGCAGCCGGTGTGGATGAGCCACGGTGACGCCGTCACGGTCGCGCCCGACGGTTTCGCGGTGGTCGCCAAGAGCGCGGGCGCGCCGGTGGCGGCCTTCGAGGACCGGGCCCGGCGGCTGGCCGGGGTGCAGTACCACCCCGAGGTCATGCACACCCCGCACGGCCAGCAGATCCTCAGCAGATTCCTGCACGATTTCGCCGGTATCGGCGCGTCCTGGACACCGGCCAACATCGCCGATGCCCTCGTCGAACAGGTTCGCGTACAGATCGGCGACGGGCGCGCGATCTGTGGCCTGTCCGGCGGGGTCGACTCCGCGGTGGCGGCCGCGCTGGTGCAACGCGCCGTCGGTGACCGCCTGACGTGTGTATTCGTCGACCACGGCCTGCTGCGCGCCGGTGAACGCGATCAGGTGCAACGCGATTTCGTCGCGGCGACCGGCGCCCGCCTGGTCACCGTCGACGCCGAGGCACGCTTCCTCGACGCGCTGTCCGGTGTCACCAACCCGGAGGGCAAACGCAAGATCATCGGGCGTGAGTTCATCCGCGCGTTCGAGGGCGCGGTCCGGGATACGTTGCACGACAACGAGAACGCCGACTCCGAGGTCGAATTCCTGGTGCAGGGCACGCTGTACCCCGATGTGGTGGAGTCCGGTGGCGGTGCGGGTGCGGCCAACATCAAGAGTCATCACAATGTCGGTGGTCTGCCCGACGATCTGAAGTTCAAGCTCGTCGAACCGCTGCGGCTGTTGTTCAAGGACGAGGTCCGTGCCGTCGGCCGCGAACTCGGGTTGCCCGAGGAGATCGTGGCGCGCCAGCCGTTCCCCGGGCCCGGGCTGGCGATCCGCATCATCGGTGAGGTCACCGCCGAGCGACTCGACACCCTGCGCCGCGCCGATTCGATCGCCCGCGAGGAACTCACCTCAGCCGGTCAGGACAGCCACATCTGGCAGTGCCCGGTGGTGTTGCTGGCCGATGTCCGCTCGGTCGGTGTGCAGGGTGACGGGCGTACCTACGGACATCCGGTCGTGTTGCGCCCGGTGTCCAGCGAGGACGCCATGACCGCCGACTGGACGCGGGTCCCCTACGAAGTGCTGGAACGCATCTCGACCCGGATCACCAACGAGGTGCCCGAGGTCAACCGGGTGGTGCTGGACGTGACCAGCAAGCCGCCCGGCACCATCGAGTGGGAGTAGCTCACTGGGCGGGCTTGTCGCCGTCGTCGATGTAGTCCGCGAGCAGCTTGCCGACCAGCGACTCGATCGTCGTCTCGATGGACTGGGTCAGGGTCGCGGTCACCGCGGCCACCGCCTGGGTGCGGAATCGCACCAGCATGGTGATCAGCTCGGCGACCTCGGCGTCATCGGGAAGCGACTGGCCGGGTTTGATGATGTCGGCGACGCGTTCGAAACCGGCCCGCACCAGGATGTCGCTGATCGCGTCGACATGTGGTTGGCAATCGTTGTAGATGTCGACGAGCTTGTCGATGGTGATGCCGTAGCCGCGGACCTCGTTGAAAGCCTCGATCAGCTTGGGACGCACGATGATCACGGTGCCCGGTTCGTCGCCGGGACGCAGCAGCCCGGCCGCGGTGAGCCGGTCGAACCCGGCATCGTCGCCGATCAGGGTGTGGGCGTCCGCGGCTGCCAGGGTCTCGGGCTTCTCCGAGGCCCAGGTTCCCACGATCGCCGATTCCAGGCCGAGCACGTCGCCGAGATCCTTGCCCTGCTCCCAGGCGTTGAGCATCTCGTGGAGCTGGGCGATGTTGTAGCCGCGGTCGAGCATCGAGGTGACCAGCCGCAGCCGGGTCAGGTGGGTGTCGTTGTAGAGCGCGATACGCCCGACCCGGATCGGCGGGTGCAGCAACCCGCGGTCGCGGTAGACGCGCACATTGCGGGTGGTGGTGCCGGCCAGCCGGGCCAGTTCGTCGATGCGGTATTCGCCCGATCCGGGCAGCGCGTGGGGTTGGCGGACCGCGGCGTCGAACAACTGTGACACCGCGGTCTCGATGACATCGCGGGACTGCTTGCGCATCCGGGCCGGCGCCCGGCGCACGTTGGCCAGAATGCTGGCAACGGCGCCGGTCGGTGGTTTGGACGCTCTACCCGCGGACATCGTCGCGCCGGCCCGTCAGGTCCCGACGCGCGTGCCGGCTACCACCTGGGCGCGGTGCGCCACGGCTTCGTAGTCGGAGAACCGGAAATCACGCATCTGTCGAAGATACTGTGTCGCCAGGCCCGGGTACATCGAGGCATTGAATCCGTCGGCTGTCAGGTACCAGCTGTTGCAGCCCGACATCCACGTGGTGCCGCGCAGCCGCTTCTGTATCCGTTCGTTGTACCGGCGCTGGACGTCGGCGCGCACGTCGAGGTACCGCAGGTCGGAACGCAGGATCGTGCTCACGCCGGCCACCAGGTAATCGAGTTGACCCTCCACGTACACCAGCAGCGAGTTGTGTCCCGGCCCCGAGTTCGGACCGCTCATCAGGAACAGGTTCGGGTAACCGTGCACGCTGACACTCTTGTACGCCTCGGCGTGCCCGGCCCAGTCCTGTTGCAGGGACCGGCCGTTGATCCCGGTGACGTCGAACGGCGGCCCGGACAGGTGCACGTCGTATCCGGTGGCGAAGACGATGGCATCCAGGTGGTGTTCGATACCGTCGCTGGTACGGATACCGGCCGGGCTCAAGGTGGCGATAGGCCAGTCGATGAGCTTGCAGTTGTCCCGCTGCAGGGCTGGGTAGTAGTCGCTGGAGACCAGCATTCGCTTGCAGCCCGGCGTGAAATCCGGGGTGAGCTGTCGGCGCAGCCACGGATCGGCGACGGTGCGGCGCAGATGAGCCTTGCCCAGCCGCGCCACCAGCCGGCTCAACGGGGTGTTCCACACCAGGGCGGCGGCGCTGGCCTCGTGACCCCAGAACAGTGCCTGGCGGGCCAGCTGCTGGGTGGCGGGGACCTTGGCGAAAAGTGATTGCACCTGATCGGGCATCCGGGTGTCCAGGCGCGGCAGCACCCAGCCGGGTGTGCGCTGGAAGACCTTGACGAACTCGGCGGTCTTCACCAGCTCGGGGACGATCTGTACCGCGCTGGCGCCGGTGCCGATCACCGCGACCCGCTTTCCGGCGAAGTCGAAATCGTGATCCCAAGCGGCACTGTGGATCTTGTGACCCTCGTAGGTGTCGATACCGCGGATGTCGGGGAAGCTGTGGTCCGACAGCGGTCCGGACGCCAGTACCACGGTGCGCGCCCGCAGGGTCTTGCCGCGGTTGGCGGTGGTGGCGGTCCACACCCCGGCGTCCGCGTCGAACCGCAGGCCGGTGACCTCGGTGCCGAACCGGATCAGCGGGCGCAGCCCGAAACTGTCGGTCAGGTCCTCGATATGCGCGCAGATCTCACCGCCGGCCGGGTAGGCCCGCGACCAGCTGGGGTTGCTGACGAAGGAGAACGAGTACAGCAGTGACGGGATATCGCATGCCACACCGGGATAGGTGTTGTCCCGCCAGGTTCCGCCGACCTCCTGGGCACGTTCGGCGATGACGATATCGTCGATACCCGCCTGCCGGAGTTTGATGGCGGCGCCCAGGCCGGTGAAGCCGGCGCCGATGATCAGTGTGTCGTGAATCGTCATGTCAGGCCGCCGGCTTGTAGGTGAGCTCTTTGAACCAGGACGGGATGGGCCGCAGCAGTTGTCGCGGGTAGCGGTCGCTGACCCAGACCGCCGGGTTGGCCACCCAGTGGTAGGGGTTGCGCGGGTTGACCACCATCCGGGCGTGCAGTTTGAGGATCTGGTATGTCGGCACCCGCCAGGTGTATTCACTGCGCGCACCGAGTTCCTTGAATCGCAGCATGGCTTTGTAGAGCCGTTCCGGTTCCAGGCCCATGCCGACGATGTTGTTGCGCATCCGGTTGAGCAGTGGCACGTACATCAGGGCGCCGATGATCAGGCCGGGGGTGGCGACATTGCCGACGAACTGGATCAGCAGTTTGCGCATATCGGCGTTGCCGATCATGTTGAGTACTTCGAAATCGACGGCGATATGCCGTGATTCGTCATTGTTGATCTTCTCGAAGACCTGATGGCAGACCGGGTCGTCGACCTCGTCGAGCAGGAATTTCAGCAGTGCGCCGTCGAGTGCTACCTCGAGCATCGGGATGACGGTGCCCAGGACGGACAGTGACATGCCGTCGGCGTAGCGGTCCAGCCATTCGATGGCCAACCGGATGTTGACGTTTGGTTCGGGCATCTCGTCCTCGTCGAGCATTCCCCAGCGCTTCATCAGCGCCAGTTCGGCATTGGCGTGCCGCTGCTCCTCGGCGTGGAAGTACCGGTAGATCTCGGCCAGCGTCGGGGTGGGGGCCTTCTTGGCCATGGCGGCGAAACCGCGGGCGCCGACATTCTCGATCCAGCACAGGTCGGACATGAAAGCCTTGAGTTTGGGCCGGAATTCGTCGCTGATGGTTTCCGCGCCCGGGGCGTCCCAGTCGATATCGGCAAGCGCCCACTGCCGGTCCTTGATCTTGGCGAGCATGGTGTCCATGTCGATGGCCATGGCAGTCTCCTTCGGGTTGGTGTTACGAACTGACAGCGGTGCCGATCCTGGTGACCAGACCTACCGCGCGGGTGAAGGTCTGTGGTGCCAGGCGTTTGATCCCCCAGCCGATCCGGGCGTCGAACTGCGGCATGCAGTACAGGCCGCCGCGGTCGTTGGTGTCCAGGCACATCCGGGCGACCTTTTCCGGGGACATGCCGGTCCAGCGCATGAGCGTGTCGGCCAGTGCGGTGGATTCCGCGGTGATACGCCCCGATGTGACGATATTGGTCTTGACGAAGGTGGGGCACAGCACCGTGACGTGGATGGGCGTCCCGGACAGTTCGGCGGCAAGGGTTTCCGACAGCGACAGGGTGGCGGCCTTGCTGACGTTGTAGGCGCCCATGGTGGGCGCGGCTCCGAACGATGCCGCCGATGCCACGTTGATGATTCCCGCCGGGGTGCCCGCTTCCCGCAGGATCGGGGTGAACACGTGGCAGCCGTGGATGGGCCCCCACAGGTTGATGCCCAGTGTCCAGCGCCAGTCGTCGAGCGGTGCTTCGCCGATGAGTTGGCCGCCCGCGCCCACCCCGGCGTTGTTGATCACCAGTGTTGGTGCACCGCCGAACCACGACTGTGCCTCGGCGGCAAGGTTTTCGACGTCGTCCTGGCGACTGACATCGCATGCGGTGGCCAGTGCGGTCCCGCCGCGTTCTTCGATGTCCCCGGCGGTGCGGGCCGCGGCGTCGGCATCGATGTCGCTGCACAGCACCCGGCTGCCGCGGGCGGCCAGCTCGACGGCGAACGCGGCGCCGATACCGCTGCCGGCACCGGTGATGACGGCATCGGCACGGTGGCTGCGTCTGTGCGATCCGGGTAATCGGAGCATGTCGGTTCTCCTATCGGGCCACGGCGTCGGTGAGGAACGTCGCGGCGTCGGCCATGGCGTGGGCGGCTTCCGGGGTCAGGCGCGGCAGTGCCTGGAAGACATGCACCTGATCGGGCCAGATCTGCAGTTCGCAGCGACCGCCCGCGGACCGGATGGCTTCGGCGAGTGCAACCGCGTCGGCTGCGAGCATCTCGGCGCCGCCCGCCTGGATCAGGGTTGGCGGGAACATCGGACCGGAGGCGATGTCGTGGGCAAGTCGCGGATGTGCGGGATCGATTCCGCGGCAGTACAACTGGACCAGACGGGCGGCGTCGTCGGCGCGGATGGCGGGATCGCGCCGGTGCCGTTCGCGCGTGCGTGCGGTGGCGAAGGTGAGGTCGATCAGTGGTGAGAACAGTGCCAGGGCGGCCGGGTGCGGGCCGGTGCCGTGGCACAGCAGGTCGACGGCCAGATGGCCGCCGGCGGAATCCCCGGCGATGACCAGGTTCTCGGGGGCCAGCCGGGGGCCGTGGGCGCCGGTCAGCCATTCCCAGCCGGCGTGTGCGTCGTCGGCGGCGGCGGGGAACGGGTGCCGCGGAGCCAGCCGGTAGTCCAGGCAGAACACCGGCAGCCCGGTCAGTGCCGACAGCCAGCCCGTGAGTCTGCGGTGGGTGCGTGCCGAACACATCGCGTATCCGCTGCCGTGCAGGAAGTAGACGGCCGATGGGCCTGCCCGGACACCGTCGGCGCGCACCCATTCGCCGACGACCCGGCGTCCGTCCGGCAGCCGTTCGTCGATGCGTTCGACGGGTGCGGCGGGGAGCGGGGGACCGAACGCGTCCATGATGCCCGCCACGATCTGGCGGGATGCCCACAGTCCCCATGCCCGTTCGGGGGGCAGCACCGCCGAGACCTGTCGCAGGGTCAGCCGGCTGACCGCCGCGGCGGCCCGCGACCGGGTGGAGCCCCGTACGGCTGTGGTTCCTGCGGGCACGAGACCTCCGTCCTGGGCGCTCGTCGTCGAGCGCCGCGAGTGAGCTCAAGTACAGCCACCAATAGTGACATTTGTCAATGGCAACATTTGGTAACGGCCAGGTTTTGACCCCTCGGGTCACATCAGTCCCGTCCGTTTCGCGCGCTTGACGGTGTCGGGGGGTGGGTGTTTACTCGCGATATCGAACATATATTCGAACATCGGTGTTCGATCGATCCGGGTGGAGGTGGCGGATGACGGCGGCACTGGCGCTGAACGAACGGCAGGTCGACCGTGCTGAGCAGCTACGACAGCTCCGGCGGCAGATGGCGTCGGTGTCCTCGAAGGTCGGTGCTTCGCGCCGCGGTCCGGATCCGGCCGAGAGCCCGATATCGGCCGAGCAGAGTTTGCTGCCGGTGCCCGAATCGTTGGCTGATCTGCTGCCGTCCGGGTTGCCGAAGGGGTCGGTTGCGGTGCTGACGGGAGCCCGGTCGCTGTCGTTGCGAATGGCCGCGACGGTGACGGCGGCCGGTGGGCATGTGGCCATCGTGGGTCAGCCCGACATCGGTCTGCTGGCCGCGGCGGAGATGGGAGCGGACCTGGACCGGCTGGCCGTGGTGCCCGATCCGGGAACCGATCCGGTCGAGGTGGCCGCGGTCCTGATGGACGGGATGGATCTGGTGGTGCTCGGGTTGCGTGGACGGGTGGTGCCGCCGAGCCGGGCCCGCGCGGTCACTGCGCGGGCCCGGCAACGGGGGTGCACCCTGCTCATAGCCGACGGCGACTGGCCGGGTGCGGAGGTCCGGCTAGATGCCCGGGTGTGCGGTTATGAACTCTCCGGTGGTGAGCTGCCCGGGTTCGGCCGGATCAGCCGGGTTCGGCTGACGACGCGGGCCCGGGGCAGATCGCGGATCCGGGTGGGCTAGATGGCCGAGACGTCCGGGCGGGTGCTGGCGATCTGGTGTATGGACTGGCCGGCGGTGGCCGCGGCGGCCTCGGCGGGGTTGCCCGCGACGGCTCCGGTGGCGGTCACGCTGGCCAACCGGGTGGTGGCCTGCTCGGCGGCGGCCCGCGCGGCCGGCGTCCGGCGCGGCCTGCGCAGGCGGGAGTCGCAGGCTCGCTGCCCTCGGTTGCATGTCGCCACCGCCGATCCGGCAAGGGATGCAAGGCTTTTCGAAGCGGTGACGGTCGCGGTAGACGACCTGGTGCCGCGTGCCGAGGTGCTGCGTCCCGGGCTGCTGGTGTTGTCGGTCCGGGGTGCTGCGCGATACTTCGGATCCGAACAAGCCGCGGCCGAGCGTCTGGTCGACGCGGTGGGTGCGGCGGGCGCCGAATGTCAGATCGGGGTTGCCGACCAGTTGTCGACCGCTGTCTTCGCCGCGCGGGTGGGGCGGGTCGTCGAGCCGGGTGGGGATGCGGAGTTCTTGTCCGCATTGTCGATCCGCGAGTTGGCGGCCGAGCCGAGCCTGTCCACCGTCGGACGCGATGATGTGGTGGACCTGTTGTGGCGCTTGGGAATCCGGACCATCGGTCAGCTCGCGGCACTGGACCGCAGTGATGTGGTCTCCCGGTTCGGGGCCGATGCCGTGGTGGCGCACCGGATCGCCTGCGGCGAATCCATGCGGGGTCCCTCGGGCCGTGAACCGGAGCAGGAGCTGGATGCGGTCATGGACTGTGACCCGCCGATCGACCGGATCGACGCCGCGGCGTTCGCCGGCCGGTCACTGGCCGCCGATCTGCACCGCAGCCTGGAGCTGGCCGGTGTCGGGTGCACCCGGCTGGCCATCCACGCCGTCACCGAAGACGGTGCCGAACTCAGCCGGGTGTGGCGGTGCGCCGAACCGCTCACCGAGGATGCCACCGCCGACCGGATCCGTTGGCAGCTGGACGGTTGGCTGAACCGGAGGAATCCGCAGGATCGCCCGACCGGTCCGATCACCGTGCTGAGGCTGCAGCCGGTGGAGGTCATCTCGGCGGCGGCATTGCAGCTCCCACTGTGGGGTGGAGCCGGCGACGAGGACAGGATGCGGGCGCGGCGGGCGCTGATCCGGGTGCAGGGCCTGCTGGGGCCGGACGCGGTACAGGTGCCGGTGCTCAGCGGTGGCCGGGGGCCTGCCGAACGCATCACCTTCACCGCACTGGGCGACGAAGCGGTTCCGCGTGCCGACCCCGGTCCGCCCTGGCCCGGTCAGCTGCCCGAGCCCGCGCCGACGGTGCTTCTCGACGAACCGGTGGAACTTCTTGACGCCCAGGATGATCCGGTCCGGGTGACGGCGCGGGGATTGTTCTCCGCGCAGCCGGCCCGGTTGGCGGGCTCGTACCAGGGCGCACTGCGCTGGTGGGCCGGACCGTGGCCCGTCGACGAACGCTGGTGGGATCCCAACACCACGCCGGGCCGCACTGCCCGGGCGCAGGTGCTGCTGGAGAACACCGCCCTGCTGCTGTGTTTCCGGCAGCGGCGATGGTATGTGGAGGGGGTCTATGAATAGCTGAGACGCTGCGCGAACGGGCCGACCCGGCCGATGAACCGTTCGAAGAAGGCGGCCGGATCCACGGTGGTACCCACCAGCACATTGGGTGGGCGCCCCCAGTGTCCGGCCCAGTCCACCACTGTCATCGCCCGGGTCAGGGTGCCGGTCAGTTCTACGTCCACGGCTGCGGGACGGGTGGCGACCAGCTGTGGGTCCAGGGCGACCGCGGCGGCCAGTGGGTCGTGCAGGTGTGCCAGATACCCCTCGCCCTGGTCGTAGTGGAACTCGAAATAGAACCGCATGGCATCTTCGAGAACCTGGATCAGTGGGTTGTCGGCCGCCGAGCGGGTGCCGCGAGGGTCGAGCACGCTCATGGTGGCGGTCGTCGAATTCGCCGCGGCGGCAAGCCGGGCCAGGATCGCCGGTGTCATCGCGATGTTCTCGGTGAGGTTCAGGCCCAGCACGATCGGCAGGTGGCTCGGCTGGTTCAGGCCCCACGCCGCACCCCAGGCCCGGAACACCTCGGCGGCGGCCTCGGGGTCGACGCTGATATTCCACTCGGCCACCGGGGTGGTGTTGCCGCGGTAGTCGAAAGCCCCACCCATGATCACCAGCCGGCGCAGCAACCGGGGCAGTGTGGGTTCGGCGCGCAGCGCCAGTGCGAGATTGGTCAACGGTCCGGTGACCAGGCCGATCAGCTCGCCGGGATGGTTGCGTGCCGCGGTGATCCACGCCTGGGCGGCATGCTCGCCGCTGAGCTCACGGTCGGTCGGCGGAAGCACCGCATAACCGAGTCCGCCCGGCCCGTGGGTGTCCTCGGCGGTTCGCAGGGCGCAAGCCAGCGGAGCGTCGGCACCCCGGAAGACCGGGATACCGTGTACCCCGCACAGCTCGAGCAGTCCGAGGTTGTTGACGCACACCGCGTCGACCGGCACGTTCCCGGCCGTCGAGGCGATACCCACCAGATCGGCGTCGCTGCTGGCGAACAGATAGGCCAGCGCCATCGCATCGTCCACCCCGGTGTCGACATCGGCGAAGACCGGCAGTGGAGTGTCGCCGGATGTCCCTGCCGCCGTGGTCATTCCGCAGAGACTACCGGCTCACCAGTGCACTCCGGGGACCAGCCGCGCCGCCTGCTTCACCGGACGCGGTACCCGCAGCGAGCTGCGGCGCCGCCGAGTCGGGGTGTGCCGATCGGCCGTGGGCACCGGCTCCGGCCGGTCACCGCGGGCGGCGGCCGAGTCCGGATAGCCCAGATACAGCTGGTGCAGTACCCGCCGGGACAGTTTGGGGGTGAAGTAGTGCCCGATATCGGACAGCGTGCCCAGCGGGGTGTCGATGCGCACCGGCTTGTCCACCAGCCCGCGCACCACCATGGCCGCGGCATGTTCGGCCGTTATCGCCGGGATCGGGTTGAGCCGCTTGGACGGCGCGATCATCGGCGTGGCCACCAACGGCATGTGGATCGTGGTGAAGGTGATGTTGTCCGAGAGCGTCTCGGTCGAGACGACCTCGGCGAACGCGTCGAGTGCGGCCTTGCTCGGCAGATAGGCCGAATAACGCGGGGAGCTGGCCTGCACCCCGGCGCTGGAAACGTTGACCACGTGACCGAAGCGGCGTTCGCGCCAGTGCGGTAGCAGCGCCAGCACCATTCGGACCGAACCGAAATAGTTGACCGCCATCACCCGCTCGTAATCGTGCAACCGGTCGGTGGAGGCTTCCACCGACCGGCGGATCGACCGGCCGGCGTTGTTGACCAGATAGTCCACATGCCCGAACCGGCCGAGGATGTCGCCGATCGTGGCCTCCACCGATGCCGAATCGGTGACATCACAGGTGAACGCATGGGCATCGCCACCGGTGGTCCGGATCTCATCGACCAGCTCGTCGAGCGCGGTGGCGTTGCGTGCCAGCGCGAAAACCGTTGCGCCGCGGGCGGCCACCGCGATTGCCGATGCGCGGCCGATACCGCTGGAAGACCCGGTGATGACGACGTGTCGGCCTTTGAGCGGATGTTCGGCATCGATGCGCCGAACCCGGTCCGGATCCAGGTGATCGGCCCAGTACCGCCACAGCACCGGCGCGTAGGAGGCGAACTCGGGGACCGTGATCCCGGTCCCGCGTAACGCATCGCTGGTGTTGTCGGTGGTGAACGTCGGCGCCAGGTCGACGACATCGAGGATCTCGGCGGGTATGCCGAGTTGGGTGACCGCGATATCGCGCACCACCTTGGCGCGTCCGCTCGCGGCCAGGAACGGCGCCGCCACAGCCCTCGGTAGTGCGGCCCGGATCGGCGGCAGGCCGGCCGCCGGTGCGATGGCACGGTAGATACCGCGCAGGCCGATGTTCTTCGGCGCGGTCAGATGGAAGGTCTGTCCGTCGCGATCGTCGCGGTGCATCAACGCCACCAGCGCATCGGCCACATAGTCGACCGGGACGATATTGGTGCGGCCGGTGTCGGGCAACGCCATCGGGGTGATGCCGGGCAGCCGGGCGAGTTTGGCCAGCAGACCGAAGAAGTAGTACGGCCCGTCGATCTTGTCCATTTCGCCGGTACGCGAATCGCCCACCACGACCGCGGGCCGGTAGACCCGGAAGCGCAGGCCGGTGGTCGCCCGTACCAGTTGTTCGGCCTCGAACTTGGTCTGGTGATACGGCGTGGGCAGCTCCTGGGCGACATCGAAATCGTTCTCGGTGTATTCGCCGTCGAAGGTGCCTGCGACGGCGATCGACGAAACATGGTGCAGTGTCGCGCCGAGGGCCAGCGCGAGTTCGATCACCGCCCGGGTGCCCTCGACATTGGCGGCCCGCTGAGCCGCCTCGCCGACCGTGATGTCGTAGATGGCGGCGCAGTGCACGATGTGGTCGATACCGTGCGTACGCAGATCGGCCCGGGTCTGTTCGGACAACCCCAGGTCGGGGCGGGTCAGGTCGCCGACGAGCGGAACCGCCCGCTCGCCCCAGCGCGCGGCGAGCCGCTCGAATCGGGCCAGCGAGTCGCGCCGGACCAGAACCCAGACCCGGGCGTCCGGCGCGGTGGCCAGCAGCCGGGTTATGACGCGGCTACCGATGAGACCGGTACCGCCGGTAACGACATAGTTCATGCGGGTCATCGTGGACCGCCCCGCAGTCGGTGTCAACCAACCTTGACGCCGTCGGTGTCCATCATCCGGACTGCTCGAGGCCGTCCCAACTCAGCAGCGTCCAGCCGGTCACCGGATTGCCCCGGATCACCACCTGGCCGGTGTTGGGCAGCGGATGGCCGGCCAGCAAATTATCGTCGGGGTTGCGGACGTTCATCATCGTCCAGACCATGATCGCTGCGGAGTGCGAGAACGCCACCGGGTTGCGGTCCCCGCTGTCGTAGATCTTCTGCACCGCCGCGGTGAACTGGTCGTTGAACTCTTTCCCGCTGATCGACTCGGGGATCCGGGCTTCCCGGTCACCCTGCAACCAGGCCATCGGTGCCAGGAAGTACGTCGAGACGGCATCGGCTTCCGGGGTGCCCTCGAACTGGCCCGCATCGATCTCCCGAAGACCGGGCAGGATTTCGACCTGCTCGTCCAGGTCTTCGGCCAGTGGCGCCGCCGTCTGCTGGGTGCGTACCATCGACGACGCGAAGATTCCGTCGAAATCCTTGCCGCGCAGCTTATCTGCGACCCGCTGCGCCTGCTGGCGGCCTTCGGCGGTGATCGGTGGTCCCGGTACCGAACTGTCGATCAGCCCGGAGGCGTTGCCCTCGGACTGGGCGTGGCGGACGAAGGTCAACGTGATCGACGGAGGCGGTGGGGGACCCGATCCGCAGGCCGCGACGACGGTCGTGGCGACCAGAGCGACCACGGCCTTGCCCAGTGCCCGGCGGTCCATCGCCATCAGCGCCGCCTTCCCAGAAATCCTTCCTGGGCAACGGTACAGACAAGCGTGCCGTCACGGTTGTAGATTGCCGCGGTTGCCAGGCCCCGGCCGCCGACCGCACTGCCCGCGCGCTGATCGAACAGCAACCAATCGGAGAAATCCACCGGCCGGTGGAACCACATGGTGTGGTCCAGCGACGCCATCACCTCCAGGGACTGCCACGTCTTGCCGATACCGACCTGAACCGGATCCAGGATGGTCCAGTCACTGACATAGGCCAGCAGGCAATCGGCCAGCAGCGGGTCGGTCAGCAGCTGGTCGGGCACGTCGCCGGCGACGCGCATCCACAACCGGCACACCGCGTCGGTGGGTGGTGCGCTGTCGACCGCGACGCGTGGTGGCACATCGATGTAGCGCATCTCGAAGATGTGCAACCGCACCAGTTCGCCGTAACCCTCGTCGACATAGGGCGCCAGTTGTTCCTCGACGGCAGGCAGTGCCTCCGGAGGCGTGACCGCGGGCATCGGCTGCTGGTAGGTGTCACCGTCGACGTCTTCGATGAACGACACCAGCGCCTCCATCAGGACCGCGCCGCCGCTGGTCTCCTGGCTGGCCGACACCCGGCGGGTGGAGAAGGTGCGGCCCTCCCGCAGGGTCGTCACCTGGTAGTGCAGTGGTGCCGCCGGATTTCCCGGCCGCAGGAATGTCACGTGCACACTGTGCAGCCGGCGGCCCGGCACCGTGCGGGCCGCGGCCATCATCGCCTGCGCGACGACCTGCCCGCCGAACACCCGCTCCCGCTCGATGTCGTCGGCGGGCTGGGCACCGACGAACTTCCCGCCGCCGGCATCGCCGACGTCGAGCAGCTGAAGAACCGAACTGAGGCTGGGGCGCATACCCCATTTCAGCCATAGGCGTTGTGGGTGTATGCAACCGGGTATCTAGATTCGAGGTCAGACGTCAACGCAGAACAAGGGAGCGCCCGTGCCGATCGATCCGAATGCCGTGGGAGCCACGGCCGACGACTATTCGTTCAGCTGGACCGACCGCGACACCATGCTGTACGCGCTCGGCGTCGGGTGCGGTACCGCCGATCTGGCTTTCACCACCGAGAACAGCCATGACATCCCGCAGCAGGTACTACCCACCTACGCCGTCATCGCGTGTATCGGCTTCCCTGCCATGGGAAAGGTCGGCGACTTCAACTTCGGCATGCTGCTGCACGGGTCGCAGCAGATCAGGCTCTTCGCGCCGCTTCCGCCCGCCGGAAAACTGACGGTGGCCTCCGACGTCCTCGACGTCCAGGACAAGGGTGAGGGCAAGAACGCCATCATCGTGGTTCGCGCGCGCGGCACCGATCCGGCGACCGACCAGCTCGTGGTCGAGACGCAGAGCACCTTCGTGATCCGGGGTGCGGGTGGTTTCGGCGGTACTCAGGGTGAGCGTCCGGTGGCCCCGCAGATCCCGGACCGTGAACCCGATTCGCGCACGGTGATGCCCACCCGGGAAGACCAGCCGCTGATCTACCGGCTCTCCGGCGATCGCAACCCGCTGCACAGCGACCCGTGGTTCGCCCAGACCCTGGCCGGCTTCCCGAAGCCGATCATGCACGGGTTGTGCACCTACGGTTTCGCGGGCCGCGCGCTGGTCGCAGACCTCGGCGGGGGCGACGCGTCGAAAGTCACCGCGATCGGTGCCCGGTTCACCTCGCCGGTGTTTCCCGGTGAGACCCTGACGACCTCGATCTGGCGCACCGAGCCCGGTCAGGCGGTTTTCCTGACCGAGGCCAGCGCACCCGACGGTTCCGGTTCGCGGCCGGTCCTGCAGGACGGCACCGCCGAATACCAGTAGCCGCAGACCCGGCGCGGCCGCCAATTTGGGCGAAGTGACGATGCTCGGGGGGCAGCGTTGACAGGATTCACCAGTGAACCTGAAGAATCGCTGTGCGAGATCGGTGGTGATGTACCGATGAAGCTGATCGTCGGATATCTGGCGACCCCGGGCGGAGCAGACGCGCTGGCCCTCGGCGTCCGGCTCGCCCGCACGCTGGGCGCCGAGCTCGAGATATGCCTGGTGCTGCCGCCCGCCGCGCTACCCGCACTGGGCGGTGCGACCGCGAACTACGAGGAGCTCATCGCCGAGCAGGGTGACAAATGGCTGGCCGAAGCCCTCGAGCAGGTGCCGTCCGACGTGGTGGCCCGCACCCACCGGATCTTCGACGAATGGTATGCCGACGGGCTGATCGGTGAGGCGGCGCGACTCGGTGCCGACGCTCTCGTGGTCGGCGGATCCGGTGGCGGTATCGCAGGCCGGTATTCGCTGGGTACCGTCGTCAACGAACTGCTGCATTCCTCGCCGCTGCCGGTGGTGGTGGCACCGCGCGGTGTGCGCGACTCGAAGGTGCAGCGGGTCCGCGAGGTTACGTGCGCGCTCGGTGAACGTCAGGGGGCGGACCTGCTGCTGGCGACGGCCGTGCGGGCCGCCGCGGCCGCAGGAACGCCTTTGCGATTGGTATCCCTGGTCGCCCTCGACCCGGTGTTCGGTTCGTTGCGCGGCGACCGTGACGCCATGCGTGAACGCGCCTTGGAGCATGCCCGCCAGACCCTGGAAGCTGCCAAAAACGAACTACCCGAAGGGTTTCCCGTGTCAGCCACCATCGTCGACGGTGACTCCGTGGAGGATGCGGTGAAGAAGCTGGACTGGCACGACGGCGATATCATCCTGGTCGGCTCGAGCCGCTTGTCGGCGCCGCGCCGGCTCTTCCTCGGTTCCACCGCCGCCAAGATGCTGCGCGTCCTCGATGTGCCGATGGTGATCGTGCCGCGCGACCAGCTGTCCGACGAGGACCTGCCGTGACCGCTCCCGATGAGCTCCGGGCCCGCGAGGACGGGGCAGGACTGACCAACAAGGGTCTGGCCGAAGGTAAGGTCGGCACGTTATCCGGTGCCATCCTTGGGATCTCGTCGGTGGCGCCTGGCTACACGCTGACCGCAAGCATCGGCGTCATCGTCGCGGCCGTCGGGCTCAAGATGCCCGCGATCTTCATCGCCGGCTTCATCCCGATGTTCCTGACCGCATACGCCTACCGCGAGCTGAACAACCGCGCACCGGATTGTGGTGCGTCATTCACCTGGTCCACCAAGGCATTCGGCCCCTATGTCGGCTGGATGTGCGGCTGGGGCATGGTGATCGCGACGATCATCGTGCTGTCGAATCTGGCGGCCATCGCCGTCGAGTTCTTCTACCTGTTCATCTCCAAGGTCGCCGGTAATCCCGGAATCGCCGACCTGGCCGCCAACAAGGCGGTCAACATCGTCACCACGTTGGTGTTCCTGGCTGCGGCGACCTTCATCGCCAGTCGCGGTATCACCACCAGCGAGCGGCTGCAGTACATCCTGGTCGGTTTCCAGATGGTGGTGCTGGTCGGTTTCGCCGTCGCCGCCATCGCACACGTCGTCGGCGGCGACGCGCCCGCGGGCCTGAGTTTCGAGCTGGACTGGTTCAACCCGTTGCACGGTCTGGCGTTGAGCGCCTTCGTGGTCGGTGTCACCGGATCGATCTTCGCGTTCTGGGGCTGGGACACCTGCCTGACCCTGGGGGAGGAGTCCAAGAACCCCACCAAGACACCGGGCCGGGCCGGGCTGCTGTGCGTCACCAGCATCCTGCTGACCTACCTGCTGGTCGCCGTCGCGGTGATGATGTACGCGGGCACGGGCGACACCGGACTCGGACTGGGCAACGCGGACAATTCCGACAACGTCTTCGGCGCACTGGCCGAACCGGTGCTCGGCACCTGGGGCGGGCTGCTGGTGTACCTGGCGGTGCTGGCCAGTTCGGTCGCCAGCCTGCAGACGACGTTCCTGCCCGCGGCGCGTGCCATGCTGGCGATGGGCGCATACGGTGCGTTCCCGAAGAGATTCGCCGAGGTGCATCCGCGTTTCCTGGTGCCGGCGTTCGCCACCATGGTGGCCGGTGTGATCACCGGCGTCTTCTACACCGTGGTCAAACTGATATCGGAATCGGCGCTGTGGGACACCATCGCCGCACTGGGCATCATGATCTGCTGGTACTACGGCATCACGGCGTTCGCCTGTGTCTGGTACTTCCGGCGCGAATTGTTCAGCAGCACACACAATATCGTCTTCAAGTTCCTGTTCCCACTGCTCGGCGGGATCATTCTCGCGGTGGTCTTCGTCATCTCGGTCCGCGAGAGCATGAACCCGGAGAGCAGTGGCAGCGGCACGTCGATCGGCGGTATCGGCCTGGTGTTCTACCTGGGCTTCGGCATCCTACTGCTGGGTGCGGTGCTGATGATGGTCATGCGTAGCCGCAGCCCGGACTTCTTCGCCGGCCGCACCTTGACCCGTGACACCCCGGTCTCCGAGCTCACCGCCGAGCGCTGAGGCGGTATCGGCGAACCGCAGCACATCGGTCAGCGCGCGCCGCGGTGTCGGCGGCGGTGTCTCCCCGAGTTCCGGGGCCCGACCGACGCGGATCAACACCTGCGGGTGGCCGGGCCGGGAGAGCAGTTCGGCGACGACGGCGCGGGCCGGGCCGAATTCGGTCACATGGGTGACCGGGCAGGTGGCCAAACCCGCTGCCGTGCAGGACAGGAGAACGGCCGAGAGGACTTCGCCGCACCGCAGGGCGTCCTCGTTGCCGTCCGCGGGCGTCGACAAGACGAGCACCGTCGCATGGTCGGTGCCGATGGCACTGCGCCGGACGCCACGGCCCGCCACCGGGAACGCGCGGTTGACGTCGACGCGATCGGACTCCTCGGCCGAGGTCAGTGCGCTGTGTGGAACACCTTCGGCGGGTCCGAAGGATGCTGTCCACCAATCGAGTTCGGCATGGTAGGCGGAATCGTAGCGGCGTAGCGCCTCGGTCAGTACCGACGCCGCAACGAGCTCGGGCCGCAGCCTGTCGTCGACGACGTCGAGCCGCACCGATGCGGATTCGTCTGTTCTGCGCACGACCGCACGCAGCTGCGGCTCGACATCATCCCAGCGCGGTATCGCGGCGAAGGGCAGTCGATCGGTCCGGCGCGCCAGGATGGCATCGGCATGTCCGCGGTGCTCGGCGAAGATGCCGTCCTCGTGGGTGAAGCGCACGGTCGCCAGCAGGGTGCGATGGTCGCGGTCCGGAAAGCGATCGATATGGCAGCGCAGATCGGCGGCCGCCATCGCCACCCGCAGATGATCCAGTGCGGCGCCGCAGCCGATCAGTGCCTGACGGCCACCGGCATCGGTGCTGGGCAGAATCCGGTTGCGGTCCAGATGGAGTTCCAGTTCCCGGCCGTGCGCCACCCACTGCCAGGGTTGGCTGTTGTGTAGCGACGGAGCGCGGGAAGCCAACCTGACGGCCGCGCGGAGGACCTCGGCATCCACCGTTCGATCCTCGCGGCCGGTGGCGGTGGTCCGGCAGAGTCATTGGTCCCCTGATCCGGGTCAAAAGGCGATGGGGCCGTGGATCGTTTGGTGTCTAGGCTGGTGGCGGACAGCGCAATCGAGCCCGGGAGGCGAGTATCGAACCTGTCAGTTCGGATCATGCCGCCTGCGCCCCGCTACCGGAGCTGCTGGCATCGCTGCGTTGCACCCCGCAGGGTCTGTCGGCGGCCGAAGCCGCGCAACGGCTGAAAGATCACGGCCCCAATGCCATTCGTATCCACCGGGTCAGCCCGTGGGCCGTGCTGTCCCATCAACTCGACAATGCCGTGCTGATGCTGTTGGCGGGCACCGCGCTGCTGTCGGCCTTCCTGGGGGACACCGCCCAGTCGGCCATCATCGGCGCCATCCTGCTGATCAGCGTGGGGCTCGGGTTCGTCAACGAGTACCGCGCCGAGCGTGCGACGGCGGCGTTGCACTCCCGGGTGCGGCACACCGCGATAGTCCGCCGCGACGGGGCCTTCGTCAAAGTCGACGTGACCGATCTGGTGCCCGGCGACATCATCCGGATCACGTTGGGGCAGACCGTTCCGGCCGATGTGCGGCTCATCGAGGTCGACGGCCTGGAGTGCAACGAGGGGATCCTCACCGGCGAGTCGGCGACCGCCGAGAAGGCGACCGAGCCCGTCGCGGCCGGTACGGCCCTCGGGGACTGCACCGACCTGGCGTTCATGGGGACCGTCGCCTCCGCCGGTGACGCGCTCGCGGTGGTGTACGCCACCGGCGCGGACGCGCAATTCGGTCGGATCGCACTGGGTCTGGGCAGCGCCGCACCGGAGACCGACTTCCAGGCCGGGCTGCGCCGGTTCTCCTATCTGCTGCTGTACGTGGCGATGACGTTGACGGCCGTCATCCTGGTGACCAACCTGCTGCTGCGCCGGCCGCTCATCGATTCGGTGCTGTTCGCACTCGCCATCGCCGTGGGCATCACACCGCAGCTGCTGCCCGCGGTGGTCAGCAGCAGCCTGGCGGCCGGCGCTCGGCGGCTCACCAAACAGAAGGTGTTGGTGAAGCGGCTGGTCAGCATCGAGGACCTCGGCGATATCGACATCCTGATCACCGACAAGACCGGAACCCTGACCGAGGGCCGGATCAGTTTCCTCGATGCCGTCGATCCGACGGGCACCCATTCCGATCCGGCACTGCGGCTGGGGCTGCTGGCCACCGACGTCGATCCGTCGACCGGCGGGGCCAGCGGCAACGATATGGATGCCGCACTGTGGCAAGGCGTGGCGGATGCCACCGCACTCACCGCAGGGACCACCCGGGTGGCATCCCTGCCGTTCGACCACACCCGACGGGCGATGTCGGTTCTGATCGACGACGAGAAATCCTCCGACGGAACGATTCTGGTGGTCAAGGGCGCCCCCGAACAGATCCTCGCCGGTTGCGCCGGTGTGCCGGATTCGGCACAGCACACGCTCGACGCCGCTTTCGCCGACGGGCGCCGCGTCGTCGCGGTCGCGACCAAGCCCGCACCGGGGCGGGTGGCCATCGTCCCTGCCGACGAGGCCGACCTGACGCTGCGCGGGTTCCTGGTGTTCGCCGACAACCCCAAGAAGGCCGCCCGGGATTCGCTGGCACGACTGACCGAGCTGGAGATCGAGGTGAAGGTCGCCACCGGGGACAACCGGCGAGTGGCCGAGAAGGTCTGCGCTGACTTGGGATTGGTGTCGCACGGTTCGATCACCGGACCGGAGATGGACGCCCTCTCCGATGCCGAGTTCGACGACATGGCCTGTGCAAAGACCATCTTCGCCCGGATAACACCCGAGCAGAAGGAACGGCTGATAATCGCCGTACGCAAGCGGGGCCGCTCGGTGGGGTTCCTCGGCGACGGTGTCAACGACGCGCTGGCGCTGCACGCCGCCGACGTCGGGATCTCGGTCGACTCGGCCACCGACGTGGCCAAGGACGCCGCCGATGTGGTGCTGCTGGAGAAGGACCTCGGCGTGCTCGCCGCCGGGGTCGCCGAGGGCAGGCGAATCTTCGCCAACACCATCAAGTACGTATTGATGGGCACATCAAGCAATTTCGGCAACATGTTCAGCGCGGCTGCGGCATCGGCGGTGTTGCCGTTCCTGCCGATGCTGCCGAGCCAGATTCTGCTGAACAACCTGCTCTACGACAGCTCTCAACTGGCGATCCCCACCGATCGCGTCGATCCCGAGCAGTTGCACGCGCCGGCGCACTGGAACATCGCCTTCATCCGGCGTTTCATGCTGACGTTCGGCCCGATCAGCTCATTGTTCGATTTCCTGACGTTCGGCCTGATGCTCGGAGTGCTGCACGCGGGTCCACCGGAGTTCCGCACGGGATGGTTCGTGGAGTCCCTGGCGACGCAGACCCTCATCATCTTTGCCATCCGTACCCGCCGGATTCCCTTCCTGAAGAGCCGGTCCAGCGGCTGGCTGTTGGCGGCCACCGCGGCGGCCATCGCCATCGGGGTGGCCCTGACACTGTCACCGTTCGCGGGAGAACTGGGCTTCACCGCACTGCCGTGGCAGTTCTTCATGGCGCTGGTGGCATTGGCCGTGGCCTATCTGGTGCTGGTCGAGGTGACCAAGAAGGTGTTCTACGCCGAACCGATTCATCTGGGTCCGCCGACGCGGGTCCGGGGACGGACCCACCGCATCCAACGCCGGGCCGCGAGGTTCACCCGGCACCCGCCGCCTCGTTCGCAGGGGGGCCGGACGGCCTCGCACCGGTGACAATGGCCCCTACTGCCCGCCGTCGGCCGGAACTACCGTTGACGCCTGAGCACAGGAAGGGGATGCGAAATGACCACGCCTACAGCGCATCGAGGAATTCTGGTCGGCGTCGACGGCTCGCCCTCGGCGAAGGTGGCGGTGGATTGGGCGGCCCGCGAGGCGGCTTCGCGCAATGTGCCACTCACCCTGGTCCATGTCATCAACCCGGTGGTGTTCACCAACTGGACCGAGGTCGCGATGCCGGTGGACTACACGGTGTGGCAAGAGGAGCGGGGAGCGAAAATCCTTGCGGCGGCCGCTGCCTTGGCCAACGACGCCGCCAAGGAGCACGGTGGTGTCCGGGTCGAGACCGAGACCGTGTCGGGCTCGACCCTGCCCACCATGATCGATCTGACGAAGGATGCCGAACTGGTGGTCGTCGGCTGCCGGGGGCAGGGTGCGCTGGCCCGCACCCTGCTCGGGTCGGTCAGTTCCGGTCTGGTGAACCATGCGCACTGCCCGGTCGCGGTGATCCACGACGAGGACCCGCTGATGCAGGATCCGCGGCACGCGCCGGTGGTGCTGGGTATCGACGGGTCACCGGCGTCGGAAACCGCGACAGCCATCGCCTTCGATGCGGCGTCGCGGCGCGGTGTCGAACTGGTCGCCATCCACGCGGTGAGCGATTCCGATGTCATCGAGATGCCCGGTGTCGACTACACCACCCTGGAGCAGCAGGCCAACGAACTGCTCGCGGAGCGGTTGGCCGGCTGGCAGGAGCGTTATCCGGACGTGCGGGTACGCCGGGTCGTGACGTGGTCGCGGCCGGCGAAACTGCTGGTGGAGGAGTCCGAGAAGGCGCAGCTGCTGGTGGTGGGCAGTCATGGCCGCGGGGGGTTCACCGGGATGCTGCTCGGCTCGGTCAGCTCCGCGGTGGCACATGCGGCCCGGATGCCGGTCATCGTGGCCCGCCGATCCTGACGCGAGGCCGGTCAGCGCCGGACCACCAGTACCGAGCAGTCCGGGAAACCCACGATCGGATGGCAGTTCGGTGTGGCGAGGTCAGCGAGCTGCTCGGCATCGCCGCGACCCACCACCGCCAGCTGCGGCGGCCGGCGATCCGGTGAACCAGGGGCCGGGAAACCGGTTCCGGCCGCCACGGTCTCGACGTGCACATCGGGATAACGTCGCACCCAACTGTCGGCACGCCGGTCGATCTGTCGTACCGATGTGTGCCGGAGCCGGCCCTCCCGCATCGCCTGGTGGACCCGCTCGTCGTCGTCGGCTTCGTCGTCCAGCACGACCGCGACCACACCGGGGTCGGTGGTCGGGGAATCGGGGCAGTCCTTGATGACCGCCACATCGCAGCCCGCATGCCGGGCCAGGGTGGTCGCCAGTGCACCCAGCGGACGTCCGACGCAATAGCCGTCCGAGCCGACACAGATCATCGCGGCGGCGTGTGATTGGGCCAGGAGAACGTCGGCCACGCCGCCACGGGTGGCGCACGTCTGCACACGCAGGTTCGGCGACTGTGCCACCAGGGCGTCGCCGGCCTCGGCCAGTGCGCGTCGTGTCGCGTCGAGGTCGGCCGGCGGCGTGCCCTCGCCGAGGACCCTGGTCAATCGCAGTGGGACATCGCGTGCGACGGCCTCCGCGACCGCCCAGCGCACGGCGTTCACCGCAGGTGGACTGCTGTCGAAGCCCACCACTATGGGGTGCGAATCGGTGTCCACCCGCCTGCCCTCCGAGGTCGCGCTGTCACTTGCACTTCTGCTCGAAGGCTATGGGGCCGCCCGCGCGGCCACTAGAGCCCTTGGTCCCCAGCGGTGTTCGCATATCCGAAGGCACCCCGGTCAGGTCCAAGGTTTGCCGCAGAAGGGTCTTCCTACCCTCGCGCCATGCGGTGTACCGGGCCCATTGTGGAAGCATCGCTTACACAGAGGAACGCTCTCATGGGTCCACATATCCCGGGTACCGACACACTGATGACGGCCATGGCGCTGGCAGCGCGCGCGCCGTCGGTACACAACATCCAGCCGTGGCGCTGGCATGTCGGTAAGCAGAGTGTGCATCTGTACGCCGATCCGAGCAGGCAGCTGGCGCAGGCCGACCCTGACGGACGCGAACTGATCGTCAGTTGTGGTGCGGCGCTCAATCATTGCGTCGTGGCCCTGGCAGCGCTCGGCTGGAAGAGTGAGATCCACCGCTTCCCCAACCCCGCCGATCCGACCCACCTGGCATCGGTCGACCTGCATGCGCACGCCGCCGGTGAGGTCGACATAACCCTCGCCGCGGCGATCACCAAGAGGCGCACCGACCGGCGTAGGTTCGCCGATCTGCCGGTCGCGCTTGGCGATATCGCCCTGATGGGTGCCCGGGCCGCGCGGATGGGAGTCACCGTCCGGCGTTTCGATCCGACGACGACGTTGAGAGCGATTCTTGCCCAGGCGGTCTGGCAGCACGCCCACGACGAGGACTATGTCGCCGAACTCACCGCCTGGAGCGGCCGGCATGCATCCGACGAGGGGGTGCCGGCACGCAATACCCCGGAGTCGGATCCGACGGCGCGAATTCCCGCCCGCATCTACGCCGGTACGGCGCTGGCGCAGCCACCCGGGTCCGGCGATGACGGCGGGGTGTTGTTCGCGTTGGGCACCGCAGGTGACCAACAGCTCGATCACTTGCGTGCGGGGGAGGCCACCAGTCTGGTCTTGTTGACCGCCACCGCATTGGGGCTGGCCAGCTGCCCGGTCACCGAACCGCTGGAGATCGGCGAAACCCGTGCTGCCGTGCGATTCGACGCGTTCGACGACGAGATGTTCCCGCAGATGCTGATCCGCGTCGGTTGGGCCCACATCGGAGCCGACCCGTTACCGCCGACACCGCGTCGGCCACTGTCGGAGACCGTGACGATGCTCGACGGCGGCCCGGTGGATTGACCCCCCGCTGGATCGGCCCTGGACGGGCCTACGCCAATGCCAGGAACAGTTTCTCCAGTTCGGCCTCGGTCATCGGCTTTGTGCCGTCTGCGGTTTCGCCGACCAGGCATTCCCGCAACCCGGTGGCCACGATCTTGAAGCCCGCTCGGTCCAGCGCTCGCGACACCGCGGCGAGCTGAGTCACGACATCCTTGCAGTCCCGGCCCTGTTCGATCATCGAGATCACGCCGGCCAGTTGTCCCTGCGCCCGCCGTAACCTGTTGAGCACCGCGTTGAGCGCGTCTTCGTCACCAGTCATGGGTCTGCCTCCTCATTCGGACTACAGCAATGGTACCCGTGGGGGTATTCCCGCCGGTATCGTCGGTGTTCAACACGCGGCGCGCGGTGTCCTTGAGCTCGTCGAGACGGTCGAACAACCCGCGGCCTTCGCCGATCCAGCCGGCATAAGCCGGATCGCGGCGCCGCGGTTGGCGGGCATGCCATTCGGCCATCTCGCGTTCCCAGCAGGCGTACTCCACGATCAGCTCGCTCAAACCGGGTTTGCCGAGGACTTCTTCGTCGCCGGCGCAGGAGAGAACCGCCGCCAGGTCGATCAATACGGGTGCCGCAGGGGTCGAACGCCTTTCGCGCATGTCGGCGACGCCTCCCTTTCTGGTTGACGGATCAGGATTCGGGTCACCGTCGACATTCGTCGATCGTGCACTCGGCCAGCTATGGCCGAAAGTCCCCCGCGGCGAGTCGAAGTGCTCACCGGGCGTGACGAATGCGGGCGACTGATGACCTTGTGCCCTACGGCGGCGACGAGCGGCTGCGGCACGCTTGATGCAGTATCACCGGAAGGCTGCGCCCATGCTCCAGATCTCCCGCAAAGCCGGTCGGCCTCCCGGTCGGGTGGACCACGAGCTCGACCGGGTGGCGTCGATGTTGGCTATCCGGTTCCCCGACCATACGCCCGCCGAGATCGCCGAGGTCGTCGACGGGGAGTACGCCCGGCTGAGTTCACATGCACGCATAGCGACGCACCTGATTCCCTTGACGTACAACAGCTCACACCGGCGATTGGCAGCGGGCTGCCCCAGCCCCATGGCGCGCACGGCATGAGTTCGGTTTCACCATGAAATATCACGGCATCGTCGTCGGCGTCGACGGATCACCGTGGTCGAACGCGGCGGTCGGGTGGGCGGCCGATGAAGCGCTTCGGCGGGGAGCCCCGCTGACGGTGGTGCACGTCCTGGCGCCGCGTCCGGAGCGGATGTGGCCGCCTCCACCGGCACAGCATGAGTTCGAGCGGCGTTATGAGGAACGAGGGCGGCGTCTGTTGGCAGACGCTGTCGAGGCGGCCGATGCCGCGGTGTCGGCAGACCCGCGAGTGAGTGTCAGACCGTTGATGTGCTCAGGCCACGCGGTTCCCACGCTCGTCGACGTGTCCGGAGACGCCGATCTGATCGTGATGGGACGCCAGGGTGAGGACGCCGGGTCACGCCGACGGCTCGGATCGGTCAGCTGTGGCCTGGTCTTCCAGGCGCGTTGCCCCGTCGCGGTGATCCACGACGGATACCCGTGGATGCCCCGGCCGTCCTATGCGCCGGTGCTGGTCGGTGTGGACGGCTCACCGGCGTCGGAGTTGGCCATGTCCCTGGCATTTCGCGCCGCCGCGGCGCGGGGGGTCAAGGTCATCGCGATGTATTGCTGGGGTTATGGACAGTCGATCGATGCGACCGATGCCGAGATGCAGCCTGACCTTCGGGCGGGTGGCGACGCTCTGGAACAGCTACTGGTCGACTGGCGCAGGTCCTTCCCCGATATTGAGGTCGAGGCCAGATTCGTCTACGGCCGGCCGTCCGTCCGGTTGATCGAGGCCTCGGAGTCGGCACAGTTGACGGTCGTCGGCAGCCGCGGCCAAGGGGGATTCCCGGGCATGCTGCTCGGACCCGTCACGACGGCCGCCGTCCAGTCGGTTCGGACACCGCTGATCGTGGCGCAGCCGGGCTGACGGACGGTACGTAGCCGGCTGATCATCGATGCACCACCAGTACCGAGCACTGGCTGTGCCCGAAGATCGGATGATTGTGCGGGCCCACGATGTGCGCCACGCGCGCGGATTCGCCCGGCCCGATGACGACGAGATCGATCGGCGCGTCAGTGCCACTGAGGAATCGAACCAAACCTGATCTTGTCGTGACCGGGTGGACACGTACATCGGGATACCGCTGCCGCCAGGACTGCACCAAGCGGTCGAATTCGTCAGCCGATGGGTATCGGAAATCTTTGTCCCACAATCCGATTGCGACGAGCGGTGCGTTGCGCAGTCTCGCCTCGTCCATCGCGGTGATGACCACGTCCTCGTCGTCGCCGGGCTCGGTCACCGCTACGGCAATGGCACCGGGACGTCGTTGTTGACCATCGCGCCGGTGTCGGATGATCGCCACCGGGCACCGGGCGCGCTCGGCCACGGTGGTGGCGGTGGAACCCAACCAGGTTCGCGCGACGGCGTCGATGCCCACCGAGCCGACACAGAGTAGTTCGGCGTGGCTGGACTCTGCCAGCAGCGCTTCGCCGGTGTGCCCGTGGATTATCGCGGTGTCGAACTTCACCGGCCGCCCTGATGCCTCGATCGCCGCGCAGGCCTGGCGCAGCACGGTCTCGGCGTATTCGGTTTCCAGCGGCAGTGCGCCCACAGTCGGGTCCGGTCCGGTTTCGACCCCCGCAACATGGACCAGACGCAAGGGCAGGTCCCGTGCGATGGCTTCTTCGATTGCCCACCGCGCTGCGCTCATCGCCGCGCGTGAACCGTCGATGCCGACGACCACCGAGGCGCCTGGGTCGATCTCGGTCATGAAGTCTCCTCGGCAAGCGTTCACGGTGACGCGTCGTGACCCGACGCTAACCGCCGGCGGGCACGTAAGACGCGAGTCCTAGGTCCTCGGCGCACTGGACGTTGGTCCTCGGTGCCGGCTGATGACCGAAGTCCTGCCGGTCGGGGCATTTCGCCCGCGGTGGGCGCGGCGCGGGCCGGCCTACCTTGTAGTTGTGGCCAGGGACGCCGGTCTGACGACGCAGGAAGCGGCGCGTCGACTGGCGGCCGACGGCGCCAATGTGCTTCCGGCCCAAGGGCGCACCCCGTGGCCGCTGCGATTCGCCGCGAACCTCGTGCACTTCTTCGCGATCCTGTTCTGGATCGCGGGGATACTGGCGTTCGTCGCAGGGATGCCGCAGCTCGGTGTCGCCATCTTCGCGGTCGTGCTGCTCAACGCGGTCTTCGCCTTCGCGCAGGAAGAACGCGCTCAGCATGCCACCGACGGGCTGCGACAGATGCTCCCGCGACTGGTAACCGTGGTGCGCGACGGTGTGCGCAGGCAAGTGTCCGCCGATACCGTCGTGGTCGGCGACACCGTGCTGTTGGCCGAGGGGGACCGGGTGTGCGCCGACGTCGTCGTCATCGACGCCGCGAACCTCTCGGTCGACACCTCGGCACTGACCGGGGAGAGTGTGCCCGAGCATCCGGCTGACGGCGAGACCGTCTTCGCGGGATGTTTCGTGGTGGAAGGCGAGGCGCGCACACGCGTGTCGGCCACCGGTTCCGGGACGCGATTGGCCTCGATCGCCAAGCTCACGGCGAGGCAGCGGCACGCAGCGACACCGTTGCGCCGCGAACTGGACCGGCTGTCTCGGATCATCGCGGTGGTCGCGGTGAGCGTCGGGGCGGTGTTCTTCGTGGTTGCGGCACTTATCGGGATGCCGCTGTCGGACGGTTTCCTGTTCGCCGTCGGTGTCACCGTCGCGGTGGTACCGGAAGGGCTGCTGCCGACGGTGACCCTCGCGCTGGCGATCGGTGCACAGCGGATGGCCGGTAAGCGTGCGCTGGTGCGGCATCTGGAGGCGGTCGAGACACTCGGCTCCACGACATTCATCTGTACCGACAAGACCGGGACGCTGACCCAGAACGAGATGTCCGTGGTCCAGGCGTGGACACCGCAGGGGTCTGCCCGGATTCGCGGTATCGGATATCAACCGGTGGCCGATATCGACTGTGACCGCGATGGTGTGGGTGAATCGCTGCGGATGCTGGCCGATGCCGCCGTGCTGTGCTCGACGGGCGGCGTCGAATTGGTCGACGGTGCGTGGTGCCCGCATGGCGATCCGATGGAAGCCGCACTGGACGCCTTCGCCCGGCGGCTTCGTCCTGGATCCGCCGAACCCGTCGCGGTCCGCCCGATCGCACGGTTTCCTTTCGATGCCCACCGGCGGCGCATGTCGGTGGTACTCGGCGACCGCGTGCTCGTCAAAGGCGCGCCGGATGCGATATTTCCCCTGTGCGAAGCGGTTTTCGATGCGCCGCGCATCCTGGCCGACATGGCCGGCCGCGGGTTGCGTGTGCTCGCCGTCGCCTGCCGCGATATCGCCGTCGGTGCAGCCGTGCCGATCGAATCCGCCGAGGCCGAACAAGGACTGCGGCTGCTCGGCCTGGTGGGACTGCAGGACCCGCCGCGACCGGCGGTCGCCGAGGTTCTCGGTCGCTGCCGCGCCGCAGGCATCCGGGTGGCCATGGTGACCGGCGATCATCCCGATACTGCCGCTGCCGTCGCGTGCGAGGTCGGCCTGTCGCTTGGCGATGCCACCGTGGTCGTCGGCGCCGACCTGCCCGGCGACCTCGGGGAATTGGGCGAATTGATCGACCGTGACGGCATGGTGATCGCCCGTGTGACACCCGAGGACAAGCTACGGATAGCCCGAGCCCTACGACTCCGCGGGCATGTCGTGGCCATGACCGGCGATGGTGTCAACGACGCTCCGGCACTGCGGGAAGCGGCGATAGGTGTCGCCATGGGGCGTGGCGGTACCGATGTCGCGCGCGAGGCCGCCGATGTCGTCCTGCTCGACGACAACTTCGAGACCATCGTCGCCGCCATCGCCCAGGGCCGATCGACCTTCGCCAACATCCGGCGCTTCCTGACCTATCACCTGTCCGACAACGTCGCCGAACTGGCACCTTTCGTGGTCTGGGCGCTGTCCGCCGGACGGTTTCCATTGGCGATCGGGGTCCTGCAGGTGCTGGCCCTCGACATCGGGACAGATGTCCTTCCCGCGCTGGCGCTGGGCGCCGAACCACCCGAGGAGCGGGCACTGGACTCCCCGCCCACGAAGGCCCATCTCGTGGACCGGGCGCTGCTGATACGCGCGTTCGGGGTGCTCGGTCTCACCGAAGCCGTTGTGGCGCTTGCGGCTTTCGCGTTCCTCGTGAATTCCCCGGAGGTTGCGATAGCGTCGGGCATGGCATCGGGCACCGCGTTCACCGCCATCGTCCTGGGTCAGGCGGCCAACGCGTTCGCCTGCCGAAGCGACAAACAGCCGGTGTGGCGGATTCCGCTGCTCACCAACCCGATGCTGATCGCGGGGGTGGCCGCCGAAATCGGCATACTGCTGGTACTTCTGTACGTGCCACCGATCGCCGCTCTGCTCGGACAGGCCGGCCCGCCGCCGCTGGGCTACGCACTGGCCGCGGTGGCGGTCCCTGCGGTGGTGCTGGCAGACGCGACCCACAAGTTGTTCCGGCAGCACCGGATCGACACGGTGCTCACCTCGTCGCAGGGTCGTCGCCGACTGCGTCCTGGTAGGCGGCAACCGCAGTCGGTAATGTCATGAAGATCCGATCGGCGCCGATCCTGGCGAGCAGCCCCGCCGATTCCAGTGCGTCCCGCAGGTCCTGTTTGACCCGGGCCATGGCGAAAACGATTCCCCGGCTTGTCAGTTCGGATCTGAGCCGTTCCAGTGCGTCGAGCGCCGTCAGGTCGACCTCGACATTGGCCTCGGCGTTGAGCACGAACCACCGGACCGGTTGTGGTGAGTCGGCCACGGCCGCCAGTGCGCGGCGGCGGAAATCCTCGGCGTTGGCAAAGCACAACGGCGCGTCGTAGCGGTAGACCAGAAGACCCGAGAGCACCGTCGCATCGGGATAGTCGTCGACATCGTGCATGCCCGCGATGCCGGGCACGAATCCCTGGATGCTGTCATGGGCACGGCTGAGCCGTCGAAGCAGGTCCAGGATCGACAGCGTCACCGCCGCGAGCACCCCGTAGAGCACACCCAGAAGCGATACCGCGACAACCGTCGCCACCGCAAGCACCAACTCACTGCGGCGAAACCGGGCGAGTCTGCGGAACTCACCGACATCGACGAGTTTCATTGCGGCGTAGATGATCAGCGCACCCAGTGCCGCGGACGGAATGGCCGATATGACACTGCCGCCGAGGCTCACCACGCACCCGACCGTCGCAAAAGCGACAAGCGAGAACACCTGGGTGCGCGAACCCGCCGCGGCGCCCAGCGCGGTCCGGCTCCCGCTGGAGCTCACCGGGAACCCGTGCGTGAGCCCGACCGCGATATTGCAGACCCCCAGCGCGCGCAGTTCGGCGTTGGAATCGATATCGTCGGCGGTGCGCGCCGCGAACGCGCGCGCGGTCAGCACGTCGTCGGAGAAGGCCACGACCACGATGCCGAGCGCAGGCACCACCAGATCCTGTAACACCGGCAGGGACAGGTCGGGCAAACCGAACCGCGGCAACCCGCTCGGGACCGCGCCGACCACATCGATTCCGTAGCGGCCCAATGTGAACAGCGCGACCAGCAGCGCCGCGCCGAGAACCCCGATGAGCGGGCCGGGCAACCGTGGACAAAACCGTTGCAGACCGAAGATCAGCACGAGCACGGCTGTGCTCAGAGCCAGGGTGGGCCAATGCACGTGATCGATGCCGGTCAGCAGGGACCGGGCCTGCTCGATCACGGTGTCGCCCGCGGCGGGCACACCGGTGATCCGGTCGAGCTGACCGACGATCATCACCAGTGCTATGCCCGTCAGGTAACCGACCAGGACGGGCCCGGACAGCAGACTCGAGATGAACCCCAGCCTCAGCAGGCCGGCCAGCATGCAGATCACCCCGACCAGAAGGGCGAGCGTCGCCGCATACGTGGCGTGCCTGCCGGGGTCGCCGAACACCAGCGGCCCCAGGATCGCCGCGGTCATCACCGCTGTCGTCGACTCCGGTCCGACCGACAATTGCCGTGACGACCCCAACAACGCGTACACCAGAAGTGGCGGCAGCGCCGCCCACAGGCCCACGACGGGACTCAATCCGGCCAGCGCGGCGTAGGCCAGGGTCTGGGGAATCAGATAGGCCGCGACACTGACGCCCGCCACGACATCGCCGCGCAGCGCCGTTCGCGGATATCCGCACAACCCGGCCAGCCCCGGCAGCGCGGTGAGCAGCCAACGCGGTGGTTCAGCGGCGGCCACGTGTCACAAAGCGCCGTAGAGCGGAGCCACCCAACGGATCCGGGTGCCGTCGCCGGGTGCGGAGGTGATCTCACAACGCCCGCCCACCCGTTCCGCGCGCCGCTGCATGTTCGCCAGCCCGCTGCGACGGGTGTTGGCGGGATCGATACCCGAGCCGTCATCGGTGATGGTCAGGGTCAGGTCGTCGTCGACCGTGATCTCGATCGCGAGGTGTTTGGCGCCGGCGTGGCGCACCGCATTGCTGACCGCCTCGATGATCACCGGCGTGGCGTGCTCGGCCAGTGCATCGTCGACGACGCTCAACGGACCCGACAGTCGCACCGTCGTCTCGATGCCGCGGTCCTCGGTCAGTTCGGCGATGGCGGTCTGAACCTGTTGCCGGAAGCCGCCCATGGCCTCGCTGCGGGACTGCAGCCCGAAGATCGTGGTCCGGATCTCGTCGATGGTGGCCTGCAGTTCGTCGACGGTGCGCCGGAGGCGGTTGGTGATCTCGGGGGACCGTGAGCGGGCGATGGTGCCCTGCAGATCCATCCCCGCCGCGAACAACCGCTGGATGACGTGATCGTGCAGATCATGCGCAATGCGTTCGCGGTCGGCGATGACCGACAGCTCGCGGGCGTGCGCCCGACTCATCGACAACGTCAGCGCCACCGCCGCATGCTCGGCGAAATCGGTCATCAGCTCGAGATGGTCGGCGTCGAAGGGCGCCTGGCCCTCGTTGCGCGCCACCGCGAGCACCCCGAGTACGGACTGCTGCGCACGCAGCGGCATCACTATGGCCGGTCGCTGCCCGACATCGGTGAACGCCTGGATGGGATGGCGGAAGGCCTCGGTGAGCAGGGGCACGCCGGAGCGGAACACCTCACCGGTGGTCGAACCGTCGACTGGCACCCGCCGTCCCATGACCTCGTCGGCGAGTAGCCCCACCGCCGTGGACACCACCAGCGTGTTGACCTCGTCGGCCGGCAGGTCGGCGTCGTCGGGAATCAGGACGATGGCCTGCTCGGCATCGGTGAGGGTGCACGCCCGCTCGGCGATCATGTGCAACGGCTGCAGATCGGGATCGGTGTCGGCCAGTATCGCGGTGGTGATGGCGCGGCTGGCCTCGGTCCACTCGCCGGCCGCACGGACCCGGTCGAACAACCGGGCATTGTCGATCGCGACCGCGGCAGCCGACGCCAGGGCGCGCGCCACCGCCTCGTCGGACTCGGTGAATGCCGGTCGGTTCGCCGGCTCGGTCAGATAGAGGCTGCCGAAGGTGGCCTGCCGGATCGTGATCGGGACACCCAGCAGTGCACGCATCGGCGGGTGGTGTTCGGGAAACCCCACGGCGGCGGGATGCTCCCGGATATCGTTGAGCCGCAACGGTTCGGCTTCGGTGAGCAGGACCCCGAGCACACCCTTGCCGACCGGTAGATGACCTATCCGCTCCACGGAGTCGGCGTCGATGCCCGAGTTCAGAAACGACACCAGCCTGCCGTCGGCACCCCACACTCCCAGCGCGCCGTACCGCGCACCGGTGAGCTCCATGGCCGCGGTGACGATGCGTTGCAGGGTGGCATCGAGATCGAGATCGGCGGCGAGCCCGACGACCACGCGCAGCAGGTGTTCCATCTGGTCGTGTGCGCCGAGCAGCTCGTCGAGTTGCCGGTGCATGCTGCCCACCAGCGATGGGCGGCCGAGAGCGGCAAAAGACGAATCGTCATTCGCGTCGGTGGCGCGCACTGGCCCGACCTCCGTGCCCCCTGGCTGGTAGGACGACTGTATCCCCGCCACCGGCCGAGCGCCAGTATCCGGCGCCCGGTTGACCGGCCCTGCCAGCGCGAATGCGCTCCGGTCAGCCCTCGGAGTCGGGCGCGAGCAAAGCGAAGTAATTCTCTTCCTCGGCGTGGAAATGCAAGTCCAACAGGGCTGCCAGACCGTAGAGGCAAGCCAGCAAATCCTCGGTCTGCGCGGTCGTGATGCCACCGGAACTCTCGGCATTGACCAGATGCGCATGCAGCCGGTGTGCCAGCCGGTCGATCTCGGCGTGCATCCGGCTCATCGTCACCGTGGCCTCCGCGCTGCCCAACGGGCGGGCCAGCGCCGGGTACAGCGAACGGTCCTCGGCATGCTCGTGCGGCAGCAGCACCTGCTGTACGAACGCATCGGTGCGGCGCAGCCAGGCCATCGCGGTTTCGGCTTCTCCGGCGGCCAGATGGTGGGCGGTGTCCCGCAGCAGGGACAGCTCGTCGCGCATCCCTTCGTGCTCGGCGGAGAACCGGCGGATCATGTTGCGGGTGCTCGCAGGCAGGTCAGGCGCTTCGCCGGGACCGGCGCGCAGCGCCCGCAGTGCGTTGAGAATGACGGTCAGATCGATCGCCTCCTGCAACAGCGCCCCGGCCGCCGGCGGCAGCACCCCGGCGGCGGCCGCCGCCATCGCCAGCAGCGACAACACCATGCCGGTTACCGCACTCTGCAGCGCTATTCGGCGGGATCGGCGCGCCACCAACATCGCATCGGCCAGCCGGTCGAGCCGATCGGTCGTCAGGACGATATCGGCGGCTTCCGAACTCGCGGTCGCCCCGTGGGCGCCCATCGCGACACCGACCGTCGCCGCGGCAAGCGCGGGAGCGTCGTTGACGCCGTCACCGACCATGACCGTCACGGCGCGTTCCCGTTCCGCGCGCACCCCGCGCACCTTGTCCGCCGGGGTCTGGCCGGATCGCACCTCGTCGATGCCGAGCACTGCGCCGACCTGTTCGGCCGGCGCCGATCGATCTCCGGTCAGCATGACGAGCCGGTCGATACCGGCGGCGCGTAACCGGCGGATGGTGCGCGGTGCGTCGGGCCGCACCGGATCGGCCAACAGGATCGCGCCCACCAGCTCGGCGTCCACCTCGACCCAGGCCACCACCGCGGCGTCGAGCGTCGCACGTGACAAGGCCGCCGCCGCCCAGTCGGCCGGATCGGCGGGCAGGGCGCGATTGCCCACCGTGACGCGTCTGCCGTCCACCACGGCCGACAGTCCGTGGCCTGGCCGTTCGACGACGTCGGTCGGCAGGCTCAGCACCAGCGCCCGCTCGAGCGCCGCGTCGACGATCGCCTTGGCCAGGACATGCGGCGAATACTGATCGGCAGAGGCGGCCAGTCGTAACACCTCGGCCGGCGACCAGCCGTCGGCCGCGGCGATATCGATGCCGCGCGGCTGTCCACTCGTGACGGTTCCGGTCTTGTCCAGCACCAGCGTGGTGGCCTTGCCCAGGTTTTCCAGGGCGCCGCCGCCACGGACGATCACACCGAGCCGCGACACCCGGGACAGACCCGACACGATCGCGACCGGCGCAGCCAGCAGCAGCGGGCACGGTGTCGCCACCACCAGCACCGCGACCGCGCGTCCGGCGGATCCGCTGTAGAGCCAGGCCGCGCCTGCGACCAGCAGCGTCAGCGGCAGAAACCACGCCGCGACACGATCGGCCAACCGCACCAGTGGCGCACTGGTCGCCGCGGCTTCGCGGGCCAGGCGCACGATGCCGGCATAGGTGCTGTCGTCGGCGGTGGCCGTGGCCCTGATCTCGATGGCTGCGCCGGCGTTGATCGTCCCGCTGCGCACCCGCTGCCCCTTCGGCAGCTCGACGTGTACCGATTCGCCGGTCAATGCCGACTCGTCGAGAATCGCCCAGCTCGACTCGATACAGGCGTCCACGGGCAGCATCTCGCCTGGCCCGACGACCAGCACATCGTTGACGGCGATATCGGCCAGTGGGACCGTCACCACGCCGTCGGCGCTTCGGCGGCGCGCGGTCTTCGGTGCCCGTTCCAGTAGCGCGCGCAGGTCTTTGGTGGCCCGCCGCTCGGCGGCGTTCTCCAACATCTGGCCGGTCGCCGACATCACACCGATCAACGCCCCGGCCAGGAACTCGTGCACCGCGAGCGTGCCGAGCAGTGACAACACCGCGATGACGTCGACGCCGATCCGGCCCCGTCGCAGTGCTGCCACCACCCACCAAGAAGCCGGCAGCAAGGCGACCAATGTTCCTGCCGCCCAAAGGGTATCGGCCGATGCGCGGTGACCGAGGAACCACAGCACCGCGCCGGCGGCCAGCGCGCCCAGCGTGGCAAGCGCCAAGGCGCCCAACAGCACCTGGCGCAGCACTTCCCGGCCGGATCGCGCCATGGGCGTCATCCCGATCGCATGGTGCGGCCGGAAGGCTGCTGCACCTGGTGATGCTGCACCCGCCGACGGATACCGCGCAGCATGCCGCGCGTCATCAATGCCACGGCGGGACCGGCCATTTCGGCGAGCAGGATCTCGCCGGGGTGGCGCAGGCCGACCCGGGTGCGGACCAGCAGTCGGCATCTGTCATCCCCATGCGGCATCAGGTGGAAGGACCACACGCCCTCCCAGGGCAGATCCGGTGGTTGCACCCGCAGCACTATCGCGCTCGCGTCGATGACCTCGGCAACCCGCAACACCACACCGTCGCGCCGGCCGAGCCAGCCTTTCGGCGCCAGCCGGACCATGTCACCGGCGGCGAGCTCCTGCCACTCCGGATGGACCCGGTCGGCGTTGCGGAACTGCATGCCGAACGAATTCTCCAGTAGCTCATAGCTGTACAGTCCGCCGCGGTCCTGTCCCATCTGCACCAGCCACGGCCAGACCTCAGCCACCGGACGATCGATCCACACACCTTCGGTGGTCTGCGACACCGGTTGTCTGAGCAATTCGTCACCGGGCAGATACATCCGGCATTCCTGCTTGGTGGTGCCCCAGTTGCGGAAATACCTGCGCGCGCCGTAGAGCAGCAGGAGCACCGTGGCCGTGATGACCGGTCGTCGGGTGCGCCGCCCGGTCATCACAACGGTCCGTCGGAGCCACACACCAGCACCGAGCAGCCGGTGTTCTGCAGTACCGGATAGCCCGCCGGTCCGACGATGTCGGTGGCGCCGCGACCACGACCCACCACGACGATCTGGATGGACCGGGATTGTTGGGCAAGATAATTCAGTGTGGTGCCGTGTGCCACCACCGGGGTGAGGTCGACATCGGGATAGCGTGCGCGCCACGGGGCGAGCCGGCGGTCCAGCTCGGCGCGGGCCAGCCGGTTGCGGTCGGCGACGGCATGGCTGTCGTAGCCGTCGCCGAAGTGCGACTGCCAGGTGGTCACGGCGCGTAGTGGCAGGCCGCGCAGCTGCGCCTCGGCGATGGCGCCTTCCAGAACCGCCCCACGGGTCGACGGTTGGCTGACGTCTGCGACGACACAGCCTTGAGCGCTGGAACCGCCGTGCGGCGAGCGTACGACGGCGACCGGGCAATGAGCCGATATCGCGATGGCCGCCGCGGTGGACCCGACCCGGTGGGCGGCGGCGTCGTTGAACCCGACCGCGCCGACGCAGAGCAGGACAGCCGATCGGGATACCTCCCGCAGCGCGGCCACCGCGGTGTCCTGCAGGATCTCCACCTCGACCTTGACGGGGGTGTTGGTGGACTCGACGGCGGTGAAGGCGTAGCGCACCGCGACCTCGGCCTCCGCGAGGTCGCGGGCCGCCTGATCGCAGGCGTCGGCGGCACCGGCACTGCGCGGTGGGATCGCGTAGACCAGCCGCAACGGGATGTCCCGGTGCACAGCCTCATCGACAGCCCACAGTGCGGCATCGAGGGCAGCGCGAGAACCGTCGATACCCACCGCCACGACGGCTGCGGGCTTGCGGTCATCGGTCATGGTCGGCTCCGTGCGGCGTGCGACGGCATCAGCGGACGGAGACCGCTTCACCGGTGACCGCCTCGATATCGGAGGCAGTGGCGGCGAACAGCTGACGGGTCAGATCCGACAGGGCACGTGCGACCGCGAGTTCCCCGGCGACGGCATCAGGGAAATGATCATCGGGGTCGAGCCTGGTCTGCCCGACACCGGTCAACACGTTTCCCTTGTAACGCAGTTCGGCGACCGCGCGGGTGCGTTCGTCGTTCTCGTCGACGGCGATGTCGACCTTCCAGTCCGGCTTGTGCCGGGATTTCTTGTGGCTCATGATGTTTCCTCGTAGGTCAGCGTGGGCGGATCGTCAAGGTGTCCAGTAGCGGGCGGCGCGGCGTCAGCGCAGGCACGTCCTCTGCCGCCGGCGCCATGCCCACCCGGATGAGGACCTGCGGGAAACGTCGACCGGTGATCTCGCTGATGATGCCGCTGCTGGCCACCAGTTCGGTCATATGCGTCAACGTGCAGGTGGCCATTCCGGCGATGGTTGCCTCCAACAGCACCGTGGAGAGCATCTCGCCGCAGCCCATGATGTCGTTGCGGGTGTTGTCGCGCGCCGATATCACCAGGATCCTGGCCTCGTCCTCGGGCACGTCCGTCCGGCGCTGCTTGTGGTGGGTGACCGGGAAGGTGCGCCCGACATCGACCCGATCGCTCTCGGCGGCCGACAGCAGCGCGCTGTGTGGTACTCCGTCGGAGACCTCGAAAGGTGCTGTCCACCAGTTCAGCTCGGCGTGATACTGCGAATCGTAGAGGCGAAGGGATTCGGCCAGGTGTGATGCCTCCACCAGTTTGGGCAGATCGGCGTCGCTGACCAGATCCAGCACCGCGTAACTGTCGTCGAGTACCAGACCCAGGTTGACCTGGAAGTGATCCCATTCGGTGGGAGCGGCGAACGGCAGGCGGTCGGTGCGTCGGCGCAGGATCGCTTCGGCGCGCCGGTGCTGGCCGTCTGTCACCGTCGGCAGCGGGGTGAACTCGACCGTCGCGAGGTGGTCGAGATTGTTCGGGTTGGGGAAACGGTCCACGTTCGCCGTCCAGCCCGCCGCGGCCGCGGCTATCCGCAGGTGGTCCAGCGCCGCGCCGCAGCTGATCAGCGCTTGACGTCCCGACTCGTCGGAGTGCACGAACCGATCCCGATCGAGGTTCAGCGACAGTTCGTGTCCATCCCAGACCCAGGCCCACGGCTGGCTGTTGTGGAACGACGGCGCCCGGCCCGCCAGGTGGACGGCGTCCTCGACGATCTGTGTCGGTATCGCGATCTTGTGCATATTCGGTCCTCGGCTGGTGGGGTTGCGATTCCACGATGTCCTCCGGCGCGGCAGCGCCACCAGGGTCATAGGTCACCGGTGCCCCGTCGTAGGTCCCACCGCGGGCGGCAGCGCGGCGCTCGGGCCTTTGTGCTCTGCGGCGGTGGCCCCAGGCCCCTATCGGTGCACCACGGCCGATTCGAGAATCGAGTCATGCACACAGCAGCGGTGCCGGAGATCCGTGAAACACACACGGGCGTCGTGGCGTTGGTCGGCGATCGCGCCTACAAGGTGAAAAAACCGGTCACCACCGACTTCCTCGACTTCAGTACGACGGCGCGGCGCGAGCAGGCCTGCGAGCGCGAGGTCAGGCTCAATTCCCGGCTGTCTGCCGACAGCTATCTCGGCATCGCCCATCTGAGCTCGGTCGACGGCGGCGACCCGGAACCGGTGATCGTGATGCGCCGCTACCCCGACCGGTACCGGTTGTCGTCGCTGGTGCGCGGCGGCGCCGACGAGCGCCGGCTGCGCGATCAACTGCGAGCGGTCGCGCAGGTGCTGGCCCGTTTCCACGCCGATGCCAGACGCGGCAGGGACGTCGATGCCGACGGCACCGTCGCCGCCGTCACCGCACGATGGACCGAGAACCTCGACGAACTGCAGCGCTTCGGCGACATGGTGGATCAGCAGGTCGTCGGGGAGGTGCGCCGGCTGGCCACCGCGTACCTGGCGGGACGCGCCGTATTGATCGCAACGCGGCTGGCCGACCGGCGGATCGTCGACGGCCACGCCGATCTGCTGGCCGACGACATCTTCTGCCAACCGGACGGCCCGGCCTTACTGGACTGCCTGGATTTCGACGACCGGCTACGCCATGTCGACGGCGTGGACGATGCGGCATTCCTGGCCATGGATCTGGAGTTCCTCGGTGCCAGGGAGTTGGGTGATCACTTCATGGCCGAGTACCAGCGGGCCGCTGCCGACCCCGCCCCGGAATCGCTGGTGGACTTCTACATCGCCTACCGCGCCGTGGTGCGCGCCAAGGTCGACTGCATCCGGTTCGGCCAGGGCGTGTCCGGTGCCCGGGCCGATGCCCGGCGCCATCTCGACATCGCCCTGAGCCACCTGCGCCACGGAGCCGTGCGCCTGATCCTGGTCGGCGGCGGACCGGGAACCGGCAAGACCACGCTCGCCCGGGCGCTTGCGCAAAATCTTGGAGCACAGGTTATTTCGACCGACGATGTCCGACGGGAACTGCAGAGGACCGGGGTGTTGAGCGGAGAGGCCGGCGCCCTGGACACCGGCCTGTACGCACCGGAGAACGTCGCCGTCGTCTACGACACGGTGCTGCGGCAGGCGCATGTCAGTCTGTCACGCGGTCGCTCGGTGATCCTCGACGGAACCTGGCGTGATGCCCGCCAGCGCGAGCGGGCCCGCGACCTTGCCCAACAGCTGAGCACCGGGCTCATCGAACTGTCGTGCACGACCGAACTCAGCGAGGCCAAGGCCCGCATCGCCGCTCGTACCGCAAGCTCCTCGGATGCCACACCGCAGATTGCCGAGGCCATCACCGATGGCCCCGGTTGGCAGGGTGCGCATCCCATCAACACCGCACAGCCACTGGCGGATTCGGTCGCCGAAGCACAACAGATCTGCTGCGTGGCCATATGAGCGCGATGAAGGTCGACCAGACCGGTGCCGCCGATCCCGTCGTCGTCGGTGTCGACGGCAGCGAGGTGTCCGCCGGGGCGGCCAGATGGGCGGCCGCGGTTGCCGAGAAGTACCACCGCCCGTTGCGGATCGTGCACGCCGAACCGTATCTGGGACGGGCCTTTTCCGACGCCGCCGCTGCGATACAGGCCGCGGCACTCGCCGGGGACCGGCAACGCGCCGAGGTGATCCTGGCCGATGCCGAAAAATCGGTGCATTCGGAGTTCGCCGCCCTCGAAGTCACGACGGCAGCGTTGCCCGAGCCGGCCGACAGAGCACTCCCGCGGGCCGGTGACGGTGCCGCGCTGCTGGTCGTGGGCTGCGACGATGTGACACCGGCGGGTGCGCTGCTGATCGGATCGACGACGTTGCAGACGGTGATCCACGCGCAGTGCCCGGTGGTGGCCTGGCGCGGCCGCCGGTCCAGGCCCACCGCCGAACCGGTGGTCGTCGGGGTCGGTGGCCGCGAGTTCGACACCGCCCTTGCGGCCGCGTTCGCGTTCGCCGACCGGTTCGGCAGCCCGCTGCGCGCCGTGCGTGCGTGGTCCGGCCACCTCCCGATCGGCGACATCATCGTTGCCGACAGTGCCGATTCGGCGGGTCCAGAAGCGGTACAGCGCGACGAACTCGCCGCGGCCGTCGAGCCGTGGCAGCGACGCTATCCCGGAGTCGAGGTCAGCCTCGTCCTGGAACCGGCCAAGCCCAGCCTGGCGCTGCTGACGCACGCCGCCGACGCCCAGTTGGTCGTCATTGCCAGTCGTGGCCGAAATGTGTTGTTGAGCAGTGTCATCGGCTCGACCGGGCTCAATCTGCTGCACCATTCACCGGTACCCGTGATGCTCTGCCGCCAAGGGCGCGATACCGCGACGACCCAGAAGGGAACACCGTGATGCACGACAAGAAATCCCGACCGGTGATCGTGGGGATCGATGGTTCCAAGGCGGCACTGCGAGCGGCACTGTGGGCCGCCGAGGAGGCCGCCGGCCGAGACACCGTGTTGCGTCTGACGCATGTGGTGGATCCCCACCGTGATATCGACGCCGAATACGACAGGGCCTACCGCATTCTGCACCGCGCATGGGAGGCGGTGCAGTCCCACGGGCCGGCAGTCAAGCTGGAGTCCGATGTGCTGCAAGGTGATCCCGTGGAGGAACTGGCCGGGGCATCGCGGCGCGCACAACTGGTGTGTGTCGGTTTCAAGGGCCGAAACGACTCCGGTCGGCGGATGCGCGGGTCGACCGCCGCGCTCCTCGCCCGCACCGCGTTCTCCCCGGTGGCGATTGTCCGACGGCGTAAGACCGACTCGAAGGCGCGGCAGCGGTGTGTAATCGCGGTGCTCGACGAGTCACCCGGATCGCATGAAGTGCTGCAGGTTGCGGTCGGCGAAGCGCTCATCCGCCAAGCGGCCGTACTGGCGCTCACGCCGTGGGTGCCTGAGCGCCACGACCTCGACAGTGCTGAGAGCGGCAGTGTCCGAAACCAACTCGCGCAGTTGTTGGAGCGCGCCGAGGACGAGGACACCGATATCGCGCTCAGTACCGCGCCGATGCCCGCCGAACTGCTCGAGGTGCTGGCCCGCCGGCCCAAGGTCGAACAACTGCTCGTCCTGGACGAAAGTCGGCCCGATCTGGTCGAAGACCTCGTCGGTCCCGAAGCCCGCGCGGCGCTGCGCAAGTGCAACTGTTCGTTGTTGATCATCCATTCTGCGCCGGAAGACCAGCGATGACGAACATGGAGACCTTCACCTTCGGATGGAAACGCACCTGGTGGACCCGCGTCGCCGGACGCAATCGGCTGGTGCGTCCGGTGGATCGCATCGAAGCCCTGGTGTCGGCGCTCGCGGTGTTCTCGATGATCATGATGGCACCGGTGGCCGCCGCCATCGGGACCTCGGTGCACGAGGTACGGTCCCAGTTCTACGCCGGCCAGGCCGACACGCGGCATCAGGTGACGGCCACCGCTGTCGGGGACGCCGCGGTGGTGACCACCCCCAGCGCGGTGAAGTTCATCGTGCCGGCGAGGTGGGATGCCGCAGGTCGGCGACATGAGGAGCGGATCGAGTGGTCCGATATGGCGAAAGCGGGGGAGAACCTCGCGATCTGGGTCGATGACCGGGGTGAGCGTGTTGATCCGCCGGCGCCGCCCAGCCGGGCCGATGCCGAAGCGATCGGCGCCGCCGCGGTGGTGTGGCTCGGTTTCTCGTGCATCACCGGCGCAGGCCTCACCGTGCTGCATCGGTACTTCGACCGACGCCGGTACGCGGACTGGGACCGTCAGATGCGCGCCGAGGTCGGCGACGACGGCGACCGGCGAGGACGCCAGACATGACGGGAATCATCGTCGGCGTCGACGGTTCGGCTGCGGCCCGGGCCGCAGCCGACTGGGCGGCGCGCGAGGCATCGATGCGAAACCTGCCGCTGACACTGGTGAACATCCTGCCGTCCGCGGTGGCACGCGAGTGGTCAGAGCTGCCGTCTGCGGAACTGACTGCGCTGCTGGAGGACAACGCACGCGTGGTGCTGCGCGAGGCAGGTGAATCGGCGGCGGCAGCCGCGGCCGGCGGCCGGTATCCGCTTCGGCTGCGAACCGAGTTCGCCTCCGGCGCAAAGGTATCGACGCTCATCGACATGTCCGGGACTGCGGACATGGTGGTCGTCGGCTGCCGCGGCCTGGGCCGGGTTGCGCAACGGGTGCTGGGTTCGGTGAGTGCGGCACTCATCAGGCATTCCCGGTGTCCGGTCGCCGTGGTGCACGATGACGTTCGGCACCCGGCCGATGCCGGCGTCGTGGTCGGCGTGGACGGCTCGCCGGCATCCGAACCGGCTCTGGCCATCGCCTTCGACCATGCCTCGCGCCGCGGGGTGGAACTCGTCGCCGTGCACGCCTTCAGTGATGTGACCGCGCTGGAATTACCGGGTCTGCAGTTCCTCGAAGTGCGCCGGGAAGCCGAGGAACTGTTGGCGCAGCGGCTGGCCGGTTGGCAGGAACGGTATCCCGATGTGCGGGTCCGGTGTGTGGTCGTGCTGGACCGCCCGGCGCATCAACTGCTGGAGCAATCCGAATCCGCTCAGCTGACGGTTGTGGGCAGCCACGGCCGGGGCGACTTCGCCGGCATGCTGCTGGGCTCGGTCAGCGCCGCGGTGGCCGAGTCGGCCCACAATCCCGTCATCGTCGCGCGGTCATAGCGGCGTGCCCGTCGGTCACCCCTGCTGGTTGCCCGGGTTCTGTTTGAGTCGGGACACGAACACCGCTGCCTGCGTCCGGCGCTCCATACCGAGTTTGGCCAGTAGCCGGGACACATAGTTCTTCACCGTCTTCTCCGCCAGGAACATGCGCGCGGCGATCTGCCGGTTCGTCAGGCCTTCGCCGAGCAGGTCCAGCAGCACCCGCTCCTGGTCACTGAGCGCGGAGAGGGGATCGGCGGGTTTGGCCGTGGCGTCGCGCAACCGGGTCATCAGCGCCGCGGCGGCCCGGTTGTCCAGCAGTGATCGTCCCGCTCCCACCTCCTTGATGGCGCTGGCGAGCTGCATTCCGGTGATGTCCTTGACGACATAGCCGCTGGCCCCGGCCAGTATTGCGTCGAGCATCGCTTCGTCGGAGGTGAACGAGGTCAGCATCAGGCAGCGCAGGCCCGCCACCTCCGAGAGCAGTTCCCTGCACAGTTCGATGCCGTTGCCGTCGGGTAGCTGCACGTCGAGTACGGCGACATCGGGCCGTAGCGCCGGTATCCGCGCCAGGGCCTGGGCCACCGAGCCGGCCTCGCCGACGACTTCCAGCTCGGGATCGGCGCCGAGCAGATCGATGAGTCCGCGACGGACCACCTCGTGGTCGTCGACCAGGAAGACTCTCACCATGTGCACGCCCCGTAGAAGTCTCAATCGTGCTGGAAACACCTCAAGGCTACGTTCTGTCTCATCCGACGGCACCCAAACCGGGCATAGCTGCGCTCAACGCCGCAACGATGTGAGGAAAAGCGCGACCACACACAGCACCACCACGGCGGTGGTGGCCAGATAGGCGATCGTCGCGGCGGGCCCGGCGGCCCACCGGCCCATCAGGTTACGGTCGCGCGCTATCCCGATCATCGCGAGCAGCAGCGGCGCCAGGAGGACGGCATTGAGAACCTGCGTGGCCACCAGGATGTCGATCAGCGGAATACCGGGAATCAGGACCGCGGTCGCACTGATGACGGTCACCATGCCGAAGGTCAGGTAGAACGGCTTGGCCTCGGCGAAGGAATCGTCCATGGCCGCTTCGATACCGGCGTATTCGCAGACCGAGTATGCCGTCGACAGCGGCAGGACCGAGGCGGCCAGCAGCGCAGCTCCGAGCAGCCCGAGTGCGAACAGTGTCGAAGCCGCACCGCCGGCAAGCGGTTCCAGCGCCACCGCGGCGTCCGCGGCATCGGTGATGGACCGGTGATCGCGGTGCAGGGTGGCCGCGCAGGCCACCACGACGAAGAACCCGATCACACCGGTCAGGACCGCGCCGGTGACGACGTCGACGCGCTCGAGCACCAGATCCTCGGTACGCAACTTCTTGTCGACCGCATAGGACTGGATGAACGACAGCCCCCACGGAGCGAGCGTGGTCCCGACCGTCGCGGTGACGATTGCGATGGTCGCGGCGTCAACGGGCATGGTCGGCACCAGCAGACCGTGCACGGCGGCACCCCAGTCCGGATGCGCGAGAACGCCAGAGGCGATGTAGGCCAGGAAGACCGTCGACAACAGCAGCAGGAAGTGCTCCACCCGATGAAAGCTCCCGCGCAGCACCAGCAGTGAGACAAGCAACGCCGCCACGGGCACGCTGAGGTATCTGCTGATCCCGAAAAGCTCGGAAGCCGCTGCAATTCCGGCGAACTCGGCGCAGGTGGTGCCGATGTTGGCGATGACGAGCAGCACCAGGGCGAGCGCGCCGCGCCGGACTCCGTAGCGCTGACGCACCAGCCCGATCAGCCCCTGTCCGGTGACCACGCCCATGCGCGCCGCCAAACCGTGGAACAACACCAGGGCGCCGGTGGACAGCAGCAGAACCCAGAGCAGCTGATAACCATGGCCCGCGCCGAGCACCGAGTAGGTGGTGATCCCCGCCGGGTCGTCGTCGGACAATCCGGCGAGCAACCCCGGACCGACGACTGCCAACAACGCGCCCGCGGACAGCCGTGCCGTGCGGGTCCTCATCGGCGCGGCCACACCCGGGAGCGGATGAAGCGCCGGCCCAGCATGGCGGGGCGGCGAGAAAGGCGCGCCCGCCAGTGTTTCGAGTGTTCGACGGGCATGGCTGCCACGATTCGGGCCGCGGCGTCTGCCGGCATGGCTCGCAGGACCCGTTCGCCGACCGCCGGGTCCGTGGTGGAAACCGCCGCCGCCGCGGCGCGCGGCGGCCGGACCGCCAGCACCTCGGCGGCCGATTCGGTGTCGAGCCTGTCCAGCAGCGCGGCCAGCCGCGACGCGTCCAGATGGTGCACGGCGGATCGGGCGGTGGCCAGCTGCACGGCGTGGCCCCGTTCGGAGGTCAGGTGTAAGTCGTTCCAGGTCACCACATCCCGACCGCGGCGTGCGTCAAACCCCGGCACCCCGAGCCGCCGCAGTACCGCCCCGAAGCCGACCTCGACACCGGCCAATTCGAGCCGTTCGGCTCCGGTCCGCACCAGCAGGACGTCGGCGACCCTGGCCAGTCGTTGGCCGACGACATCGATGATCTGGGTGTCGAGTACGTCCCGGACCAGCAGGATCTCGTCGGTGCCGAGCTCGTCATGGATGGCGCTGACGCGGTAGGCGCCGTCGTCGATACCACCGCGAACCCGGATCATGGCGGTGCCGAAGACGTCGACGGCGGCCCACGGCAGGAGCAGATCGGCGGCCCTGCCTCGCCGAACCAGCAACCGCTCCACCATCAACGGGCCGGACTGCCGGTCGAGTTCGGTGGTCACGTCGGCCAGGTGGCCGATGAGTCGTCCGTCGTGTGCCCGCACTGGGTGACCGATCTGCCCGCTGAGCAGGACGAGGTCGGATCCGCCCCCGGTGGGGCGTGATCCCCGAGTAGTCACGAACTGCAGATTATGACAGCGCGCAGATCAGTCGCCGCGTACCACGAGCACCGGCGCTTTCGCGTGCTGCGCAACGGCCGCGCTGACGGACCCGAGCAGCATGCCGGTGAAACCGCCTCGGCCGTGGCTTCCGACGACGACCAGTTGCGCATGCTCGGACTCGTCGACCAACCAGCGCGCGGGCTGGTCGCAGACGATGCGCTTGCGCACCTGCACGTCCGGGTAGCGTTCCCGCCAGCCGGCGAGGCGTTCGGCCAGGACCTCGTGGCCCTCCTCCTCGAATGTCTCCCAGTCCATGCCCACCATCGGTATGACGCCGACATCGCTCCAGGCGTGCAGCGCGACGAGTTCGACACCGCGGCGGGATGCTTCGTCGAAGGCCGCCGCGGTGGCGCCTTCCGAGGCCGGTGAACCGTCGACGCCGAGCAGCACCGGCGAGGTGGGGTCGGCCTGGTGTGCCTCGTCGGCGTGCACGATGGCGACCGGGCAGTGCGCGTGATGCAGAAGCGCGCTGCTCACCGAGCCGAGGAGGACGCGGCCGAATGCGCCCATACCGCGGCTGCCGACGACGATCATCTGCGCCTGGCTCGATGCGTGGACCAGTTCGGCGATGTCGTTGCCGTGCAGCACCTCTGTCGAGATGGTGGGCGGCTCGGAACCGGGCCACTGCGCATGCACGATCTTGGTGGCATGCGCGATGACGCTCAGCGCATTCTCCTCCTGCCACGCCGAGAAGCTCCCCTGCAGATAGGCGACCGGCCAGCTCACCTGGACCGGTGCGATGACATGAACCAGAGTTATTGGTGCACAGCGCAGTTCGGCCTCCAGCGTGGCCCAGCGTGTCGCCGCGTCGGATTCCGGCGATCCGTCGACGGCAACCAGAATTCCGTGCTTGGTGTGATCGGACATGGTGACTTCTTTCATCGTGGACCCGATATCCGACGCTATCGAGGACTCGGACCGGGCAGACAGGGTCTTTCGTCCTCCGGTCCGGCGCCGGGAGTCCCCGTGCACTCCGACCAGTCGGCCCTTCTGCATCCGCTGCGGCGCGCCGACCATTGGAGGCAGGATCGAGAGAGGCGTCACGACATGGGTAACTGCCTGTACGGGCATCCGAACGCCGCACACCGGGACCGCTGCGAGCAATGCGGCGCGCCGGTCATCGACGACGGCCAGGACGCTGCGCGTAACGGTGCCCGGCGCACCAGGATAGGGGTGGCCGCCGGCGCGGCCGCTGCGGTGGCCCTGGTGGCCGGCATCACCGCAATCGGTGTCCGGGGCGGGGATTCGCCGAAACCTCCGGAAGCGGGCCGCAACGCCGACAGCAGCCAGATACAGCAATGGTGGTCCGGCGCCCAGCAGCACGTCGTCGAGCTCGACTCGGCGTTACGCGATATGCGCTGGGCGCTCAAACATCTGGACCGGCAACGATTCCGGGAGTCCTGCCAGACCATGCACGATGCGTCGGCGGTCGGCCTGCAGGCTCATGTCCCCACCCCGGACCCGGATGTGACCAGTGAACTGCAGGCGGCGATACAGGACGCGCATTCCGCCGCGCACATCTGCCTGTCGGTCACCGCGGGATCGGTGAACAACTACGACGGAGAGTTCCTAGCCGATCTCGATCAGGCCCAGAACCACCTGAAGGCGGCCCAGGACCTGATCATCGAAGAGTTGTCCTCGCCTTAGGAGCGCACGACCAGCGCCGAGGCCACCGGGTGCGCGAAGACCCGGTGGCCGCGCGGCCCGATGATTTCGGCCAGATCCCCGGCATCCGACGCGTCGATCACGGCCAGTTCGACGGGCTCGTCGTGCTTGCGCAGGAAGTCGGCGACGTCAGCGCGGTCGGCGATCGGATAGATGTGCACATCGGGGAACCGCGACTGCCATTTATCCACCTCGGCTGCGAGCGCGTCACCGGCCACGGCGGTCGGTTCGGTGCCCAGCGCGAGCACCGGGGTACCCCGCAGCCGGGCCTCCTCCATCGCGCGTTGGACCACGGCGGTGTGGCCCGGCTTGTCGTCGATGGCGACCAGGATCCAGCTCACGTGGGCCTGGGCGTGCGGGTCGGGCGGCCTGATCACGGCGACCGGGCAGTGGGCGTTCTCGGCGAGCTCGGCGGCTGTCGAACCCAGAATCGAACGGGCATAACGCCCGATCCCGACCGAGGCGACACAGATCATCTCGGCGCCCTCGGATTCCTCGACGAGAACGGCGCCGGGCGGCCCGTCGAGGATCTCGGTCTGCACCGTGACGGGCTTGCCGGTCGCGTGCACCGCGTTCTCGGCCGCGTGCAGCGCGCTCTTGGCCTTTTCCACGGACTGGGCATAGACGTGGGCCGGCACGTCGAGCACCTTGACGGCGTAGAGCAGCCGCAGCGGGACGTTGCGCGACACCGCTTCGTCGACGGCCCACAGTGCGGCGCCGAGTGCGGCCTGCGAACCGTCGATACCGACGAGAACCGCCGAGGGGGCGTGTAAGTCGTTCATCTTCGGCTACCTCCGTGAGCGTTGTCTGGTTCGACGCTATGGGTGTTCGTGTGTCCGGCGATGGAGTATTAGGTCCCCGGCTGGACCGCTGATGGTCCCCGGGCAGCGGGCTCGTGCACCCGGGTGCCCGCGGTGCCGGTGACGATCTCGGATATCTGGGCTAACGATCCGATGACGGCCTCGTTGCCGGTGAGCCGCGCAAAAGAACACGCCGCTTCGACCTTGGGACCCATCGAGCCGGCGGGCAGATCGAGGCCGGCCAGATCATCCGGCGTCACCCGGTCCAGCCGGACCGCCCCGGGCGTGCCCCAGTGGGTGTACACACCGTCGACATCGGTGGCGATGACCAGCAGGTCGGCGGCCAACTGCTGCGCCAGCAGCGCCGAGGCGAGGTCCTTGTCGATGACCGCCTCCACACCGTGCAACATGCCGGCGTCGTCGTAACTGGTCGGGATACCGCCCCCGCCTGCACAGATCACCAGGGTGCCCTGCTCCACCAGGCGCCGGATCGGGTCGATCTCGATGATGCGCCGGGGTTTCGGACTGGCCACGACGCGCCGGAATCCGGGCCCGTCGGCCGCGATGGACCAGCCACTGACGGACCTGAGCCGTTCGGCCGTCTCGGCGTCGTAGACCGGTCCGATCGGCTTGGTGGGGCTGTCGAAGGCCGGGTCGTGCGGGTCGACCTCGATCATCGTGAGCAGTGTGGCGATCGACCGCTCGCGCGGTAACAGGTTGCCCAACTCCTGTTCGATGACATATCCGATCATCGCCTCGGTCTGGGCGCCCAGGACGTCGAGCGGGTACGGCGCGACGTCGTGATAGGCCGCGGCCTGCAGCGCGAGCAACCCGACCTGGGGGCCGTTGCCATGCGCGACGATGATGTCGTTGCCCGCGGCGATGGCGGCGATCCGCTGCGCGGCAACCCGGATGTTGGCCCGTTGATTGGCCGCCGTCATGGGCTGGCCTCGGCGCAGTAATGCGTTGCCGCCCAGTGCGATGACGATGCGCACTCCGGTGCCCGGTACTCAGCTGAGCGCGGCCACGAGGACCGCCTTGACGGTGTGCATCCGGTTCTCGGCCTGCTCGAAAGCGATGTTGGCCGCGCTTTCGAACACGTCCTCGGTGACCTCGATGCCGTTGCTCAGATGTGGATACTGCGCGGCGATCCGCGCGCCCACCGTCGTCTCCGAGTTGTGATAGGCGGGCAGGCAGTGCATGAACTTCACCCTGGGGTTGCCCGCCGCCGCCATCAATGCGGAGTTGACCTGAAACGGCAGCAGCAGATCGATGCGTTCTCCCCAGGTCTCGATCGGCTCGCCCATCGACACCCAGACGTCGGTGTAGATGAAGTCCACCCCGGCGACGGCCTCGAGCGGGTCGGCGGTGACGGTCAGCCGTGCGCCCGACACCGACGCGAAATCCCGGCACATCGCGACGTGTCCGTCTGCCGGCCACAGGTTTTCCGGTGCTCCGATCCGCACGTCCATCCCGAGTTTGGCCGCGGTCAGCAGAAGCGAGTTGGCGACGTTGTTGCGGCCGTCGCCGACGAAGGCGAACGCGATGTCGGTCAAGGGTTTGGGGCAGTACTCGGTCATGGTCAGGACGTCGGCGAGCATCTGGGTGGGGTGGTACTCGTCGGTGAGCCCGTTGAACACCGGAACCCCGGCGTACTGTGCCAACTCGTCGACCGTTTCCTGTGCGGCACCGCGGTATTCGATGGCGTCGTACATCCGGCCGAGCACTCGTGCGGTGTCCTTCATCGACTCCTTGTGGCCGATCTGCGACGACGTCGGATCGATATAGGTCACATGTGCGCCCTCGTCGTGCGCGGCGACCTCGAAGGCGCAGCGCGTGCGCGTGGAGGTCTTCTCGAAGATGAGCGCGATGTTCTTACCCCGCAGGCTGTCACGTCCGAGCCCGGAGTACTTCGCGCGCTTGAGATCCCGCGACAGGTCGAGGAGGTAGTGCAGGTCGCGCTCACTGTGGTGGACCAGGCTGAGCAGGCTTCGGTTGCGGGTGTTCACTGCCACGGGATGGCCTTCCTTCGGATCGACGGCGATCAGGTGTAGAGCGGGTCGCGGGATATCGGGCAGGTCATGCACCGTCCGCCGCCGCGGCCGCGGCCCAGCTCACTGGCATCGATGGTCACCACCTCGACCCCGGCTTTGCGTAACGCGGTGTTGGTCAAGGTGTTGCGGTCATAGCCGATGACGACACCGGGCTGCAATGCCACCACGTTGTTGCCGTCATCCCACTGTTCGCGCTGGACGCCGTACACATCGCCGGCGGTGGTGACCACCCGGAAGGTGACACCGACGGCATCGCCGATCGTCTCGATCAGGCCCTTGGGTTCGCGCCGCACATCCAGACCCGACGGTGAGCTGTCGTCGGGTCGAAGGCTCAGCGGCACGATACCGTCGACGATCGGCGCGAAGGCCGTCACCAGATCGTGGTCGCAGAAGGTGAACACGGTGTCCAGATGCATGGCCGAGCGGGTCTTGGGCAGCCGGGCGATGATGACCCGTTCGGCTGCCCCGGCCGCGAAGAGGTTCCTGGCGACCTGCGTGATGGCCTGATGCGACGATCGCTCGCCCATCCCGATGACGACGAGGCCCTTACCTATCGGCATCACGTCGCCACCTTCGAGGGTGCCCAAGCCGTGGTCGACGGGTGAACCGTCGGCATCGCCGAGCCAGACGTCGAACTTCTCGTCGGCGAAGACGGGATGGAACTTGTAGACCGCCGTCGTCAGCAATGTCTCCTGCCGGCGCGCGGGCCAGTACATCGGATTCAGCGTCACACCGCCGAATATCCACGCGCTGTTGTCGCGCATGAACTGTGTGTTGGGCAGCGGCCGCAGCACGAATCCTTCGGGGTCCAACGCGTTGAACAGCGACAGGAAGGTGCTCTCGACCTCGTCGGCGACGTCCTGGTAGGCGACGCCGCCGATGAGGAATTCGGCCAGCCGATCGGGCGGCAGTTCGGTCAGCCAGGCCCGGATCTCGGCGGTGAGGGCGGGGCCGACCAGATCATCGGTGACCTTGCGGTCCAGGATCCAGTCGCGGGCCGCCGGGATGGCCACCACATCGGCGAGCAATTCGCCCAGCTCGAGGACTTCGACACCGCGGTCGACCATCTTGGCCACGAAGTCGAAGTGGTCGCGGCGGGCCTGCTGCAACCAGATGACATCGTCGAACAGCAGCTCGTGGCAGTTCTGCGGTGTGAGTCGCTGATGAGCCAGGCCGGGGGCGCACACCATGACCCGGCGCAGCGTGCCGGCCTCCGACCACACGCCGAGGCCCGGTGCCGGGGTGCTCACAGGACCGCGAGGTGGCCGGTGGCCATCAGCACGGCGGCCAGCACCGCGGTGACCGCGACGACCGCGACGACCGGCCATTCGCCCTTGCTGAACGCCGGCAATCGGCTTTCCCGCCGCGCCCACAGATACAGCGCCGTGCCCGCGAGATAGAACATCGCCGCCACCAGTACGTACTGCCAGCCTCCGGCGTAGACCAGCCAGACGGCGTAGCCGAGGGCGATGCTGCCGATGACGAGATCGCGGGCCCGTCCGCCGCCCGACGTGTAGGTCTCGCCGCGCACCGCCAGCAGCACCTGATAGGCCGCAGACCACAAGTAGGGCAACAGGATCAACGATGTCGCGAGGTACACCAGGTTGGTGTAGGTGCTGGCGTTGGCCAGTGTCCACAACAGCAGCGCCTGCACGCACAGGTTGGTCAGCCACAGCGCATTGGCCGGTGCGCCGTGGGAATTCTCGCGGGCCAGCGCTTTGGGCATGACGTGTTCGAGTGCAGGCAGGCGCAGGATCTCGACACACAGCAGCACCCATGCCAGCAGTGCGCCCAGCAAGGAGATGACCAGGCCGATCGATATGAACGCCGCACCCCAGCTGCCCACCTGGCTCTCCAGGACACCGGCCATCGAGGGGTCGGGCACCCCGGCCAGCTCGGCTTGCGCCACCAGGCCGTAGGAGAGCAGGTTGACCAGCAGCAGCAGCGCGAGGACGCCGGCGAAGCCCAGCACGGTGGCCCGGCCGACATCGCTGCGTTTGGCGGCACGTTGGGAGTACACCGAAGCGCCCTCGATGCCGATGAAAACCCATACCGTGACCAGCATCATGTTCTTGACCTGGGTCACGGTGTCGCCCAGTGGTGCACCGTCGATCTGCGTGGTCTTTCCCCAGAAGTCGGCGCTGAACAGGCCTGCTTTGAAACCGACGGCCCCGATGGCGATGAACACCAGGATCGGCACCACCTTCGCGATGGTCACGATGACGTTGACGAATGCCGCAGTCCGCACCCCGCGCAGCGTCAACAGATGCACCGTCCACAGCAGTACCGAGGCGCCGATGATCGCGGGAACCGTTGCCCCGCCGGTGAATCCGGGAAAGAAGTACCCCAACGTCGAGAACAGCAGGACGAGATAGGCCACATTGCCGACCCAGGCCGACACCCAATAGCCGAAAGCCGACGTGAATCCGATGTAGTTGCCGAACCCGGCGCGCGCGTAACCGTAGACACCGCCGTCGACGTCGGGTTTGCGGGTCGCCAGGGTTTGGAAGACGAATGCCAGTGTCAGCATTCCGACACCGGTCACCGCCCAGCCGATCAGCAGCGGGCCGGGGGCGGCACTGGCGGCCATCTGCGAGGGCAGCGCGAAGATGCCGCTGCCGATCATCGAACCGACGACGATCGCCGTCAGCGATGCCACACCCAGGCCGGCCTTGGTGCCCGCATGACGGGGGGCGGCTCCCGGGGGTGACGGGGTCAGTGTCTCGGACATCGGTGTCCTCCAGGCTCCTGCGGTGTGCCAGATCACCCCGCGAGACTGACGCTAAGCGGGTGGCAGGCGAGTTTGAGGAGGCTTAAGTCCTCGAATGGCGGGCCCCTAGGTCCCACGCCGCCGATCGCCGACATCGCGCTGTCGCCCAAGGGCCTGCGCGCTCCGGGACTTCCGCCCCTATCGAGGATCGCGGCGCGATGGTCGAATCTGGTGTGACGAAATCGGCGCGGGAGGATCGGCGATGACAAGTACTCGACGACTGGCCAGAAGGGCGTCGCGGCGGGTGTTCCGGGACCGCCGTGAGGCGGGCCGGGTGCTGGCCGAACAGCTCGGTGCCTACCGGGGTCGCCCCGATGTGGTCGTGCTCGGCCTGGCGCGCGGTGGTGTGCCGGTCGCGTGGGAGGTGGCCGCGGCACTCGGTGCCCCGATGGACGCCTTCATAGTCCGCAAACTGGGAGCCCCCGGTCATGAGGAATTCGCGATGGGTGCGCTGGCCAGCGGCGGCCGGGTGGTCGTCAACGACGATGTGCTGCGGGCATTGCGGGTTTCCCCGCAGCAGCTGCGCGATGTCGCCGAACGCGAAGGGCGGGAGTTGCTCCGGCGCGAGGCCGCCTACCGGGCGGGTCGTCCGCCGGTCGAGGTGACCGGCAAGACGGTCATTCTCGTCGACGACGGTTTGGCGACCGGTGCCAGCATGCACGCCGCCGTACAGGCCCTGCGTGATCTGAATCCCGCCGAGATCGTGGTTGCCGTTCCCGCCGCGCCGGAATCGACGTGCCGGGAATTCGCCGGTGTCGTCGATGACGTGGTCTGCGCGACGATGCCGACACCGTTTCACGCGGTGGGCGAATCGTTCTGGGATTTCACGCAGGTCAGCGATCAGGATGTGCGCGATCTGCTGGCGACACCGACCACGGGAGTGGGTGTGCCCCGCATCCCGTCGAGACAGACCCCCGCCGCGGTGATCGACCACTGTGCCGTCGACGCGCCCGGCGGTATACCTCCGACGGAGGCGTTGGAGGAGATCATCGGTGACGCGCGAATAGTCTTGATAGGGGAGAGTTCCCACGGGACCCACGAGTTCTACCGGGCACGCGCCGAGATCACCAAGTGGTTGATCCAGGAGAAGGGGTTCTGTGCCGTCGCGGCCGAAGCCGACTGGCCGGACGCCTACCGCGTCAACCGCTATGTCCGTGGGTCCGGCACCGACACCTCGGAAACGCAGTCGCTCAACGGTTTCGAACGCTTTCCCGGGTGGATGTGGCGCAACACCGTGGTCCGGGACTTCGTTGCCTGGTTGCATGCCCACAACAGCGCGTGCCGCGAACGCGGGCTGCGCGAGGCCGGCTTCTACGGCCTGGACCTCTACAGCCTGCACCGCTCGATGCACGAGGTCATCGCGTTCCTGGAGAACGTCGATCCGGCAGCGGCGGAGCGGGCACGAGAGCGCTATGCATGCTTCGATCACGCCTCCGCCGACGACGGCCAGGCCTACGGATTCGCAGCGGCCTTCGGTGCAGGGTTGTCCTGTGAGCGTCAGGCGGTGGATCAGTTGGTCGAGATGCAGCGCAAAGCCCTGGAATACGCCCGCCGCGACGGACTGCTCGCCGAAGACGAGATGTTCTACGCACAGCAGAACGCCCAGACCGTGCGCAATGCCGAGGTCTACTACCGGGCGATGTTCAGCGGCCGGGTCACCTCGTGGAATCTGCGGGATCAACACATGGCGCAGACACTCGACGCACTGCTGGTCCATCTGGACCGTCACGAGGGGGCTCAGCCGGCACGAATAGTCATCTGGGCGCACAACTCTCATGTCGGCGACGCCCGGGCGACCGAGGTCGGCACGGACGGACAGCTCACCCTCGGCCAGTTGGCGCGGGAGCGCTACGGTGAGGACTGCCGGTTGATCGGGTTCAGCACCCATTCGGGCACCGTCACCGCCGCCAGCCAGTGGGGTGGGCCCGCCAAACGCAAGGTCGTCCGGCCCGCGCTCAACGGCAGCGTCGAGGAACTGTTCCACGAAACAGGACGGCCGGAGTTCCTGGTGTCGCCGATGATCAGCCGGGAGGCCGCCGAACCGCTGGACGCGGTCCGGTTGGCGCGGGCCATCGGTGTGATCTACCAGCCCGCGACCGAACGGCAGAGTCACTACTACCACGTCCGGCCGGGCGACCAGTACGACGCGATGATCCATATCGACCGTACGTGTGCACTCGAGCCGCTCGATGTGACCAGTCAGTGGGTGGCCGGTGAGACGCCGGAGACCTATCCGAGCGGATTGTGATGGTGGTGCAACCGAAGATCGTCACGCTGACGATGAATCCGGCGCTCGACATCACCACCGGTGCGGAACTGGTCCGGCCCACCGACAAGATCCGTTGCGCCGGTGTGCGTTACGACCCCGGCGGCGGCGGTATCAACGTCGCACGGGTGGCTCACATGCTAGGCGAGCCGGTGCTGGCGGTGTATCCCGCCGGTGGACCCACCGGCGGTCTGGTGACCGAACTGCTGGCCGGCGCCGGTGTGCCGCTGCACCGGATCGCGATCGCCGCCGCCACCCGGGAGAGCTTCACCGTCGACGAGCACAGCACCGGTAAGCAGTACCGCTTCGTGCTGCCCGGACCACAGTTGACACCAGCCGAGCAGACCGAATGCCTTGAGGCGCTGCGCCTGGCGGCGGTTTCGGCGGACTACGTGGTGGCCAGCGGAAGTCTGCCGCCGGGAGTTGCGCCCGACTTCTACCAGCGCGTCAGCGATATCTGCCGTGACAGCGGCGCACGTCTGGTCCTGGACACCTCCGGCGGCGGCCTGACTCATGTGCGATCCGGGGTGTTCCTGCTCAAGCCGAGCCTGCGGGAATTGCGCGAATGCACCGGAGCTCCGCTGGAGAGTACGGCCGATCAGTTCGCCGCGGCCGGCGAGCTGATCGAGCGGGGTATCGCCGAGGCCGTCGTGGTGTCAATGGGTGCCGACGGCGCGCTGCTGGCCACCCCGGGGGCCTACCGGCGCTACCTCGCACCACCGGTCGAACCGGGCAGTGGTGTCGGTGCCGGCGACGCTATGGTCGCCGCGATGGTCGTCGGCCTGAGCCGGCAGTGGTCGTTGAGCCACTCGGTGCGGTTCGGAATCGCCGCCGGTGCCGCCATGCTGTCGACCCCGGGGACATCGGTGTGTCTGCGAGCCGACGTGGAACGTCTCCTCGATCAGATTCCCGAACCGGCACCGATATCGGCGCTGTTGGCCCGACGAAGCCCGGTGACGTAGTCGTCGCGTTCGCGGGCATCTTCGGGTGATCCGATGGGAACGCTCAGCAGACCCCGGAAGTCCTCGACACTCTGATAACCCTTGTGCTGCATCCACCGGCGCAACCCGTCGAGTATGACGGCGGCGTAGTCGGGACCGTGGCGCAGCAGAGCCGACGCCGTCATCACCACATCGGCCCCGGCCAGCAGATACTTGATCAGTTCCTTGGCGCCCTCGACTCCCGTCGTCGCGGCCAGCGAGGCTTCGATCCGCCCGTGCAGCAGCGCAATCCAGGTCATGGGCAGGCGGGCCTCGTTGGCGCGTGACAGCGAGGTCCCCGGCGTCACCGCCAGTGTCTCCGGGTCGATATCGGGTTGCAGGAACCTGTTGAACAGCACCAGCCCGTCCGCGCCTGCCATGTCGAGGCGGCGCGCCATCTCGGCGGTTGCGCTGAAATAGGGGCTCAGTTTGACCGCAACCGGCACGCTGACCGATTCTTTCACCCCGGCCAGGATGTCGAGGTGACGCTGTTCGACATCCCGGCCACTGACATGCGGATCGCCGGGCAGGTAGTAGATGTTCAATTCGATTGCCGCAGCGCCACAGTCCTGCATCGAGCGCGCATAACGGGCCCAACTACCGGGCGTGCTGCCGTTGATGCTGGCGATCACCGGAACGCCGACGGTGGCCGCGGAGCGTTCCAGCAGGCTCAGGTAGCGGCGTGGGCCCGGGTCGGTATCGAGCGCCTGCGGGAAATAGGTAAGCGATTCGGCGAAGCTCTCCGCGCCCGCCGCCGCAACCCGGGCATTTTCGGCGGCCTCACGGCGCAGCTCCTCTTCGAAGAGCGAATACAGCACCACCGCACCGACACCGGCGTCGGCGAGCCGCCGGATGCCGTCGACGGTCCGCGACAGCGGCGAGGCCGAGGCGATGAGTGGATTGCGCAGGTCGAGACCGAGATAGCGTGTGGACAGATTCATCAGCGTTTCCTCCGGGCGTCGGGGTGGAAGTGTTGTGGACCGCGCGAGGCCATCTCCTCGTAGACCGTCCAGCGCTGTTCGATGGCGCGCTCGGCCAGGCCCAGCAGCCGGTCGGCTTCTTCCGGATCGGCGTTGGCCAGGGCGCGGTAGCGCAACTCGCGGTAGGCGTAGTCCTCAAGCGGCAGCCGCGGCCGGTGCGAGTCGAGCAGGAACGGGTTGGCACCGGCGTCGCGCAGCAGTGGGTCGTATCGCAGCAGCGGCCAGTGCCCGCTGGCCACCGCGCGGTACTGCTGATCGAGCCCCAGCCGCATGTCGATGCCATGCGCAATGCACTGGCTGTAGGCGATCACCAGGGAGGGGCCGTCGTAGGCCTCCGCCTCACGGAAGGCCTGCAGGGTCTGCTGCGGATCGGCGCCCATGGCGACCTTCGCGACGTAGACGCTGCCGTACGCGATCGCCTGCAGCGCAAGGTCTTTCTTCGGGACGGTCTTGCCGGCCGCGGCGAATTTCGCGACGGCGCCCAGTGGCGTCGACTTCGACATCTGGCCGCCGGTATTGGAGTACACCTCGGTGTCGAGTACCAGCACGTTGACATTGCGGCCGCTGGCCAGCACGTGGTCCAGGCCGCCGGAGCCGATGTCATAGGCCCAGCCGTCCCCGCCGACGATCCACACACTGCGCCGGATGAGATGATCGACGACGCTGAGCAGATCAGCGGTGACGCCCGGATCGAGGCCCTGCAGCCGGCTCCTGAGTTCGGCGACCCGTTCTCGTTGGGCCGCCAACTCCGACTCGCGCTGTTGCGGTGCGTCCAGGATGGCGTCGGCCAGTTCGGCGCCGACGGCGTCTCGCAGTTCGGCCAGCCGGCGCCGGGCCAGCGCCACGTGCACATCGGCGGCCAACCGCAGGCCCAGACCGAACTCCGCGTTGTCCTCGAACAGCGAGTTCGACCAGGCCGGGCCGCGGCCGTCGGCGCCGGTTGCCCACGGTGTGGTGGGTAGGCTGCCGCCATAGATCGACGAGCAGCCGGTCGCGTTGGCGATCATCAGTCGATTCCCGAACAGCTGGGAGAGCAGTTTGAGATACGGTGTCTCGCCGCAGCCGGCGCAGGCACCGGAGAACTCGAAAAGCGGTTCCAGGAACTGGGTCCCGCGCACGGTACCGAAGTCCACCCTGGACCGGTCGGCGACCGGCAGCGATTCGAAGAAGGCGATATCGGCCCGGTCGGTCCGCGCGCGCGGCTCGGCGGGCCCCAGGTTGATGGCCTTGGTCGCGGCGGTGCCGGGAACGACGACCGGACAGGCCTCGACACACAGGCCGCACCCGGTGCAGTCCTGGGTGTAGACCTGCAGCGAGTACCGGGCGTTCGGAACGCCCACGGCGTTCAACGGTGCCGAGTCGAAACCCTCCGGTGCGCAGGCAAGTTCGGACTCGTCGTAGAGCTTGGACCGGATCACGCTGTGCGGACAGACGAATCCGCAGTTGCCGCACTGGATGCAACTGCCCGGATCCCACACCGCCACCAGCTCGGAGATGCCGCGCTTCTCGTAGGCCGTGGTACCGCTCGGATAGCTGCCGTCGGAGGGAAGGGCGCTGACCGGCAACAGGTTTCCGCGTCCGGCCATCATCTCGGCTGTCACCGCGCGGACGAACGCCGGCGCCGAATCGGGCACCGTCGGTTCGGGTTCGCGGGTGGAGGTGACCGATTCGGGCACCTCGATGTGCCGAAGGCCCGCCAGTGCACCGTCGACCGCGGCGAGTTCGCCGGCGAGCACCTCGGCGCCGCGGTTGCCGTAGGTCTTGCGAACCGCGTCTTTGATCCGGGCCACGGCGCGGTCCGCTGGCAGGACCCCGGAGATCGCGAAAAAGCACGTCTGCAGCACGATGTTGACGCGACCGGGCAGTCCGGCGGCGGCGGCGATACCCGCGGCGTCGACGGTGAAGAGCGTTATCTTCTTGTCCAGGATCTGCTCCTGTACCCGACGGGGTAGTGCGTCCCACACCTTCTCCGGTGCCAGCCGGCTGTTGAGCAGCAGTGTCGCGCCGGGCGCGGCGCGGGCGAGCACGTCGAGGCGGTCCAGGAAACGGAACTGGTGGCACCCGATGAAGCTCGCCGCGGTGACCAGATACGGCGCCCGGATGGGATCCGGCCCGAACCGCAGATGCGATTCGGTCTGTGACCCGGATTTCTTCGAGTCGTAGACGAAATACGCTTGGGCGTGCAGACCTTCTTCGGATCCCAGGATCTTGACGGTGTTCTTGTTGGCGCTGACGGTGCCGTCCGAGCCCAGTCCGAAGAAGACCGCGCGCACCGTGTCCGGTGATTCGATATCGAATGCGGGATCGTAGTCCAGGCTGGTGTGCGACACATCGTCGTCGATACCGATGGTGAAACGCCGCCGGGGTTTTTCGCGGGCCAGCTCGGCGAAAACCCCGGCGACCATCGCGGGCGTGAACTCCTTGGAGGACAGACCGTAGCGACCCCCGCTGACGAACGGCAGCTGCGAGCGTGTTCCGTCATCGCATGCCTGGGCGAGTGCGGCAACGATATCCAGATAGAGCGGCTCGCCGATCGATCCGGGTTCCTTGGTGCGGTCCAGCACCGCGATGTGGCGCGCCGACGCGGGCAGGGCGTCCAGGAACGCCGCGGTGGGGAACGGCCGGTACAACCGCACCTGTACGACACCGACCCGTTCGCCGCGATCGACGAGGGCGGCAACGGTCTGTTGGACGGTCTGGGCACCCGAACCCATCAACACCAGCACGCGTTCGGCGTCCGGATGCCCGGAGTAGTCCACGATGTGCATCGTCCGGCCGGTACGTTCGCCCAGTCGGGCCATCAGATCCTCGACCACGGCGGGAACCCGGGCGTAGAACGGGTTCACCGTCTCGCGGGCCTGGAAGTAGACGTCGGGGTTCTGGGCCGTGCCACGGATGAACGGCCGCTCGGGGGACAGTGCCCGGCCGCGATGAGCGCGGATGAGTTCCTCGGGCACCAGAGCCCGCAGGTCGCCGTCGGAGAGCAGCTCGAAGGTGTTGATCTCGTGGGAGGTCCGGAATCCGTCGAAGAAGTGCACGAACGGTATCCGGGTCGCCAGGGTGGCGGCCTGGGCCACCAGCGCCAGATCGTGGGCCTCTTGCACCGAGCCGGATCCGAGCAACGCGAATCCGGTCTGCCGCACCGCCATCACGTCGGAATGATCACCGAATATCGACAATCCCTGTGCCGCAATCGATCGGGCCGCGACGTTGATGACGGCCGAGGTCAGCTCGCCGGCGATCTTGTACATGTTCGGGATCATCAGGAGCAGACCCTGCGACGAGGTGAAGGTCGTGGTCAGCGCCCCGCTCTGCAACGCTCCGTGCAGGGCGCCGGCCGCACCGCCCTCGCTTTGCATCTCGACGACGGTCGGTACGGTTCCCCACACATTGGGCCGCTGCGCGCTCGACCACTCGTCGGCCAGCTCGGCCATCGGCGAGGACGGTGTGATCGGGTAGATGCAGCACACTTCGTTGAGCCGGTAGGCCACCGATACCGCGGCCTCGTTACCGTCGGCCACCGCACGTGTCATGTCGGCTCCCAGAACATCTCGATGGCGTGTACCGGGCATTGATCTGCGCACACTCCGCAGCCCGTGCACGTGCCGTAGTCGAACCGATATCGTTGTCCGACACCGAGTTTGATGACCGCGTCTTCGGGACAAGAGCCCAGGCAGCCGTCGCATTCGAAACAGTTCCCACACGACAGGCAGCGCCGCGCCTCATAGGCCGCCTCGGGCTCCGACAGTCCGCCGAGCACCTCGGCGAAACCGTGGGTGCGCTCCTGCGGCGCCAATTCCGGCTGCCTGCGCTGCGCGGTATCCCCGAAGTACCACACGTGCAGCTTGTCGAATGTGGCCGGCGGGTGCTTCGGCGGGCGGTGCGCCGACTCGCCCCGCAACCAGGCGTCGATATGGCGTGCGGCTTTCTTCCCGTGACCGACCCCGATGGTCACGGTGCGCTCACCGGGCACCATATCGCCGCCGGCGAAAACCCCCGGACAGCCGGTCATCAGCGTCGGCGAGACCCGCACACTGCCGTCGGCGTCGAACTGCACCCCCGGCAGTGTCCGCATGAACGCCGACTCGGTCTGCTGACCCAGCGCCATGATCAGGGTGTCGGCCGCGAGTGTCTCGAAACGCCCGGTCGGCCGCGGATAACCCGAGCCGTCGAGTTCCATGACTTCGACCTGCAGTTCGGGGCCGTCGAACGCGGTCACGGTCCGCAGCCAGTTGAGTCGGACACCTTCGCGTTCGGCGTCGCGGGCCTCGGACTCGTGGGCGGGCATCTGTCCGCGGGTGCGCCGGTAGACGATGACCGCATCCTCGGCGCCCAGCCGGCGGGCCACCCGCGCGGCGTCCATCGCGGTATTACCACCGCCGTACACCGCGACGTGTCTGCCGATCGCCGGGGCGGCGCCGTCGGCGACATCGTGTAGGAAGGACACCGCGTCGAGCATGGTGCCCGCATCGCGGGCCGGGATGTCGACACGTTTGGCCAGGTGCGCGCCGACCGCGACGAATACCGCGTCGAAACCGCCTTCGTCGCGCTCGGCAGCCAGGTCGGTGACCTGATGATCACCGGTGAATCGCACGCCCAGGGCCGCGATCCGGTGCAACTCGTCGTCGAGGACGTCGCGGGGCAGCCGGTAACCGGGTATGCCGTAGCGCATCATCCCGCCCGGTTTGGCGCCGGCGTCGCGCACCTCGACGTCGTGGCCCAGCAGTGCCAGGTGGTAGGCGGCCGACAGCCCGCTGGGACCCGCCCCGACGACCAGTATCCGTTTTCCGGTGCGGTCGGCCGGTACCTCGAATTTCCAGCCGTGCGCGCGGGCCTGGTCGCCGAGGAAACGCTCCACCGAGTGGATCGACACCGCACTGTCGAGATTGGCTCGATTGCAGACGTTCTCACAGGGGTGGTAGCAGACCCGCCCGTGTATCGCGGCGAGCGGATTGTCGGCGACAAGTCGTCGCCACGCGGCCTCGTAACGGCCCGCGCTGGCATGCGCGAGCCACGCCTGGATGTTCTCCCCGGCTGGGCAACCGGCGTTACACGGCGGCAGCAGATCGACGTAGACCGGTTGGCGTCGGCGCACCGGTCCGGCCAGGGAATGCCCGTGGCTCAGGTCCGCGGGCGGTGTCACGTCTTCGGGGTGTGTCATCAGCCGGGGAATCGGACGGTTGATCCGGGTGACAGCTGGATGACGCGACCGTGGCATTCCATCTCGATACCCGGTGCGTCACGCGGGTCGACGCTGATGATCACCCCTTTACCGCTGACCCGCAGGTGCAGGTGCAGGCCGCGGTAGTGAATCGGTATCGCCAGGACACCAAGGGATTCCGGCCAGTGCGGATCCAGGATGATCCGATTCGACCGGGTCTCCAGCCCGGTGAAGCAGCGCTGCATGAGGTCGACCGTGCCCGCCATGGCCGCGAGGTGGATGCCTTCGGAGGTGGTACCGCCCTGGATGTCGGCGACATCGGATTCCAGTGCCTGCCGGAAGAACTCCAGTGCTCGGCCGCGGTTGGCCCTGGCCAGAACCCAGGTGTGCACCACACCACTGAGGGTCGAGCCGTGTGATGTGCGGGCCAGGTAGTAGTCCACCAGCGGCGGAACCTGTTCGGGAGCGAACCGATAGCCCAGCCGGTCCAGTAGCTCGCACAACTCGGTCGCCGACATCAGATAGAGCAGCATGAGCACATCGGCCTGTTTGGAAGCCTTGTAGCGGTTGACGTCGTCGTTCTCGGCTTCCAGAATCCGATCCAGGCGCTGGATGTTGCCGTACTGCCTGCGCAGCCGGCCCCAATCCAGTTCCGCCAGTTCACCGTAGCCCTCGAACTGGCTGATGACGCCGTCGTGGAACGGCACGTACATACGCAGGCTGACCTCCTCCCAGCGGGCCAGCTCGGCGGTGTGCAATCCGATCGTCTCCAGCAGGTCCAGCCGGTTGGGCAGCGGCAGGAGGTTCAACGCGTCCAGGGCCCGGGTGATGACCCAGACCGCCATCACGTTGGTGTAGGCGTTGTTGTCGATCCCGTCGTACGGCGCATCCGGGTATCCCGAGTGGAATTCATCGGGTCCGATGACACCCCGGATGACGTAGCGGCCGCGTTGCTGGTCGTATTCGGCGAGGCTGACGAAGAAGCGGGCGATCTCGGCCAGTAGTTCGGCGCCGTAGTCGATCAGATAGGCCAGATCGCCGGTGACCTGATAGAACTTCCACGCGTTGTAGGCCACCGCGATACCGATGTGATGGGCCCGGGCGCTGGCATCGGGATTCCAGTGTCCACTGCGCGGATTGAGGTGCAGCCGTTGGCTTTCCTCGCGGCCGTCGCTACCGGACTGCCAGGGGAACATCGCTCCGGCGTGGCCTGCCGCGCGGGCGGCGTCCCTGGCCTCGGGCAGCCGCCGGTAGCGGTAGCCCAGCAGGGACCGGGTGATCATCGGGAAGCGCAGGTTCAGGACGGGGAAGATGAACAGTTCGTCCCAGAAGATGTGGCCGCGGTAGGCCTCGCCGTGCAATCCGCGGGCCGGCACCCCGACATCGAGATCGGCGGTGTTCGGGGAGACCGTCTGCAGCAGGTGCAGCAGATGTAGCCGCAGGATCCGGAGTTCGTCGGTGAAATCGTCGAGTTCGATGGACAGCCGCTCCCACAGATGAAGCCAGTCGGTGCGGTGTCCGTCCAGCAGCTCGCCGAACCGGCCGAGCCGGTCCAGCCGGCGCTGTGCTTCGGTACCCGGATCGGACGTCGCGACATCGCGGCCGGTGAACACCGTGACGATCTTCTCGACCGTGACCGTTTCACCGGCAGACAGCCGCACCGCGATGTCATGACCGACCTCGGTCGCGGTGTGAAACAGCCGATGGGTGGCCGCCACCGGCTGCCCGTCGCGCCATACGGTGTTGCGCGCCGCCATCGCGATCGGGATGCGCGATTGCGAGGTCTGCGCCGTGAGCAGCACGGAGTCACCGCAGATTTCCCGCGTATCGACATCGCAGAGGTGCCGGCCGGCCAGATCGCGGTAGCGTTCGACGAGCGAATTGGTGACGCCACCGTCCAGGGTGGACCGGATCTCGACGGTTCCCGACCAGTCCTCGGCCGCAATCGTGGTCTCCAGCGCTGCGACGTGCGGTAGGTGCATCGCAACGAACCGGCGTTGGCGCAGCGTGCTGGTGCGCCCGGCGTCATCGCGGAAGCGCACCTCGCGGGTCAGCACCGCACCACGCAGATCGAGGGTCTGGCGGTAGCACAGCACCTCGACCGCGTCGATGTCGAACCAGCTGCCGCCGTCGACCCGGAACGACAGGTACAGCCAGTTAGGGAGATTGACCAGGCTTTCGTTGTCGATCTCGGTGCCGGACACATCGTCGACGAGCCGGTTGAAGATCCCCGCGCAATAGGTTCCGGGGTAGTGCACCTGCCCGGCCTTGCATTCCGGTGCGGCGCCGCGGGTGGCGAAGTAGCCGTTTCCTAACGTGCACAGGGCTTCTCGAAGTTTTTCGTTGTGCGGGTCGTAACCGTCGAAGACATATTCCCACGCCTCGTCGGACAACAGGTGCTTGTGGGCGAGCCACCGGGAACCGCGCAACAGCAGTTCCTGTACCTGGTTGGGGCCCGACAGCCGGAAGTGCGCGGCGGTCCTGCGGTCTCCGTCCTCGTCGTGTCCGACGACGATGCCGATACCGCCGAACCTGACCGCGTCGAAGGCGTCCTCGTCGGTGAGGTCGTCGCCGATGTAGAGCGGTATCCGGGCGTCGGCGGGGTCGATGTGTTCGCCGATCCAGGCCAACGTGGTGCCCTTGTCCCAGTCGATGTCGGGTCGCAACTCGACCAACATCCGGCCACTGGTCACCCGCAGGCCTTCACGGTGGGCCAGTGCGCTTGTGGCAGAGACGATTGCGCCGACGGACTCCGGTGCGACCTGCCGGTAGTGCACCGCCACCGCGTAGCGCTTGTGCTCGACGTGTACCCCCGGTACCTGCGCCAGGGTTCGTTCCAGTTCGTCGGCGGCGCGCGCGAGGGTGGGGACGAACGCGGCTGCGGCCTCGTTCTCGTGACGGACGCCGTCGGGTCCGGTCAGTTCGAATCCGTGGCTGCCCGCGTACCAGATACCGGGGATATCCACCCGGGCCCGGATGTCGGCGAGATCCCGTCCGCTGAGGATGGCGACCGGGCATTGTGCGGCAAGGAGTTGCAGGGCTTCGGCCGCACCGTCTACGAGCACCGCCGCATCGGGCTCGGAGACGATCGCCGACAGCGTGCCGTCGTAATCCAGGAAGACCATCGGATCCCGGGCACCGGTGATACCGACCAGCTGGCCGTAGGACGACAACGCATTCGGCAGTTCCGAGATGTGCTTGTCGCCGCTGCGGACATTGATATCGGCCAGGTCGCCGACCAGTACGTCGGCGGCGGAGCAGTCATGGTCGATTCCGATGATCAGCGCGAAGCCGCCATCGCGGCCGGCCGCCGTGCCGGCCGCGGTATCGGTGATGACGACACATCGCTGCGGTCGCACACCGAGCCTGCGGGCGGCATCCAGAAGTGCTGTGGGATCGGGCTTTTGGGCGGCGCCATGTTCACCGGCCACACCGTCGATGCACACGCCGAACAGTTCGTCGACGCCGGCGGCCTTCAGCTGCCGCGCACAGTTCGGGTCGGCCGCGCAGACCGCTGCGGCGACGCCGGCACCGCGCAGCTTGCGGGCCAGGGCAACGGTCGCGCTGAACAGCGGGGTACCCCGGCTCAGCGCACCGCCGAGATCGAACAACACCGCGTCGTGGTGGCGCGGATCGATCGTGACCGGCAGCTTCATGACACCGACGGCGCGAGTTGGCGTTCCAGCTCCAGCACCTGGCGGGTGGTCTTGACCACCGTGTCCGGATTCAGGCTCATCGATTCGATGCCGACCCGCACCAGGAACTCGGCCATATCCGGGTAGTCCGACGGCGCCTGGCCGCACAGGCCGGAATGAATACCGTTGCGGCGGCAGCCCTGCACTGCCAGCCGGATCATCTCCTTGACACCGTCATCGCGTTCGTCGTAGTCGAAGGCGACGATCTCGCTGTCCCGGTCGACCCCGAGGGTCAGCTGCGTGAGGTCATTGGAACCGATCGAGAAACCGTCGAAGCGCTTGGCGAATTCGTCGATGAGGATCACATTGTTGGGGATCTCGCACATCGCGTACACCTTGAGGCCGTTCTCACCCCGGCGCAGACCCTGATCGGCCATGGTTCCCAGCACCAGGTCGGCTTCGGCGACCCGACGTACGAAAGGCAGCATCAGGATGACATTGGTCAGGCCCATGTCCTCGCGAACCCGCCGCATGGCACGACATTCCAGCGCGAAACCCTCGGCATACGCCGGATGCGCGTAGCGCGACGCGCCCCGGAATCCGAGCATCGGGTTGCTCTCCGACGGTTCGAAGCCCTGCCCGCCCACCAGGCTGGCGTACTCGTTGGTCTTGAAGTCCGACATCCGGACCACCACCGGTTTGGGCCAGAAGGCGGCGGCGATGGTGCCGATACCCTCGGAGAGTCGCTCGACGAAGAATGTGCCGCCGTCGGGGTAGCCGCCGATGAGATCGTCGACGACCTGGCGTGCGTCCGGGTCCTCGATCCGTTCCGGGTGCAGCAGGGCCATCGGATGAACCCTGATGTACTCGCTGATGATGAACTCCATCCGGGCCAGCCCCACACCGTCGTTGGGCAAAAACGACGTCTTGAAGGCAAGGTCGGGGTTGCCCAGGTTGAGCATGATCTGAGTGCGCGGCCGGGGTAGGTCACCCACCTCGAGGCGATCGGTGTGGAAGCCCACCGCGCCGCGGTACACCCGTCCGGAATCGCCCTCGGCGCACGACACCGTCACCATCGCGCCGTCGGGCACCGATGACGTCGCGTCACCGGTTCCCACGACGGCGGGAATGCCGAGTTCGCGGGCGATGATCGACGCATGGCAGGTCCGGCCGCCACGGTTGGTCACGATTGCCGCCGCGGTCTTCATGACCGGTTCCCAGTCCGGGGTGGTGGTATCGGCAACCAGCACCTCGCCGGGTTCGAATTCGGCCAACTGGGAAAGGTTTTCGATCCGGCGCGCCGCCCCTGAGGCGATCCGCTCGCCGACCGAACGTCCGGTGGTCAGGATCTCGCCGGGATTTTCCAGAACATAGGTTTCCAGCGCCGTCACGCTGTGGGTGGAGGCCACCGTCTCCGGGCGGGCCTGCACGATGTAGAGCTTGCCGTCCAGACCGTCCTTGGCCCATTCGATATCCATCGGCCTGCCGTAGTGCGATTCGATGGCGCATGCATAGCCGGCCAGTTCCAGCACCTCGGAATCGGTTAGGCAGAAGCGATTACGGTCAGCGTCTGGGGTATCGACGTTGCGTGTGGTGTTACCTGCCTCGTCGTCGACCAGGATCATCTTCACGGCCTTGCCGCCCAGCAGGCGGCGCAATACCGCGCGGTGGCCGGCCAGATAAGTCGGTTTGTGCACGTAGAACTCGTCCGGGTCGACCGCGCCCTGCACCACGTTCTCACCCAACCCGTAGGCGCCGGTGAGGAAAACGGCGTCACGGAAACCCGATTCGGTGTCCAGGGAGAACATCACCCCCGAGGAGGCGATATCGGAGCGCACCATCTTCATCACCCCGATCGACAGCGCGACCTTGAAATGATCGAAGCCCTGATCGATGCGGTAGTGGATGGCGCGGTCGGTGAAAAGGCTTGCAAAGCAACGGCGGCAGGTCTCCAACAGCTGCTCGCCGCCGGTGATGTTGAGATAGGAGTCCTGTTGACCGACGAAGCTGGCGGTCGGCAGATCCTCGGCGGTCGCCGAACTGCGCACCGCAAGCGAAACCTGCGGTCCGTACTCCTGCTGCAGTGCCCGGTACCCGGCGAGGATCTGGGCGGCGAGGTCGTCGGGCAGGCCGGCGCTGTACACGATGTCCCGGGCCCGCGCGGCCTTGACCGCCAGTGCACCGACGTCATCGGGGTCGAGGCCGTCGAGTACGGCATGCAGGCGTTCCCACGCGCCGGCCTCGTCGAGCATGTGCCGGTAGGCTGCCGCGGTGATGGCGAAGCCGTGCGGGACACAGACACCGCGGGCCGACAACTTCTGGTACATCTCGCCCAATGACGCGTTCTTGCCGCCGACGAGGGGCACGTCATCGATGCCGAAATCCTCGAAGAAGCGGACGTAACAAGCGGTCGTCATGATGTGTCCTTCCGCAACGAGCCGGTAGTAAAACTCCCACAGCGCGCTCTTGTGCAGACAGGGTCCAAGGTCACTGGTATGCGTGACTGTTCGCATCCGCGAACGGATTCGGTCAACGTCGGGACCGGGCAGGTTTGCCGGTGGTGCGCCGGCGCGCCAGCTCGGCGAGCCGCTGCACGGCATGACCGATGCCGTCGGTCAGAACGTCCAGATCCGGCGCCGAGTCGTAGTCGGCCACGATGCCGAATGTCAGATCGTCGCCGTAGGACAGTATTGCGATCCCGCTGCGTAGCTGCAGCGCGATGGGCGGAATCGGGAAGATGTGTTCGACATCGCGGCCCATGATCTGCTGACGGTGCCGGGGCCCGGGAACGTTGGTCGCCAATGTCACCACACCACGCTGATGCAGCCGCGTCAACGTACGAACGGTCCAGGCCGCCAGCGGAAAAGGAATGGTGTCCGCGATCCCGATGGCCGATGAGGCCGCCTGCTTCTGGCCGCTGGACTTGGCGCGGGTGAGCCGCTGGTGCACGGTCTTGAGCTGATCGAGGGGATTGGCGCGATTGACCGGCAGCAGGGGCAACATCACCGACACCCGGTTGTCCGGTGTGTCCAGGGCGTCGCTGTCGCGGACCGACACCGGCACCAGGGTGCGCAGGGCCGTCGCTCCCGGCTTCTCGCCACGGTGCAGCAGGACCTGGCGGTAGCCGTTGGTGATCGCTGCCAGCGCAACATCATTGAGCGTCACGTCGAAGGCGGCGCACACCGACTTGACATCGCTGAGCGAAACCCGGGCGGCGTGGTAGCGGCGCATGGTGCTGACGGGTCCGTTCAACGACGTATGGGCCGGGGTGAGCAGCCCCGAGATGATGTCGACGGTGCCTTTGGCGGCCCGCGTACCCAGACCGATCGCGGTGGTGGACAGATCCCAGGCGGTCTTACCCCAGACCAGCGGGTTGATGCTGATCGTCGGCAGACGCCAGGCGGAATCGGCATCGTGTGCCACCGTGATGTCGGAGACGAACGAACTGACCTTGCCGCCGTCGTCGCACAGGCCGGCGATCATCCGGGACGCCGAGACCCCGTCGGCGATGCAATGGTGCACCTTGATCAGAACGGCCCACCGGCCGCCGGCCAGACCTTCGATGATCCAGCATTCCCACAACGGGTGATCCCGGTCGAGGCGGCGTTCGATGATGTCGGCCGTGAGGCGGAAGAGGTCGTCGTCGTCACCGGGTTTGGGAAGTGCGGCACGCCGAATGTGATGGGAAAGATCGAGATCGGGCTTCTCGGTCCATTCTGGCGGGCCGGCGTCCAGGCGGTGGGTGCGCACGACCTGACGCAGCCGGGGGATCTTCAGCAGTCGCTCGGTCAGCGTGCTGACCAGCTCGCCGAAGTCCGGCATCGGCCCTTCGAGCACCGACACGCCGCCGATGGCCAGGCTGATATGCGGGTCGGAATCCTCTGCTTGCAGAAATCCCGCATCCAACAGCGACAACCGCTCCATTGCGCCACCTCTGCTCTCTCCAGTGGGAAACTATTCGCCCGGGCGTCGGGGCGCAGAAGGGTCGGATGTAGCTGCCGGCGGGGACTCTTGGCCCTACCTGGCGATGCGGGTGCCGGCGACGATGTTGGTATGCCTACTGCTGATGTCGAGAGCCGGATCATCGAATCCGCCATGCCGCGTTATGACGTGGTGCTCACCGATCACATTGTGGTGGACGCCGATCCGGGCGCGACGCTGCGTGCCGCGCGGTCGCTGGATCTGTTGACGGTGCGCTCGCCGGTGACGACGCTGTCGATGTGGGTACGCGCCCTGCCGGCCCGGCTCACCGGGAAGGCGCCTCCGGTACCGCCGCGTCTGGTGCTCTCCGACGGCGCACTCCCGGGCTGGCTGGTGCTGGGGGAGAGTGACTGCGAGTTCGCTTTCGGCGCGGTCGGCAAGTTCTGGCGGCCGGTCATCGAGTGGCGCGATGTGGAAGCGGCGGAATTCGCCCGTTTCGATGAGCCGGGGTGGGGGAAGATCGCGGCGAATTTCTCCGTGCACTCCTACGGGCCGGCCACCCTGCTGAGCTACCAGTGCCGCACCGCCACCACCGACGGGTTGTCGCACAAGCGATTCCGGCGCTACTGGTGGCTGGTCCGGCCATTCGTCGGCCACGTCATGCGGGCGACCCTGCGCACCATCAAGGCCGACGCCGAGGCGCTGCCATGACGACGGTACTGATCGCCTACGGATCCAAGCGCGGCGGGACCGCGGGGTTGGCCGCGATGATCGGGGATGCGCTGGCGAATGCGCACTTCGAAGTGCAGGTGTGCCGCGCCGCCGATGTGCACGATCTGACCGGATTCGACGCCGTGGTGGTGGCCGGTGCGCTCTACATGAACCGCTGGCATCGCGATGCCCGCAACTTCGTGCGCCGGCTCGACATCGGCTTGCGCCGGCTGCCGGTGTGGTTGGTCAGCAGTGGACCGTTGGATGGTTCGGCGGCCCACTCCGACATCCCGCCGGTCAAGCAGGTCGCCCGGCTCGCCGCCCGGGTCGGCGCCCGCGGCCATGCGACGTTCGGCGGCCGGCTCGCCCCCGATGCCCGGGGCGTTCTCGCCGGCGCCATGGCCAAGAATCGGTCCGGCGATTGGCGTGACCGTGACGAGGTCGAGGAATGGGCCGCCTCGGTGGCCCGTTCGCTGACCGGTGACCGGTCAGCGTGGAGCGCTGGTGACCGCCCGTTCCAGTGAGGCCAGCGAGGCGTCGAGGTACTCCGGCGGAAACGGCGGCATACCGCCGATGGCGTCACGGAACGCCTGCGGTGTCCTGCTCCACTCGTAGGTCAGGGTGACCTCGGTCGCGGTGCCGTCGGGCCGCAGCGCATAGCGCCAGCTCCAGCCGCCGGGCGTGATGTTGCCGGATGCGTCGAGCTGCCCGGGTAACCAGCCGATGGTCCGGTCCTGTTCGAAATCGCTGACCAGGTTGTGCATCACGTAGTGGCCGCCGGCGCGGTCCAGGAACATGTTGACCGCGAAAACCTCCCCGGCAGCGGTGATCGGTTCGGGATCGATGGCATCGCGTACCCAGTCGCCCGGTTCGGTGTCATGATGCCGGGCCGGGTCGGTGAGGACGGCGAAGATCTGCGCCGGTGTCGCCGCGATGGTGCGGGTGACGGTGTAGGCCTCGTCGGTGGGCGCGCTCATCGTTGTGCTCCTCGGGGTCCGTAGGCGGCGGCGATATCGGGGGAGTCCAGCCACCCGGAGTAGGTCGGCCGGGACGGCCAGCCCTCCGGGGAGTCCTGCCACTGTTCCTGGCGGCCCCAGGGCAGCAGGTCGATGAGGGCGAACGAGTGGCTGAGCTGTTCGGTGCCGCGGCCGTTGGTGTGCCAGGTGCGGTAGACCGTATCGCCGTCGCGGAAGAAGACGTTGACCGCGAAGCCCTCGCCGGGTGCGGCGTCCACATCGGCGCCGAACGAGCTCTGTGCCGACGAGTACCAGGTCATCTTGTTGCCGACCTTGTCGCGGTAGGCCAGGGCCTCCTCGATGGGACCTCCTGTGACGATGACGAACCGGGCGTCGTAGTTCTCCAGGAATTCCAGCCGGGTGAACTGCGAGGTGAAACCGGTGCAGCCACCGCACTGCCACGGTGCGCCGTCATTCCACATGTGGTGATAGGTGATGAGTTGGGACCGGCCCTCGAACACCTCGGCAAGCCGGACCGGCCCGTCGGCGCCGACCAGCGTGTACTCGGGCAGTTCGACCATGGGCAGCCTGCGCCGCTGGGCGGCGATGGCGTCCAGTTCCCTGGTGGCGGCTTTCTCCCGGCGGCGCAGATCGTCCAGCGCGGCGCGCCAGGTCTGCTCGTCGGTCACCGGTGGCTTCGCCGATGCCACCGCGGAGGTCTGTTCGGTCATGGGGTTACTCCTCGCCGGTTGGTTCTACCGGGATAGACCGCGGCGGGCTCCGGTATTCATCGCGGCCGCGATAATTGACCCGTTCTTCGAACAATTGTTCGATAGACTGGGTCGGTGGGTTGGCATAACGGGCCGCCGAGCTGGGGCGAGATGCAGCGGGTACTCAACAGCAAGCCGCCGGGAGACGGGGGTGACAGCCCGGCCTGGTCGCGCAAACGGGAGGCCTATCGGCGGCCCGCGGTTCCGCGGGAACGCTCGAGCACCCCGTATGCCGAACTGCACGCGCATTCGGCCTACAGCTTCCTCGACGGTGCCTCGACGCCGGAGGAACTCGTCGAGGAGGCGGCCCGGCTGGATCTACGGGCCATCGCGCTGACCGACCACGACGGGCTCTACGGTGTGGTGCGGTTCGCCGAGGCCGCCCGCGAACTGGACATCGGTACGGTGTTCGGCGCCGAGCTGTCGTTGGGGATGGGTCCGGGATCCACCGGCAGAACCGATACCCCGGACCCACCCGGTCCGCATCTCTTGGTGCTGGCGCGCGGGCCCGAGGGGTATCGCAGGCTGTCCCGGCAGCTGGCGGCGGCGCATCTGGCCGGTGGTGAGAAAGGCAACCCCCGTTATGATCTCGACGAGCTCACCGAGGCCGCGGGTGGGCACTGGCATATCCTGACCGGCTGCCGCAAAGGCCATGTCCGCCAGGCTTTTACCCGCGGCGGTCCGGACGCGGCCGCCGCTGCGCTCGCCGACCTGGTGGACCGGTTCGGCGCCGGCCGGGTCAGTGTCGAACTCACCAGCCACGGTCGCCCCGACGACGACGAACGCAATGCGGCCCTTGCCGCGCTGGCGCCGAGATTCGGGGTCGGTGTCGTCGCCACCACCGGTGCGCATTTCGCCGAACCGTCCCGGGGCAGACTGGCGATGGCGATGGGGGCAATCCGGGCCAGGCAGTCCCTCGATGCGGCAGAAGGCTGGCTGGCACCGTTGGGCGGTGCGCATCTGCGCTCCGGCGACGAGATGGCCCGAATATTCGCGCACTGTCCCGAAGTGGTCTCCGCGGCAGCGCAATTGGCGCAGGAGTGCGTATTCGGGCTGCAGCTCATCGCGCCGCAGCTGCCGCCGTTCGATGTGCCCGCCGGGCACACCGAGGACAGTTGGCTTCGTGAACTGGTGATGATCGGCGCCGCGGACCGGTACGGTCCGCCCGCCGGCGCCAGCCGGGCGTACGCCCAGATCGAACGCGAGCTGGCCGTCATCGCCGAACTGAAGTTCCCCGGCTATTTCCTGGTGGTCTACGACATCACCCGGTTCTGCCGGGAGAACGCCATCCTGTGCCAGGGCCGCGGATCGGCAGCCAACTCCGCGGTCTGCTATGCCCTCGGTGTCACCGCGGTCGACCCGATCGCCAATGAGTTGTTGTTCGAACGTTTCCTGTCGCCGGCCCGAGACGGGCCGCCCGATATCGACATCGACATCGAGTCCGACCTGCGCGAGCATGTCATCCAGTACGTCTACCAGCGTTACGGCCGGGACTACGCCGCCCAGGTGGCCAACGTCATCACCTATCGGGGGCGTAGCGCGGTACGCGATATGGCCCGCGCGCTCGGCTTTTCGCAGGGGCAGCAGGATGCCTGGAGCAAGCAGATCAGCAAGTGGAACGGGATGGCCGACTCACCCGATGTCGACGGGATCCCGGAGCCGGTCATCGACCTGGCACTACAGATCCGAAACCTCCCGCGGCACCTGGGTATCCACTCCGGTGGCATGGTCATCTGCGATCGCCCGATCGCCGACGTCTGCCCGGTGGAATGGGCGCGGATGGAGAACCGCAGTGTGCTGCAGTGGGACAAAGACGATTGTGCGGCAATTGGTTTGGTGAAATTCGACCTGCTCGGACTCGGCATGCTCTCGGCGCTGCACTATGCCGTCGACCTGCTGGCCGAGCACAAGGGCCTGCATGTCGACTTCGCCCGGCTCGACCTGTCCGAGCAGGCCGTCTACGAGATGCTGCAGCGCGCCGACTCCGTCGGGGTGTTCCAGGTGGAGTCGCGTGCGCAGATGGCCACTCTGCCGCGGCTGAAACCCCGGATGTTCTACGACCTGGTCGTCGAGGTCGCCCTGATCCGTCCCGGTCCCATCCAGGGTGGCTCGGTGCACCCCTACATCAGGCGGCGCAACGGGTTGGACCCGGTGACCTACGATCATCCGTCGATGGAGCCCGCCCTGCGGAAGACGTTGGGAGTGCCGCTGTTCCAGGAGCAGTTGATGCAACTGGCGGTCGACTGCGCGGGGTTCTCACCGGCCGAGGCCGACCAACTGCGCCGGGCCATGGGATCCAAACGATCGACGGAGAAGATGCGCCGGTTGCGCGGCCGTTTCTACCAGGGCATGCGGGAACTGCACGGTATCACCGGGGCGCTGGCCGACCGGATCTACGAGAAGCTGGAGGCGTTCGCCAACTTCGGCTTCCCGGAAAGCCATGCACTGAGTTTCGCCTCACTGGTCTTCTACTCGTCGTGGCTCAAACTGCACCATCCGGCAGCCTTCTGCGCGGCGCTGCTGCGGGCCCAGCCGATGGGGTTCTATTCACCGCAGTCGCTGGTGGCCGATGCCCGCAGGCACGGTGTCGTGGTGCACGGCGCCTGCGTCAACGCCAGCCTGGCGCATGCGGATCTGGAGAACGCCGGCACCGAGGTCCGGCTCGGGCTGGGCGCGGTCCGCCACATCGGTGACGAACTGGCGCAGCGCATCGTCGACGAACGGAAAGCCAACGGGCCGTTCGCATCCCTGCTCGACCTGACCGGCCGGGTGCAGCTGTCGGTACCACAGACCGAGGCATTGGCCACCGCGGGTGCGCTCGGGTGTTTCGATATCGACCGCCGGGAGGCGCTGTGGGCGGCCGGGGCGGCGGCCATGGCACGACCCGATCGACTGCCCGGGGTCGGGACGGCATCGCATGTCCCGTCGCTGCCCGGGATGAGCGCGCTGGAGCTGGCGGCTGCCGACGTGTGGGCCACCGGCATCTCACCGGACAGCTATCCCACCCAGTTCCTGCGCGCCGACCTCGACGCGATCGGTGTGGTGCCCGCCGACCAGCTGCTGTCGGTTCCGGACGGCACCCGGATCCTGGTGGCCGGTGCGGTGACGCACCGGCAACGGCCCGCGACCGCGCAGGGCGTGACATTCATGAATCTCGAAGACGAAACCGGAATGGTGAATGTGCTGTGCTCACCGGGGGTGTGGTCGCGGCATCGCAGGCTGGCGCAGACGGCGTCGGCGTTGGTCGTCCGGGGCATCGTGCAGAACGCCACCGGTGCAGTGACCGTCATCGCCGACCGGATGAGCCGCATCGACATGCGCGTGGGTTCGCGCTCGCGGGACTTCCAGTGAGGATCAGGCCGTCGGGGTGGTCCACACCTTGTCGATGCTGATCCGGATACGGGTGCTGTAGTCGGCCATCGTGTCGGTCAACCCGAACTGGTCGGACAGCGCCCCGTACTTCGCCCAGTACGGCGCATCGTCGCGGCAGTCGGCGCCTTCCGCGTCGATACCTGCCGTCCCGCCGATCACGATGATCCCGCCGCCGTTGCCGTCGGAGTCCAGGTTCAGGCTCACCTGGGCATGTCGTTTGATGTGGGCGACCTTGGCGGCGCCGGGTGCACTGTAGATCAACAGGTCGGTGCCGTCGAAGAAGAACCACACCAGTTTCGGCACCGGTTGACCGGACTTGGCGACCGTGGTCAGCCACCCGTACTTGTCGGTGCCGAGTCTGCTGGAAATCTCTTCGGTCAGTTCAGTGGTCATGACGCCGAATGTAGTCTCCGGCTATGACACTCAACCTCACCAACGACGAACTCCTGACGACCACCCGTTCGGTGCGCAAGCGGCTCGATTTCGACAAACCGGTTCCGCGCGAGGTGCTGATGGAGTGCCTTGACCTGGCCTTGCAGGCACCGACCGGCTCCAACGCCCAGGGGTGGCAATGGGTTTTCGTCACTGACCCGGCCAAGAAGAAGGCGCTGGCCGACATCTACCGGACCAACGCGACGCCGTACCTGGACCTGCCAAAGCCCGAGCGTGGCGACATCCGCGATCAGCAGATGGATTCGGTCATGAACTCGGCGAAATACCTCAACGAACACTTCCAGGATGCGCCGGTGTTGATGATCCCGTGCCTGGAGGGCCGGCCCGACGGTGCACCCGCCGGGATGAGCGCCTCCTACTGGGGATCTCTGCTGCCCGCGGTGTGGAGTTTCATGCTCGCGCTGCGGTCGCGTGGGCTCGGCTCGGCCTGGACCACGCTGCACCTGATGGGTGACGGTGAGAAGCAGGCCGCCGAACTGCTGGGCATCCCGTTCGACAACTACGCCCAGGGCGGCCTGTTCCCGATCGCCTACACCAAGGGCACCGACTTCAAGAAGGCCAACCGGCTGCCCGCCGAGCAGCTGACCCACTGGGACAGCTGGTGAGGGCTCAACTGAGGTGCGCCGAGAGCAGCCAGGCCGCGATCGATTTGCGGCCGCTGGCCTCATCCCGCAGATCGCCGGCGAACTCCTTGAAGTTCTCCAGGAAGCTCTCCGGGACGTTGGCGTGGATGCGGGCCGGGCGGACCTCGTCGATCACCCAGTACTTGCCGACCACATCGCGTAATTCCGCTTCGGTGACCGCGTTCGCGCCACCGGCGGGCATGGTGGCGCGGTCGAAGACCAGCACGTAATACGACGCGCCGGGTGCCGCCGCCCGCACGATCGAGCGCTGGTAGCCCTCGCGCAGTTCCACCGGCATCGAGTGGAACAGCGTGGAGTCGATGATGGTGGAGAACCGTCCGTCGTAACCGCCGAAATCGCTGATATCGGCCACCTCGAAACGGGCATTGGTCAGCCCGCGACGTTGTGCGTCGGCGCGGGCCAGCTCGATCGCGGTGGGCGATTGATCCAGGCCGACAACCGGGAAACCCTTCTCGGCCAGGTACATCGACACCGCTGCCTCCCCGCAGCCGGCGTCGAGAACCTCGCCGTGCACCTTGCCGGCGTCGATGAGCGCGGCTATCTCGGGTTGCGGTTCACCGATACTCCACGGTGGCCGGTTGCCCTGGCCCATCTCGGGGTTCTCGCCCCGGTAGGCGGAATCGAACATGGCATCTGTTGGCCCGGGGGCAGGTGTGCTCATGACTCGTGTCTAATCATCGACGACGGCTATGTCAACGTAATTGAGATAAGAACTCGCCGCTAGACGGCGCCGGTGAAACCGTGCTGGCGCCACGCCTCGTAGACCGCGACCGCCGCCGCGTTCGACAGGTTCAACGAACGTCGCCCGGCCAGCATCGGGATCCGGACGCGTGCGGTGATATGCGGATCGGCCAGCGTGGCCGCGTCCAGACCGGTCGGTTCGGGGCCGAACATCAGCACGTCACCGGCCCGGTAGGAGATATCGGCGAACGAGGTGTCGGTATGCGCGGTGAAGGCGAAGACCCGCTCGGGCGCCATTGCTGCCCACGCCGAGTCCAGGTCGTCGTGCACCGTCACCGAGGCCAGGTCGTGGTAGTCCAGCCCGGCGCGGCGCAGCTTGGGTTCGGACAGATCGAACCCGAGTGGGTGCACCAGATGCAGTTCGACCCCGGTGGCCGCGGCCATCCGGATGGCGTTGCCGGTGTTGGGCGCGATACGCGGTGAGTAGAACATCAGCTTGAACACCCCACGATGATGTCAGCCGGCGACCGGCCCATTTGCCCACGCCCGACGGCGCGTTTGCTGTGGTGCCGGGGAAATCTGTCTGTTCAGTAAGAAGTGTGCAGGCCCCGTGCGGCGGCTGTCATACTGCACCAATTGCCACACGGCTTACATTTGCTCAGTCCGGCGGTCGGGGCCGAATTGCGGGAAGGTCATGACGACGGCGGTACGTGGAGTATGCGGTGACGATGTTCGGTGAACCGGCCGGCCCGCAGCCGATCCCCGGGGTCCAGCAACCGGCAACACCGGTGCGGCGGCCGCGTCGATGGTCGCTGTCCAACTGGCCGGTGCGCTACAAAGTGCTGGCCATCGCGCTGATACCGCTGTTGCTGGCCGCGGTCTTCGGCGGCCTGCGGGTCTACGCCAGTACCGTGCAGGCCCGCGCCCTGCTCGTCGCCGCCGACCGCGTCGAATTGCTGCCCGTCATCAACGACTACATGGCCGGACTGGAGAACGCCCTGGTGGCCACGGCCACCGGCGGTGACACCGCGGCCGCCGAGACGCAATACAACGATGCGCGCTCGGCATTGCAACAGCGGCTCGGGCCCGCGGCGCCGATCCCGGAGGTCCGCCTTGCGGTGACGACGCTGCTCGACAACGGCGGGGTGCTGCTCGACAAGGCCAGGACCGGCGAGGCCAACCTGCGTCAGCAGGTCACCACCTACGCGCCGTTGTTGCTGACGGCGGAGACGGCGATCACCGGATCGGTGCGCGTCGACGACGAGGACCTGCGTGCCCAGGCCGACGGGCTGGCACGTGCCGTCGGCGCACGCGGACAGATGACCATGCAGCGGATGCTCGTCGAGCGCGGCGCCGACCTGCCGGAACCGGAGCTGCGTGCGTCGATGGTCGCGCTGGCCGGAACCGAACCGAGCACCGTGATGGGCATGTCGGCGCTGCTCGGCGGGGTCTCCGAACAGGCCAACGAACTGCGTTCGCAGATGGTGCAGCGCATATCGCTGATCTCCGATCCGGCCGCGGTGCTGGTCGGCAATCCCGAACTGCTGGCGTCCATCCAGATCACCGACGACATCGCCAGGCAGCTGGTCGCCAAGACCACCACCGCCATCACCTCGAGCGTGCACGCCGAGGCAGCGCACCAGCGCAACAACGCGATCCGCGACGGCGTCGTGGTGCTGGTGGTCTTCCTGCTGGTGCTGGCCATCGTGGCGCTGGTGGCCCGGTCGTTGATCAGGCCGCTGCGACGGCTGCGCGACGGCGCGCTCAAGATCGCGCACCAGGATCTGGCCGCCGAGATCGACCGGGTCAAGGCCGGTGACGAACGCGAGCCCGCGCCGCTGCCCATCCACACCAGCGAGGAAGTCGGGCAGGTGGCGCACGCCGTCGACGAACTGCACGCCCAGGCGCTGTTGCTCGCCGGTGACGAGGCCCGGTTGCGGGTGATGGTCAACGACATGTTCGAGACGATGTCGCGGCGGAACAAATCGCTTGTCGATCAACAGCTTTCCCTCATCGACGCCCTTGAGCGCAACGAGGAGGACCCAGGCCGGCTGGACAGCCTGTTCCGGCTCGATCACCTGGCGACGCGGATGCGGCGCAACGGTGCCAATCTGCTGGTGCTGGCCGGCGCCCAGACCTCGCGAGACGACAGTGCCCCGGTGGCCCTCGGCGCGCTGATCAACGCGGCAGCATCCGAGGTGGAGGATTACCGGCGCGTCGAGGTGTCCGCGGTGCCCGACTGCTCGGTGACCGGGGCGGCCGCCGCCGACGCGGTGCATATGCTCGCCGAACTGCTGGACAACGCACTGCAGTACTCGCCACCCACCGTCGCGGTGCGAGTCAGGGCGAGCTACACCTCCAACGGCGGTGTGCTCATCGACATCGACGACGCCGGCCTCGGGATGACCGACGGTGATCTGCGCATCGCCAACATGCGCCTCACCGCGGGCGGTGAGGTCAGTCCCGAGAGTGCCCGGCACATGGGTCTTTTCGTCGTCGGCAGACTGGCGCGCCGACACGATATGACCGTGCGACTGCTGGTGGGCGCCGACGGCGCCGGCACCACGGCGCAGGCCTACCTGCCGCCCGAACTGCTCGACGGCGCGGTTCCGGCGCCGGCCCCCGCCCCGCCGGCGGCCGCACTTGCACCGCCACAACCGGTATGGAGCGGCGGGGAACCCGACCCGATCGCCGACCAGGCCGATGACGCCGAACTCACCGAGGCCTCGGTGACACTGTTGCCGCGCCGGGAACCCGGCTCCAGCGGCATCGCCGGCGACGGCCCGTTCGGCGGGCCCGACCAGCCCGCCGACGAACCCTGGTGGGAGCGCGAATCCGAGCCACCCGCCGCGACGGTCCCTGCCGACACCTCCGGATTCTTCGGATCGCGGCGCCGCCGCGAAGACGAACCCGCCGAAGACATTTCGCCGCAACACGATGACGAGCCCGACCTGATCTACCAGAACATGGTCTCCGAATGGCTCGTCGACCCACAGGGGCTGGCGACACCGCAGGACTGGAAGTCGGTGTGGGACAACGGGTGGACGGCCGCCGCGGAGGCCGAGCGCAAACCCGTCAGCGCGCACACCGATAACGGTTTGCCGGTGCGTGATCCCGGTGCCCGGCTGGTGCCCGGGGCCGCCGCTGCCGACCGTGAAAACGCGGTAGCATCGGACGACGGCACCCACCCCGACCAGGGTGAGCGGGTGGCCTTCGACCGCGACCCCGAAGCGATCCGTGCCTCCATCAGCAGTCATTTCGGGGGTGTGCACGCGGGCCGATCGCAGGATCACGACACGAGTCGAGGACGGCAGGAATGAGCGAGGCGCCACGTTCGCCGCAGGGCAGTCCGCTGGACTGGCTGGTGTCGAAATTCGCCCGCGAGGTCGCCGGCGTCGCGCACGCGGTGCTGGTCTCGGTCGACGGGTTGCTCATCGCCGCCAGTGAACATCTGCCACCGGAGCGCGCCGATCAGCTCGCGGCGGTCACCTCCGGTCTGGCCAGCCTGTCCGCCGGGGCCGCGCAACTCTTCCAGGGCGGCCGGGTGCTGCAGTCGGTCGTCGAAATGGACCACGGCTACGTGTTGATCATGCAGGTCGGCGACGGGTCCCAACTGGCGACCCTGGCTTCCAAGTCGTGCGATATCGGCCAGGTCGGGTATGAGATGGCGGTGCTGGCCGAACGCGTCGGCGCGGTCACGCAGGCCACCCGGCGCGCGCCGCAACCGTCGTGAGCCGCGATGGACGAATCCGAGCACGCCGCTGCGCGGGAGGCGAGTCTGGTCCGCCCGTACCGGTTGACCGCGGGCCGGACCGACACCGAGGTGCATCTGCCGTTGGCGGCGCCGGTGCAGACGCTGGCCGCCGCCCATGCGCGGCGCTGGCCGCCCGGTGATCTGCACGGCCGGATCGTCGCGCTGTGCACCGCCAGCCCTTCGGTGGCCGAGATATCGGCCCGCCTCGATGTTCCGCTCGGTGTGGCCCGTGTCCTGGTGGGCGATCTGGTGACGTCGGGTTACCTTCGAGTGCAGACGACACTGACCGACCGCTCCACCCATGACGAGCGACGCGAACTCATAGGAAGGACGCTCCGTGGCCTACGCGCACTCTGAGAGGCGTGACGCCGCGTCGACCAAGATCGTCATCGCCGGTGGGTTCGGTGTCGGCAAGACCACCTTCGTCGGCGCCGTCTCGGAGATCATGCCGCTGCGCACCGAGGCCATGGTGACCAACGTGTCCGCCGGCGTCGACGCACTCGACGCCACCCCGGCCAAGTCGACGACCACGGTCGCGATGGACTTCGGCCGGATAACGCTCGGCGAGGATCTGGTGCTGTACCTGTTCGGGACGCCGGGCCAGCGACGGTTCTGGTTCATGTGGGACGACCTGGTGCACGGCGCGATCGGTGCCGTCGTGCTGGTGGACACCCGCCGTCTGCAGGACAGTTTCGCCGCGGTCGACTTCTTCGAGAACCGCAAGATCCCGTTCATCATCGCGGTCAACGAGTTCGACGGTGCCCAGCGCTTCCCGGCCGACGAGGTGCGCAAGGCGCTGGCGCTCTCGGATTCCACGCCGATCGTCGCCGTGGATGCCCGCAGTCGCAGCTCGGCGCGCGACGCGCTGATCGCGGTGAGTGAGTACGCGCTGCAGACCTTGTCCGCGGCCGGGTGAACTGGACCGACCGGGAGTTCGTCGGTCACGACTTCCGTGACGAGGATCTGAGCCCGCTGACCACCGAGCGGGTCGTCTTCGACGACTGCGACTTCAGCGGCACCAACCTGGCCGAGTCGGTGCACACCGGAAGCGCGTTCCGTAACTGCCGATTCGACCGGACCACGCTGTGGCACAGCACGTTCCGGCACTGCAGTCTGATGGGATCGACGTTCACCAACTGCCGGTTGCGGCCGGTGATCTTCGACGAGGTGGACTTCACCCTGGTCTCGCTGGGCAAGGCCGACCTGCGCGGCGTCGACATGTCGGGCTGCCGGTTCCGGGAGGCCTCGCTGGTGGAGACCGATCTGCGCAAGGCGGTGCTGCGGGGAGCCGACCTCAGCGGTGCCCGGACCGTCGGCGCCCGCCTGGACGAGGCCGATCTGCGGGGCGCCCGGATCGATCCGACGCTGTGGACCACGGCAAGCCTGCGCGGCGCCAAGATCGACATCGCCCAGGGCCTGGCCTATGCCGCCGCGCACGGGCTCGACGTGCACGGGCAGTGAAACCGCAACCTGGCCGTTGAGACTGCACCAAGTGCGGGGTTTCGGCCGAAATCCCCACCCAGGATGCAGTCTCGACGCCGCGGCGAGCTATGCGCTCTTGAGCCGGATCTTGAAGCGCACGAAGGTCAGGTAGCCGATGCTCAGCGCGGCCAGCATGCCCATGTCGAACCACCAGGCGCTGGCGGTGTGCTCCCAGTGCGCGTCCTTGGGTGTGAGCGGCCCGGGTACCAGCTTGATCAGGTCCACCGTGGAGGCCGACGCGGCGAAACCCCAGCGGGCCGGGGTCAACCAGGACAGCTGGTCGAGCACCAGGCGGTCGGTCACCGGGATCATGCCGCCGGAGAACACCAGCTGGCTCATCACGGCGACCACCAGCAGCGGCATGATCTGCTCGTTCGATTTCGCCATCGCCGACAGCGCCAGGCCGACCATGGCGGCAGTGACGGTGGTCGCGGCCATCACGACGAACAATTCGGCGGTGGGGGACAGGAACGTCAACGAACCCTGGGTGGGGCCACCCTTGCCCGCGATGGTGATGGCCGTGACGATCGAGGACTGCAGCACCGCGAAGACGGCATAGATGCACACCTTGGCGAGCAGGTAGGCCGTGGTGGACAACCCGACGGCCTGCTCGCGGCGGAAGATGGCCCGCTCACCGATGAGGTCGCGGACGGTGAGCGCGGTGCCCATGAAGATCGCGCCCACGTTGAGCAGCACCAGGATCTGGCCCGGCTCGTTGGGGGCGTCACCGAGCGGGTCGGGGATACCGAATCCGACGGTGCCGGGCACCGACAGCGACAGCACACCCATGATGAACGGCAGTATCGCCAGGAAGAAGAAGTAACCGCGGTCGGACACGATGAGGCGCATCTGCCGGCGCGCGATCGTCGAGAACTGGCGCAGCAGGCTGGTTTTGGCGGGCTTTCCGAGATCGCCGGGCTGGCCCGACGGCGGTCGGGCCGGGGCCGGACCGCTGCGGTCCAGGAACCGCCGGTTGGCCTCCTCGGGGTCGCCGGCCACCGTGCTGAAGATGTCGGCCCAGTTGGTGGTGCCCATGGCCGGGCCGATATCGCTGGGCGGGCCGCAGAACGCGGTCTTGCCGCCGGGTGCCAGCAGCAGCACCTGATCGCAGACGTCGAGGTAGGTCAGTGAGTGTGTCACCACGATGACGACGCGGCCGGCATCGGCCAGCTGGCGCAGCATCGTCATGACCTGGCGATCCAGCGCGGGATCGAGACCGGAGGTGGGTTCGTCGAGGATCAGCAGCGACGGGCCGGTCAGCAGCTCCAGCGCGACCGAGGCCCGTTTGCGCTGACCGCCGGACAGTTTGTCGACCCGGGTCTGGAGATGCTGGGTCATCTCGAGTTCCTCGAGCACCTGAGCGACGACCTGCTCGCGGTCCTCCTTGGTGGTGTCCGGCGGCAGCCGGAGCTCGGCGGCGTACATCAGCGCCTGCTTGACCGTGAGCTGGCCGTGCACCACATCGTCCTGCGGCACCATGCCGATCCGGGAACGCAGCGAGGCGTACTCGGCGTGGATGTCGTGGCCCTCGAAGGTGATGGTGCCGCTGGTGGGGTGGGTGTAGCCGGCGACCTGACGGGCGAAAGTCGACTTGCCGGCGCCGGAGGGGCCGATGACCGCGGTCAGCGTGCCGGGCCGGGCCGTCAGCGAGATGTTGTCGAGCAGCGTCTTGTTGCCCTCGATGGTCCAGGTCAGGCCGTGGACCTCCAGCCCGCCGGTGCGGGTGGCGGCCTCGGTCTCCGACCGCCGCAGCAGCGTGCCACCGGAGAAGACCAGGTCGATGTTGCCGATGGTGACCACGTCACCGTCGTGCAGCGCCGCCGATTCGACACGGTGGCCGTTGACGAAGGTGCCGTTGATGCTGTTGTCGACCAGTTCGGCGCCGCCGCCGGCCGACGGGATGAGGGTGGCGTGGTGACGCGAGGCCAGGACATCGGGGATGACGATGTCGTTGTCGGTGGCGCGGCCGATCTTCAGCGATCCGGCGGGCGCGTCGACGGCGCGCCCGGGACGCAGGATCTTGAGCATGCTGGTCGCCAGGTTGCCGTCGCCGGACCCGGACGGCGCGCGCGGCGGGATGGCGGCGGGTCCCATCTGGGTGGGCATGTTGCCGGGGGCCTGCGAGACCGGCTGTGCGGTGCTCGGCGGGTAGGGCTGCGGGCGTGCGCCGGTCGGGTACGGCGGCGGGGTGTGCCCGGCGGTCGGGTAATTCGGCCGCGGCCGGGCGCCGGTCGGCGGTGGCATCGGGGCGGTGCCCGGCGGCGGGGCCGGCCAGCTGCCCGATGCGGGCCGGGTGGGCTGCTGATGCGACGGGTAGCCGCCGGTGCCGGGCGGCGGGGTGAGCGGCACCGCTTCGGTCTGCGGCGGCCTACCGACCGAACCGGTGTGGTGCCCGACGGAGAAGCGCAGCTGCGGGCCGTCCGGGTTGCCGATGTTGACCGTCGACCCGTCGTGGATATCGGCGGTCTGCACGCGGCGCCCGTTAACGAACAGCCCGTTGAGCGAGCCGTTGTCGATCGCGACCCAGCGGCCGTCACCGTGCTGCTCGAAACGCAACAGCAGGTGGGCCCGCGAGATCAGCGGGTGGGCGATGCGAACGTCGGCTCGCAGATCGCGGCCGACGACCACGTCGTGGCCTGCGGCGAAGGTGCGTTCCGAGCCGTCGTACCGAACGGTCAGTGCGGGTGCGACTGGTCGACTCATCGGGTCAACTGTAACCGTTGGGTGTTCGGTGTTGCGCTGCGCCGTTACCGGTCCGGCGCGCCCGTCACCACGCAGTGGGTATGGCTGTAGATCGTCGTCATGCACTGATTGCAGTGCGTGCACAGCGATTTGATGGAGTTCACCAGCTCGTCGGCCTGGATCCGGTTGAGCAGATCCGGTTCGGCCAGCAGGGCGCGTCCCATCGCCACGAAGTCGAATCCGGCGGCCATCGCCGAATCCATCGTGTCGCGGTTGGTGATACCGCCCAGCAGGATCAGCGGCATGCTCAGCTCGGCCCTGAACAGCTGCGCGTCGCGCATCAGGTATGCCTCGCGGTAGGGGTATTCGCGCAGGAAGTTCTTGCCCAGCATCCGCACGCCCCACCGCATGGGCGGTTTGAAGGCCTTGGCGAACTCCTTGACCGGCGCATCACCGCGGAACAGGTACATCGGGTTGACCAGCGAGCTGCCCGCCGTCAGCTCCAGGGCGTCCAGACCGCCGTCGTCCTGGAGCCAGCGTGCGGTCTGCAGCGCTTCGTCGGTGCTGATGCCGCCGCGGACGCCGTCGGACATGTTGAGTTTGGCGGTGACCGCGATCCGGCCCGCGCCGTCCTTGTCCACGGCCTCGCGGACCGCCTGTACGACGCCGCGCGCCACCTTGGCGCGGTTGGCCAGCGACCCGCCGTATTCGTCGGTGCGCCGGTTGATCAGTGGGCTCAGGAACGAGCTGGCGAAATAGTTGTGACCGAGGTGGATCTCGACGGCGTCGAATCCGGCCTCGATGGCGATGCGTGCGGCATTGGCGTGCGCTTCGGTGACGGCGGCGATGTCGTCGCGGGTGGCCTTGCGGGCGAACTTCATCGCGATCGGGTTGAAGAACCGGACCGGGGCCAGTGCCAGGGCCTTGTTGGAGCGGGAGTCGGCCACCGGGCCGGCGTGCCCGATCTGCGCGCTGATCGCCGCGCCCTCGGCGTGGATGGCGTCGGTGAGGCGACGCAGACCGGCGACCGCGGCCGGACGCATCCAGATCTGCCGGCCCTCGGTGCGCCCGCCCGGCGACACGGCACAGTAGGCGACGGTCGTCATGCCGACACCGCCTGCGGCGGGCCTGCGGTGGTAGTTGACGAGCTCGTCGGTGACCAGCGCGTGCGGGGTGGCTGCCTCGAACGTGGCCGCCTTGATGATGCGGTTACGCAGCGTCAACGGGCCGAGCGTTGCCGGACTGAACACATTTGGCGCGTTGTCCACCGACGTATGCGAACACGGCTGCGCCAGCGCTGTCAAAGGTCCGCCGCGATGCGGTGCCAGAATGAACGGCGTGGGAGCGATAGTTCTGGACGGCAAGGCCACGCGCGACGAGATCTTCGTCGACCTCAAGGAACGGGTCACGAAGCTGACGCAGGCGGGCCGCACACCCGGCCTGGGCACGATCCTGGTCGGCGACGATCCGGGTTCCCAGGCCTATGTGCGCGGTAAGCATGCCGACTGCGCCAAGGTGGGCATCAACTCGATCCGCCGGGATCTGCCCGCCGATATCAGCCAGGCCGATCTCAACGCCACCATCGACGAGCTCAACGCCAACCCGGAGTGCACCGGTTACATCGTGCAGTTGCCGTTGCCGCGGCACCTGGACGAGAACGCGGCGCTCGAACGCGTCGATCCGGACAAGGACGCCGACGGTCTGCACCCGACGAACCTGGGCCGGCTGGTGCTCGGCAAGGACGCGGCGCTGCCGTGTACGCCGCGCGGGATCGTGCATCTGCTGCGCCGCTTCGACGTCGAGATCGCCGGGGCGCATGTCGTGGTGGTCGGTCGCGGTGTCACCGTCGGCCGGCCGCTCGGGCTGCTGCTGACACGTCGGTCGGAGAATGCCACGGTGACGTTGTGCCACACCGGAACTCGTGATCTGCCCGCGCTGACCCGGCAGGCCGACATCATCATCGCCGCCGTCGGTGTGCCGCATATGGTGACCGCCGACATGGTCCGCCCGGGCGCGGCCGTCGTCGACGTCGGAGTGAGCCGGGTGGACGGCAAGCTCACCGGCGATGTGCATCCCGGTGTGTGGGAGGTGGCCGGGCACGTCTCACCCAACCCGGGTGGTGTCGGTCCGTTGACCCGTGCCTTCCTGCTGACGAATGTCGTCGAAGCAGAGGAGTCCGCGTTGTGACCACCCAGCGGGCCGATATCGCGACCGCGGTGCGCGCCCAGTGGCCGATCCTGGCCGTTGGGCTGATCTTCGTCGCGGCGTTCGGCCTGGTGGCGGCCAGCTATTGGCGCCGGGGTGCCCTGTTGATCGGAATCGGAGTCGCGGTCGCGGCGGCGTTGCGGTTGTTGTTGTCCGAGGACCGGGCCGGGCTGCTGGCGGTGCGCAGCAGGATCGCCGATTTCGTCACCATGGCCGGTGTCAGCGCCGTGGTGATGTTCATCGCGGGAACGATCGACCCGCTCGGCACCAGCTAGAAATTGCCTAACGGGCAATCTTGCCCGCCGTGCAAAATTATGGGTACAGTGTCGGCATGTCCGAACCGTCATCTCTTCGCGAGCGCAAGAAGGCCGACACCCGCCGCGCGCTGTCCGACGCGGCACTGCGACTGACCTGCGAACGTGGCCTGGACAACGTCACCCGCGACGACATCGCGGCGCTGGCAGGGGTCTCGCTGCGCACGTTCAACAATTACTTCACCGGCAAGTACGAGGCGCTCGGCTACCGGCAGGCCGAACGGTTGCGCCGCAGCATCGCAGAGCTGCGCAGCCGTCCCGCCGCCGAACCGTTGTGGACGTCGATCACCGAAGCGGTGATGGCACCGGTCGAAGCCGACTTCGCCGCGGAGGAGGCGTCGATACCCAGCCGGGACGAACTGCTCGAAGTTCGGAAGTTGCTGATGCGTACCGAGATCCGCGATGTCGTGACCCGCGAGCTGTTCGACGAGTGGGTGCGGGCCATCGCCGAACGCACCGGCACCGATCCGGACCGCGACATGTACCCGCGACTGGTCGCCGCGGTGGTCCGCGCGGTCGGTGACGCCGCTGCCGAAACCTATGCCGCCGCCGACCCGCCGGTGGCGTTCCCGCCGCTGCTGCGCACGGCGTTCGCGTCGGTGGCCGCCGGGCTGCCGGTGCCGGGCGGTGCGTCATGACCGAGCACGCCGACGTCGTGATCGCCGGCGCGGGCCCGAACGGATTGATGCTGGCCTGCGAGCTCGCCCTCGGCGGTGTACGGCCCGTCGTGCTGGACTCGCTGCCCGGGCCCAGTGTCGAACCGAAGGCCAACGGCCTTGTCGGACAGGTGGTCCGGATGCTCGACATGCGCGGCCTGTACCAGAGGTTCACCGGCGAGGACGGCCCGCCGAAGCCGGCCTACGGCTGGACGTTCTCCGGTATGCCGCTGAATTTCGCTGGTCTGGAACACAATCCGATGTATGCCATGCTGATGCCCCAGCCGCAGCTGGTCCGGCTGTTGTTCGAGCGGGCGCTCGAGCTCGGAGTCGACGTCCGGTGGGGTCATGAACTCACCGGGCTGGCGCCCGGCGGGGACGGCGTGGTGTTGGCGGTGTCGGGCACGGCCGACCATCAGCTGCACGCGGGCTACCTGGTGGGTGCCGACGGCGGGCGCAGCTTCGTCCGCAAGAGCGTGGGCATCGGCTTTCCCGGCACCACCACCCGAACCGTCGCCCGGATTGCCCACGTGCGCATACCCGATGTACTGCGCGCCCCCGACGGGGCCGTCGACATCCCCGGCGTCGGTCGACTTCCCTGGGGACACAACCGATTCGATTCCGGCATGGTGGTATTCGCCGAGTTCGGCGACGGCCCGGCGATGCTCGGCACCGTGGAGTACGGAACCGCCACCGAGGACGGACCGATGTCGCTGACCGAGTTGCGCGCCAGCCTGCAACGGGTGCTGGGCGTCGACTTGCCGATCGAGGAACCCGAAGGCCCCGGACCGCACGCCCTGCGCCGGATCGACGGGCAGAACACCCGGCAGGCCGAACGGTACCGGGACGGACGCGTGCTACTGCTCGGCGACGCCGCACATGTGCACAGCGCGATGGGCGGGCCCGGGCTCAACCTCGGTCTGCAGGACGCGGTCAACCTGGGCTGGAAGCTGGCCGCCCATCTCACCGGCCGGGCACCGGCGGGCCTGCTCGACAGCTATGAGACCGAACGCCGGCCCGTCGGCGAGCGCGTCATGATGCATTCGCAGGCCCAGACCGCGCTGATGGCGCCGGGGCCCGAAGTGCAGGCCCTGCGTGAGCTTTTCGGTGAACTGCTGACAATGCCCGACGTCGCCGGTCAGATGGCTCGACTGCTGGCCGGTGCCGACATCCGCTACGACGTGGGTGATGACCATCCCTTGGCCGGACGGCTTTTCCCCGATATCGACCTGGGCGGCGGCAAACGGGTGGCCGACCTGTTACACCGGGCGCGCCCGGTCCTGCTCGACCCGTCCGGTCGGTACGCGGTATCGCATCCCGGCATCGAGGTGCTCACCGCGACGACGACAGATCAGCTCCCGGCCGCGATGCTGATCCGCCCGGACGGCTATATCGCCTGGGCGGCGGATACTTTCAGCACCGAGAGCCAGGACCGGCTCGACGCTGCGATCGTTCGCTGGTTCGGGCCGGCCTGAATTGCCTAGTCGCCCAGCGTCGCCCGGATTCCCACCGTCACATAGGGCAGTGACAGGCCCGACGACTGTGCCAGTGCCGGATGGGTGGCCAGCAGTTCGCGCACCTTTTCCAGGGTGCGGGTCCGCACCTCGGCCGGCGAGGTGATGCAGTAGCTGCGCGATGCCACCAGGTCGATGAGCGCCTGCGGCGTCAGGTAGCTGGTCCACTCGACCTGATGGCGCGCCACGTCGGTGAACGGAGTGGGCAGGCTCACACCCTGACTCAGCGGGTCGTCTTCGTGACCGATGATCCGGCCGAGATCCTTGACCCAGCCCGATCTCTCGTCACGGGTGTTCCACACCAGCCCGAGCCGGCCGCCGGGCCGCAACACCCGGATGACTTCCGGGATGGCGCGTTCGGGATCGACCCAGTGCCAGGCCTGCGCCACCAGTACGGCGTCGACACTGTTGTCCGGTAGCGGGATCTCCTCGGCGGTTCCCAGCAGCGCCGGGGTGTCGGGCAGTGCCGAACGCAGCACCTCGAGCATCTCGGCGATCGGGTCGACGGCGACCACGTCCAGGCCGCGCTCGACCAGGCGCGTCGTCAGCTTGCCGGTGCCCGCGCCGAGATCCAGCACGGTGTGCGCGCCCTCGGGCAGCAACCAGTCGATGGCCTCCGGCGGATAGGAGGGCCGGCCGCGTTCATAGGCTGCCGCCTCCGATCCGAACGACAGGGACCGGTCGTGGCGTTCTTCGCTCACCGCTCGGCCAGCTGCAGTGTCCGGCGGACCAGTTTGCCGACTGCCTCGGTTTCGACGAGGAATCCGTCATGGCCGCACAGTGATTCGACGACGTCGAGGCCTGCACAACCCGGCAGCAGCTCGGCGAGTTCCTCCTGTAGACGCAGCGGATAGAGCCGATCGGAGGTGATTCCGCCGACCACGACCGGGTGCGGGCAGGACCGCAGTGCCGCCTCCACACCGCCGCGGCCGCGGCCGACGTCGTGACTGGACAGCGCCTCGGACAGGATCACGTAACTGCCCGCGTCGAAACGCGCCAGCAGTTTCTCACCCTGGTGCTGCAGGTAACTCTGCACGGCGTAGCGGCCACCGGTCAGCGGATCCTCCTGCCCCTGCGGGTCGTTGCGGAACCGGGTGTCCAGCTCGAGCTCACCGCGATAGGTCAGATGTGCGATGCGCCGGGCGATCTGCAAGCCCGCGTCCGGCGCCCGGCCGGTGTCGTGATAGTCGCCGTCGCACCAGTCCGGGTCAGCCTTGATCGCCGCGATCTGGGTGCTCTGGGTGCCGATCTGATCACCGGTGGCGCGCGCCCCGACGGCGAGCACCAGACCGGCCCGCACCGATTCCGGATGGCCGATCAGCCATTCCAGTGCCCGGGCGCCACCCATCGATCCGCCGACGACGGCCGCGACCTCGGTGATACCCAGCTCGGCCAGTGCGGCCCGGTCGGCGGCGACCTGATCGCGCACTGACACCAGCGGGAACCGTGATCCGTACGGTTTGCCATCGCGGGCAAGCGAACTCGGGCCGGTCGACCCACGGCAGCCGCCCAGTACGTTGGTGGCGATCGCGCACCACCGATCGGTGTCGATCGGTGCGCCGGGGCCGGCGACGCCGTCCCACCAACCCGGGGTCGGATGGCCGGGGCCGGCCGGTCCGGTGATGTGGGAGTCGCCGGTCAGTGCGTGCAGCACCATGACGACGTTGTCGCGATTGGGCGAGAGCTCACCCCACCGCTGCACCGCGATGCTGACATCGTCGAGTACCGCACCGCTTTCCAGCGTGAGTGAACCGATGTTGACAACCGCCGTCTCGCCTTCGGCGGGCAGCGTGATGGTCCGTTCGTCAGACAGCGTCATATCCGGCTCACTCAAAACGCCGCCACGGCTTGCGGATCGGCAACCGCGGCCGACGACACGGTCTTGGCGGCGGCGAAGCCGCGCTCCAGATCGGCCAGGATGTCGTCGATGCCCTCGATGCCTACCGCGAGCCGCACCAGTCCGGGGGTGACGCCGGTGGCGAGCTGCTCTTCCGGCGAAAGCTGCTGGTGCGTCGTGGAAGCGGGGTGGATGACCAGCGAGCGCACATCGCCGATGTTGGCGACGTGGCTGTGCAGGGTGAGGGCGTCGACGAAGGCCTTGCCCGCGGCCACCCCGCCGGCGAGTTCGAACGCCAGCACCGCACCGGTTCCCTTGGGCGCCAGCTTCTTTGCCAGCCCGTGCCACGGCGAGCTGGGCAGCCCGGCGTAGTTGACGCTGACCACGTCGGGGTGGGCGACCAGGTATTCGGCAACCCGCTGCGCGTTCGACACATGCCGCTCGATGCGCAGGCTCAGCGTCTCCAGGCCCTGGGCGATCAGGAACGCGTTGAACGGGGAACCGGCCGATCCCAGGTCGCGTAGCAGCTGAACGCGCGCCTTCAATGCGTATGCCGGTGCGCCCAGATCGGCGAACACCACACCGTGGTAACTGGGATCCGGTGTGGTGAACCCGGGGTGGCGTCCTTGCGTCCAGTCGAACTTGCCACTGTCGACGATCACGCCGGCGATCGCCGAACCGTGCCCGCCCAGGTACTTCGTCGCCGAGTGCACGACGATGTCGGCGCCCTGGGCGATCGGCTGGATGAGGTAGGGGGTGGCGATGGTGTTGTCGACGATCAGCGGTACGCCGTTCTCATGGGCGACCGCCGAAACCCCGGGGGTGTCGAGGATGTCGATCTGCGGGTTGGAGATGGTCTCGGCGAAGAACGCCTTGGTGTTGGGCCGCACCGCCTTACGCCAGGAATCCAGATCGTCGGGATCCTCGACGAATGTGGTCTCGATACCCAGCTTCGGCAGTGTGTAGTGCAGCAGGTTGTAGGTGCCGCCGTAGAGCCGCGGACTGGAGACGATGTGATCGCCTGCCTCGGCCAGGTTGAGGATGGCGAAGGTCTCGGCGGCCTGCCCGGAGCCCAGGAACAGTGCTGCGACACCACCTTCGAGAGCGGCTATGCGCTGCTCGACGACATCGGTGGTCGGGTTCATGATCCGGGTGTAGATGTTGCCCGGCTCGGCGAGACTGAACAGCGCCGCGGCGTGATCGGTGCTGTTGAAGGTGTACGACGTGGTCTGGTAGATGGGCAGTGCACGGGCGTTGGTGGCCGAGTCGGGGGACTGGCCGGCGTGGATCTGCTTGGTCTCGAAGGACCAGTCGGCGGTCGGATCGGTGGTATCGGTGGTCATCGGTGGTGACTCCTCGTGAATGGTCTGGTGGGTGCTCGAAATCACCCGGTGTCGTCGGGAGGACGCACGCCGGGGGAGGGGATCAGCAGCTATCGCACATATCAGGACGCATCAGGTTTCCCCGTCTACTCAGGGGCCCGAGGGGTCGGACCCGCGCTTGCCGTGTAGCCGCATGGGCTACTCAACCTGGTCATCACCCGGGGCACCCCACCGCGGTTGGAGGGTTGCCGGCCAGCGAGCCGGGGCTTGACGCTGGCGCTCATGACCGAGACCGAGAATATCGCAACTGACCGTCCCGCTGCCAGCGGCATATCCGGCGACCCCGCCGAGCAGACGCAAACGACCCCCTTTTCGCACCGAAAAGGGGGTCGTTTGCGTCTGCTCGCGGGGGCTAGGCGTGCAGTTCCTGCGGCCCGGATGCGGTGTGCTGGTCGACGAACTCGGTGATCAGCGCGGTGACGGTCTGCGGCGCCTCCAGCATCGGGATGTGCCCGACGCCGTCCAGCTGGGTGACGCGGGTCGTCGACGGCAGGTGCTCGATGAACTGCCTGCTGTAGCGGGGATGCGGCAGCACCCGATCGAACTCGCAGGTCACCAGGTGTACCGGGGCCTTGGCATGGGCCAGTTCCTTCAGGCCCGGCGCGGTCAGCGATTTGATCAGCAGCTGGAAGTAGGCCGGGCAGTGGGTGGCATCGTCGATGAGCTCGAGCAGTTCGGGCACCGGTGGTCCGTCGGCCGGCCCGCTGACCGCCAGGGTGGCGATGCGGCGAGCGAACGGCAGCCGCAGGATCCGCGCGCCGAGCAGCCGGGCGGCCAGCAGTACCGGTCCACCGGCCAGGAATTTCCCGACGATCTCGAATTTCACCGGCGAGTAGTCGTTCCAGCCGCCGGCCGGTGCGATCGCGGTCAGCGACCGGGCCCGGCCGCGTCGTTCCAGCTCGAAGGACACCCAGCCACCCAGCGAGTTACCGACGATATGGGCGGTCTCCCAACCCAGCGCGTCGAGCTGACGTTCGATCTGGTCGGCGAAGACGTGGGTGTCGAGCAGCCAGGTCCCCGCCTTGGGCCCGCCGTGATGGCCGACCATGGTCGGGGCGAAGACCTCGAAGCGTCCGGTGCCGGCCAGTTGGGGCGCGACGTTGCACCACACCTGCTGTGAACACAGGAACGGGTGCAGCAGCAGGATCGGTTCGCCCGATCCCAGGTGGATGGGTTCGCGGTGCAGCGACATGAGCCGACTGTAGCAGTATCCGGTACCGCTGGTACCGGGTCGTCGCGCCCGCCGGGCGTCGGTGACCACGGTTAAGTTGGTGCCCGTGATCGTGACCACCATCAACGTCAACGGTATCCGGGCAGCTGTCAAGGAACGCTCGACCGACAACCTCGGCCTGCTGGCCTGGCTCAAAGAAACCCGCGCCGACGTGATCTGCCTGCAGGAAACGCGCGCCGACGACGAGCAGCTGGCCGACGCGCTCGCGCCGGCACTCGCCGACGGCTGGGCGCTGGCGTCGGCCGAACCGCACATCAAGGGCCGAAACGGCGTGGCGATACTGTCCCGCATTCCTTTCGGCGAGGTCCGGATAGGTTGTGACGCAGACGAATTCGCGGCACATGGCCGGTATCTCGAGGTCGATCTGCCCGACGTGACGGTCGCCAGCGTGTACGTCCCCACCGGTGAGGCCGAGACCGACCGCCAGTTGGAGAAGGAACGCTTCATGGCCGCCGTCGCCGCGCGAATGGCCCAGCTGCGCACCACCGGTCGCGAGGCCGTGCTCTGCGGCGACTGGAACATCGCCCACACCGAAGCCGATATCAAGGCCTGGAAGAACAACGTCAAGAAATCCGGCTTCCTGCCCGCCGAGCGGCAATGGCTGACCGATCTGCTGGCCACCGGCTGGGTCGACGTCGTGCGTCAGATGCACCCCGACGTCGCCGGTCCGTACGCCTGGTGGTCCTGGCGCGGGAAGGCCTTCGACAACGACGCCGGCTGGCGCATCGACTACCAGCTCGCAACCCCCGGGCTGGCCGCCCGGGTGACCGCGGCACGCACCGAACGACCGCTGGCCTATGCGCTGCGCTGGTCGGACCACGCACCCGTCACCGTCGAGTACGGCTGATCGTCGTTCAGGCCGGTGGGCAGCCGGCCCGGTTGGCGGTCGTGAGCGCGGTGCCGGCGTTGTCCAGGGCGTCCCGCACGACGGCGAACACCCGCGGGTCCCAGGTCAGCCCGGTATCCCACGGTAGGCCCGCCTCGTTGGAAACGAAGATGCTGTGGGTGTCGTCGAACGCCGCGCACCGCCGGTGCGGTAGCACCCGGTCGCTGATATCGACGGCCAGCGCGCTGGTTTGGGCGACGATGCCGTCATTGGGCCACACAGTCGGATTGACCGGACCGTCCTTGGTGAACCGATTGCCCGCGATCAGCGTCACGGGAATGTTGTCGAGCACACCGGCCTGGAATTCGTTCCAGCCGCCCGGACCCATCAGGTAGCCCTGGTTGACCTCGCGGCCCGAGCCCGACATCTGGCGCAATACCTCGGCCTTGAGCCCCGCCATACCCTGCTCGCAGAAGGCGTCGCCCAGGCAGTCCGACATCGGGGTGATGTCATTGGCGTAATCGGACAGGAAGCTGCCCTGCCACGGTGTGCCCAGGGTGGTCAGCGACCGCACCCGCACCGGCGAATCGGTCTTCTGCAGAACCCGCAGTGCCGCCCGCGAATACAGCCCGCCCATCGAATGCCCGACGATGTTCACGTCCGTGACGCCCCGGCTGGTGTGCAGGTAATTCAGGAAACGCGCCAGATGTTCGCCGGCGAGGTCGATGCTGCCGGTGGAGTCGACGGTCATGATGTCCGGCAGCGTTATCGGGCAGTCACCGAACGCCCCGAAGCCGCCCTGGTCGACGACGGGGCCGCGACCGGCCATCGCGGGGGAGGTGAAGACGGTGTAACCGTGGTCGAGCAGATCCTGGCGCAGCGCGGTATCGGTGTTGCCCGCCGCGAGCCCGGACGCGCAGGCCTGGTCACCGGTGGTGAACGGGCTGACGGCGTCTCCGCCGGAGACGATCACCACCACACGGGCGGGGGGTGCGGCCTGTGCCGGTGCGGGCAGCAGGCAGGCGGCCAGGAGCAGCAGACAGGCGAACGCGATGCGGTGCACCGCGGGAGCGTAGCGCCGCATGCAGGTTTATGCGGGGTGATCGGTGCATGACAAGATCGAACGATCATGAGCACCGCGACCGACAAGCGCGTCGTCCTTTCCGGCGTGCAACCCACCTCCGATTCGATGCACCTCGGTAATGCCCTGGGCGCGGTGAACCAGTGGGTGGGCATGCAGGACGACTACGAGACGTTCTTCTGTGTCGTCGACCTGCATGCCATCACCATTCCCTCCGAGTTGGACCCGGCGGTGCTGCGCAAGCGCACCCTGGTGACCGCGGCGCAGTACCTGGCGCTGGGCATCGATCCGGCGCGCAGCACCATCTTCGTGCAGAGCCACGTGCCGGCGCACACCCAATTGGCTTGGGTGTTGGGCTGTTTCACCGGTTTCGGCCAAGCGTCCCGGATGACGCAATTCAAGGACAAGTCCGCCAAGCAGGGCACCGACGCCACCACCGTCGGGCTGTTCACCTATCCGGTGCTGATGGCAGCCGACATCCTGGCCTATGACACCGATCTGGTGCCCGTCGGCGAGGACCAGCGCCAGCACCTGGAACTGTCCCGCGATATCGCGCAGCGCTTCAACGCCCGCTTCGGCGAGACCTTCGTGGTGCCGGAGGCGCTGATCCCGAAGGCCACCGCGAAGATCTACGACCTGGCCGACCCGACCGCGAAGATGAGCAAGTCGGCTGCCACCGACGCCGGCCTGATCGCCCTGCTCGACGATCCGGCCAAGACCGCCAAGAAGATCCGCTCGGCGGTCACCGACAGCGAGCGCGAGATCCGCTTCGACCCGCAGGCAAAGGCCGGCGTCTCCAATCTGCTCACCATCCAGTCGGCGGTCACCGGCACCGCGATCGACACCCTGGTGCAGGGTTACGCCGGGCGCGGTTACGGCGACCTGAAGAAGGACACCGCCGAGGCCGTCGTGGAATTCGTCACTCCCATCAAGGCCAGAGTCGACGAACTGCTGGCCGACCCGGCCGAACTGGAAGCCGTGCTCGACGCCGGGGCGCAACGTGCCCGCGAGGTGACAGCTCGCACGGTAAAGCGGGTATATGACCGGTTAGGGTTTCTACCGCAACCATTCTGAACAGGGGAGGCTGGATGGCGATACCGGCCGAACCGGACCAGAAACCGGGGTTCGTCGACAGGCTGCGGGCCCGGATGCCGTGGTTCGACCATGTGATGCGGGCCCAGCAGCAGTACACCGACAGCAAGGGCGACTTCTACGCCGCGGGCGTCACCTACTTCACCATCTTCGCGCTGTTCCCGTTGTTGATGGTGGGCTTCGCCGCCGGTGGGTTCGTGTTGGCCAGCCGACCCGACCTGCTCGCCGATCTGGAGGGCCGGATCAAAGCAGCAGTCAGCGGCGACCTCGGCGATCAGCTCATCCAGCTCATGGATTCGGCCATCGACTCGCGCACCTCGGTGGGCATCATCGGCCTGGCGGCTGCGGCCTGGGCGGGCCTGGGGTGGATGGCCAACCTGCGTGAGGCACTGAGCCAGATGTGGGGTGACCAGCGCGGCGACCCGCCGGGTTTCGTCAAGACCAAGCTGTCGGATCTGCTGGCACTGCTCTCGACGTTCGTCGCGATCGCACTGACCGTGGCGCTGGCCGCGCTGGGTAACACCTCGGTGATGGAGAGCGTCCTGCACTGGCTGGGTGTCGGTGAAATCCCCGGACTCTCGGTGGTCCTGCGGGTGGCCTCGATGGTGATGTCGGTGGTGGTTTCCTGGATGCTGTTCACCTGGATGATCGCCCGGCTGCCACGGGAATCGTCGAGTTTCCGGAGCAGCCTTCGGGCCGGCCTGATAGCAGCCGCCGGTTTCGAGATCTTCAAACTGGTGGCATCGGTGTACCTCAAATCGGTGGTCACCGGCCCCGCGGGGGCGACATTCGGCCCGGTGCTGGGCCTGATGGTCTTCGCCTATATCACCGCCAGGCTGGTGTTGTTCTCCACGGCGTGGGCCGCGACGTCCAAGGACAATCTGCGTGAAGACCTGGTACCGCCGCCGGCGCCGGCGATCATCAACAACCGGCCGGTGGTGTTGCCCGGTATCGCCCCGGCCCAGGCGCTGGCCGCGGCCGCCGCGGGAGCCATTGGTGCGCTGAGCTTTTCCCGCCTGCGCAGGCGCGGGCGCGACGACTGACCATGGCGCTCGCGACGCCGTGGTCACAGGGGCTGGGTCTGCGGACGCCGATCGTCAACGCGCCGATGGGTGGCGCCGCAGGCGGCCGGCTGGCCGCCGCGGTGACCCGGGCCGGCGGGCTCGGCATGATCGGGATGGGCAGCGCCGGTACGGCCGGTGCCCTGGCGGCGCAACTCGACGAACTTCCGCAAGCGTTGCAGCCGTTCGGTATCGGTCTGGTGCACTGGGTGATGGCCTCCGAGCCGGCGTTACTGGACGTCGCGCTGGCGACGCGGCCCACGGTGTTGTGTGTCAGCTTCGGCGACGAATGGTCCTGGGTGGCAAAGGCTCACGCCGAGGGCATCATGGTGGCCACCCAGATCGCCGATGTCGGGGCGGCACGCCACGCCGCCGACGCCGGCGTGGACGTGCTGGTGGCGCGCGGTGCCGAGGGCGGCGGTCACGGGGCGCCCCGGATGGGCACCTTGCCATTGCTGGCCGAGGTGCTCGACGCCGTCGCCGTGCCGGTGCTGGCGGCGGGCGGTATCGCCTCGGCGCGTGCTCTTGCCGCGGTGCTGGCCGCCGGGGCATCAGGTGCCTGGCTGGGAACCGTTTTCGCGGCCTGCGCGGAGGCACTGACAGCACCGGCCGCCCGCGAGCAGTTGCTGGCCGCACCGTCGGACTCGACGACCCTGACGCGGGAGTTCGACATCGCCCAGAACTTCGCCTGGCCCGCAACGCTTCCCGAGCGCGTGTTGTGCGACGCCGCCGGCGCGGCCACCCCCGTCAACGCGGGCCAGGGTGTCGGCATGGTGCGGCAGACGCGGACTGCGGCCGAGGTGCTGGTGGACCTGACCGACGGTGCCGAACGGTTGTTGCGCGGCTGGAACTAGCGGGGCTGCCTGCGGTTGACCGACCGGGCGATCATGATCAGGCCGAACACGATCACCGTGCCCACCACGGCGACACCCACGCGCACCGGCGTCGAGTCGACCTCCGGAACGAACGCCGACGCTTTGGCGGCGACGGCGGAATCTGCGGCATCGGGCTTGGCGGGTTTGAGCGAGGGGTCGGGATCGACCAGCGTTCCCACCGAGGTGCCGGGCGGGGTGGCGAAACCGTAGTCGAGCAGCCGGGCGGCCTGCTCCCACGGCGCGATGGGAACACGGGTGCCGCGCAACAGGATGGCGACCAGCCTGCGGCCGTCGCGTTCAGCGGCCCCGACGAAGGTCTGACCGGCGTCGTCGGTGTAGCCGGTCTTGCCGCCGAGAGCACCCGGGTAGTTGCTGAGCAGCTTGTTGTCGTTCTCCAGTTCGTAACCGGGGCTCTCGCCGTGGCCGGGGAACTGGAAGGTCTTGGTGGCGACGATGCCGGCGAAGGTGGGGTTCTCCCAGGCGTACCGGTAGAACAACCCCAGGTCATACGCCGACGTGCTCATACCGGGTCCGTCGAGTCCGGACGGTGTGGCGATGCGGGTGTCGCGTCCCCCGAGCTTGCTGGCCAGCGTGTTGACCTTGCCGACGGCGACATCCATACCGCCGAGCTGCATCGCCAGCGCATGTGCGGCGTCGTTGCCGGAATGCATGAGCAGACCGTGCAGCAGCTGATCGACGGTGTAGTCGCCGCCGACGTCGACGCCGACCTTGGTGCCCTCGGCCGCGGCGTCGTCCTCGGTGCCCGGCACCAGCTTGTTGAGGTTGAGCTCGTTGATGGCCGCCATCGCGGTCATCACCTTGATGACGCTGGCGGGGCGGTGCCTGCCGTGCGGATCCTTCGCGGCGATGATCTCGCCGGAGTCCAGATCGGCGACCAGCCATGCCTCGGCGGAGACGTCACCGGGAATCGGGGGCGTGTCCGGGGCGGCGATGACGCCGCAGCCCGACAATGCGTCGCCGCCGACCGGTTTGACGGGCACGGGCAGCGGCGACGGGGGATCGCCGGACTCGGGTATCTCCGAGGAGTCGACCGCCGGAGGCGTGCTCACCTTGTACGGACACGGGTCGGGGCCCGGGTCGGGATCGGCGTGCGCGAGCGCCGGGGCGCCCAGCAGGAAAAGGGCCGCTGCCAGCGCCGTGGCCTGCCGCAAAGCACGCCGGTATGCGGATGGTGAGGTCGACATCGTGTCTGCAGATTAGGCGAGAAACCTGCCGAATCCGGGGAGCCGCGCTGTGGCTTGTGGGGTTTCTGTTGCTGGCGTGACTCACCTCGTGGTGACGCGATCCGGCCCCGGCGGCAGCTGCCACCGGGGCCGGATGCGATCGATACGGGGCGCCTACATCCGCCGGCCGGCCTCGCTGAGCACGTTGTGCAGGATGTCGTAGATGGCGTCGAACTCCGCCTGCCCGCAGATCAGGGGCGGAGCGAGCTGCACCACCGGGTCGCCGCGATCGTCGGCGCGGCAGTACAGACCGGCCTCGAACAGTGCCGGCGTCAGGAATCCGCGCAGCAACCGCTCGCACTCTTCGTCGTTGAAGGTCTCTTTGGTGGTCTTGTCCTTGACGAGTTCGATGCCGTAGAAGTAGCCCTCGCCGCGGACGTCGCCGACGATCGGCAGATCGAGAAGCTTCTCCAGCGTGGCCCGAAACGCCGGGGCGTTCTGTTTGACGTGGTCGTTGATGCCCTCGCGCTCGAAGATGTCCAGGTTGGCCAGCGCCACGGCCGACGACACCGGGTGCCCGCCGAAGGTGTAGCCGTGCCCGAAGACCGTGGAGCCGTCGTTGAACGGCTCGAACAGCCGGTCACTGGCGATCATCGCCCCGATGGGCGAGTACCCCGAGGTCAAACCCTTGGCGCAGGTGATGATGTCCGGCACATAGCCAAAGTCGTTGCAGGCGAACATCGAACCGATCCGGCCGTAAGCGCAGATCACCTCGTCGGACACCAGCAGCACGTCGTACTCGTCGCAGATCTCGCGGACCCGCTCGAAGTACCCGGGCGGCGGTGGGAAACAACCACCGGCATTCTGGACCGGCTCCAGGAACACCGCGGCCACGGTGTCCGGCCCCTCGAACTCGATGGCCTCGGCAATCCGGTCGGCACAGTAGCGGCCGAACGCCTTGGGATCGGTGCTGAACTGCTCGGGAGCCCGGTAGAAGTTGGTGTTGGGCACCCGCAACCCGCCCGGGGTCGGCGGATCGAACGGCGCCTTGAATGCGGGGATGCCGGTGATGGCGAGTGCTCCCTGCGGGGTGCCGTGATAGGCGATCGACCGGGATATCACCTTGTACTTGCCCGGCTTGCCGGTCAGTTTGTAGTACTGCTTGGCCAACTTCCACGCGCTCTCGACGGCCTCGCCGCCGCCGGTGGTGAAGAAGACCCGGTTGAGATCGCCCGGCGCATAACCGGCGACCCGCTCGGCGAGCTCGATGGCAGGCGGTGTCGCGAACGACCACAGCGGGAAGAACGCCAGGGTCTCGGCTTGTTTGGCGGCGGTTTCGGCCAGCTCGGCCCGGCCGTGTCCGACCTGAACGACGAACAGACCCGACAGGCCGTCGATGTATTTGTTGCCGTTGCTGTCCCAGATGTGGACACCTTCACCGCGAGTGATGATCGTCGGCGTGATGTCGGCACCATGGCGGGCGAAGTGCCCCCACAGGTGGCGGTCGGCCTTGGCGGCCAGGTTGGCGGTGGTGCTGGTGGTTGATTCGGTGATTGTCATCTGGTGCCCCAATTATATTGCTGTTTAACGAGTTTGAGGTAAACGAGAGTTTCGGTTGATATCACCCCTGGCACCGCGCGGATTTTGGTGTTGAGCAGATCGAGCAGGTCGTCGTCGTCCTCGCAGACCACTTCGACGATGGCGTCGAATGACCCCGCGGTGAGCACCACATAGTCCACCGAATCGATCGCCGACAGCTTCTCGGCGACCTTGAGGGTGTCGCCGGTGCAGCGGATGCCGATCATTGCCTGGCGGGCGAAACCCAACTGCATGGGATCGGTGACCGCGACGATCTGCATGACGCCGCTGTCGACGAGGCGTTGCACGCGTTGGCGCACCGCGGCCTCCGACAGCCCCACGGCCTTGCCGATACCGGCGTAGGACCGCCTGCCGTCCTGCTGCAGATTCTCGATGATGGCCTTGGATAGGTCGTCGAGTTGGACCGCCGGGACGGTTCCGCCGTTGTGGACCCCCGCTTCTCGCATGGACTTGATTGTGCACGGAATTCGTTGTCAGGGGCAACCACTACGAGCAATATCAGCTGTGAATACCGAATCAGCCACAGGAATACGTAGCGGATGTGTGGTCGGTGTATCTCCATTCGACTACCGTTGGCCCATGACCGCAACGCTGGACGGGAAAAAGCTGGCCGGGAGTTGGATCGACGGGGCGGCGGTGGCCACCTCCGGATCGCCTCATCACGTCATCAATCCCGCCGATGGATCCATCGTCGCCGAGATCGCACTCGCCACCACCGCCGATGTCGACACCGCGGTGGCGAGCGCTCGCGCGGCCTTCCCGGAGTGGGCCGGCGCGACCCCCGCGCAACGATCCGCGGTGCTGGGCAAGCTGGCCGAACTGATGGCCGCCAACGCCGAAGTCTTCATCGCCGAGGAAGTGGCCCAGACCGGTAAGCCGGTCCGGCTGGCAACCGAGTTCGACGTTCCGGGCAGTATCGACAATGTCGCGTTCTTCGCGGGTGCGGCAAGGCATTTGGAGGGCAAGGCCACCGCCGAGTACTCCGGTGACCACACGTCGAGCATCCGACGCGAGGCCGTCGGTGTCGTCGCCACCATCACCCCGTGGAACTATCCGCTGCAGATGGCCATCTGGAAGGTCATCCCCGCGCTGGCGGCGGGCTGTTCGGTGGTCATCAAACCCGCCGAACTCACGCCGCTGACCACCTTGACGCTGGCCCGCATCGCGCAGGAGGCCGGTCTGCCCGACGGGGTGCTCAATGTACTGACCGGCGCGGGCCACGATGCCGGCACGGCGCTGGCCGGCCATCGGGGAGTCGATGTGGTGACGTTCACCGGATCGACCGCGGTAGGCCGCAAGGTGATGGCCGCAGCCGCGGCCCATGGCCACCGCACCCAGCTTGAGCTGGGCGGCAAGGCGCCTTTCGTGGTGTTCGACGATGCCGACCTGGACGCCGCTATCCAGGGTGCGGTGGCCGGGGCGCTCATCAACACCGGCCAGGACTGCACCGCGGCCACCCGGGCCATCGTGGCGCAGGCGTTGTACGACGATTTCGTCGCCGGTGTCGGCGAGGTGATGAGCAAGATCGTCGTCGGCGACCCGACCGACCCGGACACCGACCTGGGTCCGGTGATCTCGATGGCGCATCGCGACAAGATCGCCGGCATGGTGAGTCGCGCACCCGATCAGGGCGGGCGCATCGTCACCGGCGGCGTGATCCCGGATCTGCCGGGCTCGTTCTACCGGCCCACCCTGATCGCCGATGTCGACGAGCAGTCCGAGATCTACCGCGACGAGATCTTCGGCCCGGTGCTCACCGTGCGGGCGTTCACCGACGACGACGATGCGCTGCGACAGGCCAACGACACCGTCTACGGGTTGGCGGCATCGGCCTGGACCCGCGACGTCTACCGGGCGCAGCGCGCCTCACGCGAGATCAATTCCGGCTGCGTGTGGATCAATGACCACATCCCGATCATCTCGGAGATGCCGCACGGCGGCGTAGGTGCTTCCGGGTTCGGCAAAGACATGAGTCAGTACAGCTTCGAGGAGTACCTGACCATCAAGCACGTCATGAGCGACAACACCGGCGTGGCCGAAAAGGAATGGCACCGGACGATTTTCACCAAGCGGTAGATCGGCCAGGTCCGCCGGCCGGTACCGCTGCGGCGGGGATGGCGTTGTCGATGAGTACGACCGCGATGGCTGCGGCCGTGGCGAAGGTTTCGGTGTTGAGGACTCGGTTGCGCGCCGATGCGCCGTCCAAGAGCAGCGCCAACTGTTCGCCGAGCTGTTCGGGGTTGGTGGCGCCGGCCTCGCGTGCGGTTTCGGTGAGCCGTGCGGCGAAGGCTTTCTTGTAGTCGGCCGCATGTACGCGTGCCGGGTGGTCTGGGTCGTGGATTTCGACGGCCGCCGCGATGAACGGGCACAGCGGCGCGTGAATGTCGAAGGCGGCGAGTAGTCGTTCGCGGGGTGTGAGGTCGGTGCGGTCGAACACCTCGGGCAGGATGTCGGGATCGAATCGGCGTAGGTGCTCGGCGATCAGCTCGTCCTTGCCGGTGAAGTGCTGGTAGAACGTGCGCTTGGACACCTGGGCGACCGCGCAGAGCTGGTCCAGGCCGGTGCTGTTGATCCCTTGATCGCGGAACAGCTGTTGTGAAGCGCCGAGGATGCGCTCTCGTGCGCCCCTGCCGCGACGCAATCCACGCGGCCCCTTCTCCAACTCCGTCATGCAGTCAGAATAACCCAGTTTGGTACGGATCGGTGTACATAGCTTGCGTCCATGGTGGTTGTCCGATACGTTAAGCACTCTGATCGGTGTACATAACATCGGCACTTTCGAACGAACGGAGTGATCGTGGGAAAGCTCGATGGCAAGGTCGCCGTAATCACCGGCGCGACAAGTGGGATGGCGCTGTCCGGTGCCAAGTTGTTCGTCGACGAAGGCGCTCACGTCTTCATCTCGGGCCGGCGCAAGGACGCGCTGGACCGGGCGGTCGAACAGATCGGCCGCAACGTGACTGGCGTGCAAGGTGATTCGGCCGACCTCGATGATCTGGACCGTCTGTTCGACACGGTCAAGCAGGAAAAGGGCGCGATCGACGTGTTGTGGGCGAGTGCCGGGGTGGGCAAGCAGAGCCCGCTCGGCGAGATCACCGAGGAGGACTTCCATGACGCCTTCTGGTTGAACGCGCGGGGCACGCTGTTCACAGTCCAGAAGGCGCTGCCACTGTTCAACGATGGCGGCTCGATCTTCATGACCGGGTCCAACGCTTCGCTGCGTGGCTACTCGAACTGGAGTGTGTACGCCGGAAGCAAGGCCGTGCTGCCTGCATACGCGCGGGTGTGGGTTTCTGAGTTGAGGGACCGCAAGATCCGGGTGAACGTGCTGACCCCCGGCCAGGTCGCCTCACCGATGTTGGAAGAGGTGATGGACGACGAGATGAAGGCGCAGTTCGAGTCGGTCATCCCGCGGCGAGAGATGGGCCGCCCCGAGGAGATCGCCTCGGCCGCGTTGTTCCTCGCCTCCGACGATTCGAGCTACGTCAACGGCATGGAGCTGGTGGTCGACGGCGGCACCACGGTGATCTGAATGAGTCACGACCCCAAACACATAGGAGAAACATGACCTCTTTCGCCCCGCACCGCGACACGGTGGAATTCTTCGTCGACTGCATGCACGGCGGTGCCGACGCAGACGCTCTTTCCGGAATCCTCGCCCAAGGTGTGGTGATGTACGGCCCGCTCAGCGACGAGCCAGTGACCGGCCGCGAGGCAGTCCTGGAAGCCATGCGAGGAGTCGGCGCGGCGGCCGGCCTCACCTATTCCGAAGTCCTCACCGGCGATACGCACCACGCCGCATACTTCCGGCTGCAGATCGAAGACACCGTGGTCGACGGGATGGACTACATCCTGCTCGACGCCGACGGAAAGATCGCCGAGGTGACCATCTGGTGGCGCCCGCTGCCCTCGGGCGTCCAGATGCAGCACCACCTTGCGGGCCTGCTCGGCATGCCGCCCTGGGAACTGCGCACGAACGGGCGATGAGTCAGCCTCGGCGCGGGCTCGAGGGTGGGGACGTCACCTTTTCGCACAACACAAGACAGGAAACCGCATGAGCATCATCAGCATTATCGGAACCGGGAACATGGCCCGAACCATCGGCGCACTGGCGGTGGCCGGTGGCAACACCGTCGAGATCATCGGTCGCGATCAGTCCAAGGCCGCCGATCTGGCCGCAACTCTCGGCGGTAGCACCACGACGGGGCAGTTCGGGGCAGTCCCGGCCGGGGACGTCGTCATCGTGGCCCTGCGGTACGCCGGCGTCGTCCCGGTTGTCGCCCAATACGCAGACGCGTTGGCGGGCAAGGTCATCGTCGACATCAGCAACCCGTTCAATTCCGCGGCCGACGGGCTGGCCATCCCTGATGACACCTCGATCGCGCAGGAAGTTGCCGCGGTGGCCCCGGCCGGCGCCAGCGTGGTGAAAGCGTTCAACACCGTCTTCGGGCATGTCCTGGAGAAGGGCCGGGCAGTGGATGTGTTCTTCGCCGGCGACGACGCGCAGGCCAAGGCGCTCGTATCGGAGTTCATCGGGAGCCTCGGGTTGCGCCCGCTGGACGTCGGCGGCTTGAACATGGCGCACTGGCTGGAAGGAACGGCCCTGGTCCTCATGGGGCTCGCCCGCCACGGGGTAGATCGATGGGATATCGCTCTGGCTGCCACCGAATTCGACGGCTGAGCGCCTTACCCGCGCTGTGAGCGACCGAAAACCCCTCTACTCACCGCGCGGGATGACGATGACCGGGGCGTCGGTGCCGGCCAGGATCCGGGAAGCGGTCGAGCCGAGAAATATTCGCTTCGGTGCCGCGAATCGGCTGGAACCCACCACCAGGATGTCGGAATCACTCCAATTGAGTTTCTTCATGGCCGATTCCAGTGTCATACCTTCGGCCACCAGCGACTCGATATCGGTCTCGGGCAGGGCGCGATCCGCGACGGCCAGATTCTCCTCGGCCGCGGCGATCTGCTGAGCCCGCAGGTCGGCCAGATTCTCGGTGTCGGCGAGGTTTTCCGCCGACACCAGCGACACCATCCGAATCGGCAGACCGGCAGCGCTGGCCAGGGTGATCGCGAACGGCAGCGGGTTGTCGTCGCCGGCCTTATTGGGTACCGCTGCGGTCACCTCGGTGATCACCGCTGGCGGATCCTCGGCGAAACCGCGGGGCGCCAAGGCAATCGGGATGGTCGAGGTGTGCAGCAGTGCACTGGCCACCGGTCCGATCACATGGCCGCCGAAGAATCCGTCGCGCGCGCCGCCGACCACGATCATGTCGGAGTGGTGTTCCTCCGCGAATTTCAGCAGCGACTCGGCGAACGACTCGCCGATGAGCACGGTGGAGTTGGCCGCGACGCCTGCGGCCCGCAACGTCGATACGGCCGTGTCGATCCATTCCGCGCCGCGTTCGAGCAGGAACTCCTGGTACTGCGCCCGGCCTGGATGGCCGTCGGGCAGCTCCTCGCGCACGATCAGCACCACGTCGACCTGGGCGTCGAAGGTGCGTGCCAGGGTGGCAGCCAGCGCGACACCGTCGTCACCGGTGGGGGTGCGCAAGTAACCGACGGTCAGATGCATTGCGATCTCCACACTTTCGGTGTCAGTCGGCGGCCGGCATCAGAAGACATCGGGCACCTTCACCTCGGTGTCGGCGTTGAGCGTCTCGCCCCGGAAGAACCGTTTCGTGCCGAAGGCGAAGCACGCCAGCATCAGCGGAATGCCCAGCACCAACATCCCGACGCCGAGCACGAAGACACCGCCGATCGGACCGAACGCGGTGTAGCCGTAATCCGGTGCCATCATGTCGTAGGCGCTCTTCCCGAACGCCAGGGTCATCGCGATTGCGCCGAGCAACGGAAAGATGCCGCGGAAGAACAGATTGCGGACCGATTGGAAAAGTGTTCTGCGGAAGTACCAGACGCAGGCGTAGGCGGTGATGCCGTAGTAGAACGCCACCGCCAGACCCAGAGAGGCGACCGAATCGGCCAGCGCGTTCTCCGAGAGGAATGTCAGCACCAGGTAGAAGAACAGGGCGGCCAGGCCCATGACGATCGTGCCGAAGGCCGGCGTCATGTATCGCGGATGAACGCTGGCGAAGCGCTTGGGCAGCGCCTCGTACACCGCCATGGACAGCGTGCCACGTGCCGTCGGCAGGATCGTGGTCTGTGTCGAGGACAGCGCCGAGATCGACACCGTCAGCAGCAGCAGCGAGGCCACTATGCTGCCCGCCACCGGCTTGCCCAGCACGGTCAGCACGTCGTCGGTGTTCATCGCGTTGTTGAGCCCGATACCCACTTCCCCGAATCCGGCGAAGGACTGCACGGCGTAGGCAACCAGGACGTAGGTGCACACCAGGATCAACGTGGTGATGACCGCAGCGATGCCCGGCGTCTTGCCCGGATCCTTGGTCTCCTCGCCGACGGCCAGGCAGGCGTCCCAACCCCAATAGATGAAGATGCACAGGATTATCGCGGCCGCGATGGAGGACATGTCGAGTCCGGACGGCCAGAGCCACGACAGGGACGGTGTGACGGCCTGTGCGCCCGCGGTGCCGGTGAAGACCCGGATCAGCGCCCAGACGCTCACCAGGACCAGCACACCGAACTGGACGGCGATCAACACGTTCTGCATGCGTTCGGAGACCGCGACGCCGCGAGCGCTCACCAGCGTCATGGCGATGATGAAGAACGACCCGAGACCGACTTTGGCCCAGATGTTTTCGGCCAGCGCATCCTGGCCGAGGAACTTGAACAGGTAAACCGCGGCGATCTCGGCGACGTTGGCCAGCACGATGATGGCCGAGACCGCAAGGCCCCAACCGCCGATCCAGCCGATCCATGGGCCGAAAGCCTTTGTGCCCCAGGTGAACGTGGTGCCGCAGTCCGGGGTGTCCTGCGACAGCTCCTTGTAGGCGAAGGCCACCAGCAGCATCGGGATGAAGGCCAGCACGAACATCGCCGGCGCTTTCTCGCCGACGGCGAGCACCACATACCCGAGTGTGGCGGCAAGGCTGTAGGCCGGCGCGACAGCGGCGAGACCGATGACGACGTTGCCGACCAGGCCGAGTGCGCCTGCCTGCAGCCCCTTGTCGGTGACAGCGGGCGCCGGCGGTGGTTGCGCGATTGCCATGCGAGCAATATACGGATCCCGCTGATCCTGTGTGGTTCCTGCGGGAAATCAGTTTCGTGCGCTTAACATGACGCCCGCCCTCAGCCCTTCTTGGTGAATTCCTCTCCGGTCTGCGGGTCGACGGCGGTCTCTCCGGGCGGCAGATTGGACAGGTCGGGCGCGATGACGGTCGGCATGTCACCGGCATCGGGCAGTCCGAAGTGCGGCACCGATCCGACGGCGGGTTCGAGCAGCAGATCGACCCGGCGCGGCAGGGTCTTGCCCTGGAAGAAGCCGGGGGACATGGCCCACCAGACGATCATCAGGATGACGCCGAGCACCAGTGCGCCGATGCCCACCACGGCGACGGCGCCGAAACCGAAGATGGTGACGTTGTTGCCGTTGTCGTCGACCAGATAGTCCGGCGCCGCATACGACTTGAGCCCGTAGGCGAAGACCACCGTCAGCATGAGGCCGCCGACCAGGGGCACCACCCCGCGCATCAGGAAGTTGCGGGCCGAGGCGGTGAACGTCTTGCGGTAGTACCAGACGCACGCGAAACCGGTCAGGCCGTAGTAGAAGGCGATCATCAAACCGACCGAACCGATGAGGGCCAGCAACAGGCTGCTGCTGATCAGCGTGAACATCACGTAGAAGAAGATCGACACCGCGCCCATCACCACGGTGGAGACCGTCGGGGTCAGGTACTTGCGATGGATCTTGGCGAACGACGTCGGCAGTGCCTTGTAGACGCCCATCGACAGCGTGGTGCGCGCGGTCGGCAGGATCGTGGTCTGGGTTGATGCCGAGGCCGAGGTCAAGATGGTGGCCGACAGTGCGAGCAGGCCGATGTGTCCGATGACGCTGTCACCGAACAGTGCGGGCCCGATGGCGCCGAAGACGTCGGCGGAGTTGTCCGGATTGCCAAGGCCCGCATCGGTTTCCCCGACGCCGGCGAATGCGACGGCAGCCACCGTGACGATTGCATAGGTGGCCAACAGCAGGAACGTCGACAGCACGGCGGCCTTGCCCGGTGTCGTGCCGGGATCGTCGGATTCCTCGTTGCACGCCACCGCGGTGTCCCAGCCCCAGTAGATGAAGATCGCGATCAGGATCGCCGGGCAGATGACCGAACCGAAGTCCAGGCCCGCGGGCCAGAACCAGGACAGTGACGGGTGGATGGACTCCGGCAGTGCGTTGCCGGTGTAGACCTTGATCAGCGCGTACACCGAGATCACCACCAGGATGATGACCTCGAAACCGAGCAGGAAGTACTGCAGGCGGGCCGACACCTCGATACCGCGGTAGCAGATGTAGGTCATCACGATGATCCAGATCACGCCGGCCACCGTCGACCACAGGGTGCTGCTCGCCAGATCGGCGGCCGCCGTCCAGCCGAGATCGCCGACGAATGTGAAGGAGTAGGCGCCGGCGATCTGGGCCAGGTTCGCCATCACGATGACGTCGGCGGCGATGATGCCCCAGCCGCCCATCCAGCCCACCAGGGGACCGAAGGCGCGGGAAGCCCAGGTGAACGTCGTCCCGCAGTCGGGTTCGGCCTTGTTGAGCTCCTGATACGCCACGGCGATCAGGTAGATCGGCACGAAGGCCAACAGCACGATGGCCGCCGCTTTGACGCCCGCGCCGCTGGCCACGATGAGTCCGAGCACCGCGGCCAGGCTGTAGGCCGGTGCGGTGGACGCCATACCGACGACGACGCTGGACAGCAGCCCCAGGGAACCGCCTTTGAGGCCCTTGCTGTCGACGGTTCCGCCGGTGCCGGAACTTCCCGGATCGACGGTGGTTGCACCTGTGGTCATGCTGTCTCCTTCGTGCCCTGTCCTAGCGTTTGGGAGAATACGGTTTCAGTGGTGGTTTCGCTGACCAACAACCGAAATGGTGCTCACAGCGACCTCACAGCTACGGATTTCGTTGTTTGCTCCGCCAAATGCACCGATGGCGCGGGAGCCGCCTCGGCGGGGCGGCCGGCAAAGTGGCGGCGCGGTCAGACCGCCGCGGGACTGCGGAACGCGTCCGGGCGCAGCAGCACACCCAGCAGGGTGACGGCGAAGAGCACCGCGGTCACCGACAGCACCATGGTCAGACCGAGGCGGGCATACACCAGCCCACCGGCGACCGATCCGCACAGGATGCCGACCTGGCTGGCTGTCACATAGAGCGCGGATGCCTGCTCGGCGGCGCGCGGGGCGGCACGGATTGCCGCGGCCTGCAGCATCGGCGGCAACACCGCGGCGGTGGCGCCCCAGACGATGACCGCCCCCACGCCGAAGGCGATGGCCGCGGCTCCCGGTCCCGACGACGACACGATGATCAACACTGCCAAGGCCAGGCACAGGATCGTCAGGCAGCCCGCCGCGGCCGGCCGCAGCCGCTCGTCGGCGGCGCGCGCAAACAGTGCCAGCGCCAGCAGGCCGGCGGTGCCGAACGCGGCCAACACCCAGGCCTGTGCGGTCCCGCCGACACCGATCACATCGCGGATGATCGGGACGATGAAGGTGTAGGAGACGAAATGCGCGCTCACGCCGATCACCGTGAGGCCGCACAGCGTCAGCAGGCGGGTGTTGCGATGCGGCGCCGCGGTGCGTTCGACGACCGCGGGTTCGGAACTGTCGACGGCCAGCACGGGCAGCACGACCCGCGCCGTCACCATGATGACGGCCGACGCCGCCGCCAACGCAGCCACCGTCGGACGCCAACCCCATGCCTGGCTCATCGACGTGGTCAGGGGGTTGCCGACGACCAGGGCCGCCGCCGAGCCGATGTAGACGGCGGCGGTGGCCCGCCCGGCGTGCGTCGCCGGGACCAGGCGAACCCCGATCGGCACGATGATGGCCCACATCACGCCGTGGGTGACGGCACACAGCACCCGACTCGCCGCCAGCCAGCCCAGCCCCGGCGCCAGCGCGGAGAGCACCTGGGCCACTGTCAGGCAGGCCAGGGTCGCGACGAAGACCCGCCGCTGCGGCCACCGGGCAGTCCAGCGGACCAGCGGAACGGTCGTGACGATACTGATGAAAGCGTAAGCGGCGGTGAGTAATCCGACGTGTGCCTCGTCGACGCCGAAATCCGCTGCGATGGCGGGCATGGCGCCGATGGGTGCCATTTCGGCAACACCGTAGACGTAGGCGGCCAGTGCCAGCACGGCCAGCGCCACGACGACCCCGGGCGAGGACCGGTAGGTCCGGTCGCGGTACCCGACACCGTCGAGAAGGGCCGAGCTCATGCCGCCGAGACGTTGAGCGCTGCGTAGATCTGATCCGACAGCGCGACACTGCGCGGGTCGGCGTGACATGCCCTCGCGTCGAAGTTGTTCATCACGTAGGCGTAGCCGATGCGGTTCTCCAGATCGACGAAGGCGAACGAGCCGCCGGAACCACCGTGGCCGAAGCTGTGCGGATTGGGGCCCGCGACACAACGCTGGTTGAGCATGTAGCCCAGACCCCAACCATGGTCGGCGACCCGCGGACCCAGCACGACGTCGGTGGCCAACCCACCCTGGGACTGCCGGGCCCGTTCCATCGTCTCGCGGCTGAGCAGCTTCTCGTGCGCCATCGCGTTGTAGAACGTCGCCATGCCCAGCGCCGACACATGCGCGTTGGTGGCGGGGAATTCCGCCGAGCGCCAGCGGTCGATGGTCTGCGAACCGAGCTCGTCGTCGGGGATGAATCCCATCGCCACCGCCAGGCCGGCCATCCCGTGCTCGGCCAGCGACCGCGGGTGCTCGGGTGCCCCGCCGGCGGCCAGGACATCGCGGATGTGCGGTTTGTTGATCATCTCGGCGCAGCGATGGTGTTCGTGGCTGGGCAGGCCGATGTGGACATCGGCGCCCAGCGGCTCGGCGATGTACTCGCGCAGGAATTCTCCGGCGGTACGTCCGGTGACGCGACGGATGAGCTCGCCGAGGATGAAGCCGAAGCTCACCATGTGATAGCCCTGCGCGGTGCCCGGTGGCCACCACGGTTGCGCCGTCGCCAGCTCGGCGCACACCCGGTCCCAGTCGAGCACGTCGTCGGGGGACAGCCGCCGTTGCGGCCCGATCACGCCGGAGCGGTGCGCCAGCACCATAGCGACCGTGATGTCCTGCTTACCGGCCTGCCCGAACTCCGGCCAGTAGGCGGCCACCGGCCTGTGCAGGTCGATGAGCCCGCGCTCGGCCAGCAGATGCACGCAGGTGCTGGTCAGGCCTTTGGATCCGGAGTAGACGCTGGCCAGGGTGTCCTGCTGCCACGGGGTGGTGTTGGCGGCATCGCGCCAGCCGCCCCACAGGTTGACGACGAGCTCCCCGTCCACCCAGCCGGCGACGGCGGCACCGACCTCGCCGCGTTCGGTGAAATTGCGTTCGAACTGCTCGCGGACACCGTCGAATCCCGGCGCGCAGTAACCGTCGATGGGCACACCGGAGTCACTGACGCCGTGTTCGGTGAAGGTTGCTGCGGACACCCCACTCATTTCACCGGGTGACCCTGTGAATGCGATAGGTCAGGTCAAATAAGACTCGCACGTGCAACCACACCGTGACGGAACCGATACGTGCAGTGGTCAGCGGTCAGCGAGCGAACATCAGCGCGCGCTTGACTTCCTGGATCGCCTTGGTGACCTCGATGCCGCGCGGGCAGGACTCGGTGCAGTTGAAGGTGGTGCGGCAGCGCCACACGCCGTCGACCTCGTTGAGGATGTCGAGCCGTTCAGCGGCGCCCTCGTCGCGGGAATCGAAGATGAAGCGGTGCGCGTTGACGATCGCCGCGGGCCCGAAGTAGGAGCCCTCGCTCCAGAACACCGGGCAGCTGGTGGTGCAGCAGGCACACAGGATGCACTTGGTGGTGTCGTCGTAGCGGGCGCGGTCGGTCTGGCTCTGTATGCGTTCGCGGGTCGGCGGGTTGCCGCTGGTGATCAGGAACGGCTTGACGGCGCGGAAGGCGTCGAAGAACGGCTCCATGTTGACCACCAGGTCCTTTTCCACGGGCAGCCCGCGGATCGGCTCGATGGTGATGGTCAGCGGCTTGTTGTTCTTGGGCAGCATGTCGCGCATGAGCACCTTGCAGGCCAGCCGGTTGACACCGTTGATCCGCATGGCGTCCGAACCGCACACGCCGTGCGCGCAGGACCGGCGGAACGTCAGCGTGCCGTCCAGGTAACCCTTGACATACAGCAGCAGGTTGAGCAGCCGGTCGCTGGGCAGGCAGGGGACCCGGAAGCTCTGCCAGCCCGCGGCGTCGGGATTCTCCGAATTGAACCGGGCGATCTTCAGCGTCACCATCACCGCGCCCTCGGGCACGGGCGGCAGTGCCGGATCGCCAGATTCCGGCTTATCGATCACGGGTGCACTCATGAGTCAGTACTTCCGTTCCATCGGCTCATACCGGGTCTGGACCACGGGCTTGTAGTCCAGCCGGATGTCGGACAGCAGATCCGAACCTTCTTTGTATGCCATGGTGTGGCGCATGTAGTTGGTGTCGTCGCGATTGGGGTAGTCCTCACGCGCATGCCCGCCACGAGATTCCTTGCGGTTGAGCGCGCCCACCACGGTCACCTCGGCCAGCTCGAGCAGGAAGCCCAGCTCGATCGCCTCAAGCAGGTCGCTGTTGTAGCGCTTGCCCTTGTCGTGCACGGTGATTCGCGAGTAACGCTCCTTGAGCGCATGAATGTCGGTGAGCGCCTGCTTGAGCGTCTCCTCGGTGCGGAACACCGCGGCGTTGTTGTCCATCGACTGCTGCAGTGCGCCACGGATGTCGGCGACGCGCTCGTGACCGTGTTCGGAGAGGATGTCGCCGACCCAACCGACCACCATGCCGGCGGGTTCGGGGGGCAGGTCCACGAAGTCGTGCGTGGCAGCGTAATTGGCCGCGGCGATACCGGCGCGACGGCCGAAGACGTTGATGTCCAGCAGCGAGTTGGTGCCGAGCCGGTTGGCGCCGTGCACCGAGACGCATGCGCATTCACCGGCGGCGAACAGCCCGGGAACGGCATTGTCGTTGTCGCGCAACACCTGTCCGGTGATCGTCGTCGGGATACCACCCATCACGTAGTGGCACGTCGGGTAGACCGGGACCAGCTCGGTCACCGGGTCGACACCCAGGTAGGTGCGGGCGAATTCGGTGATGTCGGGCAGCTTGGCCTCGAGCACGTCGGCACCCAGGTGGCGCACGTCGATGTAGACGTAGTCCTTGTTGGGGCCGGCGCCACGGCCTTCCAGCACCTCCAGAACCATGGAGCGCGCGACGATATCGCGCGGTGCCAGGTCGACGATGGTCGGTGCGTAGCGCTCCATGAAGCGTTCGCCCTCACCGTTGAGCAGACGGCCACCCTCACCGCGGACGGCCTCGGAGATCAGGATGCCCAGGCCGGCCAGGCCGGTCGGGTGGAACTGGTGGAATTCCATGTCCTCCAAGGGAAGTCCCTTGCGGAACACGATGCCCAGGCCGTCTCCGGTCAGGGTGTGCGCATTGGAGGTGGTCTTGTACATCCGGCCGGAACCGCCGGTGGCGAAGACGATCGCCTTGGCGTGGAAGACGTGGATGTCGCCGGTTGCCAGCTCGTAGGCCACCACGCCCGTGGCGACCGGACCGTTGGGGGTCTCGGTCAGGCTGATGTCGAGGGCGTAGAACTCGTTGAAGAACTCGACATCGTGCTTGACGCAGTTCTGATACAGCGTCTGCAGGATCATGTGGCCGGTGCGGTCGGCGGCGTAACAGGCGCGGCGCACCGGCGCCTTGCCGTGATCGCGGGTGTGTCCGCCGAACCGGCGCTGGTCGATACGGCCCTCGGGGGTGCGGTTGAACGGCATCCCCATCTTCTCCAGGTCGAGCACCGCGTCGATGGCTTCTTTGGCCATGATCTCGACGGCGTCCTGGTCGGCCAGGTAGTCGCCACCCTTGACGGTGTCGAAGGTGTGCCACTCCCAGTTGTCGTCCTCGACATTGGCCAGTGCGGCGCACATGCCGCCTTGGGCGGCACCGGTGTGGCTGCGGGTCGGGTACAGCTTGGTCAGCACCGCGGTGCGTACCCGCGGCCCGGCTTCCACCGCGGCACGCATGCCGGCACCGCCGGCGCCGATGATGACGACGTCATAACGATGCTCATGAATCATCGGAGCTCAGTCTTCCTCTACGAGATGTTCGCGTCGAAGGTCAGCAGGACATAGGTACCCAGTACCAGCGTGAAGATCATCGACAGCGCCAGCAGGGCGTTCAGCCAGAATCGGGTGCTGTCCTTGCGGGTGTAGTCGGCGATGATCGTGCGCATGCCGTTGCCGCCGTGCAGCTGGGCCAGCCACAGCAGCAGCAGGTCCCAGGTCTGCCAGAACGGGGATGCCCAGCGCTGCGCCACATAGTTGAAGTCGATGCGGTACACGCCGTTCTGCCACATCAGCATGATGAACAGGTGGCCCAGTGCCAGGAACACCAGCACCAGCCCCGAGAACCGCATGAAAAGCCAGGTGTACTTCTCGAAGTTGGGCATACCGCCGCGGCGCCGCGGTGCCCGGGGGTTGTCCAGTCCGGCGGGACGGTCGAAGCTCTTCTCCAGTACCGGCGCCGGCTCTCCGCCGAACCGCTTGGAGTTCGGGGCGCTCACAGGAACCGCTCCGACATGTGGATGCCCAGAACCACCAGGGCGGGCACCATCACCAGCAGCCAGATCGCGGCCACGCCGACCAGCATCTTCTTCTGGTGCCGCGGACCTTCGGCCCAGAAGTCGATCAGGATGACGCGGATTCCGTTGAGTGCGTGGAACAGCACCGCGGCCACCAGACCGACCTCCATCAGACCGACGATCGGGGTCTTGTAGGTCTCGATCACCTCGTTGTAGGCCTGCGGGCTGACCCGGACCAACGCGGTGTCGAGCACGTGCACAAAGAGGAAGAAGAAGATGGTCGCGCCGGTGATGCGGTGCAACACCCAGGACCACATGCCTGGATCTCCCCGGTACAGGGTTCGCCGGCGCGGTTTGTCGCGCTTGCTCGGCTCTGCCGGTGCCGCCGTTGTCATCAGCGCCTCCAACGTCATCGGTGTACGCCGGGTTGTCGGGCTGCCCCGGCGTGGCGGTGTGCGGATGTCCCCTGGCTGAATGGGGAATCCTCGTGAGCAACCGTCTGGGCGACTCTAAACCCATTTGCACCCCCGATCGAACCGCCATCGGCGCGCAAGGTGCGCTTTTGGGGGTGAAGCTAGGGTGACAACTGCAACCGACGGCATCCGGACAGGGGCATGGTGAATGGATTCAGAAACATTTCGGAGCCGTCGGCATGACCGGTGAAATCGACTGGAAACTGTTGCGGGACAAGGCAATAGAAGTGTCGGCACATGCCTGGGCGCCGTACTCGGAATTCCCCGTCGGCGCGGCCGCACTGGTCGACGACGGCCGCGTCGTAGTGGGCTGCAATGTGGAGAATGTCTCATATGGCCTAGGTCTCTGTGCCGAGTGCGCTGTGGTCTGCGCCCTACGTTCCAGCGGTGGCGGCCGGCTGCGGGCACTGGCGTGTGTGGACGCCACCGGCAATGCGCTGATGCCCTGCGGGCGGTGCAGGCAGGTGCTGTTCGAGCACGGTGGAGCGGGGCTGCTGATCGACCACCCGTCGGGCCCCAAACCGCTGGGCGAGCTGCTGCCCGATGCCTTCGGCCCCGATGATCTGGAGCGGGTCAGGAGCACCAGGTGAGCGCGCCGTCGTTCGACGCACCGACGGTCATCCGGACCAAACGCGACGGCGGCCGGTTGTCGGACGCCCAGATCGACTGGGTCATCGAGGCCTACACCGGCGGCCGGGTCACCGATGGCCAGATGGCGGCGCTGCTGATGGCCATCTTCTTGCGCGGTATGGATCGCGACGAGATCGCCCGCTGGACCGCCGCGATGATCGCCTCGGGGGAGCGGCTGGACTTCTCCGACCTTCGCCGTGACGGCCGCCCGCTGGCGCTGGTGGACAAACATTCCACCGGCGGCGTCGGCGACAAGATCACCATCCCGCTGGTTCCGGTCGTCGCGGCCTGCGGTGCCGCGGTACCGCAGGCCGCTGGCCGTGGACTCGGGCACACCGGCGGCACGCTGGACAAACTGGAGTCGATCCCGGGTTTCACCGCCGAGATCAGCACCGAGCAGGTCCGCGCACAGTTGTGCGATGTCGGTGCGGCGATCTTCGCCGCCGGTGCGCTGGCACCCGCCGACCGGCTGATCTACGCGCTGCGCGATGTCACCGCGACCACGGAGTCGTTGCCGCTGATCGCCAGCTCGATCATGAGCAAGAAGCTCGCCGAGGGCGCCGATGCGCTGGTGCTCGACGTCAAGGTCGGGTCGGGGGCCTTCCTCAAGGACCCGGCCGAGTCGGTCGAGCTGGCCCGCACCATGGTCGAGCTGGGTCTGGCGCACGGTGTGCCGACCCGGGCGGTGCTCACCGATATGAACGCTCCGCTGGGCCGCACGGTCGGAAACGCCGTCGAGGTCGCCGAATCGCTGGAGGTGCTGGCCGGCGGCGGTCCGGCCGATGTCGTCGAACTGACGCTGGCGCTGGCCCACGATATGTGCGAGCTGGCGGGCGTCGACGGTGTCGACCCGGCCGACACCCTGCGTGACGGTTCGGCCATGGATTCGTTCCGCGCCCTTGTCGCCGCTCAGGGTGGTGACTGGCGCGCACCGTTGCCGATCGGTGCGCATTCGGAGACCGTGACGGCATCGGCAAGCGGCACAATGGGCGATATCGACGCGTTGGCGGTGGGATTGGCGGTGTGGCGGCTCGGAGCGGGCCGCGCGGTCCCGGGTGAGCAGGTGCAGCACGGCGCCGGGATGCGCCTGCACCGCAGGCCCGGTGAACCCGTCGTGGCCGGCGAACCGCTCTTCACGCTCTACGCCGACAGCCCTGCGCGGCTCCCGCCGGCCCTGGCCGAACTGGACGGCGCCTACAGCATCGGCGCATCGGCACCTTCGCCACGCCCCCTGATCATCGACCGGATGGGATCATGAGCACACCTTCACCACAGCTGGGTATCGGCGCCATCCGCCAAGCCCCCAAGGCCTTGCTGCACGATCATCTCGACGGCGGCCTGCGGCCGGCGACGGTGCTCGACATCGCCGCCCAGATCGGCTACGACCAGCTGCCCGCCACCGATGTCGACTCGCTGGCCGCGTGGTTTCGCACCGCGGCGCACAGCGGGTCACTGGTGCGCTACCTGGAACCGTTCGCCCACACCGTCGCCGTCATGCAGACCCCGGAGTCGCTGCACCGGGTGGCTTTTGAGTGTGTCGAGGACCTGGCCGCGGATTCGGTGGTCTACGCCGAGGTCCGGTTCGCCCCCGAACTGCACATCGACAACGGGTTGTCACTCGACGCCGTCGTCGACGCGGTCCTCGCCGGTTTCGCCGACGGCGAGAAGGCCGCCGCCGCCGAGGGTCGCCCCATCACGGTGCGCTGTCTGGTGACCGCGATGCGCCATGCCGCACGGTCACGGGAGATCGCCGAATTGGCGATCCGGTTCCGCGACAAGGGCGTCGTCGGTTTCGACATCGCGGGCGCCGAAGCCGGATACCCGCCCACCCGTCACCTGGACGCCTTCGAGTACATGCGGAACAACAACGCGCGCTTCACAATTCATGCCGGTGAGGCGTTCGGGCTGCCGTCCATCCATGAGGCCATCGCGTTCTGCGGGGCTGACCGGCTGGGCCACGGGGTGCGCATCGTCGACGATATCGAGCAGCAGGCCGACGGCAGCTACCACCTCGGCAGGGTCGCATCCATCGTGCGGGACAAGCGCATCCCGCTGGAGATGTGCCCGAGTTCCAATGTGCAGACCGGTGCCACGCCGTCCATCGCCGAGCACCCGTTCGACATGCTGGCCCGGTTGCGGTTCCGGGTGACGGTCAACACCGACAACCGGTTGATGAGCGATACCACCATGAGCCAGGAGATGGCCCGGCTCGTCGAGGCGTTCGGCTACGGCTGGAGCGATCTGGAACGCTTCACCATCAACGCGATGAAATCGGCCTTCCTGCCGTTCGACGAGCGGCTGGCGATCATCGACGATGTCATCAAACCGCGCTACGCCGTACTGATCGGCTGATCACAGCACCGATCGAACGACGTCGGCGAACGCACCCGGCGCCGGGATGAAACCGGTGTGGTCACCGGGAAACTCGACGGGCTCGACACCGAGTTCGTGCGCCAGCGCGACGCTGGTCCGGTAGGTCAGCAGTTTCTTCGACTCCGCGCCGATCCCGATCACCACGCGAGCGGTGCGCAAGGCAGCGATATCGGGCCGGAAGCCGATGGTCTCGCGCATCTCGTGGTCGAAGAACCGGGTCATATCGGCCAGCTGCTTGGCCTGCTCGTCGGCGGTGGGTTGCGGGCCTTGCCCAGAAGGCTCCTCGGGCATGTCGAAACCGGCATTGGCCATGAACAGCTGCCAGGCCGCTGCCGGGCCGTCGCGATGGAAGGCCGCGATGATCTCCTCGGTGACGGCGCGCTGACGGTCGGCGTCCGCCAGCAGCTCGGTGACGGGCGGTTCGTGGGCGATCAGTGTGCGCACCTTGTCCGGATATGCGGTGACCAACGCCAGTCCGGTCACTGCGCCGCCGCTGGATCCGAACACATCGGCGGGGCCGCCGCCCATGGCGTCGATGACGGCGGCGACATCGGCGGCGCGCAGCTGCGGGGTGGCGTCCTGATCCGGGTCGTCGATGGTGCTGGCGGCCAGGCCGCGCGGGTCATAGGTGACTACGGTGTGGTCACCGGCCAGCGCATGGGTCAGCGGGGCGAAATCGGCGGCAGGCATCGGTGACCCGATGAGCAGCAGCAGCGGACCCTGGCCGCGCACCTCGTAATGCAACCGGGCGCCCGCAACGTCGAGGGTTCGGGTCGTGAGTCCGTCGGTGATCGTCATGTCTGATTTGACCATCGTGGGCCGACGAACTCATCGCGCATTCGCCGAGATCGACGAAATGGCGCCGTCTACTCGCACTTTCCCGCCGAAATGTGCGTTTGGGCGGGGTTATTCGCGGCGCAGCCGGGACTCCAGGAAACGCTCCAGGCTTTCGAATTCGGCGACCGCGTCGGCATAGGGTGCGGGCGGCTTGCTGGTCGACTCCTCCAGCGCGTAGGCGACGAAGCGGCCCAGGGGCCGGTCCTCGGCCAGCGCACGATCGACGGTGTCCTCCTCGGCGTAATCGCCGACATCGCGCAGCAGTTCCACCACCAGCTCCAGCTGGTTGCGATCGACGGTGTCGGGACCGTCGGCCAGGTCATCGACCAGACCGGTCAGCACGTAGACGTTCTCCTCGACGACCTCGACGTCCAATGAGCCGTCGGTGGCGGCGGTGCGGATGTCGTCGTAGGTGCTCAGATCCGACAGATCATGGTCGTGCTCATCGGCGAGGTAACGGGCCAGTGCGCGCTCGGATCCGAAAACACTGATGCGGCCGTTGCGGCCCAGGAAGATCGGGCGCTCGTCGAGGTAGCAGCGCAGCGTGTAGAAGTTGCCGCCACTGGTCATCACGTGGATCGGGTCGATACCGACCTTCACCCAGAAGTCCTCGTCGTCACCGAGGATCACGGTGCTGGTCGCCGCGACGATCGGCGCCTCGGCGATGTCACTGTCGCTGTCGTCGCCCTCGCCGAAAGCCTCGAGCTCGTCGTCGTCCTCGTCCTCGGGCGCCGGCTCGGCCAGCTCCTCCTCGGCGCGTTTGGCCGCGGCCTCGTCGACGTCGGGCGTGGTGATGATCTCCTCGATCGCCGCCAGCACGCCGTCCCAGTTGCGGCCCACGATGACGGCGATGTTGGCCCATCGTTTGGCGCCCGCGCGGCCGCTGAACTCGTCGAAGCCGGCGTTGACGGTGGTGAGCGCCGGGTTGCCGTTGAAGAACTTGTTGACCGGGGCCAGGTCGCACACCGTGCCCAGTGACGACACGATCGCCAGCGCGTTGGCCAGCGTGGTCACCGACTCCGGAGTGGGCTTCTCGGTCAGCAGCTCTTCGACCAGGGTCAGGTCGAAGCACTGCTCATCGGCCGGCTCGAACTTGTGCGCCGAGGCCTTGGTCATTTTCTCCCAGGCCGGATGGTCATCCAGATCGTTGGCCGCGCCGCTGCGGACGAAGGCCACCAGTTCGGCGATGGTGGGAAAACCGAACAGGTCGTCGCCTTCGCCCAGGAACCCTTCCCATTCGTCGCCGGAGTCTCGCCAGCGCGGCGCCCACAAGGTGTAGAGGTCGCCCGCGGTGACGCTGAGACGAATCGGTACGAGGTCGGCAGCCATGCGGCACAGGATAACGAGGCCGGCTGGAGCTCCGGTCGCCCCCCGCCCGTCCGGGCCGGTAACGTTGCCCCGCATGTCGCGGCTGCGCCGATCGCTCATCGCTGTCGTCAGCGCCGCACTCGTGCTCGTCATCGTTCTCGGGGTCGGCGGCTACCTGCTTTTCACCCGGCCGCACGGGGAGCGACCGGTGAAGGCCGACGCCATCGTGGTGCTCGGCGGGGACTGGGACGGCCGGGTCCAGTACGGCATGCGGCTGGCCCAAGAGGGCTACGCCGACACCGTGGTGCTGTCCAACTCATGGGGTGACTTCAGCGGTATCAACAAGGCCTGTGCGTCCGCGCCGGCCACCATCACCGTCATCTGCTTTCGGCCCGATCCGTTCACCACCAGGGGCGAGGCCATGTTCACGCAGCGACTGGCCAAACAGCGCCACTGGAAGCACATCATCGTCATCTCGTGGAATTTCCACATGGTCCGGGCCCGCTACATCTTCGGCCAGTGCTTCGACGGGACCGTGACGATGATTCCGGTACCTCGCCGCTACGACTACGGACTGTCGCAGTGGGCCTTCACCTACGTCTACCAGTACGGAGCACTCGTGAAAGCGGCACTGCTGGGCTGCGACCGCAACTCCTGACCGGCACCGGCACAGTTTGCGGTTACCGTCGCCGGCAACCCACTCGACGCCGATTTCCGGTAACATCGCGGCGGTCGTGTACCGCGTGTCGTGCCCGCTGTCCGACCCGCGTGCTGGTCAATGAGAGGGATCCTCCGGTGTCACGTCGACGGTGTCCGGCAGCATCGGCGGACGAGCTGTGACGCTGACGGCCGATCGTCTCGGCGAACCGGTCAAAACCCATCCGGTGCTGCGGTTGTGGTGGCTTTCCCCGGTGGTCGTGTCCCTTTTCGTCGGGGCGGCCTCGATTCTGCCGACGCTGTTCATCGGGGATCAGGAATTCCGGACCTTATGGGGCACCCCGAAATCGATCACCATCGAAGTGACGGTGCTCTTCGGGTGCGGTGTGCTGGCGCTGTGCTTCGGTGCCCTCATCGGGATCGTCATATCACCGTCCGCTGCAGGACTGCGAGCGCCGTGGCCCGGCCTGAGCGACCGGCTGATCGCGCTGCTGCGACGGGCCAGCACCGTACTGACCGCACTCACCGTCACCGGCTACCTCGGCTTTGCGTTGCTGATCGTCAAGGCCGGGCTCGGCCCGGCGCAACTGTTCGCCGGTGCGCCCAATGACGGCTCCACCCCGGTGCGCGATCTCATCGGAACGGTGCCGGGCGTCACCACGCTGACACAGGCCGGTATCGCGGCCGTGGTGATCTCGGCGATTCTGCTCGCGCACGGCTTCTCCCGGGCCGAACTGGCCAAGCTGCTGATCGTGGTGGGCTTCGCGGTACCGCGTGCGTACATCTTCACCGAGCGCCTGGCGATCCTGGAGCTGATCGTCCCGGTGACGCTGATCCTCGCCGCGCGGCTGTCCTTTCACCACGGACTGCGCCGGCGTTTCGCCCAGCTCATCCCGTTCGGTTCGCTGTTCGCGATCGTCGTGGTTTTCGGGACCTTCGAGTACTTCCGCTCGTGGACGTTCTACCGGCTGCATTCCTCGGCGTCCTTCGTCGACTTCGCGATGAGCCGGTTCGCCGGCTACTACGCGACGGCGATCAACAACGGCCAGCTGATCCTCGACCATCTGGGTTGGCCCGGCCGGGTGCCCTACGACACTCTCGAAGGGTTCTGGACGGCGCCGGTCATCGAGCAGACCCACCTCTACGAACGGGTCGCCGGGCATATCGCGCCGTACAGTCGGCAGGCCGACGGGTCGATGTACTTCAACATGCTCGACCACTACGGCAATCAGGAGTTCAACAACCCCAGCGGCTATGTCGGGCCGTTCGTCGACTACGGCCAGCTCGGCGGGCTGGTGTTCTTCTTCATCGCCGGCCTGGCCGCCGGCCTGCTGTACCAGGCGTTCTGCCAGGGCAAGGTGTTCGGGCTGCTGCTGTATCCGGTGGTGTTCACCGGACTGGTCGAGCTGCCCCGGTACATCTATTGGTCGCAGGGCCGCACCGCCTACACCTGGATTCCGCTGTTCATCGTCATCGCGCTCGCGGCGTCCGCACAACGCAAGGATCGTCATGCCAAAACGTGAGACGACCGCACGGGCCGGGGCGGTGCGTCGCGCTGTCCGGCTCGGCGGCTGGGTACTGGTCGTCTTCAACTGCGTCGCAGCGGTCCTGGTCCTGGGTCCGCTGTCGCCGTCGGTGTGCGCCGGTGATCCCAAGCTCGACGGAAGCACGCTGCAGGCTCAGCTCGACGCGCTGAAGCCCGGCGACACCTTGACGCTGGAACCGCGGGTGTACGAACACGACGCAGTCATCAGGCTCACCGTGCCGGGCGTACACATCGACGGTAACGGGGCGACGTTGCGGGCGACCAACGACCAGACGTCGGCCGTGCAGATCACCGCAGACGATGTCGCGGTGAGTGATCTCAACCTCACCGCACCGGCGGAAGGGCAGCGCTGGGCCGGGCTCGACCAGCACAAGATCGTCGTGAGCGGCGATCGCGACACACTGACCGGCGTCTCGGTTGTCGGCTCTGCGGCCGCAGGTGTATTCATCACCGGCGCACAGGGTTTCCGCCTCGACAACGTAAACGTGACCGGTACCCGAGCCGACGGTATCCACGTCACCGGAGGCAGCACCGGCGGAGTGCTGGAAAACGTGCGCACCGATCAAACCGGCGACGACGGTATCGCGGTGGTGTCCTACGGCAACGAGTCGCCATGCCGCGACATCCATATCGCGCACGCCACCGTCGGCAGTACGCGGTGGGGCCGCGGTATCGCCGTGGTGGGTGCGCGCGACGTGTCGGTACAGGACTTCACCATCGCCAACACCAGCTCAGCAGGCCTCTACGTCGCCAGCGAGGGCGCGCCCTATTTCACCGATTCCGTTGACGCGGTGACCATCTCGCGTGGATCACTGACCGCGGCCAATCAGGATCCCGGCGTCATCCAAGGTGCGATCCTGATCTACTCGGGCAATGCCGGCCGCATGGTCGACAATGTGCGCATCTCGGATGTCACGGTGACGGCGACACCGGACTCGGCGGGACGCGATGTCGGGATCACCGTCGACAGCGGCTCGGTGTCCGGTATTTCGCTGACCGATATCAGCGTGAACGGATCCGGCGTCACCCCGTTCGACACCAACGCCCCCGCGGGAAGCGTCACCACCTCGGGTTGGACGCACGACCAGAACCCGATCACGGTCGGCTGATGCGCGCAGGAAGGCCGATGCGGCCATGACACCTGTCCGCCCCGTGGGGCTCAACGGCCGGTTCTCCGGCACATTGCATCCGACCGGCACCCAGGTCGCCTCCTTCCAGCTCTTCGACGCCATAGTGCGGGCCGACCGCGACTTCCCGGTGGTGGTCTGGGCCGATCCGCAATTCCCTGGCGTCGCCGCCTGGGCGGACATCCCGCAGACGACGCTGGTGCAGGTGCCGTTCTCCCGCTGGCGCCGATCCACCGCGCAGTTGTGGGAGCAGGTGGTGTTTCCCGTCCGCGCCCGCGCAGCCGGTTGTCGGCTGCTGCACCACCCCATGAACACCTGCCCGCGGTGGCGCAACGGCATCACCCAGCTGGTCACGCTGCACGATCTGAACTTCCATCACCATCCGGAGTGGACAGGGCGAGCTTTTCGGTTGTGGCTCAACGCGTTCACGGTGCCTGCGGTTCGTCGTGCCGATCACGTCGCCACCATCTCGGACTATGTACTCGCCGACATCCGGGCCACGCTGGACATCCCCGCGGACAGGTCCTCGCGGATCTACAACGGGCGAACACCGTTACCGCCGGCCGCTCGCACCCGGACCGCCCCGGACGTCAAGGTCATTCTGGGTGTCAATCTGTGGCAGCCGCACAAGAACCTGGCGCGTCTGATCGAGGCGTTCAGCGCTGTGCGGGAACACGTGCCCGGTCTGGAATTGCACCTGGCAGGCCGGCCGCAGGCGAATTACCGGTCGCAACCGGAACTGGCCGCCCTGACCGAGCGGCCCGGGGTGAAGATCCTGGGCTACCTTTCCGATGAGGAGCTGGCCGCGGCGTATGCCGACGCCGATCTCGTCTGCTATCCGTCGCTCACCGAGGGTTTCGGTCTGCCGATCCTGGAAGCGATGGCGGCGGGCGCCCCGGTCGTCACCTCGAACACCACCAGCCTGCCGGAGGTCGCCGGGGGCGCGGCGATTCTCGTCGATCCTTACTCCACGACCGATATCGCCGCCGGCATCAGTGCGGCGCTAGACGAATCCGAAGATGCGCGCGCCGCCCGGATCGCTCTCGGATGTGAAGTGGCCGAAAGGTTCTCGTGGCCCGAGTCCGCCCGGCAGTACATCGAGCTCTACCGCAGGTTGTCATGAAGGTTCTCATCGTCGTCGAGCCCGGCATCGACGGGGCATTCCGCCACGTCGAAGGATTGTGCCGGTACCTGCTGGGCCAGGGTGTCACGGTCCACCTGGCGTACTCGTCACAGCGCGGCAGCGACGGTCTGGACGAGCTGGTCCACACGATCGCCGCCAACGGCGGCCAGACGTTGGATCTACGGGTCGGCAATGCTCCGAAACCCAACGACGTCAGGGCATTTCGTGAGCTCCGCCGGTTCGCGCGGTCGGTGCGTCCCGATGTCATCCACGCGCACAGTTCAAAGGCCGGCGTGCTGGTCCGCGGTATGGCGCTTTCCGGCATCAGGGCCCGGTACTTCTATACCGCGCACGCCTACTACGGAATGGGCGGCACCCGCAGCGCGACGAGATTGGCTTTCGACGCCATCGAGACCGTGCTGGGCAGGGTCGGCTCCACCATCAACATCTCGCCGGACGAGGCCGAATTCGCGCGCCGGACGTTGCGGGTGCCGCAGCGCAGAATCAGCGTCATCCACAACCCGGTCGACACGACCATCTTCCGCCCACCCCGGGGCGACGAGCGCGGTTCCATCCGGACGCGTTTCGGTATCCCCGATACGGCGCTGGTGCTCGGCTCGGTCGGCAGGTTGTCGTTCCAGAAGGATCCCGTCACGATGCACCGCGCTGTCGCCGAGGTCATGGCGGACAACCCGAATCTGTGGTTCTGCCGGGTGGGACGTGGCGAGATGGACGCCGAACTTGACGTGCTGGCCGACGATCTCGGTATCCGCCCGCGAATGGTCAGCATCGCCTACCTGGAGTCGCCGGCCGAGATCTACCGTGCCTTCGATGCTTTCATCAGTACCTCACGCTACGAGGCCGGCTGGCCGTTCGTGGTGCTCGAGGCGATGGCAAGTGAGCTTCCCGTCGTCGTCACGGGAGCGCGGGGTACCTCCGATATCGGCGCCCGCGGGTTGAGCCACTGCTGGACGGCCGACACCGGCGACGTCGGCGGGTTCGCCGACGCGATCCGGTCCTGGGTGGATGACACCGAGAACCGCCGCCCGATCAACCACCGGTCAATCGTCGAGGACCGGTTCGGAGTCGACGCGCTGTTCGGAGCGGTGCTGCGGCTGTACGCCGACTGACCCCGCAACGTTGTCGGCCACGTCGGGTTTGGTACCGGTGGTGTCGGCGATCAGCTCCCGAACGGCCCGGATGACGTGCCGGTGAGCGCGCGGCGCACGATGGAAAACCTTGCGCGCGGTGAGCCATTCGCAGAACGACAGGGCCGCCACACCGCATGACGAGACGATTGCGAGCTCGACCGGGCCACCGAGGAATGCCGCCGCCACCGTCAGCGGGAACGTGACGGCGAGCACCATCACGGCGGTGCGGGAGACCTCGTTGACATTGCCGCCGATGATCAGCAGGGAGATGTTGACGTTGAAGGCGGCCTGGAAGATGCCGCTGGCCGCCAGGATCACCAGCAGGATGTTGGCGTCGCGCATCAAGGGGCCGTACGCGAACTGCAGCGCCAGGTCGCCGATGACGGCCAGTGCGATCACCGTCAGGGTCGTGATCGTCACGTTGACCGTCGCCAGGTTCGACAACAGCCGGACCACATCGTCCTTCTTGCCCGCGGCCCACAGCCGGGCCGCCGGGGGAGTGACCGCCAGGGCAGCCAGGCTCTCCAAGATGGTCACCTGCATCGCGATGGTTGCCGCCGCACTGTAATGCGTTGCCATCGTGGGATGGAACGCCGCGTTGGCCAACCAGATAGTGCCGGACATCATCAGAAACGACGACAGTTCCAGGCTGAAGAGTTTGGTGCCCGAGGTTATCGCGTCGCGGACACCGGCGATCCCCGTCGATCCGCGGAAGGCCACATTGTGCCGCGCGGCGAACAGTGCGACCGCCAGCTGGATCGCCGCCACCACCGCGTAGGTGGCCAGCAGGATCACCAGCGACGGGCTTTCCAACGTTATCGCCACCAGCCCGATCACCGGCAACACCATGGTGCTGCGGATGTAATGCATGGTGGCCACCGACGCGGCGACCCTGCCCACCGCGGCGAAGATGTCGCTGAGCATCAACCGGACCGTCTCGATGACGATGATGACCGTCGTCAGCGCCACGGCCGGCAGGAAGTCGCCATGCCCGATCAAGCCTGCGGTGGCGGCCAACGCGATCAACGGTGCGGTCGGCAGCGTCAGGAAGATGGTGGAACGCAGGTGTGCCCCGGCGATGGCGCGCTTCTTACCGGGATCGGATTCGGAAGGGATCAGCCGCACCACGTTGGGGCCCAGACCCAGCCGGCCCACCAGCGGGCCGATCGAAAGGGCGGCCAGGACTGCGAAGAAGGCCGCGGTGTCCTTGCTGTCCAGGGTCCGGACCACGATCACGGTCAACAAGAACGTCGAGACCATCCCGGCGGCGGCAGCCACCACCCGCAGCACGAAACTGCGGTGCAGTTCTGTCTTCGCGGCGGAATCTTCGTCGCTCACGGGGAGATTCCTCGCCACCCGGCCACCACGCCGCGCAGGTAGGCCATATCGGAGCGGGCCAGGGTGCGCTGCCCCTTGGCGGCGCGGATCCCGCTGCCGGCCAGCTTGCGCGCGCTGTGGTAGCCCAGCTGGGTGACCGACAGCCGGTGCCGACGCCACAGGTGGCCGATCCCGACCCCGTACTTGAGCATCTTGTCGACGAATTCGTCGGTTATCGCGTTGCGGTCGTCGTCCTGGTAGATGTGCAGGTCGGGTTGGTACAGGATGTCTCCGCCCGCGGCGATGACCCGCAACAGCAAGTCGGATTCCTCGCCCGCGCCACGCCACCCCGGCGAGCCGGTGCCGATTCCCTCGTCGAACGGTGCGGCCGAGGGGAGCGCCGATCGACGCAGGAACATGGTGCTGCAGATGGAGGTCCGCATGAAGTTGAGCCGGCTGACCGGCACCGGCCGGTCGAGCCAGCGCAGCATCGACGGTCGACCGTCGGCGGTCACCTGTTGCCCGGAGACACCGGCGAGGTCGCGACGCTCGTCGAGCAGTGCCAGCACCCGGCCTATGGTGTCCGGTGGGTACCAGCAGTTGTCATCAGGGAAGGCCAGGACCGGCGCTTTGGCCAGGCCCACACCGACATTGCGGCCCACCGAAGCGCCTCGGCCACTGCGGGCGGTCTGCCAGGGCCCCGACGGCGGCCGCTGCTCGAGGAGCCGGGCGCTGGCCTGGTCTTGGCTCTGATCGACGAGAACGACCTCGATCCGGTCGGCGACATCGCTGGCTGCTACGGAATCGAGCAGTCGTGCAAGGGCAACGGGTCGTCCGATGGTGCTGCACACCAACGAGATCAACGGTTCTGTCATGCGGTGTGGTCCGCCATCGCGTCCGAATCCTGGGAGCGCGGTCCGGATTCGGCCCGCTCGTCACCGTCGGAGCGACTGACCGAATGCCGCGACCGCCGGATATCGGCCTGGGTCCGTTTGCCTGCTTTGCTCCACCATTTGCGGCGGGTGCAGACCACCGACACCGGGAGGTCGGCGGATTTGGCCAGCCGATCGACCATGCGTGCCGTGCCCAGCGCATCCCTGCCCAGCATCGCGACGATGATCAGCTGGTCGGCGTGTGCGGCGACCTCGGTGAGTGCGGGTGTGCTGTCGATCGATCCGCCGTCGATCACCACGGTCTTCGTCGCGGCGGGGTCGTCGGCCGACACATCTGTCAGTTCCTCGATCGAATCGAACGATTCGTCAGCGGTGGGCAGGTGCACGACGGTGGCCGACTCGTGGTCGGCCGCCGCGAATCCGATCAGCTGCGCCACGGCCGCGGCACCGGACTCCGCGGAGACACCGACGAGCAGCAGGCGCCCGGACCGCGGTGCCGGGAGCTGGGCGTAGATCGAGCGTGCGACGGCGGCTTCGGCGTTGTTGAGGCCGTCGTCGCGGAACGACTTCGCCGAAATGTCGACGACGGGCATCAGCACGGGACCGAACTCGTCCTCCAGGGCACGCGGGGAGGTGATCAGGCCGCTGCGCTTCCGCAACGCGAAGGCAGCCGACAGTGCCACCAGCCCGCCGAGCAGGCCTCCTGCCACTGCTCCCAGCGACCAGCCGGGCGCGCCATCTGTCGTCGTGTCGACCGGTGGCTGCACCACCTGCACACCCGGTCCGCGCTGCATCTGGACATCGATGGCGGTGCGCTCCTGTTCGAGCAGATTGATCCGCGCCAGCCTGCTGTCCAACGGCTGGCCGGTCATACCGCCGGGGCCGAGCTGCTCCACCGGCAAGCCGTTCTCGTCGACCAGCATGCCGTTCTGCTGCGCCTGCAACTTGCTGTCGTTGATCTCGGTCTGCAGACCGTTGATGACGTCGTTGATGGCGTTCGTCGCGGCCTGGCCGCGTTCGCGGATCTGTTGAACGGAGTGCTCGGAATACACCTTGACGGCCGCGTCGACGGTGCGCTGTGCGTCGGCCAGGCTGGGTCCGTCGCTGGTGAGGCTGATCATCGAGGATTGGCCGGTCTGCACCGCGGTGACGGCGGGCCTGCCGTTCTGGTTGAGCTCCTTGGCGACGGCGGCGGCGAAACCGGGTGAGGTCAGGTAGGCGACCTCACCGGACATGAAGCTCGGTTGGGTGTCGGATGACGGTGCGGTGTTGGTCATGATCTGGTTCGGGTCGATCGGTTGCTCGACCCGAATGAGTGCTGTCGCCTGCACGTTTGTGGTGGAACCGGACATCGCGAAACCGCCGAGCGCCGCGCCGAGCACGATCCCGATCAGCGTCGCCGGCCACAGGGGGGTTGCCCACCTGGTCACGGCGGCAGGTGTGGTTCGGCGCATCAGGGCTCCAAGCTCTCAACAGTCCTGCACATACTATTAGGCGCGATCCTCCGGAGCGAACCATTGCGGTTTTGCTCCCTTTGCGCCGGTTGCCGGGCGACCCGGCAGCCTTTGCGGACGGGCCCGTACGGTCGTGGATGCGTCGCCGGCGGTCGGTCGGTGCGTGGGCACCTGCTCCGGGGCGGACGTAGTTCGGCGCTGCACTGCGATCGCCGAATTCGGTGGCCACGCCGCGCTGCGGCCCGTCCCGCCGTCGAGGCCGAAGTCGCACGGGCAGCGCTTCTAGCAGCCAACCTGGCATCGCCGGCGGTCGTCGCGGTCATCGACACAGGACCACCACCACGGCCATGGCATGGCAGTCGGCATGTGACAGCGAAAGCGATGTCTCGATCCAGCCCTGATCCGCCGCGCGCCGCGCCGTGGTCCCGGTGAGCTTGACCACAGGTGTCGCGCCGGAGCGGGCCACCTCGATCTCGAAGAACGGAAACGCGGCGGCGGGCTCGGCGAAAACTTTGATAACTGCCTCTTTTGCCGCAAACCTCGCCGCGAGCCGTTGCAGGCTCTTCGGGCCCGCGCAGTCGGCGAGTTCGGCGGCGGTGAAAACCCGGTTGAGGTAACGGTCGCCGAACTGTGCCAGCGAGTTCTCGATCTCCTCCAGGGCCACCACATCGCAACCCACCCGGATGCGGGGGTCGCCGAGGGTTTGCGGCGAACCGGAGGCGCGGGCGGTCACGATCGCACCTCGATCGGCGCCACGTCGTGGGCGTCGACGGAGGACACCGACCCCAAGGTGGCGGCCGCGGGCCCACCGGTCAGCCGAATGCGGTAGGGCAACCCGGCGGGCAGGGCGAAGAAGTTGTCGGACGGTTCGCTGCCGGTGGTCTCGACACGGACGTAGCGCAGCGCCGACGCGGCCGAGATCTCGACGTCCCAGTCACCGTCGGGACGGGCTGTCGCCACCGCCTGCAGTGCTGAATTCACCGGAGCTGCTTGCGGTTTCACGATCAACGCATCACGCAGCGGCACGTCCCGGCCCGGCAGTCGCAGTACGGCCTCCGCGGCGCCGGTCGCGGGTGAGGAGAACCGGAACGCGTGCGACAGATCACGGAAGGCGCCGGACAGCTCGGCATCGTGCCATGTCGAGCAGTGGCGCGCGGCGACGGTGATTTCCCGGGTCACATCGACGATTGTGCGCCCGGAGGTGTCGGTGGCGCGCAATATCAGCTCGCCGTGTACCGGATCCGGTGTGTCGTTGTGGATGTCGACGCGGATACCGGAGAGGCCGGCATCGCTGACGATCACCGCGACCGGTGCCCACACCCGGCGCAGGACCACCATCGCGGCCTTGGGGGCGCCGTCGACGTCGAGCAGTCCCCAGCCGGCGCCCGGCCGGGTGTCCTTACCCGTCAGCACCAGTGCGCCGGCGCACCCGGAGTCGGGTCTGCGCCAGTAACCGAAGCACTGCAGCATGGCCTCGGCGATGGCCAGCCGGCCCATCTCGAGATAACGCGGCGGGTCGATTCGGCGCACCGCCAACGGATCCTGGCCGAAGACCTCCCGGACATAGAAGTCCCGGACATCCTCGAAGTCCCACGATGCACCGCGGTCTCGGGGCACCTCGGCCTTCCATGCGGGCTCGTGTCCGGCCGCCGCGGCGGAACCGAAGTAGCGCTCGACGGCCTGCGGTGACGGGGGATTGGCGAATGCCAGGCATTCGGCGGCGAACCGCACCCCGGCAGAACGGACATCGGCCAGCGGGCGCAGGTAACCGCCGACGCCGAACCAGTGCGCCACGCCGGTGTCGGGCCGGATGGCCAGATCGGTGCTGCCGGCCGGGGGTGCCGGGCTGGCCCGGACGTAGGGCACCGCGGCGCCGCGCGACACCGCCTCGGGTAGCAGCTCGTCGATCACCGGCATCGAGAACTCACCGCTGTCGAGTCCGAGCATCTCCGGGCGCTGCAGGGTTTCGCTGCCGCCGCTCACCACGGCCAACGCCGGGTTACCCGACACCGCGGCGAGCAGCTCGGTGACCTCGCGGACGATGAGCGGCCCGAGATCCTCGGGCGGATCGAATGTCGCCTGCATGGCGTCCTGCCAGACCAGCACGCCCAATTCGGCGCAGCTGTCCCAAAACTCGGGTTGCTCGGGCAACAGCCCGCCGACGATCCGCAGCATGGTGGCTCCGCTGTCGGCGAAGGCCGCCACCTGCTCGTGCATCGTGGCGCGGTCGGTGTGCAGGCGGACGGCGTCCGGCGGTGACCAGGTGGCGCCGCGGCAGAAGATGTCCACTCCGTTGACCCGCAGCCCGAACCCGCCCGCGCCGGTGCGGGCCTGCACCGAACGGAAGCCGACGAGGCGACGTGTGCGCTGGCCCGCGATGTCGATCTCGGCGTGGTACAGCGGCTGCGCGCCGTAGCCGTGCGGCCACCACAGCTGCACGTCGCTCAGCAGCACTTCGACGCTGAAGTGTCCGTCGGCGATAGTGTCGGTCGCCTGCGCGAGCAGTTCGCCCGACGGTCCCGAGACGCTGAGCGCAACGGGTGTGCCGTCAGGTGCGCCGCTGCCGCCGGTGACCACCACCAAGCCGGTGTCCGGGTCGGTGCGCACCGTGACGTGGTGGGCTGCCGCCACGGCCCTGGCATGTGCCGGTCGCCAGAAACCAACCGGCGCAGGGACATTACCGTAGACCGGAGCGCGTCCGAGCAGCGTCGTGCGGGCCCAGCGCAGGCCGGGCGCACCGACCAGGCTCGACCGCCACCGCCCGCGCGGCCGCCTGCTGCGCAGCCAGCTCTGCAGGGAACGGAACCGAACGCAGATCTCGTGCGTACCCTCGTCGAGATCGACATGCACAGGCAGGAACATCGATTCGACTGTGGTCACCAGGTCGCCGTCGACGAAAACGTCGGCAGGAAAGGTCAACCCGTCGAATTCGATTCGCAGCGGTTCGGCTGTCTGCAGCACACAGCGGTGCCACCAGTCGAAGGCGTCAGGATCGACACCGTCAGCGAAAACTCCTACTGGACAAGGTATTTCGATATCCGTGGCGCCGGCCCATCGCTCGACCAGTTCGGCGGGTTTGGCGGCCTCGTCGGGCGCGCAACGCAGCACCTGCCAGCGGGCCGGCATCATCAGCGCAGTGCCGCGGCTATCACGTCGTGAGCCGACTGCCAGGACAGGGCCATTTGCTCAAGGGTCGGATCGACATCGGTCGTGCGGCCACGAGCCACCCGGGCCAGCTTGAACTGAACCGACTTCGCCCCGGTCGCCACGGCACGGAAATGTTCCGCGGCGCCTGCGGCACCCGGCAGCACCGTGTCGACGCATTCGGTGAAGTCGGCGGCCAGCTCTGCGGTCGCGCCGCACTGGCGCAGGGTCGCGAAGGCCCAGAGGTGAAATTTCTCCAGTCCCGCACCGGGCAGCCACTCGATGGCGGTGCGCACGCCGTCGGCGAGCCGGTCGATCGGATTACCCTGCGGCACACGGGATGCGTGTTCGCGGGTTATCGCCAGCAGCGCGCCGGCCTCGGCCCGCTCGGGGTAGCGCCGGATCTGTTCGACATAGGGCGGCAGCGTGACGCCCACGGTCCCCGCCAACCCGAAAACACCGTCGAAATCGGCATCTCGCAGCTCGTAGAGACCGGCGTTGTGCAGGTACCACATCACCCGTGCCTCGCGGTCGATGCGGGTCGGCAGGATGGTGGTCTTGACGTGGTCGGCACGGTAGGCGGTGCCTGCGGTATCGGGCAGCCACCAGCTGTCCATCTCGACGGTGTGCAGTACCCCGCGGGACGGGCCTGCCTCCAAGGTCTCCAGCACCGGCTGCCAGACACTGTCCTCGGTGACTTCCAGTCCGTACAGGCGGCGTAGGTCTTCCGGTGGCTGCTTGATGAACGACCACTGGACGCCGTCATGGTCGGCCGAAAGGGTGCATGCGAACGCGGGCACCGGATCCAGACCCAGGGCGTGCAGCAGCTCGACGGCGAGGTCGAAGTAGCAATTGGTCTCCGGCCAGCTGCGTTCGGCGTCGTGGACGAAATGCGGTCGGTAGGTCGCGGGATCGGCGCTGATGTGCAGCGAGTCACTGCCGAGCAGGCCTGCGCTGGACGCGGGGGCGACCACTTAGACCTCGGCCAGGCTTTCGACGACCTGCGTGATGTTCTCCACCGATGCAAACGTCGACTTCTTCAGCGATTCGTCGGGGAATTCGATGTCGAACTCGTCCTCGAGCGCCAGCATGACGTTCACCGATGCGTGTGAGGTCAACCCCAGCTGATAAAGGTCGGCGTCGCTGTCCACGGTGTGTGGGTCGACGGCCATCCGGCCGTGCGCAGCCAGTACCTCGCGAATTCGGTCCTGCATCGTGAATCGATCCCCATATCCCTCTGCCGCCGGAATTTGCCGGACGGCTTAAACCCCTCGTTGTTAGCTATATCTCGCGCAGCAACGTACTTACTGCTGCTACTCTACTGTGCGGCTGCGCCGGTTGCGCGCCCAGAGGCTAACAAGAGAGTCCCCGTATGAATGACGCAAGAGTTTCGTCTGCCTGCGTGGCTGCCGAAATACCGGGTCTTGCCGAAGCTGTAACGGCTGCCGCTGGTGCCGCACAGGACGTGGATCGCAGTTCGCGGTTCCCCATCGAAGCAGTCGACGCGCTCAAATCTGCGAAGTTGCTGTCTTGTTCCTTACCGTCGTCGCTCGGGGGTCGCTCGGCCGGTATCGCCGAACTCTCGGTGATCGCCCGTGCCCTCGGCGCGGTCTGCGCCTCGGCGGGCATGGTGTTCGCGATGCACCACACGCAGGCGCTCACGCTGGCTCACCACGGCCGGACCGGTGCCATCGCCGATCTCGCGGCGCGCATCGCCGCCGACGAATCCCTGTTGGCCTCAGCTACCACCGAGATCACCACCGGCGGTGATGTCGGCAGATCCAGCTGTGCGGTGGTCGGCGATGGTGACGACGTTTTGCTGGAGAAGAACGCCCCGATCATCTCCTACGGCGAGTACGCCGACTACATCTGCGTGACGGCCCGTCGCTGCTCGGACAGCCCCGCCACCGACCAGGTCCTGCTGGTCTGCCCGGCCGCCGACGTCACGCTGGAAAAGACCAGTACCTGGGATGCGCTGGGTTTCCGCGGCACCGCCAGCCCCGGCTTCCTGCTGAAGACCCGCACGTCGCGCAAGCATCTGCTCGACGTGGACTACGCCACGATCTCGAGCTTCACGATGCTGCCGACATCGCACACGCTGTGGGCCTCGGTGTGGCTGGGGATGGCCGATGCCGCCCTGACCAAGGCGCATACCGCCACCCGGTCGAGTGTGCGTAAATCCGGTGGCCAGCCGGTGCCGCAGACTGCCAAACTCGCTGATCTGACCGTTGTACACCAGACCTTCGAGGCCCTGGTGTCGCGTGAGGTCGACCGGTATTCGGCCTTCCTGCGCGATGGTGACACCGAGCCGACCGTCGGATTCACCATTGCCATGAACAACCTGAAGATCGCCGCCTCGCTGGCCGTCGTCGACGTGGTCGCCGGCGCACTACAGATCGTCGGAATCGCCGGATACCGGGAGGACAATCCGTTGTCCATGGGGCGCCTGCTGCGCGATTCCTACGCTCCGCAATTGATGGTTTCCAATGACAGAATCCGTGCAAACAATGCGCAATTAGTCCTCGCACATCGGGGAAGGGGAGGGTCCTTTTGACCACGGGGGAAGAGATCGGTGTCGATCCATTGATATCGGCGAGGGCGGAATTCCGTACCGAGCTTATCGATGAAGGTTTGCTGATACCGCTCGGCATCGACGGTTTGTACGGCCGGGGAGCGGTCTTCGAAGCCATCGTGGACGGTATCGACACCGTGGTGCGCCGCAAAGGAAGCGAGGTCCACGCGGACAAGGCCAAGCTGATGCGATTCCCGCCGGTGTACCCGCGGGAGGCCTTCGAGTGCACGGACTACATCGCGTCTTTCCCGAACCTCACGGGTGCGATCTCGACATTCCTCGGCGACAACAAGGAACACCGCGCGCTGCTGGCCGACCGGGATGCCGGTCTGGCCTGGGACGGGCACCTGAGTCCGGCGGGCACCATGCTGGTGTCGGCGGCCTGCCACCCCAGTTACGCAACGTTGCCGCCGCAACTGCCCGCCGACGGGCAACTGCTCGACATCTACGGATACTGCTTCCGGCACGAGCCGGCGATCGATCCGGCCCGGATGCAGGCCTTCCGGATGCACGAGTTCGTCCAGGTCGGTTCGCCGGAGCAGGCGCAGAACCACCGCGACTCCTGGGTCGGGCACGGTATGGCGGTACTAGAAGAGCTGGGCCTGGACGCGTCGCCGGTGGCGGCCAACGACCCGTTCTTCGGACGCGTCGGAAAGATGCTTGCCACCAACCAGCTCGAAGAGGACCTGAAGACCGAGCTGGTCGTGCGGCTCTACGGCGACCTGGACGACGGCACCGCGGTGGTGTCGGCGAACTGTCACCGCGACCATTTCGGCGAGACCTTCAACCTGGCGACCGCGGACGGCGGGGTCGCGCACAGCGCGTGCGTGGGCTTCGGCATGGAGCGAATCGCGTTGGCGCTGTTGCGAACACACGGTATGGATCCAACATCGTGGCCAGAGTCCCTCCGGACAAGGATGGGGTGGTGATCACCGACGTGGTCGGCGTGCCGATGTCCGACGTTGACCCATCACCGCTGCAGTCCGGCGTCCGCGAGGTCCCGACATTCTTCGGGCCTGCGGAGTCGCCGCTGTTCGGTGTCGTCCATATGCCCGTCACCGCGCGTGCGCGCGGTGCGGTGCTGATCTGCGGCTCGATCGGCAAGGACAACTCCGACAATCTGCGTGGCCTGCGGCTGCTGGGAGACCAACTCGCGCAACGCGGCATCCTCGCGATGCGGTTCGACTATCTCGGCACCGGCGACTCCTCGTTCGGCCAGCTTCGCGACGGCGCCGTCGGCGAATGGCAGCAGAGTATCGACCACGCACTGGATTACCTTGCTGCGGCCGGATTCTCGGACGTATCCGCGGTCGCATTGCGCGCCGGCTCGTTGATCCTCGACGATCTGCTCGCAAAGTCCGATCGGATAAGCCGGGTGGTCTACTGGGATCCGCCGAGCACCGGGCGGCGATTCCTGCGCGAGCAGATCGCCTTCTTCAAGATCGCGGTGGGCGACGACGATGTCCCCGCAGGGGTGGTCTCGCTCATCGGCACCCGGCTGTCGGAACGGGCCGCTGCCGAGTTCTCGGCGCTGAAACTGAGCCCGACCGTGCCGGATTCGATCACCGCTCGGCTCATCATCGGACGCTCCGAAGGCAACGACGCCAAGGTCACCGCCGCGGGGACCGCGGCGCGCTCAGAGTCGATCGACGTCCCGGGTCTGGCGTTGTGTGCGCAGCCGTCGCGGCTGCTCACCGCCATCTCGCTGGACGCCATCGACGCTGCGACCGAGTGGCTCGACGCCCAGCTGCCCGGCGACCTCGAATCGGTCGACATCACGGTGGCCGAGTCCGCGCGGATCGCCGTCGGTGACGGGTCCTTCGTCACCGAACGTATCGAGCGGATCGGACCGCACTCGATGTTCGCGATCCGCTGCCTGCCGGATTCGGTTGCCGGGCAACATGACAACGGCGCCATGTCGACGGTGGCGTTCTTCACCAACGCCAACAACCCGCATCACGGTCCCAACCGGGAATGGGTCGAGTTGTCACGTTCGGTGGCGGCTCGTGGTCGTCAGGCACTGCGCTGGGACCGCCGCGGTGCCGGTGAATCCGTGCCCGCCGGACGTGACGAAGCTATCCACATCTACTCCGACCAGGGCATCGAGGACGCACTCGCGGCGACCGCCTACGCCCGCCAGGGCGCCTCGGATCTGCAGATGGCCGGCGTGTGCTCGGGATCGTGGTACGCCGCTCAGGGGGCGACCCGATTGGGCGCGGACTCCGTGGTGTTCGTCAACGCGCTGTTGTGGTCGTGGCGGGTGAAGAAGGCCATGCGCGTGCGGGCGCTGCCCGGTGACAGCGACGAGATCGACTGGGAGCAGACGCCACGGGCGCAGCTGCGGCGACGCATCCAGGGCAGGTTGCCCGCGATCGCCTGGCGTCAGCTCGGTCGTACCGGCGTGGCGCAGGCCCCCGAGGTGCTGCTCGCGCCGCTGGCGCGGCGCGGTGTCCGGGCGATCGTCATCCTGTGTCCCAAGGACGCCGGCCTGTTCAGTGCCAACCGGGGGTTTAACGCCGTCAAGCGGCTGCGTAGTCGGGCGGCTCCGCCAGAAGTGGTGGAGACCGCCGAAGGTGATCACGCCGCTTATCACCAGTCGGTTCTGCAGGCGCTCCGGCGGGTCGTGCTCAGCTCCTGAGCGCGGGCACCCCTTCACCGTTAGGGTCGTCCGCTATGGATGTGCGTGTCATCGACCACCCGTTGGCCGCCGCGCGGCTGACGACGCTGCGCGACGAGCGCAGTGACAACGCGGCCTTCCGGGCGGCGCTGCGAGACCTGACCTTGATGCTGGTCTATGAAGCCACCCGGGATGCCCCGTGCACGACCGTCACGGTGCAGACGCCGTTGGCCCAGACCAGCGGTTGCCGGCTCACCGCGCCGCCGCTGCTCGTGCCGGTGCTGCGGGCCGGGCTCGGCATGGTCGATCAGGCGCATGCCCTGATCCCGGAGGCCCGGGTCGGATTCGTCGGAGTGGCGCGCAACGAGGAGACCCACCAGCCGACCCCCTACCTGGAGTCACTACCCGAGGATCTGAGCAGCCAGCCGGTGATGGTCCTCGACCCGATGCTGGCGACCGGCGGTTCGATGGTGCACACCCTGGCGCTGCTGACCGCGCGCGGGGCGGTCGACATCACCGTGGTCTGCGTGGTCGCCGCACCGGAAGGTGTTGCCGCGCTGGAAAAGGCCGCCCCCGGCATCCGGCTGGTGACCGCGACGATCGACCAGGGCCTCAACGATGTGGCCTATATCGTCCCCGGTCTCGGCGATGCCGGCGATCGTCAGTTCGGGCCGCGCTGAGGCGCACCGAGTAGACCGCGCCCCTCGGCCGTCACGGCGGCCTGCCACTGCACCGCGTCCCGTCGCGCCGCCGCCAGATCGTCGGCGGGGTCCATACGAATCTCGATGTAGCCCTTGATCTTCGGCTCTGTTCCGGACGGACGGATCGCCAGCCGCAGCCGCATGCCGTCGTGGGCGCCGGTGAAGATCAGGGCATCGGTTCGGTCGATTCCGTGGCGGACGGACAGATCGTCGACGCTGACGTCGACATCGCACAGCCGAGCCGGGGGCGCGGAGCGCAGGGTGGCCATCACCGCCGCCGCATCGTCGACATGGGCGCTGATCGCCGATGTCAGATGGACACCGTGGCGGCGGGCCAGGGTGTCGAGTGCCTGCGGTACCGATGAGCCCTGTGCTTTCAGGGTCGCGATCAGATCACACGACAGCACCGCGGCGCTGACTCCGTCCTTGTCACGTACCGCCGCCGGATCCACACAGTGGCCGATGGCCTCCTCATAGGCGTACAACAGGGTCTGGCCGGGCAGCTCGGCGTCGGCGCGGGCCAGCCACTTGAATCCGGTCAGGGTTTCGACGTGGTGGGCGCCGAAATCCGCCGCTATCGCCGCCAGCATCCGTGACGATACGACGGTGCTGGCCACCACGCTGCTGGCCGCGCTGTCGGGGTCCAGCTGTGAGAGCAGGTAATCGCCTAGCAGCCAACCGGTTTCGTCGCCGGAGAGCATCCGCCAGCCGTCTTTGTCGGGGATTCCGATGGCGCAACGGTCGGCGTCGGGGTCGAGCGCAATGGCGATATCGGCATCGACTTCGGCAGCCAGCGCGAGCACCGCATCGGCTGCGCCCGGTTCTTCTGGATTGGGGAACGCCACCGTTGGAAAGTCCGGATCGGGGTGCAATTGTGTTGTGACGGTGTGGATATCGTCGAAACCCACCAGTTGCAGCGATTGGACGGCGAGGTCGCCACCGACACCGTGCAACGCTGTCAGGGCGATCCGTGCCGACCCGGTGCCTCGACGTAATCCGGAGACGCGTTCCAGATATTCGTGAACCATCGCGGTATCGGTCGGCAGCACCGGGGTGCGCTCGATTTCCTCGGCGGGTGGTGCGGCGGCCATCGTCGATTCGATCTCGCGGTCGGTGGGGGAGACGATCTGCATGCCGCCGTCGGTGTAGAGCTTGTAGCCGTTGTCGGTAGGCGGGTTGTGCGATGCGGTGATCTGTACACCCGCGGCGGCCCGCAACCGCCGCGCACTGTAGGCGACTATCGGTGTGGGGAGCGGATCCGGCAGCAGATGCACCGAAAAGCCTTGCGCGGCGAACACTTCGGCGGCCGCGAGGGCGAATTCTGCGGAATGGTGCCGGGCGTCGCGGCCCACCACCACGGTGGAACCGGCCAGGCCGCGGGATTTCAGTACCTGGGCCACTGCCCAGCTGGCGCGCAACACCGCCGAGGTGTTCATGCCGCCTTCGCCGTCGCGCATCGGGCCACGCAGACCGGCTGTCCCGAAAGTCAGCGGTGCGGTATCGCCGGGGGAGCTCATGGCCCTGATTGTGCCGGGTCGGCGTCGGCGAGTTTGCGCAGTACCGGCGCGGTGAGCAGCAGCAGATCGATTTCCAGGCGCGTCAGCGTGTCGCGCATGCTCGCGTGTAGCCAGGCGTCGCGTTCGGCGCGATCGTCGTCGAGCAGCGCAGTACCGGCGGCGGTCAGCTCGATGAGCTGTTTGCGCCGGTCGTCGGGGTCGTGGCGGCGCGACACCAGACCGCGGGACTGTAGTTCGTTGATGCTGTCGGTCAGCGACTGCACTCGCACGTGCATGCGTGCAGCCAGCTCCGCCGGGGTAGTCACCTCGGTACGGCTCACTTCGCCGAGGACCTGCATCTGCGAGAGGGTCAGGCCGTTGTCAGGGCGGTGCAGCCGCATCTGGCGGGCCAGCGCCATCACCGATTCGCGCAGCTCGGTGGCCGCCGAAGAAGGTATGCGGGTGGGGCACTCTTCGTTCATTACCAAGTTATACCTTGCTAATGGCATGCATATCAGCTGTTTGCGATGCACTAAAAGCAAGCGCATACTTGTAATCAATGAAGCGACACCTGCCGACGAAAACCCTGTTGCGCTGGCTGCTGCTGGTGGTGAGCACCGTGGCGGTCACCGCGGTTCTCACGGTGGTCGGGGTTCCGTCGGCGGCGCTGTTCGCCGCTCTGGTGGCCGGCACGGTGCTGGCGCTGTTGTCCCTGGCGCCTGCCGGGGTGCCCCGCGGCGCGGGTTTGGCCGCCCAGGGCGTACTGGGCGTCTACATCGGCACCATGGTGCACCGCGACTCGCTGAGCGCGCTGGGCTCACACTGGCCGATCGTCTCGGCGGTGGTGATCGCGACCCTGGCGATCAGCGTCATCGCCGGGGCGCTGATGGGTCTGCACCGCGATATCAGCCCGCTCACCGGAGCGCTGGCGCTGGTGGCCGGGGGTGCCTCCGGGCTCGTCGCGATTGCGCGTGAGCTCGGCGGTGACGACCGGGTCGTCGCGGTGGTGCAGTACCTGCGGGTCGGCATCGTCACCGCGACCATGCCTGTGATGGTGACGCTGGTATTCGCCCCGGACCGCTCCCATCCTGCGGCTGTCATCGAAACGACCTCGGCGCCTTGGTATCTCAGCACAGCGATGGTCGCGGTCATCGCCGCGTTCGGCACGCTGGCGGGCAGGTTGGTCCGGCTGCCCGGCGCCGGGTTGCTCGGCCCGATGGCGCTGACCGTGGTGTTGGAGCTCACCGGATTCTCGTTCGGGCTGGCGGTACCGGTGGTGCTGGTGCAGATCGGCTATGCCCTCATCGGCTGGCAGGCCGGGGTCGCGTTCACCAGGGAATCCCTGCGTTCCGTCGGACGCGCGCTACCGCTGGCGCTGGGCCTCATCGCAGCGCTGTCGATCGCTACCGCCGGACTCGGGATAGTGCTGTCACGGGTCACCGGGATCACCCCGCTGGAGGGTTATCTGGCCACCAGCCCCGGCGGGGTCTACGCGGTGCTGGCCACCTCGGTCGAAACCGGGTCGAACGTGACCTTCATCGTCGCGGCGCAGGTTCTGCGCATCCTGGTGATGCTGTTCGTGGCGCCGCTGATGGCCCGCGGTATGGCGGCGCTGACGCGCAGGCTGGGCCGTCGCGGCGCTCAGAGCCGCGAGATCACCGAGGCCAGCAGGGAACCCATCGCCGTCGCGGACTGACGCCCGGCGGCCAGCACGTCGTCGTGGCTCAGGGGCGCCCCCGTCATGCCGGCGGCCAGATTGGTCACCAGCGATACCGCCAAAACCTGCGCACCTTCGGCGCGTGCCGCGATGGTCTCGTGCACCGTCGACATCCCCACCAGGTCGGCCCCGAGCGTGCGCAACATCCGGATCTCGGCGGGGGTTTCGTAATGCGGACCGGGCAAACCGGCGTACACGCCTTCGGCCAGGGTCGGGTCCACCTCGCGGGCCAACGCGCGCAGCTCGGGCGAATAGGCGTCCACCAGGTCGACGAACTGTGCCCCGACCAACGGGGACCGCGCCGTCAGATTGAGGTGATCGCTGATCAGCACGGGCTGACCGACGGCGTAGTCGGGGCGTAGCCCACCGGCGGCATTGGTCAGGACGACGGTGTCGGCGCCCGCGGCGCACGCGGTCCGGACCGGGTGCACCACCTGGCTCAGGTCGTGACCTTCATAGGCGTGGATCCGTCCCACCAGCACCAGCACCCTATTGGCGCCCACCTGCACCGAAAGCACCTGTCCACGATGGCCCGCGGCCGTCGGCGCCGAGAAACCCGGGACGTCCGCCATCGGCACCACGGCGGCGGGTGGGCCCAGCGGATCGATGGCGGGGGCCCATCCGGAACCGAGTACCAGTGCGACGTTGTGATGTTCGACACCGGTGCGTGCGGCGATTACGGATGCGGCCAATTCGGCGAGGCGGGTCGGATCGGCAAATGGCACGCCCGCAGCCTAACTATCCGACCGGTGCGATACTGCACTGATGCCCACCGCCACTGCGTCCTCGCGTGTACAGGACGCCGTCGATGCCCGTCGGGGCGATCTGGTGGAGCTCTCACACGCCATCCACGCCGAGCCCGAGTTGGCCTTCGCCGAGCACCGCAGTGCCGCCAAGACGCGGGCCCTGGTCGCCGAACGCGGTTTCGAGATCACCGACAACGTGGCCGGGCTGGACACCGCGTTCGCGGCGTCGTTCGGCAGCGGTGCACTCGTGATCGGCGTCTGCGCCGAGTACGACGCGCTTCCCGAGATCGGCCATGCCTGCGGGCACAACATCATCGCCGCCTCGGCGGTGGGTGCGGCGCTGGCACTGGCCGAGGTCGCCGACGAACTGGACATGACGGTGATGCTGCTCGGCACCCCCGCCGAGGAGGCCGGTGGCGGCAAGGCGTTGATGCTCAAGGCCGGCGTGTTCGACGGTATCGCCGCCTCGGTGATGATCCACCCCGGCCCGGTCGATATCGCCGCCGCGCGGTCGTTGGCGCTCTCGGAGGTCGAGGTGGTCTACCGCGGCCGCGAATCGCATGCCGCCGTGGCGCCGTACCTGGGGATCAACGCCGGTGACGCCGTCACCGTGGCGCAGGTCGCGATCGGTCTGCTGCGTCAGCAGCTGGCGCCGGGCCAGATGGTGCACGGCATCGTCACCGACGGTGGCAGCGCGCCCAATGTCATCCCGGCCCGCACCGCACTGCGCTACTACATGCGGGCCACCGAGGTGGCCGCGCTGCACGATCTCGAGGGCCGCGTCGGCGACTGTTTCCGGGCCGGGGCGCTGGCCACGCGGTGCGAATACACCGTCACCGAGGCGTCGCCGATGTATGAGGAACTGCGCCCCGACCATTGGCTGGCCGAGATTTTCCGGGCCGAGATGATCCAGCTGGGCCGCAGCCCGGTACCGCCGGAGTTGGAGGCGTCGCTACCGCTGGGCAGTACCGACATGGGCAACGTGACCCGGGCCATGCCGGGAATCCACCCCATCGTCGGGGTCGACGCGGGCGGCGCATCGGTGCATCAGCCGGCGTTCGCCGCGGCTGCGGCCAGCCCCAGCGGGGACAGCGCCGTCATCGACGGTGCGACCATGTTGGCCCGTACCGTGGTTCGGCTGGCCCAAACCCCGGACGAGCGGGACCGGGTGATCGAACTGGCGCACGAAAGGGATCGCGCATGAGTGTCGCCGACGGTGCCGAATCCTGGCTCGCCGCCAACTATGACGTCCTGGTCGGCTGGCGCAGGCACATCCACCGCCATCCGGAACTGAGCCGGCAGGAGTTCGCCACCACGGCCTTCGTCGCCGAGAAGCTCGCCGATGCCGGCCTCAAGCCCGAGGTGTTACCCGGCGGAACGGGCCTGGTGTGCGATATCGGACCCGATCACCGTCCGCGGGTGGCACTGCGCGCCGATATGGACGCGCTGCCGATGACCGAGCGCACCGGCGCGCCCTATGCCTCGACGGTGCCGGGCGTGGCACACGCCTGCGGTCACGACGGCCACACCGCGATCCTGCTGGGCACCGCGCTGGCACTGGCCTCGGTACCCGAACTGCCCGTCGGGGTCCGGCTGATCTTCCAGGCCGCCGAGGAGCTGATGCCGGGCGGAGCGATCGACGCGATAGCGGCCGGGGTGCTCACCGGCGTCGAACGGATCTACGCGCTGCACTGCGATCCGCGGCTTGCCGTCGGCCGGGTGGCGATCACCCCGGGTCCGATCACGTCGGCCGCCGATTGGATCGAGATCACCCTGCACTCTCCGGGTGGGCACACCTCACGCCCGCACCTGACCGGTGATCTGGTGTACGGACTCGGCACGCTGATCACCGGTCTGCCCGGTGTGCTGTCGCGCCGCATCGACCCCCGCACGTCGACGGTCATGGTCTGGGGTGCGGTCAACGCCGGGGTCGCGGCCAACGCGATCCCGCAGATCGGCACCCTGGCCGGGACCGTGCGGACCGCCAGCCGGGAGACCTGGCTGGAGCTGGAAGGCATTGTCTCCGAAGCGATCACATCGCTGCTTGCGCCGCTGGGTGTGCAGCATTCGCTGGAGTACCGGCGCGGAGTGCCGCCGGTGGTCAACGAAGAGGTGTCGACCCGGATCTTCACCCACGCCATCGAGGCGGTCGGCCCCGATGCGCTCGCCGACACCAGGCAGTCCGGTGGCGGGGAGGATTTCTCCTGGTATCTCGAAGAGGTGCCGGGGGCGATGGCGCGCCTCGGGGTGTGGAGCGGGCGCGGCCCGCAACTCGACCTGCACCAACCCACCTTCGACCTCGACGAGCGCGCGCTCGGAGTGGGGGTGCGGGTGCTGACCAACATCATCGATCAGTCGGCCGACTACTGAACGTGCGCTACGTCCCCGGCCCGATATTGGCGGCCGGGCGGGTCCGCAGGTCGTGCACGTAGTCGCTGGGCGCCCCGGCGATCTCGGCGGCCTCCGCCATCACCCCGAGGTAGCGCGCCGACGGCATCCCGCCCTCCCAGGCGTCGAGCACGTACAGCCAGGCCAGGACCGGATCGGTTGTGGTGTCCGAGGTTTCGCGATGCACCCGGCAACGGATCTTCTTGTGGACGCCGAACTCCGACCCTTCCCAGCTGTCCAGGGTGCTCTCGTCGGCCGGAGTCACGTCGTAGAGCACGACGAAGACGCGCGAATTCGGGTCCTCGACGACGGTGGCCAACGCCCCTTCCCAGCCGATGTCCTCCCCGCCGAAGGTCAGTCGCCAGCCGTGCAGCCAGCCGGTTCCGGCCATGGGCGAGTGCGGAGCTCGCTGCAGCATCTGCTCGGGATGCATGTTGGACCCGTAGGCGGCGTAGAGCGGCACGGGGAGAAGCTTAAACGCACTGCGCAGCGGTGACTGACAACCGGCACAACAGGGTCGCCGACACCACCCCCGCCCGTGTTGATGAGCCGGCGCTGCTGGCCCTAGGTTGAACTCCGTGGAGAACCAGTGCTGACGCGCATCGTGATCATCGGCGGCGGCCCCGCCGGTTATGAGGCGGCCCTGGTGGCCGCCGGGTACGGGCGAGACAAAACGCAGGTCACGGTGGTCGACTCCGACGGCATCGGTGGCGGCTGCGTGCTGTTCGACTGCGTGCCTTCGAAGGCGTTCATCGCCTCCACCGGGGTGCGGACCGAGTTGCGGCGGGCCGAGGGACTCGGTTTCGACATCAGCATCGACGATGTCGCGGTCGACCTGACCCAGATCAACAACCGGGCAAAGACGCTGGCGGCCTCCCAGTCGGCCGATATCGGCGCCCAGCTGCTCAACCACGGTGTCACGATCATCGCCGGTCGCGGCGAACTGGTCGACGACGTCGCCGGTATGGCGCATCACCGGGTGCGGGTGAGCACCCCCGACGGCAAGGTCGGTGTGCTCAAGGCCGATGTCGTGCTGATCGCCACCGGGGCCAGCCCGAGGGTGCTGCCCAACGCCGTGCCCGACGGTGAGCGCATCCTGACCTGGCGCCAGCTGTATGAACTCACCGAGCTGCCCGAGCACCTGGTCATCATCGGTTCCGGTGTCACCGGAGCGGAGTTCTGCAATGCCTACACCGAACTGGGTGTCGACGTGACGGTGGTCGCCAGCCGGGATCAGATCCTGCCGCACGAGGACTCCGATGCCGCCGCGGTGCTGGAGGAGGTATTCGCCGAGCGCGGTGTCACGCTGGTCAAGAACGCCCGGGCCGATTCGGTGGTCCGCACCGACACCGGGATCCGGGTCAACCTGGCCGACGGGCGCAGCGTGGACGGCAGCCATGCCCTGATGAGCATCGGTTCGGTGCCCAACACCGGCGGATTGGGTCTGGAGCGGGTCGGTGTCGAGCTCAAACCCGGGGGCTACATCCCGGTGGACCGGGTATCGCGCACGCCGGCCTCTGGCATCTACGCCGCCGGTGACTGCACCGGTTTGTTCCCGCTGGCGTCGGTGGCCGCGATGCAGGGCCGTATCGCGATGTATCACGCGCTGGGTGAGGGCGTCTCGCCGATCCGGCTGCGCACGGTCGCCTCGGCGACCTTCACCCGGCCCGAGATCGGCGCCGTCGGCATCCCGCAGGCCGCCATCGACGACGGCAGTGTTCCGGCCCGCACCCTGATGCTGCCGTTGAGCACCAACGCGCGCGCCAAGATGAGCCTGCTGCGGCACGGTTTCGTCAAGATCTTCTGCCGACCGGCAACCGGGGTGGTCATCGGTGGTGTGGTGGTGGCCCCGATCGCCTCGGAGTTGATCCTGCCGATCGCGCTGGCGGTGCAGAACCGCATCTCGGTGACCGACCTGGCGCAGACGCTGTCGGTGTATCCGTCGCTGTCGGGATCGATCATCGAGGCAGCTCGGCGGCTGATGGCCCACGACGACCTGGATTAGCCCGTAGCCTGGACACCGTACTGACGAGTAGCTAGGAGCGCCTGTGAGCCGAGCCGACGACACCGCCGAGGGACCAGACGGCGGAGCGCCCCGGCTGCCGGCGGGCGACCCGTTACCGGGTACGGACCTCAACCCCGGCCAGCGGGCGCAGGCCTGGCGGCGCCTCGGCGAAGAACAGTTCGACGTCGTGGTGATCGGTGGCGGAGTGGTGGGCGCGGGCAGTGCCCTGGATGCCGCGACCCGCGGACTCAAAGTGGCGCTGGTCGAGGCCCGGGATTTCGCCTCCGGGACTTCCAGCCGAAGCAGCAAGATGTTCCACGGCGGGTTGCGCTACCTGGAGCAGCTGGAATTCGGTCTGGTTCGCGAGGCACTGCACGAGCGCGAACTGTCGCTGACGACACTGGCACCGCATCTGGTCAAACCACTGCCGTTCTTGTTCCCGTTGACCAACAGGTTGTGGGAGCGGCCGTACATGGCTGCCGGAATCTTCCTCTACGACCAGCTTGGTGGCGCCAAATCTGTTCCGGCGCAAAAGCATTTGACCAAGGCCGGGGCGTTGCGACTGGCGCCGGGACTGCGCCGCAGTTCATTGATCGGCGGGATCCGCTACTACGACACCGTCGTCGATGACGCCCGGCACACCATGACCGTCGCGCGCACCGCGGCGCATTACGGCGCAGTGGTGCGGACCTCGACCCAGGTGGTGTCGCTGTTGCGCGAAGGCGACCGGGTCATCGGGGTGCGTATCCGCGATTCCGAGGACGGCGCCGTCACCGAGGTGCGCGGACACGTCGTCGTCAACGCCACCGGGGTGTGGACCGACGAGATCCAGGCGTTGTCCCGCCAGCGCGGCCGGTTCCGGGTGCGCGCCTCCAAGGGTGTGCACGTGGTGGTGCCGCGCGATCGCATCGTGAGCGAGGTCGCGATAATCCTGCGCACCGAGAAGTCGGTGCTGTTCGTCATCCCGTGGGGCACGCACTGGATCATCGGGACCACCGACACCGACTGGAATCTCGACCTGGCACACCCGGCGGCCACCAAAGCCGATATCGATTACATCCTCAATCACGTCAACACCGTGCTGGCCACACCGCTGACTCATGACGATATCGACGGTGTGTACGCCGGCCTGCGGCCTTTGCTGGCCGGTGAGAGCGAGGAGACCTCCAAGCTGTCCCGTGAGCATGCCGTGGCAAGCCCCGCACCCGGTCTGGTGGCGATCGCCGGCGGCAAGTACACCACCTATCGGGTGATGGCCGCCGACGCCATCGACGCCGCCGCGGAGTTCATCCCGGCCCGGGTGGCGCCGTCGGTGACCGAGAAGGTGCCGCTGGTCGGTGCCGACGGGTATTTCGCGCTGATCAATCAGACCGAACACGTGGGGGAGCGCCACGGTCTGCACCCGTACCGGATCCGGCACCTGCTGGACCGGTACGGCTCGCTGATCGACGAGGTGCTCGCGGTCGCCGAACAGGAGGGCGCCGCCCCGGACCTGTTGTCACCGATCACCGATGCGCCGGTGTATCTCAAGGTCGAGGCGGCCTATGCGGCAATGGCCGAGGGTGCGCTGCACCTGGAGGACATCCTGGCCCGCCGCATGCGGATCTCGATCGAATACCCGCACCGCGGGGTGGACTGCGCGCGCGAGGTAGCCGAAGTGGTGGCGCCCTATCTGGGCTGGAGCGCCGCCGATGTGGACCGCGAGGTCGCCACCTATACCGCGCGGGTGGAGGCCGAGGTGCTCTCGCAGACCCAGCCCGATGACGAATCCGCCGATGCGCTGCGCGTGGCGGCGCCGGAGGCGCGCGCGGAGATCCTCGAACCCGTGCCGCTCAATTGAGGCGGCCCGGCCCCGTCCCACCACTGCCGGTGCGCGACGGCCTGGGGCCGGCGCGGCTGCGATTGCGGGGCGGGGCGGTGCTCGTCGAATTCGCCGACCGGTTCGGTGAGGCGGGTGCGGCCAAGGTGCTGGCCGGTGAGGTGTTCGATGCCGACGGCGCGGTGGTCGGTGCCGCGACGGTGCTGCCCGCGGGGGCTCATGTCTACCTCTACCGTGACCTGCCCGACGAGGTCGAGGTGCCCTTCGACATTCCGGTCCTCTACCGCGACGACGACATCGTGGTCGTGGACAAACCGCATTTTCTGGCCACCATGCCGCGCGGCGGTCACATCGCGCAGACTGCACTGGTGCGGTTGCGGCGGGCATTGGACCTGCCCGAGCTGAGCCCCGCGCACCGGCTGGACCGGCTCACCGCCGGTGTGCTGTTGTTCACCACCCACCGTGAGGTTCGCGGCGCGTTCCAGACGATGTTCGCCCGCGCAGCGGTGCACAAGACGTATTACGCAGCGGCAGAAGGTATTCCGAACACCGAGTTGCCGGTGGTGCTGCGCAACAGGATCGTCAAGCGGCGCGGTGTGCTGCAGGCCGCGATCGAGCCGGGGGAGCCCAACGCCGAGACCTCGATCGAATATCTCGGTGCCGGGCGCTACCGGCTGGTGCCGCGTACCGGCCGCACGCACCAGCTACGGGTGCATATGGCTTCACTCGGTGTGCCGATAACCGGCGACCCGCTCTATCCCGACGTCCTCGATGTCGCCGCGGGGGATTTCTCCACACCTCTGCGATTGATCGCGCACAGCCTGGAGTTCGACGATCCGCGTACCGGCCAGCGGCGCAGGTTCGTCAGCACCCGGAGCTGACTAGGTCTCGCTGCGAAAGTTGGTGACGCCGACGGTGATCATCCGGAGTTGTTTGACGGCGGTGTCACGGATCTCGGCGATGGCGGCCGGATCGGTGGCGTCTTCGAGGGCTTCGGCGATCGAGATCATCGCGTTGACGAACAGGCTTGCCAGGATGTTGAGATCCTCGCTGCTCCACTGGCCCAATCCGGGAAAGCGCGCCAGGTCGATCGCCAGTTCGGACGTCAGCAGCCGGATCTCGGTGCGGATCGCATAACGCAGCACCGTCACGCCGCTGGAACGTTCCCGGGAGATGAACCGCCAGTGTTCGCGCCGTTCGTTCACGCCCGTGATCAGGATGTCCACCGAGGAGTCGATGACGCGGGTGGGATCGAGCTTGCCGGCACGGGCGCCGCGCAGCATGTCGCGTAGCGCACGGAACGACTCGTCGATGAGCACCAGGCCAAGCGCTTCCATGGACTCGAAATGCCGGTAGAAGGCCGTCGGTGCGATACCGGCTTCGCGGGTCACCTCGCGCAGGCTCAGGGAGCTGAAGCTCTCCGAGTCGAGCAGCTGGAGGGCTGCTGCCACGATCGCCCGCCTGGTGGCTTCCTTGCGCTCCACCCGCGTCAGGGTGTCGCGGGAACGGGAGTCCCGCGACCGCCCGGAATGGGACGTCCGCGAGCTGGGCGCACGACTGTTCACTGAATGTGAAACCTACCACAATCTCCGCGCAATCATTGACGGCCGCCGGGCGTCGAGCGCACGGTGTACACATGTTCACTCAAACTCTGACGCCCCGCCTTCGGGACAGGGTGCTGCGGTCACCGCTGCTGAATGCGCTGACCGGACCGCATGGGGTTGACGGCTACACCGAGCTGGTGGACCCCGCATGGACGCGCCGGGCGGCCCGCGCCACGGTCGTCGAGGTGCGCCGCACGACACCGCGCAGCATCACCCTCACGCTCTCGCCCAACGAATTGGGTGTACGTACGTTCGCCGATTTTCGGGCGGGTCAGTTCGTCACCGTCACCGTCGAGGTCGACGGCCGTCGGCGCAGCCGGTGCTACTCGCCGGCCAACGCCGAGGGGTCGGCGCTGATCGAGCTCACCATCGGCCGCCACGACGACGGCCTGGTGTCGCGTCACCTCTACGACCACGCCCGACCGGGGATGGTCGTCGAGCTCGGCGAGCTCGGTGGCGACTTCACGCTGCCCGCCGTGCCGGCCGGACGGATATTGTTCGTCTCCGGCGGCAGCGGTATCACGCCGGTGATGTCGATGCTGCGCACCCTGGTGCGCAGCGGGGACGTCCCGGAGATCGCTTTTGTGCACTACGCCAGGACCCCGGCCGAGGCGGTCTACGCCGATGAACTCGCGGGCCTGACCGGCGTGCGGGTGCTGCACGGCTACACCCGCAGCGGCGCCGGTGATCTTGAAGGCCACGTCAGCCCCGCCCATCTGGATGCGGCCATGCCCGACCCCGATGCGGTCTACGTCTGCGGTCCGCAGGCGCTCGTGGACGCCGTCCGTGCGCACCACCCGGGCGCGCTGTCGGAGAGTTTCGTCCCACCGGTATTCAGCGTTCCGGAAACCTCGGGCGGACAGGTGCGGTTCGCCGACAGCGATATCGCCGTCACCGATGACGGCAGGCCGCTGCTGGAGCAGGCCGAGGCCGCGGGACTGCGTCCGGAGAACGGCTGCCGGATGGGCATCTGTCACACCTGCACCCGGCGCAAGACCAGCGGTGCCGTCAAAAATCTGACCACAGGCGTTGTTTCGACAACCGACGACGAAGACGTGCAGATCTGCGTCTCCGTACCGCTCGGCGATGTCGAACTGGCGTTGTAGACCACCAGCCGAAATCGAAAGGACACTCTGATGACTGTCACCACTTCGGAACCCACAACCGGCCCGCGCCGGACCATGACCAAGACCGTCGCAGGCAAGACGGTCACCTTGACCCCGGAACAGGCCGACGCGCTCGGCGCCGAGCTCGACGCCCTCAAGGAGCGCGTCATCGCCGATCTCGGTGAGCGTGACGCCACCTATATCCGTCGGATCATCAAGGCCCAGCGCACCCTCGAAATCAGCGGGCGGGCATTGCTTTTCGGCGGCATCTTCCCGCCGTTCTGGCTGGCCGGAACCGCGCTGCTGGGCGTGTCGAAGATCCTGGACAACATGGAGATCGGCCACAACGTCATGCACGGCCAGTACGACTGGATGGGCGATCCGGCGATCGCCAGCCGTGCCTTCGAGTGGGACAACGCGTGCCCGTCGGATCAGTGGCGGCATTCGCACAACTACATGCACCACACCTACACCAACATCGTCGGCCTGGACCGCGACATCGGCTACGGCGTCCTGCGGATGAGCCCGGATCAGCGCTGGAAGCCTTACTACCTGGGCAACCCGGTGTACGCCTTCCTGCTGATGGTGCTCTTCCAGTACGGTGTGGCGCTGCACGAATTGGAGACCGAGCGCATCCGCTCGGGCGAGATCAGCATCGCCGACAAACGCGAAGTGTTGCAAGGTATCTGGAACAAAACCAAGGCGCAGACGCTCAAGGATTATGTGGCCTTCCCGCTGCTGGCCGGACCGTTCGCGCCCTGGGTCTTCACCGGCAACATGACGGCAAACCTGATCCGCAACGTGTGGTCGTACATGATCATCTTCTGCGGCCATTTCCCCGAGGATGTCCAGGAGTTCTCCATCGAGGAGACCAAGGCCGAATCACGCGGCCAGTGGTACTTCCGGCAGGTCCTGGGTTCGGCGAACCTGACCGGCGGCAAGCTCTTTCACATCCTCAGCGGCAACCTGTCGTTCCAGATCGAGCACCACCTGTTCCCCGACATCCCGGCCTTCCGGCACGCGGAGATCTCCCAGGAGGTCAAGGAGATCTGCAAGCGCTACGGCATCCCGTACAACACCGGCTCGTTACCGCGCCAATTCGGCACCGTGGTCCGCAAGATCGTCAAGCTTGCTCTGCCGCCGCTGGGTCGCGGTGCGCAGCGGCCGTCAGATGTGGCTGAGGCTTCCTGAGATCACCTTCTGATGGCGGTGCTGGCGTTCGATCGTCGCGAAGTAGAAGGCGTAGGCGAAGGCACAGCTGGTGAACAGGCTCGACACGAAGAACAGCCAGGGGTGCTTGATCCCGCGGCGGAGCCCGTCGGCAATGGTGAACAGCGGCAACAGGATCACATTGATGATGGTGTAGTCCTGGCTGGCCGACGCGGCCGCCGGATTGGTGTAGCCCAGTGCGATGAACTGCTGCCAGCTGCCCGGTCCCCAGATCGGGTTGCCGCCCTCGACGGCGTACTGCGCGACGAACTGATGGTTGAAGTAGTAGCCGAGCGCAATCGAAGCGATACCGATCAGGTAGTAGACGATCTCCAGGGTGGAGAAACGGGGGCCCGCGGCCACCTTCCCGAAGATCTGTGGGTTGGCGCGGACGATCCAGACGATGACGGCGACGCCGAGCAGGGCGTGAACGATCAGCGAAATCATGCGTCGAGTATGCCGACCCGGCCACACTGTTTTGTCATTTTTGACATTTCGGGCGTCGTCGGGATCACCGCTGGCAGGACGGGCACCAGAAGGTGACGCGGTCGCCGTCCGGGTCGGATTCGATCGGTGTCGCGCACCGTCGGCACGGCTGTCCCCGACGGCCGTAAACCCAGAACTGATTACCGCGACGGCTGTCGCCGGTGATGATGCGATTGTTGCGGGACCGATTGGCCCACAGCATCTTGTGCGCCTGCGTCACGGTACGCAGCGGGTCCTTGAGGCTGCCCACGGGTGAGGTGGGACGCAAGCCGAAGACGAAGCACAGCTCGTTGGCGTAGACATTGCCGATGCCGGCCAATACCCGTTGGTCGAGTAGTGCCGCGGCCAGCGGCCGGTCGGGATCGGCGGCCAGGTTGGCCGCGGCCAGGGCCGGATCCCAGTCGGCGCCGAGCAGATCGGGGCCCAGATGCGCGACGGCCGCCATATCGTCGGCGCGATCGAGAACCTCCAGCACCCCGAGATCCACTCCGGTGGCCCGCACCCGCCTGTTGCCGTCGGCGGCCTCCAGGACGATCCGTATCTGATGCGCCGCCGCACGCACCGGCCCGATCTGCCAACTGCCGTCCATCAACAGGTGCGAATGGATGCTGGCCTGTCCGACTCGGATGAACAGGTGCTTACCTCGGCTGAGCACCTCGTCCACGATCTGCCCGCTCAGGTCGACGGCCGCGTAACGCGGTACCCGGACGTCACATCGGGTCAGGGTCTTGCCGCCGAGTGCCTCACGCAGCTTGGCCGCGGTGCGAAAGACGGTGTCGCCTTCTGGCATTGCTGCTCTCCGTCACCGCAGCCGAAGACCGCGCGGGATGCGGCTGAAACCCGCGGCGCTCAGCGCGTCGGTCACCGAGGCCTGGCTCGGCGGGGCGGCGGGATCCAGAACCGCGGTGCCGTCGATACGTTCCACCAGGAGGCCGTCGATGCGCCGGCCGCTGACGAGTTCGGCCAGTGCGGTGGCTGCCGTCGCGTGTGCCGCCGCGTCGTCGGTGAAATTGAGCAGAGACCGGCCGCCGCGCTCGACGAACCAGGTCAGTGCGCCGTCCACCAGTACCACCAGGGCACCTGACTTACGGCCGGGCCGGTGCGCGGGCTCCGGGTTGGCGCCTGTCGGCCGGGTGGGCCACGGCAGTGCCGCGCCGTAGGGATTGGCCGGATCGGTCGCTGCCAGGACCACCGCGGTCGGCGGGCCGCGGTCGTCGTCGACGGTGTCGGAGAACGTTCGCAATCGGTCGACCGTCGCGGCGGTCGCGAACTGGGCACCGCCCAGCGATTCGACGAAGTAACCGCGCTGACAGCGGCCGGCGTCCTCCAGAGCCGAGAGCACCTTGTACAACATGGCGAATCCGCCCGGCTGGTTCTCGGTGGCAGCCGGTCCCTTGGTGAGCACGCCGTACCGGCTCAGCAACAGGTCGGCCTGGAAGTGCGCGCGCACCGTCGAGTCGGGTTCGGCTTCGGGCAATGCCGAGAAACGACCCGCAACGGTCGGGTCGGTGCGCCCGGAATTCTGCTGTGCGCTCGCATGCGCCACGCTGTAGCGACTCAGCCGCGGTGCGCGACGATGCCGGTGGGTGGGCGTCGCGGGCTTGCGGGCCCCCGGGCGCCGGGCGCCGGCCAGCAGTGCCCGCACCGGAGCGAACGTGTCACCGGTGACCTGTCCAGCCCAGATCAGTTGCCAGAGAGCTTCTTTGAGGTTTTCACTGTCAGTGCCGTCGCCGAGCTGCCGGAAGAAATAGGCCCCACCACCCTGCAGCGAGTCCAGGATGGACCGGTGCGCGTCGGTGAGGTCGACCTCGGCGGGCGGCGTCAGCGTCAGTCCGGCTGTCTCCGCCAGATGAAAACTCACCCAGCCGTCCCCGCCGGACAGCGCACCGCCACCGGCCCAGATCACCTCGCCGGAAGCCAGCAGCTCGTCGAGCATCGCCGGCTGGTAGTCACGGACCCGCTGACCGAATATCAGTGGTTCGATGGCCGACGCCGGCATGGGCACGCCGGCCAACTGGTCGATCACCGCGGCAAGGCCGTCGACACCGGCGGTGGCGGCAGGACCGACCTGTTGCCATGCGGGCAGGAACCTGGCGTAGGCGGCAGTGCTGACCGGTTCGACCTGGGCGCGCAGTGCTGCCAGCGACCGGCGTCGCAGAATGCGCAGTACTTCGGCGTCACACCATTGTTCGGCCCCGGGGACCGAAGTCGGGGCATCGGTGAACTCGCCGCGCACCAGTTTGCCGTCGACCGCCAGCCGACCCAGGATATCGGCGGCCACCCGCAGTCCGAGCCCGAATCTTGCCGCGGCTTCGGCCGTGGTGAACGGGCCGCGGGTACGTGCGTACCGGCTGATGAGTTCGCCGAGCGGATCGACAACAGGTTCAAGGAAACTCGCGGGCACCCCGACCGGAACGGCCACGCCCACCCCGTCGCGCAGCCGGCCGATGTCTTCGATGGCGACCCACCAGGTTTCACCGGCGAATGACACCGTCAGGGCGCGCCGGGCGGCGCGCAGGCCTTCCAACCAGCCGCCGATATCGACCGCGGTACTGCGCTGGGCGATCTCGGCTTCGGTCAGCGGCCCGAGTAGCCGCAGCAGGTCCGCCACCCCTTCGGCATCGCGGACGGCGCGCTCCTCGGTCAGGTGTTGCAGTTGTAGCGACGTCGCCGCCACCACATCGGCGTCGAGCAGTTCGCGCAGCTCCACCCGGCCCAGCAGCTCGGCCAGCAGCGAGGTGTCCAATGACAGTGCGGCAGCCCGTCGTTCGGCCAGCGGACTGTCGCCCTCGTACATGAAGGCCCCGACATACCCGAACAGCAGGGAGGCGGCGAACGGTGACGGGGTGCTGGTCTCGACCTCTACCAGCTTGATCCGGCGCTGCGCGATGCGCGCCATCACCGCCGTCAGTGCCGGGACGTCGTAGACATCCTGCAGGCATTCACGCACCGCTTCGAGGACTATCGGGAAATCCGGGTACCGGCGGGCCACGTCGAGCAGCTGGGCGGCGCGCTGACGTTGATGCCACAGGGGGGAGCGCTTTCCGGGGTGTCTGCGCGGCAGTAGCAACGCACGCGCGGCACACTCGCGGAAGCGGGATGCGAACAGCGCCGAGCCTCCGACCTCGGCGGTCACCAAAGGTTCGATCTCGTCTGGTTCGAACACGAAAAGATCTGCACCAGGCGGTGTCTCGTCGGTGTCCGGGAGGCGCAGGATGATGCCGTCGTCGGAGGCGGTCGGTTTCTCGTCGATACCGTAGCGCTCGTGCAACCGCTTTCCGACCATGAGTGCCAGGGGACCGTGCACCCGCAGGCCGTACGGGGAGTGCAGGATCACCCGCCAGTCGCCGAGCTCATCGCGGAACCGTTCGACGACCAGGGCGGTATCGGAGGGGACGGTGCCGGCGGCGTCGCGCTGCTCGTCGATGAGCCGCCACAGGTTGTCGGTGGCGAAATCGTCGAAACCGATGCTCTGGCAACGCTCGTCGAACTTCTGGCGGTCCATCTTGGCGATCTCGCCGGTGAACGCGCCGACGGCGGTGCCGAGTTCGGCGGGGCGCCCGACGCTGTCACCACGCCAGAACGGCAGCCGGGCCGGTTCGCCCGGTGCCGGGATCACCAGAACGCGATCATGGGTGATCTCGGTTATGCGCCAGCTGGTGGCTCCCAATGAGATGACGTCGCCGGGACGGGACTCGTAAACCATCTCCTCGTCGAGTTCACCGACCCGGGAGGGCTTTTCCGAATCCGCACTGGAGGCCAGGTACACCGTGAACAGGCCGCGATCGGGGATGGCCCCGCCGGATGTCACGGCCAACCGTTGTGCGCCCGGCCGAGCGGTCAACGTCCCGGTGTCGCGGTCATAGACAACCCGGGGCCGCAGCTCGGCGAAATCGGTGGACGGATACTTCCCCGACAGCAGGTCCAGCGTCGCCTCGAAGGCGCTGCGCGGCAGCGTCGCGAACGGCGCGCTGCGGCGCACGATGTCGAACCAGTGGTCGGCGTCGAGTGGTTCGAGTGCGCACGCGGCGACGGTGTGCTGGGCCAGCACATCGAGCGGGTTGGCGGGAACGTGCATGGTCTCGATCTGGCCGGTGAGCATGCGCTGCACGCTGACCCCGCACCCGATGAGATCGGTGCGGTGCTTCGGGAACAGCACGCCCTGGCTGATCTCGCCCACCTGGTGGCCCGCGCGTCCGATCCGCTGCAGACCGCTGGCGACCGAGGGCGGTGCCTCGACCTGGATCACCAGATCGACCGCGCCCATGTCGATACCGAGCTCCAGGCTGGAGGTCGCGACCACGGCCCGCAGTCGTCCGGTCTTGAGAGCATCCTCGACGTCGGCGCGGGTCTCCTTGGACACCGACCCATGATGTGCGCGGGCCAGCACCGGCTCGGCGCCGTAGGACTGTCCGCTGCCCATCAGCTGCGCGGGTGCGCCGCCGCCGACACCGGGGTTGCGCCCGCCCAACTCCACCCCGGCACGTTCGGCATGAATCTCGTTGAGCCGGGAGGTGAGTCGCTCGGCCAGGCGTCGGCTGTTGGCGAAGACGATCGAGCTGCGGTGCGACTCGATCAGGTCGACGATGCGTTCCTCGACATCGGGCCAGATCGAGTTGTTCTCCAGGTTGGCCATATCGGGCACCGGCACCTGCACCTGCAGTTCGAAGGTCTTGGCCGCCGGTGGCGCCACGATCGTCGTGGGCGCGGAACCGGACAGGAAGCGCGCCACCTCCTCCGGCGGGCGGACCGTTGCCGACAGCCCGATGCGCTGCGCCGGAGCGGCCAGCATGGCGTCGAGGCGCTCCAGCGACAACGCCAGGTGGGCACCTCGTTTGGTGCCGGCCACCGCGTGCACCTCGTCGACGATGACGGTCTGCACCCCGGCCAGGGTTTCGCGCGCCGCCGAGGTCAGCATCAGGAACAGTGACTCCGGCGTGGTGATCAGGATGTCGGGTGGTTTGGCGATCAACTCGCGTCGTCGTTGGGGGGTGGTGTCCCCGGACCGCACCCCCACGCTGATATCGGGCGGCGGGTCACCGTTGCGTTCGGCGATGCGGGCGATACCGGTCAGCGGCGTGCGCAGGTTGCGTTCCACGTCGACCGCCAGCGCCTTCAACGGCGAGACATAGAGCACCCGGGTGGCGGCGGGGCCGGCCGGCCGCTCGCTGCGCGCCAGCTCGTCGATGGCCCACAGAAACGCCGCCAACGTCTTGCCCGAGCCGGTCGGGGCGATGACCAGCGTGTTCTCGCCATCCGCGATGGCTTTCCAGGCTTGTGCCTGGGCGGGGGTGGGCGCGTTGAAGGTACCGGTGAACCACTCGCGCGTCAGCGAGGAGAACCGGGACAGCGGGTCGGGCTTGCGGGCCACCTCACCATGGTGCCAACCACCACCGACAAACTCGTCGAGTTGGCTGTGAATGTGGTTCAGTCCGCCGCGGCGGCCGCCCCGACGTGCCACGATTTGTGTGGGGTCAGGAGGTCGATGATGTCGGTGCAACCTGGTAAATGGACTGCGGTATTCGGCTTTGCGGTGCTGACGGCGGCGGGCCTGGCCGTTGCCGCTCCGGCGGCCGCGGATTGCGTCAGCTCGGCGGGCACCACATTGTGCAGCCAGGGCAGTGCCCGCGGAGCCGACACCGGACAGGGGCCCGGCACCTTGAACACCGGACCGTATTACCCGTACCCCTGTGAATACGACTGGACCTGTGGCGGTAACGGGTTCGGATTCGGGATTGGCTGGTGATCATGAGTACGCGCAGAGCACGATTCGGGGCCGGATTCGCGGTGGTGACGGCAATCGGTGCGCTGCTCTTCGGCAGTGCCGCGCCGGCGCAGGCCGACGACCCGCCGCCACCCAATTGCACCGCGGCAGATCTTGCCGGCGTGATGGCCGGTGTGACCGCCGGGATGTCGGTGTATCTGTTCACCCATCCCGACGTCAATGCCTACTTCACCAGCCTCAAGGGGCTGCCCAAGGACGAGATGCGGGCGCAGGCCACGGCATACCTGGATGCCAACCCACAGGTCAAGGCCGAGATCGCCGGTGTGCGCCAGCCGTCGATGGATTTCCGGGACCGGTGCGGGATAGGCCAGCCGGCCGGCTAGGACGTCAGCGGTTCGAGGCTGCGACGGCCGCGCTCAGATCGGCGGGGATGCCGGGCACCCGTTCGATGGCGTCGAGCAGACAATGCGCACACGAGTCTGCGAGTTGGCCGGCATCCAAGGACGGATCGACGATGCGCTGCCTGCACAGTTCGAGGGTGAAGGCCAGCCAGCCGTAGACGATGGCCTGCAGATCGCGCTCCACCTTGGAGTCCAGGTCGGCGACGACCTCCTGGACAGCGCCCAGGATGCGTTCCATCTGACGCACGTTGTCGGCGTCGTCGACACCGACCAGTACAGGGTCGGTGCGGCCCATGCCGACGTGTGCCGCCCACGAGCCATGCGGATGGCTTTCGTGGTACTCCAGGTAGGCCAGCACACCGGCGCGCAGTCGCCCGAACAGCGTCTGCCCCGGCAGGGCGGGGGTGCCGGTGGCATCGAACAGCCGCTGCGACTCGGCCCGCACCACCTCGGCGAAGAAGGCCCGCTTGTCCGGGAAGTAGTGGTACATCAAGGCTCGCGATACACCCGCACGTTCGGCGATCTCGTCGATACGCACCTCGTCGTACGGGCGCTCGCCGAAAACCTTGGCTCCCAGCGCCAGCAGCTCACTGCGACGGTCCTGCGGTGACAGCCGGCGCCGCGACGGCTGAGGGGCGGAGGCGGCCGGCATGCGACAGATACTACGAGGGCTACTCGACGCATGTTCAACAGTCCCGCGGCCCGCGTGGAGCTCGGTGTTTATGAGTCATTCGAATACCGGCGGACCATCGGGTAGCCATCGTTCGTTCGGTACGAGTTCAACTGGGCCACAGTAGAAATACCCGACCTCGGTGGTGGTAAGCCGCAAACGCAGTGCTTCATTTGTGTTCGAAAAATATCGGTACATCGAAACGGCGCGTTGTCCCATCACCATAGAGTGCTCTATGGTGATGAGCGTCACCATGACAGTGCGTGAGGGGAACTCGATGGCAACCGATCTGGAATCCACAGCTGCGCAGGGCGATATCGAGGACCGCCGCGACAGCGCCGAGAACGCAGATTTTCGGGTATTGCGGCTGGCCGTGTGGTCGGTCCTGGCCTATTGCGTGCTCGGGCTGGCCGGATTTGCCGTGCTCGCCGGTTTCTGGCCGCCGCCGGCGGAGTATCTGCAGGCCATCGACATCGCGGCCTACTTCCGCGATCACGACACCGCCATCCGGATCGGCATGGTGCTGATGGCCATGGGTGCACCGTTCTACTTCGTCTGGAGCGCGGCGCTGTCGAAGATCATCAGCCGGATCGAAGGGCCGATGGGGGTGCTGTCCACGGTCGAACTGCTCGGCGGCCTGCTGACGGCGATCGTCACCATGGTTCCGCCGACGATCTGGTTGACCGCCGCGCTGCGGGCACAGGACCGCACCGACGGCACAGTTCAGCTGTTCTACGACTTCGGATGGATCTTCTTCGATCTCACATTCATGTGCTCGGTTCTGCAGAGCGTTGCCCTCGGCCTGGCCATCCTGCGCGACCGTCGGCCGGTGCCGTTGATCCCCCGATGGGTCGCGTGGCTGGCGTTCCTGGTCGCGGCGACGTACTTCCCGCTGGTCTTCGTTCCGTTCTTCCGGGACGGACCGTTCGCGTGGCACGGCCTGATCAGCTTCTGGGTGGTCTTTGTGATGTTCTTCGTGCTCATCGCGGTCGTCACGCCCTACGCGCTCAAAGCAGTGCGCACCATCGAGGCGGAGATGTCGACACAGCCTTGACCGGCAGGCCCGCTCAGGGCGCGGCCGCGAATCCGCGTACCAGTTCGATGAACTGGCCGAGCATCTCGTCGAGCATGTGCGAATCGAACGGCCGGCTGAGCTGTTGCCAACCGACGATGATGCTCAGCCCATGTCGTGCGAGGTGATCAGCCCGGGCACCGCTGACCCCGGCCGCCGACACGGCTTCGCGAATGATGTTCAAGCGCTGGGCATCTACCCGCCGCTGGGCGGTGGCCACCGCCGGCACCGCAGCGCCCCACATGCGGATCGCAGCCTCGGCAGCGTGCGGTACCGAGGCGGCCAGCCGCCGCAGGACCTCCAGGCGGTCGAACGGGTCCGACTCTCGCTGCGCCTTCGCAGATATGTCGGCGGTCTGTTCGATCCAGTTGTCGAGGAACTGAGCGACGAAATCGTCCCAGCCGTCGAAGAAGTGGTAGAACGACCCGCTGGACAACTGCAGTCGCTTGTGCAGCGCGGTCATGGTCAGACTGCCGATACCGTGGTCGGTCAGGATCTCCGAGGCGGCCGCGAAGTACCTCTCGCGGGTGGCGTTGCGTGGCACCACGTTCGCTCCTCGATTCCCGCCCTGTAATGGCGGCCATCGTATGCCGAAACGACTATTCGTGGCCGGCCGACGGGCGCATGACCTTATAGTGAGTCGTTATTTGGGTTGCGCTGACACCGGGCGTGGTCGGCCAGGAACGCCGGGGGACGTGTGGACGGGTTCGTGTCGTGGTGGCACCGGCCTGATCAGTACGGCGAGCTGAGTTCCTACCTGGAGGCTCGCGGGATGGCCCTGGCGATGCGCTTGCGTGTTGCCGGCATCGCCGCATCGCTGAGTGTCATCGTGGCGGCTTCCATATGGAGCCCATCGGGTCCCCGCGGCACGGTGGCGGTGACGTGTGCGGTCATCTGCAGCCTGGTGGGTGCCGCAGGCGCGGTGCTGTGGGTGCTGAGGTGGCCGTCGCGCAGGCAGGCGATCGGGTTCGCGCTGGGATCCACCACCGCCATCGCGGTGGCATCTCTGATCCAGTCGTCGCCGGTTGCCGGTCTGCTGGGCTGTACCGCACTGGCCGCACTGGCCGTACACATCGCGTTCTTCTACGCCGCCCCGATCGTGGTCTACAACGTGCTCTGTGCCGCGGCGGTCGCGAGCATCGAGGCGTTCCAGCTGATTCCGTCGGCCGGCCCGGGTAGTGCGCTGGCGGCGTGGTGGCTGATGTTGTCGGTGAATCTGGCCGCACCCATCGGTCTGCACATGACCAGCCGGATCATCGGACCCGATGTCGTTCTCGCCGACCGCGACTCGCTCACCGGTCTGTGGAATCGCCGGGCTTTTCTGCTTCGTGCCGAACAGATGTTGCGCAGCACGTGCGACGAGGGGGGCGTCTTCGTCTTCGCCATCGCCGACCTCGATCGCTTCAAACAACTCAATGACCGGCGCGGGCATCTCGTCGGCGACCAGGCCTTGACCGCGGTGGCCCGGGCACTGCTCGGAAGTTGCAGTGGGCGTGCGATCGTGGGCCGAATCGGCGGGGAGGAATTCGCCATCGCCGACACCTCCTGGCAGGCCACGCACCCTCAGTCGACATCTCAGGCGATGTGCGACGCAATCGCCGCTCTGCCGTTCGACGTCACCGCAAGCGTCGGGGTGGCCAGCATCGACACGCGCCTAGAAGACATCACGACGGATCCGCAGGAATTGTTGTCCCGGATGGTATCCGGTGCCGATGCGGCGATGTACGCCGCGAAGGCCGACGGCGGCAACCGAGCCCGGCACTGTGACCGGCCGGCCCAGGGCGATCACAGCAGTCCGGTCCTGTGAGCGTGGTTTGGCCGGTTGCGTCCGCTAGGCCTCGACCCAGTCCACGACCTCGTCGAGTGCCGCACGAGTGGTGCGGTAGCTGTTGGACGGATGATCGAGATCGGAGTAGCCGAAGGAGATACCGCACACGATGGTGCGGTCCGGTGTCAGACCGAGCTCTCGGCGAAGCACGTTGGGGTACATCGCCAATGCGGCCTGGGCGATGCTGGCGATACCGCGCGCGGTGGCGGCGAGCAGGAAGCTGCTCACATATCCGCCGCAGTCGACCGCCCCGTACGGTCCCAGTTCTTCGTCGGTGTGGATTATCGCCACATGCGGCGCGCCGAAGAATGTGAAGTTCTTCAGGGTCTGCTCCAATTGGCCCTGACGATCGTCACGTTCGATCCCCAGGGCGTTGTACAGCTGGTATCCGCTTTCACGCCGGCGGTCGCGATGGACGCCCCGATACTCCCGGGGGAAGGGGATGTCAGTGGCCTCGGTGCGGCCGCTCGTTGCTGCGCCGAAGAGGGCATTGCGAAGCCGCTCGGTGCCCGCCCCGCGGGTGACCGCAATCTGCCAGGACTGGCTGTTGCACCAGGAGGCTGTCAGTTGTGCCGTGCTCAGGATATCCCGAATCGTCTCTTCTGCAACGGGTTCCGGCCGGAACGCGCGACAGCTGGTGCGTACGGCCAACAGATGTGTCAGCGTCGTGGCCGCATCGGCCGGCAGCTGCTCAGACCGGCGGGACTGCACGACGGAGTCGATATCGGTAGGCAAGGGAAGGCCTTTCAACGAGTGGGGTCAGCTGCGTGGTCGGTCTCGATGTGCGCGATGAGTTCTTCTGCGACCTCCCACTGTGTGAGGACCGTCGCGGTATCGGCGCCGAGGGGGACCGGCGCAGCGCCCACGACCGCCGGTGTTCCGGAGACGCGCGGCGCGGGCGCGGCTTGCAACACCCCGCCGTGCTCGACGACGGTTCCGCGGGCCCGCAGATGGGGATGCTGGGCGGCTTCGTGCAGGCTCAGTACCGGAGCGACGCAGGCATCGGTCGCCTCGAAGACCTCGGTCCAGTGCGCTCTCGTACGTTCACCGAATGCCTCGGCGAGGCGTTCGCGTGTCCGCGCCCATGTCGATCGGTCGTTCTGATCACCGGCGTCGACGTCGTGCAGCCCCAACCCGGCCAGAAGCAGCCGGTAGAACTTCGGTTCGATCGCGCCGACGGCCATGTGGCCGCCGTCCGAGGTCTCGTAGACGGCGTAATACGGCGCCCCGCCATCGAGCATGTTCACGCCACGCTCGTCACGCCAGGTTCCGGTGTTGAGCATCGCGTGTGTTCCCGACAGTAGGTGGGCCGCGCCGTCGACGATGGCGGCGTCGACGACGCGTCCGCTGCCGGTCCGGCCGGCCTCCCACAGGGCGGCCAGTACCCCCATCACCAAATAGGTTCCGCCACCGCCGAAATCGCCGACGACATTGAGTGGTATCTGCGGCGGGCCGCCGGCGTCGCCGATGGCATGCAGCGCGCCGGTGAGTGCGATGTAGGAGATGTCGTGGCCGGCCCGCTGGGCGAGCGGACCGGCTTGCCCCCACCCGGTCATGCGCCCGTAGACCAGGGCCGGGTTGCGTGCGTGGCAGTCGGCTGGACCGATTCCCAGGCGTTCGGCCACGCCCGGTCGGTGCCCCTCGATGAGGATGTCGGCGCGCTGGGCCATGGCCAGGACAATCTCGATCGCGGCGGGCTGTTTCAGGTCGAGGCAGACCGACTGTTTACCGCGATTGAGGATGTCCTGCGTGGCGTCACCGGGGAATACTCCCAGGCCCCCGGGCCGGTCGATCCGGACGACTTCGGCTCCCATGTCTGCCAACGTCATTCCGGCGAACGGACCCGGACCCATCCCGCCGACCTCGAGGACGCGAACGCCGCGCAGTGGGCCAGAAGGTGGCAGGGTCATGTGTTTCCTCCAGTGCGCGTAGGGGTCAGACGATGTTCACCGTGTTGAGAAAGCGCTCACCGTAACCGTGGTTGCCGCCGATGGTGACGTCTCGGTCCTGCCACCGGGCGCGCCGGGTCGCCCACTCCGGGAACTCTTCGGCTTTCGCGACGATGTCGGCACCGGTGGGCTGGTCTGCTGTGGACGGCGTTATGGTGCCCGCGGCCGTGATGGACCATCTGCCGCCGCCCATGCCGGTGAGCTCGAGGCTGACGGGCTGGCGCATCCACGTCAGCGGGGTGCGGTGTATCTGGTTGGACAGCACCGCCAGCATCCATTCGATGACCACCGACATCCGGTTGGCATCGGTGGCTGGCGCGGCCCTGCCGATGGCCGGGGCGATGTCGAAGCGCAGGTGGGTGTGCTGGTCGAAGACCATCGCGGCGCCCAGTAGCAGACCGAGTGGGAAGGAACCCAATTCGGCAAGCGGCATCCGAATTCGGTTCATCGGCGGCACCGCGACCGCGGCGGCCAACCGGGTGACCCGCGCGCTCCATCGGCGGTACTCGTCGAGAACCTGTCCGTGCTCCCAGGATCGCCGCGATTGCACCATGGTGTCATTGGTGCGCTCGATGTCCTTGCTGAACAGCATCGTCACCGCCGTCGGGGTGAACAGTGAATGGCATCCGGACCCCAGGTGCGCCACGACATCCTGGACCCGCCAGCCGTGTGCGGCGCTGGGCGCCGACCATTCCTGCGGGGTCAGATCGGAACAGAAACGCAGGACCTCCATGCGTTCGGCCTGCAGGGCCGCAGTGCGATTCGGTAGGAACTGTGTGGTCATGCGCTCAGCGCTCCGCTCCGGCCAGCCACGTAATGGTTGACGCCGGACTCCTCGGCCCGTTGCAGCACCTGTTGCGAAACCAGGAGTTCCAGATGGGCCAGCATTTCCAGGATTGCCGTCATACCGTGCACCGCGCCGAGTTCGTCGATCGTGCGCTCGTGCCGGGTCCACCGCATTCGCCGAGCGACCTCGTACGCCGTGGAGTTACCCGCTGCCACGAGTTCGCGTGCCAGATCGAGCCGTTCGCGGTGGTGATCGAGAAGTTCTTCGGCCCGTGCTTTCACGCTCGCGGTGACAGCGCCGTGGGCGGGCAGCATCGTTGCGTCCGGGAGGTCGAGAAACAGTTTCAGTGACGCCAGGTAGGACCGCAGGGGCAGCTGCTCGGGCATGCGCTCGAGTGCAATCGACGGTGTGATCCGGGGCAGGATGTGGTCGCCGGTGAATGCCAGGCCCGATCGGCGGTCCTCGTACACGATATGACCGCGGGTGTGGCCCGGAGTCGACCTGGCGATCAGGTCGACTCCACCGCAGTCGATGAGCAGGCCGTCGTCCAGCCACACGTCGGCGGGTCCCAACGGCACGTTGCGCTCGAACGTCTCCAACGGAAGGGCGGCGATGGTCTCGGAGAGCGCGACAGCCCCGGCCGCGCGGAGTAGCTGCGCCTGTACCGGGTAGGCGCCGGTCCGCTCGTCGAATGCCTCGATCGAGTGGTGTTCCTCCCGGCCGATCATGACCGTGGTGCCGTATCGCCGCTGCCAGTCGATCGCCCGCGAGAAGTGATCCCAGTGGTGGTGGGTCACGACGACGCGACGGACATCCTGGGGTGCGAAGCCGAGTCGATCGAGGGCGGCGACGAGTACGGCCTCGCTCGCCTCGTCTGCCCAGCCCGAATCGACCAGGGTGATTCCGTCGGTTCCGATGACGGCGTAGACGTTCACTTCGCGCAGATCTCGAAGAGGCAGCGGCAAAGGGATTCTCACGACGTGGGACGGCAAACCGTCGGTGTCGTGTTCGTCGCGGCCGGAGTGCAGGTGGTGCTTCGACATCTCAGCGAATCCCTATCTCCCCACGAGATCCACAATTTAACACACGATAAAAAAGCTATAGATGTGTGCCGCCGGCGTCGGTCTTGGCGCCGGTCGGGTGGAGGTCATTCGGCGGCGATGGTTGAACCCGGCAGGTCGATAGTTTAATATTGATTAGAAATTCTTTCCCCTCTTCGGTTGGAGCCGCGAAACCCATGGTCGATTCCCTACTTGCCGAGCGCGTCGCCATCGTCACCGGTGCCGGTCAGGGCATCGGACGCGAGATCGCGCGCACTCTGCATGCCCATGGCGCACGGGTGGTGCTGGTCGATCTCGACGGCGATGCGGCCAAGGCCGCTGCCGCCGAGATCGACGGTGTGGGATTGGCCTGTGATGTCACCTCCGAGGACCAGGTCAAAGCGGTCGTACGGGATACCGTCGGCCAGTTCGGTCGCCTCGACGTTTTCGTCAACAATGCGGGCATCACCAGGGATGCCTCGCTGAAGAAGATGACCGTCGACCAGTTCGATGCCGTCATCACCGTCCACCTCCGCGGTACCTGGCTGGGGGTCCGGGAGGCTTCGGCGGTCATGCGTGAGGCCAAGACCGGCAGCATCATCAATATCTCGTCGCTGTCCGGAAAGTCCGGCAATCCGGGCCAGACCAACTACAGCGCCGCCAAGGCCGGCATCGTCGGATTGACCAAATCGGCGGCCAAGGAGCTGGCCCACCACAACGTCCGGGTCAACGCCGTGCAACCCGGGCTCATCCGCACCCCGATGACCGAGGCGATGCCGCCGGAGGTGTTCGCCGAGCGTGAGGCCAACGTCCCGATGAAGCGGGCAGGTGAGCCGGCCGAGGTCGCCGGCGCGGTGGTCTTCCTGGCCTCGGATCTGTCGAGCTACATCACCGGCACGGTCATCGAGGTCGGCGGGGGTCGATACATATGACCTCGGTGTCAACCGCGACGCAAGACGGTATCGGCCGCATCACCCTCAATCGGCCGGAACAGCTCAACGCCATCAACGTCGAGTTGGGCGGGCAACTACAGCAGGCGATCGTACGGCTCGGCTCGGATCCTGACGTCAAGGTCATCCTCATCAGAGGAGCAGGGGGAAACTTCTGTGCCGGTGGAGATTTCGCCGAGGTCGAAAGGCTGCGCGAGCAGGGTCCCGACGCGTTGCGCACGTTGTTCGTCGCCTTCCGGGCAGCGTGCGACGCCATTGCCGCCGTCGATGTTCCGGTGGTGGCAGCCGTGGAGGGTGTCGCGGCCGCGGGTGGATTCGAACTCCTACAGGCGGCCGACATCGTCCTCGTCTCCGATGACGCCCGCATCGCCGACAACCACATCCGGTTCGGCATGATCCCGGGCGGAGGTAGCACGGCGCGGCTACCGCGTCTGGTCGGCGGGCAGCAGGCCATGGGACTGCTGCTCAGTGGTGACCGGCTCAGCGGTGCACAGGCCGCGAACCTGGGTTTGGCCTACCGCAGTTTTCCGCAGCCCGAATTCGACCAGGCTACAGAGGAATTCGTCGCCACCATGGCCGGACGGGAGCGCAGTGCCCTGATGGCCATCAAACGTCTGGTGGTCTCCGGCCTGCGCGGTTCGCTTTCCGCCGCATTGGACGACGAGCTCGACGCGGTCGTCGACCACATCAGCCAAGGGGCCGGCCGCAACGGCGCGTCGGCGTTCAGTAAACGAGGAGCAGCACAGTGACCAGCTCGGTAACAGAGACCAGCGCTACGGCACCCGTCGCGCTCGATGTGGACGCAGGCATTGCGCGGCTACGGCTGAATCGGCCCGAGGTCTCCAACGGCCTCAATGTCGAACTGCTGAAATCCCTGCACGAGGCCATCCTGGCGTGCCACGCCGATCCCAAGGTGCGGGTGGTCCTGCTGACCGGTGAAGGACGCAACTTCTGTGCCGGCGGCGACATCCACACATTCGAGTCCAAGGGCGCCGATCTGCCCGACTATCTGCGCGAGGCCACGGCGTGGCTGCAACTGGCATCCGCCGCGCTCATCCAACTGCGGGTCCCCGTGGTGACGGCGGTCCAGGGTTTCGCCGCCGGCGGCGGCGGGCTCGGGCTGGTGTGCGCCTCCGATATCGTCGTCGCCGCCGAGTCGGCCAAGTTCTTCTCCGGTGCCGTGCGGGTGGGCATGGCGCCCGACGGGGGAGTGTCGGTGACGCTCGCTCAACTGGTCGGCTTGCGGCAGGCGTTGCGGATCGTCCTGACCAACCCGACGATAACCGCCACCGAGGCGCGCGATATCGGTCTGATCACCGAGGTCGTGGCCGACGACGAGCTGTCGAACCGGGTGCAGGAGTTGGCCGCCCAGCTCGTCGAGCTCCCGACCCAGGCGCTGTCGGCCAGTAAACGTCTGGTGTGGAGCGGAATCGGTGCGTCCGTCGAGCAGCGCCTCGCCGAGGAAGCCCGCACCGTCTCCGAGCTTTCCGGCACCCCGGATGCGCTCGAAGGTCTGCGTGCCGTGATCGAACGCCGGCCGCCGAGGTTCCAGAAGTGACGTCCACTTCCGCGGCTCCTGAACAGACCACCGATCCGGTCCGCACCGAGAAGATCGGCGCCGTGGCGGTGGTGACCCTGAACCGCCCCGACAAGCTCAACGCCATCGACATCCCTCTGCGGCTGGCGCTGGCCGATGCGATCGAGGCCGCCGACGCCGACGCAGGGGTCCGCGCGATCGTGCTGACCGGTGCCGGCCGGGCATTCTGCTCCGGCGGCGACATCGCGTCGATGCAGCGGATGGGTCAGCAGGAGGCCTTGGAGCGCGCAGATTTGGCCCAGCGCGTCATCCGGGCGATCTGGAGCACCGGCAAGCCCGTCGTCGCGGCGGTCGAAGGTGCGGCATTCGGCGCCGGGACCGCGCTGGCCGCGGCGTGTGACCGGGTGGTGGCAGCGCGCGACGCCCGGTTCGCGACGACGTTCACCAAGGTCGGACTGGCCGGTGACATGGGTGCCTATGTCTCCTTGCCAACGCGCGTCGGCATCGCGCGGGCCCGCCAGATGCTGTTGTTGCCCAGCACCATCGGGGCAGAGGAAGCCTTGGAGATCGGCCTCGTCGACGCGGTCGTCGACACCGGAACCGCACGCCAGGCCGCGCTGGCGGATGCGACGCGGCTGGCTGCCGGCCCGGCGCAGGCGTACGCCGTGATCAAGTCGCTGCTCGCCGAGGCCCCCGCCTTGTCACCGTTCGCCATGCTCGACCGGGAGGCCGCCGAACAGGCCACGCTCTTCGGCAGCGACGACTTCGTCGAGGGCATCACCGCATTCCGCGAAAAGCGTCCTGCCGTTTTCGGCACCGAGAAAGGAGTTGGGGAATGACTTCAGGACTTACGGGGATCAATCCGCCAGATGTCGGCGCAACGGGCGGCAGCCGGGTGGCACCGTTGATCCAGCAGAGCAAGGTGCACGCCTCGCTCTATACCGATCCGGACATCTTCGCCGAAGAACTGCAGAAGATCTGGTACCGGACCTGGGTCTTCGTCGGGCACGAAAGCGAAGTCAGCCAGCCCGGAGACTACGTACGCAAGAAGCTGGGTTTGCAGGACGTCATCATGACCCGTGATCGAGAGGGCCAGATCCATCTGCTGCTGAACCGGTGTGCGCACCGCGGTAACCAGGTGTGCGACGACGCCAAGGGCAACTCGGCGACCTTCCGGTGCCCGCTGCACGGGTGGACGTTCCGCAACACCGGTGAACTCATCGGTTTCCCGTTCCACAAGGGGTACGGCACCCGCAAGCTCGACCTCGCGATGGGTCGCGTCGCACGGGTCGACTCCTACCAGGGTTTCGTTTTCGGCAGCTTCGCCGAGGACGGTCCGTCGTTGGTCGAGCATCTCGGGGCCGCCGCCGGTGAGATCGACAGGTTGGTACGACTGTCGCCCGAGGGTCGCGTCGAACTGACGGCCGGCTGGCTCGGTCACGACACGCACTCGAACTGGAAGCTGCTGGCGGAGAACGAGACCGACGGCTACCATCCACAGTTCGTGCACGGCTCGATCTTCAGCGTCACCGGCAGCACCATCGCACCGCTCTACAGCGACGCCTCGACCGCCGTCACCCGCGACCTGGGCAACGGACACAGCGAGAACGACCTGCGCCCGGAGTTCCGGAAGTTCGCCGAGCCCATGCGCTGGTTCGGCACCACCGAGCAGCGGGTCCCCGACTACGTCGCGGCGATGCGGGCCTTGCACGGCGAGGCCGCCGAGCAGATCCTCATCGAGGGCGCACCACACGTGATGATCTTCCCGAACCTGTTCATCGCCGAGATCCAGGTGTTCAACATCCAGCCGGTGGCCTACAACCGGTGCACCCAGTATTCGACCGCCGTACAGCTCGCGGGTGCACCAGAACTGAACAAGCGGATGGTGTCTCAGTGCGTGGGTTCGGTGGGGCCGGCGGGCATGCTGCTCGCCGACGACACCGAGATGTACGAGCGCAATCAGCTGGGCCTGGAGGCGCGGCGGCCGGAGTGGCTGGAGATTCGCCGCGGCTTGCAGCGCGAGAGCACCGACGACAACGGCTTCACCATAGGTGGGGCGACCGACGAGACCGGCATGCGTGGCTTCTGGTCTCACTACGCATCGTTGATGGAGGCGGAATGACAAGCACGATCACCGACGAATTGGTGGCGGTACCGGACGGTTTCGAGATCCGGGAGGTCGAGCAGTTCCTGTTCCGCGAGGCACGCTTCGCCGATGAGAGCGACTATGACTCGTGGGAGGCGTTGTGGACCGACGACGCGTTGTACTGGGTCCCGGCCGGCAATGACGGACCGGATCCGCTGCAGGTGATGTCGGTGTACTACGACAATCGCAGTCGTATCTCCACCCGGCTCAAGCAGCTGCGGACGGGCCGTCGCTATGCGCAGGCTCCGCCGTCGAATCTGCGGCGTTTGATCTCCAACATCGAAATCCTCGGCGGACGGGCGGTTCCCGGTGGCGGTGTCGACGTGGAAGTGGGCGCCAACTTCGTGGTCTTCGAGTCACACGAACGCGCCGACCGGTTCTGGGCCGGCCGGGTGACCTACCGCCTGCGCCGGGTCGACGCAGAGCTGCGGCTGTCGTACAAGAAGGTGGTTCTGGTGAACAAGGACAAGCCGATCCCGACACTGGGCTTCCTGATCTGATGTCCATCGAGTTCAACGGTGAAGCCCCCCTCAACGTTCCGGGTATCGGGCCGTTGGTGGAAAGCGAATTCGCCCAGGTATCGGTCAATATCGACAATGCGGGCAACTCGCCCCGGCTGCGTTTGGAAGACCTGCGGACCGGCCGGGTGCGCTACCTGGACGCGCTGGAACTGGAGACCATCGTCTGGCTGCCCGACGGCAAGATGACGCAACTGCTCGATCCGTCCGCCGACCGGTGGCGCGGCGAATGAGGCGCGCAGCGATCGTCGCCCCGGTACGAACCGCCGTCGGCACCTTCGGCGGTAGCTTGCGGCCACTGCGCGCAGAGGACCTCGCCGCCAAGGTGGTGGAGGCGACGGTGCAACGCAGCGGCGTCGACCCCGACCGCATCGAGGACGTGGTTTTCGCGCAGTCCTACGCCAATTCGGAGGCTCCGTGCATCGGACGCTGGGTTGCGTTGCACGCGAATCTGCCGATTTCGGTGCCGGGTCTGCAGATCGACCGGCGCTGCGGCGGCGGGTTGCAGGCCGTCATCACCGCGGCGATGACGGTGCAGACCGGCGCCGCCGATGTCGTGGTCGCCGGCGGTGTGGAATCGATGAGCAATATCGAGCACTACACCACCACCGCGCGCTGGGGATCCCGCTCCGGTAACCAGATGCTGTATGACCGTCTGGACCGCGGCCGCGAAAGATCCCAGCCGACATGGCGTTTCGGTGAGATCAGCGGCATGATCGAGACCGCCGAGAATCTGGCGAACGACTACGGTATCGACCGTGAGGCCGCCGACGCCTTCGCCGCCCGCAGTCACCAGCGGGCCGCCGCTGCCGTGGCCGCCGGTGCCTTCGCCGCCGAACTGGTGGCGGTCGAGGTTCCACAGCGCCGCGGCGAGCCGGTCGTATTCGATCGTGACGAGGGCATCCGTCCCGACACCACCGCGGAGTCCTTGGCGAAGTTGCGCACCATCACCCCCGGTGGCACGGTCACCGCGGGCAACTCCAGCCAGCAGAACGACGCTGCCGCAGCGTGTCTGGTGGTGGCCGAGGACCGACTCGAAGAGCTCGGGCTGGAACCCATCGGATATCTCGAAGGGTGGGCCGCGATGGGTTGCGAGCCCTCACGGATGGGTATCGGCCCGGTGGGAGCGGTGGAGAAACTGTTCGCCAAGACCGGATTCGGTTTCGACGATCTCTCCCTGATAGAGATCAACGAGGCTTTCGCGGTGCAGGTTCTTGCGGTGTTGTCCGGATGGGGACTCAAACTCGCCGATGTCGACGACCGGCTCAACGTCAACGGATCCGGCATCTCCCTGGGCCATCCCATCGGCGCCACCGGTGTCCGGATCCTCACCACCATGCTGCATGAACTGCGCACCCGTGGTGGGGGATTGGCTTTGGAAACGATGTGCATCGGCGGCGGCCAGGGTATCGCTGCCGTGTTCCGGGGAGTCTGACGATGACGACGGGGTTGCTCGCCTACGCCTCCTACCTCCCACGTCGCCGGCTGGCCGGCGGAGATATCGGCCTGCGCAAGGGCGACCGTGTCGTCGCCTCCTACGACGAGGACAGCACCACCATGGCGGTTGCCGCCGGTGCCCGCGCCCTGCGGGGACAGTCCGCGCCGGCCAATCTGTACTTCGCCACCAGCAGTCCGGCCTACGCCGACAAGACCAACGCGGTGGCGATCCACGCCGCACTGGGGTTACCGGAGAACGCCTTCGCCACTGATCTGTGCGGCACGGGGCGCAGCACCGTGGCGGCCTGGCGATCGGCGGCTTCGACCGGGGGCCTGGCCCTCAGCGCCGACGTCCGGGTCGGCCGGCCTGGCTCCGCCGACGAGCGCCTCGGTGGCGACGGAGCCGCGGCCATGCTGTTCGGTGACGGCCCGGCGATCGCGGAGATCGTGGCGAGCACCTCGATGACGGCCGAGTTCCTGGATCGCTGGCGGTCCCCGCGATCGGTCACCGGCGAGCAGTGGGAGGAACGCTTCGGCGCGGAACGCTACGCGGCCCTGATCCGTGCGACGGTAGAGAAGATCCTCGACGACGCCGGTCTGGCCGACGTCGACCATGTTGTCGTCGCCTGCCCCAACAGTGCGATCACCAAACGGATCCCGACTCTGGTCAAGGCGGTCAAGGCCGCTCATACCTCACCCGTCGGGTTCTCCGGCGCGGCAGATGCCGCGATCGCCCTGTGTGCGGCTCTCGATGTCGCCGAGCCCGGCGAGACGATCCTGGTGATCAGCGCCTACGACGGCTGCGACGCTCTGCTGTTGCGTGCCACGGCTTCGCTGCCGGCGGCGCGCCAGGCGACGCCGGTCACTGCACAACGTGCGGGCGGCATTACGGTGCCGCACCTGACCTATCTGTCCTGGCACGGACTGGTCGAACTGGAGCCGCCCCGGCGCCCGGAGCCCGATCGCCCGGCCGCGCCTCCTGCTGCCAGGGCGCAGCACTGGAAGTTCGGCTTCGCCGGGACCAGCTGCCGCAACTGCGGGTTTGTGCACCTGCCGCCGATCCGGGTGTGCCGCAACTGCGGGGCACTCGATGAGATGAACGCGGCCCCGGTGTCGGCGCTGCAAGGCAGCATCGTGACCCACACCGTCGACCATCTGGCGTACTCGCCGTCGCCGCCGATGATCCAGGCCGTTGTCGACGTCGACGGTGGTGGGCGCTGCACCATCGAGGTCACCGACGCCGAGCCGGCGCAACTGCGTGTGGGCGCCAGGGTGGCCTTCACCTTCCGGCGCCTCTTCACCGCCGGCGGTGTGCACGACTATTTCTGGAAGTCACAGCTGTTGGATGACGAGGAGTCGGGAAACGATGGCTAGCCGTGGGATAACCGACAAGGTCGCCGTCGTCGGTATGGGATGTACGCGTTTCGGCGAACGTTGGGACAGCTCGACCGAGGACCTGATCCTCGAGGCGTTCGGCGAGTGCATCGATTCGACACCGAACATCGCCAAGAGCGATATCGACGCCTACTGGCTCGGCACGCTGGGTTCTGGCCAGTCGGGCCTGACGCTCAGCCGGGCGATCTCCACCGACGACAAGCCTGTCACGCGCGTCGAAAACTACTGTGCCACCGGCTCGGAGGCCTTCCGCAACGCCTGCTACGGGGTGGCCTCGGGCGCCTATGACGTGGTGATGGCCGTCGGTGTGGAGAAGCTCAAGGATTCCGGGTTCTCCGGTCTGATGCGCAGCGACCCGCCCGGCGACGGCACCTCGCCTGAACTGTCCATGACCGCGCCTGCGGCATTCTCTCTGCTCGATCCGGCCTACTGCGCCAAGTACGGTGTGCACCCCGACGAGATGCGGGCGGCCATGACTCACGTCGCCTGGAAGAACCACGACAACGGATCGCGAAACCCCAAGGCGCAGTTCCGTTCACCGGTTGCGCCGGAGACCATCGAGAAGGCAGTCAAGGTGGCCGGCCGCCTCGGCGTCTTCGACTGCTCGGGAGTCTCCGACGGTGCGGCGTGCGCGCTCATCGTCCCCGCCGAGCGCGCGCTGGAATACACCGATACGCCGATGTACGTCAAGGGCTTGTCCCTGGTGGCCGGCTCGACGCGCGGCTCGATGGATAGCGCATTCGACTACACCACTTTTCCCGAAGTGGTCCGTGCCGCGCGAGATGCCTATGCGCAGGCCGGAATCAGTGATCCCGGCAGTCAGCTGTCGATGGCCGAGGTGCACGACTGCTTCACCCCGACCGAGATCGTACTGATGGAAGACCTGGGCTTCTCCGAAAGCGGGCAGGGCTGGAAGGACGTGCTGGGCGGCGACTTCGATGCCGACGGACGCCTGCCGATCAATCCCGACGGTGGGTTGAAGTCTTTCGGTCATCCGGTGGGCGCCAGCGGGCTGCGCATGCTGTACGAGGCGTGGCTGCAGTTCCGCGGTGCGGCGGGGGAGCGTCAGCTCGCCGACCCGCACACGGCGCTCACCCACAATCTGGGCGGGCGCCCGGGCGGCTGCGTGTCGTTCGTCTCGGTCGTGGGGCGTGAGCTCGGCCGCTGAGGGCTCACGCCGAGTTCAGCCCGGGGTGAGGTAGCTGGGCAGTACCGCCATGGAGTGGCCGACGATTCCGAGCCAGTTGAATGGCAGGTGGTAAACCAGGATCGTTGCCGCTGAACAGAATCCGACGACTGCCATGGTCCGGACCGCAGGCTGCAACGCCGATGGCCAACGCTCGAAGCCGCGTTCGACGGGTGAGAGTCCGTCGGGCGACTCCTGGGCCTGGATGCGCATCCAGGTGTAGAGCAGTCCGAGTGCTGCGACGAGAAACGATTCATAGAGTGGGAACTGGAACTGGCTGCCGGCCCACAGTGTCAGCGGTTCGTAGGTTTGGGCGTAGGCGTATCCGTGGGTGAGGCGGATGGCGACGTTCTCCACGACGAGGTCGAAGGCGAATTCGGCAGCGAAGATGATCGTGAAAAGGGACACGTTGGTCATGGCAGGCCAGCGTTCTCGCAGTGTGTTGTACAGCTTGGTGGCGGCGATCGCGACGCCGGCGCAGAAGTAGACATACATCGGGGGTCCCCAGAGCAGCGACTCGGCGTAGCGGCTCGATGAGGACGGGTTGTGGAACGGGAGATACGCGGTCCAGACGCCCATGTTGACGTTGTTGGCGTTCCAGGCGAACAGGTAGGTGTAGGAGTTCAAGAAGGCGTCGGCGACGAATGCGGCCATGCCGCCGAGGACGAACTTGCCGTCGAGGCTGAGTGTGCCGGTGCGTCGCCAGGGCGCGATCACGCAGAACCAGATCAGGGCAAGCAGCACACCCATGCTCAGTGCTTCGAAAAACCTGAGCGCCAGCAGGTTCGCAGTCGGCAGAACGTCGGGGCCGAGTAGGGGAGCGGGAGCGAAGTCGGTGCCGGACAATACCCAGCGCACGATCGCCTGGGTCGCCACGACCAGCCAGAACAGGCCGATCAAGGCCCATACAGTGACCGCACCCCGCCGGGCGGACGGAATGAACTGTGGCGCAGGGGCGGTCGTTCCGGAGGTCGGCTTGGTTGTGGTCATAACCGCGGAGTTCCTGTTCTCGAGTCTTGCTGGGCCTTGCGGCGCGACGGATGTTCCACCGCGCCGCAAGGCTTTTCCTGTTTCAGATGGTGGCCTTTTCGGTGCGCGCACCCAGCTGGCCGGCGGTGTTACCGATGAACTGCGGTCCCACCACGAGCGCCTGTGACGGATCCTCCGGGTTGGTGGCGATTCCGTCTCCGGGCTTGACCCCGCCCTCGTCGCACATCTTCTTCCACATGGCTGCCCGTCCGGCACGCGACGGGGTGAACTTGCCGTAGGCGAAGACGCGCCACAGTGTCCACCGCGGCGCGGGCAGTGCGGCGGGACGGCCGACCAGTCGATGCAGGATTAACATCCAGCCGACCATCATCGCCATCATGACGCTGGTCGCGACCCAACGCAGCGCGACGGGCATGGTCGAGTTGAGCGCGAGGATGTGCACGAAGCCCACTCCGAAGTAGGTGACCATCATTCCGAACGGCGCGACGAGCAGAAGAAGAAGCTTCTGGGCGCCGTGCAGACGAGGGACCGCGAAAGCCAGGATCGCTCCGATGGTCACGAAAGAGCCTCCGTTGATGAAGCCCCACCAGTACGGGAAATTCAAGAATGTGAAGGGCTGCACGCCGTAGTACAGGTACACACCGAGGTTGATGCCGATCGTCTCCATCAGTGCGTCGGTGAGAATGCCCATGGCGAGCAACATGACGAAGGTCTGCGCGTGTGCGCCGTTGCGGATGACGAAGTAGCAGAAATACGCCTCAAGCCCGAGAAACGCGACGTAACAGAGCGGGATGAGGGCGGGAACCGTGATCCCGAAGTTGGTGAAAGCGGGGACCAGGTTGTGCGCCCAGTGCAGGTGGCCCAGCAGGTCCAGCATCGGCTCGAGCAGGCTGCAGATCAGACCGCTGGCCATCACGATCAAAGGGAGGAAGTTCCGGCTGCGAATCGCGGCCTTGATGGCCCAGGGCAATGCGAAGACCACGACCAGGGCGCCGGCGACGAAGAAGAAGATCACCTCGGATGTGGTGCTCGCCGCGAAGCTGCCGGGCGCGGGCTGCATATTGGGCGGCCATCCCTGGTGGTCGCTGACCAATGGCCACCAATTCGTACTCAACATGCCACTCATGGGTGCTGCACCTCTCTGATGCTTTGGGGTAGATCGCCGGCCTGTGGACTGGCTCACACTAACACGATGTCCATACACTGTGTATAGGTCTTTCGAAATTGGATTAAATGCTTCGAAGGATCGCCTCGGCACGGCTTCTGAACTGGGGGTAGTGTGGCCGCGATGACTCAGACCACGCGTCGCGACAAGCGGCCGCGGGCGGTTGATCCCGAGGGTGGCCGGGCCGCGGACGCTATCGGAGCGGCCACCATTCGCCTCCTGGAGCGCATGTCGCTGACCGATATCAGCGTCGCCCAGATTCTGGAAGAGGCCGGCATCTCCAGGGCGACCTTCTACTTCTATTTCGAGTCCAAGTTCGCCGTGCTCAGCGGCCTGCTGGAGAACGCGATGGACGATATCTTCGAGACGGTGCAGCCGTTTCTCGCGCGGCCGGCGGGACAGGCTCCCGAGGTGGCACTCGAGCGCAGCATCCGGGCGGTGACCGCTGCCTGGCACCGGCACCGGCTGATCCTGCAGTCCACCGCTCACCACTGGCATTCCGACCCCGGTCTGCGCGCGCTCTGGCTTTCCATCGCGGAGCGGTTCATCAGCGCGGGTGCAGAGGAGATCGAGCGGGAGCGCACCGCGGGAAAGATCACCTCGCCATTGCCGGGCCGCATGCTGGCATCGACGTTGTTCTGGGGTACCGAGCGTGTGCTCTACATGGCGGGTTTGGGTATCGAGTCTTCGATTCCCGACGAGGAGTCGGCAGTCGACGCACTGGTGGCCATGTGGCACGGAACGTTGTACGGCCGCTGATCTATCCTGAATTAGAAAACTATTGCGCCAATCGTCGCGCGAATGCAACGATCACCGCATGACACCTGCAACCCAACGCGCAATGGCTTGGTGTGGAGCAAGTTTCGTCCTGCTGTTGTTTCCAGGGATAATCATGGCCGGGCTGTTGCCGCCGATTTCTCCGATGCGTACAGCGGACGAAGTCGCGCAATTCTGGTCGACCAACACCGGCCTGAAACGCTGCGGTCTGGTCATCCTGCTCGCCGCTGCGGGACTGCAGGCACCGCTGGGGGCGCTGACGGCTGTGCGAATCAAGCAGATGGAAGGGCGATACTCCGGGCTGGCTTACGTGCAGTTGATCGGCAGCGGATTGGCGGTAATGGCAATTATATTGCCAACTTTCGCATTCGCTGCTGCCTCGTACCGCCCCGATCGTGACCCGCAGATCACTCAGGCGCTCAACGATCTCGGTTGGTTACCGTTCGTGATGAACTGGCCGGCCGCCACCATACAGTGCCTTGCTCTGGCCTTTGCGATCTTCGGCTCGCAGCGGGAGATCTTTCCCCGCTGGTTCGCCTACTGGAACATGTGGTGCGGTTTCGTATTCGCTGCAGGCGGGCTGGTGGTGTTGTTCAAGGACGGTGTCTTCGCGTGGAACGGTCTGTTGGCTTTCTGGTTGGTGGCGGTGTTCTTCGGTTTGTGGTTCCTGGTGTTGACGTGGCAGTTGCTGGTCACCATTCCGAGCATGGCCGATGAAAAAGACGGCACAGCAGAACAACTCCTATGACCGCTGCGGGGAAGATCGAATCCACCCAGCCGGCTGACCGAACCAGAGTCCCCGGCGAAGAGGGAATCTGGATCTTCGTTCTCGGAGATATGACGGTCTTCGCGCTGTTCTTCGGAACATTCATGTACTCGCGTGCGAAGAATCCCAGTCTCTTCGCGCGTGATCACACCGACTTGCTGGTGTGGCTGGGTACTTTCAATACCGTTGCGCTGCTGACCAGTTCGTTACTTGTCGCTATCGCGGTATCAAGAGTTCTGCACGGCCTCCGCGCAGGTGTGACACCGCTGTTCATTGGCGCGCTGGGTCTCGGGCTGGCCTTCGTCGTTGTGAAAGCGATCGAATGGGCGAGGTTGTTCCTCGAGGGTAAGAGCGTAGGAAGCGGCGAATACTTCTCGTACTACTTCATGTTCACCGGTATCCACCTAGGCCATGTGGTCATCGGTCTGGTCCTTCTTGCCCGGTTGATCAGCATCACCCGTAGTCCCGTCGTCAGCGACGCGCAGGTGCGATTCTGTGAGTCGGGTGGAATCTTCTGGCACATGGTCGACCTGCTCTGGGTCGTGCTTTTCGCCCTGTTCTACTTGGTGAGGTGATTGTCGATGACCAGTGCTCGCCGGCTGACTCTGGTGTGGGTGTTGTTGCTGGTGCTGACGTTCGGATCGTTCGTGGTCGGTATCGAGCAGACCGAAGGATTCGCCTCGATAGGCGCGGTGGTGATCATCGGAATCGCATTGTTCAAAGTGCGCCTCATCGGGCTGCACTTCATGGATGTGCGAGCGGCACCCCTGTTGCTGCGTGCGGTATTCGAAGGCTACCTGTTGGTGGTGTTTGCCGCGCTGGCGTTCATCGACCTGTTCTTCGGCTGAATCGGATCCTGGTGTCCGCTCACCGCACTGACGCAACGCTGAAATACGTTGCGCCAGTGCGGTGAGCGGAGTTCAGCGTCCGTCGGGGAACGGGTCGTTGGTGCCGCTGGTGTACGGGTCGCGACTACGCTTCTCCCGCCTCAGGCGCGCTTTGAGGGCGGCCACCCTGCCGCCGCTCTCCTGGATCCGCAAGTCCTTCAGGATGGTTCGTGCCGCGTTCTGACCGGGCATACCGCTGATTCCGGCGACGGGGTGAGTGCCCGACCCGGTGAGGAACAGACCCTCGACGGGGGTGCGGTACCCGGCGAATCCGGCCACCGGCTTGTTGGGACCGAAGCGGCTCAGCGTGGGGTCGACGTGGTAGACCGAGCCGTCGATGGCCCAGAAGCGTTCTTCGATATCGGGCAGTACGAGCGGCCGGATCGCGACCTGGAGATCCTCGACACCTTTGTAGAACTGGTCGGCGTCCTTGACGATGCTGTCGGTGATCTTCTTGCGGGCGACATCCCAGCCTTCCTCGGGATAGGACGGTGTCAAACCCGTCCAGAACCACCACAAGTCCTTACCGGGAGGCGACATCGACGGGTCGAACGCATTGGTGACCTGCGCCAGTCCTGGGATCGCATCGGGTACCTGGCCTCGGACACAGGATCGGGCGGCTTCGAGGGCCTGCTCGTAGGTGTGGTAGCAGTTGCAGGCCAGGCGCAGGTCGATTCCGTCGCCACGCCACTTCTCGTGTTTGGACATGTCCACCCGGCCGGACAGTGCGACGTTCACCTTGGCGTCGGCGATACCGCGCTTACGGGTCGGGATGTGGTCGGCCGCATTCTGCTTCTTCGGTTCCAGCACACCGCGCGGCAGCAGCCGGGTCAGTGTGGTCTTCGGGCTGCACGCCGTCAGAACCGCGCGCCTGGCCCGGATCTCGGCGCCGCCGCGAATGCGGACGCCGGTGGCGCGGTTGTTGGCCACCAGAATCTCCTCGACGGGCGAGTTGGTGATGACATCGCCACCGTTGTCCTTGATCACGCTGATCAGTGCCCGAGGCAGCGATCCCGTGCCACCGTGGAACATTGCCACTCCGTATCGGCTGAGAACTCCGAGGTAGATCAGTGACCAGCCGGACATATCGGCATCGAACGGCATGAAGGGCAGCGAGGTCAGCAGAGGAGCACGGATCATGTCGTGCTCAAAGCTCTCTTCGATCGCCTCGGCCTGCGAACTGGACATCCAGCGGCCCAATGCGAGTAACTGCTTGCGATTCTTGGCGACGGCCTGAGCTGCCTTCAAGATGGCTTTGGCCTCGGGTGCGACCACGTTTGTCTGCATCATCGGCAGGCCTATCGCGACGGCGGCGTCGATCACCTCATAGAGATCGAGCAGTGCCTTGGCATCCTTTTTGGAGAAGTACTCCAGTTCCGATGCGGTCTTACGCGGGTCTCGCCACAGGCCGAGCGATGCTCCGTCGGCGGAGAGCTGGAAGTGTGCCGGGTCGATGACGGTCTGGCGTAAACCGTATTTGCGGGACAGTTCGAGATCGGCATCGATGGTCGTGGTACGGAACAGCGAAGCCTGGATCGACGCCTCGTTGATGGTGTACTCCGGGGCCTCTGGGGCGAAGGAGTTGGTCGACGTCATACCACCTGCAGTCGGTGCTGCCTCGACGACGAGCACGTCAAGACCGGCTTTGGCGAGGTAGGCGGCGGCGACCAGCCCATTGTGGCCGGAGCCGACGACGACGACATCGGCCTCCCGGGGTGGTTGTGGTTGGTTCGACATTGAATATCCCCTTGGGTTCCGAGCGAGGTTGGGTTGCGCCATAGGTGTCGCAAATTCGTTTCTGTATTAGAAATTGTGCGGAGGGTGCGGGTCACTCGGCCTCCGACGACGCCAATCTGCGGCGCCGAGGCTGCTCACGTGGGTGGCGGCCGCGCGGGTACATTCGGCTTCTGTCGGATCACGGACATCAGGGTTCGGTATAGGCGTTCACCAGACGCCGCAGCGCAGTGCGGAAGCGCCCGCCGGCGTCGTCATCGGCGAAGTACGCAGCGATGTAGGTCAGTTCTGGGCTTCCGTCCCGCGAGAGGTGGGCTTGTCGAGTCCGGTAGACGTCATGCAGCGGTTGGCCGGTACCGGGCAAGGAGGCGCCCAACGTGAACTGAGCCAGAGCGACAACTGCCTCCGCGGCGAGATCGGGGGACATGCCGGCGCGTACCAGGTGATTCGCGAGATTGTCTGCGTGCCTGCGGAATTGGTGGCCGGCGACGGCCTGTTGGGCGAGAATCCGCGCGACTGCCGGTGATTCCAACAACAGCTGGTACATGTCGGTGAAGAAATCGATCAGAGCGTCCTGCCAGCTCGCCTCCGCGGCGGGGACCGGCACATCTGCCATTGCGCGGTCGACGAGCAATTCGAGGACCTGCTCCTTGTCGGACACGTGCCGATACAGGGCACGGGGGGTGCAGCCCAGCCGATCGGCCAACGTCCGCATGGAAACCGCGTCGAGTCCGTGCACGTCCGCGACCACGCGGGCCTCGGCGATGATGGCGTCGATGCTCAAAAAGTTGCGGTAGCCGCGTTCGGCTGCCTCGCTCACGCCGGGACCCCACGATTGGCACGCGTGAAGTCGGGAACGGACGAGATCCACTCCGGCACCGGAAAACCGGCGAACTCTACGGTGCTGAGAACCTTCACCAGACTCACGTGCGCGCCCCTCATCCTTGTATGTATACGGTGTGTACATGAAAGCAGTCAAGGGCTATGTTGCTGCACGGTGGGGCAATTGGAAACCGGGGTGAAAGGGGTGTGAACCGATGTGTTCGGTCTGCTGCCTTTCTGGTGATACTGCAACCCCGCCGGAATCAGTTGCGCCGGGATGTGTCGTTGAAGCGCACCTACGGCCGGATCTTGACCGGCATCGAACACGCGAGCGTGTCGGTAGCTGGCGCTGCGAATTCGGGTGTCACGGGCGTGGTGCGGCGGCCCGGTTGCTGGACAGGGTAGGGCGTGCCGGCGGGTCAAGCGGCTTGCGCAACGCGTCGACCAAACTCGATCCCCGGCATATGGCCAGCTCAGAGCCGGTTACAGCCCACGTGGAGTGTGTACTGTGTGCCAGCACCGGTTATGGGTGCATAGAGACTCCGGTCACTTTTCGAACCTTGACTAAAATCGGAGTCTACGGTGTATAGTTCGCCGACGCAAGGATCGAATCGCCCATCGAGGGGGTGCGGTATGCGAAGGCCCGGGTTGAAGCGTGACGCCGTGGTGCGGGCTGCGGTGCGGATTGCGGAGATCGAGGGCATCGAGAACATCAGCATGCGTCGTGTCGCGCAGGACCTGGGCGTGACACCGATGGCGCTCTATCGCTACCTGCCCGACAAAGAAGCACTGATCGACGTGGTGGTCGACGAATCGTTTCGGGGTGTTCCAGTTCCCGATGCGTCCGGGGTGATGCGCGACGAGTTGCTGCGCTGCTTTACAGCCATCTACGAGGTCCTGCGTGAACATCCAGGCCTGGCCCGGATGGCGGGTGGCCGGCGCTTGGAGGGGCCGGTGGCCACGCGTCTCGTAGAGGCACTCTCGGAACTATTGCAGTGCAATGGAATCAACGAAGATGTCGTGGCAAATCTTTTGGTTTCAGCGTTCAGCCTGATTCTCGGGTTTGCGTTGTATCGGGCGTCGCGCAGCGATCGCAGCGAATCGCCACCCCCTCCACTCGGTGCCGGCGAGCCGACGGCGCGTCGCGTGTGGGGACAGCTCACGGCGGCAGTCACCGACGACATAGCGCTTCGGGATTCTCTTGCGCGACTTGTTGCCAGTTACGTCTCCACCACGGCAACGGAGCGGGTCGGGCTCAAATGATCCCGATCGTCGGCCCGTCATCAAACATGCTGCCCAACAAGTATGTTGGCCGACCCGGGATGCTGGACGCGGAGTTCGGCGGCGGTGTCGTCCGCCATGGCCTGCGGATTCGCCGCGATCGCCCGCACCGGGTGCAAGTCTGGGGCAGGCGGCGGTCGGCTCACATTGACTGCCTGGGCGATCCCGTCCTGGCTGGTCCGAGTCTTCGAGTTGGGCCAGCAACTTTTATCCGGCAGAGATGCATTGAGTCACAACGGTTGACTCATTATGACTTGGATCATACGATGGCCAGATCGAAGCCAGGCGGGGGAAATCGGCCGTGGCGGTCGCAGGAGAGTCGGCGGAGATGACATGGGTGGCTCAGGCGATGTCGATGACGGGAGTCCGATGACGAACCGCCACAAGGTAATTGGATTGGATTGCTCACTCGGTGTGTGCAGTGCGGGCAGATTTTTTTGCCAGCAATTTCTATTACAGATTAGAAGCGGTGGGCGTGCAGTAACCGCCACCGCGGTATCAGGCGGGACGAGGTTTGGACCATGGCGCTGAAATATGCACCAGCCCAGACGGTTCCGCATGAGTTCGGCGAGCCGTCGCGAGCCGGCGTCTTGGTGGCGGTGTGGAGCGTCCTGACCAAGTTTGTCGCGCGGTTGTCTGCCATACCCGTACGCAGCATCGGGACCATGGGGCGAAGCGTCATGTTGGGCGCCTCGGTGATCCGCTATGCGGTCATCGACACCCTCACGCTGCGGTTGTCATACGGGGAACTCATCATCCAGGCGTGGACCCTGCTGAAGGTCACGGCGCTGCCGGCCGTGTTGATGGCGATTCCGTTCGGCGCCATGGTCGCAGTGCAACTTTCCGGTCTGGTCAACGAGGTCGGCGCCAATTCGCTGGTCGGATCGGCCACCGGTGTCGCTGTCCTGCGCCAAGGGGCCCCAGTCACCGCGGGACTCCTGATGGGCGGTGCTGCAGCGTCGGCAATCGCCTCTGATTTCGGCGCTCGGGCAATACGTGAGGAGCTGGATGCCTTGCGCACACTGGGAATCGACCCCGTGCGACGGCTCGTCGTTCCGCGCTTCCTGGCGCTGCTGCTCATCACCCCGATCCTGGTCGTCATCGTCATCGCGATGGGGGTGGGTGCGGCATTCGTCATCGCCACCGTCGTCAACGGCGTGACACCAGGTAGCTTCTGGCTGTCCTTCGGTTCCTTCGCGAAGATGGTCGACGTCTGGTTCACCATGGGCAAGGGCTTCCTCTTCGCCACCATCGTCGCGGTCATATCGGCGCAGCGCGGTATGGAGGCCAAGGGCGGGCCCCGGGGTGTCGCCGACGCGGTCAACGCGTCGGTGGTTCTCAACGTGATCCTCATCGTGGTCGTGAACCTCGCCATCACCCAGTTGCAGACGATGTTCTTCCCGATGGCGGTGGCCTGATGATCACATCGTCGCTCAGCACCACGTCGGTGCCGTCGAGATATCGCCGCGTCCTGTATGTACCGGTGAAGTCGATGGGCGGAACCTTCCGAACGACCGGGCAATGGCTCACATTCATCGCCCAAACCTTTTGGCTGCTACCGATAACCGTCCGAAAGTACCGGCGCGAAACCCTCCAGGTCATGAACAACTTGGCCTGGGGGCGCGGCTCCATCATCGTCGACGGCGGCGTGATCAGCGTGTTGATAATCCTCGGCGTCACAGTTGGTGCGATTGTTGCCATCGAAGCATTCGCGACCTTGAACCTGATCGGTTTGGGCGCTTTGGCGGGCATCATCGGTGGTTGGGGAAGCGTCCGCGAGATGGCGCCGCTGGTGGCAGGCGTCGCGTTCGCCTCGCAAGCTGGTTGCCGCATGACCGCGGAGATCGGTTCGATGCGCATATCGGACGAAATCGATGCCGCCGAGGCGATGGGCTTGCGGTCGATACCGTTCGTGGTCGGAACCCGTGTCATAGGGGGCCTGATGTGCGTCATCCCGGGCTTCCTCATGACGCTCGTGGTCACGTTCTATACCAGTCACACTGTGATCCGGATCTTCTACAACCAGCCCGGCGGCACGTACAACCACTACTTCGTTCAGTTCCTGTCACTGCAGGATATCGGTGCCTCACTGCTGAAAGCGGTCGTGTACTGCACGGCAGCCACTTTCATCCACTGCTACTACGGATTCTTCGCGTCAGGTGGTCCGGTGGGCGTCGGAGAGGCCTCCGGACGGGCCATCCGATCCAGCCTCGTCACGATCATGGTGCTCGACCTCGCCACCACCATCATGCTCTGGGGCCTGCGGCCGGAATTCGTGTTCAAGGGTTAGGGACCGCGCAATGCTATTCCGGATGACGGCGGACGATGAGACCCGCAGACTGACCATCATCGGTCTGGTCTTCGGACTATGTGTTGCGCTGAGCTGCTTGCTGATTGCCTTCAATCCGTTTGGCGGCGCACAGGAGCAGAAGTACTCCATCACCATCAACGTTCCGTCGGTGGGAGAAGGCGTGGCGCCCGGCACCGAGTTGGTGATGCACGGTGTCAAGGTGGGCACGGTTACCGGTGTATCGAGCTTGCCGGGTGGAACGGTGCGCCTCGGTGCTGACCTGCTGGCCGGACCCACCGCCGGACTGACCGACACTTTCGCGCTGGACTTCAGGCCGACCAATTACTTCGGCGTCACCGGTATCAACTTGATCGCGGGTGAAGGTGGTCAACCACTGCGAGACGGACTGCACATCGATACGGTACCGAAAGGCGATTTCACCCTGCAGGCCTTGCTTTCCCGGGTCGGTGAGATCACCGGGGGAGTGGTGACACCGCAGCTGGTCAGCGTCGTCAACCGGGCGACGCGGTACACCGATGCACTCAATCCGCTCATCGAGACCATGCTGACCGCGGCAGACAGCGTCGCCAAGGTCCAGACGGTCAGCACCGAACAACTGCTGCGGAACACCACTGGCATCAGTGTGGCGTTTCCGGCCTTCGTCGCTGGCATGACGGCCACCGGTTACGGCATGAACCAGGATTCGGGATTCGTCAACTTCAATGTCTCTGGGGAGTACGGCCTACCGGGCCCAGATTCCGGAATTCGGCCGGGTCAGCGACAGACTGCTGAGTATTGGCAGACGAGGTCGCGTGCCACCCTGGATCTGCTCGCCAATTCGTTCTTCGGTGCGCTCGGCAAGCTGTTGGCCTCACATCCCGCCGATCTTCTCCCCGCGGTCGGCCTCATCAAGAGTGTGACCGACACCGTCCCCGGCCTGGTTGCACCGGAAGGGATCGCGGCGACGCTGGTGGACCTGCGAACCCGTTTCGAGCATCTCTACGCCGGTTCACCCGAGCAGCGTGCGCTACAGGTGCACATCGTGCTCGACAACCTTCCCGGCGTCCAGGCGCCGATCAACGCAATGGGGGGACCGTGATCAAACCCAAAGCTGCACTCTGGCGATTCGTGCTGAGCAGTGCACTTGCCGCCTTGGTCTTCATATTGATCGTGAATGTGCTGCGCCAGCCTGTTGCCGCCGAAACACGCTCCTATACAGCCGAATTCACCGACGTATCGGGATTGCACGAGGACGCCGACGTGCGTGTGCGCGGTGTGCGGGTGGGCAAGGTGCAGTCACTGACGCTGCAACGGCGTGCGGGTCAGAGCGTCGCCGTTGTCGGGCTGAGCATGGACAGGCGCTTTGCCGTGGTCCCGGCAACCCGCCTCGCGGTCAAATATCAGGCCCTCACCGGGCTGCGCTACATCGACGTGACCGACGCAGCAGAAGGCGCGAAGGACGATCAACTTCTCACCACGATTCCGGTGACCATGACGCGGCCGTCTTTCGACATCACCACCTTGTTCAACGGCCTGCAGCCGGCACTGGCGACGCTGAGTCCAGACGATATCGATACCTTCACGTCGAATGCGGCCACCCTGCTCGACGGTGACGGCACCGGTCTGGGTCCGATGCTCGACAGCATTCGCAAGTTGACCGAATTCGCCACCGACCGTCAGCAGGTGGTCGCCACTCTGATGAGCAATCTCGCGGCGATAGCCGACGAGTTGGGCGGGCACTCCAAGGATTTCGTCCAGATCCTGGACTGGTTGAACAGTCCCCTGGATGCCGCGCTGTCGGTCCTCGACGAGTTCCGGAAGTCGACGCTCTACGGACCGGGATTCACCGAGGCGGCGGTTCGGCTCCTGCACAACATGGGATTCCAGCCGGGTCAGGCGGATATCGACGACGGCCTCGATCGCGCGATAACCGTCTTCGACGACTGGAGTGATGCTTTCAAGCGAATCCCGGTGGCCTGGGACAACGTGGCTCCGCCGGCTCCGCCGGGCGCACCGTTGCCCTGCTCTCACGGCCCCGCCCAGCTCCCTGCATCGCTCGACGTACTCCTCAACGGCCAGCGGGTGATCTTGTGCAACCAGTGAAATTGCTGCGGAATCAGATGTTCTGGGGCACGACAGCCCTGGTGCTCATCATGGCCTTGGCGGTCACTGCCGCCGCGGTCTACGTCAAGCCGCCCGGTGAGAAGACCGTCGTGTTCTATACCGACGACGCAGCAGCGGTCCGCCCCGGTGACAGTGTCCGCATTGCCGGCATAACCGTCGGCCGGATCAAGGACCTTGCCATCGAACCCGACAGGGTGGCAGTGCGGGCCGCCGTCGAAGGAGGGGCATTCGTCGGGGATCAGTCTCAAGTGGAGGTGCGGATGCTGACCATCGTCGGCGGCTACTACGTCAATCTGGTGTCACTTGGCGACAAGCCTCTGGGGGACAACACGATTCCGGTGGAGCGCGTCAAGATGCCCTATAACCTGATGAGTGCGCTCGCCGACGCGACCAAAGTCACCCAGGACGTCAACCCGCAACCCATCCGTCAGTCACTGGATCAGATCCAGGCCGGTCTGGAGGGAACGAACACCGAGACGCTGACGGCGATCATCGACGCCGGCAACGCGCTCACCAGCACCATGGAAAGGCAACGCGGACAGATCACCTCGATCCTGAATCTGTCCGACGAGTACATCCAATCGCTGAGCGCATACCGGGGACGATTGCAGGAGCTGGTCTCCAAGATCGCGATCCTCGAACAGACACTCGTGGTGTACGGCAAGGGTTTCGCCGGAGCGCTCAGTGGTATGGGTGACATCGGAGATGCGTTCCTGGCGCCGTTCGGCAAGTTCTGGGTCAACAACCGCGAGGCATTCATCGAGAAGGTTCGTCAATGGCAGGACAGGTTCCGCCGGTGGGCCGACAACAACAGCCGCATCATCCCGAGGTTGCGCCGCGTCAGGGACAAGATCGAACGCGTCCTGGACGCCCAGAACGCACGACCGGAGCTGCTCGCGACCGACCTGTGCATCCCGATGCCGGGGAGTCCGTGCTGATGGCCACCACACGTAGGCGTCCGGTGACCCGTATCGGCTCAACGGTTCTCGTGGCCGGGGCGGTCGTCGCGGCAGGATCGTCCTGCGCAAGCTCCGTCCAGCCGTCGGGGGCCGACTTCTGCGCGATCATGTCGGACAGCATCGGTCTCTATGTCGACAACCCGGTCACCCAGATGGGTTATCCCATCGGTAAGGTGACGGCGATCTCCGCCGATCCGGGCCATGTTCGCATCGATTTCGCGATGACCGAAAAGCGCCCGATTCCTGCTGATGTCAAAGCCCTCATTCGGTCTCCGACAATCCTTGCCGACCGGTCGCTCGAGCTCGCCGGCAACTACTCGGGCGGCCCGCAGTTGGCGCCCGGCCAGTGCATACCCCTGGAACGCACCGTGACGCCCAAATCGTTGTCGGAGGTGATCGGTTCGGCCGACACCTTCGTCAAGGCGATCAGCCCAGAAGGTTCGACCAATGTCGCCGACAGCGTCCGGGGACTCAATCAGCTGATGCAGAACAATGGTGCGCGCGCCGGCCAATTGATAACTCAGACATCGGCGCTGCTGGACAGCCCGGATCAGGCGGTCAGCGATATGGGCTCGATCATGGCGAACCTCTCCGATCTGACGACATCGCTGAAGGAGATGCGTGGACCGATCAAGGAGATTCTCCAGGACTCGGTTACCGCTGTACCCGACGTCGCTACGGCTCTTGACGGGACCACACGTCTGGCGGGCCCCACTGGAGCCGGAAATCTGGGGCCGCTGATCGAGGCGGTCGCCGTTCTGGAGACGCGGATGGGCGACGAGACACAGCTCACCCTCGACACCGTTGGCGCCTCAGTTCGAAAACTCAGCCCACACGCCAATGCGTTCGCCGATCTGTTGAACCCCGTTCCGTCCTGGATCAACACCGTCGCGAATCATTACAACGGCCATCAGTTCAGCTTCTTCAACATCGCCTACCGACCGCCGATGTTCCGGGTGCAGACCCACGATGGTTTGGCGTTGTGCGGCTTCATGAATGCGACGACTCCCGGCAGTTGTGCGGATGTGAACGGCCAGCCCTACGCCGTCGACATCGCACTGCTTCAGTACGTGCTCACACAGGCGAACCACTCGTGATCGCCGTGTGGAAGACCCTGGCCGCCGCACTGATGGCAGTGTCGCTGACCTCGTGTGCATCCATCACGGTGAACTCCCTGCCGCAGCCGGGGAGCAGTGAAAGCGACGGCTACGACATCGTGATCGAGTTCGCCAGCGTGCTCAATCTGCCGGACCGCGCGAAGGTGGTCCAGGACGGCACCGCGGTGGGCGTGGTCACCGGCGTGAACCTGAAAGATGACCGCGTCGATGTGACAGCCCGGATCAACAACGACGTGGCTGTTCCGGCCGACGTGCGCGCGACTTTTCAGCAGTCCACGGTGCTGGGCGACACCTATGTGGCGCTTCAGCGACCGGCTGCCTCGGCCGGCTCGCCGCTGGCGGTGGGCGGCACGATTCCGTTGACGCAGACGACGTCCCCTCCGCAATTGGAGGACACCATCGCCAACCTGGCGAACTTCGTCGGTAGCGGTGCCATCCAACGGATACAGAACACCATTATCAAGGTCAACAACGTCACTCCTTCCCAGGGTCAAGACCTGCGCAACATGGCCGGCCGAGTGGCGATGGATATCTCGGACCTCTCCAACAACATCGACGTCGTCGACAAGTGGCTAGACGGCGTGTCGGACACCGTAGGGGTGGCGCACCAAAATCTCCCGATCTACGCCTATTGGGTATCGCCCGACGGCATGCTGGGATTCGATCGCGCCTTCCAAGCTGCCAGCTATATCGGCACTGTTCTGCCATCGATCGGCAGCATCTACAGCGGCGGCTTCTGGCTGGTGCCAACACTCAATTCCCTTGCTGATGCCATGGGGGCCGTACAAGGCACCAAATGGGATTTCGAGCGCGAAGCGCCCGCCTGGCGCAGGTTGTTCTACGAGGACTTCCTCCCGGTGGACAAGAACCCCGCCATCAACATCACCTCGATCACCGGACCGGACGGCAAGGAAATGATCGACAACGTTCAGGACGTCCTGCGCATTCTCGGAGCGACGCCATGAGGACTGTGCGTAACACGATGTCGTTCGCCGTCTTCGCGGCCATGATCGCATTCGCCGTCAGCTACATCGGCTCGTACCAGATCGCCGCCGGCCTACCGGACAATCGCACCAATCTCACGATGACGGTTCCTGACGTCAAAGGCCTGGTGGTCGGCTCCAGTGTCCTACTTCGCGGTGTCGCGGTCGGGAAGGTGACCAGTGTCGATACGTCGGTCAGCGATGCCACGATCGGATTCTATATCGATGGCGCCCAACATATTCCGGTCGACAGCAACGTGCGGCTCGACAACCTGTCCGCCCTCGGCGAGGCGTATATCGGCCTGATGCCGAACACCGATCACGGCCCAATGCTCGCCGACGGGCAGCACATCGCCGCCGAGGCCGTGACGGTCCCGCCGTCGATCTCGCAGTTGGCCACAAGCGTGGTGCGAGTGCTCAATCAGATGGACCCCCAACAACTCAGCAGCATCGTCGGTGAGACCGACTCGGCACTGCCGGATCCTGATCAGGTCCTGCCGAATCTGACTCGGGCCAGCCAGTTGTTGCGCAATGTGGTGGTCGGAATGAACGGTAATGGCAAGGAGGTGCTCGACAACTTCCAGACACTGCTACAGAACGCGGGTTGGGTCGGCCCGACACTCGCCAGCATTGCGCCTGCGCTCAGAGACGCCGGCAAGGGCATCAGTGGGACCTACACCGCCATGATGAACACCATCGTCTGGAACAACCCGACCAATATGGTGCTCTTCCAGAAATTCCTGGCCCGGATCCAAGCATTTCTGGACACGAGGGGTCCCGATATCAAAGTCCTGACACAGGCCATGACCCCGCAATTCCAAGGCATCAGCGGCGCGTTGATGAACTTCGATACGGGACAGATTCTGTCGAACGCACTGTCCGGCATACCCGAGGAGGGCGCGATCACACTCCATGTCACAGTGCCCAACCCCTGAACCCAGCGACCCTGACCACTCAGCCGAAGGAAAAGACATGTCCACAACCGAGATCGAGAGCCGGACCGACGTCCCAGAACCACTGACAACCGACGATGACTGCACCGACGAAAGCGTCGAAAAGCCCGCCACCGCGGACAAGGCGCCGCGACGACTGTCGGTATCCGTACGTGCCGCCGTGGTCGCTCTGGTCATCGCACTTCTTCTCGCGGGTGTCGGTGTGCTGGGGTGGCTCTACATGGGAGCCCGCGAACAGCTGAGTGCGCAGCAGCGTGCCGCCGGTGATCGCAACCACGCCGAGAATGTCGCGAGCGAGTACTCGGTGCATGCCGCGGAGATGGATTACCAGGACTTCAACGGCTGGAAGACGAAGCTGGTCAACGGAACATCGCCGGAGCTCAACGACAAGCTGACCAAGGCGGCAGATTCGATGCAGCAGATCCTTGGCCCCCTGCAGTGGAAGTCGACGGCCCGCCCGCTCGCCGCCAAAGTGCGTTCCGATGTCGGTGGGGTCTACGTCGTGGACGCCTTCGTCAGTGTGTTGACCAAGACCGTGCAGGCCCCGGACGGCCTGCAGTCGACCGCCACGTACAGCGTCACACTGGACAGCAACAACAGTTGGCAGATCACCGATGTCGGCGGAATCGATGCGGTTCTCGGAAAGTAGCCGACCCCATGCCTAGCCCCAAGGCCGGCGTGTCCGGGCGGGCGAAGTCACTGGCTGCTCGCTGCCTCATGGCTGCCGGCATCATGACCGCGGTGACCGCTGCTGTCACGGGCAATGCCTGGGCAGACGAACCCTGGGACACCCCGCCCGCGCCGCAGCCGCTGCCGATGGTGGTTCCGGTGCCCAGTGACTGGCAGCCGCAGTTCCCGTTCCCCTTCGACCAGACGCGCAGTTCGGTGACCGACGTCGAGATCAATGCCGAGCGCGAGATGTGCCAGTGGTTCAACGCTCAGTACCAGGAGCTCAAGCTGCAGATCGGCAGGCTCAACGACACGATCATCCGCAACAACGGTGACTTCGACGCCGGTGACGTGCCGCAGCACCTGGCGATCGTCACTGCCAATATCGACCAGTCGCTGGACTTTCTCACGCCGCGTGTTCAGGTTCTGACGCAGAGCTACAACCATGCCGGGGACATGTATTTCCCGCTGTACCAAGGCGATGCCTTCTACGGGCTGTGGCAACAACTGTTCAATGTCGGCAACGGGCTCAAGGCCCGCCAACCCACCTGGTTCAGTGGTCCGTCCTTTCTGCGGGCACAACATTGGGGCAGCAAGATCGACCGCTCCCACGTGTGCCGATAGTCCCTGTCCGCCAAGCGATCAAAAGGTCCATCCGATGAAGCTCGTACCGCTGAGTGTGGCGTCGCTCCTGACGGCGACGTTCTGTGCCGGCACACTGCTCGCCGGCGTCGCCTCGGCCGACCCGGCACCCGATCTCGCCGAGGCAGTGGCCTCGGCGCGCGGCCATTGCGGCCCGTTGACTGTCGACCCGCGAGTTGACCGGGCCGCGGATATCGTCAATCAGTCGACCTACGACTATGTCGACCACACCGCCCGGGACGTTCCGGCTGATGATCCGCACCCGGCCGCGATCGTCAAAGACCTCGGTATCGAAGGCGCCAAGACCTACGCCTTGCAGGGCGCTGCTCTCGACGATGCAGATGCGATACGCGGCCTGCTGGTGCAGGGCTTCAGCGTGATTCCGGACTGTGGTTACACCAGTATCGGTACCAGCCGACTGTACGAGCCGGAGTCCGGCTTCCACCTGCTGGTCGTCGTTCTGGTGGGACCGTGAGGTATCCAGTTGGCAGGGTGACCCGGTTGGTGGGCTGTCTTGCGGCGTTCTTGCCCGCCGTCGCAGTCAACGCGCCGGCTGCCTACGCCGACGACATGGTCACCTACGAGGTCTTCTCGGCGGACGTTCCGATTGCCAACATCGAGTATCAGGACATCACCGGGCGAATCGCGCTCAATGATGTCCAGCTTCCGTGGCGGGCGGACATCCGCGTCAGGTCGGTCCGCGGCGCACCGCCCGACGGTAGTCAGGTCCGAGCGGACTGGCGTCCCGGCGCCAGACCGTTCCGGTGGGTGACCGTACGCGTCATCTCCGAGGGCAAGGTCATTTGTGAGAGCACTCTCGATATCGGAAACGCCACGTGCTACGGCATCACACCCCGCGTTCCGCAGTAGCCGGAAGTGCCTGCGCGGGTGGACTAGTGAACGGTGGACGACGAACATGAGCTATGCCCAACGGCGTGCGACGAGCACCTTCGCTCGCATATTTTCCGGCAGTGTCACGGCGCTGCTGGCGGTCGCGGGAGCGGCGACGGCGCTCGCCGATCCGGCGGCCGAGCCCAGTCCGTATCCCGATATTCGGTATTACGACAAACTAATCACTGCATTTTCATCCGATGAATCACGCAGCAATCGTGTGACTCTCGCCTACCGACCCGGTACCCATGGATGAAACAGCCTGGACACCAGGGGTTTTCGGTGGATGCGAACGAGTATGCATGACCC
>JACPVR010000023.1 GCA_016197405.1 Mycobacterium sp.
CTGACCATATGCCGAAAGGCCCGACCGGAGCGCACAGGAACAGCTGGACAGACCAGCAGATACCCCCTGCCCGCGACCAGGACCAGCCCTCAACAGCCCAGCGAGGCACACCTACCCCAATTCATCAGTGGATCGAGGCTTAGTCGCTGTTGGCCAGGTATTCGGCCATCGTCCCCTGCGCGCCGGCCCGAACCCGGGTGACGTCGAACCCGTAAGGCACGGCCTCGTCGCCCCGGATTGCGCGCAGCGGATCCTCGAAATCCCGGAAATAGCCCATCGCGAAGGCTCCTTCCTGATAGCCCATCAGGCGCAGTAGATCGTCATCGAGGGTCTTGGCGATCTCCAGCGGGCAGGCGATGTACTGGTTCTCCTCCTGTCGAACCCAGCCCACCGAGTAGTTGACATTGATGGCGCTGCGGACCCGATCCGACCGATTGGCACCGCCGCTGTGCACGATCTTGCCGCTGTAGATGATGACCGACCCGCGCGTCATCTCCGCCTGGATGCAGTCGGCGTCGGTGTAGTCGTTGGGGTCCCGCGTTTCCAGGTGGCTGCCGGGGACGATCCGGGTGGCACCCATCTCCGCGGTGTAGTCCGACAACGCCCACAAGGTGTTGCACTGGACCTGATAGTCGGTGGGAAAAGGGAAGTGGTCCCAGGCATTCTGGTCCCGGTGCAGTCCCTGCGCGGATTCACCGGGCTCGATCGAGATGATCTGGGTGAGCATCAGCTGGAACGCTGTTGCGTGGCTGAGGAATTGCTCGCAAACCGTCAATACCGTTGGATTCTGGATCAATTCGCGCGCAGCGGGGGAGCGGGCGATGAGTGCGCCGGTACGCCGCGTGCGCGTGCCCAGGATGGCGTTGTAGCCGATGGGTGTGCGGTCCATGAAGGGCTGCACCTCATCCTGGATGCGGTCCATCAGACCGGCGGGGGCAAGGTCGTCGACGATCACGTAGCCATCCCGGCGGAGGTGCTCGACGATCTGCTCGGCCGGCGTTGTCGGGGCTACGTGGTTGAGCTCAGTCATGTGTTCTGACCTTCGTGTTGTCGCCGGATCCCCACCGCATACGCAGTATGTCGGGCACTCGTTGTCCGGCTCGTAAAGTGCCGTGACGATCGGGTAACACCATTGCGGTAGAGATCTTTTGGCGCCCCGTGGATAAGCCAAGAATGCCAGCCCGACCTCATTTTATGCCGGGCAGGGGGGCTTGCGGCAAGACCCCCGGCGTGCCGCAGAATCGTCCGGCACGACTTAGACCGAGGGGGTTCGACGTGACGAGTACGCCACAACCGTTTGAAGTGCATGAGTCCGGTGCGCTGCTACATGGCACCAAGGCCGAGCTCTCGGTCGGTGATCTGCTGATTCCCGGGTACCGGTCGAATTACGGCGCAGGGCGCCGAGCGAACCACGTTTATATGACAAGGACTCTTGACGCCGCCGCGTGGGGAGCGGAGTTAGCCGTCGGCGAGGGGCCGTGTCGTATTTACATCGTGGAACCGCTGGGCGCTCTGGAGGATGATCCGAACGTCACCGACAAGAGGTTTCCCGGTAATCCGACCCATTCCTACCGCACCCGGGAACCGGTTCGAGTGGTGGGGGAAATCACCGACTGGGTGGGACATTCGGCCGAAGAGCAGCAGACCATGCGCGAGGGGCTGGCCGACTTGGAGCGCCGTGGACTTGCCGTCATCGACGACTGATCCGCGACGCTCGCCCGCCACTCCGCGGCGGGTCGCTCCGGCGAAGTGGGCCGATTCGCTGAATAATCAATCGGTCAGATGACTTCGATCGAACTGTGCAGGGAATTGATGCGAAATGCGCTCGACGACGCTGTCCACGGAAATGGCCTCGTCACCGCATTTCAGCCCGTCGTATCTCTGCCGAGCCAATCCGTCGTCGGCTACGAGGCATTGGCGCGCTGGCCGCAGCTGAACGATCCCAGCCCGGCGGAAGTGTTCGCGCACGCCGAACGAACCGGACGTCTCGACCACCTCGACCGGGCGTGTATTCGATCCGCGGCCCGTTTCGCCCTGCACGGTTCCGGCGCCCCGGGCATGCTCCTGCTCGTCAATTGCGAACCGACGACGACCTTTGGCGACTTCTCGGCCGATCGCGAACTCGCCGACGCGGCGGCGGCTTTCCGTGTGGTATTCGAACTGACCGAACGCGGTTTACTGGAAAGTCCGCGGACCTTGTTGCGGAAAGTGGCCGTGCTGCGTTCGCTGGGTTATCCCGTCGCGCTCGATGACGTCGGAGCAGACCCCAGGTCGCTGGCGATGATGGACATCGTCGAACCCGACATCGTGAAACTGGACATGGGGCTGGTGCAGCGTCAACCCGACCGCGAGCAAGCCCGGACGGTGGCCGCCGTCATCGCCCACCACGAACGCACCGGCGCCGTCATCGTGGCCGAAGGCATCGAGAACGACGAGCACCTCGAACAGGCCCTCGCCTACGGCGCGACCCTCGGGCAGGGTTACCTCTTCGGGCGGCCCGGGCTTCTCGACACCGCGCCGCAAGCGTGTTCATGGCCGCCGCCGCAACGGCTGCATTCAGCGGACATCGGGCCGTCCACGTTCGAAGTCGTCGCCAAAGAATTGGCTTCGCGCATTGTCCGCAAGCAGACCCTGGCGGAGTTGTCCCGCCATATCGAGCGCCTCGCCCTCAGCGCGGACAGCCCGCCGATAGTGCTCACGACATTGCAAGAGGGCCGCTTCTTCAACGGGAGCACCCGGCGCAGATATCAGGACATCTCCCAAAGGTCGGCGTTCACTGCGATTTTCGGGCAGGACCTACCGAAACGGCTCGGATCGGGACTGCGGGGTGTGGCCCTCGATGCGCAGGACCCGCTGTCACTGGAGTGGACGATTCTGGTGCTGGGCCCCGATCAGGCGGCCGGCTTGATCGCGCGTGAGCAGCAATCCGCCGATGGTGTCGGTGTTTCGGACAACGACCGCCGATTCGACATGATCATCACCTTCGATCGTGCGCTCATCGCCAAAGCCGCGCGGACCCTACTCGATCGCGTGGGTTGATCACCAGGATCAGTCGCCGGCGCATTTCGATATCACGATCTGCCCGCCGGGCAGCTGGCCGAGCGCCGAGGCGCTGGCAACGGCATTGGTCGGGCCCGACCCGGAGGCTCCGCCGCCGCTGTCGTCTTGCGCGTAGGCGATACAGCCCTGTGCCACCTCGGCGACCGTGCAGGAGCTGACACCCCTGCCGGTGCATTCGCCCATGGCCTGTTGCGCAGCCGCATCGGCGGTGTCAGCGGTCGCGGTTCCGCCACCGCCGTCGGCCACGACCAGGGCAATCCATCGACCGCCCGGATCCGGCGTATCGCCGGGATCGGCCCCGGCAGGTGCGGCGAACGTGATAGCTGCGATGAATGCCGCCGCGGTGACCGATTTCCCCCACATATCGCAGAAGGGTAATCCTGATGCGAATGAGTTGGTGCGGTCTTCGCTCGAATCGGGCACCAATCACCGTGGTAATCGGCCGAATTCAGCAGGGCCCGTAAGCGCCTGCGGCATGTGCGATAACGGCGATTCGACGTCGCGGTGATTGGCCGTTATCGCAAGAACCTCCGCTGAGACGGCGGAGCGTTCGGCGCCGGGGTTTGCTGAAAATCCGATGGGCGCCAAGGCTTCTCCGTGCGCCGGTGCCGGTGTAATCATGACCGGGAATGACTACCAAACGGAGGCCCGATGAGCGAACATGAAGTCAAAATGATCATCCTGTCGACGGACGACCTGGATGCGTCGATCCGCTTCTACAGCGAGAACTTGGGAATGGCGGTCAAATTCCGCGATGGTGCCCACTTCGCGGCACTCGACGGCGGGCCGGTCACGCTGGCCTTGGCGACCGCGGTGGACCACCCCATACCGGGGCAGGTCGTGGTCGGCATCAAGACCGCGGACGTCGATGCCGCGGCCAAGGCCGTGGAGGCCGCCGGGGGCGGCATCGTTCGAGGACCATACGACGATGCCCATGAGCGCCGCGCCGTGGTCTACGACGACAAGGGCAACGGTCTGGTCTTCTACAGCCCGCTGAAGCGCTGAATCGGCCGGTCGCAGCCGCCAGGCGCGGCCCCCGATCCTTTTTGCGATATGAAACCGCTGGTCAGCGCAATGTTTGAAATTTTCTAGATCGTCAACCCAGCCAAAGCACAACCGGCTCCGAATGCACTACACACGCCGAAACCGCGAACGGGCGGACGAGCGTGCAGTGGGCAACGACGAGTGTGGGTAGCTGAGGAGCGCTGAGTTGCGGGACGCACGAAATCAAGGTCTTGGGTACCGACAGCATGCCCGGGCCGCCGACCCCGTCGGCTGGCGAGCGGACATCCGTGTCGCTGTGCGGGAGCATCTCGGGAGTTTCGTGTCGGATCAGTGCCGGTCCGAGCTCGCCAACACCCGCGTCGACGTCGCCCACGAGGTTCTGACCGGTTTCGTCGACGGTGGCAAGTACGTCCGGTCGACCTTCATGTACCTGGGCTGGTTGTGCGGAGCGCAGCACGACGAGGCGGCACTGCGCGCCTCGGCCAGCCTGGAACTGCTACACGCATTCGCCCTGATGCAAGACGACGTGATGGATCAGTCGGCTCTGCGCCGCGGGGGCCCCTCGGCGCATGTCTCGTTCGGGCGGTGGCACCGCAGGAGGGGGCTGACGGGCTCTTCGGAGCGCTTCGGCGAGTCCGCGGCGGTCCTACTCGGCGATCTGTGCCTGGTGTGGGCGGCCAAAATGCTGCGCGAGAGCGGTGTCGAAGCGCAAGCGCTGGCCCGGACCTGGCCGCGTTACGACGATATGTGCGTCGAGCTGGCGATCGGTCAGTTCGCCGACCTGGTCAACGCCGCCCAGCAGTTCCCGACGCTCGACGAGGTCCTCGACGTATTGCGGCGCAAATCCGGCAATTACACGGTGCGTCGCCCCCTGGAACTCGGGGCAGCGATGGCCGGCTGCGCACCGCACGTCCTGCACGCCCTGGGCGGCTACGGCGCCGCGATCGGCGAGGCGTTCCAGCTTCGCGACGATCTGCTGGGCGTCAGCGGCTCACCATCGGTGACCGGAAAATCCGTCGGCACCGATCTGGCGGCGCAGAAGGCCACCAGTGTAGTGGTGGCGGCGTATCAGTTCGCCGAGTCCGGGGTGCGCAGACAACTGAGCGAACTCATGAGTGCGCCGCAACTCGATCCGGCCGATTCCGAACGCTGGCGGGCCCTCATCATCGCCAGCGGTGCGGTCCAGCGCATCGAGCAGCTCATCGACGACCGACTGGGCCAGGCACTGCGCTGCCTGGATTCCGCGGACATCCCGCAACGGACCCGCGAGGCATTGGAAGACATGGCTGTCATCTGCACGGAAAGGGCTGCCTGATGCGCACTGTGCCCGGAAAGACCGACCGGGTGGTGGTTGTCGGCGCCGGATTGTCCGGCCTGTCGGCGGCGCTGCAATTGGCCGGCCGTGGTCGCAACGTGACGGTGATCGAGAGGGGAGATCATCCCGGCGGCCGGGTGGGACGCGCCGACATCTCCGGGTACCGGATCGATACCGGACCGACGGTGCTGACCATGCCCGACATCATCGACGACGCCTTCGCCGCGGTCGGGGAGACACTGTCCTCGCGCCTGGACCTCATGCCGGTCCACCCGGCCTATCAGGCGGTGTTCGCCGACGGCGCGCGGCTGGCCGTGCACACCGAGGCGAGCGCGATGTACGCCGAGATCGAACGATTCGCCGGACGGCGCGAGGCCGAGTCGTATCTCGCGCTGCGCTCCTGGCTCACCAAACTGTACGAAACGGAGTTCGACGGATTCATCGGTGCCAATTTCGACTCACCGCTGTCCCTGCTGACACCGCAATTGGCCCGACTGGTCGCCATGGGCGGATTCCGGCACTGGGAGAAGGTCATCCGGCGTTTCCTGGATGACGAGCGGCTACTGCGGGTTTTCACTTTCCAAGCGTTGTATGCGGGGGTCCCGCCGCAGAGCGCGTTGGCGGTCTACGCCGTGATCGCCTATATGGACACCATTGCGGGCGTGTACTTCCCACGCGGCGGGATGCGCGCCCTTCCCGATGCCATGGCAGCCGCGGCGACCGATGCCGGTGTCGAATTCATCTACGGGTCAACGGTATCGGAGCTCGGGTGGAGCGGGTCTTCAATCACCGACGTGCGTACCGCGGAGGGGCTGCGGGTGCCCGCCGACGCCGTGGTGCTCACCACCGAGCTGCCCGACACCTACCGGCTGCTGCGGCGCACACCGCGCCGGCTGCTCAAGTTGCGTCCCGCACCGTCGGCCGTCGTCGCGCACGTCGGTTGCCGGGCGGTCGGCAGCGACATCGGGCACCACACCATCCTGTTCGGTGACGCGTGGAAACAGACCTTCCGCGACATCATCGAGGACGGGCGCGTCATGGGTGATCCGTCGCTGCTGGTGACCCGGCCGACGGCGGGGGACCCGAGCCTGGCCCCGGCCGGCCGCGATCTGCTCTACGTTCTGGCGCCGGCGCCCAATACCGAAGTGGGAAAGGTGGACTGGGACGCCACCTCGCCGGCCTACGTCGAGCAGATGCTGGCCGCCGTCACCGCACGGCTGCCGCAGCTCGGCGACGACCTGGAATTGCTGCACGTGGTCGATCCCGCGGACTGGGCCCGCCAGGGTATGGCCGCGGGCACCCCGTTCGCATTGGCGCACACCTTCGCCCAGACCGGGCCGTTCCGGCCGGCCAACACCGTTCGTGGCGTCGACAATGTCGTCCTCGCCGGCTCCTCGACTGTGCCGGGCGTCGGTGTTCCCACCGCCATCATGTCCGGGCGGCTGGCCGCCGACCGGATCACCGGAGCCCAGACGAGACAGCCCAAGAACAAGGTGCACCTGGCATGAGGGGATCCGAACTCGACGCCGCCGGGGTGCGGGATCCGTCGCTGCGCGAGGCCTACCGGCGATGCCGGGAGATCAACGCCCGCTATGGAAAGACGTTCTTCCTGGCGACCCGGTTGTTGGCACCCAGGCAGCGTCCCGCGGTGCACGCGCTGTACGGCTTCGCGCGGCGTGCCGACGATATCCTCGATGATTTCGATCCCGCTCGCGACAACGACCTGCGCGCGTGCGAACTTCAGCGGCTGTCCTCGGATCTGTTCCGTCGCCTGGTGGAAGATGTGCCGTGCAACGACGACCCCACGCTGACGGCAGTGGTGCACACCGCCCGCGAACACCAGATCGGGTGGGACCTGTTCGACGATTTCCTCACGTCGATGCGGATGGATCTGACCGTCACCGACTACCCGGACCGAGCCGCGCTGGACCGCTATATGTATGGCTCGGCGGAGGTGATCGGACTCCAGCTGCTACCGATTCTGGGTACCGTCGGACCTCGCGAGGAGGCCGCGCCCTACGCCGCCGCGCTGGGTAAAGCCTTCCAGCTCACCAACTTTCTTCGAGACGTCGACGAAGACCTGCAGCGCGGCCGGGTCTACCTACCGGCAGACGAACTCGCCGAGCACGGCGTCGATCGCGAGCTGCTGAGTTGGTGTCAGGCGAACAGACGTGTCGATCCACGCGTGCGTCGGGCGCTCAAGGCGCAGCACGCGGCGGCGCGTCAGGTCTACGCTCGGGCCCGCCCCGGGATCGATATGCTCAGCCCGGTGTCTCGTCCGTGTGTCGATGTGGCGTTGACGCTGTACTCGGAGATCCTGGATCGTATCGAGGACATCGATTTCGAGATCTTCAGCCGGCGCGCCACGGTCGGCAACGGACGGCGACTCGCAGTCGCCGGTGCCGGTATCACCCGGGCCTGGGGTGCGCGGTTGCGACAGGGGAGTAGGTGACGTGGACCGCTGGCACTACCTGCTGGTGTTGGGCGCATGCCTGTTGGTGACTGCACCGCTGGAGTTCTTCGGGGCGGGCGTGTACCGCCAGCCGCGGCGTGCGGCCGCGGCCGTGCTGCCGGTTGCGGTGGTGTTCCTGATCTGGGATGTGATCGCGGTGGCGGCCGACGTGTGGTCCTATAACCCGCGCTACATCCTGGGGCTCGTCGCACCCGGAAATCTCCCCATCGAAGAGGTGCTGTTCTTCGTGGTCATACCGTTGTGCGGGTTGCTCACCTACTCGGCCGTCGAGGCCATGCTGTCGGTGTTGCGTCGCCGGTCGGCGCGGAACGAGCAACGATGACCGGTTTGGGCTACACACTTCCGGCGGTGTTCGCCGTGATCGCGGTGTGTGCACTGGAACTGCTGGTGTTTCGCACCGGACTCTTCCGCCGGCCGTCCTACTGGATCTCGATGGTCATCGTCACCGGTTTCCAGATCCCGGTCGACGGTTGGCTGACCAAACTGAGCGCGCCGATCGTCATCTACGACGACCACCACACCAGCGGCGTCCGGTTTCCGCTCGATATCCCGATCGAGGACTTCCTGTTCGGTTTCGCTCTGGTGACCGCGGTTCTGTTGTTGTGGGAACGGCGCCGCCCGGCAACCGATACGGCGCGGCAGCGATGACCGACCCGGATCGGCTGCGCCAGACGGTGCCGGCACCGCCCGGCCATGACAACGCCGACGCCCTGGCGCAGGTACCGCGGGTCATCGTCGTAGGCGCCGGGATCGCCGGCCTCGCGGCGGCCACCGGCCTGATCGAGCGCGGTGTCAGCGTCGACGTGGTGGAGGCCCGTGACTACCTCGGCGGGCGCGTCGGTGGCTGGCCCGACACCCTCAGCGACGGCTCCGCCACAACCATGAACCGGGGGTTCCACGCGTTCTTCCGGCAGTATTACAACCTCCGGGACCTGTTGCGCCGCGCCGATCCGCACCTGTCGGCGCTGACACCCGTCGACGATTACCCGCTGGTCGATGCCGCCGGACGTCGAGACACCTTCCGCGGGCTACCGCGCACACCGCCGCTCAACGCGCTGGCATTCGCGTTGCGCAGCCCGACATTCCGGTTACGCGACCTGGTGCGGATGGACGCCAGGGCGGCCGCCCCGCTGGCGACGGTATCGGTGCCCGAGACCTACCACGCTCTCGACGACGGGGATGCCGCATCGTTCCTGCGCGACATCAAATTCCCGCCGGCCGCGCGCCATCTGGCATTCGAGGTGTTCGCCCGGAGCTTCTTCGCCCGGCCGGAGAAGCTGTCGGCGGCCGAGCTCGCAACGATGTTCCACATCTATTTCCTCGGATCCAGCGAGGGATTGATCTTCGACGTAGCGAACGCGAATTTCGATGTCGCACTGTGGGATCCGCTGCGGAAATATCTGGAGGGCCGCGGCGTCCGCTTCCACACCGGCCTGACGGTCGACTCCGTGTCGGTGTCCGCGGGTGGTGTGACGGTTAGGGCCGGAACCGGGATCGAGCTCGCCGGGGATGCGGTGGTGTTGGCCACCGATGTACCCGCGCTGCGCCGCATCGTGGCGGCATCGGCCGGACTCGGCGATGATGACTGGCGGACCCGGATCGACGATCTGGGTACCGCCCCGCCGTTCGTGGTGTTGCGACTGTGGCTGGACCGCCCGGTGCGATCCGATCGCGCGCCGTTCGTGGGGACAGGCGGTCGTGAGCCGCTGGACAATATCAGCGTGCTGGAGCGCTACGAACGCGAAGCGGCCCAATGGGCCGCCCGCACAGGAGGTTCGGTGGTCGAACTGCACGCATACTCGGTGACCGAGCCCGACGAGGTGGTGCGTGACGCACTGCTGCGACGTATGCACGAGCTCTACCCGGAGACCACCGGTGCGCGAATCATCGACGAACGACTGCTGCGGCGCGCGGACTGCCCTCGATTCGCGCCGGGCGATTTCGGCCGTCGGCCCACCGTGCAGACACCCGATCCGCGCGTGGTGCTGGCAGGTGACGGCATACGGATAGACCTACCGGTGGCGTTGATGGAGCGCGCCGCGACAACCGGGTTGACGGCGGCGAACCACCTGCTCAGCGGTTTCGGTCTGGCGGGTCATCCGGTGCACACCGTGCCCAACCACGGCCGGTCCGCGCTGCTGCGCCGGATGGTCGCGCGGATGGAGCAGAACCGATGATGCGCAGCATCTCGAAGATCCGGGCCCGGGCGGCCAAAGCCATTCCGTTCCAGGTGCTCCCGGCAACGGCATGGTCGGCACAAGAGCCCAGTTACGCGGACGCGGACCCGGCCGTCATCCGGACCGCGCTGGCCCGCGCGCAGCGCCGCCCGGACGGAAATTGGTTCACCTTCGCCGGGAGCTCGCAGATCGCCGACGGGGCCTTCGGCACCACGGTGGCGGGAGTACAGATCGTGGCGTGGCGGGGAACGGACGGGGAGCTGCTGGTGGCTCCGCGGGCGTGTCCGCATCTGGGGGCCGACCTGGCCACGGCCGTCGTCGAGTGCGGGACTCTGGTCTGCCCGTGGCACGGGCTGCGGCTCTCCGACCGGCGCCACGGCGCATGGAAACCGCTACCCGCCCACGACGACGGTGTGCTGTGCTGGGTGCGGCTCGACGGTGTCGGCGGTGCGCCGCCGACCGACGCTCCGGTTGCCGTGGCGCGTCCGGAGATGCCACGGATCGCCGCGGTAACCGTACTCGAAGGTGCCTGCGAGCCTTGTGATGTCGTCGCCAACCGACTGGATCCGTGGCACGGATCGTGGTTTCACCCGTACTCGTTCGCCCGGCTGCGGGTGCTCAGCGCTCCCGAGGCCGCCGAGGATCTGCCGGAAGACCGTGATCGTTTCCTCGTCGAGGTTTCCTACCGGTTGGGCCGGCTCGGTGTACCCGTCATCGCCGAGTTCACCGCACCCGGCCCGCGGACCGTGGTGATGCGGATAATCGACGGCGAAGGGCAGGGCAGCGTCGTCGAGACCCATGCCACGCCATTGGGTCTAGGCCCGGACGGGCGACCGCGCACCGCAGTCGTCGAGGCCGTCATCGCCCATTCCGATCGCCCGCACTTCGGCAAGGCGCTCGTGGTGGCGCCCGCCATCAGGTTCCTGATGAAGCTATCGGCGACACGGCTCTGGCGCGATGATCTGCAATACGCAGAGCGCCTTTTCGAGCTTCGGTCCTAACTGCCGACACCGGCCGCTTCCAGCAGCGGGATCTGCTCGACAGCCCACGGGCTGATGGCCCACGGGAACTGCGCGGCCGCGCGCAGCTGCTCCCATGGCACCCAGGCGGTGTCGACGATCTCGAGCGGGTCTGCTTTGACCGACCCCACGACGCGGGCGCAGAACACCGGGCAGACTTCGTTCTCCATGACCCCGGTGGCGTCCACCGCGCGGTAGCGGAAGTCCGGCAGGACACAACGCAGACCGTCCAGCTCGACTCCCAGTTCCTCGCGTGCGCGCCGGGCCACGGCCACCGCGACGGACTCCTCCGGGCCGGGATGCCCGCAGAACGAATTCGTCCACACGCCGGCGAAAGTGCGTTTGTCGAGCGCGCGCCGGGTCAGCAGCACGCGGCCGGCGTCGTCGAAGAGGTAGCAGGAAAACGCCAGGTGCAACGGTGTCGAGTCGTGGTGCACGTCGGACTTCGGCGCGGTGCCGATGCTGCGTCCGTCGTCGTCCACCAGGACGACCAGTTCCCGCCTCCCGGAATTCATGCACTTCACCTCGACATCACTCAGCACGGATATGACGATAGTTGTGGAACCGCTATCGAGCATTCGTCGCCGCCGCGCGGTCGGATTGGTCGACCGCCGCAATCGGACTCAGCCGAATTCCAGCACCGTGTAGGCGCCCCTGAGCTGCTTGGTCAGCGGGAATCGCCAGAACGCCGGGAACAGTCTTTCGAAGAACAGCCCGCGCCCGGCCGGCATCGGGATGTCGTGCACCGCGCGAACCCCGGCAACGGTGCCCACCAGGCCGGCGAGCTGGCGCGGCGTGAGGCTGAACGGCATCGGCGGTATCCGGTACTGCCTCGATGAGCGCATACCGTTTCGGGCCAGCTTCTTGACCAGCACCGGAGGCAGGTCGAAGAACATCTGCCCGCCCGGAAAACGCTTGGCGCACTGCGTGATCAAGGACATCGCGTCGGCGGGCTGCAAGTACATCAGCAAACCCTCCGCGGTGATGAAGACACCGTGGGTGTCGTCGATCGCGTCCATCCAGCTGAAATCCAGTGCCGACTGCGCCAGGTTCACGATCCGAGGAGAGGGCGGTAGCAGTTTGCGACGCAGCGCGATCACCGGAGGCAGGTCCACCGAGACCCAGCGGAATTCGGGATTCGGGATTGTGCTGTCGAGCCGCCAGAAACTCGTCTGGAAGCCTTCGGCCAGCGCCACGACGGTGGCCCGGGGATGTTCTTCGAGGTAGGCGCGGGTGCACCCGTCGACCGCCAGCGAACGCAGCGCCATCTCCTGGCCTTTGCGTCCGAACTTCTCGAAATCGAACTCTATTGCGTCGACCAGTTCGACGGCCATCGGATCGTCGATGACGGCGTCCGGGCGCCCGGCCTGGTGTGCCCTGCCGTACAGCGTCAGCAGCGCGGTCTCGGAGACACCGGTCAGCTGGCTGGCGTCGACGCGGGGCCGGTCGTTGCCCTCCATGAGGTCCGAACCTACCCGGGCGCAGCGGCGATGTCAGACGGCCCGCAGACCTGCTAGCCCTGTGACGTCGGACGGATGGTGATATCGCCGATCTCGACGTCGTGCGGCTGTTCGATCGCGAACGCGATGGCACGCGCTACCGCCTCCGGGGGCAGTGCGAACTGGTCCATATTGCGCTGGATCTCCTCGCGCACGGCGGCATTGTCGATCGAGTCGGCCAGTTCGGTCCGTACGTAGCCGGGTGAGACCGACGTCGTCCGCAGCACGCCGTCGGTGTTCTCCTTGCGCAGACCCTCCATCAGGGTGCGGACCGCATTCTTGGTCGCGGCGTAGACCGCCATGGTGGGCAGGATCTGCAGACCGGCCGTCGACACCGTGGTCACGAAATGTCCCTGGCCCTGCTGCCGGAACACCGGCAGCGCCGCGGCGATACCGTGGAGCACCCCGCGCAGATTCACGTCGATCATCCCCGACCAGCCGCCGACGTCGAGGTCTGCCATCGGCCCGATCTTGCTGATACCGGCATTGCCCACCAGTACATCGAGTCGGCCGAACTCCTCGACAGCTCGCCGCACCAGAGTCTCCAGATCGGCACGCCGGGTGACATCGACGCTGCAGATGATCGCGCGGCCACCGGCGGCACGGATATCGCCGGCGATGTCTTCGAGTCGGTCGGTCCGGCGTGCCCCTAGGACCACCGAGGCGCCCCGTTCGGCGAGCAATCGTGCCGTCGCCTCGCCGATGCCGCTACTGGCTCCGGTGATCGCGACCACGGTGTCGGTACTGATCGGCATATCGCAGTCAACGGTCACGTCGCCCCGGGTAATCCCGGGGTGAATTGGACGGTGCGGTGTGCGTTTTCGGTCCCGGCCGGTGCGCTCGGCCGCCGGTGTTCGCTGGACCGGACAACCGATCAGCGCCGCGGCCCGCCGGACGACTTAACTGACAGCCGGCGGATCATCAGCTCTCGGGGCGCAGCTGTCCCTGCCGGATCAATGTGTTGACGGCGTCCTCCCAACGTGCCAGCTGCGTCCGGGTCGTGAACGGTTCCGGCAGGTGTCGCTCCAGATGGGGGCGCAGGATCAGCGCGCCCAACGAGAGCAGGATCGGATTGAGTGCCGCCCACGTCCGGTCCAGACCCTCTGCGATCTGGCCCTGCTCGGCTCGGCGCTGCCAGCGGGCATCACCGATCGCGAAAAGTGCATCGAAGATCCGTGCGCCGATCGGCGTGTTGTCCATCAGCGCCCGGGACATGTAGTCGACCACGTCGGTGTGGTCGGCGATCATGGCCGTCACCCGGCTGCCGACGCCGTTGACCGAATCCGGGTCGGGTGCTGTGCCAGGCGGCGGATTGAGGGTGTTCCGCACCACGTCGACGACATAGGCGTCGACGGCCTCGATCAGGCCGGCCTTGGTGCCGAAATGGTGTTGGACCAGCCCGATCGACACCCCTGCCGCATCGGCGACCTCGCGTAACGACGTCGCGGCTGCACCGCGCGCAGCGAGCAGTCGCAGCGCGGCATCGCGGATCTTCTCGACGCTCGCGGGTGCAGCTGATCCGGATTGATTCGGACGGGACATAGTAGCCACGCTAGAGCGCCGCACTGGACAATACGATCGTATCGTGTGACGATACAGCCGTACTGGCCTGGCGAGTGATGTTCGAGGGGTCTCGGCAGGCCGTATTCATGTGTGCAATGTAGCGGCTGCGGTCTCCGTCAATCCGCTGGCGGGTACTTCCGGGGGACGCGGCTGAGCAGCCAGTCGAGCCGACGTTCGGTAAGCGCGAGATCGGTGGGGTCGCCGGCTTCGCGCGCGGCGCGTAATCGCGCGAGCGTCGTGGTGATCTGATCACTGAGTTGCATTGTGGCGGCTGGCATACCCGACCCCATTCGATCCGTGCTACGCCGTCCCCGCAGAATGCGGTACGGCCCCTTAGGCGCGGCGCGACGCCGCTGGGCGCGCGACCGTGCGAGCAATGTAGCGCAAACTTTCCCCGGCGTCAGTTTTCGACGCGAATCCTTCTCGGGGCGTGGTGGCGTTGGGGCTTACCGACTTTGGAAGCGCGGAGCTCGCTTTTCGGCGAAGGCTCGCGGCCCCTCCTTGGAGTCTTCGGAAAGGAATACCGGTATCCCGTTTGCCGTGTCGGGTCCGAACGCCTCGTTCTCGTGCATGCCCTCGGTTTGCCGGATGGTCTTGAGGATCGCCTGCACGGCCAGCGGGCCGTTGTTGTTGATGACGTCGGCGATCTCAAGTGCCTTCGTCAGTGCCTGCCCGTCCGGGACGACGTGTCCGATGAGGCCGTAGTCCTTCGCCTCGGCGGCGGTGATATGCCGTCCGGTCAACAGCAGGTCGCAGGCGATGGTGTACGGGATCTGCCGGACCAGGCGCACCGCCGAGCCGCCCATCGGGTAGAGGCTCCACTTCGCCTCGGAGATACCGAATTTGGCGCTCTCACCGGCAACCCGGATATCGGTGCCCTGCAAGATCTCGGTGCCGCCTGCGATGGCGGCACCCTCGACGGCCGCGATGAGCGGTTTGGTCAGGCGGCGCCCCTTGAGCAGGCCGTCGATGCGCGACGGGTCGTAGCCCTCTTTGAAGGTGTCACCCGGCGGCTTGTCCTTGGCGGCCTTGAGGTCCATGCCGGAACAGAAGGCGCCACCGGCGCCGGTCAGCACACAGGTCCGGATGTCGGGATCGTTGTCGACGCGATCCCACGCCTCGACCATGATGGCGAGCATCTCGCCGGTCAGCGCGTTGCGCCGCTCGGGCCGATTCATCGTCACGACCAAGGTGTGCCCGCGCAGCTCCACCAGGGCGTGCGGTTCGGTCTCGGCTTCGCTCATCAGGTGCCTCCTCTGCGCCAATGCTCTCCGGACTGTAACACGTTCTAGTTTTCCGGTGGCCGGCGCCGCCGACCGGCGCGACATGGTCTGGGCGGCGGTCGTTTTGGCGAGCGCGGTGACGGGCGAGGGTGGCGCGGAACGCTATTGAGCGGTGGTCAGTGCGGCATAGCGGTTGACGTGAAAATCGGTCGAACCGAACTCGTACTGCACCGCGGTCAGCCGTTTGAAGTAGTGACCGATGGCCAGCTCCTCGGTCATGCCCATCCCGCCGTGCAGCTGTACGGCATTCTGACCGACGAAACGGGCGGCCCGCCCCACGGTGGCCTTGGCCGCCGAAACGGTCCGGGCACGGGTGTCGGGTTCGGCGTCGAGATGCAGCACCGCGAGCAGTGTCGCCGCCGCGGCCTGCTCGACCTCCATGTACATATCCACCATGCGGTGCTGGAGGACCTGGAAGGTACCGATGGCCTGTCCGAACTGGTGGCGCTGCTTGGCGTAGTCGACGGTGTCGGCGAGCACCTTGCGCATGCCGCCGACCGCCTCGGCGCACACCGCGGTGGCGCCCTCATCGTGGGCGCGGGCCAATGAGGCGGCGGTGTCGCCGCCAGCGCCGATCAGCGCGTCGGCAGGCAACCGCCAGCCGTCGAACTCCAGGTCGGCGGCGCGACGATCGTCGATGGTGCGAAAGTCGTGCACCGTGAGGCCGGCGGCGGGTGCGGCGGCGTCGAACTCGGTGAGGAACAGTGCGGTGTCACCGTCGACGTCGGCGGTCAGCAGCAGATGCGTCGCCAGGGGAGCGTCGGCGACCACGAACTTGGCCCCGGTCAGCAGCCAGCCGTCGTCTTGGCGCACCGCGCTTGCCTGGTCGTCGGGACCATCGGCCAGCGCCACAATGGCTGTGCCCGAGGCGATCTCGGCCAGCACCGCGGTTGCGCTGTCGCCACCGGCGCGGTGCAACAAGCCGCTCGCGACCACCGCGGTGTTGACGAAGGGTTCGATGACCAGCGCATGCCCCAGGGCCTCGGCGATCACCATGACCTCGACGGCGCCCCCGCCGAGCCCACCGTCGTCCTCCGGCAGCGTCGCGCCCAGGATGCCCAGCTCATCGGCGAACCCACGCCAGATATCGGGCTGCCAGCCCGCGCCGGTCTTGGCCGCGGCCCGGCTCTCGGCCAGGTCGTAGCGCGTCGCCAGGAACTTGGTCAGCCCCTCGCGCAGCAGTTCCTGCTCGGAGTTGAGATGCAGATCCATCGTGAATCCCCTACAGGCCCAGGGCCGCTTTGGCCAGAATGTTGCGTTGGATTTCGTTGCTGCCGGCGTAGATGGAACCGGCTCGGTCGTTGAAGTAGCGCAACGGGGCGACGGCCTGCCAGGGCTCGCCGCTGACGTAACCGTCTGGGGGAGCGGTGAATTCGGTCACCGGACCACCCGGCCGGGTGGCGTGGGGCTGGTAGACCCGACCGCGTGGCCCCGCGGCTTCCAGCGCCAGCTCGGTCAGCGTCTGGCTCAGTTCGGTGGAGAGCACCTTGAGCATCGACGACGCCGGGCCCGGGTTGCCGCGGGCTGCCACGGTGCTCAGCGTGCGGAACTCCAGGATCTCGAGCACCTCGGTGCGGATCCGGGCGTCGGCGAGCTTGCGGGCGAATGCCGTGTCGTCGATCAACCGGCCGGTGCCGTCGGGTGCTCGCCGACCGGCCGCCGCCTCGGCGATCTCCTCGGCCATCACCTGCAACCAGGGTGCGCTGGCGCCGCCGGCGCGTTCGAACTCCAGCAGATACTTCGCCACCGTCCAGCCGTCGTCGATGGCGCCGAGCACATTGGCCTTGGGGACGCGGACCTGGTCGAAGAACACCTGGTTCTGGACTTCCTCGCCGGAGGTCATCACCAGAGGATGGACCTCGATCCCCGGTGAGGTCATATCGATCAGCACGAACGTGATGCCCTGCTGTTTGCGTCCGGTGCGCGAGGTCCGGACCAGCGCGAACATCCAGTTGGCTTCTCGTGCGTGCGTGGTCCAGATCTTGCTCCCGGTGCAGATCAGCTCGCCGGTGCTGTCGTCGGGCACGGCGGCCATCTGCAGCGAGGCCAGGTCCGATCCGGATTCCGGTTCGGAGTAGCCCTGGCAGAAGAACACCTCGCCGGTGAGGATGGCCGGCAGGAAGTAGTCCTTCTGTTCGGTGGTGCCGTACTTGATGATCGCGTGGGCCACCATCCGGATGCCCATGGGGGACAAGCTGGGCGCCCCGGCCAAAGTCGACTCGCGGCTGAAGATGTAGTGCTGGGTCAGGGTCCAGTCGCAGCCGCCGTACTCCACGGGCCAGGCCGGCGCGGCCCAGCCGCGCTCGTGCAGGATGGCCTGCCACGCCATGCTGGCTTCGTGATCGGCGTAGACGCTGGTCATCAGGCGTCCGGCCTGCCGAAGATCGGGTGTCAGCTTCTCGTCGAGGAACGCGCGCACCTCGTCCTGGAATGCGAGCTCACTGTCCGACCACTTCAGGTCCATGAAAATCCTCCGCTGCGGATGGTGACTGCCCTCACTCCGGGTGCCCGGATTCGCACACTACATTTGATCAAATAATTTGATCAAATCTCGGGTCCGCGGTGATGTGCTGCCGAAGGCGCCGGGGTTCGGCGACTACCGGCGTAGTGCCAGGGTGGCGTCGATGGCCTCGGGGCTCAGGATCCGATCGAGGATGAGCGCTGCCGAGCCCAGCAGGGCGGCTCGATCACCGTGACTGCTGGGCACCACCTGCAGGACGCGGGTAGCCAGCGCCGTCGCATTGCCGTACAGGGTCTCCCGGAAACCGGCCACCAGGATGTCGTAGGCGGCGGCCATGTCACCACCGACCACGATGACACCGGGATTGAGCAGGTTGACCGCCGCCGCGACGGCCTCACCGATATGGCGGCCCGCTTCCCTGATGAGGCGACGAGCCTCGGGCTCGCCGTGGCCGGCGAGCTCCACGACATCGCGGAGATGGCCGACGTCATGCCCCTGCTGCCGCAATGTGCGTACCAGGGCCCAACCGCCCGCCAGTGCCTCCAGACAACCAGTGTCACCGCAGCGGCACGGTAGGCCTTGTGCGGCAACGATTTTGTTGTGCCCGAACTCGCCGGCGGCGCCGATGGCCCCGCGCTGCAAGGTGCCGCCCGCGATGATGCCCGCGCCGATTCCGGTCGACAATTTGAGCAGCAGCAGATCGTCGACACCAGCATGGTCACTGCGCCGTTCCACCAGGGCCATCACATTGGCGTCGTTGTCGACCAGTACCGGAGCTTCGGTGAACGCGCGGAAATAGGTCTGCAATTCGACGCCGTCCCATCCGCTCATGACCGGCGAGTCGAGACTGGCGCCGCGGTGTAGGTCGACCGTTCCGGGCAGGCTCAGGCCGACGCCCAGCACCGTGGCGGGATCATGCGCGGAATCGAGGAGCAGCACCTCGGCGCGCTTGACCACGTCGGCCATCAGCTCGTCGGGCGCGACGCTGCTCTCGCGGTCGATGTCGACCTGTGCGGTGAGCTCACCGGCCAGGTTGGCGACCGCCAGCTGGGTACGGCTGCGGCCGATGGCGACGGCCAGCACGACGCCGGCATCGGCGTTGAACCGCAACTGGGTCGGTGGCCTGCCGCCGGTCGACGCACCATCCTTGCCCTCGGTCACCAGCCCGCGGGCGGCCAGTGCCGCAACCCGGGCGGACACGGCCGTGCGGGACAGGCCGGTGACAGTGCGCACCTCGGTGCGGGTGGTAACGGTCCCATCACGAATGAGGCCGAAGACCTCCCCGGCTGTGGTGGGGGCTCCTGAGGAGGGCTTGCCCCCGATGACCGGCATCTTTCCATTGAAACAAGCGGAAGATCGGTCCGGCAAGCCCTGTAAGTCACGTCACTTTAGCCCGATAAAAACAAAAGTCAGTTGAGCATGAGGTAAAAGTCCACGTACGCTCGAGCCAACGGGGTGCCCTGCAATGCGGCAGGAACCGTACCTTCGACTCGAAAGCAGGCACCCGTGACCTCCACCGTTGCGCGTCCCGACGCGCTGTCCGTCCCGCAGGCCCTGGTAGCGCCCCATCCGGCGGCCGCCAAGCTTGCGGTGCTGGCCTTGGCGCTGGGCGGGTTCGGCATCGGAACCAACGAGTTCGTCGCAATGGGCCTGCTGCCCGATATCGCCACCGGCTTCGGGATCAGCGAGCCGACCGCCGGCCATCTGATCTCCGCCTATGCGCTCGGCGTCGTCATCGGCGCGCCCGTCATCGCCGCGCTTTCGGCTCGTCTGCCGCGCAAAGGCCTGCTGCTGGGTCTGATGCTGGTATTCACCCTCGGCAACATCGCCACCGTGCTGGCCCCGAACTACCTGACGCTCACGATCGCCCGCTTCGTCTCCGGTCTGCCGCACGGCGCCTACTTCGGCATCGCGGCGCTGGTTGCGGCGCGGCTGCTCGGCCCGGGCAATCGGGCCAGGGCCGTTTCGCTGGTGCTCAGTGGCCTCACGATCGCCACCGTGGTCGGAGTGCCGATCGCCTCGTGGCTCGGTCAGGTCTTCGGCTGGCGCAGCGCATTCGGTGTGGTCATCGCGATCGGCATCGCCACCCTGAGCGCCATCTGGGTCTGGCTGCCGTCGATCGGCGCCACCCACGCCAGCAGTCCGCTGACCGAACTCGGAGCGTTGCACCGCCCGCAGGTGTGGTTCGCTCTGGCCGTCGGTATGGTCGGATTCGGCGGCATGTTCGCCGTCTACACCTACATCGCCACCACGATGACCGATGTCGCGGGCGTACCGCGGTCCTGGGTCCCGTTGGCGCTCATGGTCTTCGGAGCGGGCATGGTGGTCGGCAACATCGTCGGCGGCCGGATGGCCGACTGGTCGGTGGTGCGAAGCCTCTATATCGTGCTCGCGGCGCTGGGCGTCGTCCTGGCCGGTTTCGTGGCCGCCGCACACAACCCGGTGACGGCACTTGTGTTGTTGTTCGCCATCGGTGCCGCCGGTTCGGCAATGGGACCGGCCCTGCAGACCCGGTTGATGGACGTCGCCGCCGACGCGCAGACACTGGCTGCGGCACTGAATCATTCGGCACTCAACGTGGCCAATGCCACCGGCGCCTGGATCGGTGGACTGGTCATCGCGGCAGGACTGGGATACACCGCACCGGCCGCGGCGGGAGCCGTACTGGCAGGTATCGGCCTGGTCATCCTGACCGGATCCGTTCTGCTGCAACGAAAGGAAAACGCCCGATGAGCAGTGAAACCAAAGTCGCCGCCACCAATGTGGAGCTCTTCCTTCCCGGCCGCAGGCGCCTGGTGCTCACACTGCGGGGCCGCGGTCTGGAACTTCTCAGGACAGCCACCGTACGAACGGCGACGTCGCCGGCGTAACCCCAGGTAGGACGAAAGGAGCCCAATCGTCATGACTACCATCGAGAACGTCGTATTCACCTATCGCCCGGACGCGGATCCGGCCATCAGATATCGCTGTATTCGCAGTTCCTGCACCGGTTTCGCGGACACCCTCGCGCAGGCGCGGTCCCGCTACCGTGCCGAGCTGTCCAGCGTTCTGCAGGTCGAGCGGCGCCAGCTGCCGCCCGTCGTCGAGCATGTGCAGACCGTCGTGCACGGTATGTGGGTCCGGGAGCGAATAGGGTCGGTACATCGCGACCACGCCGCAGACCGGATGTTCCTGCAGACCCTGCTGGCACCTGGCGACGCGCAGGCCGAGATCAGGGCCTACGTCGGCGAAACCAGCACCGCGGGTGTCGAACCCGTCATCGTGCTGGCCGACGCCGATGATCCGGTCGCCACGGTGCTGGACCAGATGACCGCACAGGACGCCGTCATCGTCACCTATCCCGACGCTTCGGCCGGGGTGGGCTGGGCGGCGATCCACGGGTCACAGGTCGACGGCGCCGACGAAATCCCGCCGGTGCCCGCCGATCCCGCGATTCGGGAGATGACGTTGCAAACGTTCGCGCAGAACGTCATCGCCCAAGGCCACCGACGAGCGGTACGGGTGGACCCGTATCCGCTGTCGGAGGCCTGCTGAGGGTCTAGACCCGGTTGTCGGTGCGCGGCCGGCCGCCGCTGCGACCGGATCGGTTGGCGCCACCGCCGCGCGGGCCGCCGTTACGCGGAGCGCCACCGCCACTGCCGCCGGTACGGCGGCGCTGGCCGTTGGCCGGTGCGCGCCGATTCTGCTGCTGGGGAGCGGTTGCCGCTTTGACCGGGGCCGGCGCGCGGTAGGGCGCCAGTTCACCGACGAGTGCCTGCACCGGCGCGGAATCGGCGACGACTTCCTGCGGTGTGACGGTGATACCGGCCTTGCGCAGCAGAGCGTTGGTGTCCCGACGCTGCTCGGGCAGCACCACGGTCACGACGTCGCCGGCACTGCCCGCGCGGGCCGTGCGGCCCGAACGATGCAGGTATGCCTTGTGTTCCATCGGGGGATCGACGTGCACGACCAGCTCGACATCATCGACGTGCACACCACGAGCGGCGATGTCGGTGGCGACCAGCACCCGCGCTTCGCCGCTACTGAACGCCGCCAGGTTGCGGTCGCGGGCGGGCTGCGACAGGTTGCCGTGCAGATCCACCGACGGCACACCGGAGTCGGTGAGCTGCTTGGCCAGCTTGCGGGCCTGATGTTTGGTGCGCATGAACAGGATTCGGCGACCGGTGCCGGAGGCGAGCTGCTGAACCAGCTTGCGCTTGGCCTCGACGCCGGAGACGTGGAAGACGTGATGCGTCATCGCGGCGACGGGGGAGTTGGCCTCGTCCACCGAGTGCGACACCTGGTTCTGCAGGAACCGGTTGACGAGCTTGTCGACACCGTTGTCCAGCGTCGCGGAGAACAGCATGCGCTGCCCGCCCGACGGAGTCGCGGCCAGGATCCGGGTGACACCGGGCAGGAAGCCCAGGTCGGCCATGTGGTCGGCCTCGTCGATCACGGTGACCTCGACGGCGTCGAGGCTGATGAGGCGCTGGCGCATCAGGTCCTCGAGCCGGCCGGGGCAGGCGACGACGATGTCGACGCCGGCTTTGAGCGCGGAGACCTGACGGGACTGCGGCACGCCGCCGAAGATCGTGCTGATCTTGAGTCCGTAGGCATCGGCCAACGGTTGCAGGGCCGCGGTGATCTGGCTGGCCAGCTCACGGGTGGGCGCCAGTACCAGGCCGGAGGGGCGTGAGGCGACGCGGCGGTTGCCTTGCAGGCGGCTCACCAGCGGAATGCTGAAGGCCAGGGTCTTGCCACTGCCGGTCTTGCCGCGGCCAAGCACGTCACGGCCCGACAGGGTGTCGGGCAGGGTCTCGATCTGGATGGGGAACGGGCTGGCGATACCGCGGGCTGCCAGAGCCCGGACGATGGGCTCGGGAACGCCGAGCTCGGTGAAGGACTTGTCTGTGATGGTCACGATTTTTTTCGGTGCCTTTCGGGCATCGGGTGTGTCATGACAGCGACAGCTACGCGTCGCGGAACAGACACAAGGTGGCGAGATTGCCGGTGGGCAATATCGATCGCCGCGAGAGAGCCTGTGCCCGTTTTCTAGCCCGGGACAGATCATCTGGACTGGTGCTCGGCCCTGGGTTGGGCGTTGCTGCACCGGTGGATGAAGGAGCATTCCACGACGTACTGGATCAACTTTCGACTTCCAGCGTTGCGACCAGCCTACCGCACCACAGGCGTATCACCGGCCACTGTGTTCAACCATTGCGGTCCGGCGGTGTCTTCGGGTGTCGCGCCCGGCGAATGTGCCCTGGTGGCAAGGGGATTGGCCACGTCGGCGGCCACTGCTGTGGTGGGGATCACCCCGGTGTGGCGGGGGCGCGCCGCCGGTGGCCATCGCCGAGTGTGAGTCTGCGGTGAAGAATCGCGCCGATCGTCGCACCAGGCGCACGCTCGGTGCCACGCCGGGTCAACTCTTCTGGGCGTACCAGTCCGATGTCCACAGATCCCAGGTCTGGATCAGCCAGAACGCGCTGAAAGCGGCGAGCAGGGCCACCTCGTACCAGAAGATCGTGAGGTCCCCTCCGGGATGCCGGCGATACGCGCAGAAGGCGAGCGCCCCGGTGACGATCATGGTCAGCCCCGCGACGGCGTACAGCACGGCGTAGATGAGGTGGCTGGTGCCGTGCCTCACCCGACGTAGCGCGTAGACGGCGTAGTGCAGTACGACGACGGCGAGCGCGATGAACATGACCGTGGCGGCGCGGCCGTGCGCGTGCTCGGTGAATCCGGCGAGGTCGCGCAGGAACCAATAGCCGCCGACACAGGTGAGGACCACCGGTGTCGCCAGCAGCAGCCATTTGGCGGCGGCGCCCACCGATGTCAGCCACGGTCGGCGGTCCATCAGGGTTCCGACGTTGTCCAGTGCCTGCGAGATCATCGAGTCGGCAGGTGGCGGCGAGGTGCCCGCATTGCCGCCGCCGCGCCATTTCCCGAAGCTCGCGTAGATCCCGTAGATCACGAAACCGAGCAGGACGGCGATGAGCAGGGCGAAGATGTTGTTCTCGACGCCGATCGAGGCGTTCGATGTCGTCGGCAGCGCGGGATATCGGATGTGCTCGCCCTTGGTGGGTACCAGTGCCACCACGAAGGCCAGAATGCCCGACACGTCGAGCAGTACGTCCTCGGTGACCGTGTGCCCCTTGTAGGCGATCAGGCAGATGCCCAGCGCGCACAGCGCGGCAATGAAGACGCCGTGTGCCTCGGTGTAGTAGTAGGCGCTTATCGAACCTTCGACGTGGCCGTGGCGCCTGGCGAGTTCGACGATCGACACCGCCAGCAGCAGCACGAGGGCCACCATGGAAATTCGCAGCGCGCGATAGGTGGCGCGTGCATCGGTATCGGCACCGTCGACTGCCTTGGCCGCCGCGGCCTCCTCGACCATCAACAGCAGCGCGGATTGGGATTTGTCTCGGTTGCGGCGTGCCGCATCCGCCAGTACTCCCGCTCGGTTATCACCGGTTCGCCGGGGTGGGTACGGCCACGCAATTCGACGTACCGGCGGTAGTGGTTGTCACCCATCAATGATGACCAGTACCAACCGATCCGGCGTGCGACGCGGGTAGTGCGTTCCACTGCTTGCTCACCTCCTTCTCGGCGGCGGTGGGAATCATGCCCGATGGCGCGAACAGTCGCGACGGCACCGGATCGTCCTCGGACAGCGGTCTGCCGCCGCCCCGGATCGCCCGCAGCGCCACGATCACACCCGCGGCCACCACGACGAGCACCAGCACCGCGAACACTATGGACAGGGTGCCCTGGATGAAGGTATTGCGGATGACGGCGTCGATCTGGTCGGGAGTCTTGGCCGACCCGAACGTCGCCTTACCCGCCTCCTTGGCGGCTACATACTGCGAATGCTGTTTCCAGTAGCCCAGTTTGGGGTCGGCGGAGAAGATCTTCTGCCAGGACGCCGTCAGCGTCACCGTCAGATCCCACAGCAGCGGAATGCCCGGAATCCAGGCCCATTTCAGCAGACCCTTCTTGATCACCACGACGGTGACGACGGTCAGGGCGATGGCAGCGAGCAGCTGGTTGGCGATACCGAACAGCGGGAACAGCGTGTTGATCCCGCCCAACGGGTCGGTGACACCCATTAGCAATATCGAACCCCATGCCGCGACGACGATGACGCTGCAGGCCCAGGCGCCGACGCGCCAGCTCGGGTTGCGCAGTTTGCGCAGTGGCCCACCGAGATTGGCCAGACCATCGGAGAGCATGAACCGGGCCACCCGGGTTCCGGCGTCGACCGTGGTGAGGATGAACAACGCCTCGAACATGATCGCGAAGTGATACCAGAAGGCCTTCAGCGCGGTGCCGCCGAAGACCTTGTGCAGCACTTCGGACATGCCGAATGCCAGCGTCGGCGCACCGCCGGTGCGCGAGATGATCGATTTCTCGCCGACACTGTCGGCGGCCTCGGTGATCTGGTCGGCGGTGATCGGGGCGCCCGACAACCCGAGGCCGTTGACGTAGTCGGCGGCGGTCTGCGCCGTGGTGCCGGTGGCCGCGGTGGGCGCGTTGATGGCGAAGTACAGGTGCTGGTTGAGGATGGCCGCGGTGATTAGCGCCATGATCGCCACGAACGACTCGGTGAGCATGCCGCCGTAGCCGATGAGCCGCATCTGGCTTTCCTTCTCGAGCAGCTTCGGTGTTGTGCCCGAGGAGATCAACGAATGGAAGCCCGACAGCGCGCCGCAGGCGATCGTGATGAACAGGAACGGGAACAGCGAACCGGCGAAAACGGGTCCGTCGCCGCGGGTGGCGAACTGCGATATCGCCGGCGCCTCCATGACGGGGCGGGCCAGCAGGATGCCGATCGCCAGCAGCACGATGGTGCCGACCTTCATGAAGGTCGACAGGTAGTCACGCGGGGCGAGCAGCAGCCACACCGGCAGCACCGAGGCGGCCAGGCCGTAGATGATGATGCACCACGACAGCGTCACCTTCGACAACGTGAACCAGTCCGCGCCCCAGGCTGTTTCGGCGACCCAGCCGCCGGAGACCACCGCGAGCAGCAGCAGGACCACCCCGATCAGGGAGATCTCCGAGACTCGGCCGGGTCGCAGGAAGCGCAGGTAGAGGCCCATGAAGATGGCGATCGGGATGGTCATGGCGATCGAGAAGACACCCCACGGGCTTTCGGCCAGCGCGTTGACCACGACCAGCGCCAGCACCGCCAGCAGGATCGTCATGATGACCAGCACGCCCACGATGGCCGCGGTACCGCCGACACCGCCCAGCTCGTCGCGCGCCATCTGACCCAGCGAGCGTCCCCGCCTGCGCGTCGAGATCGCCAGCACCAGGTAGTCCTGCACGCAGCCGGCGACCACGGCGCCGATGATTATCCAGATGGTGCCGGGCAGATAGCCCATCTGCGCGGCCAGCACCGGGCCCACCAGCGGACCGGCGCCGGCGATGGCGGCGAAATGATGACCGAACAGCACCCGCCGGTCGGTCGGCATGTAATCGGTGCCGTTCTCGAAGATCTCCGCCGGGGTGGCGTTCTCATCGCGCGGTTGGACGATCTTCATCTCGATCAGCCGCGCGTAGAACCGGAATCCGATGACATAAGTACAGATCGCGGCGATCACGAACCACACCGCGTTCACCGTCTCTCCGCGGAAGAACGCGATGACGGCCCAGGCGACGGCGCCGACGAGCGCCACGATCGCGAAGATCACCTTGTGTTTGGTGGTGATGGGGGACCGGTCGATGATCGCGACCGGCGGTAACTCCCTATCGGTGCGGATATACGTCAAGTCGCCGACGGTTTCCTCGGTGGCGGATGGCGCGGCGGGTCTTGCCACAGTTGTTCCTCCCCAGTTTTTGATGCTCCCCGGCGATCTTGTCACCGGAATTCGTCGTGATGCCCCAAATTCGGATGACAGCGCCGGACAATCGTGCAATTCTGCCGGATGCCGGTTTGGAGACTGCGCGACTACTCCGATGACGACCTGGATCAGGCGATCCAGGTGTGGGACCAGAGCCGCACACCGGGTTCGGTTGAACCGGTGTTCGCGGTGGCCGAGGTGATGGCGGCCGCCAGGTCAGGACAGCCCGCGGTGGTGGCCGAGGTGGGTGAGCACGTCGTCGGGATGGCGGTGGCACGTATCGACGGCGACCGCGCCTGGGTGCTGCTGGTGGCGCTGGCATCGCAGTGGCGCGGCCGGGGGATCGGCAGCGCGATGCTGGCCGATCTGGAGCGGCGGGCACGGATGCAGGGTGTGCGCCGGATCTGCGCGATCGTCGGTGCCGGCGCAACGGGCGCGGCGGCGTTCGAGAATTCGGGCTACGCCCGCCGCGACGGACTGGCCTATTACGAGCTGGTGGAGAATCTGCGGCCCGACAAGGCCAACCTGCTCGCCGAACTCGGCGGCCGCATGCTGGCGCCGGGCATGTGGTCGGATCTGGCCGGTATGGAGGCCGAGAAGCGCATCATCGAACGTCGCATCATCGACCCGCTGGCCCATCCCGATGTCGCCGAGCGGCACGGTGTCGCACCGCCCAAGGCGGTCATCCTGTTCGGCCCGCCCGGCACCGGCAAGACCAGTTTCGCCAAAGGCATTGCATCCCGGCTGGATTGGCCGTTCGTCGAACTGTTCCCGTCCCGGCTGGCCGCGTCGTCACCGGGCGGGCTGGCGGCGTCACTGCGCGAGGCCTTCGGCGATCTCAACGAACTCGACGAGTTGGTGCTGTTCATCGACGAGGTCGAGGAGATCGCCGTCGCACGGGCCGGTGCCAGCATCGCCGAGACCGGCGTGACCAACGAACTGCTCAAGCTGATACCGAACTTTCGCGAGCATGACCGGCGGCTGCTGGTCTGTGCGACCAATTCGGTGCACGCGCTGGATTCGGCCTTCCTGCGGCCGGGGCGCTTCGACTACGTGATCCCGGTCGGCCCGCCGGACCGCCCGGCGCGCACCGCGGTGTGGCGGCGCTACCTCGGGGACGTGGCCGCCGCGGTCGACGTCGACCGGCTGGTGGAGGCCTCGGATCTGTTCACCCCGGCCGATATCGAATTTGCCGCGCGCAAGGGCGCCCAGACGGCTTTCGAACGCGATATCGCGCACGGTAGCGCCGAACGCGCCACCACCGAGGACTACCTGGCGGCGATCGGTGAGGTGCGGCCGACGCTGACCGCGGCCATGCTGGCGGAATTCACCTCCGACTCCGCGAAGTACGCGCGGTTGTGAGGTGACCCGGCGGCGGTTGCCATTCCTGAATCGGCAGTCGGTCCGCCAAGCCCCGATATCGGCATTCGCGTAGTGGATTACCTGCAACGGGTGACCGCTACCGCGGCACCCTGAGGACGCAATCCACTTATTGCCCAAGGGGGAACTCATGACGAATGCAACCAAGGACCACCGCAAGACCGGCACGAAATACGAGGTCGTCGAGACAGCAGCCGCGCAAACATCGCCGTCGGCAACGCAATACGAGTCGGTCGAAGGTCCCGACAACTCGAGTCCGGATGCCGAGGCGACCAACACCGCCGCCCGAGCACAGTTGACCGCAGGTTTGGTCGAGATCGAGTCCGGCTCCGACGGCCTCGTCGAGACCGCAGCCGCGCTGGACGCGATCATCGGCAGTTATCCGGAATTGGCCGACGCCGCAGAGGTCATCATCGGCACTGACGAGCGGGTGCGGGTCGGTAACACCACGGTTTTCCCGTGGCGGGCAATCTGCGCCTTGCGCATCACTGCTCAGAACAACCGCCAGTTCATCGGCACGGGGTGGCTGATCAGTCCGCGCACCGTCATCACCGCCGGTCACTGTGTCTTCATGCACGCAGAAGGTGGTTGGGCGAAGTCCATCCAGGTGATCCCCGGCTGCAACGACGGCATGCAACCGTATGGCGTTCACGTGGGAAATGTCCTTCGCAGCACCACCGGGTGGGTCAACAACAAGGACCGCAACTTCGACTACGGCGCAATCATCCTGCCGCCGTCGTCGCGGCCAGGGGACAGCACCGGCTACTTCGGCCTTGCGGTGCGAAACGACGCATTCCTGATGGGAGCGGCGCTGAACCTGTCCGGCTACCCCGGTGACAAGGGCGGGCGTCAGCAGTGGTTCATGGCGCAGCGACCCAAGGCCGTCACCGACCGGGTGATTACCTATGACATCGACAGCATGGGCGGACAAAGCGGATCGCCGGTCTGGGTGCTGGAGAACGGCCAGCGCTACGGCGTCGGTGTCCACACCAATGGCAGTGCCTCGGGTAACTCCGCCACCCGGATCAACACCGAGGTCTACAACAATCTGCTCAATTGGAAGAACCTCGGGATGTAGCTGACGTGGTCGCCGTCGCGTTTCATGATTCCGGGGGTCGGCCGCTGGCCGGTGCCGTGGTCAGCATCGCTGCATCGCCCGGCGAGGTCAACGACATCGCCATGATTGCCGACGATCACGGTGAAATAAGCATTACTCCGAGCGCATATGGACTCTACGAATTCGCAGTCTTCAGCGGCGCCGCCGTGCGGAACGTTCGAACACAGATCAACGAGGGCGACAAGACGCTCACCGTCGAAGTCGGCTAGGCACGTTCGAAATACGACCGCACGGTGTCGACGGTGTCGGCCTGCGCGGCGGTCTTGTCGTCGCGGTAGCGCAGCACCCGGGCGAATCGCAGCGCCATCCCGCCCGGATAGCGCGTCGATGCCTGCACACCGTCGAAGGCGATCTCGACCACCTGCTCTGGCCGCACGGTGACCACGTAACCGTCGGTGGGTCCGCTGGCCAGTTCCAGGAATCGAGTGGTCTGCCAGGACAGCATGGCGTCGGTCATACCCTTGAAAGTCTTGCCGAGCATGACGAATCCGCCGGTCGCCGGATCGCGGGCGCCCAGGTGGATATTCGACAGTTTGCCGGTTCGCCGCCCGGACCCCCACTCGACGGCCAGCACCACGAGATCGAGGGTGTGTACGGGTTTGACCTTGAGCCAGCCGGCACCCCGGCGTCCCGCCTCATAGGGCGCCGACGGCGCCTTGGCCATCACCCCTTCGTGGCCGGCGGCCAGTGTCGCCGCCAGGAATTCCTGTGCGGCAACGTGATCGGAGGTCTCCAGTCGATCCGGGCGCAGGGTTGCCGGCACGATGCCGTCGAGCACCTGATGACGGCCGGTGGTGGGTTCGTCGAGCAGATCGGTGCCGTCGAATGGAGCACGTCGAAGAAGAACACCGACAACGTCTGTTCGCCGGTGGCCGGGGCGCCGCCGGTACCCCGGCCGAACCGCGACGCGGTGACCTGGAACCGGTGCGGTCTGCCGTCGGCACGCAGCGCGATGGCCTCGGCGTCGGCGATCAGCGTGCGCACCGGAAGCGCCAGCGCCGCCGCCACCACCTCGGGCAACCGTGCGGTCACATCGTCGAGGCTGCGGGTGTACACCGTGACGGCGTCGCCGTCGCGGTGGATCTGCACCCGGGCACCGTCGAGTTTGGCCTCGAAGACCCCGGTCCCGCCGAGCTTTTCCAGTGCGTCGGTGACACCGGTCGCCGACTGGGCCAACATCGGCCCGACCGGGCGGCCGACCCGCAGCGTGAACGCATCGAGCGCGTCGGCGCCGCCGGTGAGGGCGGTGGCGGCAACGGCGGGCAGCGCGCCGCCGAGCATGGCGGCGCGGCGCACCACCGGCGCCGGCACGTCGGCGGCCTTGGCGACCGCATCGGCCATCACCCCGATGAGCGCGCCCTGGCGCAACTCCCCGGAGAGCAGGCGGCGCAGGAAGATCTGCTCGGAGGCGGTGGCCGCACCGAACAACCCGGCCAGCAGCGCGGCGCGGCGTGCCTGCGAACCCTTGCCGGCCACGGCACCGATATCGGTGAACGCGGCGTCGACGGCCGGCACCGTCAGCGCGGCTGCCTCGGCGGGCGCGGGCAGTGACCGCAGCGCCGCCCAGCCGACGCCGATCTGGCGTTGTGGCAGCTCCCCGGACAACCAGGACACCACGATCTCGACGAGGGCCGGGTCGTCGCGGGTGCTGCGTAACAGGTCGGCCAGCCGGGACACCTTCGCCAGTCGCGACGACGAGGCACCCACCTCGGACGAGGTGTCGACCACGTCCCCCAGCAGCATCAACGAACCCCGAAATCCACCTGATGCCAACCGCTGGCGCCGTCGGGCGCCGGTGCGGCGTAGTCGGCGGTCTGTACGGCACCGGTGTTGTCGGTGGCGCGCACCGTGATCGAATGCAGGCCCGGCGTGCTGGCCTGCCACGGATAACTCCACAGCCGCCAGGTGTCGTCGGAGTAGCTAGCGCCCAGTTCGGCCGGTGTCCACACGCCCTCCCCGGCCGGGGTGTCGATGCGGACCTCCACGGCGCGTACGCCGCGGCCCTGCGCCCACGCCACCCCGCCGAAGGTCACCGGTCCGACGGGCACATCGGCTCCGCTGCGCGGGACGTCGATACGCGATTCGGCCTTGATCGGGCCGCGCTCGGCCCAGCCCAGCTGTGTCCAGTAGGCCTGGGCGCGGTCGAACCGGGTCAGCTCCAAATCGACGACCCATTTGGTGGCCGAGACGTAGCCGTACAGTCCGGGCACCACCAACCGGGCGGGATAACCGTGTTCCACCGGCAGCGGTTCACCGTTCATGGTGAGCGCCAGCATCGCTTCGCGGCCGCCGGTGAGTGCCTCGACCGGGGTGCCTGCGGTGAAACCGTCCACCGAGGTGGACAGCACCATGTCGGCGTCGGCGTGCACACCGGCGGCGGCCAGCAGGTCGGAAACCCGGTAACCGGTCCATACCGCATTCGAGATCAGGTCGCCGCCAACCGGATTGGAGACGCAGGTCAGGGTGACGACTTTCTCGATGACCTCGAAGCGTTGTAAATCGGCCAGCGTGAAGGTGGTCTCGCGGTCCACCATGCCGTGGATCTTGAGCTTCCAGTCGCCACTGGCCACCTGCGGCACGCTCAACGCGGTGTCGATGCGATAGAACTCGGCGTTGCTGGTGACGAAGCTGGGCAGCGTGACACCGGCGGGCTGCACCTGCGGTGGTATCGGTGCTGCGGGGATCTTGGGCGGGGGGACCGTCAGTGCCTGCCGGTCACCGGCCACCGAATGCAACCGCCGCGACAAGATCGCGCCGAAGACGCCGCTGAACAGGCCGCCGGCCAGAAACGCCAAAGTGAGCAGTGACAACCGTCGACCGGGATCGGCGCCGGGACCGGTATCGGCGGGCGGGGTGTCGGTATCGGCGGGCCGGGCATCGGAGATGCGCCCGGACGTCAGCAGCCGCAGCGTCGCGATACCGCAGCAGGTGCCCACCACCGTCGGGATCACATCCGGCAGACCGGCGCCGGCGCGGGTCAGCACCGCGGCGCCGCCGGCGATACCGGCCAGGGCGATGGCGGCGCTGCCGATGGGGACGCGGCGCGATTCGAGCGCGGCGGTCACGGCGGCGATGACGGCGATGACGGCGATGACCGCGACGGTCAGGAACAGCTTGTCGTTGGTGCCGAAGGTCTGGATCGCCCATTCCTTGACCGGACCCGGGGTGAGCTCGATCGCGGCCGAACCCACCGCGGTGCGGGCGTCGCCTGCCGAGCCGAACGGAACCGCGACCAGGGCCGTGACACCCAGAGCGACGGCGGCGGCCGCCATCCCGGCGAACATCCGCATACCGATTGCTGGCCTGCCCATGTGGTCCAAGCTACCGACGTGGGCCGCCGGTCGGTGCCGCCGAACAATGACGAGACCGTGACGTCGGTGAAAACCGCATACTCAATTTCGGGGGGCCGGGTCAGAGCATGACAGTTACGGGGTATTTTGTAATCCCAATCCACGCGAGGAGGGATGTGTATGGACATCAACGGTAAGAATGTCGTCGTCATCGGCGGTGCGTCCGGCTTCGGGCGCGCATCGGCCGAACTGCTCAAGAGTCAGGGCGCCAACGTGGCGGTTCTGGACCGCGAGGGGTCCGACGGCAAAGAGGTCGCGACAAGCCTCGGCGGAAATTTCTACCCGGTCGACGTCACCGACTTCGCCGGCACCGAGAAGGTCCTCGACTCCGCTGTCGGCGACCTGGGCGGCCTGCACGTGGTCCTGACCACCGCCGGTGGTGGCGTCGCGGAGAAGACGCTGGGCAAGAACGGCCCGCACAGCCTGGAATCCTTCCAAGGTGTCATCAACCTCAATCTCGTTGCATCCTTTAACATCAGCCGCCTCGCCGCCGCGCATATGGCGCGCAACGAACCGGAGGACGACGAGCGCGGTGTCATCATCAACACGGCGTCGATCGCGGCCTTCGAGGGTCAGATCGGTCAGGTCGCCTACACCGCGGCCAAGGCTGGCATCGCCGGAATGTGCCTGACGATGGCGCGCGATCTGGGACCGCAGGGAATCCGGGCACTGGCCATCGCGCCGAGCCTGTTCGCTACCGGTCTGACCAAGGGCATTCCCGACGAGTTCGCCACCATGCTGACCAAGGATGCCGCCTTCCCGAAGCGGCTGGGCCGCCCCGAGGAATTCGCGAAGTTGGTCGCGGCGATCGTCGACAACCAGATGCTCAACGGGCAGTGCATCCGGCTCGACGCAGGGCAGCGATTCGCACCCAAGTAATCAGTACACTCTTTACCTGACGACCCGAGGGAGAGTCCGATGGCGATTGCGCTGACCGATGATCATCGCGAGTTCAGCACCGTGGCCGGGGACTTCCTGACCGCCCAGAAGGCCCGGGCGGCCGCGCGGGAGCTGCTCGATACTCCTGACGAGGGCCGCCCGGCATTCTGGGCCGACCTCGCGGATCTGGGCTGGCTCGGCCTGCATGTCGACGAGAGTTTCGGTGGGTCCGGATACGGGTTGGCCGAACTCGTCGTCGTCATCGAGGCCATGGGTCGTGCGGTGGCCCCCGGGCCGTTTGTCCCCACGGTGCTGGCCTCGGCCGTCATCGCGCACAGCGGCAGCGCGGCTCAACAGACGCGGCTGCTCCCCGGTCTGCTCGACGGCTCGGTGACTGCCGCGGTCGGTGTCTGCGGTGCCGTGTCGGTGACCGGCGGCGTGGCCGCGGGCAGCGCCGGTGTGGTGATCGGGGCGGCAACCGCGGACCTGCTGCTGATCACCGCAGGCGATGACGTGCTGGTGCTGGAGTCCGGCCGCGACGGGGTCACCGTCGACACCCCGACGAGTCTCGACCCGACCCGCCGTTCGGGCCGGGTCTCACTGGCCGGAGTGAACATCGCCGCCGAGGACGTCCTCACCGGGGCCGCTGCCGGCGCCCTCGCGCGGGCGCGGACGCTGTTCGCTGCCGAGGCCGTCGGCGGGGCGGGCGACTGCCTGGCCGCCGCCGTCGAATACGCCAAGGTCCGCGAGCAATTCGGGCGGACCATTGCGACATTCCAGGCCGTCAAACACCATTGCGCCAATATGGCGGTCGCCGCCGAATCCGCGACGGCACTGGCCTGGGACGCGGCCCGGGCCGCCGACAGCGGCGAGGAGGATCAGTTCCGGCTGATGGCCGCCGCAGCTGCCGCCTCGGCATTCGGTGCCTACCTGCGTAACGCCGAGCTCAACATCCAGGTGCACGGCGGCATCGGGTTCACCTGGGAACACGACGCGCATCTGCATCTGCGCCGGGCGATGACGACCAAGGCGGTCTTCGGCGGTGACGGGCCCGCCGACGACGTCTTCGACCTGACCGCGGCCGGGGTCAGCCGTTCCAACAGCCTCGATCTACCGGCATCGGCAGAACAACTGCGGGTCAGTGTGCGCGCCGATGCCGCCGAGATCGCCGCACTGGGGCATGACGGACAACTCGACAGGCTCATCGCCACCGGATACGTCATGCCGCACTGGCCCAAACCGTGGGGCCGGGCCGCCGACGCCGTCGAGCAGCTGGTGATCGACCAGGAGTTTCGTGCCGCAGGCATCAAACGGCCCGACTACGGCATCACCGGCTGGGTCATCCTCACCTTGATTCAGCACGGAACGCCTTGGCAGATTGAAAGATTCGTCGAGAAGGCACTTCGTAAAGAGGAAATCTGGTGCCAGCTGTTCTCCGAGCCGGACGCCGGCTCGGATGCGGCGGCCATCAAGACCCGGGCCGTGCGGGTCGACGGCGGCTGGAAGATCAACGGCCAGAAGGTGTGGACCAGCGGCGCGCATTACTGCCGTCGGGGGCTGGCGACCGTGCGCACCGATCCGCACGCGTCCAAGCACGGCGGTATCACCACGGTGATCGTCGACATGAAGTCACCCGGAGTGCAGGTGCGCCCACTGCGGATGATCTCCGGCGGTTCGGAATTCAACGAGGTCTTCTTCAACGATGTCTTCGTCGCCGACGAGGACGTCGTCGGCGAGCCCAACACCGGCTGGACCGTCGCCCGGGCCACCCTGGGCAATGAACGCGTCAGCATCGGCGGCGGCGCAGGGGTCGGTGGTATCGATCCCGCTTCGCTGATCCCGATGGTGGGTGAGCATCCGGACCAGTTGGCCGGCGCCAAGACACGGGTCGGCACCTATCTCGCCGACGACCATGCGATCCGCCTGCTCAACCTGCGGCGCGCGGTCCGCAGCATCGAGGGGGCCGGTCCCGGACCCGAGGGCAACATCACCAAACTCAAACTGGCCGAGCACATGGGCGAGTACGCCGCGATCGCGGGCGCGCTGTTGGGTTCCGAGCTCGCCCTGATGGACGGCACGGCGGCGCTGGTGGCCCAACTGGCGATGGGCGCGCGCGCCATGGCGATCGCCGGCGGCACCTCCGAGGTGACCCGCAACCAGATCGCCGAACGGATCCTCGGGATGCCACGCGACCCCCTGATCAAATAGCGGCCGCGATGCCTCCGGCGACGGACGACGCGAAACACGGTGCCGCGGCGGGCAGATACCTTGCGGGGCAGAGCCGGCCGGACAAGCGGGCCGCTCAGATCGCCCGCCACATCGAAACCGACATCATCAGGCGCGGCTGGCCGGTGGGGGAGCCGCTGGGTTCCGAGCAGGCGCTGCAGGACAGTTTCGGGGTGAGCCGGTCGGTGGTGCGCGAAGCGGTGCGTCTCGTCGAGCACCATCAGGTCGCCAGGATGCTCCGCGGTCCCAGCGGCGGTCTGGCGGTCACCGCACCGGATGCCGAGCCGGCGACCCGGGCGATGGTCATCTACCTGGAGTATCTCGGCACCACCGTCGGCGAACTGCTCGACGCCAGACTCCTGCTGGAACCGCTGGCCGCCGAACTCGCCGCCGAACGTATCGACGAAGCCGGTATCGACCGGCTGCGCGCCATCGTCGGTCGATCCGACGCCGGCGAGGGCGACATGCATGTGGTGTTGGCCGGGCTGGCCGGTAACGCGGTCCTGGAGTTGTTCGTCGATGTGCTCACCCGGCTCACGCTGCGGTACGCCGGTGGGGTCGAGCTCGGCGCGCAGCGCCATGTTGCCGACGTCGTCGAACAGATCACCGCCGACCATGCGGCCATCGTCGACGCGGTTGCCGGCGGCGACTCGGCGAAGGCGAAAACGCTTACCGCACAGCATGTCCAGCTGGTGACCGGCTGGCTGGACCGGCAGTACCGGCCGGACGGGCAACGCCGGACCACCCGCCCGGGTACGGCCGGAGCCGGCAAACGCGCCGAACTGGTTGCCGCCGAGATCAGAGAGGACATCGTTGCCGCCGGCTGGCCGATCGGCACGGTTTTCGGCACCGAATCAGAGCTGCTCGCGCGCTACGGCGTCAGCAGATCGGTGCTGCGCGAGGCGGTCCGGTTGCTCGAATATCACACGGTCGCCCGGATGCGGCGCGGGCCGGGCGGCGGCCTGGTGGTCACCGAACCGCAGCCCGCTGCGATCGTGGACACCATTGCGCTGTACCTGGAATACCGCCGTCCCAGCCGGGAGGATCTGCGACTGGTCCGCGATGCGATCGAGGTCGGCAACGTGGTGACGGTGGTGCGGCGGCGCGGCGACGCCGATGTGTGCGCTTTCCTGGCAGCGCAACGGGTCGCCGAACCGCAGACCCACGAGGACTTCCGTCAGGCCGGACTGGCCGAATTCTTCTTCCACGCCGACCTCGACGAGCTGGCCGGCAACCGGGTGCTGAGCCTGTTCCTGCGGATCCTGGTGGAACTGTTCCGCAGGCATTGGATGTCGACCGACCAACCCATGCCCGGGGCGGGCGAGGCCGCCGACGTGCATCGCGCGCACGCCCGCATCGTCGAAGCCGTCAGCGACGGGGACGCCGGACTGGCGCAGCACCGCGCCCGCCGGCACCTGGAGGCGCTGTCGTCGTGGTGGATCTGACCGGCGTAAACGCTGAATCCAGACGATTCCAAGCCAATTCCAAGCGTCGCCGCTAACTTTTGGCCCATGCGTAGCAAGCTGTGCTCGTCGATGGCTGTCATAGTGCTGCTGACCGGCTGCGGTGGCGGGCCGAAACCGACGGTCCCGACCCCGTCGGCGAAGGACACCGGTGCCGCCGACACCAGCAGCATCGAGATCAACGGCGACGCCTCGACGCCGGTCAACAAGATCGCCGTGAAGGCCATCGCCGACCTCCAGCAGTATTGGGCCGAGGAGTATCCCAAGCTCTACGGCGGCGACTACCAGCCGGTCGAGGGCGGGTTCTATTCGGTCATACCGTCCACCGACGACCCTCCGCCGTGTGCGCAGAGCGTCGCCGAGGTCGCCGGTAATGCCTTCTACTGCTCGACCGATGACGTGGTCGCGTGGGACGCCGAGGGTCTGCTGCCCGAGCTACAGGCCAAGTTCGGTGATTTCGTCATACCGATCGTGTTCGCGCACGAATGGGGTCACGCGATCCAGGGCCGGTCCAATTTCACCGCCCGCACCGTCACCAAGGAACTGCAAGCCGACTGTTTCGCCGGCGGCTGGGCCAAACACGCCCAGGACAGCGGGGTGTTCAAGGCCAACAGCGCCGAGCTCGACGAGGCCCTGGCCGGGATCCTGGAACTGCGCGACACCCCGGGCACCAGCAATATCGACCCCAACGCCCACGGCAGCGGCTTCGACCGCGTCGGCGCCTTCCAGGACGGTTACGACAACGGCCCGGCCAAGTGCAAGGACTACCGCGACGACGACCCGGTGGTCGTCGAGCTGCCGTTCAACGATGCCGAGGACGAGGCCCGCGGGGGCGACGCCCCGTACGACTCGATCGTCAACGGTGTGCCCTACGACCTGGAGGATTACTGGACACAGGTGTATCCGGAGCTCACCGACGGTGAGCAGTGGGTGCCGGTGCGCGGCCTGCAACCGTTCGATCCGGCCAACCCACCGATGTGCGGAGACACTCCCGCCACGGGTTACGTGCTGTTCTACTGCGTCCCTGACGATTACATCGGCTGGGACAACGTCGACGCGATGCCCGATGTGTATCGGCAGGGCGGCGACTTCGCGGTCGCCACACTGCTGGCCACCCAATACGGATTGGCCGCCATGCAACGGGCCAATGACCAGTCCGACGAGAAGACGCAGTCGTTGAGGGGTGACTGCTTCGCCGGCGCGTACACCGCAAGCGTCGTGCTCGGAAATCGCTCGGCGACAAGTAGTTACCAGATCTCACCGGGGGATCTCGATGAGGCGATCACAGCTCTTCTGGTGTTCCGCGGCGATGGTGACGTGGATCGGCAGGGGGCCGGGTTCGAACGGGTCCGGCACTATCGCGACGGTGTCATCAACGGCGCAGGGGCCTGTCTGACGAACTAGCGGAGGTCAGGCCGGGCGGGGGATGGCCGCCGACTTCGCCTGACCCAGCCAGGTCGGCACCGTTCGCCGCGCATCACCGGTACCCGACAGCGTCACACTGCCGTCGAGCAGGCTGCGCGACCACGAGGTGTCACCGCGCCAGATCTCGGTGAGGGTGCGCAGGCTGGTCTGCACCGTCGCGGAGACTTCGAAACCCGGGTCGAAATCGCAGATGTCGGCCTCGCCGTCGGAGACCACCAACCACCACCGCGACGCTTTCGGCTCGACACCGGACAGCGCGAAATGCAACACGGTGCGCGCCCGCGGCCACGCCTCGATCGGCACGGTGCGCCGGATGTCCCACATCAGCAGATGAGGATCGAGATCGGCCTCGCCGAGCTCACCGACCCACCGGGTGCCCCAGGACATCAGCTCGTTGACCACACCGGCCAGCTCCTGGCCGCACGCGGTGAGCACATAGCCGGTGCGCCCGTCGTCCTCGACCCGCTCCACCACGCCGGCCCGGGTCAGCGACTTGAGCCGTTTGGACAACAGCGCGGGCGACATCCGGGGGACACCGCGCCGTAGGTCGTTGAAATGACGGCTGCCCAGCAACATCTCGCGCACGATGAGCAGTGTCCAGCGCTCGTCGAGCACATCCATGGCCTTGGCCATCGGACAGAACTGACCGTATGACGACATGGGGGAACCTCCGCGATCGGTGGCTCCAGTACACCCGGATTCGCCGGCGTTGGCCAGTACAGATCCTGTACCGGCGCCGGTACAGATCCGGCACTGGTGGACAACACCGTGACGGGGTGACGATGAGGTCATGAACACCGATTACGCCGCCGCGGTCGACCGCGAGCTGGAGAACAAACACCGCACCTTATGGGGCCGGGGCGACTACCCGGCCATCGCAACCGATATCGTCGCGCCGCTGGGCCCGATCCTGGTGAGCGCCGCCGGCGTCGGACCCGGTATCCGGGTCCTCGACGTCGCGGCGGGCACCGGCAATGCCGCCATCCCGGCGGCGGCCACCGGCGCGGATGTCGTCGCCACCGACCTGGTACCCGAACTTCTGCAATGCGGTGAGCGCCGCGCTGCGTCGGAGGGGATCGAGTTGTCGTGGCAGCCGGCCAACGCCGAAGACCTGCCGTTCGCCGATGCCGAGTTCGACACCGTGCTGTCGTGTAGCGGCGTGATGTTCGCGCCGCACCACCAGCGCGCGGCCGACGAACTGATCCGGGTGTGCCGCCCCGGCGGCACCATCGGTTTGATCAGTTGGACCCCGCAGGGCTTCATCGGCCAGATGTTCTCCGCCATGAAGCCCTATGTGCCCGCGCCGCCGGCGGGTGTCTCCCCGCCGCCGTTGTGGGGCAGCGAAAGTCATGTCATCACCCTGCTGGACGGCGCCGTCGAAGACGTGGTGGCCCAGCACGGCTCACTGGTGGTGGACCGGTTCGCCGACGGTGCGGCCTTCCGCGACTACTTCAAGGCCAATTACGGGCCCACCATCGCCGCCTACGCCAACATCGCCGACGCTCCCGAGAAGGTCGCGGCAATGGATGCCGCGCTGGCCGAGCTGGGGGACCGTGCGCTGGCCGGATCGTCGACGATGCGATGGGAGTACCTGTTGGTCACCGCGCGGAAAGCGGCTTGATCGCCGGTCGGCAACTCAATCAGACTGAAGAACAAGGTAATTCGAGAACATCTGGGTTCAGCGGCGCAGGGTCTGCGACGGCGTCTCACCCCAGCGCTTACGGTATTCGACGCTGAAGCTACCGAGGTGGTGAAATCCCCAACGCTGGGCGACGGCGGTGACCGTCACACCATCGGAGGTCACGGCATCGGCGAGTTCGGAGTGCACCCGCTCCAAACGGCGTTCCCGGACGAATGTCATCGGAGTCATGCCGACCTCGTCGTGGAATCCCTGCTGAACCGACCGGACGCTCATGTGCACCGCGCGCGCCAGCGATGCCACCGTGATCCGTTCGGCGAGATGGCTTTCGATGTAATCCATCGCGTCCTGGATCACTGCCAGGCGCCGATTCGGCGAGGGGGGTTCGACGATCTCGGCGTGATAGGTCGAGGGCTGCAGATAGAGCAGACTGCTTATCACCAGCTCCTCGACCGCGCTGATACCCCGGCCGCGCGCAACCAGCGAACCCTGGTGGTAGACCTCGGTGTGGACCAACTGCACCGCGACGTTCCAGCGCATGGCGGCCTCGGTCGCCAGGTCGAATTCTGGATCGAAGACCAGTGGTTTGGCCATGTTCCGCCCGATCAACCGCGTCACGTGCGCGGCCATCGCATGTTCCTCGATGCGGATCAGCAACTGCGGGGAGTCGTGTTCGAACGCGATGCGCAGCGGCACCCCGGGGCTCGATACCAGCGAGCGCATGGTGTTCGCCTCGAACGTCGACTGCGGATGCTCGACGGCGGCGCTGCCGTTCATCGGCATGTGAACGGCGAAGTAGCGGCCCGATGCCGGGATGTCGATGACGGCGGCAACGTGCAGATCGAGGTAGAGCATGCTGACGTTGCGTAGCCGGACGCCGTGCATGGATGCGGCGAAGTCGTCGGCATTGGCCGCGTCGACCGTCAGCGACAGCGGCGACAGCGCGCGTCCGATGAGCCGGGCCGCTTCGCCGACATCTTCGGTGTAGAAGATCTCGTGCTCGGACAGCGCAGGCGGCACTCCGCGTGAGCGCACCTTGCGCCGCACCGGGTGGCTGGTGCGGTGTATGTCGATGTAGCCCAGACGGGTCAGTCGTGACATCGGGGAACTCGGGACGCCGGAGTGTAGGCAAGGCTAACTTTGGTGTGCGCGAGATACTTTCGTTCCCTCATTGCAAGTTCTCCCTCCACGGGCGCGCCCCAGCGTAGACAATTCTGCGCAATATTGACATCCGTTGCGCGAAACCGATAGGCACGGCCGTTGTCGCTGAGTACGTTTGGCATCTGTCAGCTCTAACGGCAGGGAGGCCCGATGGTCGCCAACGGTCAGGTAACCGACCAGATGTCGCCGGCCGATGCCGTTCGCGACCGTCTCGACGACCCCCGGGTCGCTGCCGCGCTCAACGATCTGCTCGACCATGCCGACCTGCTGGCCATCCTGGTCGGCGGCCTCGATTCGCTGGTGCGTCGCGGCGATGACATCACCGCAAACGTCACCTCCGCGATCGGCGAACTGAGCGGAACGACGGCACAGGTGCCCGGGCTCGCCGAGTTCAAGGACATCGACCTCGGCGAACTGCTGACGAGCCTGGCGACGTTGACCGGCGGGCTCGTCAAGGCCACCCCCGCCCTCAGCGTCGTGTTGAACTCGCCGCTGACCGACCGGCGCAGTGCCGAGGTGCTCGCCGCGCTCGGCGAGGCGGTCGCCACGGCCGGCGAGGGGACGGGGCAGGCGCCCCGCGGGCTGCGCGGACTGTGGAAGACGATGCACACCGCCGCAAAGGATCCCGATGTCACCCGGGGCCTGGTCTACCTGATCGAGGTTGCCCGACTGTTCGGCCGCAAGGTCTAGGGGTCCCACCGACTCGGCCGACACACAACTTCATCGCAATCCCAACCGACCGGTCCCGGTGACCGGCAACCGAGAGGAGTTCCCATGGCTTCGGTGCTCTGGTTCCAGGGCGGTGCGTGCAGCGGCAACACCATGTCATTCCTCAACGCCGAAGAGCCCAATGTGGTCGACCTGATAGTCGATTTCGGTCTCGATCTGTTGTGGCACCCGTCGCTGGGGCTGGAACTGGGAAAGAACGCGCAAAAGGTCTTCTGGGACTGCGCGAAAGGGGAACGCGCGCTCGACATCTTCGTCTTCGAGGGAACCGTCATCGAGGCGCCCGACGGGACCGGACGGATGGACATGTTCGCCGACCGCCCCATGAAGGACTGGGTTACCGACCTGGCCGCCGCGGCGCAGATCGTCGTCGCCATCGGCGACTGTGCCTGCTGGGGAGGTATACCGGCGATGGAGCCCAACCCCTCGGGCTCCACCGGTCTGCAGTTCCACAAGCGGGAGAAGGGCGGGTTCCTCGGGCCCGATTTCCGCTCCAAGATGGGGCTGCCGGTCATCAACGTCCCGGGTTGCCCGGCTCATCCGGATTGGATCACCCAGATCATCGTGGCGCTGGCCACCGGCCGCGCCGGCGATATCGCCCTCGACGACCTGCACCGCCCGGAGACATTCTTCAAGACCTTCACCCAGACCGGCTGCACGCGCGTGCAGTTCTTCGAATACAAGCAGTCGACGATGTCCTTCGGCGAGGGCACCCGAACCGGTTGCCTGTTCTACGAATTCGGCTGCCGCGGTCCCATGACGCACTCGCCGTGCAACCGAATCCTGTGGAACCGGCAGTCGTCGAAGACGCGCGCCGGCATGCCGTGCCTGGGGTGTACCGAACCGGAGTTCCCGCACTTCGACCTGGCCCCCGGCACATTGTTCAAAACCCAGAAGGTCAGTGGGCTGATACCGAAGGAAGTGCCGGAGGGCACCGACCACCTGACCTACATGGGGCTGGCCGCAGCAGCCAAGATCGCCGCGCCGCAGTGGTCCAAAGAGGACATGTTCGTGGTCTGACGGCCCGGTTGCACCGGCCGTATCCGAAGAACTGAAAGGACTTTTCGTGACCGCTCTGGATCTTTTCGTCAGCCCGTTGGGCCGGGTGGAGGGTGACCTCGACGTCCGGGTCACCATCGACGACGGCGTGGTGACCTCCGCATGGACCGAGGCTGCGATGTTCCGCGGTTTCGAGATCATCCTGCGCGGCAAGGATCCGCAGTCCGGGCTGGTGGTGTGCCCGCGTATCTGCGGTATCTGCGGTGGTAGTCACCTGTACAAGTCGGCCTACGCGCTCGACACCGCATGGCGAACCCACATGCCGCACAACGCAACGCTGATCCGCAACATCTGTCAGGCCTGCGAGACACTGCAGTCGATTCCCCGGTACTTCTACGCGTTGTTCGCCATCGACCTGACCAACAAGAACTATGCGAAGTCGGCTCTCTACGACGAGGCCGTCCGCCGCTTCGCCCCCTATGTCGGCACGAGTTACCAGCCCGGTGTGGTGTTGTCGAACAAGCCCGTCGAGGTCTACGCCATCTTCGGCGGGCAATGGCCGCATTCGAGCTTCATGGTTCCCGGTGGGGTGATGTGCGCACCCACGCTGTCCGATGTCACCCGCTCGATCGCCATCCTCGAGCACTGGAACGACAACTGGCTGGAAGGTCAGTGGCTCGGATGTTCGGTGGACCGCTGGCTGGACAACAAGACCTGGCAGGACGTGCTGGCCTGGGTCGACGAGAACGAGGCCCAGTACAACAGCGATTGCGGGTTCTTCATCCGGTATTGCCTCGACGTCGGACTGGACAAGTATGGGCAGGGCGTGGGCAACTACATCGCCACCGGAACCTATTTCGATCCCGCGCTGTATGAGAACCCGACGATCGACGGCCGCAACGCCGCGTTGATCGGCCGTTCCGGGGTATACGCCGACGGCACCTACTACGAGTTCGATCAGGCCAACGTCCGCGAGGACGTGACCCACTCGTTCTACGAGGGAAGCCGCCCCCTGCATCCGTTCGAGGGTGAGACGAAACCGATCGACCCCGAGCTGGGCCGTAAACAGGGCAAGTACAGCTGGGCGAAATCACCGCGCTATGCCGTCGGGGAGCTGGGCAACATCCCGCTGGAGGCAGGTCCACTGGCCCGGCGCATGGCCGCCGCCGGTCCCGACGCCGCGGCACACCAGGACAACGACCCGCTGTTCGCCGACATCTACAACACCATCGGCCCGTCGGTGATGGTGCGCCAGCTGGCCCGCATGCACGAGGCGCCCAAGTACTACAAGTGGGTCAGGGGGTGGCTGGACAGCCTCGAACTCAAGGAGAGCTTCTACAGCAAGCCCACCGAGTACGCCGAGGGTAAGGGGTTCGGCGCGACGGAGGCCGCGCGGGGTGCCCTGGCCGACTGGATCGTCATCGAGGACAACAAGATCAAGAACTATCAGGTCGTCACACCGACGGCGTGGAATATCGGGCCGCGCGACGGCGCCGATGTGCTGGGACCCATCGAGCGGGCCCTGGTGGGATCGCCGATCGTGGACCCCGAGGATCCCGTCGAACTCGGTCACGTGGCGCGCAGTTTCGACTCCTGCCTGGTGTGCACCGTGCACGCCTACGACGGCAAGACCGGGCGCGAACTGTCCAAGTTCGTGATCAACGGGATGGTGTGACCTGCCCTCGGCACCGGCTCGAGCCGACACCGGCGATTCCCCGGCGGACCCCGATCAGCCGGGTTGCCAGGTGCTGGTCGTCGGGTGTGGCAATCTGCTGCGCGGCGACGACGGCGTCGGACCGGTCCTGGTGCGCCATCTCTGGGAACGCGGCGTGCCCGACGGAGCCAAGCTCGTCGACGGTGGTACCGCGGGTATGGATGTGGCGTTCCAGATGCGCGGGGCGGCAAAGGTCGTCATCATCGACGCCGCTGCCACGGGCGCGGCAGCAGGCACCGTCTACCGGGTACCCGGCGAAGAACTCGCCGACCTGCCGCCGCTGCAGGGCCTCCACACCCACATGTTCCGCTGGGATCACGCCATCGCGTTTGCGCGGTGGGCGCTGGGGGAGGACTGCCCGACCGACATCACGGTATTCCTGATCGAGGCCGCCGGTGTCGAGTTCGGCGCGGAGCTATCCGAAACAGCTTCGGCGGCAATGGAACTGGTGATAGACACCATCGAACGGGACTATCTGGCGCCGTTGCGACCGGTCGGAGAACAGGAGGCATCGGTAGAGTTCACCGCCGACGGCTACCTGCGCCTGGACGCCGCACTGGCGGCAGCCCGCTTCCCGTCGGACGCGGTGATCGCGGTCATCCGCGACGGGTGCTTCTGGCTCGTCCCGTTACGGGGCCCACGCAGCGGTGGTCTGTTGCTCAAACAGCGCAACCCGGCCGGCGACCGTTCTGTGCTCGTCGCCGAACTGGCCGAGCGAGCCGCATTGTGCGGTGTGGTCCGCGCCTACTGGGACGAACACGCCTGTGCACTGCGAATACCCGTCGGTGTGGATGCGCAGTGGTGACCGCCGTGGACGAGCGTCGAAAGCCCCCTGGACCGATCCGGCAACCGACCGTCGCACGTGCCGACAGTGCCGCCGACGATGCCCTGGCGGTCGAGACCGTCGTCGTCGAGGAGCGCGGGCAGTACGCCGTCGACATCGTCGTGGTGTTCGCCGACGCCGTGGTACGCAAACGCATCAGCACTCATCGCAGCAGGCGTCGCGCGGAATTGAGTGCCAGCCTGATCAAACGCGCCGCCGAACGTGACCTGCCCGGACCGCTGCGCGGATGAGAGAAATGGGAGCGCCGTGACCGAGACCGTGGTCGCCATGACCGCAGCAGATATCGCTGTACGTCCACAACCGTTGGGTGCCTTCGGTTTACCGCTGGGATATCTGCTGGTGCCGTCGGGGCCCGATACCGAGTCCGCACGCCGAGCACTGCTGTCAGGCAATGTGCCCGACGAGTGGCCGACGCAGATGGCAGCCCACCGGCATGCGCTGGCCGGCGACCGTGAGGCCGCGCTGGCCGCCTTGACCGCGCAGCACAGCGACGACCCCGTCACCCGGTACAACCGGTTCGTCCTGGATCCCGACCACGCCACCGAAGCGGAGGTCCACGAAATACGCGCGGCTCTCGGTGAATTCGGTGTGTTGGTCGATCTGGTGTCCTTCGTGGTCGGTCGCTGCGACACCGTCCCGGATCCCGGGGATTCCGACGGCGAGCTGGCAGCGGTGCTGCTGGCCGGCCAGGCCGCGGCGGTGCTCGCCGACGGCGGGCCCGGCCGCGCGGTGGCGCTGCTGGAGCGGGCCGTGGACGCCGCGGCGACGGTCGCCCAACCGTTGGCCGGGGTGCTGCTGGGTGCCTGCGCCGGTATCTGTCGCGACACCGGCGATCCCACTGCGTTGGCGCGATTGCAGAAGGCGCTACGCATGCTCGACGGTGCCGACGCCCTGCGGGTGGCGCGCGCCGAACTGCACCTGGCCGCGGCCGGACTGCTGCATGAGCAGGCGGCGCAACACCCCGAGCTGTTGGGATCAGCGGTCCCGCATTACCATTCGGCGCTACAGCTGGTTCGCCGCGAGGATGCGCCGGTGCTGTGGGCATCGGCACATGCCGATCTGGCCACCGCCTACCTGACGATGCCGATGGCCGAAGCGTCGAGTCAGCTACGTCTCGGTATCGCCGCGCAATCGCTGCGACAGGCACTGACGGTCTTCACCGCCGACGAGCACCCGCGCCGCTGGGCCAGCGTGCAACTCAACCTGGCCAACTCACTGGTGTACACGCCCTCCAGACACCGGACCGACAACCTCGTCGAAGCCGTCGAGATCTACGAGGCACTGCTGGCGGCCCGCGACCGGGACACCGACCCGTTGGGGCGCGCCCGGGTGCTGGCCAACCAGGGCAATGTGCTGGCCCACCTCGGACTTTTCGACCAGGCCAAGGCCAGACTTTACGAGGCCCGGTTCCTGTTCGAGGAACTCGGCGACTCCGAGTCGGTGCGCACCGTGCGCGGGGTGCTCGACGAGGTGGCGCGCCAGACGGCGCTGACCCGCGACGGGGACTGAGGGTCCGATGTCGACCGTCGCGCACGAGCAGGCGCCCACCACCGAACCCGATATCGACACCCTGGCTCAACGCGTCGACGATGCCGTGGCGGCGCTGGCCGGACTGGACCCCGCCGCCCGGGCGGCCGCCGAGGAGCTCAAAGCGGCCCTGGAGGACATCCACCGGGCCGGGTTGGTCACCATCGTCAAACGGCTGCGCGCCGACGACGCCACCCGCCCGGCGCTTCTCGAATTGGCCGACGATCCGGTACTGCGCCTGCTGTTCACCCTGCACGGCATCATCCGGCCCGATCCGATGGTTCTCGCCGACCGGGCGCTGGCTGCGGTGCGGCCCCAGTTGCACAGCCACGGCGGTGATGTCGCACTGGTGCGGGTCGACGCCGGCACCGCTTTCGTGCGGCTCGAAGGTGCGTGCAACGGCTGCTCGATGTCGTCGGTGACGCTGCGCGAGCTCGTGGAAAGTGCGCTCCTGCAAGGTGTTCCGGCGATCACCGCGGTCGAGGTGCTGCCCGCCGAGCCGACCCCCACACTCATTCCGATCGAGGCGCTGCGGGTGGGCGTCAGGGCCGGCGACCCAGTGGCGGACGGATGGGTCAACGTAGGACCGGCAGACCGCATTCCGCTCGACGATGTCAGCGCCACCACCCTGACCGGGGCGGGAGGTCCCGATGTCGCGGTGATCATCGTCAACATCGGCCAACGGCTTGCGGCGTACCGCAACGAATGCGCCCATGAGGCGCTGCCACTGGACAACGCTGTGCTCGATCTTTCCAGCGGCACCCTGACCTGTCCGTGGCACGGACTGTGCTACGACGCCGCGACGGGGGAGTGCCTGTCGGCCCCGGGGGCGCAACTGGAACAGCTGCCACTGCGGGTCGACCGCGGCGATGTCTGGGTGCGGGTCGGGGGATGAGCCGTTATAGCGTGCGGCAGACCATCGACGGCCGCCCCGCCGGGCCGGCGCCTGCCGAGGAATGCGCTGCCACGCATACCGGTGGCTGGCGACCCCAGCGCTGGCTGGGTGCGCCCGCACCGGGCGGGCTGGCGTTGCCACCGGCCAGTCCCACGCCGGCCTGGATGTATTCTCCCCGCGGTGTTTTCATCGACGACCGGTACGTCGTGGTGGCCGATTCCGGTAACCACCGTGTGCTGATCTGGCATGGTCTGCCCACCTGTGACGAACAGCCCGCTGACGTGGTGCTCGGCCAACCGGACGGATTCTCCGAAGGCCGCGCGGCCGGCGGGCGTGGCCCGCAGCGCGGAATGAACCTGCCGACCGGTGTCGCGGTGATCGATGGCAGGCTGGTGGTGGCCGACGCCTGGCATCACCGCATCCTGGTCTGGGACGCGGTGCCACAGCGCGGCGATACCGCGCCCGACCTGGTGTTGGGGCAGGCGGGCGCCGAGGCCGTGGAACCCAACGGGGGTGGACCCTGCGGCGCGTCGACGTTCTACTGGCCCTTCGGATTTGCGTTGCTGGGCTCGCGATTCTGGGTCGCCGACACCGGCAACCGCCGGGTGCTGGGTTTCGACCACGGCATACCAGAACCCGGCCAGGACGCCGATATCGTGCTCGGACAAGCCGATACGACGGCACGCGAGGAGAACGGCGGACAATCCGTGGGTCCGTCGAGCTTCCGGTGGCCGCATGCGATCGCCGGAACCGGCGAGCTGTTGTTGGTCGCCGACGCCGGCAACCATCGGGTGCTGGGCTGGTCGCCGAGGCCCGATGCCGACCGGGCCGCGGACCTGGTGCTGGGGCAGCCGGACTTCACCACCGCCGTCGAGTGGCCGTATGCGCCGCAGACCGGCGACCGCTTCCGTTTCCCGTACGACGTGGCCCTCGACGGCGGACGCCTGGCGGTGGCCGATACCGCCAACAACCGGATCCTGATGTGGTCGGGCGCGCACGGCGCTGCAGGCGGTGCCGCCGACATCGTGCTGGCGCAACCCGACTTCGCCGCGAACGGGGAGAACCGCTGGGCCGGTGTGCACCGTGACACCCTGTGCTGGCCGTACGGGATATCGCTGCACGGTGATCTGCTCGCGGTGGCCGACTCCGGCAACAACCGGGTGATGATCTGGCGGCACATCCGATGAGGCCGCGCATCGTCGCCGACGACGGACAGATCGGCTTCTACTGGACCACGCCCGACGGCACGCCGTGCACCCTGCAGTCGCTGGTCGCCTCCGATGACGAACCCGACCGATTGACCGCAACCCACCTGGCCGCCCTGGACGATGCGCTCATCGACGCCGCGGGGCGGTTCGGGGAACTGCTCGGTGGTGGCCGCCGGCCGGACCCGGACGAGCGGGCGGCGCTGACCGAGCTGCACCACAGCCTGGACGGGTTGTGCGCCGACTACGCGGCGGCGGCGGCAACCGGAATCGGGGTGGATGCCCGGGCCGGCAAGATCATCGGCACCGCGGCCCTGATGTCGATCCTGGCCCGAGCACCGCTGGGCCTGCTCGGCCCGGCGCCGCTCGACGGTGAACTGGATACCCCGTCGCCGGGCGTGGTCGGTGGATACGGCGATATGACGTCGGTCGACGAGCAGCGGCCCTGGAAGGGCGCACGCTGGGTGGTGCGCACCGAGTCCGGGCAACGGTTGCCGCTGACGCTGCAGATGCTGCTCTTCGACAGTTCCGGGGTCAACAAGGAGGCCGCGCGGCGCGAGCACCGCGAGGCGATCGAATCGGTGCTCGCCGCGGCCGGGCACCCCGATGCCGACCCGCTCGATGTGGCGTGCGCGCTGGACTGGCTGCTCTACGACTGGCTGATGGCACATCGCGACGGGCCGGACAGCGCCGAGATCGTCATGGTCGGTGACGCGGCCACCCAACAACAGGTCGCCCGGATGATCGTGCGGGCCGCCGCGGCCTCGGTGGCCGCACGGGCCACCGTCGACCCGGCGCTGGCGATATGACCGGTTCAGCGGGCGGTCAGGAACGCGCGCACCCAGTCATACCAAATATCCATCCCCGCGCCGGTCCTGGCGCTCACCGGCAGCACCTGTGCGGTCGGATTGACCTGCCGGACATGAGCGATGTAGGTGTCGACATCGACATCCAGATACGGCACCAGATCGATCTTGTTGAGCAGTACGACATCGACCGAACGGAACATCACCGGATACTTCAGCGGTTTGTCCTCACCCTCGGTGACCGAGTAGACCATCGCCTTGGCATGCTCGCCGACGTCGAATTCGGCCGGGCAGACCAGATTTCCGACGTTCTCGATGATCACCAGATCCAGTGCGGTCAGGTCGAGGCCGGCCAGGGCGCGGTTCACCATCGGTGCGTCGAGATGGCATTCACCGCCGAAACCGTTGTCGGTGTTGAGCAATGAGATCTGTGCGCCCCGCCCACCGAGCTTCACCGCGTCGAGGTCCGTGGCGATATCGCCCTCGACGATACCGACGGCGATGTCGCCGGCCAGCCGGTCGAGGGTCGCAGCCAGAATGGTGGTCTTGCCCGACCCGGGTGAGCTCATCAGATTCAGCGCGCGTATCCCGTTGTCCGCGAACAGTGTGCGGTTGATATCGGCGCGGGTGTCGTTCTCGGCGAAGATCGACTCGAGGATCTCGATACGCTGCCCACCGGTCTGGTAGCCGTGATGGTCGCCGTGATCCCCGTGACCGCCGCCCGCCCCCTGGTCGGCCTGCGGGCCGTCGTCGTGGGAGTGCGGGTGCGAATGCACCGTGCCGTCATCGTGGCGGTGAAACCTACCCATGGTGAATACCTTTCATGTCACGTCCACCGAGGTGACCAGGAACTCGTCGCCACCGACGACGCTGACCTCCGCGCTGGTGCAGTGCGGGCACTGTACCGACCAGCGAGAGGTGATCTCCGAGGTTGCGCCACACGAACGACAGTCCACCACGGCGGGCACCAGTTCGAGCTCGAGACGCGCGTCGCAGAGGTCCTCGTGCTCGCGAATGATGCTCCAGCAGAACGTCAACGCATCAGGAACCACCTGCCGAAGCGCCCCGACGCGGACCCGGACCACCTCCACATGCCGGCCCTGCGAATGCGAAGTCACCACACCTGCGATGGCATGACACAACGACAGTTCGTGCACGGATATCGTCGCCTCCTCAGGGGTGAGGGTACCGCCGGAATATTTCTGCTCAATAGCGATTGTCGCCGTTTTGCCAGGGGACTAACGTGATCTCCGAAGAACCCGTGCGCAGCCCGCAGTCACGGGTCGTTGAATCGCTCCGGAGGTCGATGAGCGTTTGTTGCCGGTTGCGGCTGGAGATCACCGGAGTCGTCCAAGGGGTCGGATTCCGGCCTGCGGTCGCGCGATTGGCCACGGGCCACGGACTGTCCGGCTTCGTTTTCAACGATGCCGGAGCGGTGTACTGCGAACTGGAAGGCGCACCCGATGCCGTCGACGCGGTGGTGCACGCGATCCGGTTGCATGCGCCGCCGATGGCCCGCGTCGATGCCATCACCGCCCGGGAAGTCGATCCGCGCGGTGACGCCGGATTCCGCATCGTGGCAAGCGAGCACGGGGGAGGAGCCCGTCGCACCCTCATCCCGCCCGATATCGCGGTGTGCGCCGACTGTCTGCAGGAGATGGCCGATCCCGATGACCGGCGCTACCAACACCCCTTCATCAGCTGCACCAACTGCGGGCCCCGCTACACCATCATCACCGGATTGCCCTACGACCGGCCCGCCACCACGATGGCACGGTTCGCGATGTGCGCGGCATGCACCGCGGAATACCGTGATCCGGCAGACCGCCGATTCCACGCCCAGACCATCGCCTGCCCGGACTGCGGCCCGGTGCTGTCATGGCGCGGCAGCGGAGACGACGCCGATCCGCTGACCGCGGCGGCAGCAGCGCTGGGGTCCGGACAGATCGTGGCGGTCAAGGGTATCGGCGGGTATCACCTGGCGTGCCGCGCCGACGACGCCCGGGCTGTCGGCGAGCTGAGGCGCCGCAAGAACAGGGCCGCAAAACCGTTCGCGGTGATGGTGGCAGACCTGGCTGCCGCCGCCCGCATCGCCGAGGTGGACGCCGCCGCGGCGGCGGCGTTGTCGGCGCCGACGGCACCGATCGTGCTGCTGGCGAGACGCTGCGGCGTCGACCCGGCAGTGGCGCCTGGGCTGCGCGACATCGGGGTGATGTTGGCCTACACGCCGCTGCATCACCTGCTGTTCGCCCGATTGGGCCCGATACCGCTGGTGATGACATCGGCCAACGAGGGCGGCTCACCGATCGCCTACCGCGACACCGACATCACCGGACTGGGCAGCCTCGTCGACGGTGTGCTGGGCCACGACCGCCCGATCCACATCCCCTGTGAGGATTCGGTGGTGATGCTCGACGCCGACGGTGCCTGCGTTCCGGTCCGGCGCTCCCGCGGCTACGCGCCGTTGCCGGTCGACGTGCCCGGCGTCGACGGCGACGCCGTGGTGCTGGCCACCGGCGGCGACCTCAAGACCACCTTCTGTCTGATGGGTTCGGACGGCAGCGCGCACATGTCATCGCACCTCGGTGATATGGCCGACCCGCGCACCCAGGCCTGTTTCGAATCGACCCTGAGTCATCTGGTGTCGATGACCGGACGTCGGCCCACCGTGATCGCCTGCGACCTGCATCCGTCATATGCGACGACGCGCTGGGCCCGACGCCGCAAGGGGCACAACGGTATCGAGGTGCGCCAGATCCAGCATCACCATGCCCACGCGGTGTCATTGCTCGCCGAGCACCGGGCACTGCACCGCCCCGCCGTCGTGGTGGCCTATGACGGGACCGGTTACGGCACCGACGGCACCATCTGGGGCGGTGAACTGCTGCTGGTCGACAGCCCCACGGATTTCACCAGGGCCGGGCACCTGTCGCCGTTCGCGCTGCCCGGCGGTGACGGCGCCGTACGGCAGCCGGCACGCATCGCCCTGGATCTGTTACGCCGCGCCGATATCGCCTGGACCGACGATCTGGCACCGGTGGCCGCGCTCGGCCCGGCCGGACTGCGGGTGCTGGCCCAGCAGCTCGAACGGGGCGTCGGCTGCATACCGACATCGAGTATGGGCCGGCTGTTCGACGCCGTCGCGAGCCTGCTGGGTGTGTGTCAGCAGGTCCAATACGAAGGCCAGGCCGCGGTGGAACTGGAGCACCTGGCTCGGGGCGCGACGGCGTTACCGCTGGACTTCGGAATCGACGACGGTGTGCTCGATCCGGCGCCGGTCATCGCCGCTCTGGTCGAGGGATTGCGTGCGGGCGCCGATCGCGCCGGTCTGGCCGCCGGGTTCCATGACGCCGTGGTGCGGGCGACGGCCGCCACCGCCGGTTCCTGCGCGCGGGCCGCAGGCATCAGCACGGTCGGTCTCACCGGCGGCGTGTTCGTCAATCGCCTGCTGCTCGACGGTGTCGGAAAAGCTCTGACCGACAACGGTTTCGATGTGCTGACCCATGCGCTGCTGCCGTGCAACGACGGCGGGATCGCACTGGGCCAGGCAGTCATCGCGGCTCAACTCGGCAGAGATGCCAGAACGGATGGGAGTGGCGCATGTGCCTAGGAATTCCCGGCAAGGTCGTCGAGATCTGGGAGGAGGCGGGGACCCGGATGGCCTGCGTCGACTTCGGCGGCACCACCAAGACGGTGTGTCTGGCATACCTGCCGGATATGCAGATCGGCGAATACACCATCGTGCATGCCGGATTCGCCATCACCCAGCTCGACGAGGTATCGGCCAACGAGACGCTGCAGATGTTCGCCGATCTCGGAATCCTCGAAGAGGAACTCGCCGGCGAGCAGACCGCCGAGCGCAGGGAACCGGCATGAGATACCTCGACGAGTTCCGCGACCCGGTGGCCGCGCACGCCCTGGTCGACCGGATCAAAGGGCGCTGCACCCGCACCTGGACGATCATGGAAGTCTGTGGCGGACAGACGCATTCGATAATCCGCAATGGTATCGACCAGTTGCTTGCCGGTGCCGTCGAGTTCATCCACGGCCCCGGCTGTCCGGTCTGTGTCACCCCGCTGGAGATGATCGACCGGGCGCTGGCGATCGCGGCCCGCGATGATGTCATCTTCTGCTCGTTCGGCGATATGCTGCGCGTTCCGGGTAGCAGTCAGGACCTGTTCAGTGTGCGCGCCGGGGGTGGCGACGTCCGCATCGTCTACTCGCCGCTGGACGCCACCAGGGTGGCCGCCGAGAACCCCGACAAGAATGTGGTCTTCTTCGGTGTGGGTTTCGAGACGACCGCGCCGGCCAATGCGATGTCGGTCCTGCACGCGCAACGCCTCGGGCTGACGAACTTCTCTCTGCTGGTGTCCCACGTCCTGGTGCCACCGGCGATGCGGGCGATCCTGAACTCACCGACCAACCGGGTACAGGGATTCCTCGGTGCCGGCCACGTCTGTTCGGTGATGGGAACATCCGAATACGCCCCACTGGCAGCCGAGTACGGGATTCCGATAGTCATCACCGGCTTCGAACCGCTCGACCTGCTCGAGGGGGTCCGCCAACTCGTCGATCTGCTCGAAGACGGTAAGGCCGAGTTGCGAAACGCCTACCCGCGAGCGGTCAGCGATGCCGGTAACACCGTCGCGCAGCAGACCTTGCGCGAGGTCTTCGCGGTCACCGACCGGCAGTGGCGCGGTATCGGGATGATTCCCGGCTCCGGCTGGACGCTGTCGCCGCGTTACGCCCAGTTCGATGCCGAGGCCAAATTCGGGGTCGGCCGGCTGACGGTGTCCGAATCCGCCGAATGTCACAGCGGTGAGGTGTTGCAGGGTCTGCTCAAACCCCACGAATGCCCGGCGTTCGGCAAGACCTGCACCCCGCGGACCCCGCTCGGCGCGACGATGGTGTCGAGTGAGGGCGCCTGTGCGGCGTACTACCAGTTCCGCCGGCTGGAAGCTCCTGCGCATGCCTGACCGGCCGACGGCGATCGACCCCGCGGACTGGGTGTGTCCGCTGCCGCTGCGGGAGACCCGGCGGATCGTGCTCGGGCACGGCGGTGGTGGCCTGCTGTCCGAGGAACTCATCGAGAACCTCTTCTTGCCTGCTTTCGGCTCCGGTGCTGCGCCGGCCAGGGATTCGGCACTGCTGGACGTGCCGGGCGGCAGTATCGCCGTCACCACGGATTCCTATGTGGTGCAACCGTTGTTCTTCCCCGGCGGCAATATCGGGGACCTCGCGGTGAACGGGACCGTCAACGACCTGGTGTGCAGCGGGGCGCAGCCGTTGGGGTTGACCGCGGGCTTCATCCTGGAGGAAGGCCTCGAACTCGAAGTGCTCGGGGCCATCGCCCAGACCATGGGAAAAGCCGCGGCCGACATCGGCGTCGGGATCGTCGCCGGCGACACCAAGGTGGTCGGAAAGGGCAGCGCAGACCAGCTTTTCATCACCACCGCCGGAGTCGGCGTGGTGCCACCCGGTGTGCGGATCGGCCCTGAACGCGCACGGCCCGGTGACCACATCCTGGTATCGGGCAATATCGGCGAACACGGTGTGGCGATCATGAGCGTGCGCGAGGGTATCGATTTCGGCACCGTCGTGACCACCGACAGCGCGCCGCTGCACCGGCTGGTGGCCGCGATGCTCGGTGCCGCCGATCCGGCGGCCATCCACACGCTACGAGACCCCACCCGGGGCGGTCTGGTCGCGACAGTGGTGGAGATCGCGCGTGCGGCCGCCGTGGGTGTCGAGTTGGACGAGAACACGATTCCGGTCCCGGAGGCGGTGCGCTCGGCGTGCTCGTTCCTGGGTCTGGACCCGTTGCAGGTGGCCAACGAGGGCAAGTTGGTGGCATTCGTCGACCCGGCGCACAGCGCGGCGGTGCTGGCGGCGATGCGCAGCCTGCCCGAAGGCGCCGGCGCCGTCCGCATCGGTACGGTAGTCGCCGGACACCCAGGTATGGCTGTCGGCAGGACACCGTTCGGCACCACGCGTGTAATCGAACGCGAACTCGGAGAACAGCTTCCGCGTATCTGCTGAACTGAGCGAGGGGAGCGGGCAGGCTGTCGGCACCGCGGTGTGCCGGTCAGCCTGCCCGCGGCTCGAACCGGCTCACAGCGGCGCCTGCTCGGCGGCCAGAATCAGGGGCATCGAGCGGTCTTCGGAATCCAGGCGGCGCAGCTTCTGCACCACCAGCGTCGCCACGGCATCGGCGGCGCCGGCCGGGGTTGCGGTGGGTGGTGACTGGATCTCGGGGAACTCGGCGACGCTGGCCACATAACCCTGTTGCGCGGGTGACCAGTGGATCCGGTAGGTGTATTCGAGCGCTTTCAGTTCCAGTTTCATGCCCTGACGCTAACTTTTCCGGCGCCGACCGGACTGCGCCTTTGGCCCCTAGTCGAAGTGCCAAAGACCCGAATTCGGTGACGTCAGCATCTGCACCGCCGAGTCCAGGTTCTGCCGGGCGGCGCGGGACAGACCTGTGCGCAGCTCCCATCGGTAACCGCGAATGGCGAGCAGGAACGCCTGCGGTGTGGTGTCGAAGCACTGTCGCGCGGTCGCCAGGACGGCGGGAACCGACAGCGCGTGCGATGTGAAACTGATGTCGAGGTGTGGTTGTGGGCGGGTCAGCTCGACCGATGTCACCGCCGGATCCGTTGTCGCGTCCACGAACAGCACCTTGGTGAACCTGCTGATCAGGTCGGCGTCCTCCAGTGCGAGCTGATAGGTGCGGCGCGTCGTCGCGCGCAGCCGGTCACCGCGTCGTTCCAGACGATCGATCAGCGCCCAGCCCAGACCGTCGTCCTGCCTGCCGTCGTTGCCGATACCGTAGATCAGGCACGACGGGTCGTCGAATACCGATAGCAGGCAGGGCTGCGGCTCAACGGGTGCGCTCATCGACGACTCTTCCCCGCGAATCGATGATGCTGACCGTCAGCGGCATCTGCCCCAGCGCGTGCGTCGCGCAGCTCAGGCACGGGTCGTAGGCCCGGATGCCGACTTCGATGGCGTTCATCATGCCCTCGGTGATCTCAGCCCGGCCGCCGAGGTAGTCGACCGCCACGCTGCGCACCGTGCGATTGATCACCTGGTTGTTCTGGGTGGTCGCGACGATCAGGTTGGCAAAGGTGACATTGCCTTCGCGGTCGGCGCGGTAGTGGTGCAGCAGGCTGCCCCGCGGGGCTTCCACCACGCCGACTCCCTCACCGGTCCAGGAATCGGCGCCCGGTTCCACCACCAGCTCATCGCCCTGCAGATCGGGGTCGAGCAGCAGATCCCTGACCACTTCGGCGGCATGGATGATCTCGATGGTCCGGGCCCAATTGGTGTGCAGCGTCATATTGTTCGACTTGCCGCCGGTGTAGGCGTGGAACCTCTCCAGCGCTTCGGCTGCCAGCGGAGTCGACAGCGTGGCGGTCACGTTCATCCGCGCCAGCGGCCCGACGCGAACGGAGCCGGCTTCTCGGCCCAGATCGGACAGGAACGGGAACTTCATGTAGCTCCACTTCTCGACGCCTTCGCTGATGTGGTCGAGATAATCGTGGTAGTCGAATTCGCGCACCACGCTCTTGTCGTCGTCGACGATCCGCAACCGCCCGTCGTAGTAGTCGACATTGCCGTCGTCACCGACCAGGCACATGTTCAAGGCGGGCACGTTGGCGAAACCGTCCACCTCGGCGCGGTGCTTGTCGTGGAAGTCATAGAACATCTGCAGGCCCAGCTGGGCGTCGGCGATGACGCGATCCACCGAGATCAAGCCGTCGCCGCCCTGCAGCAGCCGGCGCGTGTCGTCGGGGCTCAGCGACTTGTTGACGCCGCCGGGCACCGAGGAGATGCCGTGCATCCGCTTGCCGAAGACCGCCTCGATGACCTCCTGCCCCCATTTACGCAGCGCAACAACGCGTTTGACCAGTGCCGGGTCGGCCTCGATGAGACCGAGGATATTGCGCTGTTCGGGTGGTGCGTCCATTCCGAACAACATCTCGGGCACCACGAGGTAGAAGTACGCGGTCACATGCGACTGCAACATCTGGGCGTAGTGGCCCAGCCGACGCATCTTGACCGCCGTCGGTGTCAACGGCACGCCGGCGGCGCGGCCCACGCCGACGATATCGTCGAGTGCTTTCGCGCCTGCCAGGTGGTGGCTGACGAAACAGATGCCGCAGATCCGCTGCATCAACACCGGGGCCTCCCAGAACGGGTGCCCGCAGATGAAGCGCTCGTAGCCGCGGAACTCGACGACGTGCAGCCTGGCCTCGACGACGTTGTGGTCGTCGTCGAGTTCGACGACGACCTTGCCGTGGCCTTCGATCCGGGTGACCGGATCTATCACCAGCGTCTTGCTCATGGTTTCCGATCAGTCGAAGTGGTTGAGGGACTTCGGAAGTTGTACTTCACGGCCATTGACCAGATCTTCGAGCACCTCGAGTATGGCGTCGGCGCTCGGCGGGCAACCGGGGATGAAGTAGTCCATCTCGACCACCTCGTGACAGGGATAGACCTTGGTGGTCAGTATCGGGATCCGTTTGTCGAAGGGCACCACTGCCGGGGCCCCGGGGACCGCGGTCGGCGAATCGGTATAGGCCTGCGCAAGACACTCGGACAGTTCGACCATATTGCGCATCGCCGGAACCCCACCCCATATGGCGCAGGCGCCGACCGAGATCAGGATGTCGCAGTTGTCGCGGAAGTGCTGCAGCGTCTCGATGTTCTCCTCGTTGGCGACACCGCCTTCGATGAAACCTATTGCGCAGCGCTGTGGGATCCGCTTCACGTCGGTCAGCGACGACCGCAGGATGGTGATCTTGTCCAACAGGTCGATGAGGCGTTCGTCGGTGTCCAGCAGCGACAGCGTGCAGCCCCAGCAGCCGCACAGGCTGATCATCGAGACTTTGATCTTGGCGGCCCGTCGAGCGGCCAGTGCGGGATCGAGGCGCCGGGCGGGCAGCTCGTGCGACGCGATCTCCTCAGTGCTCACGGTCGGCTCCCAGCGCCCGGTCCCGTACCGAGGCGACGTCGTAACGGCGTTCGCCGATCGGCACGTCGTAGCCCACCTGCTTCTCCAGGATCGTGCCGACCGGACAGATGTCGACGGCCTGGCGAACCTGCTCGGGCGGCATGGCGTCGGCGAGTTCGGTGTTGATCTCGATGCGGGCGTGGCTGCCCCGGCCGCCGATGGAGAAGATCTTCTGTCCGGTGCTGCGGTCCCGGATGAATTCGACACAGCGCTGGCAGAAGATGCACCGGTCGCGCTCCAGCCAGATCTTCTCCGCGGCGTGATCGGCCTGGCGTTCGGGGAATTGGTAGGGAAACCGGGAGACCACCATGTCGACTTCGTAGCCGACCGCCTGCAGTGTGCAGCGGCCGCTCTTCTCACAGCTGGGGCAGTTGTGGTTGCCTTCGGCGAACAGCATCTCGACGAGCGCCTTGCGCATATCCGCGGTCTCGGGTTCGTTCACCGCGACCCGCATGCCGTCGGTGACGGTGACGGTGCAGGCAGGTACGACGCGGCCGTCGACCTTGACCGAGCACGCCCGGCAGGTCCCCAGCGCGGGATGGTCTTCGAGGTAGCACAGGGTGGGTATGTACACACCGGCTTCGGCGGCGACGTCGACGAGGTTGGCGCCTTCCCGTGTCACGATCGCGATTCCGTCGATCTCGATCTCGACCGTCATGTCGTCTCCTGCGCTCCGAGCTCGGCCATGGCGCGGTGATAGCCGTCGAGTGCGGCATCGACATCGAAGGACGGCAACAGGCCCTCCTCGGGCGTACGTAGGCGCTCGGCGTAGATCTCGGGGAACTTGCGCAGGGTGCTCAGAATGGGATTGGGGGAGGTCGCCCCAAGCCCGCACCGGCTGGTCCTGGCGATGACATCACCCCAACTGACCAGGTCGTCGAGGTCGGTGCGGTCGGCGTTTCCGTCGATCACCAGATCGATCTTCTGCCGTAGCAACACATTTCCCACCCGGCACGGCACGCAGATCCCGCACGACTCGTCGACGAAGAACTGTGTGAACTGCCGTACCACGTCGAGCAGGTCGCGCTGGGCGTCGAAGACCATGAAGGAGCCGTTGCAGGAGATGTCCTCGTAGCCGATGGTGCGCGCACCGTCGATGTCGGCCGAGACCATCTCGCCCGACGGGCCACTGATCTGCACGGCGCGCGCATCGTGCGCGCCGACCATTGTCAGCACGTCGCGCAGGATTACGCCCCACTCGATTTCGTAGATCCCCGGTGCGGCGCAGTCACCCGCGACGCTGAGCAGCCTGGTACCCGTGGACTCCGCGGTACCCATGGCGGCAAACCACGGAGCGCCGTGCTCCATGATGGCGCTGGCCGCGGCGAAGGTCTCGACATTGTTGACGCAGGTGGGCCGGCCCAGGTAGCCGTGATCGGCGGGGAAGGGCGGTTTGAGCCGCGGTGTGCCGCGTTTTCCCTCGCAGGATTCGATCAGGGCGGACTCGTCACCGCAGATGTAGGCGCCCGCGCCCATTGTGATGCCGATGTCGAAGCCTTCACCCAACAGGCCGGCGGCGCGCATGTCGGCCAGCTGGCGTTCCAGATAGGCGCGCAGATAGCCGTATTCGGCCCGCAGGTAGAGGATTCCGGCGCCGGCCCCGATCGCGTGGGCAGCGATGCGCATGCCGGCGAAAACCATCTTGGGACAGCGGGTCAGCAGGACCCGGTCCTTGAAGGTGCCCGGTTCGCCTTCGTCGGCGTTGCAGATCACGTACTTGCGGTCGCCGGCGGCGGCGCGGCACAGCTGCCATTTCTGGCCCGTCGGGAAGCCCGCGCCACCGCGCCCGCGCAACCGGGATTCGGTGATCGTGGCGATGACGTCTTCGGGTGGGAGAGCCAACGCGGCGCCGATCGCGGCGGCATGGTCGGTGTCGGGGTGGTCGAAGTAGACCGGACCGCGGGTGTGGACCGCCGTCGGCACGAGGGCGTCGATGAAGGCCATGTCGTCGTCGGGCAGTCCTGCCGGGTTGGCGATTTCGGCGGGGGAGCGGCCGCGCCGCAGCGCCGCGATGACGTCGGCGACGGCATCCGGTGTCAGATCGCAGAACACCACGTCGTCGATGAGCATGGCGGGTTCGTGATCACTGACCCCGATGCACGGGGTGTCGAAGAGTGAGAATTCGGCCGAGTCGGACGCGCCGAACCGGGTGCCGGTGTGTGCTTCCAGCGCTTCGCGGACCGGTAGATATCCGCGGTTGCGCGCGATTGCGTTGTCGCTCAGGTAGATCCGGTACTTGCCCGTGGGCTCGGTATGGAAGAAGTGGTAGAAAGTGGCGGTCTGCAGGACGTCCTCGGCGGTGGTGCCGAGCCAGTCCGCGACCGCCCGGGCGGCCTCGACCGGAATATGTCCGATGCCGCGCTGAATATCCCAGAGGACGGCGAGGAGTTCGGTGGCATCCCGCGGATGACGCCGGAGAACTGCCGCGATGTCTAACGCCATGTCCGCACCGCCCGCCGCGCAGTTTCTTCTGGCTGTGGCTGCTCCGACCCGGGCCGGACCGGCCGGGTTCAGGCTAACATTGCCCGCCGAAACGTGCGTTCTGGTGCGAAAAGTGGTGATTTCGCAACCCGAACGCACGTTTCGGCGGGTTGGGGGGCAGGGCTGGGGGCTAGGGCAACTTCTTCTTGCCGACCAGTGCGTCGGCCGGATCCGGCGCGCCGTCGCGGTCGCGGACCACGCGATAGGCGAGGTAGCCGACGATCAGCGTCAGCGCCACGAAGATCACCGCGAAGTACTGCAGGAACACCGAGTCGCCGGCGGGGTTGTAGATCTCCTGTCGCGGCCAGCCGATGTTGATCACCAGCAACGTGCCCATCACCACGGCAATCAGGTTTACCGGGATACCCCAGCGGCCCAGATCCATCACCGGTTTGCCATGCGACAGGCTGGTGCCGCGCAGTCGGTGCACCAGAGCCGGAACGGTCACCATCAGGTAGGCCAGATAGACGATGACCACCGAAACCGATGCGATGGCCAGGAACACACTGGCCTGGCCGAGATTGACCAGCAGCACACCGATTGCCAGCGTGGAGACCGCGATACCGGTGATGACCGGAGTTCCGGTGCGCTTGTTGACCTTGGCCAGGAACTTGCCGAACGGCAGCCTGTTGTCGCGCGCCATCGAGAACATCACCCGGGAGGCCGAGGCCTGGATGGCCAGCGTCGCCGAGAACATCGCCACCGCGACCAGGGCCAGCAGGGTCTTGCCCAGCCAGGTGTCGAGCTGGCTTTCGATGACCCAGGCCATACCGCCGGTGGCCAGATCGTCACCCAGTGCCGGTGCCGACATCAGCGCGGCCAGGATCATCAGGCCGCCACCGACGAAGGACACCAGCAATGCGTTGACGATGGCCTTGGGGGCGGTCCGGCGTGGATCCCGGGTCTCCTCGGAAAGCTCTGCGGCACTGTCGAATCCGTACATCACGTAGGCGGCCATCAGCATCGAGGCCAGGAATGCGGGCAGGTAACCGAGCCCGCTGCCGTGGCCACCGGTGTCGGCGACGGCCTGTACCGGGCTGCGCTCGGCATTGAAGAACATCGCACCGATGATCAGGAAGACGCCGATGATCTCCAGCGTGACGCCGGTGACGGTGATGCGTGCCATGAACCGCACACCCGCGGCGCTGATGATGGTGCACAGCACGATGGTGATGCTGCCCAGGATGATGCCGTTGGTGGCTCCCGATACCGACAGCGGATCCATATCGTCGCCGACGAGCTGGAATCCGCTCCAGATCGGCGGCAGCACGGTCTGCATGGCGATGGCCAGCGCCGCGATGCTGACGATGTAGCCGATGAGCATGAACCAGCCGGCGAACCAGCCGATGGCGTTACCGGCCAGCCGGCGCGACCACTGGTAGATGGCACCGGCGACCGGGAATTTCCCGGACAGTTCGGCGAACACCAGGCATACGCAGAACTGGCACACGAAAACTATCGGCCAGGTGAAGAAGAAGGCCGGCCCGCCGAGGGCGAAGCCCAGCGGGAAGAAGGCGAACACCGTGGTGAGGATCGACACGAATGAGAAGCCGGCGGCGAACGCCGCGTAGCCACCGATGCCCCGGTGCAGTTCCTGGGTGTATCCGAGTTCTTCGAGGGTGGCGGCGTCCTCCTGCGAGGAGATCGCGGGATCGAAGGTGGTCATGTGGTGCTCCTGGGGTCGGTATTACCTGTCATGCGATAGAAATTAGCCTGGATTGTTGTTACTTGCATTTCCTGCGGATCACAACTGTGTGACCAGATGCCTCTCGGGTGACAATGTCGGGGTGTCCGCCGGCCCGCACCGCAGTATTGCCGCCACCATCGCAGAGATCGATGCTGCCAGTGATGAACCCACGCTGCGCGCCGGGATCGACGGCGCCCATGACGCCGTGCGCGGCGAACTGGCTGCCCACACCCCGGCCGAGGCGTTGGCCGCGGGCTGGTCGGAGGTGCTTCGGCATGGCCTGGCGGCCGCGGTGCGACTGACCCCCGAAACCGGGTGGACGTGGTTCGTCTCGGGCAGTGTGGCGCGGGGCGAGGCGGCGCCGGGTTCGGATATCGAGACGATGGTCGTCCTCGACGACGCCGTCGACGAGGACGGTAAGTCGTCACTGCTGGCCCGCGCCGCCGAGGTGCATGCGCTGCTGGAGCGGTGCGGCCTGCGCGGTGATGCCAACGGTGTGCTCGGCAGCAGGCCCCGGTTCTGCCGGCGGATGGGCAGCTGGACGCAGGGCATCGAGCAGTGGACCACCCATCCGGAGCACGACCGGGGTGTCGTGATGACGGGCCTGCTCGCCGATTCGGCCGGACTGCCCGGCGTGCGCCGGTTGCCCGATGACGCGCTGCGGGCACCGGTGATCGCCGCGGCCGCGGCCACGTATCCGGCACGCCAGGCCCTGCTGCAGGATGCGACGGCGTTGCGGGCCGGCTTTCCGTCCCGGTTGCGGATGTTCACCACCGGCGGCGACACCGTCGACCTCAAGCGGGCCGCGGTGGACCCGGTCGTCAAAATCGCCCGGTGGGCGGCGGTATCGGCGTCCTCGACCGAACTGTCGACACTCAAACGGCTCGATGCGGCAGCCGGCGCCGACATCCTCGATGCCGACGACGTGTCGGCCCTGCGGGATTGTTTCGTATGGCTGTTGCGGTTCCGCTGGCGGTATCGGGCCGGGCCGTGGTTGCGCGACGAACGTGTCGGCGATGTGGTGGCGCTCTCGGACATCGCGCCGCACGAGCGCGCGGTGCTGCGCAGCGTTGCCCGCGAGGTTGCCGGTATCAGCCGGAAGCTGACCTATCTGGCGTCGGTGCAGTCGTTCCGCTGAATCAGCCGGTCATACCAGCGCATGGCCCACCGGGCGTCGCCCAGTGCGGTGTGCCGCTGCGCACCGCTGGGCGGCCGGACCCCGCACTGTCGTGACAGTGCGGCGAAATCGGTCTCGGGCTCACGCCCGGCGGCCCGCACGGCTTTGGTGGCCAGCGGCACCACATCGACGAGTTCGGGATGCCAGCGCGGTGTGAGGCCATGTCGCCCAAGTAGTTCGGCCAGACATTCGGTGTCGAACTGCGGTACCACCGCCACCACCGTGGCATCGGCGGTCCACTCGTGCACCAACGCCGCGGCCGCCCCGGCGCGATACACCCGGGGGAAGTACAGCGGCCGGTCGCGTGCCTGCGGGTGCCGCTTGTGGAAACCACCGATCGCCAGGCTCACCGGATTGGCCGACCCCAGGTCGAGATCGGAGACGTCGACACACAGATGCAGCCTGGTCTGCGCGTCACCGCTGCGGCGCAGGATCGCGATCTCCCACGGACGCCGGCCCCGGTGCAGACCGGTGGTCTCGGTGTCGAGGAAGGCCAGGGTGGGAACGGGCATCGCAGACAAACTAGCGCGACGACGATGCCGGGCGAGGGACGAGCCCGGCTGAGGAGTTGCGCAATTCGGCCTAGCGCGACGACGATGCCGGGCGAGGGACGAGCCCGGCTGAGGAGTTGCGCAATCGGACGAGCGCGGCTGGGTCAGCGTTCGACGATGTGGCTGCGCGCGTGGGTCACGGCGTCGTCGAGTGAATCGATCAGATGGTTCTCATGCCGCAGTTCGTCGAGGACGCCGACATTGGTCAACAGGTTGAGGTGTTCGGGTTGGACGCCCTTGATTATCACCGTGATTCCGCGGGATTCGAGCTCTGTGGTGATCTCGGCGAGCGTGTGCGCGCCGGTGGCGTCGAGCAGACCCAGCTGTGACATCCGGATTATCACCACATCGGTCTGCGGATGTTCGGAGTCGGTGATCATCGCCGAAATGCGTTCGGCGGCACCGAAGAACATCGCACCGTCCAGGCGTAGCAACGCGATCCGTTCATCGCCGGGCCGGGCGGGACCGGGCAGCGGTTCGCGCGTAACACTGCTGCGTCGCGCGACTCCGCGCAGCGCGAAGAAGGCCGCCACCAGGACGCCGATCTCGACGGCCTCGATCAGGTCGAAACACACCGTGACGGCCGCGGTCAGCACGAATGTCGCGGCATCCGACCGGGTGGACCGCAGGATTTTGGCGATCGTGGTGCCCGAGATCATCCGCAGGGAGGTCACCATCAGTACCGCCGAGAGTGCGGCCAGCGGTATGGCCGAGACCGGACCGGTCGCGTAGTAGACCACTGCCAGCAGCAGCACCGAGTGCACGATCGCCGACACCCGGGTGCGCGCGCCGGATCGGACATTGACCGCGGTACGGGCGATGGCTCCGGTCGCCGGCATCCCGCCGAAGACCCCGGAGGCCATCGACGCCAGGCCCTGGCCCAGGAGTTCGCGGTCGGGGTTGTAGGGGCCGGTCGGTGACATGGTGGCCGCCACCCGCGCCGAGAGCAGGGATTCGATGGCGGCCAGGGCCGCGATGGCCAGCGCCGCGCCCAGCAGCGCGCGCAATGCACCGAGATCGGCATTGGGCAGTACCGGGGCGGGCAGGTGGGCGGGCAGCTCACCGATGCGTGCCACGGGCAGGCCGGTGGTGATGACCAGGACGGTGGCGGCGACGACCGCTGTCAGGGATTCCGGAATGGCCCGATGCAGCCGCGGCAGCACCAGCATCAACACCGCGACCGCTGCGACCACCAGCAGCGGCCACCGCGCCGCAGCCCATTCGGTGTTGATCGCGACGTGCCATGCTGCGGCCAGGGGGCCTTGTCCCGCAGGGCTTTTCGCACCGAGAGCGGCGGGAACCTGCTGGAGGAAGATTATCGTCGCGATGCCCAGGGTGAAACCCTCGATCACCGGCCACGGGATGAACACCACGGCGCGACCGAGCCCGGTGATGCCTGCCGCCAGCACGATGACACCGGCCAGGATCGTCACCAGGGCAATGCTTCCCATCCCGAACTGCGCGACGATGGGTGCGAGCACCACGGCCATCGCCCCGGTCGGTCCGGAAACCTGGACATGCGATCCGCCGAATACCGCGGCCACTATTCCGGCCACCACGGCGGTGATGAGTCCGGCTGCCGCGCCGACGCCGGAGCTGATGCCGAATGCCAGTGCCAGCGGCAGCGCCACCACACCGACCGTCATGCCCGCGGCGATATCGCGCCGCCAGGACCGGGGGAGTTCGGCATAGTCGGCGCGGCGCGGGAGCAGTTGGGTTGCCCTGGCGGCGATCGTGCGTAGCTGTGTTGTGCTCATCGCGGTTTGCCGATGGGCGGAAGACCGTCGAGCGCGCGAAGGTGTTCGTGGCTGGCGGTCAGGGTGTCGGCCAGGAAAGTCCTGGCGATGGACAGCAGCTCGGAAACCTTCGGGTGCGCCAGTCGGTAGTAGACCGCGTTGCCGACGCGTTCGGAGCTGACGACGTGGTGGCGCTTGAGAACCGCGAGATGCTGGGACAGCAGCGTCGGCTCGATATCGGTCTCGGATTGGATATCGCTGACCGGTACCGGATCCTCGGCCGCGCTCAGAATCTCCAGAACCCGGATGCGTGCGGGGTGGGCGAGCGCCTTGAACAGGTTGGCCTTGATCTCGTAGAGCGGTTGTTCGGCGAGGGCGAGGAAGTTCGCGGGCATGGCGACCTAGCAATTGATGGATTGAACGAATTCTCAATCCATCGTACGCGGACGGTGGTACCGGGCCGTCGCGGCGGTATAGCGATACCCCCACCGGTACGGTGGGGGTATCGAACCGGGAGGAGATCACCAATGGTTGGTGACGACGAAGCCTTGGCGGCGGTGCTCAACCGCCTGCGGCGGGCGCAGGGGCAGCTGGCGGGCGTCATATCGATGATCGAACAGGGCCGCGACTGCAAGGACGTGGTCACCCAACTGGCTGCGGTGTCCCGGGCGCTGGACCGCGCCGGGTTCAAGATCGTCGCCACCGGGCTGCGGGAATGCGTCACCGGCGCGGGCCGCGACGGCGCGGCCCCGATGACCGAGGCCGAGTTGGAAAAGCTCTTCCTGGCACTGGCCTGATCCCGGTGCGCGAAACCCGGTTGCGCGGCCAGGTCCCATGCCACTAGTCTCGGCGACCGTGAGTCATCTTCTCGTAGTAGCCACCCGCAGCGGGGTCTGATCCAGACCGACCCCTCGCTGTGGGTCGAAGCTACTACCCGTCGGTCGCTGGATTTCGAGCAGACAGACCGGCACATGACATCTCACCTGAGCACCGCAATCGCGAGCCCCCGGTTCGCCGATTTCTTCGACACCCCACTGCCGCGCGGACTTCGCGATATCACCGCCGACATGTCCTGGGATGACGTCGCAACACATTTCGGATCCGCCGGCGGCGCGGTGCGGCTGGAACACTGGGAATGCACCGACCTCGCCCGCCCGACGTCGCGGCTGGGACCGCAAGCGCGCAACTACCGGGCCACCATCACCGTCGGCGCGGCCACCACGACCGTGACCACCGCCGCGGCGGGGCCCATCGGCGCTCTGACAGCGCTGCTCTACGAATGCGGTGCGGGCCTGGAGATGCTGCGGTTCCATCAACTGCGCTCCGGCGGGCACACCGCCACCTTCGTCCTCGGCAGCTCTCGATCGCGCACCGAATGGGCGATCGGCTGGTCGGAATGCGCAGGCGAATCAGCGCTGCGCGCGGTGATCGCCTGCGCGGACCGGCTCTACTACCCGATCGGCCGCAGCACGATCGGCATACCGTCGATCGGCACCGGCATACCACCGAAGTCGTAGTGCGGCTTGTAGTTCGGATGTGTCAGCTCGAGGCGGTACTTACGCAGCAGCCGGTGCATGACGGTCTTGATCTCCAGCTGGCCGAAGACCATGCCGATGCACTTGTGTGCGCCGCCGCCGAACGGCGCGAACGCGTACCGGTGCTGCTTGTGCTCGTTGCGCGGTTCGGCGAATCGCAGCGGGTCGAACTTCTCCGGCTCGGTCCACAGCTCTTCCAGTCGGTGGTTGATCGACGGCCACGTCATCACATTGGTGCCGGCCGGTAGGAAGTAGCCCATCAGTTCGGTGTCGCGGATGGCCTGGCGGAAGTTGAACGGCAGCGGTGTGACCATGCGCAGCGCCTCGTTGATCACCAGGTCGTAGGTCTCCAGCTTGTCCAGCGACTCGAAGTCCAACGGGCCGTCGCCGATGCGCTCGGATTCCTCGCGGCAGCGGTCCTGCCACTCCGGATTCGCCGCCAGGTGGTAGGCCATCGTGGTCAGCGTCGAGGTCGAGGTGTCGTGCGCGGCCATCATCAGGAAGATCATGTGGCTCACGATGTCCTCATCGGTGAACCGTTGGCCGTCTTCGTCTTCGGAGTGGCACAGCACGCTGAACATGTCGGTGTCGTTGGAGGCGCGCTTCTCGGCGATGCGGGAGTTGAAGTAGTTCTCCAGGGTCTCGCGGGCCTTGATGCCGCGCCACCAGCTCAGCGGCGGCACCGGCTTGCGCACGATGGCATTGCCGGCACGGGTCGTGGTGGTGAAGGCGCGGTTGACGGTGGTGACGAGCTCATGATCGGTGCCCGCCTCATGGCCCATGAACACCACCGAGGCGATGTCGAGGGTCAGTTCCTTGATCGCCGGATAGAACAGGAAGCGTTTGTCGTTGGCCACCCAGTCGTTGGCGAGCACCTTGCTGGCCACCGAGTCGATGTGCGCGACATAACCGGTGAGCCGCGATCGGGTGAACGCCTCCTGCATGATGCGCCGGTGGAACATGTGGTCGTCGAAATCGCGCAGCATCAGGCCGCCCTCGAAGAACGGGCCGATCACCGGGTCCCACGCGCGCTGCGAGAAATCCTTGTTCCGGTTGGAGAAGACCGCCTGGGTGGCATCCGGGCCCAGGGCCAGCACCGCGGGCAACACGGGGGAGTGCACGTAGTGGATCGGCCCGTGCTTGCGGTACATGTGCAGGACGAAGTCGGGTCCCCCGCGGAACATCTCGATCATGTGGCCCAGCACCGGAAGGCCACCGTCGCCGGTGATGGTCTTGAGGCCGCTGTCGGCGGGCGCCGCCGCCAGCGGGAACTGGTCCCACTCGTGTTCGAGCAGCCGCTTCTCGATGGCGCCCATACCCGGAATGGTGTTCGGGGTCGGGGTGAGTCTGCGCTTGGCCTGGTCGAGAAGGTAGCGGGGGGTGCTGATCGTCGTCATCTACGACTCCTAGTCAGATAACTCGGGATGCAGGGCGATCCGTCGGGCTGCTGTGGCGTGGGCCACCTATCAACATCTCAGCGGCCAATTTGACGGCTGTCAAGTTTCATTCCTGCCCTGGTGTGGTGCAAGGTGAACGGGTGACTGTTTCCGAGCAGCCCGCAGGCGCCGGCGCGGCACCCCGCCGTCGCGGCGACCGGCAGCGTCAAGCCATCGTTGATGCGGTGCGTGAACTGCTGGAAGAAACGCCGTTCGCCGACCTGTCCGTCTCCGCCATCAGCGATCGCGCCGGTGTGGCCCGCTCCGGCTTCTACTTCTACTTCGACTCCAAGTACGCGGTACTGGCGCAGATCCTCGACGAGGCCACCCAGGAACTCGAGGAGCTGACGCAGTACTTCGCACCGCGCGGTCCCGACGAGTCGCCCGCGGCGTTCGCCTCCCGGATGGTGGGCAGTGCGGCGCTGGTTTTCGCCCATAACGACCCGGTGATGTCGGCATGCACCGCGGCACGCGCCACCGACACCGAGATCCGGCGCATCCAAGACGAGCAGATGACCACGGTCATCGATCAGATCGTCAAGGTGGTACAGACCGAGATCGACGCCGGTTCGGCACATCCGATCTCCAGCGACCTCCCGATGCTGATCCGCACGCTCGGCGCCACAACGGTGATGGCGCTGTCGGGCGAGCCGGCATTTCTGGGGCCCACCGGCGATATCGCGCAAGTGGTGAGCATCCTGGAGAAGCTGTGGCTGACGGCTCTCTGGGGCGGCGCCACGGGCGCCTCCGCAAGCTGAGCGATACCGCCGGTATCGTCGGGCGTATGCCGGACGCGTTCGCACAGAAGCGATGTCTCCTCACCGGCGCTGCCAGCGGGATCGGCCGCGCCACCGCCCTGGAGTTGGCGCGCCGCGGCGCGGAGCTCTACCTGACCGACCGGGACGCCGAGGGGCTCGAACAGACCGTCGCCGACGCCCGCGCCCTGGGTGCCGTCGTCGCCGAACACCGTGCGCTGGACATCTCCGACTACGACGAGGTCGCCCGATTCGCCGCGGACATCCACTCCCGGCATCCGGCGATGGACGTGGTGATGAACATCGCCGGTGTGTCGGCGTGGGGCACCGTCGACCGGCTCAGCCACCGCCAATGGCGGTCGATGATCGATATCAACCTGATGGGACCGATCCACGTGATCGAGACGTTCGTGCCGCCCATGGTGGCCGCGCGGCGCGGCGGTCACCTGGTCAATGTCTCCTCGGCGGCCGGCATCGTCGCACTGCCCTGGCATGCGGCGTACAGCGCAAGCAAATACGGGCTGCGCGGGCTGTCGGAGGTGCTGCGTTTCGACCTGGCCCGCGAACGCATCGGAGTTTCGGTGGTGGTTCCCGGGGCGGTGCGGACCCCGTTGGTGAAAACGGTGGAGATCGCCGGCGTCGATCGCGAGCACCCGAAGGTGGCGCCGTGGATCGACCGGTTCTCCGGGCACGCGGTTTCCCCCGAGCACGTAGCGCGCGCCATGCTGACCGGTATCGCCCGCAACCGGTTCCTGATCTACACCTCACCCGATATCCGTGCGTTGTACGTGTTCAAGCGGGTGGCGTGGTGGCCCTACAGCGTGGCAATGCGGCGCGTCAACGTGCTGTTCACCCGCGTGCTGCGCCCCGCGACCGCCTCGCCGCCGCTCAGCGTGACCCCCAATGCCACGCCGGAGCGCTGAGCAGGCCCTGATCCGCCACCGTGGTGGCGCCGTCGCGTTTCACCAGTTCGATGGGTTCGGCGTCGGCGTCCAGCGCATCGACCAACCGCCGCGAATGTGTGACGACCACGACCTGGGTGGTGCGTGCCGCCGTCCGGATCAGCCCGGCCAGCGGCGGCACCAGATCGGGGTGCAGTGAGGTCTCCGGCTCGTTGAGGACCATCAGCGACGGTGGCGCCGGACTCAATAGCGCCGCCGCCCACAGCAGGAAACGCAGTGTGCCATCGGATAATTCGGCAGTCCGCAGCGGCCGCATCAGACCGGGTTGGCGCAGCGAGACATCGAAGAGGCCGTCGGTGGCGGTGACGGTGACCGTCGCGCCGTCGAACGCCCCGCCGACGGCTTCGGCGAGATCGTCGAAACCCGTCTCGATTATGGTCTGCAGCGCCGCTGCCAGGTCGGAGCCGTCTTCGGCGAGGACCGGGGTACGGGTGCCGACCTGCGGCTGTCGTGACGGTGCCGCGGCGTCCACCCGGAACCCGTCGTAGAAACGCCAGTCGCGCAACCGGTCCCGCACCGCCGCCAGTTCGGGAAGCTGTCCGGGGTGGGCGAACTCGGCGAGCACGCTGCGGTAGGTCGGCAACGACCGGGTCAGCTCGTCGAAACCGCGACCCGACTCCGCACTTGCCTGCGCCAACGGGCCGGCCCGCTGCACCAGCGTCGAACTCGGCCGCAGCACCGGCCCGGCGAAAACCACCTCGCGCTTCAGTTCGGGATCGAGCGCGAAGGCCGACTGGGCGCCGGCCATCACCGGAAGGCCGAGATCGGCGATATATCCGAAATCATCTGCGGCATAACCGATCTCCAACTCGACCGGCCTGTTGCGCGTGCCCTGCCCCGCCCACAACGCCGATTGCAGCCCGCCCTCCCGGGCCAGTGAGCCGATGACCTGCCCGCGGCCGCAATCGGCCAGCAGCCGCAGCGACCGGTAAACCGATGACTTGCCGCTGCCGTTCGCACCCGTCACCACCGTCAATCGGTGTAGCGGCAGCACCACGTCCCGCAATGACCGGTACCCGCGCACCGCAACCGTCGAGAGCATGTACGCGACGTTAGCCGGTGGCGGGGACAAGCCCTTCGGTCAATATCAGGAACTGGGCATAGGTCTCGGTCAGCCGTCCGTGCAGCAGCGGTGGCAGGTTTCGCAGATCGTCGTCCTGCTTGCTCCACAGCTCACTGACGCCCGACCACGCGATGTTGACCAGAGCCGACCAGACCGCGACCACCAGTTCGACCTTCCGGTCGTCGGGCTCGACGTTCATCCGGCGCGCCAGATCCACACACAACTCCGGTGAACGCAGGCCGAACGCCAGCGGCTGCAGCGGTGGGGAGAGATGAATGGTGCGCAGCACGCTGGCGAGGTTCGCGGCGGCCTTCGGCGGGTTCTGGGACGCCGCCCGGTCCAGGGCCGCCAGGTTGGCGTCGAGCAGACACCGCAGCGGGGGGAGGCCGTCGGGAACCCGGTACATCTCGTCGACCACCATCGCGGTGTGGGCGTCGACCACCGCCAGCAGCAACTTGTCTTTGCTGGGGAAGTAATGCGCGACGGTGCGTGGCGACACGTCCACCGCCTCGGCGATCTGGCCCACCGTGGTGCGCTGGTAGCCCTGTTTGTCGACCAGGTTGATTGCGGCGTCGATCAGGCGAGCCCGCGTCTCCTGCTTCTTGCGCTCCCTGCGACCTGGCTGTTTTCCCTCGACCCCCATGCGTCGATGGTAAACGCTTACTTTGCCCCGCGTTCGATACCCAGCGCGTCGGTCATGGTGAAGAACAGGTCGCTCTGATCGGTCAGGGCCACCACGTTGGCTGCGCGGGGTCCGTATGCGGCGACGCGGACCTGGGTTCCGGTGTGGCCCTGGTCCTCGATGCCCACATCGGCCGAAGTTCCGTAGTTGACCACCATCTCGGCGTCGTCGGCGGTGGTGAGCATCCGCGTCAGGCCGGGGTACATGATGTCGCGGACCCGTTCGATGGGCTGCTTGGAATCCTCGGCCAGGCCCGCCAGGTCTTCCTCGGAGTAAGGCTCCACGATCTGGCTGGTGTGGCCGTGGTCGGCCGTCACGACGACCAGGGTGTTGCCGTCCTTGCGCGCGAAGTCGAGTGCCTTCTGTACCGCGGCGTCGAGGTCGACCGTCTCGCCGATCTGCCCGCACGGGTCGGCGGCGTGATCACGCTTGTCGATCGAGGCGCCCTCGACCTGTAGGAAGAAGCCCTTGTCCCGGCCCGCCTGACTGCCCGAGAGCACGTCGATGGCCTTCTGCGTCATATCGGCCAGCAGCGGCACGTCGGCGGTGTGCTTGGGGTTCGCCGAGCATTTCACCGCGGGCTGCAGGTAGCCCTGACGCACCGCGGGTGCGCCGGTCCAGCTGACCGGCATGTTGCCGTCGGCGAACAGCCCCAGCACCGGGGCATCCTTGTCGGCTTTGCTTATTGCGGCCAATTCGCCTGCGGTGCGCACGATCTGGTAGCCGCGCTCCTTGGCCTGGACCTCCAGGGTCTTACCTTGGTACTCACCGGCGTTCGCGGTCTGCCCGAATGTCTCGAAGCCGCCGCCCAGGGTGATATCGGGCCGGGTGGCCAGCATCTGCTCGGTCACCGAGCCGGGGCCGCCCTTCTCCAGCGACTCGGCCGGGCAGTCCTGTGCCGTCTCGACCGGGCCGTAGCAATCCCGCTCGGTGATGTGAGAGAACAGCGAGGCCGGGGTGGCGTCCTGGATCTCGGAAGTGGTGACATCGCCGGTTGCGAAACCCTGTGCCTTGGCCAGTTCCAGGATGGTCGGCTGCTTGGCGTCCTTGATGTCGATGCCCAGTGCGCCGTTGTAGGTCTTGGTGCCGGTGGTCCACGCCGTGGCGCTGGCCGCCGAGTCGGTGACGTAGTTGGGCTTGCCGTCCTTGCGCAGGGCGTAGGTGGTGTACTGCCCGGTGAGGGGTAAGGCGTCCAGGCCCTCGAAGAAGCCGCCTGCGCCCTTCTCGTAGTTACGGGCGATGGTGATCTCCGAGTCACCCATACCGTCGCCGATCAACAGGATGATGTTGCGCGCCTTGGCATCGCCGACGGCATCGCGGATCGCGTGGGTCTGGTCGCCGTCGAGCCGGCGCGCACCGCCGGGGGCGCTCAGGTCTCCGTGGGCACCCCGCACCACGGTGGTCCCGTGGGTGTCCTTCTGCTCATCGCCGCTGCATGCCGCCAGCGGCAGCACCGCCGCTGCGCCCAGCACGGTCGCCACCTTGAGACTGGTCCTGATCGACACCGGCGCTCCTCGCTTCGCTGTGTATTGCCTGGGGGATTGAACGGCACCGGGGTGAACAACGGCTGGCCGCCAGGCGAACGTCTGCTCGACGGCCGCGGTACCGTAGGCGCTCGGTCAGTCCGGCATGGCCAGTTCGAGGCGCACGCCGAGCAGACGCACCGGCCGATCCAGCTCGAAAAGGCCGAGCACTGCCAGCGCGGTTGCGGTGATGACACCCGGATCGGTCGACGGTTCGTCGAGCTTACGGATCTTGGTGCGGGTGTAGAACGTCGCGGTGCGCACGGTGACCGCCACACGCGTGACGCTACGTCCCTGCTCGCTGATCTCACGTAACGCCTGCAGCGCCAGTTCGGTTATCGCCGAATCCATTTCGCCGCGCGCGGTGAGATCGCGAGGGAATGTCCTGACGTGACTTCTGGATCGGGGGACCCATGGTTGGGCACTGACCTGCGAATCGCCACCGCCCTTGGCCAGCAACAGGATCCACAGTCCGGTGCGCGGGCCGAATGTCGAGGTGAGTAATTCGGCATCGGCGTCGGCGAGTTGGCGCACCGTGGTGATGTCGAGTGCGGCCAACTTCTTGGCGGTCTTGGGGCCGACACCCCACAGTGCGTCGACGCCACGCTCACCCATCACGGTCATCCAGTCGGCGTCGGTGAGGGTGACGATTCCGGCAGGCTTGGCGAAACCGGTGGCGACCTTGGCCCGTTGCTTGTTGTCGCTTATCCCGACCGAGCAGGACAGTCCGGTCTCGGCGGCGACGACGGTGCGGACATGCTCGGCCAGCGCGGCGGGATCGTCGGTGACCGCGCCCAGGTAGGCCTCGTCCCAGCCCCAGACCTCCAGTGGGTGCCCGAGATCGCGCAGGAGGCCCATCACCTGTTCGGAGGCTTCGTCGTAGGCCGCCGGGTCCGACGGCAGGAACACCGCGTCGGGGCAGCGCCGGGCGGCGGCGCGCAGCGGCATGCCGGCATGCACGCCGAATTCCCGTGCCTCATAGGACGCGCAGGTCACGACCTTGCGGGGTTCGTGCGGGTCGCCGGAGCCGCCGACGATGACCGGCAACCCGACCAGCTCGGGCCGGCGACGAAGTTCGACCGAGGCCAGAAACTGGTCCAGGTCGATATGCAGAATCCAGTGCGTCGGGGCTGTCACGTCCCGCACAGCTTGCGCGCCAGGCTTTCCCAGGCGTCGCCGACTTGCTCAAGGGTCAGGTTGCGATCGACGATCTGATGTTGGACGTAGTCGGCGTCGAGCAGGGCCAGCAGTGCGTCGGCCTGGGCGTCGAGGTTGCCGGTGGTGCCCGCGGCCTCCAGCAGGACCCGCACGTGTGTGCGCAGCACCATGGCGGGTGCGTTGTTGCGGGTCTGGGGGTCGCGATTGGCCGCCGACAACAACGCGTAATGCGTGTGGGCGAACCGGATGCGGTCGCGGCCGAAGGCCACCAGCCGGTCCAGCGGTGGCGCATCGGGTCCCAGTGGCGGCGGCCCGAACAGGAACGCCCGCTGGCTGGCCTGCTCGTCTTCGTCGAGCAGCACCATCATCAGCCCGGCACGGCTGCCGAAGCGGCGGAAGACCGTTCCTTTGCCGACGCCCGCCGTACGGGCGATCTCGTCCATGGTGACCGCGTCGGGGCCGCGTTCGGCGATGAGCTTGCGGGCGGCGTCGAGCAGCAGCAGCCGGTTGCGGGCTGCGTCGATTCGTTCCGAGCCGCGCTCGGAACCTTCCTCGCGCAGATATGCGGGGTTCACCTCGAGCACTTTAACTCAGCCGGAATAATTCGGACCACGGTCCGGTTATCTGTGCGAGGATTGTCCGCGAACTCTCGAAAGGATGTTTTTGATGTCGGATGTCAAGGTGCTCGTACTCGTCGGCAGCCTGCGGGCGGAGTCGGTAAACCGCCAGATCGCCGACGTCCTTGCGGCGCAGGTGCCCGCAGGCGTCGACGTGACGGTCTACGACGGACTCGGCGACGTGCCGTTCTACAACGAAGATCTCGACACCGCGGACGCACCGGCTGCCGTGGTCGCATTACGGGAAGCGGCCGCGCAGGCCGACGCCGCGCTGGTGGTGACGCCGGAATACAACGGCAGCATCCCCGCGGTGCTCAAGAACGCCATCGACTGGTTGTCGCGCCCGTACGGCGACGGCGCGCTGAAGGGCAAGCCGCTCGGTGTGATCGGCGCCGCGCTGGGGCAGTACGGCGGTGTCTGGGCACACGACGACACCCGCAAGACGTTCGGTATCGCCGGCGCCAGGGTGGTCGAGTCGATCACGTTGTCGGTGCCGCTGAAGTCGCTCGACGGCGCACATCCGCGGGAGAACGCCGAACTGGTGGCCAATCTGCGCAAGGTGGTCGAGCAGCTGGTCTCCGAGGTGGGCTCGGTCGCCGCCTGAGTGGCGTACCGAACAACGATTTCCCAAAGCCGTCGGCGGGTCATTCTTGACCTGTCGGCGGCTTTGCTGTAAGCCGCTCACGGCCGGTCCGGCCGACGATGCCCGCCACCTGTCGGTGGGCGGTGGTACACCTAGGGTCGGCGGTAGCACTTTTCGGCGTGTTGTGATCTGCGACACGCCGAAAGCGCGCCGTTTTCAGGGCTTACCACCTGGGAATTTCATCAATGTGGTTCAGAACATCTTGTATCTCTTCTGATTGTCGGCCACTAGGTGTAGTGTTCCTCAAGCCGACAGACCCCAAGATTCACAGGTCAGCCGGACCGCCGAAGGGCAGACATCCGCACCCGGATGCCAGGCTCGCGAAGCGGCCCGAGGACTGCAGAATTTCCCGGCCGGCCGGCTTGTTGAACAGAAGTACGCGCGACGAGATACCGGCTGTGCCACGTTTCGCTGATCAGATCCATAAGGGGAGCCACCACATGAGCGTCACCGTCTACACCAAGCCCGCCTGCGTCCAGTGCAATGCCACCTACAAGGCACTCGACAAGCAGGGTGTCGCCTATGACATCGTCGACATCTCCACCGACCCGGAGGCCCGCGACTACGTGATGGCGCTGGGTTACCTCCAGGCTCCCGTGGTGGTGGCCGGTAGCGACCACTGGTCGGGTTTCCGCCCGGATCGCATCAAGGCGCTCGGCGGGGTCGTCGCAGCCACTGCATAACAACGTTCGCGGGGGGAATACGAGGTAACGATGAGCAATCTCGTCTACTTCTCCAGCGTCTCGGAGAACACGCACCGGTTCGTCGAGAAGCTGGGCCTGCCCGCCATACGGATCCCGCTGCACGGACGCATCGAGGTCGATGAGCCTTTCGTGCTGGTGCTGCCGACCTACGGGGGAGGCCGGGCCAATGGTCCGGATCCCGACTCCGGCGGCTATGTCCCCAAACAAGTCATTGCTTTCCTCAACAACGAACACAACCGGTCGTTGATCCGCGGTGTCATCGCCGCGGGCAACACCAACTTCGGCGCCGAGTTCGGTTACGCGGGTGACGTGGTCTCCCGCAAGTGCGGCGTCCCCTACTTGTATCGATTCGAATTGATGGGCACCGCGGACGACGTCGTCGCCGTCCGCGCGGGGCTTGCCGACTTCTGGAAGGACCAGACGTGTCACCAACCGTCACTGCAGAACCTGTAACCACCGGGGTGCACGCGCTCCCGGGCGAGACGGATTACCACGCGCTCAACGCGATGCTCAATCTGTACGACAAAGACGGCAAGATCCAGTTCGACAAGGACCGCGAGGCGGCCAACCAGTACTTCCTGCAGCACGTCAACCAGAACACCGTCTTCTTCCACAACCAGGACGAGAAGCTCGACTACCTGGTGCAGAAGGAGTACTACGAGCGCGAGGTGCTCGACCAGTACTCGCGCAACTTCGTGAAGTCGCTGCTGGACCGGGCCTTCGCCAAGAAGTTCCGGTTCCCGACGTTCCTCGGCGCGTTCAAGTACTACACCTCCTACACGCTGAAGACCTTCGACGGGAAGCGCTACCTGGAGCGTTTCGAAGACCGGGTGGTGATGGTGGCGCTGACGCTGGCCTCCGGCGACACCGCGCTGGCCGAGAAGCTCGTCGACGAGATCATCGACGGCCGCTTCCAGCCCGCCACCCCGACATTCCTGAACTCGGGCAAGAAGCAGCGCGGTGAGCCGGTCAGCTGCTTCCTGCTGCGTATCGAGGACAACATGGAGTCGATCGGGCGCTCCATCAACTCCGCACTGCAGCTGTCCAAGCGCGGCGGCGGAGTCGCGTTGCTGCTGACCAACATTCGTGAGCACGGCGCGCCGATCAAGAACATCGAGAACCAGAGTTCGGGCGTCATCCCCATCATGAAGCTGCTGGAGGACTCGTTCTCCTACGCCAACCAGCTCGGCGCCCGCCAGGGTGCCGGTGCGGTGTATCTGCACGCGCACCACCCCGACATCTACCGGTTCCTCGACACCAAGCGCGAGAACGCCGACGAGAAGATCCGGATCAAGACGCTCTCGCTGGGTGTGGTGATCCCGGACATCACCTTCGAGCTGGCCAAGAAGAACGAGGACATGTACCTCTTCTCGCCGTATGACGTCGAGAAGGTCTACGGTGTCGCGTTCGCCGATATCTCGGTCACCGAGAAGTACTACGAGATGGTCGACGACGCCCGGATCCGCAAGACCAAGATCAAGGCGCGCGAATTCTTCCAGACGCTGGCCGAGCTGCAGTTCGAGTCCGGCTACCCGTACATCATGTACGAGGACACGGTGAACCGGGCCAACCCGATCGCCGGGAAGATCACCCACTCCAACCTGTGCTCGGAGATCCTGCAGGTGTCCACGCCCTCGGAGTTCAACGACGATCTGTCGTATTCCAAGGTGGGCAAGGACATCTCGTGCAACCTGGGATCGCTCAACATCGCCAAGGCGATGGACTCGCCGGACTTCGCCCAGACCATCGAGGTGGCGATCCGCGCGCTGACGGCGGTCAGCGATCAGACGCACATCACCTCGGTGCCCTCGATCGAGCAGGGCAACAACGATTCGCATGCCATCGGCCTCGGGCAGATGAACCTGCATGGGTATCTGGCGCGTGAGCGGATCCACTACGGTTCCGAAGAAGGCGTCGACTTCACCAACATCTACTTCTACACCGTGCTGTACCACGCGTTGCGGGCCTCGAATCGCATTGCGATCGAACGCGGTTCACACTTCAAGGGCTTCGAGAACTCGAAGTACGCGTCGGGGGAGTTCTTCGACAAGTACACCGACCAGGTGTGGGAGCCGGCAACCGAACGGGTGCGTGAGCTCTTCGCGGACGCCGAGATCAAGATCCCGACGCAGGACGACTGGAAGCGACTCAAGGAGTCGGTGCAGGCCCACGGTATCTACAACCAGAACCTGCAGGCCGTCCCGCCGACGGGGTCGATCTCCTACATCAACCACTCGACGTCCTCGATCCACCCGGTGGCATCCAAGATCGAGATCCGCAAGGAAGGCAAGATCGGTCGCGCCTACTACCCGGCGCCGTACCTGACCAATGACAACCTGGAGTACTACCAGGATGCCTATGAGATCGGCTACGAGAAGATCATCGACACCTACGCCGCGGCCACCCAGCATGTGGATCAGGGTCTGAGCCTGACGCTGTTCTTCAAGGACACCGCGACGACCCGCGACGTCAACAAGGCGCAGATCTACGCCTGGCGCAAGGGCATCAAGACGCTGTACTACATCCGGCTGCGCCAGATGGCTTTGGAGGGAACCGAAGTCGAGGGTTGCGTCAGCTGCATGCTGTAGGGCTCACGCAGCTAGGTCGCAGGCCAGGGGGCATCCCCTGGCCTGCTTCGTTATCCGGGGTAGACGACGTACCCGAGAGCCGCGGCGAGGATGGCGAACTTGAGGGAGGCCGCGACGCGCGCGGTGCGCGCGTTCTGCGCGATATCGCGGCGGTCGAGCACGCGCAGCAGGGTGACCCCTTCCACTGCGTCGCCTGCGACGGCGCCGGCGGCCAGAGCCGGCAGCCACGCCGGGTGCCCCCGGCGTCGACGGCGATGATCGATCAGCAGCCCGAGCAGGATTCCGTAACTGCTCATGTAGCCGAAATCGAGCCACATCGACAGGCGGGCCGCGCGCCTGCCGTCCTCGCCCCACCGGTTCATGATGTCCTCGGCCGCAGCTGCCGTGCCCGCGAGCTCGAACGGGATTATTCCCGGACCGCCGGCGGCATGCATTCGGCGATCCAACCGGATCATCACCGCGGAGTAGCCGACGAAAGCGATGGCCGCCACAGCAATCCTGTTGCGGCGCAGGTGACGAGATTGCGAGCCCATGCGTGAGTGACGGTCAGCCGTTACCGGCTTGCTCGGCGCGCAGCGCCTTGAGGCGCCGCTCCTCACTCTGCACCGCCTGATAACTCTCGCGTTCGGCGACCAGCCATTCGGGCTTGTCCTCGAGCAGCGCGTTGATCTGTTCGGTGGTCAACGCCTCGGTGACGCCGCCGCGCGCCAGGCCCGAGATGGAGACGCCCAGCTTGGCCGCCACCAGGTTCTTCGGGTGCGGGCCGTTCTTGCGGAGGTCCTTGAGCCACTGTGGCGGGTCGGCCAGCAGGGCGGCGAGCTCGGCGCGGGTGATGGCGTTCTCCTGGAACTCCGCCGGCGTCGCGGGCAGGTACACGTCCAACTTCTTGGCCGCCGTGGCGGGTTTCATGGACTGCGCGTTGGGCCTGCTCATGGGGCCAGCCTATCGGTAGCCTGGTGCGGTGATCCCGCTCCGCCTCACCGTCGGGTATGTCCCCGGCGCAACGCCCGCGAAGTGGGCGCGGATCTGGGAGCAGCGCCACCCCGATGCCGCGCTGCAGCTGCACACCGTCGACGCTGCCGCCGCGGCCGATGCCGTCCGGGCCGGAACCGTCGACGTCGCATTGCTCCGGCCGTCGGCCGACACGTCCGGACTGGCGGTCATCCCGCTCTATCAGGAGACCACGGTCGTCGTGGTGCCCGTCGACCACGTCTTCAGTGCTGTCGACGAGGTCACCGCCGACGACCTCGTCGAGGAGTCGATCCTGCTGCCACTCGACGACGTCGTCGGCTGGGACGGTGCACCCGGCATCACGGTCGATCACCGGCCCGAAACCACCGCTGATGCAATAGAACTCGTCGCGGCCGGGATCGGTGCGCTCATCGTTCCGCAGTCGCTGGCGCGGCTGCACCACCGCAAGGACCTGACCTACCGTCCGATCACCGATGCGCCCACCTGCCCGGTGGCGCTCGCCGTACCGGACGGGGAGCGGGCGGTGCTGGTCGAGGAATTCATCGGGATCGTGCGGGGCCGCAAACCGGGATCGTCGCGCGGGCAAACCGAGCCGGCGCCGAAACGCACGGCCCGGGAGAAGACACTGGCCAAGCAGGCCGCCCGCGCGGCCGCCGGCAAGGTTGCGCGCCGGCCGGGTCCCGCCAAACGCGGTCGACGCTGACACGGCGGATTCGCTTTCAGGACAACAGATCCGACCAGAATTCCACCGCGGCCCCAGCGGCAGGCGTGCGGTGCGAATCGTCGCCGAACTCGTTGGCGATGTAGCCCGCCAGGTCGGCGCCGTCGACAGTCACCTCGGTCTGGAAAACCGACAGCACCGGATTGCCGGATGAGCTGCGGCCGGCAGGCAGGTACCGGTGCGAGAACACCGGAACCAGTCGCGGCACCCGGGCCAGCTGATAGTTCGCGGTGCGCAGCGCGTCCTTCATCCGGGCCGGGCGCTGCCCCCACCCGGGCGGCCAGAAGCCGTTCCATTCGACGGCGAACAGGATTCCGTCGAGCGGCAGCTGCAGCCGCTTCTGCAGGCTCTTGCGACCCTCGTCGCGCCAGTTCGGCCACGCGCCGCCGACCGGTAATCCGGCCGCCAGGAAAGCCCGGTGGTCGTCGGCGAACTCGAAACCCAGCATCTGCTCGACATGGGCGAACTCGTCGTCGGACAAGCCGCGCTCGATCGTGACGGTGCCGGATGCCGCGAGTCGTGCCGCGGCATCGGCGCCGAGGCGGGCCGCGTCCATCTGCCCAGCCTATGAGCGGACGCGACCGGCCTCAGCGTCGACTACTTCTTGACGGTGTGCTGCGGGCCCTGCGCCTTCTTGTACAACGCCCGAAGCATCCGGTCCCGGAACGCCGCATTGTCGATCAGCTTGATGCCGGCGTTCGCGACCTGCGGGTAGCCGAGCAGCTTGTGGAAGTAGCGGCCGCGCCGGTACTCCCGGCCCCACGCCGCTTCCATCCGCTGCGCGTAGTTGGTGAAGTCGTCCGGCCCACCGTTCTGCAGGGCGGCGATGGCGCACTCGCCGGCGGCCAGCCCGGATTCGAGGGCCTTGGAGATCCCCGCTCCCGACGCCGGCTTGCCGGCGCCCAGCGAGTCGCCGGTGAACAGCACGCCCGGTCGCCACGGCGGCCACGCGGTGAAGCCCATCGGCAGTCGCCAGGCCCGCACACTCTTGTTCTTCTTGAGTTCCTCGATGGCGGGCAGTTCCCACTCGGGGGGCAGGGTCCGCAGGAACTCGCCGAGGAACTGGGTGGCATTGATCGACTGCCAGTTCTTGTAGCTGTTCACATAGCCCAGCCCGATGTTGAAGCGGCCACCGCCCATCGGGAAGACCCAGCCGTAGCCGGGCAGCTGCTCACCTTGGAACTGCAGCTTGAGGTAGATGTCGAGACTGTCGGAGTCCGGCCGGTTGGCATACATCTCCGAGCGGATCGCGATCGCGGAGTAGCCGTTGTACTCCGAATCGATCTTCAGTGCCCGCTTGATGGGGGAGTAGGCGCCGTCGGCCGCGATGACCGCGTCGCCGAAGATCTTCTCGCCACCTTTGAGGTTGACGCCGATGACGCGGCCGCGTGCATCGAATTCCGGGCCTGCGACCTCGGCGGACTGCCGGATCTCCGCACCTGCCGATTCGGCGTGCTTGAGCAGCAGCATGTCGAGTTCGGTCCGGCTCACGGTATGACCGTGGTCGGGCATGCCGGGTCGCTGGGGGAAGGACAGTTCCCACTGCGACGGGCTGAAGACCGTCACCTTGTCCACCCGGTGGAACTTGGAGACCTCGGCCGCCAGACCCATCTTCTGCAGATAGCTCACGGCGCGTGCGGTCAGGCCGTCGCCGCACGGTTTGTCGCGCGGAAATTCCGCTTTGTCCAGGACGAGCACCCTCGCCCCGGTTTGTGCGGCCTGCCATGCCGCCGCGGAGCCGGAGGGGCCACCACCGGCGATGATCAGATCGTATTGCGATGTCACTGCAACTTCTCGCTTCGGTTTGTTTGCCCGGCCTGGTAGATGATAGCGAAGGTTCCCTGCGTGTGCTCTGCGGAAACCTCGCCTGATCACGAATTTTCCTGAGCGTCAACAAAACTCACCGGGCAACGGGCCGGCGTCGCGATCCGGCACCCCGACAGTGGGACAACCCACGTTTTCATTCCCGATGTCTGAGCAGGTCAGCGCCGGTCGGGCGAGTACAGTTGTCGTCCGTGCGTGTCGTGCCGAGAGCAAAACCGAGACCGGGTGAGCAGCCCGCCGGTGACAAAGTCGACGCGCGAAGTGAACGCTGGCGCGAGCACCGCAAAAAGGTGCGGGCCGATATCGTCGACGCCGCTTTCCGGGCCATCGACCAGCACGGGCCCGAGGTCAGCGTCCGCGAGATCGCGGAGGAGGCCGGTACCGCCAAGCCGAAGATCTACCGGCACTTCACCGACAAATCCGATCTGTTCCAGGCCATCGGGGAACGTCTGCGCGACATGTTGTGGGCCGAGATCTTCCCCGTCATCAACCTGACGCGGGATTCGGCCAGCGATGTCATCCGGCGCAGCATCGAGCAGTACGTCTACCTGGTCGACCAGCATCCCAATGTGGTGCGTTTCGTGTTGCAGGGCCGGTTCCCGGACCAGGCCGAGGCGACCATGCGCGCGGTCAACGAGGGTCGCGAGATCACCCTGGCGATGGCCGAGCTTTTCAACAACGAGCTGCGCGAGATGGAACTGGACCGCGATGCCATCGAGCTCGCCGCGTTCGCGACATTCGGCACCGCGGCCTCGGCGACCGACTGGTGGTTGGGCCCGGCGCCGGACAGTCCGCGCCGGATGCCACGGGACAGGTTCATCGAGCACCTGACCACCATCATGATGGGCGCCATCATCGGCACGACCGCCTTGCTGGGCATCCGGATCGATCCGGACCTGCCCATTCACAAGGCGGTCCCGCGCGACAGCTCGGCTCAGAACGTCAGCTGACCGGTTCGGCCGGTGTGCGGACGAACAGGGCCAGCACCGCGCCGATTGCCGCGGCCCCGGCCGCGACGATCACCGAGGTGTGCAGCCCGGCCATGAACGCCTGATGACTGCCGGTCGCGATGGCCTCCGACAGCGCCGGCGGCACCCCCGGCACCGGTGGTGTGACGCCCTGGGCCACGAGTTCCTTGGCCGCGCCGAGCTGCGCGGCAGCCGGTGCGGGCACCCCGGCGCCGGTGAGTTCACCCGTCAGCACCGACCCCACCCGGCTGGACATGATCGAGCCCAGGATCGTGGTGCCCAGCACCCCGCCCAGCTGCACCGCGGTGCTCTGCAGCCCGCCGGCGACACCGGCGGCGTCCATCGGGGCGTTGCCGACGATGGCATCCGAGCTTGCCGTGAGCACCAGACCGATACCGGCGCCGAGCAGGACGAATGCCGGCCACAACGCGCCGTACCCGGAGTCGGCGCCCAGATCGCTGAGCAGCACCAGCGCGGCGGCAACAGCCGCCAGCCCGCCGGCCATCGCCGGTCGCGGACCGAACCGCTGGGTTATCACCCCGGACAGCGGGGCGGTGATCATCAGCGCGCCGCTGAGCGGCAGGGTGCGCACACCGGCCTCGACCGGGCTCATACCCTGCACGTTCTGCAGGAACAGCGTCATGAAGAACAGCGTGCCGAACAGCGCGAAGAAGTTGATGACGACGACGGCGGTGCCGATCGACAGTGACCTGTTGGTGAACAGGTGCATTGGCAGCAGCGGTTGCGCCGAGCGCAGTTCGATCAGCACGAACGCGGCGATCGCCAGCAGACCGGCCAGGATGACTCCCAGGGTGCTGGCGGCCAGCCAGCCCCAGTCCTGGGCCTTGATGAGCCCGAACACCACCAGGAACAGGCCGCCGGACAGCGCGGTGATCCCGGGGATGTCCATTCGGTGGCTGCCGCCGCTGCGGCTCTCGACGATGGACAGCGCGCCGATGAGCAGCGCCGCGGCCGCGATGGGTGCGTTGATGTAGAACACCGATTCCCAGTTGACGTGTTCGACCAGCAGGCCGCCGACGATCGGGCCGGCCGCGATGGAGGCGCCGGTGGCCGCGCCCCAGATGCCGACGGCGGTGTTGAGCTTGTCGGCGGGGAAGGTGCTGCGGATGATCGCCAGGGTGGCGGGCATCAGCAGCGCGCCGAAGACGCCCTGCACGGTGCGCAGTGCGATGACGCCGGCGACGGTGCCCGCCAGGCCGATGCCGACCGATGCGGCCGCGAAGCCGATCACGCCGATGAAGAAGATGGTGCGCCTGCCGAACCGGTCGCCGAGCTTGCCGCCGAATATCAGCAGCGCCGCCAGCGCCAGCATGTAGGCGTTGGTGATCCACTGCAGATCCGACAGGGTGGCGTGCAGGTCGGCGGCGATATGCGGGTTGGCGATCGCGACGACCGAGGCGTCGAGGCCGACCATGATGACGCCGATCGACACTGCCGCCAGCGTCCACCACGGGTTGCCGCGCAGGCGGGGGTTTCGGTGGCTGGTCCGGTGCTCGGCGCGGTGTCGCGCCGTGTCCGGTGTCGTGGTCAGGGACATCTGTGCTCCGTTTCGTCCGGGATTCAAGTTCGCTAAGTGGAGGATCTCCACCACTTACTGGTCATGACGCTACGCCTAAATGGATGATTCTCTCCACTTAGTTCGCTATGGTGAGTCTGTGATGTCCCCCGCACCGACGCCGGCCAAGCGACCGCCGTCACCGAAACCGCTGCGGGCCGACGCTCAGCTGAATCGCGACCGCATCCTGGACGCGGCGGCCGAGCTGTTTGCCGAGCACGGCATGTCGGTACCGCTGGAGGAGGTGGCGCGCCGGGCCGGTGTGGGCGTGGCGACGCTGTACCGGCGATTTCCGGCGCGCGCGGACCTGGCCGCGGCCACCTTCGAGCGCAATATCTCGCGTTTCACCGCAGTGGTGGACACCGCCCTCGCCGCCGACGACCCCTGGCAGGGCTTCCGGCAGTTGGTTTTCGACCTGTGTGAACTGCAGGCCGGTGACGCCGGGCTGCGGGAGATGCTCACGACGGCGTTTCCGGCCAGCAGTGTGGTCGAGCAGCGAACCGGCGAGGCGGTCGAGAAGCTGCGCACGCTGATGGCCCGGGCGCAGGCCGAGGGGACACTGCGCGCCGATCTGCTGGTGGCCGACGTGGTGGTGATGTTGTTGGCGAATGCGGGAGTGGTGGGAGCGACGGGAGAGTCGGCGCCGGACGCCTGGCGCCGTTTCGCGGCACTGATGGTCGACGCGTTTCGCGCCGGGCCGGCTGAGCCGGCCGGCGTGTCCGAAGTGCTGCCCGACGCACCCGCCGAGCAGCAGTTACGTCGCTCTATCGCCATGCTCGGCAAGTAATCTCGCGACTCGCCGAGACACAACTTGTTGTGTTGCGGCGCGATGTCTCACCCCAGTTGTAGTGTTGCGGGCACTAGTCCGACATTGTCGTTTAAGGGGTCCCGGTGTCCGAAGGAATGAAACTCATCGACCGTGTTTCGGCGATCAACTGGAACCGGTTGCACGACGAAAAGGATGCCGAGGTCTGGGAGCGGCTCACCGGTAACTTCTGGCTGCCCGAGAAGGTTCCGGTGTCCAACGATATCCCGTCCTGGGGCACGCTGACGCCGCACGAGAAGCAGCTCACCATGCGGGTCTTCACCGGCCTGACCCTGCTGGACACCATCCAGGGCACCGTCGGCGCGGTCAGCCTGATCCCCGATGCGCTCACCCCGCACGAAGAAGCCGTCTACACCAACATCGCGTTCATGGAGTCGGTGCACGCCAAGAGCTACAGCAACATCTTCTCCACGCTGTGCTCGACCGTCGAGATCGACGAGGCGTTCCGCTGGTCGGAGGAGAACCCGAACCTGCAGCGCAAGGCCGAGATCGTGATGAAGTTCTACAAGGGCGACGATCCGCTCAAGCGCAAGGTGGCCTCCACCCTGCTGGAGAGCTTCCTGTTCTACTCCGGCTTCTACCTGCCGATGTACTGGAGCAGCCGCGCCAAGCTCACCAACACCGCCGACATGATCCGGCTCATCATCCGCGACGAAGCCGTGCACGGCTACTACATCGGCTACAAGTTCCAGAAGGGCCTGGCGCTGGTCGACGAGGCCACCCGCGCCGAGCTCAAGGACTACACCTACGAGCTGCTGTTCGAGCTCTACGACAACGAGGTGGAGTACACCCAGGATCTCTACGACGAGGTCGGCCTGACCGAGGACGTCAAGAAGTTCCTGCGCTACAACGCCAACAAGGCCCTGATGAACCTCGGCTACGAGGCGCTGTTCCCGCGCGACGAGACCGACGTCAACCCGGCCATCCTGTCGGCGTTGAGCCCCAACGCCGACGAGAACCACGACTTCTTCTCGGGGTCGGGTTCGAGCTACGTCATCGGCAAGGCCGTCAACACCGAAGACGACGACTGGGACTTCTGACGCTGCGCTGACTAGGGTCGAGAGCATGGTGCTCGCGGTCGACCCGGAAGTCCTCGCAGGGATGCGCACATTACCGGCGGCGGCAGGTGACCCGCCCGCCGTCGGCGATGTGGCGACCCGAAGGGCAAATACCGCAACCCTTTTCGCCCACCTGGCGGCCGCGCGCGCAGCGGTGCCGGGTGTGCGGCGCACCGATCACACCTTGACGACCCCGGACGGTGCCGTGCTGGCACTGTCCTGGTATCGCCGCGATTCCGGCGAGCCGCCCGGCAGCGCCGTGCTCTACCTGCACGGCGGCGGCATGATCGTGGGCCTGCTGCCGATCTATGACAGCGCGGCGCGCTCCTACGTCGCGGCTACCGGGGTTCCGATGCTCGTCGTGGATTACCGCATCGCACCGGAGTACCCGCACCCCACTCCGGTGCAGGACTGCTACTCGGCACTGCTCTGGCTGGCCGAGCACAGCACGCACCTCGGCGTCGACCCGGCGCGGATCGCGGTGATGGGTGACAGTGCCGGCGGTGGTCTGGCGGCCGGCGTCGCCCTGCTGGCCCGTGATCGTGGCGGTCCCGCGCTGGCCCAGCAGCTGTTGATCTATCCCATGCTCGACGACCGCACGACGACGCCGGATCCACAGTTCCCGCCGGTGCTCACCTGGAATTACGACGACAACATGACGGGCTGGACGGCACTGCTCGGCGCGGACGCCGGTGGCCCGGAGGTCTCGATGTACGCGGCTCCGGCCCGGGCCGTCGACCTGGCCGGCCTGCCGGCCACCTACATCGACGTCGGCGAAGTGGACATCTTCCGCGAGGAGAACATCGACTATGCGCGCCGGCTGTCGCTGGCGGGCGTGCCGACCGAACTGCACGTCCACCCCGGCTGCCCGCATGCTTTCGAAGCGGTGGCCCCCGATGCCGCTGTGTCGCAACGGGTTTTCGCCGACCGGCTGCGTCGCATCGCCTCGCTGTAGCGGGCCGGGCGGCGCCTACGCCTCGGCGCCGACCGGAATGGTCGCGGTGATGGTGGTTCCGTCGCCGGGAGCGCTGTCGACGGTGAACTGGCCCGACAGCGCCTCCACCCGGTCACGCAGCCCGACCAGGCCCGAGCCGCCGCCGGCGAGTGCGCCGCCGTCGCCGTCGTCGCTGACCGCCAGTCGCAGCTGCGCACCGTCGAGGGCCGCCGTCACCGTCACCACCTCGGCGTTGGCGTATTTGGCGGTATTGGTCAGCGCTTCGGCGACAACGTAATACGCCGCCACCTCCACCGATTCCGGCAGCCGCCGGTCGACCGTGACGTCGAGTTCGACCGGAACCGCCGAGCGGCGCGCCAACGTCTTGATCGCCGGGCCCAGCCCGCCTCGGGACAGGATCGCCGGATGCATACCGCGGGAGAGCTCCTGAAGGTCGGCGTGCAGTCCGGCCAGTCCGGTGACGACCTTGGACAGCTGCGCCGTCAGGGCCGGGTCGTCGGTGGGCGCCGTCGCCTCGATGGCGCGCAGTTCCAGGCTCAGCGAGACGATCCGCTGTTGGGCGCCGTCATGCAGGTCGCGTTCGAACCCGCGCCGGGCCTGGTCGGCGGCAGCGACGATCCGTGCCCGCGATGCCGTCAGCTCCGCTCGGGTCTCGGCATTGGTGATCGCCGTCGAGATCAGATCGGCGAAATCCCCGATATGCGCCTCGGCTGATTCCGGGACCGGCTGCGCCGAGGTGGATCCCACGACGAGCGCACCGCGCACCAGACCGTCGATGAATATCGGCGCGCCCGCTGCCGAGCGCATCCCGAGATCGCGCATCCGGCCGGCGATGACCCCGTCGGCAGACTCGTAGTTGTCCATGCGGGCGGGTGCGCCGAGCGCGCAGATCCGCGCGCTGAGGCTGTCGCCTTCCAGCGAAAAGCGTTCGCCCACCGACAATCCCGGGCGTCCGTTGCTCTCGCGTGCGGCCCGCACGACGCAGTGGCCGTCGGGGTCGAAGGCCAGCAGGGTGACGTGCGCGACTCCGAGGCTGTGCGCAAGCTCCTCGATCGCGACCGGATACACCGCCTCCGGTGCGGCACCCCGTGCCACCAGGGTGGCGACCCGCCGCAAGGCCGCCTGCTGTTCGGCCAGCACACTGGCCTGGCGTCTGCGTTGTTCGGCCTCGGCCGCGCGCAGCCGGGCCTGACCCACCAGGACGTTGGTCAGCAGCGCCAGCGTCAGGAACACCGTGACCGCCGGCGCCAGGCTGTCGCGGCCCTCGGCGTGGAAATAGACGTACACCAGCGCACTGGCCAGCGATGTCGCGACGGCCAGCCCGAAACCCCAGCCCGCCGATACCACCAGCACGCCGAGCAGGAAAACCGCGCCGAACGCATTGTCGGGCGCCACCTTTTTCAGGGCCAGCACCAGCAGGATCTCGGCGGTGATGAAAATCGCGGCCACCACGATGCCCCACCCCAGCGGGCGGGCGATGGGGCGGACAAGTTGGGCCAGCAGCCGGTTGGGCAGCGATCGCCAGGTCACCGGCCGATGGTATGCGCACAGCGCGAATTCTTTCCGGTTAGCGGTAATGCCTTCCCGGCGCGACACTGACAAGCTCTAGGTATGTACTCCTCCGAGGCCCGCTCATGCGAGCGCTGATCGTCGACGACAGCGCCGACTTCCGCGACGCTGCGCGGATGATGCTGGAACGCGGCGGGATCGACGTGGTCGGCACAGCGTGCGACGGCGCCGAAGCGGTCAGCAGGAGCAAAGAGCTGCGACCCGATGTCGCGCTGGTCGACGTCGACCTGGGCACGGAGAACGGTTTCGATATCGCCGAGCAACTCGACGAAGTGGCGGTGATCCTCATCTCGACACACGACGAAGAGGATTTCGCCGATCTGATCGCGGCGAGCTCGGCGCGCGGATTCCTGCCGAAGTTCGCGCTGTCGCCCGGCGCCATCCGCGACCTGCTCGAGCGCGGCTGACGCTCAGCGCGATTCGAGATAGACGATCACCGCGCGCACCCGCCGGTGGTCGTCACCGGTCTCGGGCAGGTTCAGCTTCGTCAGGATGCTGCGCACATGCTTTTCCACGGTGCCCTCGGTGACCCAGATTCGCCTGCCGATGCCGGCGTTGGACAACCCCTCGGCCATCAGCGTCAGCACCTCACGCTCGCGGGTGCTCAGCGCCGCCAACGGATCATCGCGACGGCGCGCCGACACCAGTTCGGCGACGAGCGCGGGGTCGACCACCGAGGCACCGTTGGCGATGCGCTGCACGGTGTCGACGAAATCGGCGACATCGGTGACCCGGCTCTTGAGCAGGTAACCGATGGCGTGGCCGCCGGCGAGCAGTTCCATCGCATGGTCGACGTCGACATGCGCCGAGAGCACCACGATGCCGGTCTCGGGCGACTCCGCGCGGATGATCTTGGCGGCGTCGAGTCCCTCGGCGGTGTGCGTCGGCGGCATGCGGATGTCGGTGAGCACCAGCTGCGGGTGTTGTTCGCGCACCAGGCTCAGCAGTTCGGCGGCATCCCCGGCCTGGCCGACGATGTCGAAGCCCGATCTCTCCAGCAGGCTTGCCACCCCTTCGCGGAGCAGCACGTCATCGTCGGCGACCACCACACGTAAGGCGCACACCGGCCCCATTGTTGCATCCGGACCGCACATTGCCGGTGCCGTGCTGCGGATATGGGGGCTAACCGGTAGAGCCCATGGCAGCCAGCGGCGCAGACGGGGTACCCGACGCAGAGCAGAGTGGAGGTCGGCGCCAGTGCCGACAGTCGAGGAGACCTGATGAGTGACGGACCGATAGCCGGACGGCCGGTCAACCGGGTCGAGGGTGTCGACAAGGTCACCGGCGCGGCCCGCTACGCCGCCGACATGGTGCTCGACCAGATGACCTATGCCGTCATCGTGCAATCGGAGATCCCGCACGGACGGGTTCGGGCCGCGGCACTGACCGACGGTGCCGCCCGGGCTGCCGCCGCGCCCGGGGTGCTGCAGGTCCTGACGCCGCTGAACTGTCCGACGCTCCATGCGCTTCCGCGCGAGCTCACCTGGGACCTGCCGCTGGAGCGGCGCCCGCCGCTGTCGGACCTGACGGTGCAACATGTCGGGCAGCACATGGCCGTCGTCGTGGCGGACACCCTGGAGAACGCCACCGACGCCGCGAGCCTGATCCGCCTCGAGTATGACGAGCTGCCGGCGCAACTCACCGCCGACGAGGTGTTGTCGCAGCCGGCGCCACCCGATGACGAGGACGGCCGGGTCCGGCACGGCAGTTACCGCCCCGACCATTTCGTCGCGCTGACCGAGGAGAAACTACAGGACCGCCGCGGCGCTGACGCCGAACCGAACGGCACCCGGGTCGCGCAGCGCTACACCACACCGATCAACGCGCACTATCCGATCGAACTGGCATCGACGGTGGCGCAGTGGGACGGTGAGCAGCTCACCATCCATGACAGCACCCGCTGGATCACCGGTGAGCGGCGCGCGCTGGCCGCCTACCTCGATATGCCCGAGGACCGCATCCGGGTGTTGTCGCCGTTGGTCGGCGGCGCGTTCGGGTCCAAGAGCTTTCTGTGGATGCATGTGGTGCTGTGTGCGGTCGCCGCGCGAGCGGTGGGCCGTCCGGTGAAGCTGGTGCTGACCCGCAACCAGATGTTCTCCTCCACCGGGCACCGGCCGCACACCACGCAGCAGGTCGCACTGGTCGCCGACTCCGACGCCATTATCACCAGCACCGAGCAGCACACCGTCACCGAGACGTCGACCGTCGCGCACTTCTGTGAGCCCGTCGGCCTGTCGGCGCGATTCCTCTACCATTCGCCGCGTCTGGCGGTGTCACACACGGTGGCCCGAATCAACGCGCCCACACCGTGTTTCATGCGTGGCCCGGGTGAGGCGCCGGGTCTCTTCGCGCTGGAGTCGGCGATGGACGAACTGTCCTACCGACTCGGGGTCGATCCGGTGGAGTTGCGGATGCGCAACGATGCCGACCACGACCAGACCAACGGGGCGCCGTGGTCGGGTAAACACCTCGCTCAGTGTTACCGGGACGGGGCCGACCGCTTCGGTTGGGCGCGGCGCACACCCGCACCGCGATCGATGCGGCGCAACGGTGTGCAGGTGGGGTGGGGGATGGCGACCGCGACCTACCCCGGGCGCCGGATGCCGGCAGGTGCTCGCGTCGACACCGGCACCGACGGTGTGGTCCGATTCGCCTCGGCCACCCATGAGGTCGGTACCGGCGTCCGCACGGTGATGAGCCAGCTGGCTGCCGATGGCACCGGGCTGCCACTGGCCGGCGTGTCATTTCACTCCGGGGACTCGTCGTTCCCCGATGCCCCGTACAGTGGCGCCTCGCAGACCACCGCAACCGTCGGCTCTGCGGTGTTCGAAGCGGCCCGGCAGTGGAAGCACCGCCTGCTGGCCTGGTTGGTGACAACCGAGTCACGTTACAACGGAACCGATCCGGACGATCTCGACATCCGCGACGGGATGGTGACCGGCGCGAGCGGCGGGCCCGGCGAATCGGTCGGTGAGATCCTGCGCTGCGGCGGTGCCGCACTCGCCGACGTGCTGAGCTTCACCGTCACCAGCGGGGGAGCCCCTGATTCCGGTGCGGTCCCGCAATCCTTCGGCGCGCACTTCTGCGAGGTGGAAGTCGACGAGGAGATCGGCCGGGCGTCGGTGACGCGCTGGGTGGCCGTGATGGACTGCGGGCGGGTGCTCAACCCCAAACTCGCCACCAACCAGGTGATGGGCGGCATCATCTTCGGGCTCGGTATGGCACTGCTGGAGCAGGTGCCCTATGACGCGCGCACCGCGCAGCTCATCGGCGAGTACTACGTGCCCACCCACGCCGACCGTCCGGACTTCGACATCTCGTTCGTACGCGTCCCGGACTACACCCTCGATCCGATCGGGGTCCGCGGGATCGGTGAGATCGGGACCTGCGGTGTGCCCGCGGCGATCGCCAACGCCATATTCCATGCGACCGGAAAACGGTTGCGGGACTTACCCATAACCCTGGAGGACTTGATGGTCCCATTCGATTCCGATGCCCGGGAGGCGTGATGAACGATTCGGCAGGCACGGTGCGGTTGCGGGTCAACGGTGCACAGCGGGAGGTGAACGCCGATATCCGGTCCACCTTGCTCGACGTGCTGCGTGAACGCCTCGGACTGACCGGCACCAAGAAGGGCTGCGACCACGGCCTGTGCGGCGCATGCACCGTCACGGTCGACGGTGAGCGGGTACTGAGCTGCCTGACGCTGGCGATCAGTATCGACGGCGCCGACGTCCAGACCGTCGAGGGGATGGCCGCCGGCGGCCAATGCGATCCGATGCAGCAGGCTTTCGTCGATCACGACGGTTTCCAATGTGGATACTGCACACCCGGGCAGCTGGCCTCGGCGCACGCCGTGCTACGCGAACACGCCCGCGGCGACCTGTCCGCCGCGTCGTTCGACGGGCCGTGCGGTGACATCGCGACCGGACCGGTATGCCTGTCGCACAACGAGATCCGGGAACGGATGGCCGGTAACATCTGCCGCTGCGGCGCCTACGCCAACATCGTCGAGGCGATCGCAGCCGTTGCCGGAGACCCGTCATGAAGACCTTCGCCTACACCCGCGCCGGCACGGTCGGTGAGGCGATCACCGCGGCAGGCACCAGCGGCGCGCAGTACTACGCCGGAGGCACCAACCTGCTGGACCTGATGAAGAACGGTGTCTGCAACCCGGCCACCCTGATCGATATCGGGCGCCTGGACCTGGATTCGGTCACCGCGACACCGACGGGCGGAGTGCTGATCGGAGCGGGAGTCAGCAACAGCGCCGCGGCCAACCACCCGCTGGTCCGCGGCCAGTATCCGGTGGTGTCGCAGGCCATCCTGTCCGGTGCCACCACCCAGATCCGCAATATGGCCACCGTGGGTGGCAATCTCGTGCAGCGCACCCGGTGTCCGTACTTCATGGATCCCGCCTTCGCGCAGTGCAACAAACGCGCTCCGGGATCGGGGTGTGCCGCTGCCGACGGCTTCAACCGCGAGCATGCCCTGTTCGGCGCCAGTGCGGCGTGCGTGGCAGTGCATCCCTCCGATATGGCCGTCGCACTGGCGATGCTGGATGCGCAGGTGCATGTCCAGGGGCCCGACGGTGTGCGTTCGATCCCGATCACAGAATTCTTCACGCTGCCCGGTGCTCATCCCGAGCGGGACAACACGCTGGGCCCGGCGGAGCTGATCACCGGAATCGAGTTGCCGCCGTCGCAATTCGGCACCGGCAGCTGGTATCTGAAGGTCCGCGATCGGCACAGCTATGCGTTCGCGCTGGTGTCGGTGGCGGCGGGTCTGCGGATCGAAGACGGGGTGATCGCCTCGGCGGCCGTCGCGGTCGGCGGGGTGGCCGCCAAACCCTGGCGGGTCGACGCGGCCGAGACCGCCCTGCTCGGTCAGCGCGCCACCGACGAGGCCTTCGGTGCCGCGGCGCGGGTACTGATGGCCGGTGCGAGGCCGTTGAGCCAGAACGCATTCAAGATCGACCTGGGCCACCACAGCGTGGTCCGCGCACTGCGGATGGCCGCGGGCAGGCAGGACGGGTCGTTAACGGCCGGTGAATGACCGGCGAACTATCTGACTGCATCTGGCGCAGGCGGTGCGCAGCCGAGAAACTTGCGGCGTGAACACCTCAACCTCGCTCTTGCCCCGCATCCTGAACTGGCTGCGCGCCGGTTACCCCGAGGGCGTGCCCGGCACCGACCGGGTGCCGCTGCTTGCGCTGTTGCGCAGCACTCCGCTGACCGAGGAGCAGGTCAAAGAGGTCGTCCGCCACATCACCGCCACGGATTCGGCAGCGCTGGCCGACGGCGCGATCGACCGTGACGAGATCGAGGCCTTCATCTCCGAGGTGACCCACCACGACGCAGGCCCGGAGAACATCCGCCGGGTCGCCGCCAAGCTGGCCGCGGCCGGGTGGCCGCTGGCCGGCCTGGACGACCCGGCAGGCTCCGCGGATTAGATGGTCGAGGCGTCGATCACGAAGCGGTAGCGCACGTCGCTGGCGAGCACGCGCTCATAGGCCTCGTTGACGTAGGACGCTTCGACGACCTCGATCTCGGGGGTGACGTCATGCTCGGCGCAGAAGTCGAGCATCTCCTGGGTTTCGGCGATACCGCCGATCATCGAACCGGACAGGCTGCGGCGTCCGCCGGCCAGTGGGAAAACCGGTATCGGCAGCGGGTTCTCGGGGATGCCGAGTTCGACCAGCGTCCCGTCGCGGCTGAGCAGGCCGAGGTAGGCACCCATCTCGAGGTTGGCTGACACGGTGTTGAGGATCAGATCGAAGCTGCCGGCCAGCTTGGTGAAGGTGTCCGGGTCGCTGGTGGCGTAGTAGTGATCAGCACCGAGGCGCAGGCCGTCTTCCATCTTCTTCAGTGACTGCGAGAGCACGGTTACCTCGGCACCCATGGCATGGGCGAGCTTGACGCCCATGTGGCCCAGGCCGCCGAGACCGATGATCGCGACCTTCTTGCCGGGGCCGGCATTCCAGTGCCGCAGCGGTGAGAACAGCGTGATCCCGGCGCACAGCAGGGGAGCGGCCTTGTCCAGCGGGATGCTGTCGGGGATGCGCAGCACGTAGTTCTCGTCGACGACGATGGCGGTGCTGTAACCGCCGTAGGTGGGGGTGCCGTCCTTGCCGGTGCTGTTGTAGGTGCCGATCATGCCGCCGGGTCCGGTGCAGTACTGCTCGAGGCCCTCTTTGCAGCTGTCGCACTCGCGGCAGGAGTCGACGAAGCAGCCGACGCCGACATGGTCGCCGACCTTGTACTTGGTGACCTCGGAGCCCACCTCGGTCACGACGCCGGCGATCTCATGGCCGACGACGACGGGGTAGTTGGGCTGGCCCCACTCGCCCTTGACGGTGTGGATGTCGGAGTGACAGATACCGGCGAATTTGATGTCGAAGGCCACGTCGTGCGGGCCGACGTCACGGCGCTCGATGGTGGTCTTGGCCAGGGGGGAGGTGGCTGAGTCGGCGGCGTATGCGGAAACGGTCGTAGTCATGTTGTGTTCGTGCCCTCTTTAGGTCGTGTCTAAGCGTGAATATGTATAGCTTAGCAATGTAATTTCGTACCGGCGGCACTGCCGGCCCTGGTAGCGCCAACTGCGGTGGCGGGCTGTTTAGTCCCGACGACGCCCGAAATTACGTCAAAGACCGGGTGCGCGCAGTCCGGCGTTGAAGCCGACCCGGCTGTAGCTGACCAGTCCGGCCAGCTGATACGGGTCGACGGCCATCAGTTCCTCGGCGTCCTCGACACTGATATCCCCGGTGATGAGCACGCCGCCCTGAAGCGACTCCTGCCGGCCCGCCAGCAGCAGCCGTCCGGCTTCGATCTCGCGCTCGATCCAGGCCACATGTTCGGGCCGGGTCTTGTCGACGACATCGAGCGGAGCGGTATAGGTCAGCGTCAGCACATGGAACACAGCCGTCACCCTAGTGGGAGTCGAACCCGGCCGACAGGCCGGCGGCGTCGAGATGTCCCTGCACCAGAGCGCGGCTGCGATCCCGCAGCTGTCCAGTCGCGTCGGGGACGCCGAGGACCCGGATGCAGGCATCGGCGACGTGCGCCGGCAGTTCGGCACGTTCGGGTCCTGCCGGTGTCGACCACATGTTGACCAGGGATTCGACGAGCCGGAACGGCAGGTCGGCGGCCGCCGGGTTGACCCCGGTCTGCGCGACGACGGCCCGGCTCTGCGACAGATAGTGCAACCGCAGCCGCTCGCGGTCGGACCAGAACGGTTCGAGTCTGGCGTCGCGCAACTCGGGCAACAGATAGAGCGCGCCCAGGTTCCAGCTGCCGCCGAGCAGTTGTGCGCCGTCGAAAGCCGCCAGTGCATGGACGTGTTCGGCCGGGGTCAGGGCCGGCCGGGCCTCCGACAGTGTCGGGATGAACGCCAAGGTCGGGGCGACGGTCTGCTCAAGCAGTGCGCACAGGATGTCGTCCTTGGACTTGAAGTAGTGGTACAGCGACGCCTGACGGATACCGACCGACTCGGCGATGGACCTCGTCGAAGTGCTGGCGTAACCGGTCGTGGTGAACAATTCGCCTGCTGCATCGAGGATTTCGTCCCGCGCGGTGCGTCCCGGACGGCGCTGCGTATGGAGGCGGGGACGACCGGCCCTGGCGAGCGGCATGGACTCATGGTCCCCCATCGGGGGCGCTCAATGGACGCCCGGTGCTATCTGTCACACGACAGAAACGCGCGACACCCAGCAGTTACGTATTCGCCGAATTGGTTACGCCAGCGACACCCACCGCGCCTGCGGAAAGTGAAAACTATCAACTGACAGGCGGCCCACGTCGAAGTGCCGCACACCATTTGCGCGCGCACACTTCGGGAGACCCACGATGGGCATCGGCGTTTCCGCAGTCGAGGCACCCTCGGTGCAGCAGCCGGCTGCGCCGAACCCGGAATGCGCCGCCAGCGTCGACGATCTCACCGTCACCTTCCGTCGTAACGGACGTGACGTGCACGCACTGCGCGGCGTCTCGCTGGTGGTCGCACCGGGCGAGATCCTCGGCCTGGTCGGCGAATCCGGTTCGGGCAAGAGCGTGCTCGGTTTCAGCCTGCTGGGTCTGTTGCCGCGCAACGCCGCGACCACCGGCTCGGTGCAGGTCCGGGGATCGGACATGATCAACGGAGACGCCAAGACACTGCGCAAGGTGCGACGCCTCGACCTGGGCGCGGTTTTCCAGGATCCGATGACCTCACTGAACCCGACGATGCGCATCGGCAAGCAGGTCGCCGAGGCCGCCGGCGGCGAACAGGAGGCCCTGCGCCTGCTCACGGCGGTCGGGATACCGGATGCCAAACGCCGGATGCGGGCCTTCCCGCACGAACTCTCCGGCGGTCTGCGTCAACGCGTCATGATCGCCATCGCCATCGCCGGCGACCCCGAACTCATCATCGCCGACGAGCCGACCACCGCCCTCGACGTTACCGTCCAGGCGCAGGTGCTGCGCCTGCTCAAACGACTGCGTGACGAGATCGGTTGCAGCATAGTGCTGATCACGCACGACCTGGGTGTTGCAGCGCAGATCGCCGACCGGATCGCGGTGCTCTATGCCGGCCGTATCGCCGAGATCGGACCTGCCGCGCAGGTGCTCGGCGCGCCGGCACACCCCTACACCCACGGTCTGCTGCGCTCCCGGCTCACCCTGCAGACGGCGCGCGATCGCCATCTGGCCGCACTGGCCGGTTCGGTGCCCAGCCCGGTGTCCCCGTTGCCCGGATGCGCATTCGTGCCCCGCTGCCCGCTGTCCACCGAGGACTGCACCGTCGAGCCGCCGGAACCCGTTGCGGTCGCACCCGATCGGCTCAGCGCATGCATCCTGTCGTTCGACGACGTCAACGCGGCACTGGCGACGACATCGACGAATACCAGCGAGCCGTTTCCGGAATCCACCGACGATTCCGGCGACCAGCCCGATGCCGTGGTGCTGCGCAACATCACCAAGACGTTCTCGGTGCCCCGCCCGTGGCTGGACCGATCCGGCGACAATCACGGGAAACTTCATGCCCTGCGCGGAGTTTCGCTGCGGGTGGGCCACGGAGAGTCGGTGGCGCTGGTCGGGGAGAGCGGTTCGGGCAAGTCCACGCTGCTGCGGATGATCGCCGGGCTGGACAAGCCCAGCTCCGGCACGGTCGAAGTGGCGGGTGACAAGAGGCCCCAGATGGTGTTCCAGGACGCGGGCGCCTCACTGACCCCATGGTTGTCGGTCGGTGAGCTCATCTCCGAAGCTCTGCGCGGTGCTTCGCTGTCCCGTGCGCAACGGCGAGAGGCGGTCGCCGCGGCACTCGAAGGTGTCGGCTTGCCGCCCGATATCGCGAAGTCGCGTGCCGCCCAGCTCTCCGGCGGTCAGCGGCAACGGGTTTCGCTGGCTCGCGCCACGGCGGTACCCCCGGCGGTCCTGCTGTGCGATGAGCCGACCAGCGCGCTCGACGTCTCGCTGGCGGCCTCGGTACTCAACCTGATCGGCGACCTGCGCCGCACTCTGGACATGTCGGTGGTGTTCGTCACGCACGATCTCTCGGTCGCCCGTGTCGTCGCCGACCGGATCGCGGTGATGTACCTCGGTCGTATCGTCGAACTCGGCCCGGCCGAACAGGTCATCGGCGATCCCGCGCATCCCTACACCCAGGCGCTCGTCGATTCCATCCCGGATCTCGGCCGCGAATCACGGGTGCTGGCAGGCGAACCGGCCAGCCCGCTGTCGCCGCCGACCGGTTGCGCCTTTCACCCACGTTGTCCGATCTCGGTCGGCACGTGCGGTGACGCCGACCTCGACGTACGGCTCGAAGGGATGCCCGGCAACCCACATCAGGTGGCATGTATCGAACGGCGGGCGGTCTGATGGCGGTCGCGTTACCCACCCCGGTCCTGGTCCGCGGCAGCCGTCGGCGCCTGCTGTCATTGCCGGAATCCAGTTCGACCGTCGTGAACTGGATCGGCTTCTCCCTGGTGATCGTGCTGACCCTGGCCGTCATCGCGGTACCGCTGCTGGCACCGCACGATCCGCTGATGCCGGTCGGTATGCCGCTCCAGCCGCCCGGTAAGAACGGATTCCTGCTCGGCAGCGACAGCATCGGGCGCGACGTGCTGTCCCGTGTGCTCTACGGTGCGCGCTCCAGCTGGTTCGCGGCACTGGTGGTGGTGGCCGTCGGCCTGGTCATCGGGGGGACTGTCGGACTGATCGCCGGGGCCACCGGCGGCTGGGTCGACGCGGTGCTCATGCGGATAACAGACGGATTCCTCTCGCTGCCCGCGCCGGTACTCGCGATCGCGGTGGTCGCTGCCCTGGGGCCGAGTTTCGAGCACACGTTGATCGCGGTGTCGATCGTATGGTGGCCCTTCTACGCCCGGCTGGTGCGTGGTGAGGTGGCCCGGCTGGCGGCCAGGCCGCACATCGAATCCGCCAAACTCGTCGGGGTCGGTCCGTTGCGGTTGGCCACCCGGCACCTGCTTCCCGGCGCGGTCCCGAATGCGTTGGTGGCGGCCAGCCTCGATCTCGGCACCTTGATCCTGACGTTGGCGGCACTGTCCTTCCTGGGACTCGGGCAGGCGGCGCCGGCCCCGGAGCTGGGTGCCGACTCCGCCCGGAATCTGGTCTATTTCCTGCAGCAGTGGTGGATTCCGGTGATGCCGGGACTCGGCGTGCTGGTACTGGCCCTGATCGGCAACATCGCGGGGGACTGCCTGCGCAACCTGATGAAGACGAGCTAGAGGGCGCGAGGGCATGAAGACATTCGTGGCGTCCCGGGTGGGCGCAATGGTGGTGATCCTGGTCGCGCTGACCGCGGTGCTGTTCGTACTGCAGAACATCTCACCGCTCGACCCGGTCAAAGCGCAGTTGGGGGCGCAGGCCTCGGCCGAGGCAGTGGCGGCCCGTCGCGAGGCGCTGGGCCTCAACGAGCCGGCGCTGGTGCAGTTCTGGAACTATCTGACCGGCGCGGTGACCGGTGACCTGGGAACGTCGTACCGCACCCGGCACCCGGTGGCCTCAGACCTGGGCGACTTCCTGCCCGCCACACTGGAACTCGCGCTGTGTGGGCTGGCGGTCGCATTGGTCCTCGCGGTGTTGCTGGCCTTCAGCACGACGCTGAAATGGCCTGGTGCCGGTGCGCTGCGTGCGGTGTTGTTCGTCGGATCCTCGGCGCCGATGTTCCTGCTCGGCATCCTCGGGCTCATCGTGTTCTACAAGATGCTCGGCTGGGTACCGGCCAACGGGCGCATCGCGGTGCCGAACCCACCGGACGGTCCGACCGGGCTGCTCACCATCGACGGACTGTTACACGGCCGGCTCGATGTCGTCGGCGACGCGCTGCGCCATCTGATGCTGCCCTCACTGGTCATCGCGCTCGGTCCCGCGGTCGCCATCGGGCGGGTGCTTCGCAGCAGCCTGCTCGGCGATATCGACAGCGACTACGCCCGCACCGCCCGCGCCAAGGGGCTTTCCGAGAGCAGGATCATGGCCGGGCACGTGCTGCGCAACTGCGTCGGCGCCGCGCTGTCCATGACGGGACTACAAGTGGGCCTGATGTTCTCCGGCGTACTGGTGGTCGAGCAGGTCTTCGGCTGGCCGGGTATCGGTCAGTACATCGCGCAGAGCATCCCGGTTGCCGACTTCCCGGCGATCGCCGGTGTCACCCTCATGCTGGGCGCCCTCTACGTGTTCATCAACACGGCGGTCGATTTATTGCAGGCCGCTGCCGATCCACGAATCACCGTCGTAGGAGGTTAGGTGCCCAAACAGCCGCTCATCGTGGGAAACCCGGTGCTGGTCGTCGTCGACATACAGGAAGGAGGCGGTATGTCGGCCGAGGAGGCCGGCATTCCGGTGATGCCCGGTCATGCCGAGCGGGTGGCCATCGCACAACAGCTGCTGGCCGCCGCCCGAGAGGCCGACATCCCGGTGGTGTTCTTCCAGGAGGTACACCGGCCCAGCGGTGTCGACTTCGGGCGCGAACTCGACGGCACCGAGGGTGTCCACTGTGTCGAAGGGCAACCCGGTACCGCGCTGGAACCGTCGCTGCAGCCGATCCTGGACGGGACCCGGCAGGAGTTCCATATCGTCAAGCGGCGCTATTCCGGTTTCATCGGAACCGAATTCGACATCGTGCTGCGCGGCCTGAACGCATCGACGCTGATCCTCATCGGCGGTCTCACCGACGTCTGCGTGCACTACACCTTCGCCGACGCCCACCAACGCGACTTCTACGTGCGGGTGGTGACCGACTGCGTCGGCGGATCCTCGCAGTACCGCCACGACGCGGCGCTGGATGCCATGGAGTACCTGCAGACCGGCGCGCTGCGAACCAGCGAGGAGATCCTCGGCGCCTTCAGTGAACTGAGCGCCTTTTCCGCCCCCATTCTCGAAGGAGTCACACCGTGACAACCAGATTGCGCACCCTGTCCGCACTCGCCGCGGTGACGGTGCTGGCGCTGAGCGGCTGCGGCGGTTCGGACTCCGGCGGCGCCGCTCCCAGCGCCGCGCCGACCGACAAGGTACTGCACCTGTCGTTCCTGCAGGACCCGGGGCAGCCACCGGATCCGGACATCTTCTACGCCGGACAAGGTCTGCTGCTGACCACCAACACCTACGAAGGTCTGCTGCAGTACAAGGCCGGCACCGAGAAGCCGGAACTGGAACCGCTGCTGGCCACCGAGTGGACGGCGTCACCGGACAACAAGGTCTTCACCTTCAAGCTGCGCGAAGGGGTGAAATTCCATGACGGCACCCCGTTCACGTCCGCGGCGGTGAAGACGTCGTTCGATCGTCGTCTTGCCGTCAACCAAGGCCCCGCCTACATGGTCGCCGACGTGGATTCGGTCACCACCCAAGGTGATTACGGTGTGACCATCACGCTCAAGGCGCCCAACTCGGCGTTCCTGGACTACCTGGCCTGCCCGTACGGTCCCCGGATGCTCAGCCCGGAGGGCCTGCAGAAGAACGCCGGGTCCGACAACGCGCAGGGGTATCTGACCAATCACGACCTGGGTACCGGTCCGTACACGTTGACCGCCGCCGAAGTCGGATCACATTATGCCCTGCAAGCCTTTCCGGAGTACTGGGGTGCCAAGCCCTACTTCGAGAAGGTCGACATCCCGGTGATCACCGACGTCTCGGCTCAGCAGCTGCAGTTCAACAACGGTCATGTCGCCGCGATCCTGCACGACCTGCCGTCCTCGGCGGTGCAGTCGTACCTGGACAACAAGGCGTTCGCCAACTACTCGCTGCCGACCATGATGTCGAACTATCTCTACGTCAACCCGCACAGGGGGATGATGACCGACGCCAAGAACCGCATGGCGGTCCTGCAGGCCATCGACGTCGACGAATTGGTCAAGCAGACCTACTTCGGTCGCGGCAAGGTGGCCGACCAGATCTACCCGCCCAACGTGATGGCCCCGGAGTTCGCCAAACAGTCGGTACCACATGACCCGTCGGTGCTCAGCGGACTCGCGGCCGGACTGCCCGCCGATCAGAAGAGCGTGACGATCGGGTACGACTCGAGCAATCCCGACAACCAGCTGGTCAGCAATCTGATCCAAACCCAGCTGGCCGCAGCGGGTCTCACCGCGAAGGTGCAGGCCTACCCGACCTCGGAGACCTTCGGCTGGATCGGCACCGACGGGCAGTCCGCGCCGGAGATCTTCGCCGCCCTGGCGTGGCCGGATGCCCCGTCGCCCTACACCTGGGGGCACATCTCCTGGGATGCCGACGGCGGACTGAACTACCTGGGTTGCTCGGCGCCGCCGGTGACCGAGGCGCTGGCCAAGGGACTGCCCGACGGATCGGAGCAGGCGTTCTCCCAAGCCGGTTTGGAGGCCGTCAAGACCGGCTGCTGGCTCAATATCGCCGACGTCAACGACTTCATGGTCGCCCAGCCATGGCTCAAGGGCATCGAGCAGGCGCATGTGGTGACCAACCCGAACTCGCTGCGCCTCGCGGCACTTTCGGTGGGCTGATGGCAAGCCTGGTGCGCAAGAGCGGGGTGCGCCGGATAGTCCTGCTCACGCTGGGATGGGAGGAGCTGCCGAAGTCGGTCTCGGTCTACGGGGCACCGCCGGAGCAGCGCATGCGCGAACCGGTGCCCGGTGTCCTGTTGCAGACCGACGGAGGATGGGTGCTGCTGGACACCGGTTTCAACACCGCACTCATCCGCGACCCGTACCTGCGCAGGCGGTACTTCCCGAGTGTGGAGTACCAGCCGGTGCTGCCGGGCCCGGGCGAGCCCATCGAGGAGTCGCTGGCCGACATCGGCGTGGACGTCGACGATATCCACCTCGTCGCACTGTCACATCTGCACGTCGACCATGCCGGCGGGTTGAAACTGTTCGCCGGCAAGGTCCCGGTCCACGCGCAACGCCGCGAGCTGGAGTACGGATTGTCCAATCATCCTGAACCACAACGGCACTCGATCTTCCGTATCGATTTCGACGACCCCAGCATCGACTGGCAACTCGCCGACGGTGAGGCACAGATCGCGCCGGGCATCACCGCGGTCCCGACCTACGGCCACACACCGGGGCATCAGAGTTTCGTGGTGGAACTGGACGAATCCGTCGGTGGGGACGGTTTCGTGTTCGCTTTCGACGCCGCCGATCTCACCGAGAACATCGAGCATGAACGGGCCATCGGCGGGTTCATCGACGTCGAACCGCAGGAGACCGTCGAACCGATCCGCCGGCTCAAGAAGCTGGCAAGTGACAAGGGCTATCCGTTGATCCCCGGTCACGACCCACACGTGTGGCCCGAACTGACGCAGCACTTCCACGAGCGGTTCGGGCCGGTCGTGGTGTGAACGCGGTAGTGGCCTCGGAGTGCGCCGGACTGTGGCGACGCACGCTGCTGATCGACGCCGACGGGTCAGCTGACACCGGCACCGATGTCCTTTGGTTACAGGGTATTACCGGCTACGTCGACTCCCGCGGCTTCGCCGGGACGCTGCACCAGCGCGCCGACGTCTTCGAATGGCATCGCGATGTCGAGCTGACGCCGGCCGGTCCGCACCCGGACGCCGGCGCGATGCGTTGGGAGGCCGGCACGCTCATCGAGACCGGGGTGCACGAGGACTACGTCGAACACTGGGTACGGCAGGCCGGTTCGGCGACACCGACCGGCGCACTGTTCCTGGCCGCCGCCGACGCCACGCCGGGTCTGCTGGTGCGTGTCGGTGATTTCTTCGGCTGGGCCGGCGGCGGCGAGGTGTTCGTCGACACCGTCGGCGGGAACCGGTGGAACGCGCTGGCCATCGAGGCGCGTGGTGACGACCTTTGGGTCAATGGGGTGCGCTGGAGCATCGAGAGTAACGAAGGGAACGTGTATCAATGAGTGGCGCAACATCATTCACTTCGGTACCGATAATCGACATCAGCGGTCTACGGTCCTCGAGCACCGACGAGCGGTCCCGGGTGGCGGCCGAGATCGGCGCTGCCGCGCGTGAGGTCGGCTTCTTCTACATCAGCGGTTCGGGAATCGACGAGGCGTTGTTCGACCGGATGCTCGCCGCCACCAAGGAGTTCTTCGCACTGCCCGTCGAAGAGAAGATGCGCAGCTACATCGGATTGTCACGCTGTCACCGGGGTTATGTGCCGGTCGGCGAGGAAGGTGTGGAGAGCGGCACACCGGATCTCAAGGAGGCCTTCGACACGGCGCTGGACCTGCCCGCCGACGATCCGGACCATCTGGCAGGCAACCCGATGCTCGGGCCCAACACCTGGCCCGATGTTCCCGGGTTCGCCGAGGCGGTCACCGGCTATTACGACGCCGTCCTGGAAGTGGGGCATCGGCTGCTGGCGGCGTTCGCGGATGCCCTGGGCGAGGACCCGGATGTCTTCTCCCGGCACGCCACCAAGACACCGAGCCAGCTGCGTCTGGTGCACTACCCCTACAACCCGGACGCCCGCGACGGCCTCGGCATCGGCGCGCACACCGACTACGAGTGCTTCACGCTGCTCAAGCCGACCGCACCCGGCCTGGAAGTGCTCAACGGCGCCGGGGAGTGGATCGACGTGCCACCGCTGCCGGGCACCTTCGTCGTCAACATCGGCGATCTGCTGGAACTGTGGACCAACGGCGTATTCGTCGCGACGAGCCATCGGGTGCGCCGCGTCGTGCAGGAGCGGTACTCGTTCCCGCTGTTCTTCAACGTCGATTACGACACCGAGGTCAAACCGCTGCCGCAGTTCAGCTCCGCCGACGCCAAGGTGCGGCCGGCGCTACGGGCCGGGGAGCATCTGTTCGCCCAGACCGCGCAGACCTTCGCCTACCTGCGCCGCCGCATCGACTCCGGGGAGCTGGTACTGCCGGAGGGGTCGCTCGGTATCAACCAGTTCGGTCAGCAGGCGCTGCAGGCCGTCGACTGAGACCTCGGATCAGTTGATGGGAGCGTTGATCCAGCGCAGGTCGTCGATGATTCCGCGCGCAGCGATCAGGCCCCGGCCGTTCTGCCAGATCTCGTTGTTGACGACGAAAACCCGGTTGTCGCGCGTCGCGGACAGTTTGTGCCAGGCATCGCTGTCGAGCACGGTGGCGGCGCGCTCTTTGGCCGCCGGCGAGTCGAACGACACGTAGACGATGTCGCCGTCGGCGGGGGAGAAGTCGGCACCGCCGAGCTCGGCATCACCGGAACCGATCTCCAGATACGGCTTGTCGGTGAAGCGTTGTGCCGCCGGCCGCTGTGCCCCGATCGCTGCCAGCACACTGGCGGGAAAGTTCTCGGCACCGTAGACACGCACGGCGTTCTCGGTGAACTGCACTATCGAGGCCTGGAAGTGCGCGGCGTCGTCGGCCATTCCGGTATCCCGCGCGGTGGTGTCGAAATCGCCGACGAGATCATCGGCCGCGCCGCCGCGCCCGGTGGCGGCCCCGACGGCGCGCAGGGTGTCGCGCCAGCCCGCGCCGGGGGCGCCGGTGAAAACCGTCGGGGCGATCGCCGACAACGCGCCGTAGGCCTGCGGTGTCAGGGCCTGCGAACCCAGGATCAGGTCGGGTCCGGCCGCGCCGATGGCCGCGGTGTCCGGAGCGCTGCGGGTACCGACGGCGGGCAGATTGTGGATCACGGTGCCCAGATAGGACGGTTGCTCCGACGAGCCGTCGGGGAGCGCGGCCGCCACGATGCGGCCCTGCAGGCCCAGCGCGCACAGGGCGTCGAGCTGGTCGCCGGAGAGCACCACGATGCGCTGCGGGTCGGCGGGCACGTCGATATCGCCGCGGTCGGTGCCGCTGCCGATGCGCCGGGTCGGCTCGCCCGGATCCAGGGGCGCGGGTTCGGGGGCGCAGGAATCATCGGGTCTGCGCTGATTGCCCAGCACACCGGCGCCGGCGATCTTGGTGGTGCTGGTGATCATGGTGCGCGACGGTTCTACCGCTGTGGTGCCCTGCGGTTGCGTGCAGCCGCTGATGACCGTGACCGATGCCGCCGTCGCGACGGCCGCTGCAGCGGTGAGAATCCGGGCTCGGGACACGGCCCCGACGTTAACATCGCCGACGAAGCTACCCGGTGCGGCGCAGGTCGTTTCCTGGCACTATGCCGCTGGGCAACCCGATCTACGACACTTTGTCGGACCCGAGCCGACAGACGCCGTCTCGGGGGATAGGATTCTGACCAAGAATGCGTAAAGCTGCCCCTTGCTGATCGCCTGAAGTTGGATGTTTGGAGGAGCTCTTGACCGCCGAAGCGCCCCCGATTGGTGAGCTCGAGGCCACGCGTCCGTTCAAGGAGCGGATGGGCCCCAAGGGCAACCTGATCTACAAGCTGATCACGACCACCGATCACAAGCTGATCGGCGTCATGTACTGCGTGGCCTGCTTCATCTTCTTCTTCATCGGCGGCCTGATGGCCTTGCTGATGCGCACCGAGCTGGCCATGCCGGGCCTGCAGTTCCTGTCCAACGAGCAGTTCAACCAGCTGTTCACCATGCACGGCACGGTGATGTTGCTGTTCTATGCGACACCCATCGTGTTCGGGTTCGCCAACCTGGTGCTGCCGCTGCAGATCGGCGCCCCGGACGTGGCGTTCCCGCGGCTCAACGCCTTCTCGTTCTGGCTGTTCCTGTTCGGCGCCATGATCGCCCTGGCCGGTTTCATCACCCCCGGTGGTGCTGCCGACTTCGGCTGGACGGCCTACACCCCGCTGACCGACGCCATCCACTCCCCGGGAGCCGGCGCGGACCTGTGGATCATGGGCCTGGCCGTCGGTGGTCTGGGCACCATCCTCGGTGGCGTCAACATGATCACCACCGTGGTCTGCATGCGTGCCCCCGGTATGACGATGTTCCGGATGCCGATCTTCACCTGGAACATCGTGGTGACCTCGATCCTGGTGCTGCTGGCGTTCCCGATCCTGACCGCCGCGCTGTTCGGCCTGGCTGCCGACCGGCACCTCGGTGCTCACGTCTATGACCCCGCCAACGGTGGCGTCCTGCTGTGGCAGCACCTGTTCTGGTTCTTCGGCCATCCCGAGGTCTACATCATCGCGCTGCCGTTCTTCGGCATCGTCAGCGAGATCTTCCCGGTGTTCAGCCGCAAGCCGATCTTCGGCTACACCACCCTGATCTACGCGACGCTGTCGATCGCGGCGCTGTCGGTCGCGGTGTGGGCCCACCACATGTATGCGACAGGCGCGGTGCTGCTTCCGTTCTTCTCGTTCATGACATTCCTGATCGCGGTGCCCACCGGGATCAAGTTCTTCAACTGGATCGGCACCATGTGGAAGGGCCAGTTGACCTTCGAGACGCCGATGCTGTTCTCGATGGGCTTCCTGATCACCTTCCTGCTCGGTGGCCTGTCCGGCGTGCTGCTGGCCAGCCCCCCGCTGGACTTCCACGTCTCGGACTCGTACTTCGTGGTCGCGCACTTCCACTACGTGCTGTTCGGCACCATCGTGTTCGCCACCTATGCCGGTATCTACTTCTGGTTCCCGAAGATGACCGGCCGGTTGCTCGACGAACGTCTCGGCAAGTTCCATTTCTGGCTGACGTTCATCGGCTTCCACACCACCTTCCTGGTGCAGCACTGGCTCGGAAACGAAGGCATGCCGCGCCGGTACGCCGACTACCTGCCGACCGACGGCTTCACCACGCTGAACGTGGTCTCGACCATCGGTGCCTTCATCCTGGGTCTGTCGACGCTGCCGTTCGTCTGGAACGTCTTCAAGAGCTGGCGCTACGGCGAGGTCGTCACGGTCGACGACCCTTGGGGCTACGGCAACTCCCTGGAGTGGGCGACCAGCTGCCCACCGCCGCGGCACAACTTCACCGAGCTGCCGCGCATCCGCTCCGAGCGGCCCGCCTTCGAGCTGCACTACCCGCACATGGTCGAGCGGATGCGGGCCGAGGCGCACGTCGGTCGCGCGCACGGTCCCGCCGACGGGGATGTCACCCGGCTCGACGGCGAGAACGTCCGTACCTGACGTTGTGACAGCGTCCTCCGTGTCGGTGTTGATCACCGTCACCGGCGTCGATCAGCCAGGTGTCACCTCGGCACTCTTCGGGGTGCTCACCCGGCATCGCGTCGACCTTCGCAATGTCGAACAGGTCGTCATCCGCAACCGGTTGACCCTGGGCGTGCTCATCGCCTGCACCCCGGAAGTGGCTGCCGACAACGGCTTCCACGATGAGGTGCGCGCCGCGATCAACGGGCTCGGCCTCGATGTCACGATCGAACGCAGTGACGACATCGCCGTCATCCACGAGCCGTCAACGCACACCATCGTGGTGCTGGGCCGGCCCATCACCGCCAAGGCGTTCGGCGTGCTGGCCCGCGAGGCCGCCGCGTTGGGCGTCAACATCGACACCATCCGTGGCGTATCGGATTACCCGGTGACCGGGCTGGAACTGCGGGTGTCGGTGCCGCCCGGTGTCGGTGGCCAGTTGCAGACCGCGCTGGCCCGTGTCGCCGTCGACGAGGGTGTGGATCTGGCGCTGGAGGACTACAGCCTCAACCGACGTGCCAAGCGGCTCATCGTCTTCGATGTCGACTCCACGTTGATCCAGGGCGAGGTCATCGAGATGCTCGCCGCCCGCGCCGGGGCCCTTGCCAAGGTCGCGCAGATCACCGAGGCCGCGATGCGAGGCGAACTCGATTTCGCCGACTCGCTGCGGGAGCGGGTGGCCACCCTGGCCGGCCTGCCCGCCGAGGTGCTCGACGAGGTCGCCGAGGAACTGGAACTGACCCCGGGGGCGCGGACCACACTGCGTACGCTGCGCCGGCTGGGCTATCACTGTGGTGTGGTCTCCGGCGGCTTCCGCCAGGTCATCGATCCGCTGGCCCATGAGCTGCAGCTGGATTTCGTCGCGGCCAACGAGCTGGAGATCGTCGACGGCAAGCTGACCGGCCGGGTCGTCGGCCAGATCGTGGACCGGCCCGGAAAAGCCAAGGCCTTGCGCGACTTCGCCGAGCAGGCCGGTGTGCCGATGGAGCAGACGGTGGCCGTCGGCGACGGTGCCAACGATATCGACATGCTGTCCGCGGCCGGGCTCGGCGTGGCGTTCAACGCCAAACCCGCCCTGCGCGAGGTGGCCGACGCGTCGCTGAGTCATCCGTATCTGGACACCGTGCTGTTCATCCTCGGCGTGACCCGCGGCGAGATCGAGGCGGCCGATGCCGTCGACGGCATATCGCGGCGCGTCGAGATCCCCGAGTAGCGCGCTCGGCCCCTGAGCGGGCCGGGCGCTATATTGACGTCCGACTTGGCATATTCGACAGGGAGGACCGATGACCACACGGTTCTCCCGCCGTCGCGTCGCGACCGGTTTCGCCCTGTACTTCGCCGGATACTGCCTGTGGCTGGTGGCGGGCTGGGGCGGACCGTCCACGCTGAGCGTGGTGCGCACCGTCGGCGCACTGACGATCAGTGTGTGGGCGTTGTGCTGCGCGGTGGCGGCGGCCCGGCGGCTGTCCGGACGCAGCCGGCTGCTCTGGATCGTCATCATGCTGGGTCTGGGCGGTTGGGTCTTCGGCGACAGCACCTGGGTGGTGTACACGGCGTTTCTCGGAGTGGCACCCCCGGTCATCCACATCGGACATGCCGGCTACCTGACGATGTCGCTATTCGCCTGTGTCGCACTGGTTTTGCTTCCCGCAGCTGACTCGACGCGGCTCGGACTGCATGCGTTGCTGGATGGCCTGATCGTCTTCGCGTCACTGTTCATCGTGGCGTGGGTCGGTGTGCTGCAGGATCTGACCCACACCGTGCACGGCGGCCCGCTGCGACTGCTGGTGATGTTCGCCTATCCGCTGTTCGACGTGGCGATCATGACGCTGGCGATATCGGCACTGGCGCAGACGCGTACGCCTCGCCGCGGCCCGCTGGGACTGCTGATCGTCGGGCTGATGTTCATCGCGTTGTCGAACTCGTTCCTGCTGTTCCTGTCGAAGCGGACGACGCTCGACATCCGGTTCATGGCGATCGGCTGGATGGCGGGCATCGTCCTGATCGGGATGGCGGCGATCTTCTGGGAAGGCCCGGCCCGGCGCCACAACACCCGCGTGATTGCGATGACATCACCGCTGTCACTGCTGATTCCCTACCTGCCGCTGCCGGTCGCCATGACCGTGGCCTTCGTGTTCTTCCGGGACGTCCAGGGTGCGGTACCGCTGCTGGTGGCCTGCGGTGCGCTGATATCGACGGTCCTGGCGCGGCAGTTCCTGACGCTGACCCAGAACGCACGACTGTTGCGTGAGGCGTCCGAGCGAGCTCTGCATGACCCGTTGACCGGTCTGGCCAACCGGACGAATTTCCGGACCGAACTGGAACACGCGCTGCTGGATCGGGCTGCCCATGGACGCGATGTCGCGGTACTACTGCTCGATCTCGACGGATTCAAACAGGTCAACGACAACCTGGGCCATTCCGTCGGCGACACGGTCTTGGAATGGACGGCCGAACGGCTGCTGGCTCACACCTCCGACGGGGATGTCGTCGCCCGCTTGGGCGGCGACGAGTTCGCCGTGCTGCTGGACACCGCGCATCGGAGCCCGCGACAGTCGGCGGACGTCATCCGGCACGCGTTTGACGAACCGTTCGTGGTGGGCAACGACATCATCACGGTCCGCCCGAGTATCGGTATTGCGGTGGCGGATTCGTCGGACCTGGTCGGTGCGGCGGCCGCCAGCGAGCTGCTGCACCGCGCCGACACCGCGATGTACGAGGCCAAACGGTCCAGGCTCACCGGGCTGGAGGATGTCGGCGCCGGCTGAAGCGCGGTAAACGCGGGTCAGACCACGACGGTTCCGTAGTCGGCGCTGCTGGTTCCGGTGACCGAATACCATGCGCGCGCCAGCAATTCGATGGCCTCGGTCAGCTGCGCCTCCGGCAGTGCGTAGGGCACCCGGATGAATCGCTCCAGGGTGCCGTCGACACCGAACCGGGGACCCGGTGGGATCTCGACGCCCATCCGCGACGCTGCCGCCGACAGTGCCGAGCTCATCGGCGCGGGCAGCCGGATCCACAGTGAGAGCCCGCCGGTGCCGGGCAGCGGCTGCCAGTCCGGAAGGTGCTCGTCGAGCAGTGCCAGCAGCAGAGCCCGTCGTGCGCGCAGGATCTCGCGGCGTTCGGGCAGCACCTCGTCCTGTGCGGCGAGCAGGTTGGCCGCGGCGATCTGTTCGACTATCGCGGTACCCATGTCGATGGACGGGCGCAGCGCGGCGATGGTCGCCAGCGCGCTGCGTTCGGCACGAATCCAGCCGACCCGCAGGCCACCCCAGAAGGATTTCGACATCGAGCCCACCGTCAGCACCAGATCGCGGCGCGTCGTCATGGCCGCGGCCAGGGGCGGTGGACCGGGTTCGTCGAGCCACATATCGGTGATGGTCTCGTCGATGATGGTGCGGGTACGGGTCTCGGCGATGATGCGGGCCAGTTCGCGACGCCCGCTCTCGGGCATGGTGAGCCCCGTCGGATTCTGGTTGTCGGGGATCAGATAGGCCAGGCTGGGGGCCAGCTGGCGCATCGCTGCCTCGATGGCGCCGGTATCCCAGCCCTCGCTGGTTACCGCGACCGGGACGGGCCGCACACCGCGGGTCGCCATCGCTGACAGCGCGCCGTGATAGGTGGGTTGTTCGACGAGTGCACGGTCACCGGGTTGGGTGTAGGTGGCCAGGATCAGGCCTATCGCGTGCAATGCGCCCGTCGTCACCATGATCTCGTCGGGCTCGGTGGGAAGGCCACGCGCACAGTATCTTTCGGCGATGGCCACGCGCAGGGGAGTGACGCCGTTGAGTTCGATACCGATATCGAGCAGATAGGGCATGGCCTGTTCGGCGGCCTGCGCGAAAGCGCGTGCGGTGACCGCGGCCGGCGCCGCCAGCGTGGCGGCGGCGAGGTTGACGGTCGACGGCGCCGGGGCCACCGTGGCGGTCCCGGCGATGGGGAGTGCCGTCGTGCTGCGCGCCCCACGGCGGCCGTTGAGATAGCCGTCCTCGCGCATCTGGTTGTAGGCGGCGGTCACGGTGGTGCGCGACACCCGCAGCGCGTCAGACAGCGCGCGCTCGCTGGGCAGTTGCGCACCGACCGGTAACCGGCCGTCGACGATGAGCATGCGCAGGCCGTCGGCCAGGCCCTGGTACGCCGGACCACTGGCACTGGCTGTGCGCCAGTTGCCCAATTCCCGGACCAAAAGGTCCACATTGAGCCGGAATCCCGCCAGTTCGTCAGTCATTGAGGCCAGTTTGCCGTAACTGGCTATTGATGACAAGGCCAGATTGCCAAATCATGGTCCTATGTCGAGGACTTGGAAGCCACGGATGAGCACCGTTGCCAACTGGCTGCGGGCGCCGCAGCCGCGTTCGGGGGAGTGGGGCGATTCCGACGCCGACGCGCGTCGGGCCCGGATGGATCTGGACGCGGTCCGGGCACGCTTCCCGGATCACGCGTGAACGCGCTGCGCCGGGGATCTGCGCTGCTGACCGGACTGGCTCTCTACGGGCTGTCGATGGCGATCATGGTGCGCGCAGGGCTCGGGCTCGACCCGTGGGACGTCTTTCACCAGGGCCTGTCACGGCTGACCGGGTGGACTCTGGGCACCGTCACAGCTGTGGTCGGTGTCGCGGTGCTGCTGGCCTGGATCCCGCTGCGCAACCGGCCCGGCATCGGCACGCTGGCCAACGTCGTGGTGATCGCCGTCAGCGTCGACGCCGCACTGGCGGTGCTGCCGACCGCGCATGACCTCTGGCTGCGGATCGCGATGATGCTCGGCGCGGTTGTGCTCAACGCCTTTGCGACGGTGCTCTACATCGGAGCGGGACTGGGCCCCGGACCGCGCGACGGCCTGATGACGGGGCTGGTGACACGGACCGGTCGCTCGGTTCGGTTGGTGCGCACCATGATCGAGGTCACCGTGCTGCTCACCGGCTGGCTGCTGGGGGGCACCGTCGGGGTGGGCACCGTGGTCTACGCCGTCGGTATCGGCCCGCTCGTGCAATTGGTGTTGCGGTTGATGCCCGCCGCGGGCGGATGGGCCCGGGCGTCAGCCGAGCGCGGCGTCGACCCGGTTGATATCGAAGATGTAGTCGGTCAGCGCGCTGGCCAGGCCGACGGTGCCGGCCCGGTCGCCGAGGCGTGCGGGGACGATCTGCAGCCGTCGGGTCGCCAACGGGGCTGACCGCGCGTAGACGCTCTCCCGGATTCCGGCGACCAGCATGTTGGCGCCTGCGGCCAGCTCACCGCCGATCACCACGGTGGACGGGTTGAGCAGGCTGACCACGTCGGACAGCGCGGCGCCGATGAACCGTCCGGCGCGGCGTACCAGCTGGACCGCCAGCGGATCCCCGGCCTCGATCAGTCGGACGATATCGGTGATCGTCGAGACGTCCCGGCCGTCGGCGCGCAGGTCGCGGATCAACGCCCACCCGCCCGCGTAGGCCTCGATGCACCCGGTGTTACCGCACCGGCATACCGGTGGTGCCGACTGCGCGTTGTCGTCGGGCGGTCCGATCGGGATGTGCCCGATATCGCCCGCGGCACCGTCGGCGCCACGGTAGATGGTGCCGTGCGCGATGATGCCCGCGCCGATTCCGGTGGCGGCCTTGACCATCACCAGGGAATCGCGTTCGGGGAAGCCCAGCGCATGCTCGCCGAGCGCCATCGCGTTGGCGTCATTGTCGACCAGAACGGGGCAGGGGTAGCGCTGTGCGAACCAGGTCCGGATGGGGTAGCCGTCCCATCCCGTCATGATGGGCGGACTGATGACCGTGGCGCTGTCGAAGTCCACCGGACCGGGTACCGCAAGGCCGATTCCCCGGATCAGATCTTTTGTGGTGCCAGATGTTTCGAGTAGGGCGTCGAACAGTGAGTTCACCTCGGCCAGCCAGGCCTGCGGGCCGATGGTGATATCGAGGGCGGCGCGCATCTCATGGTCGATCTGGCCGTGCAGATCGGTGATGGCGGTGCGTACCCCGGTGGCGCCGGCATCGGCTATCAGCAGGGCGCCCTGATCGGCGCGGAAGTGGAAATGGCTCGGTGGCCGCCCGCGCGCCGCGGTGGATTGTTCGGACGCCACCCAGCCCGCGGACTGCAGGATGTCCAGGCGGGTTGCGACGGTGCTGCGGGAGAGCCCGGTCTGGTCGATGATCTCGGCCCGGGTGAGCCGCCCGGCTCGACGGATGAGATCAAGGATGTGGCCCGCTGATCCGAATCCCTCCTCTGGCATGGATCCTTTTTACCAGAATCATCAATATTTTTGCTTGACTTTAGACATAAAGATGGTCTTGACTGACGGAAAGAGCTGTTCCCTGCATCACCCACTCGCCGAGGAGAGGCCCATGTCACACTCGTCAAACCTGCGCACCGTCTGGATTGCCGGCGTGGCCGTGGCCAGCGGCCTCGCGCTGACGATGACCGGATGCAGCAGTGATTCCGGCGGATCGGCGTCCGGCGGCAAGAAAGTCGCCGCCGTGGTCAAGGGGCTGGACAACCCGTTCTTCCAGTCCATGGAATCCGGGATCAACGACCAGGCCGCTACCGACAAGGTCGACGTGACGGTGCAGGCAGCCAACTCCATCACCGACACCACCGGGCAGGCCGACAAGCTCACCGGGCTGGCCAACCAGGACTTCGGCTGTTTCATCGTCAACCCGATCACCGGCACCAACATGATCCAGGGCGTGGCGGCGCTGTCGGCCAAGAACATCCCGATCGTCAACATCGACAGTCCGATGGACGCCGACGCCGCCAAGGCCGCCAACGCCAAGATCGCCACCTACATCGGCACCGACAACACCGACGCCGGCGCACAGGGCGCCGGCCAGATGGCCAAGCTGCTGCCGGCGGGCGGCAAGATCGCCCTCATCGGAGGCACCGCCGGTGATGTCACGAGCGCGGCGCGTCTCGACGGATTCACCAAGGCCGCACCGCCGAACTTCACCATCATCTCCACTGTCGCCGCCGACTGGGAACGCCAGATGGCGCTGACCAAGGCCACCGACATCATGACCGCCAATCCGGACCTGGCGGCGTTCTTCGTCGCCAACGACGATATGGGACTCGGAGTCGCCCAGGCGATCTCCAACAGCGGAAAGACCGGTCAGGTCAAGGTCATCAGCGTCGACGGCAACAAAGATGCCTTCGAAGCGATCAAAGCCGGCACCGTCGACGCCGTGGTCGCCCAGTTCCCCTATGTCATCGGCGCCATGGGGGTAGAAGCCTGTGCTGCCGCGCTGGCCGGAAAGACGTTGCCCGAGAACGTCAAAGCTCCGGTACAGGTAGTGACCAAGGACAATGTCGATGCTGCCCTGTCCGCGGCGCCCAAGCCGGCCGCCCCGTACGAGGATCCGTTCGCGGAGCTGCTCAAGTGACGGCAACCACCACCGCGACGGTCGACGCCGCGGCGGTGGGGCTTCGCCCGCGGTGGCGCGATGTGCTCGACCCGGGGAACCTCGCGACCTGGGCAGCGCCCATCGCCCTGGTCGTCCTGGCCGTGGTCTTCCAGGTACTCAACCCGACCTTCCTGAGCCCGGGCAACCTCCAGTCGATGCTGACCTCCTCGGCGATCCTGATCGTGTTGGCGCTCGGCCAGACCTTCGTGGTCGCGACCGCGGGTATCGATCTGTCGATCGCATCGGCGATGACGCTGGCCGCGGTGGTGTTCGGGATCGTGTTCGGCAGCGGGCTGCTGGTCGCGATCGTCGCGGCGGTATTGGCCGGCGTCGCAGTCGGTCTGGTCAACGGCCTGCTGATCGCCCGGGGCCGGATCACCGACTTCATCGTCACCCTCGGCACGCTGTCCGCAGCCTCCGGGGCGGCACTGATCTTCGCCGACGGCAAGCCCAAGACGATCATCAGCGCACCGCTGCTGAAGTTGTCCACCGGAACTGTCGGCATCTTCGGTTACAGCTTCCTGATCGCCATCGGGCTCGCCGTCATCGCCCACGTCGTGTTGTTCCACACCCGGTTCGGCACCCATGTGCTGGCCACCGGCGGTAACGCCGAGGCGGCCGCGGCCACCGGGGTGGCCACCGAGCGGATCAAGACCACGGTGTACGTCATCGCCGGGCTGACTGCGGGTATCGCGGCGATCCTGCTGGTCGCCCGGGTCGGAGCCGCCGAGCCGGCCGCCAACACCTCGTTCCTGCTGAATTCCGTTGCCGCCGTTGTCCTGGGCGGGGTCAGTCTGTTCGGTGGACGCGCCACCATCGCCGGTCCGGTGATCGGCGCGCTGTTGCTCACCGCTTTGGTCAACGGCCTCACACTGCTCGGTGTCTCGCAGTTCTATCAACCCCTGTCGGTCGGCATCGTCGTGGTGGCCGCCGCATTCCTCACGAGGTACCGCAAATGAGTCCTGACGTACCCGAGGACGCGCTGCTCACAGTGTCCGGTGTGGCCCTGTCCTTCGGGCAGGTGCAGGCGCTGCGCGAGGTCAGCATGCATGCCCGTCGCGGTGAGGTGACCGCGATCGTCGGAGACAACGGCGCGGGCAAGTCGACATTGATCCGGTGCGTTTCCGGGGTGCACAGCCCGGACCGCGGCACCATCGAATTCGACGGAACGCCGGTGGCCTTCCGCAGCCCGCAGGATGCGCGAGCGGCCGGTATCGAGACGGTGCACCAGAATCTCGCGCTCGTCGAGGACCTCACGGTGTGGCAGAACCTGTACCTCAACCGCGAGATCCGCCGCGGGTTCGGCCCGTTGAAGGTGCTCGACCGAAAGGCCATGAGGGAGGGAGCCCAGCAGATGGTCTCCACCCTGGCGGTCAACGTGCCTGCGGTCAGATCGCGGGTTCGCCGGTTGTCCGGTGGCCAGCGTCAGGCCGTATCCATCTGTCGGGCCGCGGGTTTCACCTCGAAACTGATCATCATGGACGAACCCACCGCGGCCCTGGGCGTGCAGGAGACGGCGCGCGTCGAGGAGCTCATCACCCGGCTGCGCGGCGAAGGCCACGCGATCATCCTGATCTCGCACAACTTCGCCCAGGTGTTGCGACTCTCCGATGCGGTCTGGGTGATGCGGGCCGGACGCTGCGTCGCCGGCCGGCGCACCGCCGACACCGACGGCGACGAGATCGTCGCACTCATCACCGGCGCGCGTCCGGGGGACCTCACCGAACAGCTGTCAGGAGAACACAAATGACCAACCCGATCGGTGTGCACGCCCTGGTGTGGGTCGGTGACACCGCGCCGGCATCGGTGCGCAAAGCCGTCGAGCAGACGGTGGCCGCGGGGTACGGACTGCTGGAGTTCTCGCTGCACGACGCGCTGAACATGGATCGCGCGAAAACCCGGGAAATGCTCAGCGACAACGGTTTACAAGCCGCCTGCTCGCGCGGCCTGGCCCGGGATGCCGACATCTCCAGCGAGGACCCGGCCGTGGTGGCCCGCGGTGCCGAGCTGCTGGCCGAGTCGCTGCAGGTCACCCACGATATCGGCGCGACGGTGCTGACCGGTGCGCTCTACAGTGCCTTCGGCAAGGCCGATCACCCGCTGACCAAAACCGGGCGCGACAATATCGTCGGCGTGCTGCGGGAGCTGGCCGTCGACGCCGCCCCGCTCGGTGTGGCGTTGGGTCTGGAGATCTGCAATCGGTACGAGACCAATGTCGTCAACACCGCGGCCGAATGTGTGCGGCTCGCCGACGATATCGGTGCCGACAACGTGATGATCCACCTCGACACCTATCACATGAACATCGAGGAGAACGATTTCGTCACGCCGGTGCGTGAATGCGGTGAGCGGCTGGGCTACGTCCACATCGGGGAGAACCACCGCGGCTATCTCGGTTCGGGCCACATCGACTTCGATGCATTCTTCGGCGCGCTGGTCGATACCGGCTTTCGCGGACCGTTGACCTTCGAGTCGTTCTCGTCGTCGGTGGTGGCCCGCGGGTTGTCCAACGACCTGGCGATCTGGCGCAACCTGTGGGACGACGGTTTCGATCTGGCCGAGCACGCCTTTCGCTATATCCGCGACGGCCTGCGTACCGCCGGCACGTGAGCATCGGTGCGCTGGCGCGCGATGCGATCGCCCTGGGCAGTACCCGGGGGCGCGCCGTGCTCGGCATCGCGGGCAGCCCGGGCGCCGGTAAGACCACCCTGGTCGAATTGCTGTTGGAGCACATCGACGGCCTGTGCGGTCCGGGCTGGGCCGCACATGTGCCGATGGATGGATTTCACCTGGCCGATGTGCAACTGCGCCGCCTCGGGGCGCTCGGGCGCAAAGGCGCACCGGACACCTTCGACGTGGACGGTTACGCGAGTCTGCTTGCGCGGGCCCGGGCGGATGTCGAGAAGCCTTTGTATGTACCGGGATTCGAGCGAACACTGGAACAGCCGCTGGCGGCTGCGCTGGTCGTGCTGCCGCAGGCCCGGCTGGTGATCACCGAGGGCAACTATCTGCTGCTCGACGACCCGGGCTGGCGTGCCGCCCGGCGGCAGATGGATGCCGTCTGGTTCGTCGCCGCCGACGAGGGGTTGCGCACCGAGCGGCTGGTCGACCGGCACGTGGCCTTCGGCAAGAGCGCCGAGCAGGCCCGCGACTGGGTGACCGTGGTCGATCAGCGCAACGCCGACCTGGTCTCGGCAACGCAGCACGGCGCGGACCGCGTCATCGCCAACGGCCGGGATGGCTGGCGCCCGGCCTGAGGCCGCATGACTACCATGGTCGAGTGCCCGAAGCAGAGGTCGACCGTACCGATCGCGCCGATCCCGACCTGCTGATCGACTTTCGCAAGGTTTCGTTGCGCCGCGGCGGACGGGTGCTCGTCGGCCCGGTGACCTGGCAGGTCGAACTCGACGAACGCTGGGTCGTGGTGGGGCCCAACGGCGCGGGCAAGACCTCGCTGCTGCGGATCGCCGCCGCGATGGAACACCCGTCCTCGGGCAGCGCCTACGTGCTGGGCGAGAGGCTGGGCCGGGTCGACACCGCCGAACTGCGCTACCGCGTCGGCCTGTCCAGTTCGGCTCTGGCCCAACGGGTGCCCGACGACGAAGTAGTACGTGATCTGGTGGTATCGGCCGGTTACGCGGTTCTGGGCCGGTGGCGCGAGAAATACGAGGATGTCGACTACGAGCGCGCCGTGGACACCTTGGAGAGTGTGGGCGCCGAACACCTTGCCGAACGCAGCTTCGGAACGTTGTCGGAGGGTGAACGCAAACGGGTGCTGATAGCGCGTGCGCTGATGGCCGACCCCGAGTTGCTGTTGCTCGACGAGCCCGCCGCCGGACTGGATCTCGGTGGGCGTGAGGAACTGGTGGCCCGGCTGTCGGATCTGGCCGCCGATCCGGACGCGCCGGCGATAGTGCTGGTGACCCATCACGTCGAGGAGATCCCGCCGGGCTTCTCGCATGCGCTGATCGTGTCGGAGGGCAAAGTGGTTGCGGCGGGTCTGCTGACCGATGTGCTGACCGCGGAGAACCTGTCCAAGGCGTTCGGGCAGTCGATTGCCCTCGATCTGATCGACGGCCGCTATTTCGCGCGCCGCAGCCGCAGCCGTGCCGCACACAGGAGGCAAGCGTGACCATGCCGACCGAGCCCTACGAGCCGTTGCCGGCCCGGCCCGCGGCCACCGTGATGCTGGTGCGCGACACCACGGCCGGTATCGAGGTCTTCCTGATGCGCAGGCACCGGGCGATGGAGTTCGTCGGCGGTGTGGTGGTTTTCCCCGGCGGCGGCGTCGACGATCGTGACCGCAATGCCGACATCGCCTGGCACGGGCCGCCGCCGTCGTGGTGGGCGCAGCGGTTCGGCGTCGACGAGGAGTTGGCGCTGGCGCTGGTGTGCGCCGCGGCGCGGGAGACCTTCGAGGAATCCGGTGTGTTGTTCGCCGGACCGGCCGATGATCCCGACGGCATCATCAGCGACGCCAGTGTGTACGCGCAGGCCCGCGCGGCACTGGCCGACAACTCACTGTCGTTCTCAGACTTCCTGCACGACGAGGGTCTGGTGCTGCGCGCCGACCTGCTGCGGCCGTGGGCCAACTGGGTCACCCCGGAAGCGGAGCGCACCCGCCGCTACGACACATTCTTCTTCGTCGGCGCACTACCCGAAGGCCAGCGCGCCGACGGTGAGAACACCGAATCGGACAAGGCGGGCTGGGCCACACCGCACCGGGCGCTCGACGACTTCGCCGCCAAACGCACCTTCCTGTTGCCGCCGACCTGGACACAGCTGGACTCGCTGGCCGGACGCACCGTGGACGACGTACTGGCGGTCGACCGGAAGATCTCCGCTGTTCAGCCGAATCTGGTTGTGGCAGGCGGAAATTGGGAGATCGAATTCTTCGACAGTGAGCGCTACAACGCTGCCCGCGACGGACGTTCACCGTGACGGTGCCGATCGGTGAATTCGTCTCGGTACACGTCTCGGAGCAACACCGCGGTGTCGGCACCGTGCTGCTGTCGCGACCGCCGACCAATGCACTGACCCGGCAGGCCTACCGGGAGTTGACCGTCGCCGCCGCCGAGGTGAGCCGGCGCGACGACATCACCGCGGTGATCCTGTACGGCGGTCATGAGATCTTCTGCGCCGGCGACGACGTGCCGGAGCTGCGCACCCTGACACCCGATGAGGCGGGTATCGGCGCCCGGGTGCGACACGAGGCCATCGACGCCGTCGCCGGCATCCCCAAACCCACCGTCGCCGCCGTCACCGGCTACGCACTGGGCAGTGGACTGACCCTGGCTCTGGCCGCCGACTGGCGGATCAGCGGTGACAACGTCAAGGTCGGCGCCACCGAGATCCTGGCCGGACTGATACCGGGCGGGGGGATGGCCCGGCTGGTTCGGGCCGTCGGTGTCAGCCACGCCAAGGACCTGGTCTACAGCGGACGCTTCGTCAACGCCGAGGAGTCCGCGGCGTTGGGACTGCTGGACCGCCTGGTGGCCCCCGATGCCGTGTACGACGAGGCGGTGGCCTGGGCCGCCCGGTTCGCCGACGCGCCACGGGCCGCACTGGCGGCCGCCAAGGCCATCATCGACGGTGGCGTCGCGGCCACCTCGGCAGATATCGCGCAGGAGCGTCGACGCTACGTCGAGGTGTTCGCCGCCGGTCAGGCCAGTCACCGCTCGCCGTAGCGGGCCGCCGGGCTGGCCCGGCACTTCGGTCACGGCAACCAGTAGGCTAACCCCCTATGACGAGCACAGATCCCTCCCCGAACCCGCACGCAACCGCGGAGCAGGTCGAGGCCGCCCGCCACGACACCAAACTCGCCCAGGTGCTCTACCACGACTGGGAAGCCGAGAGCTACGACGACAAATGGTCGATCTCCTATGACCAGCGCTGCGTCGACTACGCCCGCGGCCGCTTCGACGCGATCGTGCCCGTCGAGGTGCAGCGCGAGCTGCCCTACGACCGTGCCCTCGAACTGGGCTGCGGCACCGGGTTCTTCCTACTCAACCTGATCCAGGCCGGGGTGGCCCGGCGCGGATCGGTCACCGACCTGTCGCCCGGCATGGTCAAGGTCGCGACCCGCAACGGCCAGTCGCTGGGCCTGGAGATCGACGGCCGCGTCGCCGACGCCGAAGGCATCCCGTACGAGGACAACAGCTTCGACCTGGTGGTCGGACACGCGGTGTTGCACCACATCCCCGATGTCGAACTCTCGCTGCGCGAGGTGGTGCGCGTGCTCAAACCGGGCGGCCGTTTCGTCTTCGCCGGTGAGCCCACCACCGTCGGCAACACCTACGCGCGCGCACTGGCCGACCTGACCTGGAAGACCACCGTGCGCGCGATGAAACTGCCCGGCCTGGGCTCCTGGCGCCGGCCGCAGTCCGAACTCGACGAGAACTCCCGCGCCGCCGCGCTGGAATGGATCGTCGACCTGCACACCTTCGAGCCGGCCGACCTGGAGAAGATGGCCACCAACGCCGGTGCCGTCCAGGTGCAGACCGCCAGCGAGGAGTTCACCGCGGCCATGCTGGGCTGGCCGGTACGTACCTTCGAATCCACCGTGCCGCCCGGCAAACTGGGCTGGGGCTGGGCCAAGTTCGCCTTCGGCAGCTGGACCACCCTGAGCTGGATCGATGCCAACGTGTGGCGGCGGGTCGTGCCCAAGGGCTGGTTCTACAACGTGATGATCACCGGGGTAAAGCCTGAAGTTCAGTCTCGCTGACGTCGCCTACCTGACGTCCGCGGACGGCGTCGCGGCGCTGGCCGAGGTGGCCGCGCTCGACGTGACGTCCGACCGGATCGCCGGTGTCGCCGCGGTACGGGCCCGGTTCGGCGAACGGGCACCCGCCCTGGTGGAGACCACGCTGCTGCGTGGGCGGGCGGTCGTCAAACTCCCCGGCACCGCCGACTGGCTGTTCACCGACGAGGCATTACAGCAGGCCACGGCCATGCCGGTGGCCGAACACCGGGCGGCCCGCCTGGCCGGCATGCGGGTGCACGATGCCACCTGCTCGATCGGCACGGAATTGGCGGCCTTGCGGGCGCACGCCACGACGACGGTCGGCAGCGATATCGACCCGGTCCGGCTTGCGATGGCACGCCACAACCTCGGCACATCGGCGTATCTGTGCCGCGCCGACGCCCTGCATCCGATCACCCGAGACACCGTGGTGCTGGTCGACCCCGCGCGCCGCAGCGCCGGCCGGCGCCGATTCGACCCGCGTGCCTACCTGCCACCGCTCGACGACCTGGCGGAGGTCTACGCCGGCCGCGACCTGGTCGTCAAATGTGCCCCGGGCATCGACTTCGACGCCATGCGGACGCTGGGGTTCGGCGGCGAGATCAGCGTGACCTCGTTGGCCGGTTCGGTGCGGGAAGCCTGTCTGTGGCCGGCCGCGTTGACCCCGCCCGGCGTCACTCGCCGCGCCGTCATTCTCGATCGCGCCGAGGAACTCACCGACGCCGACCCCGACGATGCGACCGTGGCCGCCGCCGGCCGCTGGATCGTCGACCCCGACGGCGCGGTGGTGCGTGCCGGACTGGTGCGCCAGTACGCCACCCGGCACGGTCTGTGGCAGCTCGACCCCGATATCGCCTATCTGTCCGGTGACCGACTGCCCGAGGGGGTGCGGGGTTTCGAGGTCGTCGAGGAATTGGCGTTCAGCGAGAAGCGATTACGCGCCGCACTGACCGCCAGGGACTGCGGTGCGGTCGAGATCCTGGTGCGTGGCGTCGGGGTCGATCCCGATGTGCTGCGGCAGCGATTGCGGCTGCGCGGGACGGTAAGTCTGTCGGTGGTGATCACCCGGCTCGGCACCGGCTCGGCGAGCCGCGCCGTCGCGTTCATTTGTCACCCGTCGCGCTAGCGCGCTGGGTACTATCGGCTACATAAAACGTCCTGCGCGGCTTCTCATCGGGGTCGCGGCCACCATCGGAATCGTGATGATCCCGACGGCGCCTGCCGCGGCCCAACAACCGTGCGATGAGCTGGGTGGCACCGTCGACGAGGCGCAGCTGTGCCAGGTGCACACCACGACACCGCAGTACACGATTCAGCTGACCTACCCGATGGCCGACACCGCCAACACCGCCGCGCTGGACTATGTGCGCCAGACCCGGGACGGCTTCGTCAGCGTGGCCCAGATGCCCGGAGCCCTGGGCCTTCCCTATGAACTGGATATGACTTCGACGAGCTACGACGCCAAGACCCCGGCCGGCCGCAGTCACAGCGTGGTGTTCGAGACCTATCAGAACGTCGGCGGCGCGCACCCGGAGACCTGGTACAAGGCGTTCACCACACCGGTGTCGGGCAACGCCGGTGCGGCCCCGACGCCGATAACCTTCGAGCAGCTTTTCGTTCCCGGCTCGCGGCCGCTGGACGTCATCTTCCCGGCCGTCCAGGCCGATCTGCAGCGGCAGCTGGGTGTGCCCGCGCCGGTGGCCTACGCCGACGGCATGAATCCGGCGAACTACCAGAATTTCGCGATCACCGACGACGACGTGATCTTCTACTTCGGCCAGGGGGAGTTGATGGCGCAGGCCGCGGGCGCAGCGCAGGTCCGTCTGCCGCGGTCGACGCTACCGCCGTTGGCGATCTAGTCGGCGTTTGGCGCTCGCGGATACGGCACCGTTGGTAGCGTCTATCGCTTAGCTGCGCAAGGACGTTGTCAGTGACGAGTTTCGGGGGATCTTAAGGCGTGACGTTGTGATGGAGGTCTTGCGCCGGTGGTGGCGACGGCCCGACCACTACTACTGGCTGACGGCCATGTTGGCCGCACGGGGGGCCCAGCGGCTGACATGCCGCTCCATTGCGTTGGTGACCGTGGGCTACGGCATCATCGCGCTGGTCCTGATGGCCAGCCCTTCAGGGCCCACCGGCACCCGCAATCAGCTGATAGCGACCGGCATCAGCGTGACCTGCATGCTGATCGCGGTGTTCTGGCTGCGCCGGCGATGGCCGACCCAGAACGAATCCGGCATCTTCGTGTTCATCTCGTCGTTGTGCATCGCAGCCTCCTGCCTGATCGCGGCGAATCCGCTGGCCGGAATGCTGGGCTGCACGGCGTTCGCCGCCCTGGCCGGATACATCGCGTTCTTCCACAGCGGCCGCTTCATGGTGCTCAACACCACCGTGGCGTCGGCCACCACCATCACACTGGCGGTCCGGGTGTCGATGGCCGGTGACACCGTGATGGCCGTGTGTGGTCTGGCCACGGTCGGGGTGGTCTACGCGTTGGTGCCGTTCGGCTGCCACGCCCTGATCAACGTCATCAACGTCGACGTGCCCAACGCCGAGATCGACCCGCTGACCGGATTGCTCAACCGGACGGCGTTCTACCGAGCCGCCGGTGAGCTGATGTCGGTGCGCGGCCGTCAGGACGACCGCTACCTGGTGATCGTGCTGGTCTCGCTGGACAACTTCGGTCTGCTGACCCAGGCCTCCGGTCCCAGTGCGGGTGACCGCGCCCGGGTCGCGATCGCACAGGCGCTACGCGAGACGACCCGCGGTGACGCCATCGTGGCGCACAGCTCCGATACCGAATTCCTGATCGCCGACACCTTCCCGTCCACCGATCCCACGCCGCTCATCGAACGGGTCCGCGGCGCGGTGGCCACCACGCCGCCGCGGTTGACCGCGAGCATCGGCGTGGTCAGCACCAAACTCAGTGTGCTGGCCGACCTTCCGCCCGAAGACGTGCTCGACGAACTGATCGAGCTGGCGGCAACCTCGATGACGGAGTCCCGGCGAGCGGGCGGGAACCAGGCACGCTACGTCGTGTGCCACTCGTTGTCGGCGGCCGAAGACGACCCGGGTCACCCCGACGCCGACGACGTGGCCTGACCGAGTCGGCCGGTTGTACTAGCCGACCGGTGCGAAACCGTAGACCTGGCCGTCGCTGGTGGCGGTGACCACGCGTCGGTCATGGCCGATGGACACCCCCACCGGGAACCCGGTCGCCTCCGGAAGCGGATAGCTGTTGACGGTGTGACCGTCGGCGGGGGAGAACGCCACCAGCGCCATCCCGTCGCCGGCTGCCGCCACGGTGTAGGCGATATCGGCGCCCGCCTGGCTCGACGTGGTCAGCGGCGTGACATCGTCGCGGCGCCACTGCACTTCGGCATGATCACCGTCGTCGTGGATCGCCGTCAGAGCGCTATCGGGGCCGCCGCCGGAAAGGATGAGCCCACCGGGCGTCACCGTCGGCGGTGTCTGGGCCAGGAAGTCCAGCGGCACAGTCCATTTCACCGATCCGTCGGAAGTCTTCAGCGCCCACAACGCGCGGTCGCGGCCGTTGACGTACACCGTCTGCCCGTCAGCGGAGAGCACCGGACTGGCCAGCGCGCCGCCGGCGACGGCGGTGCTGGTCCACTCCCGCGTCAGCAGCGGTGTCTGTCCGGGGTGATAGCGCAGACCCTGCAGTGTCGGCTGCGGGGCGCCGGGCTGCCACACCGTGATCACGATGATCTGCGACTGCGGTGAGAAAGCCGGTGCCGCGGCCACCGGGCATCTGGCGCGCGCGGGGGCGCAGTCGGCGAGCCCGCGCTGTGAATCCGTCGGATCGAGGTCGGCCACCAGGTCGATCGGATTGCCCACCACGTCGCCGCGATGTGCGTCGAACACCAGGACCTGTCCAAGGTGCGTCACCACCAGCAACTGACCGTTACCCAGAAGCCTTGGCGTCAAGGGCATTCCGATCACCTGCTGGCGCCACCGGATCCACTGCGTCGTCGGGTAGGCCATCATGGTGCCGGGCTGGCCGACGTAGACATTGTCGAAACCGTCGATCAGCGGTCCGGCAAATCCGCCGCCCTGGATCAGCCGGGTGCACCAGCGTTGCCTGCCGGAGTTGTCGGCCTCCCACACCATCAGTGAACAGCCGTTGGCCGTCTGGCCGTTGACCGCCAGGTAGCTGCCCGAACCGAGCGCCACGGCCGCACCGAGATCACCGACCACCGAGCGGCGCCAGTCCAGTTGCAGATCGGTGGCGCCGGACGTGGCGGTGTAGCTGCTGTTGGCGGCATCGCCGTACTGGGCGGGCCAGCCCAGCGACGGCGCAGCGTCCACCCAATGGTCGGTGGTATCGCAAGCCGCCAGGAGCACAGCCGCCGACGCCAGCGCCACGAGTCGCCGAAGCACCAGTGTCGTTCCTCTCCGCTTGAAGTCCACCGAGGGTAACCCGACGCCGCTTTCGCCTCGCGTAGGCTTTGCGGCCATGACGACGATGTGGGGAGCGCCCCTGCATAAGCGCTGGCGGGGTTCGAGGCTCAAAGATCCACGTCAGGCCAACTTCCTGACCATGGCATCGCTGAAATGGGTGCTCGCGAATCGGGCCTACACACCGTGGTATCTCGTTCGGTACTGGCGACTGCTGAAGTTCAAGCTGGCCAATCCGCACATCATCACCCGAGGCATGGTCTTCCTCGGCAAGGGTGTGGAGATCCAGTGCACGCCGGAACTGGCGCAGATGGAGATCGGTCGCTGGGTGCACATCGGCGACAAGAACACCATCCGCTGCCACGAGGGATCGCTGCGCTTCGGTGACAAGGTGGTGCTGGGCCGCGACAACGTCATCAACACCTACCTCGACATCGAGCTGGGCGATTCGGTGCTGATGGCCGACTGGTGCTACGTCTGCGACTTCGACCACAAGATGGACAACATCGACGTCCCCATCAAGGACCAGGGCATCATCAAGGGCCCGGTGCGGATCGGCCCGGACACCTGGGTGGCCGCCAAGGTGACCATCCTGCGCGGCACCACCATCGGGCGTGGCTGCGTCCTGGGCGCGCATGCCGTCGTCAAGGGTGAGGTCCCCGACTACTCGATCGCCGTCGGGGCACCGGCCAAGGTCGTCAAGAACCGCAAGGTGGCGTGGGAGACCTCGGCGGCGCAACGTGCCGAGTTGGCCGCGGCCCTGGCCGATATCGAGCGCAAGAAAGCCGCCCGCTAGGCGCACCACGGGAGCGGCTGCCCGATTGGCGGGTGCCGTCCGGCGCGCGATGGCACGATGGGGGCGTGACTGACGCTCGGGATCCCGCCGGGTTCTGCCAGTCCTGCGGTCACCAATTGCGCCCCGAGGCGCGGTTCTGCGATAGCTGCGGGGCGCCGATCACGCGGGTGACCAGTCCTGCTGAGTTCAAGCAGGTCACCGTGCTGTTCGCCGATGTGGTGCATTCGATGGACATCGCCGCCGCGGTCGGCGCCGAACGGCTGCGCGAGATCATGGCGGATCTGGTCGATCGTGCCGCCGCGGTCGTCGGCGCCTACGGCGGGACCATGGACAAATTCACCGGTGACGGTGTGATGGCGCTTTTCGGGGCGCCGGTGGCCCTGGAAGACCACGCCCGGCGGGCCTGTCTGGCGGCGCTCGACCTGCAGCGCGCCGCGCGACGGCTGTCTATCGAACTGGCCGAGCGGGACGGGATCGCATTCCACCTCCGGGTCGGTCTGAACTCCGGCGAGGTGATCACCGGCGAAATCGGCTCCGGGCCTTGGGCGTACACCGCGGTCGGCGAACAGGTCGGGATGGCACAGCGAATGGAGTCGGTTGCCGAGCCGGACGCGGTGATGGTCAGCGACTCCACCGCACGCCTCGTCGACGGCGTCGTCGAACTCGGGGACCCGCAGCAGGTGCGCGTCAAGGGTTTCGCCGACACGGTGCCCGCCCGCCGTCTGGTGGCGGCCTCTCTCGGCGCCGACATGCGTCGGTCCCGTCGGCTCTCGCCGCTGATCGGACGCGATTGGGAAGTGAGCACCATTGCCGGACTGCTGGATCAGTCGGTGGCCGGCAAAGGCCGTGTGGTCGGGGTGGTCGGATCACCGGGGATCGGCAAGAGCCGGATGGTCGACGAGACCATGCGGCTGGCCGAAGACCGTGGGGTTGAGGTCTTCACAACTTACTGTGAGTCGCACACCAGCAACGTGTCGTTCCATGTTGCCGCGCGGCTGCTGCGTGAGGTTTTCGGTTTGCGGGATCTCGACGACGCCACCGCGCGGGCCACCATCCGGGCCCGCCTGCTCAACGCCGGATCAGAGGATGTCAGCCTGCTCGACGATCTGCTGGGGATCGCCGACCCGGATGCGCCGATGCCCGACATCAACCCCGATGCGCGCCGCCGCAGGCTGGCCGCGATGCTGAACACCGCGGCAGCGGCACGCACCACACCGGCGGTCTATGTCGTCGAGGACGCGCACTGGATCGACGCCGTCAGCGAGTCGATGATGGCCGAGTTCGCCGCGGTGATGCCGCAGGCGCGCGCCCTGATGCTGGTCAGCTATCGTCCCGAATACAACGGTGCCCTCGACCGGTTACCGGGTGCGCACCGTATTTCGCTGGCGCCACTTGATGATTCGGACTCCGCGGTGATGACGGCCAAACTGCTGGGCTCCGATGACTCGGTGCAGGCGCTGGCGGTTCAGGTCGCGGGCCGGGCGGCCGGAAACCCATTCTTCGCCGAGGAGATGGTGCGCGATCTGGCGGAGCGTGGTGTCATCACCGGGACCCCCGGTGCCTACACCTGTCGACAGGATTCGGCGACGATCCGGGTGCCCGCGACACTGCAGGCCACCATCGCCGCCCGCATCGACCGACTCGGGACCGCGGCCAAACGCACGCTGAACGCCGCGGCTGTGCTCGGGATGCGTTTCGACGTACAACTACTCGACAACCTGGTGGCGCACCCCGACATCGCCGAACTGGTCGGCGCCGAACTCGTCGACCAGGTGACATTCTCGCCGCGCGCGGAATACTCGTTCCGCCATCCGATGATCCGCACGGTGGCCTACGAATCACAACTGAAGGCCGACCGCGGCAAGCTGCACCGCAGGCTCGCCGACAACATCGTGGCGCAGTCCGGCGACCCGGACAGCTCCGCCGCACTGATCGCCGGGCACCTCGAGGCCGCCGGTGACACCGGCGGCGCATACGAATGGCATATGCGGGCCGCCGCCGTCGCGAGCAGCCGCGACGTCCGGGCGGCGCGGATCAGCTGGCAGCATGCCGCACACGCCGCCGACCGGTTGCCCGACGAGTGGCCCGGCAAGGTGTCGATGCAGATGGTGCCGCGAACCCTGTTCTGCGGCAACGCCTGGCGCGAGTGGGGCAGCGCCGCGGACCCGGTTTTCGATGAACTGCGCGAACTGGCGACCACGGCAGGCGATCAGGTGACCGCCGCACTGGCGATGGCGGGTCGGTTGACGGCGCTGGTGGTTCAGGACCAGTTCGCCGAAGCATCGCGACAGGGCACCGAACTGGCGGAGTTGGTCGATTCGATCCCCGATCCCATGCTGACGGTCGAACTGCTGATCGGGGTGAGCAGCGCCAAATTTCACGCCGGCGAGGTCAACGACGGCCTGCGTTACGTCCAGCGGGTCATCGATCTGGTCGACGGTGATCCGCTGGCGGGCAAACTGCTCCTCGGCTCGCCGCTGGCACTGGCACTGGCCGTTCGCGGCGCCAACCGGTGGGCCCTCGGAATATCGGGCTGGCAAAGCGATTTCGATGAGGCAGTCGACCTGGCACGCCCCATCGATCGGACATGTCACGGTATGGCGATCATGTACAAGTACGCGTTTCCCGGCCACAACGGGGCGCTGAGCCCAGGTACTCGTGGGCTTTCCGAGACCGCCGAGGCGCTCGAAGCCGTCGACCAGAGCAGTGACGACCTGGCGTTCTGGGCGACCGAATTGAGCCGCGGTGTGGTGCTGGTACATCAGGGCGAAGGCACGGAGCGCCGGGCCGGCATCGAACTGCTGGCGCAGTACCGACGCGATGCGCTGGCCCGCCGCCCGTGGACCAGCTGGCTGCGGGTCGTTGACACCGAGATGGTCGAGGAACAGCTGCGCCTGGGCAACGTCGATACCGCGATCACCATGGCGCGCAACGATGTCGGGCATTTCGCGGGTTCCGGTGACATGACCTCGCGCGGCCCGGCGTACACCGTTCTGCTGGAGGCGCTGCTGCGCCGGGGGACCGCCCCGGATCTGGTCGAAGCGCGGGCCGTCGTCGACGAACTCGCCGCGGTGCCGGTCGATGATGGCTTCGTGCTGCACGAGCTGCCACTGCTGCGGATGCGGGCGCTACTCGCCCGTGCCGATGGTGATGACTCGGTCTATCGCGACCTGGTCCGGGATTACCGGAACCGGGCCGGCGAACTGGGTTTCGCCGAACACCTCGCGTTCGCCGCGACGATGAGCTAACCGCGGTGCCCGATTGCGGCGCTCCTCAGCGGGGCTCGTACCTCGCCCCGCCTCGTCGCTAACCGCGGTGTCTGATTGCGGCGCTCCTTAGCGGGGCTCGTACCTCGCCCCGCCTCGTCGCTAACCGCGGTGTCTGATTGCGGCGCTCCTTAGCGGGGCTCGTACCTCGCCCCGCCTCGTCGCTAACCGCGGTCGGGCAGGGGACGCTCGACGATGGTCCGGCGTGGCTGTGGCTGGCGCTCACCGCGTTTGGCGGCCAGGTAGACCTCTGCGGTGTGCTCGGCCACGGTGTGCCAGGCGAATTCCGAGGTCAGCCGTTCCCGGGCGGCGACGGCATGGCGACGAGCCGCGGCCGGATCGTCGAGGGCGGTGCGCACCGCCGCGGCCAGCGCGGCGATATCGCGGGGTGGGAACGACAATCCGGTCACGCCGTCGATCACCGCCTCGCCCAAACCTCCGGCATTGGAGGTCACCAGTGGTGTGCCGGCCGCAGCCGCTTCCAGAGCCACGATGCCGAAAGGCTCGTAATGGCTTGGCAGCAAAGCGATATCGGCCCGGTGCAAAAGCGAGAGCAACTGCTCGTGGTCGACGCGCCCGACGAAATTCACCGCCTTGAGGACCTTGTGCTTACGGGCCTGTTCGACGAGCCAGTCCAGCTGTGTCCCGTCGCCGGCGATGGTCAACGTGGTGCCGGGGTGGCTGCGCCGGATCCGGGGCAGCGCTGCGATGGCGTCGTGCACACCCTTCTCGTATTCCAGACGGCCGAAGTACAACAGTTCGGCCGGACCGGGGTGAGCCCGCCGCTTGGCGAACGGCCAACCGGCGGTGTCGATCCCGTTCGGGATGACACAGACCTCACCAAGGCCGGGGGCGAAGAGTTCGGTGATCTCGTCGCGCATCGACGCCGAGCAGGCGATCAGCGAATCGGACTCGTGCACCAGCCAGGATTCCAATGCGTGCACCTGGCGGCTGACCGCCCCGGAAACCCAGCCGGAGTGCCTGCCGGCCTCGGTGGCATGGATGGTGGAAACCAGTGGTACGTCGAAGAATTCGGCGAGTGCAACGGCCGGGTGGGCCACCAGCCAGTCGTGGGCGTGCACGACATCGGGACGCCAGTCCCGCAGAGTCAGCCCGGCGCGCGTCATCGAATGACCCATCGCCAGCGTCCAGGCCATCATGTCGGTGCCGAAGGCGAATTCGTGCGGATCCTGCGCGGCGGCGATGACGCGCACGCCTTCGCTGGTCTCATCGGTGGTCGGGTGGGTGCTGGGGTCGGTGCCGGTGGGGCGCCGCGACAGCACGACGACGTCGTGACCGGCGGCCACCAGCTCGGTGGCCAGGTGATGCACATGCCGGCCCAGCCCACCGATGACCACCGGCGGGTACTCCCAAGACACCATCAGGACTTTCACGGCCGTGGCAGCCGCCGGGCATCCAGGGCGCCGAACAGGCCGTCGGCCCGGTTCCAGCCTTCGGCCAGCCGCGTCGCGGCGGCCCGGCGGCCCGACGCCAACGCATCGGCGATCTCACGGGTGGCGTGAGCGTGCAGGTGCGCGCGGTAGCGGGCGTAATCAGCGGCCGAATCCTTGCTCACCATGAAGGGCCAGTCACTCGACACCGTCAGCAGCGTCTCGCGCAGAATCTGGTCGGCCACGAGATCCCGGGGCGTCGGTGCGCCCAGCTGCGCGCTCTGTTCCAGTGCCTTGTCGACGGTGGTCAGCGCGGTCTCGACAACCTCGGTGTTGAGCTGCACCAGGTCGGCGACCGGTTCACCGGCCCAGACCTGCCAGTCTTTGCCCGAACCCCACGAGCTGGGCGGCAGATCCACCGGGGCACCCACATATCCGGCGGCCACCGCATCCGACAGTGTCCCCACCCGGATGCCGGCGGCCGGCAACGCCCGCAGCACCCGCTCCAGCCACACCGGGCCCTCGTACCACCAGTGCCCGAACAATTCGGTGTCGAAGGCGGCCACCACGTGGGCGGGCCTGCCGATGCGGTCGGACTCGGCGCGCAGCCGGCGCCGCACCACCTCGACGAAATCGGCGACGTGGGCATCGACGGCGGCATCGGCGCGCTGCGGCTCGTACGGCGCCTTCTCCGACGACGGCACGTTGCGCCCGGTGACCCGGGAGGCCTTCAGGCCCGTCGCATGGTCGTAGGTGTGGAAATCCCGATAGGCCGCGTGTCCGGGATAACCGGACTTCGGGGACCACACCCGGTAGCTGACCTGCAGGTCGCGTCCGAATGCCACCACCGGGCTGTCGCCGACCGGGCGGCCCAGTGCGGTGTCGCCGTGCAGCGACGGGCCGTCGACCATGAAATGCCCGACGCCGGCGGCGGCGTAACCGTGCTCCATACCCGGGGCGTAGGCGCATTCGGGCGCCCAGATACCGGTCGGGGTGGTGCCGAAGCGCGCCCGCGCGTCGGCCAGTCCTTCGGCGAGGGCGAACTCGCGTAGGCGCGGTGCCAGCAGCGGCTGGAACGGATGGGCCAACGGACCGCCGAGCAGTTCGACGGCGCCTGCGTCGATGAGTTCGCGCAGCACCGGGCTGGCGCCGTGCCGCCACCGGACGGAGAAATCGTCGAGCGCCCGGGTGGCCTCGTCGTACTCGTGAATCCCGAAGGCGCGCATGGGATCCGACGGTCCTGACGAGCGGGTCGCGGCTTCGGTGGCGCGCAGCTGCCAATTGGCCAGCCAGTGGTTCATCCCGTCCAGGCAGTACGGGTCGTCCAGCTGGGCGGTCACCACCGGTGTCATGCCCAGGCTGACCAGGCTGCGGCGGTTCTCGGCGGCCAGCGTGCGCAGAACCTTCAGCAGCGGTAGATACGCCGCCGACCACGATTGGTAGAGCCATTCCTCGCCAACCGGCCAGCGCCCGTGGTGGGCCAGCCACGGCAGATGCGTGTGCAGCACCAGGGTGAACATGCCGGGTACGCCGTCGGCGTCGACCGGAGCGTGCGAGCGTGCCGATGCGGTCACGGGCGGACCGCGATCGCCACCAGATCGAGGCTGGCATCGATGTCACGCTCGGTGGCATCGGTGATGTCGAAATCGTCGCTGCGTACCGCGGCGACATCGGCAAGCAGATCATCGGACCACGGGGCGTCGGCGAGCGCGCGATCGATCTGCGCCTGGATGATCGAACCGCCGTGCCGGGCGTCGAGTTCACGCAGCCGTGCACCGTGAAAGGCCCCGCTCATCGATTCCAGCCGGAATCCGCCGTCGGTCAGTAGTTCGGTCAGCTCGGCGGCGTTGAGTTCGCGGGTGTGAAAAGGATTGAGCGGAACGTCGCTGCCGGGTGTGAAGGTGATCCGGTTGGGCGTCGACATCAGCAGCAGTCCGCCGGGGCGCAACACGCGTAGGCACTCGGCGACGAACTGTGACTGATCCCACAGATGCTCGATGACCTGGAAGTTCACCACGACGTCGACCGTGGCGTCCGCAAGGGGCAGCGCCGCCAGATTTCCCTGCAGCGCATGCACCCGCGGGTAGCGCGCCCGCACGTGCGCCACCGCCGCCTCGTCATAGTCCACACCGGTCACCTGCTGCGCGACTCCGGCCAGCAGATCGGCCCCGTAGCCTTCGCCGAATCCGGCTTCGAGCACGTCACGGCCCATGCAGCGGTGCGCCAACCGCTCGTAGACGACCTCGTGACGACGGAACCAGTAGTTCTCGATATCCAGGCCGGGCACGGTGCGCTCACCGGTCAGCGGCAGGTTCGGGGACGGCCCGGTACCTGCCCCCTCGTCGGTGGGCCCGTCGGTAACGAATGCGCTCATTGCAAGGCAGGCTAACCCGTGGCGCGGCGTGGCAGAACGGTTGACCGGTACGGGCGGGCAGAACCTGCAGGACGACCGGTTATGGTGTACGAGCGGACCACCATAAGTTACCGACTAGTAACATTGCCGGGTGGTTGCAACCCGTGACCCACGTTCTTACAGCTCATCCTGCTGTGAGACCCGTCGAGGAGGACGAACCAGAGTCATGACGAACATCGTGGTCCTGATCAAACAGGTGCCGGACACATGGTCGGAGCGCAAGCTTTCCGACGGTGATTTCACGCTGGACCGTGAGGCCGCCGACGCCGTGCTGGACGAGATCAACGAGCGCGCCGTCGAGGAGGCGCTGTTGATCAAGGAGAAGGTGGGCGGTGACTCGACCGTGACGGTCCTGACCGCCGGCCCCGAGCGTGCCACCGAGGCGATCCGCAAGGCGCTGTCGATGGGCGCCGACAAGGCTGTCCACCTCAAGGACGACGGCCTGCACGGTTCCGATGTCATCCAGACCGGCTGGGCCCTGGCCCGCGCGCTGGGCACCATCGAGGGCACCGAGCTGGTCATCGCCGGTAACGAGGCGACCGACGGTGTCGGTGGGGCGGTCCCGGCCGTCATCGCCGAATATCTGGGCCTGCCGCAGCTGACCCACGTGCGCAAGCTGACCGTCGACGGCGACAACGTCACCGCCGAGCGCGAGACCGATGACGGTGTCTTCACCCTGTCGGCGACCCTGCCGGCCATCGTGAGCGTCAACGAGAAGATCAACGAGCCGCGTTTCCCGTCCTTCAAAGGCATCATGGCCGCCAAGAAGAAGGAAGTCACCACGCTGACGCTGGCCGAGATCGGCGTCGAGGCCGACGAGGTGGGCGTTGGCAACGCCGGCTCGACCGTGCTGTCGTCCACCCCGAAGCCGCCGAAGACCGCGGGCGAGAAGATCACCGACGAAGGTGAAGGCGGCAAGAAGATCGCCGAGTACCTGGTCGGCCAGAAGCTGATCTAGCCCACCCCACTCCTGAGAACCGAAAGAACAAGAGGCTGAACAACAATGGCTGAAGTACTTGTACTCGTCGAACAGGCCGACGGTGCGCTCAAAAAGGTCACCAGCGAGCTGATCACCGCTGCCCGCGTGCTGGGTGAGCCGTCCGCCGTCGTGGTGGGAGCTCCCGGCACCTCGGCCGGACTGATCGACGACCTGAAGGCGGCCGGCGCCGCCAAGATCTACGTCGCCGAATCCGCCGACGTGGAGAACTACCTGCTCACCCCGTATGTGGACGTGCTGGCCGCGCTGGCCGAGTCGGCCACCCCGGCCGGTGTGCTGATCGCCGCGAACGCCGACGGCAAGGAGATCGCGGGCCGGCTCGCCGCCCGCATCGGCTCCGGTCTGCTGGTCGACGTCGTGGAGGTCAAAGAAGGCCCCATCGGTGTCCACAGCATCTTCGGTGGCGCTTACACCGTCGACGCCAAGACCAACGGCGACACCCCGGTCATCACGCTGCGTCCCGGCTCCATCGAGGCCGAGCCCGTCGCCGGTGCCGGTGAGCAGGTCGAGGTCGAGGTCCCGGCGCAGGCCGAGAACGCCACCAAGATCACCTCGCGCGAGCCCGTCGTCGCCGGTGACCGTCCGGAGCTGACGGAGGCCTCGGTCGTCGTCGCCGGCGGTCGTGGTGTCGGCAGTGCGGACAAGTTCAGCGTGGTCGAAGAGCTCGCCGACTCGCTCGGTGCCGCTGTCGGTGCCTCGCGTGCCGCGGTGGACTCCGGTTACTACCCGGGCCAGTTCCAGGTCGGCCAGACCGGTAAGACGGTCTCGCCGCAGCTCTACATCGCCCTGGGCATCTCCGGTGCCATCCAGCACCGGGCCGGTATGCAGACCTCGAAGACCATCGTCGCGGTCAACAAGGACGAAGAGGCACCGATCTTCGAGATCGCCGACTACGGCATCGTGGGCGACCTGTTCAACGTCACCCCGCAGCTCACCGAGGCCGTCAAGGCTCGCAAGGGCTAACCCCGGCTGGTTCTGCGCGAGCAGACGCAGACGACCCCCATTTCCTCGTGGAATGGGGGTCGTTTGCGTCTGCTCGCCTCAACTCGTCACCTGACGCTCATGAACACGTCATGCGGTGATTGCCACCGCGCCGGACGGTTGCGTCACCGTGGCCGCTATGAGCACTGCTTCTGTACTCATCGCCGCAGATCAACCGAGCCAGACGACCGACACTCCGCGCTACTCCCTGCTGCTGTCCACCGACGCCGACCTGATCGAGGCCGCCCAGCGGCTGCGCTACCAGGTGTTCACCTCCGAACCCGGATTCACCCTGACCGACGATGCCACGGCCGACGGCCTGGACGCCGACCGCTTCGACGAACACTGCGACCATCTGCTGGTCCGTGAGGACAGCACCGGCGAGCTGGTCGGCTGCTACCGGATGCTTCCGCCGCCAGGGGCCATCGCTGCCGGGGGCCTTTACACCGCAACGGAATTCGACGTGCGCGCGCTCGATGCGCTGCGACCCTCACTGGTCGAGATGGGTCGGGCAGTGGTACGCGCCGACCACCGCAACGGCGCCGTGGTGCTGCTGATGTGGGGCGGCATCCTGGCCTACCTGGACCGCAGCGGCTACGACTACGTCACCGGCTGCGTGTCGGTGCCGACGCACCCGGCCGGCGGCGGTGCCCCCGGCGCACTGGTGCGCGGAGTGCGCGATTTCGTCAGCCGACGCCATGCCGCCCCGCCGCAGTGGACGGTGCACCCGCACCGCCCGGTCGTCCTGGGCGGACGCAGCCTCGACGACATCGAACCGCCCGCCCGGGTCAACCTGCCCCCGCTGATGCGCGGCTACCTGCGGCTCGGCGCCCAGGTGTGTGGCCAGCCGGCACACGATCCGGATTTCGGGGTCGCCGACTTCCCGGCACTGCTGGACAAACGACTGGCAGACACCCGGTACCTCAAGAGGCTGCGGTCGGTTTCGGCAGCTGCCGGCGCAATGGACGGGGACCGCTGATGACCGAGTTCAATCCCTGGCTGCCGCGGGCATCCTGCGACGACGACTGCATGCGTGCGGGTTCCGGTCAGGCCGGACGGCGGCTGCCGGTGTTGTTGCGCACCACCGTGCGCGCCATCGGGGTACTGATGTTGCTGCCCGCCCTGCCGCTGCTGGCGGTACCGCTGCCGGGGCGCTCACACATCCAGCGTGGCTACTGCCGGCTGGTGCTGCGTGGCCTGGGCGTGCGAATCACCGTGTCGGGCGGCCCGATTCGCAACCTGTCCGGTGTGCTGGTGGTCAGCAGGCACGTGTCCTGGCTGGACATCTTCACCATCGGCGCCGTCATGCCGGGGTCGTTCGTGGCCAAGGCCGAGCTGATCAGCTGGCCCGCTTTCGGTGCGCTGGCCCGGCTGATGAAGGTCATCCCGATCGAGCGGGACAGCCTGCGCGCGCTGCCCGACGTTGTGGCCGCCGTCGCGACCCGGCTGCGCGCAGGCAACACCGTGGTGGCCTTTCCGGAGGGCACCACCTGGTGCGGTCTGGGCCATGGACCCTTCCGTCCGGCGATGTTCCAGGCCGCCATCGACGCGGCCAGGCCGGTGCAGCCGCTGCAGTTGCGGTATCACCACCGCGACGGCAGCACCTCGACGGTGCCGGCCTACATCGGCGACGACACACTGTTCGCGTCGATCCGCCGGCTGCTGGTGTCACGGCGCACCATCGCCCACGTGCACGTCCCGTCGCTGCAGCTGCCGGGCGAGAGCAGGCGCGCGCTGGCCGCCCGTTGCGAACATGCGGTGCGCGGCGCCGGTCCGGTTCGTGCGCAGGCGCACGGCCACGCATTGGCTGCCTGACCGCCGGAACGGGGTATCGGCGCCCGTCCCGCTATCCTGGACAGGTCATGAGCCCCGCCAGCCCGGTGTACCTCGATCACGCCGCCACCACCCCGATGCTGCCTGCCGCCATCGAGGCGATGACTGCTGTGCTGGGCACGGTCGGAAATGCGTCGTCGCTGCACACCGCGGGCCGCACCGCACGGCGCCGGATGGAGGAGTCGCGCGAGACCCTCGCGGCCGCCCTCGGCGCCCGGCCCTCGGAGGTCATCTTCACCGCCGGCGGTACCGAGAGCGACAACCTGGCGGTCAAGGGCATCTACTGGGCGCGCCGGGACGCCGACCCGCAGCGCCGCCGCATCGTCACCACCAAGGTCGAACACCATGCCGTGCTCGACGCGGTGACCTGGCTGGCCGAGCACGAGGGCGCCGAGATCACCTGGCTGCCCACCGAGCCCGACGGTTCGGTGACGCCTGCCGCACTGCGCGCGGTGCTCGAGCAGCATGACGATATCGCGCTGTTGACGGCGATGTGGGCCAACAACGAGGTCGGCACGGTACTGCCTATCGCCGAGTTAGCAGCGCTGGCAGCCGAATTCGACGTGCCGATGCACAGTGACGCGATCCAGGCCGTAGGGCAGGTGCCGGTGGACTTCGGCGCCAGCGGTTGCGCCGCGATCAGTGTGGCCGCGCACAAGTTCGGCGGCCCGACCGGCGTCGGCGCACTGCTGCTGCGGCGTGACACCGCATGCGTTCCGCTCACCCACGGTGGCGGCCAGGAGCGCGATGTCCGCTCCGGCACACCGGACGTGGCCGGCGCGGTGGCCATGGCGGTGGCCGCCCGGATCGCCGTCGACGGCATGGAAGCCAACGCCGCGCGGCTGAGCGCGATGCGGGACCGGCTGATCGAGGGTGTGCTGGCCGCCATCGACGACGTGGTGGTCAACGGCTCGCTGCAGAGCCGGCTTCCAGGTAACGCGCACTTCACTTTTCGCGGCTGCGAAGGTGACTCCCTGCTGATGTTGCTCGATGCCAACGGCATCGAGTGTTCGACCGGTTCGGCGTGCACGGCGGGGGTCGCACAGCCCTCGCATGTGCTGCTGGCCATGGGTGCCGATCCGGCCACGGCGCGCGGATCCATTCGGCTTTCGTTGGGACACAGCAGCATCGACAGTGATGTCGATGCCGCGCTCGCGGTGCTGCCCGCGGCGGTGCAACGCGCACGCCAGGCCGCCCTGGCCGCTGCGGGGGTGACTCGCTGATGCGGGTGCTGGCCGCGATGAGCGGGGGAGTGGATTCGTCGGTGGCGGCCGCCCGGATGGTCGATGCCGGCCACGACGTGGTCGGTGTCCACCTGGCGTTGTCCTCCGCGCCGGGCACCCTGCGCACCGGGTCGCGGGGCTGCTGCTCGAAAGAGGACGCCTCCGACGCCCGGCGTGTTTCCGATGTGCTCGGGATTCCCTTCTACGTATGGGATTTCGCCGACCGTTTCAAAGAAGATGTCATCGACGATTTCGTCGAGTCCTACGCCCGTGGTGAGACGCCCAACCCGTGTGTGCGGTGCAACGAGAAGATCAAGTTCTCCGCGCTGTCGGCGCGCGCCCTGGCACTCGGGTTCGACGCCGTCGCCACCGGGCACTACGCACGCCTGGCCGACGGCCGGCTGCGTCGTGCGGTGGACCGCGACAAGGATCAGTCCTACGTGCTGGCGGTTCTGACCGCAGAACAATTGCGGCACGCCGCTTTCCCGATCGGCGACACCCCGAAGCCCGACATCAGGGCCGAGGCCGCCGAGCGCGGGCTGGCCGTTGCCGACAAGCCCGACAGCCACGACATCTGCTTCATTCCCTCGGGGGACACCCGGGCTTTTCTGGGCGCGCGGATCGGGGTGCGCCGCGGCGCCGTCGTCGACGCCGCGGGCACGGTGCTCGCCGAGCACGACGGGGTGCACGGTTTCACCATCGGTCAGCGAAAAGGACTCGGGATCGCCGGACCGGGACCGGACGGCCAGCCGCGCTATGTCACCTCGATCGACGCCGAGACCGGCACGGTGCGCGTCGGTGGATCCGCAGATCTCGAAGTGTCCACGCTGACGGCGGTACGCCCGGTCTTCACCTCGGGGACGGCGTTCTCGGCGCCGGTCGAGTGCGAAGTGCAGGTCCGCGCGCACGGCGAGACGGTGCCTGCGATCGCCGAACTGGTCGACGGCGAGCTGGTGACGCGCCTGCGCACTCCGCTGCGCGGGGTGGCGACCGGCCAGACCTTGGTGCTCTACCGGGCTGACGCCGACGGTGACGAGGTGCTGGCCAGCGCCACCCTCAGCGGCACCCGCTAGTCGGGCCTCAGGGCTCGACGGTCACCTTGATGGCCTCGCCCCGCTTGACGATCTGGAATGCCTCCAGCACGTCGTCGAGCGGGATATGCCGGGTGATCAGATCCTTCACCGGCACCTGACCGGACGAGATGTATTGCAGCGCACGCTTGTTGTGTTCCGGTGCCGAACCGTTGGCGCCGTGGATGTGCAGCTGGCGGTAGTGCACGATATTGGAATCGCAGGTGATGGTCGGATCGGTCTTGGGCAGTCCGCCGAAGAACGAGATCCGGCCGTTGCGGGCCGCCATCGCGATGGCCTGCTCCTGGGCGATATTGGCGGCGGTCGCGGTGATGACGATATCGGCGCCGCGGCCCCCGGTCAGTTCCTTGACCCGTTCGACGACATCGACCTCGGCCGCGTTGATCACGCCGTCGGGTGAGACGGCGTCGGCCGACATCTTGAGCCGGGCGTCGTTGACGTCGACGAGATAGATCGGGCCGCAATCGTGCACACCCCGGGCGATCCGGATGTGCATGCAGCCGATCGGGCCCGCGCCGAACACCACGACGGTGTCGCCGGGTTCGATGCCGAGTAGTTCCTGGGCGTTGATGGCGCAGGCGAACGGCTCGGCCGCCGATGCCTCGTCATAGCCGACGTTGTCCGGAATCCGGTTCAGGCCATCGACTTTGAGCACCTGCTTGGGCACGATCATGTATTCGGCGAAGCCGCCGTCGTACTGGTAGCCCATCGAGGTCTGGTTCTCGCAGACCGCCATCCAGCCCTTGCGGCATTCATGGCATTCACCGCACGGCACGGCGGCGATCACCTGGGTGCGATCACCCACCTGCCAGTCGGTGCCGTAGGTGGCGTTGACATCGGCGCCGACCTCGACGATCTCGCCGGCGATCTCGTGTCCGATGGTGCGTGGGGGAGTCAGGTTCTGGTGGCCGTTGTAGAAGATCTTGACATCGGTGCCGCAGGTCGAGCAGTTGCGCACCCGCAGCTTGATCTCATCGGGACCGCACTCGGGTTCCGGTACGTCCTCCAGGCGGACATCCTCGGGTGCGTAGAAGCGTAGGGCCTTCATGTTCGTCCTTCCGGTAGGCGGCGGGTGGCGGGCGGGAACCGTGACACGGGAGCTGGCGGGCAAACACCCTGAGGGCACTCTAACCGCCATCCGGTCATAAAACCACGAAATTGCTCGCCCATTTCTGCCCGATTCCTTGCGCAGATGCCCGTTTGTGCGTTTTACTAGGCATTACATGTGATCGGCGTCATAGTCCGCCGGCGAGATGGGAGGTCGTGAGGTGTCTGCAACCACAACGTCAACCGAAGCGTCTGGAGGTCGCGCGCCGCGCTCCGGGGCGCGGGTCGCGGTACAGAAGCTCGGGACGTCGCTGTCGAACATGGTGATGCCCAATATCGGGGCATTCATCGCCTGGGGCCTGATCACGGCGTTGTTCATCAAGGCCGGCTGGCTCCAGGGCATCTTCCCGGCGCTGCGCGATCCCGACGGGTGGGTCGCCAAGATCGGTGGCTGGGGCACCTTCGACGGCGCGGGCATCGTCGCGCCGATGATCACCTACCTGCTGCCGGTGTTGATCGGTTTCACCGGCGGCCGGATGGTGCACGGTAATCGCGGCGCAGTCGTGGGCGCGATCGCCACCATGGGCGTCATCGCCGGCGCCGACGTCCCGATGTTCATGGGCGCCATGATCATGGGGCCGCTCGGTGGCTGGGCCATCAAGAAGGCCGATGCGCTGTGGGACGGCAAGATCCGGCCCGGTTTCGAGATGCTGGTCGACAACTTCTCGTCAGGCATCGTCGGGATGTTGTTGGCGATCTTCGGCTTCTTCGGCATCGGCCCGATCGTCTCGGCGTTCACCCGGGGTGCCGGCAACGCCGTCGACTTCCTGGTCGACAACGACCTGCTGCCGCTGACCTCGATCCTCATCGAGCCGGCCAAGGTGCTGTTCCTCAACAACGCCATCAATCACGGGGTGCTGACGCCACTGGGAACCACCCAGGCGCTGGAAACCGGTAAGTCGATCCTGTTCCTGCTCGAAGCCAATCCCGGCCCGGGTCTGGGACTGCTGCTGGCCTTCATGGCATTCGGCAAGGGGGCCGCACGGGCCTCGGCGCCGGGCGCCGCCATCATCCAGTTCTTCGGCGGTATCCACGAGATCTACTTCCCGTATGTGCTGATGAAGCCCAAGCTGGTGCTGGCCACCATCCTCGGCGGTATGACCGGTGTCTTCATCAACGTGCTGTTCGGATCGGGACTGCGCGCCCCGGCCGCCCCGGGGTCGATCATCGCCGTCTACGCCCAGACCGCCAGCGGCAGCTACCTCGGCGTCACGCTGTCGGTCGTGGGAGCAGCCGCGGTCTCGTTCGTCGTCGCATCACTGCTGCTCAAGACCGACCGTGCCACCGACGAGCCCGATCTGGCGGCCGCGACCGCCGAAATGGAAGCACTCAAGGGCAAGAAGTCCTCGGTGTCGGCGGCGCTGCTCGGAACCGGTGGCGGTGAGCGCATCACCAATATCGCGTTCGCCTGCGATGCCGGCATGGGGTCCTCGGCGATGGGAGCCTCGGTGCTGCGCAAGAAGATCCAGCAGGCCGGATTCTCCGATGTCAAGGTCGGTAACCAGGCGATCTCCAACCTGACCGACGTCTACGGTCTGGTGGTCACGCACCGCGACCTGACCGAGCGGGCCAAACAGAAGACGCCGTCGGCGATCCACATCTCGGTCGACGATTTCATGAACAGCCCGCGCTACGGCGAGATCGTCGAACTGCTGCAGCAGACCAACGGGAACGGCGCGGCTGCCACCTCCGCCGCCACGGCCGGGGAGCCCGCTCCCGCGGTCACCGACGGTGCCGATGACGTACTGGCGGTCGACTCGATAGTGCTCACCGGTACCGCGAAGACCAGCGCAGAGGCCATCACCGAAGCCGGCCGACTGCTGATCGACGCCGGTGCGGTCGATCCGTCCTACGTCGACGCGATGCACGAAAGGGAGAAGTCGGTCTCGACCTATATGGGCAACGGCCTGGCCATCCCGCACGGCACCAACGAGGCCAAGGACGCCATCCGTCGCACCGCGATGTCCTTCGTGCGCTACGACGAACCCGTCGACTGGAAAGGCAAGCCCGCCGAATTCGTCGTCGGAATCGCGGGTGCGGGCAAAGATCACCTGGCGCTGCTGGCCAAGATCGGCCAGATCTTCACCAACGCCGACGACGTCGCACGCCTGCGGGCCGCGCGTACGGCCGAGGAGGTGAAGGCGGTGCTCGGCGGCGCCGGACAGTGACGCCGGGCAGCGCACCCGCGGACCGATCCAGCAGGATGTGCCTGTGGATTCCGAGAGTCGTCAGAGTCTGATCGTCGAGTTCGCCCGGACCAGGGGACGTGTCGAGGTGGCCGCCCTGGCCGGTGAACTCGACGTGGCCACCGAGACGATCCGGCGCGATCTGAAGGTGCTGGCCGGCCGGCGGCTGCTCAAACGGGTTCACGGTGGTGCCATCCCGCTGGAGACCGCGGCATTCGAATCGGGTGTCGAATACCGCAGTCAGGTGGACCTGGCCCAGAAGCACCGCATCGCCGCGGGTGCCGCCGAGATGCTGCACGGTGCCGAAACGGTGTATCTCGACGAAGGTTTCACCCCGCGGCTGATCGCCGAGCGGCTGGCCGACCAGGAACTCACCGTCGTCACCTCGTCGCTGCTGGCGGCCGAAGCGCTGGCCCACAGCGACACCGTGACGGTGCTGCTGCTCGGCGGGCGGATGCGCGGCCGGACCCTGGCCACCGTCGACCACTGGGCGGTGGACATGCTCAGCAGCCTGATAATCGACGTCGCTTACCTTGGTACCAACGGTATTTCGCTCGACCACGGGCTCACCACCCCGGACCCGGCGGTCGCCGCCGTCAAGCAGACCGCTGTAAGGGTGGCGCGCCGGCGCATCCTGGTTGCCGCGCATTCGAAGTTCGGTGCGTCCAGTTTCTGCCGGTTCGCGCAGGTATCCGATTTCGAAGCGATCGTGACCGGTTCGGAGCTCAGCGCCGCCGACGCCCGACGTTATGAGGCGCTGGGGCCGACGGTGCTGCGCACCTAGCGGTCATCGAGGCTGAACGGCGGGCGTTGACCCTGCATCCTGGGCGGGATTTCGGCGCATTTCCCGCCCAGGATTCCGGGTCAACGCGGGAAGCGCGTCACCCCGGCACCTTGTTCATCAGATTCGTCATCACGATCTCGGGCACCGAATCCCCGAACGCACAGAACGTCACCTCGGCCAGCACCGCCGACTTGAGTCGGTAGTCGCGGCCGCAGTCGCCGCCGGGACGGATCCGCATCGACTCCGCGTCCCCGGTGACGGTGCCGACGAAGATCTGGCCGAACGACGTCTGCGCGCAGTCCTGCGCCAGCGCCGACAGCGACGTCAGGGCGTGGCGGGCATCCGCCGGGGCACGGTAGACCGCGGCGCCCTGGGAAATCTGGCCGCCGACCGACAGGTCCTGGTAGGTGATCTTGTGGAAGTCGGCGACATCGGCGCCGAATGTGGTCGTCTCGGCGAACAGGAACCGGCACGACGCGGGCGCGTCCTTGGCCAGCAGGTCGATATCGGTCGGTGTGGTGCTGTCCATCGACGGGATGACGTGCAGTTGGTCGCCGCCGCCGGTGATCCCGCGCATGCCGGGCAGGTCGATCATCACGTCGTCGGCGTCCACCGCGAGGATCACCTCGGGGCCGGGAGTCTCGGTATAGGGCAGAGCCGCGACGCCGTCGACCTGTCGGGTACACGCCGCGACGGTCAGCACAAGCAGCCCGCCCAGCACCCGCTGCGCCGCCTTGACCATCCTCGGCGTCCCTTCGTTGATCCGAGGGTAATACGGTTGCCGGGTGAGTGTTTTCGGCGCGGCCACCGGTATCGGCTCTTTTCCCGGCATTTCGGCACGGGTTGCCGCCGAGATCGTGGTCGGTGAGTTGCACTCGCTACCGCACCTGGTCGAACTGCCCGACCGCGGGTTGGGCGCCGACATGATCGGGCGGACCGCCGCCATCCTGGTCGATATCGCCGTCGACACCGTCCCGCGCGGATACCGCATCACCGCGCGGCCGGGCTCGGTCGCCAAACGCGCCGACAGCCTGTTGCGCGAGGACATCGACGCCCTGGAGGAGGCCTGGGAGAAGGCCGGCGACGGGGTGGCAGACCGCACCGTCAAGATCCAGGTGGCCGGTCCCATCACGCTGGCCGCGCAGCTCGAACTGAGCAATGGACACCGGGCCATCACCGATCGCGGCGCGGTGCGGGATCTGACCGCGTCGCTGGCCGAGGGAATTCGGGTGCACCGCGCCGAGCTGGAACGCCGCCTCGGCGCCCCGGTCGTCGTCCAGCTCGACGAGCCCTCGCTGGCCGCGGCCTTGGCCGGGCGGCTCTCCGGGGTGACCAGCATGACGCCGGTGCACCCGGTGGACGAGGCCGTGGCGGTGTCGCTCATCGATATCTGCGCGGAAGCTGCCGGGCAGACCTCGATTCACACCTGCGCTGTGCCGATTCCGTGGAATGTCTTGCAGCGCTGTGCGATCGATGCCGTCGCGGTCGATGTCGCGTTGTTGCAACCGGCCGATCTCGACGGTGTCGGTGAGTTCCTGGAGACCGGGCGGACGGTGCAGCTCGGTGTCGTCCCGACGACGCGGCCCGCCGACCGTCCGGCCGCCGAGGAGATCGCGGCCGCCGCGGCGAAGGTCACCGACCGGCTCGGATTCCCGCGCGCCGTGCTGGCCGAGCGCGTCGGTATCACCCCGGCCTGCGGCCTGGCCGGTGCGACCCTCGAATGGGCCCGTACCGCAATGGAATTGGCCCAGAAGGTCGCCGACGGTCTCGCCCAGGACCCGGAAGCGATCTAGCGCTAGCTTTCCAAATCCTTGGGCAGAGTTACGCCCGATGGTGCAATGCGTCGACATAGTGTTAACAGTTGGGGAAGAAGCGATTCGTGGCATATGCCCGCCTCGGTGGCGGCGGGTGACGCCATTTGGGTCATAACATCGCTCTAAGCAACTTCGGTCATGATATGACTAGTGAATTCCTGACTCCAGGTCCATCGACGCGAATGAGGCTTATAGCTTCGGGCGAGCCATGCGGCCCATAACTCGGTTCAGCCGCCACCCGCCGCCATCCGTTAGTAAGGTTGCTGGAGGAGTTGCACCGAGCTCGACACCAACCTCGACCAAACCACGGACAATAGGCTGGCCTAAGCTTAGCCTGACCGGATGAGACTGAATTTTGTCCGGGCCCATAACTCGATAAAGGGCCCCGTTTCCGCTGAAGATATAGCAGACTTCATCGTACTTTCGGGCCCGAATGGGTCGGGAAAATCTAATCTGCTTGAAGCGATCTCGACTGGTGCGATGATCATCGATGGACTAGATATACGCGATGACCATCGTCACAGTCAAATTCGGTTCTTTCGGTTGAACGAGTTGATAGTGCAACCGGGTGAGCCTCGGACTATTTCAGAAATGCAGGAAACCTGGGTCCATTTACGCAATGGGCTGCAGTTTGCTGTTAAGCAGATATCACAAGGAGCGACGGCCGTGCCTGAGGGGGCAGATTCTGGAGAGTATCTGAACACCTTTGCTCGTAATACACTCATTACTAGTCACGGAATCCCATCTACTGTTTTGGATCTCTTAGAAGCATTTAGTGGCAAGCCAATTCTGGAATTTACGGATGCCGATTTCAGCACGAACTCACCCCTTCTGATCGGCGCCGATCCATTCTCTACATCGATGGTGGATCTATTTCTTTCTTACTACAGTCGACTCCGTGATAACACGATGTATCGCTGGCAGTCATCCATTGGTGAGCAGCCTCTGGGGACGCCGCTGACTCCAGAAGAGTTCGAAAAAAGAAATGGGCCGCCACCGTGGGAATTGCTGAGCAGCACGCTTCAGTCAATCGGAATGAGATACGAATTCAATAGACCTGAAGCGAACCAGCCGAATCTATCTTTTGAAGTGCTTCTTAAGTCGCTCGACGACAATACTACGATACGACTCGAACAGCTCAGTTCAGGTGAGAGGACACTGCTTGCCGTTGCAAGAAGTCTCTATATGGGGTCGCACATGCAATATTCGTTTGCAATGCCAAAAGTGCTTCTGCTCGACGAACCTGATGCTAGCCTCCACCCATCAATGGTGAGTACGCTTCTTTCCGTTGTTAAGACGACATTTGTCGACGATTATGGCACTAAAGTGATAATGACTACCCATTCTCCTACAACCGTGGCGCTTGCTCCTGAGGAATCCTTATATGTGATGCAGCGGGACGGATGCTCGCGATTATCGAAGGCAACGCGGGATGAGGCGTTGAAAGGCCTACTAATTGGGTTGCCAACGCTAAGCGTTTCGAACGATAACCGTAGGGTCGTCGTCACTGAGGCGGAAGATGATGCAGAATGTTACCAAGACCTCTTCACGATATTGCGGCCCAGTATTAGTACTCCAATTTCTTTGATGTTCGTGCCCTCTGGCAGCACAGGAAATAGCAATCGCCATGAGGTTTTGCAAATGGTGAGTAACCTGCGCAGAAATGGGACTAACATTAGGGGTGTAGTCGATCGAGACGCGGACGCAAGTAATATTCCGGACGGAGTTGTATTCGCGCCAACAAGATATTCGCTAGAAAACCTAATCCTCGATCCAGTCGCTGTTGGAATCCTCCTTGTGAGGGAGGAGAAGGCGAGCGCAATTGAAGTGTTCGGTACAGATGCGCCCTTCTTTAGCTTCGACGCGAAATATGCTCAACACACTAGCGACTACGTAATGGCGGAGGTGCGAAGTCAGATGACAGAGCCTCAGCGAGCAAGTCTGGACCACGGCAGAACTGTCACGATCTCGTACAACGGAGGTGCGGCGGTGACTGCCCCCTGGTTTGCGCTGAACTACGACGGGCACGCTTGGGAGGCATGGCTACTGGGAGCTTTCAAAGGATTGTCGATGTTTAAAGGCAAGCTCAAGCAGGGCGTGGTGCGGCGCGTTTACCGGGATATGCCGCAATGGATACCAACAGAAACCGTGACACTGTTTAGTCAGCTGTTGACGGCCGATCCGCATGCGCGCTAGTCGGCACCGGTCCATGGCGACTGGCTAACTCGCAGGGGCTGCGGGTTCAGGACGCTAGTTGCCTCGTCACACCTGATGTCCACTTCGACCGGCCGAATAGGTGTAAACGTTAGGCGCGCCACAAGTTCACAGGTTTAATTTACCGTTTCGGTTTAGGCATCGGTTCCAACACGAACGATCCCGTATCGTGAGGCTGGGGCACCCGGGGTCACCTTTCAGTGGCCTCGGTTTCGTGGTTACCTGCTCATCCATTTCTTAGGGTTGGACCGCAGGTGCCTGGCGACAATCGTCGGGCGGAGGAACCGGATATTGCATCCAATCTCAATGGCAGTCGGCGGGCTGGTGCCAATCATGCCGCACCCCGACGCCCACGCAATGCAGCTCAACTCAGTTCGACTTAACCGTCGGCCTAAAGCCCCCGCAGATCCTTGCGCAGAATCTTTCCCGCCGCCGACTTCGGAACCGCGTCGATGAAGGCGACCTGGCGGACTTTCTTGTAAGGCGCGACGTGTTCGGCGACGAACTCCATGACCGCCGTCTCGGACAGGTCGGCGTCGGGCTGGCGGACCACGAAAGCCTTGGGCACCTCTTCGCCGGATTCGGCATCGATCGCACCGACGACAGCGGCATCGGCGATATCGGGGTGGGTCAGCAGCAGCGCCTCAAGCTCGGCGGGCGGTACCTGGTACCCCTTGTATTTGATGAGTTCCTTGAGCCGGTCGACGATGTGGATACAGCCGTCGGAATCCACGCTGGCCATATCGCCGGTGTGCAGGAAGCCTTCGGCGTCAATGGTTTCCGCCGTCGCGCTGGGGTTGCCGAGATAGCCCGCCATGACGTTGGGGCCGGCGAACCACAACTCACCCGGGGCGCTGAGCCCGCTGGCGGGCACGGTGATCTCCGCGCCGGTCTCGGTGTCGATGATCTTGCTGACGGCGTTGGGAACAGTCCAGCCGACCGAACTCAGCGGAGCCTCGACGCCGCACCAGGACGATCCGCCGTCGAACGGCATGCAATGGCTGACGGGGCTGAGCTCACTCATGCCGTAGCCCTGCACGACACGGCAGCCGATGCGCTTGGCCACGGCATGGCCCAGCTCCTCGTCCAGGGGCGCGGCACCGGACATGACGACGTTGAGCGAGGACAGGTCGTGTTCGTCGATGACGGGATGCTTGGCCAGGGCCACCGCGACCGGCGGGGCGATGAACGCCACGGTGACCCGGTACTTCTCGATATTGCCCAGGAATGCGCCGAGGTCGAACGAGGGCATGATGACGAGCTTGGCCCGGGCGTGCAGGGCAGCGTTCAACAACACCGTCATGCCGTAGATGTGGAAGAAGGGCAGCACCGCCAGGACGATGTCGTGCTCGCGGACACCCTGGATGGGGCGGATCTGCGCGACGTTTGCGACCAGGTTGCGGTGAGTGAGCATGACGCCCTTGGGATTTCCGGTGGTACCCGAGCTGTACGGCAGCGCGGCCAGATGCGTCGCCGGGTCGAAGCTGACCGTGGGTGCGTCGGCGCCGGAGGCCAGCAGATCATCGGCATTGGGATGGCCGTCCACGGTCTCGCCGGGTCCGTCGAGCACCACCACCTCCGACGGCGACAGTCCCGCGTGTGAAGCGCCCTCGACCGCCTGGGCCAGCAGCGGACTGACCGTGATCAGCATCTTGGCGTGCGCGTCGGTGAGCTGCTTGGCGATGTCCTTGGCGGTGAACAACGCGTTGATGGTGGTGGCGGTGGCACCGGCGCGCAGGATGCCGTGGAACGCCACCGCGAACGCCGAACTGTTGGGCGAGTGCAACCCCACCACATCACCGACGCCGATACCGCGGTCGGCCAGGGCGCCGGCGAAGGCGTCGACGCGGATCGCCAGGTCGCGGTAGGACGTCTCGGCGCCGGTGGCGGCATCGACGAGTGCGATTCCGTCGGCATCGGATTCCGCCAGGTCGCCGAACAGATACTCGTGCACCCCGACGTCGGGGATGACGACGTCGGGAAAAGGACTGGCGAAACTCATGCGGTCTCCTGGCGGTTGTCGAGTGTCTTGATGAGGCGCTTGGTCGCGATCGACCGGTAGGAGGCGTCGACGAGTTCGCGCACCTCGTCCCAATCCGGTTTCGCGGCGGTCAGGTCCAGGCCCAGCCAGCCGAACGGACCCATGTAGGCCGGGAAGAAGAACCGTGCATCCTGTTGCAGCGCGGCACGTTCGGCCTCGTCGACCTTGACCAGCAGCGAGTTCGGATAGGGGATGTGCTCGCCCTTGGTGTCGGATTTCCGGTTGCCGCCGTACATGGCGAACATCTTGGGAGCGCAGAACACCGGCCTGCCCCAGGAGATCTTCTCGAAAGCCTCCGGGAAGTCCAGGGCGATGGCCCGTACCTCGGCCAGCCCGAAATCGTCATCGCTGAACATGACGGGATGCGGCATGGGCCCAGCCTAGCCAGAGTGGCTCACAGGAAACGTTCAGTTGAGCCCGACATGCGCCAAGACTGTCGGCCCACTTCGATAGCCTGCGGTAGTGAGCCCCGCTGACCCCGATACCGAAGCCGATGCCGCCGAGGCCGATATTCGCCGGCAATGGCAGGACCTGGCCGACGAAGTGCGTGGACACCAGTTCCGGTATTACGTGCGGGACGCCCCGACCATCACCGACGCCGACTTCGATGCGCTGCTGGGCCGGCTGACGGCGCTGGAGGAACAGCACCCCGAACTGCGCACCCCGGATTCGCCCACTCAGCTGGTCGGCGGCGCCGGTTTCGCGACCGATTTCACCCCGGCCGAGCATCTGGAACGGATGCTGTCGCTGGACAACGTCTTCAACACCGACGAGCTGGCGGCCTGGCTCACCCGGCTGCAGCGCGACATCGGCGCGAAGGATGCAGAGGACGAGCACTTTCTGTGCGAGCTCAAGATCGACGGCGTCGCGCTGGCGCTGGTGTACCGCGACGGCAAGCTGGTGCGCGGCGCCACCCGCGGTGACGGCCGCACCGGTGAGGATGTGACGCTCAACGCGCGCACCATCACCGACATCCCCGAACAGCTGACCGCGGCCGAGGGCTACCCGGTGCCTGCGGTGCTGGAGGTCCGCGGCGAGGTGTTCTTCCGGGTCGCCGACTTCGCCGCGCTCAACGCCAGCCTGGTCGAGGAAGGCAAGGCGCCGTTCGCCAACCCGCGCAACAGCGCCGCCGGCTCGCTGCGGCAGAAGAATCCCGCCGTCACCGCGCGCCGCAACCTGCGGATGATCTGCCACGGCATCGGATATTCCGAGGGTTTCAGCCCGGCCAGCCTGCATGACGCGTATCTGGCGTTGAAGGCCTGGGGGCTGCCGGTATCCGAGCACACCGCCCGGGTGCAGGGGCTGGTCGCGGTCGAGGAGCGCATCGCCTACTGGGGTGAGCATCGCCACGACGTCGAACACGAAATCGACGGCATCGTGGTCAAAGTCGACGAATTCAGCCTGCAACGCAGGCTCGGCTCCACATCCCGGGCACCCCGGTGGGCGATCGCCTACAAGTACCCCCCGGAGGAGGCCCAGACCAAATTGCTCGACATCAAGGTCAATGTCGGGCGCACCGGGCGCGTGACGCCGTTCGCATACATGGAACCGGTGAAGATCGCCGGTTCAACGGTGGGGCTGGCGACTTTGCACAACGCCTCGGAGGTCAAGCGCAAGGGCGTGCTGATCGGCGACACCGTGGTGATCCGCAAGGCCGGTGACGTCATCCCCGAGGTGCTCGGGCCGGTGGTGGACCTGCGCGATGGTTCCGAACGCGAATTCGTCATGCCCACAACATGTCCCGAATGCGGCTCGCCGCTGGCCCCGGCCAAGGAAGGTGACGCCGACATCCGCTGCCCGAACTCGCGCAGCTGCCCGGCACAGTTGCGCGAGCGCGTCTTCCATGTCGCGGGCCGGGGCGCCTTCGATATCGAGGGACTCGGCTACGAGGCCGCGACGGCATTGTTGCAAGCCGGTGTGATCACCGACGAGGGTGACCTGTTCACCCTGAGCGCCGACCAACTGCTGCGCACCGACCTGTTCACCACCAAGGCCGGTGAGCTGTCCGCGAACGGAAAACGGCTGCTGGCCAACCTGGACAAGGCCAAGACACAGCCACTGTGGCGGGTGCTGGTGGCGCTGTCGATCCGCCATGTCGGGCCCACCGCGGCACGCGCGCTGGCCGAGGAGTTCGGCAGCCTGGAGGCCATCGAGGCGGCCTCCGAGGAACAGCTGGCCGGCACCGAAGGTGTCGGGCCCACCATCGCGGCCGCCGTCGTGGACTGGTTCACCGTGGACTGGCATCGCGCCATCGTCGACAAGTGGCGCGCCGCCGGAGTGCGGATGGCCGATGAACGCGACGCCGGCATCGAACGCACGCTGGAGGGCCTGACGATCGTCGTGACCGGTTCGCTGACGGGCTTCTCCCGCGACGGCGCCAAGGAGGCCATCATCACCCGCGGCGGAAAAGCATCGGGTTCGGTGTCGAAGAAGACCGACTACCTGGTGGCCGGTGACGCGCCGGGATCCAAGTACGACAAGGCAATTGAGCTCGGCGTGCCGGTTCTCGACGAGGACGGATTCGCCGCGCTCATCGCCAACGGTCCGCCGGCCGGCCCCGAGGCCGGGGAGTCCTAGCGCAGGATGGTCGCGACGATCCCGGCGAGATAGCCCAGCCGGGCCACTTCCGAGGGCCGGAAGTCCGGGCCGCCGGGACGGCCCAGCATCACCGCGGTGTGCGGATCGCCCAATGGCGCCGCGGCCAGCGTGGTGTCCATGTCGCGCCACAGTTGCGGGATCCATTCCGCGGTGCCGTCGAGGGCCTGCGCATGATCGATGGGCAGCCAGGGCGCCGACGCCGCCTGGGTTTCGGGTGCGCCGGGGCTGCCGACCACCCGCCGCAGCCCGGACTCGTCGAGCTGCGCGACGGTGCACCACCCGACCCGCAGCACCCGCGGCGCCTCGTCCACCAGGACCTGCAGTTTGGCCGCGGTATCGGGGGCGGCGGCGACGTGGTCGATCAGCTCGAGTTCGCGGTGCGCCTCCAGCAGTCCGGTGTGCGGACGGATCGAGTCGACGCGCACCCCGACCAGTTTTTCGGCGGCGGTGATCAACATGTCGGGCATCGCACCGGGCGGCAGCTCGACCACCAGATCGTCGATGGCGTAGCCGGCGGCCCGGTCCACGACGTCCAGCGAAAGAATGTCGGCGCCCACCGACCCGAGCGCCACGGCCAGTGATCCGAGGCTGCCCGGTCGGTCATCCAGCTGGACCCGCAGCAGATACGAAGGCACGCGCACACTGTCGCACACGGTGGTGTGCCGGGCATGCCGACGCCGTCCGGGGGAGGCTTCCCGGCTGGGCCGCGTCGTGGCCTGGTCCGACCCGGCTAGGCTTGGCGCTCGTGTCGCAAATCTCCCGAGACGACGTGGCCCATCTGGCCCGCCTGGCGCGCCTGGCGCTGACCGACGAGGAACTGGACGGTTTCTCGTCTCAGCTCGACGCCATCCTCGAGCATGTGAGCAGCGTGCAGGCCGTCGACGTCACCGATGTCGCCGCCACCGACAACCCGCTCAAGGATGTCAATGTCACCCGGCCCGACGTCGAGGTCCCGTCCTTGACCCAGGAGCAGGCGCTGGCCGAGGCGCCACGTGCGGCCGACGGCCGGTTCGCCGTCCCGCAGATCCTGGGGGAGAGCCTGTGAGCACCGATATCATCCGGCTCACCGCCGCCGAGCTGGGCACCAAGATCGCCGCCGGTGAGGTGACGTCGGTCGAAGCCACCCAGGCCTGCCTGGATCAGATCGAGCGCACCGACGCCGAGTATCACGCGTTCCTGCACGTCGCGGGTCCGCAGGCGCTGGCGACCGCCGCCGAGGTGGACAAGGCCGTCGCCGCCGGTGACGAGTTGCCCTCGCCGCTGGCCGGGGTGCCGCTGGCCCTCAAAGACGTCTTCACCACCACCGACATGCCCACCACGTGCGGGTCGAAGATCCTCGAAGGCTGGACCTCGCCGTACGACGCGACGGTCACCGCGCGGCTGCGGGCCGCGGGCATCCCGATCCTGGGCAAGACCAATATGGACGAGTTCGCGATGGGCAGCTCGACCGAGAATTCGGCGTACGGCCCGACCCGCAACCCGTGGGACACCGACCGGGTGCCCGGCGGCTCCGGCGGCGGCAGTGCCGCGGCGCTGGCGGCATTCCAGGCTCCGCTGGCCATCGGCAGTGACACCGGCGGCTCGATCCGCCAGCCCGCCGCATTGACCGCGACGGTCGGCGTCAAACCCACCTACGGCACGGTGAGCCGCTACGGGCTGATCGCGTGTGCATCGTCACTGGACCAGGGTGGCCCGTGTGCCCGCACGGTGCTCGACACCGCGCTGCTGCACCAGGTCATCGCCGGTTACGACCCGCGGGACTCGACGTCGATCAACGCCCCGGTACCCGATGTGGTCGGCGCGGCGCGCGCCGGCGCGGGCGGCGATCTGGCGGGGGTGCGGATCGGGGTGGTCTCACAGCTGCGCAGCGGTGAGGGCTATCAGGCCGGGGTGCTGGAATCCTTCAACGCCGCCGTCGAGCAGCTGCGGGCACTGGGCGCCGAGATCAGCGAGGTGGACTGCCCGCATATCGGCCATTCGATGGCGGCCTACTACCTGATCCTGCCCTCGGAGGTGTCGTCGAACCTGGCACGCTTCGACGCCATGCGGTACGGACTGCGCGTCGGTGACGACGGGACGCACAGCGCCGAGGAAGTGATGGCACTGACCCGCGCCGCCGGTTTCGGCCCGGAGGTCAAGCGCCGCATCATGATTGGCACCTACGCGCTGTCGGCGGGTTATTACGACGCCTACTACAACCAGGCCCAGAAGGTTCGCACGCTGATCGCGCGCGATCTGGACCAGGCTTATCAGTCGGTGGATGTGCTGATCAGCCCGGCGACTCCTTCTACGGCGTTCCGGCTCGGTGAGAAGGTCGACGACCCGCTGGCGATGTATCTGTTCGATCTGTGCACGCTGCCGCTGAACCTGGCCGGGCACTGCGGGATGTCGGTGCCGTCGGGGCTTTCCCCTGACGACAACCTGCCGGTCGGACTGCAGATCATGGCGCCCGCGCTGGCCGATGACCGGCTCTACCGGGTCGGTGCGGCCTATGAGGCGGCGCGCGGGCCGCTGCCGACGGCGCTCTAGGACAACTGACCGCTCGACGGGTGCGGCTCGGCCCGACCGGGCAAGATAGGGCTTATGCGAATCGGAGTGCTCACCGGCGGCGGCGACTGTCCCGGGCTCAATGCGGTAATCCGGGCGGTGGTGCGCACCAGCGCCGCCAGCTACGGGTCAACGGTCGTGGGTTTCCAGGACGGGTGGCGCGGCCTGCTGGAGGATCGCCGGATTCAGCTGAAGAACGACGACAGTAACGAGCGGCTGCTGGCCAAGGGCGGCACCATGCTGGGCACCGCGCGGGTCAACCCCGACAAGCTGCGCGCCGGCCTCGACCAGATCAAGCAGACGCTGGAAGACAACGGCATCGATGTGCTCATCCCGATCGGCGGCGAGGGCACGCTGACGGCGGCGCATTGGCTGGCCGAGGAGGGCGTCCCGGTTGTCGGGGTGCCCAAGACCATCGACAACGACATCGACTGCACCGACGTCACGTTCGGCCATGACACCGCGCTGCAGATCGCCACCGAGGCGATCGACCGGTTGCACAGCACCGCGGAATCGCATCAGCGCGTCATGCTCGTCGAGGTGATGGGCCGGCACGCGGGCTGGATCGCCCTGAACGCCGGCCTGGCCTCGGGCGCGCACATGACGTTGATCCCCGAGCAGCCCTTCGACGTCGAAGAGGTGTGCCGACTGGTCAAACAGCGTTTCGTGCGCGGCGATTCGCATTTCATCTGTGTGGTCGCCGAGGGTGCCAAACCCGCCGAGGGCTCGATGCAGCTGCGCGACGGCGGTATCGACGAGTTCGGGCACCAGCGGTTCACCGGGGTCGCCCAGCAGCTGGGAATCGAGATCGAGAAGCGCATCAAGAAAGAGGTGCGCACCACGGTGCTCGGCCACGTGCAGCGCGGCGGGACGCCGACGGCCTATGACCGGGTGCTGGCCACCCGGTTCGGGGTCAACGCCGCCGACGCCGCGCACGCCGGCGAGTTCGGCGTCATGGTGTCACTACAGGGTTCTAACATCGGCCGGGTTTCGCTGGCCGATGCGACCCGCAAGCTCAAGTTGGTGCCGCAGTCCCGCTACGACGACGCCGCCGCATTCTTCGGTTAGGCCGGCGCAGGCGAGTGTGCGAGCACTGCGGAAATCCGGGCTCGATTCCGCAACAGGTTCACACTCGGCGGCGCGAAAAGTGGCCCCACTAAACTGGGCCGCATGACGCTGACCTCTGAAGCCGAGTTGCTCGACTACGACGATGTCGTCGCTCGGTTCGATCCGGTCCTCGGACTCGAAGTGCATGTCGAGCTGTCGACGGCCACCAAGATGTTCTGTGGGTGCTCCACGACCTTCGGTGCCGAGCCCAATACCCAGGTCTGCCCGGTCTGCCTGGGCCTGCCCGGTTCGCTTCCGGTGGTCAATGCCGCCGCCGTCGAATCAGCCATCCGCATCGGTCTGGCGCTGAACTGCGATATCGCCCCGTGGGGCCGGTTCGCCCGGAAGAACTATTTCTACCCCGACCAGCCGAAGAACTATCAGATCTCGCAGTACGACGAGCCCATCGCCGTCAACGGCTACCTCGACGTGCCGCTCGACGACGGCAGCACCTGGCGGGTGCCGATCGAGCGTGCGCACATGGAGGAGGACACCGGCAAGCTGACTCACCTGGGCAGTGACACCGGTCGCATCGAGGGCGCCACCGAATCGCTGCTGGATTACAACCGCGCCGGGGTGCCGCTCATCGAGATCGTCACCAAACCCATCGAAGGCGCCGGTGAGCGGGCGCCCGAGATCGCTCGCGCCTATGTGACGGCACTGCGGGATCTGTTGCGCGCCTTGGATGTTTCCGATGTCCGGATGGATCAGGGTTCGATGCGCTGTGACGCCAACGTCTCGCTGCGCCCGATCGGGCAGCAGGAGTTCGGCACCAGGACCGAGACCAAGAACGTCAACTCGCTCAAGAGTGTCGAGGTCGCGGTTCGTTACGAGATGCGCAGGCAGGCAGCCGTTCTTGAGGCCGGGGGTTCGATAGTCCAGGAGACCCGGCACTTCCACGAGGACGGTTACACCAGCCCGGGCCGGCGTAAGGAGACCGCGGAGGACTACCGGTACTTCCCGGAGCCGGATCTGGAGCCCGTCGCTCCCAGCGCCGAGCTGGTCGACCGGTTGCGCCAGACCATTCCGGAGCTGCCGTGGTTGTCGCGCAAGCGTATTCAGGACGAGTGGGGCATCTCCGACGAGGTCATGCGCGACCTGGTCAACAACGGCGCCATCGACCTGGTGACGGCCACCGTCGCCGAGGGTGCGAGCAGCGAAGCCGCTCGGGCCTGGTGGGGAAACTTCCTGGTGCAGAAGGCCAATGAGAGCGGAGTCGAACTCGCCGCGCTGCCCATCACCCCGGCGCAGGTGGCCACCGTCATCACGCTCATCGACGACGGCAAGTTGTCGAACAAGCTGGGCCGTCAGGTCGTCGAAGGTGTGCTCGCCGGTGAGGGTGAGCCCGAAGCCGTCATGCAGGCGCGCGGACTGGCTGTGGTGCGCGATGATTCACTCATCCAGGCCGCCGTCGACGAAGCATTGGCCGCCAACCCCGATATCGCCGAGAAGATCCGTGGCGGCAAGGTCCAGGCCGCCGGTGCCGTCGTCGGCGCCGTCATGAAGGCCACCAAGGGCCAGGCCGACGCCGCGCGGGTGCGCGAACTGGTGCTGGCCGCCTGCGGGCAGAGCTAGTTTTCGACCGCGGCGACGGCGGGCGGCCCGTCCGCAGGTCGTTTCGCCGACCATGCCGTGCCCTCGCACACCAGATCGTGCGGGATCGGCAATTCGGTCGGCATCAGTGCCGCCGGTCCGGTGAGCTCCGGCGCGGCAGCGGGGACGACCGGCGATACCGCCGAAACCGGTACGGCCGGGATGGGAGCGCTCGCCGGTAGCGCCGCGGCTGCGATCGGTGCGGCCAACGGAATCGGTACCGCGCCCGCAGCCGGGACCGGCACGGCACCGGCGGCAGGCACCGGAACCGCAGCGGCAGCAGGCACCGGAATCGCGGCGGGGGCTGCCAGCGGTACCCCGTCGGCCGGAACCGCCGCGGCGGGCACCGCGTCGATGACCGGAACCGCCTCGGTGATGGGCGCGGCCACCGGCGCGGCTTCCACCGGCGCGGCGGCTGCAGGCGCGACGGCTGCAGGTGCGGCGTCCACCGGCGCGGCCGGCGCTGCTGCCGCAGGAGCCAATTCGGTTGCCGGCGGCGGATTTTGCACGGCTGCCATCTCGGTGGCGACCGGAGTGGCCACGTCGGCAGGTGGCGCAGCGGCCATCGGCGCCTCGGGGAGCGCTGCTGCGGCAAGTTCGGCCGGTACCGGTGCATCGGCGGGTACCGCGGCGGCAGGCACGACGGGGGCGGCCAGCGGCAGCGCATCGACCGGCGCCGCGGCCGAGACCGGAACCGCGGCGGCGGGCAGCGCGGGCACGGCAAGAACGTCGGCGGCGGAGATCGCCGGCGCGAGGGCTCCGGGAACCGAATCCGCCGCGGCGACAGCGGCATCGGCGGCCTGTAGTAGGGGAGCGGTCGGGATGTTGGCCGCCGCGTCGGGCAGGCCGGCCAGCGCCGAGGCGGCCTGCTGCAGCACCTCGGGAACCATCTCGGGACTGGCGGCGAACTGCTGGATCATCTCGCCGCACGGCACCCCGGGGCTGAGTTCGGAGTCGGCGGAGGACGGCGCCGCGCCGAGCAGCACGGTCGGCGATACCGCCACCGCGGCCACGGCGAACTTCAGTGCCATGCGCTGCATGCGTGACAAGGCGTCCCCGATCCCATCATGATCTTGATTCTGCGAGAAACCTATCGGGTTACCGAAGTTACTCAAGTGGCAATTGAGTCTGTTATCGAACCGTAGCGCCGCGGAGTCACGGTAGAGACACCACACGTGGACACTGCGGCGGATCGGTTGGCAGCCAAGCAAATTCGGCAGCAAAGCGCCGAGAGGGGAGTATCCGGGGCTAGGTGACGTCGGCGTCGCTGCGCGGGAACCCGCCCTGCGGGAACAGCGGGAACACCACATCGTCGAGTTTCTCGGCGTCACCGGCGGTGCGGTTGACCGTGGCACCCCAGACGTTGCCGTCGGGGGAGAGCTGCAGCGCCCAGGCGTGGCCGTGCTGGTCCTGGCGAAGAACCTCGGGCTCGCCAGTTACCGCCCCGGTGGCAGGCGCGAGCCGAACGGCGACGGTCTGCTTGGTGTTGACCAGATTGACCAGGACAGTGCCGTCGGACGCCGCACAGCCGGCGACCCCGGGCTTGTCCGGCCAGGTCCACACCGTCGACACGGTGGAATCCTTGGTGATGCGCTGCAGCCGGTCGGCCGTGGGCGTGCGGTCGGTGATGTAGAGCGCGCCGTCGGACGGGTCGATGCACATCCCGCCGCCGGCACCCATCCCGGACAGTGCCGTGGTGGTCGGAGCCTGGTTGACGGTGGTCGGCTGCTCGATACGCAGCACCTTGCCCGCCAGCGACCCCGGGTCGGCGGCCAGCGCCGGATTTCCGGCGTCACCGGTCTGCACCACCAACGTCGTCGGACTGGTGAAGATCAACGAACCGGTGTTACCGGTCGCGCCCTTCGGGATCCCGCTCAGGATGTCCTTGGGGATGTCATCGTCGGCGAACCGGACCACCCGGTTGTCGGTCGGGGTGCTGATATAGGCATACATCAGCCGGTCCTGCTGGTACGTCGGCGACTTCACGATGTCCATCAGCCCACCGTCGCCGGAACCGTCGACCGGGATGACGGTCTTCACGGTCGGCTCGGCGTTGACCGATACGGCTTTGATCGCACCGGTGGTGCGCTCGGCGACCAGGGCCGACTTGCTGTCGTCGCCCATGATCAGGCCGCTGGTGCTCTCCAGACAGCCCTGCATGACACCCGGTGCCGGGCACGCCTTGGGGAACGGGTTGCCGGGCAGCGGCGGCGGGGGAGGCGGGGTCGAGGGCGGCGGCGGTCGCAGCTCGGGCTCGGTGGTGAACGGCTCGGACTGGGCATTGTCGAAACGCGCACAACCGGCCATCGATCCGGCGGCTACGACCAGTCCGACAGACAGTGCGGCCATCACACCTCGGACCGGCCGGCGCATCAGCATGCCCGCCAGGTTACGGATGGTGCGCCGATGTTCGCCACGCGCGTGGGCCCGGTGTGGCGCCGGTGCGGATCGAGGGAAGAATATTTGCGGGTAAAAGCGCCGCTCAAATCCCCGATTCCGGGCGTTTTCGACTTACCCTGACTTGCGTGACGGGTCCCTCGCACCACCCACTGTGGCAACGGCCGGACGACGTGTCGTCGGAGGCCGGGACATCTCGGATCGGCTCGGCGAACCTGGTCGACCCCGAAGACGACCTGCCCTCGGCAACCTATTCCGGCGATTTCGAGACGACGACGATCCCGCACTACGGGTCCCAGGCCGCCACCGGCGCCTCGGGCCAGGGCGGATCCTCGGCACTGGACATGCTCGGCGAACCCGAACCGCTGCCCTATGTGCAACCCCAGTCTGTCCGGCATCCGACCGTCGGCCCCGCCGAGATCGAGCCGGAGGACTACGACGATGCCGCGAAGACCGCGGGACGCCGCGGCACGCAGGACCTCGGTCTGCTGCTGCTGCGTGCCGGTTTCGGCGCGCTGCTGATCGCGCACGGTCTGCAGCGGGTTTTCGGCTGGTGGGGCGGCTCCGGCCTGGGCGGTCTGCAGGACTCCCTGTCCGAGCTGGGCTATCAGCACGCCAACATCCTGACCTACGTGGCGGCGGGCACCGAGATCACCGCCGGTGTGCTGCTGGTACTGGGTCTGTTCACCCCGATCGCGGCCGCGGCAGCGCTGGCCTACTTGATCAACGGGCTGATCGGCGCCATCGCCGCGCAGTCCGACCCGCGCCAGTTCGTCTTCTTCCTGCCCGACGGGCACGAATACCAGCTGACACTGATCCTGGTGGCGGCCGCGATAATCCTGGTCGGTCCGGGCCGGTATGGGTTCGACGCCGGTCGCGGCTGGGCGCGCCGGCCTTTCGTCGGCTCGTTCGTGGCGCTGCTGATCGGTATCGGTGGCGGTATCGGCGTGTGGGTGCTGCTCAACGGCACCAATCCGCTGGGCTGAGAGCCGTTACGCGTACGGGTTGGGCACCCGGCCGCCGCTGGCCTCGGTCAGCAGGGGCAGGGTCGCGAACGACACCGCGGGCAGCCGCAGGTCGGTGCCGTCGGTCAGCCGGGCACGCGCCCAGGACGACTTGACGAACCGCAGCCCTTCGATGTCCTCCCAGGCCACCGTGGTGCTGTCGAGCAGGTTGCGTGCGGTGACGGTGTCGGCGTCGGCGACCGTGCGCAGGCGGATGATCATCGCCGACAGCACTATGGGGATCACCAGCAGCGGAGCGGTCCACGGCAGTGTCATCACCAACGCCAGCAGTCCCAGCGTGAAGAAGCCGACGGCGAAGTGCGCCATCGCCGACACCTTGATCACCACGGGGGTCGTCACGGGTCCGGCGGCGCGCGACGGCGTATCTGAAGCCACCCCTGCATCATTCCACCCGCAGCGGCCCCGGTATCCCCACCGGCTGCGCCGCGACCGGACCGTCGCAAGGAATTTGACCTTTGACCTGTGCGGGGTCTACCGTCTCCGATTATGCGGACGTTCTGCAGCAACCTGCTCGTAGTAATTCGCCGGCGCGTTGGTGCGTGACCTGGCTTAGTCCTTACTGCCAGCATCCCCAACGCGCAACCCTCGTACAGCCACCGAAGCTGACGGGGGTTTTTTGTTGCCCGGCAAGACATCGCATGAACCCGACAAAGAGACAAAAGAGGACACCGTGAGCGCACCGACCACGCGACCGCCGGAATCGGCAGTCCCGGCGCCCAAGCCGCCGAACGGATCAGCCAACCCGGCACCCAGCGGCCAGAAGCGCGTCGCCCCGCAGCAGATGACCGGCGCCCAAGCCGTGGTCCGGTCGCTCGAAGAGCTGGGCGTCGACACCATCTTCGGCATCCCCGGCGGTGCCGTGCTGCCGGTGTACGACCCGCTGTTCGACTCGCAGAAACTGCGCCACGTGCTGGTGCGCCATGAGCAGGGCGCCGGCCACGCCGCCAGCGGTTACGCGCATGCCACCGGCAAGGTCGGCGTCATGATGGCGACCTCGGGCCCGGGCGCGACCAACCTGGTCACCCCGCTGGCCGACGCCCAGATGGATTCCATCCCGGTGGTGGCCATCACCGGCCAGGTCGGGCGCGGCCTCATCGGCACCGACGCCTTCCAGGAAGCCGACATCTCCGGCATCACCATGCCCATCACCAAGCACAACTTCCTGGTGCGCACCGGCGACGAGATCGCCCAGGCGATCGCCGAGGCGTTCCACATCGCCGCGACGGGCCGGCCCGGCGCCGTGCTGGTCGACATCCCCAAGGATGTCCTGCAGGGGCAGTGCACCTTCAGCTGGCCGCCGGTCATGGACCTGCCCGGGTACAAGCCGAACACCAAGCCGCACAGCAGGCAGGTGCGTGAAGCTGCGAAACTCATTGCCGCAGCGCGCAAGCCGGTGCTCTACGTCGGTGGTGGCGTCATCCGTGGCGAAGCGACCGAGGAACTGCTGAATCTGGCTGAGCTGAGCGGGATTCCGGTCGTCACCACACTGATGGCGCGCGGCGCGTTCCCCGACAGTCACCCCCAGCACCTGGGGATGCCGGGTATGCACGGCACCGTCACAGCGGTGGCGGCGTTGCAGCGCAGCGATCTGCTGATCGCACTGGGCACCCGTTTCGACGACCGGGTCACCGGTCAGCTGGACTCGTTCGCCCCGGACGCCAAGGTCATTCACGCCGATATCGACCCGGCCGAGATCGGCAAGAACCGGCATGCCGACGTCCCGATCGTCGGTGACGTCAAGGCCGTCATCGTCGACCTGATCGAGGCGCTGCGTCGCGACAACATCCCCGGCAACCTCAACCTGGACAACTGGTGGGAGTACCTGTCCGGGATGCGGGCGACCTATCCGCTGAGCTACGGGCCGCAGAGCGACGGCAGCATGAGCCCGGAGTTCGTCATCGAGAAGCTGGGCGAAATCGCCGGGCCGGACGCCATCTACGTCGCCGGTGTCGGCCAGCATCAGATGTGGGCCGCGCAGTTCGTGAAGTACGAGAAGCCGCGCACCTGGCTCAACTCGGGCGGTCTGGGCACCATGGGTTACGCCGTGCCGGCGGCCATGGGCGCCAAGATGGCCCGCCCGGAGGCCGAGGTGTGGGCCATCGACGGCGACGGCTGCTTCCAGATGACCAATCAGGAGCTGGCCACCTGCGCCGTCGAGGGTGTCCCGATCAAGGTCGCGTTGATCAACAACGGCAACCTGGGCATGGTGCGGCAGTGGCAGACCCTGTTCTACGGCGAGCGCTACAGCCAGACGAACCTGGCCACGCACAGCCAGCGCATCCCGGACTTCGTCAAGCTCGCCGAGGCCTACGGCTGCGTCGGATTGCGTTGTGAACGTGCCGAAGACGTCGAGGACGTCATCGCCCAGGCGCGCGCGATCAACGATCGTCCCGTCGTCATCGACTTCATCGTCGGCGCCGACGCCCAGGTGTGGCCCATGGTCGCCGCGGGCACCGGCAACGACCAGATCATGGCGGCCCGGGATATCCGTCCGCTGTTCGACAACGAGGAGCAGGTCTGATGACTACCACGCATACGTTGTCGGTCCTCGTCGAGGACAAACCCGGTGTGCTGGCACGCGTTGCGGCGCTGTTCTCCCGGCGCGGGTTCAACATCGAGTCGCTGGCTGTTGGTGCCACCGAGCAGAAGAACATGTCGCGGATGACCATCGTGGTCTCCGTCGACGACTTCCCGCTCGAGCAGATCACCAAGCAGCTCAACAAACTGATCAACGTCATCAAGATCGTCGAGCAGGATGACAGCAATTCGGTCTCCCGCGAGTTGGTGCTGATCAAGGTGCGGGCGGACGCCGGCACCCGCAGCCAGGTGATCGAGGCCGTGAACCTGTTCCGCGCCAAGGTCGTCGACGTCTCCACCGAATCGCTGACCATCGAGGCGACCGGAACCCAGGAGAAGCTGGACGCTTTCATGCGGGTGCTGGAGCCGTTCGGGATCCGCGAGATCGTGCAGTCCGGTGTCGTGTCGCTGGCCCGCGGGCCGCGCGGTATCGGCACCACCAAATAGTTTGAGTTCAAACAAGAGAAGGAACAACAAAGTGGCAGTTGAGATGTACTACGACGACGACGCGGACCTGTCGATCATCCAGGGTCGCAAGGTCGGTGTGATCGGCTACGGCAGCCAGGGACATGCGCATTCGCTGTCGCTGCGCGATTCCGGTGTCGACGTGAAGGTCGGTCTGCGGGCGGGCTCGAAGTCCCGCGAGAAGGTCGAAGAGCAGGGTCTGGCCGTCGACACTCCCGAAGAGGTCGCCAAGTGGGCCGATGTCATCATGCTGCTGGCGCCCGACACCGCGCAGGCAGAGATCTTCACCAATGAGATCGAACCGCACCTCAAAGACGGCGATGCGCTGTTCTTCGGACACGGACTCAACATCCACTTCGGGCTCATCAAGGCGCCCGCCAATGTCACCGTCGGCATGGTCGCCCCCAAGGGCCCCGGCCACCTGGTGCGCCGGCAGTTCGTCGACGGCAAGGGCGTGCCCGCCCTGATCGCCATCGACCAGGACCCCAAGGGTGAGGGCGAGGCGCTGGCACTGTCCTACGCCAAGGGCATCGGCGGCACCCGCGCCGGCGTCATCAAGACCACCTTCAAGGAAGAGACCGAGACCGACCTGTTCGGTGAGCAGGCCGTGTTGTGCGGTGGCACCGAAGAACTGGTCAAGGCCGGCTTCGAGGTCATGGTCGAGGCCGGTTACGCCCCGGAGATGGCCTACTTCGAGGTGCTGCACGAGCTCAAGCTCATCGTCGACCTGATGTACGAGGGCGGCATCGCCCGGATGAACTACTCGGTGTCGGACACCGCGGAGTTCGGTGGGTATCTGTCCGGCCCGCGCGTCATCGACGCCGACACCAAGGACCGGATGCGCGCGATCCTCAAGGACATCCAGGACGGCACCTTCGTCAAGGAACTCGTCGCCAACGTCGAGGGTGGCAACAAGCGCCTGGAGGCCCTGCGCAAGGAGAACGCCGAGCACCCCATCGAGGTCACCGGCAAGAAGCTGCGCGACCTGATGAGCTGGGTCGACCGCCCCATCACCGAGACTGCCTAGTTTCACCGCGATTTCGGCGTGTTCTGACACGGTGAGCGTGGCAGAACACGCCGAAATCGTCTCTAGGGGTGGGCTTCGTGGCCGGGCTTGCCCTTCGTGCGGCGGCGTTCCTTCATCTCGGCCTCGAAGACGTGGCGGACACCGCCGGCCAACTCGTCGCGGACCCGGCGTTCGTGCTCGCGAAACAGCGACCAGTAGCCGTCGTCGAACTCCTCGACGACCTGAAACGTCCAGCGGCCGTGCAGCACATTGCGGCCGACCATCTCCTCGCGCAGCCGGTCGGCGATCTCCTGATGGCCGGCGGCTGCCAGCTTGTCGCAGGCATCCCCGAGAAGTAGATCGGCGTGGCCCATCAGCTGATGGAACGAATACAGATGTCCGCGGGCGCGTTCGACGTACTCCAGCGCTTCGGACACCGCGCCGACCGCTTCGACGGTCGCGCTGGATTCTTCAGCCATGGCGCGCGGATACCCGCCCGCGCAGCACCGGAACCCTCAGGGCGCCAGCCGCGGCAGCTTCTTGATGCCGAACTCGCGTTTGAGCATCGTGCGGGCCGCGAAATAGCCGGCCATACCGTGCACACCGCCACCGGGCGGGACCGCCGATGAACACAGGTACGCCTGTGGCACCGGAGTCGCCCACGGGTTGAGCGCCACGGTGGGCCCGGTGAGCGCGCTGAACATGTTGTTACCGCCCACGCCGATGTCACCGCCCACCAAGTTGGCGTTGTGATCGGCCAGCCGGGCGGCAGGCACCGAGCGGGCGGCGACCACGATGTCGCGGAATCCGGGTGCGAACCGCTCGAACAACGATGTGATGGTCTCGGTCAGATCTGCCTCGGAACCGGCGGGCACGTGGGCGTAGGTCCACATCGGCCGTCGCCCGGCGGAATCGACACGGCCCGGATCGACCAGGTGCGGCAGCGCCGCGAGCACCATGGGCCAGTCGGCATGCCGTCCGGCGGCCACCTCTTTTTCGGCCAGCGCCATCTGGGTGCGGGTGCCACCCATGTGCAGTGTCGGCGCCTGCGCCAACCGGCTGTCCCGCCAGGGGATCTCGCCGGACAACACGAAATCGACCTTGGCAACGCCCGGACCGAACCGGTACCTGCGCAGCGCCGCGGCGTAGCGCGGGGGCAGCGCGGCACCGTAGATGTCGAGCAGTGCCGTCGGGGCGGTGTCATAGAGCACCACGCCCGACGGCGGGCTGGTCACCTCCTCGCCGAGCACCAGGTCACCGCCGTTGGCGCGCAGGTCGGCGATCAGCGCGTCGGCAACGGCCTGCGAGCCGCCCACCGGAACCGGCCAGCCGACGGCATGCCCCAATGTCGCCAGCATCAGCCCGGCGCCGGAGGACACCAATGACGGCATCGGTGAAATGGTATGTGCGGCAACGCCACTGAACAACGCGCGGGCATCTTCGCCGCGCAGCAGATTCCACGCCCGGGTGCCCTGCGCCAGCAGCCGCAGGCCGGCCCGCACCGAGGTGGGGATATCGGACGGGATCGATCGCTTGTCGCCCAGGAACAGCGCGAGCACACCGTCGAGGTTGTCGACCAGCGGCCCCAGCAGGGTGCGCCAGGAGTTACCGTCGTCGAGTTCGGCACAGGTGCGGTCCAGATCGCGGTAACCGATGGCGGCCGGATGTTTGGGCAGCGGGTTGGCATAGGAGATGTCCGGGACCGTCAGCGCCACGCCGCGGGCCACCAGATCGAACTCGGCGAAGAACGGCGACGCCAGCGCCAGCGGGTGCACGGCCGAGCAGATGTCGTGACGCACCCCGGGAAACTCGGGATCGGCCGCGGTGCGCGCACCACCGCCCGCGGTCTGCTGGGCCTCGACGACCCGCACCGATAGTCCTGCTCTGGCGCATATGACGGCGGCCGTCAGCCCGTTGGGCCCGCTGCCGACGATGGTGACGTCCACGCTCGCCATTCTCCCGCCCACCGCTCGCCGAATGAAGCCCACTAGGCTGTCCGCGTGAGTTTGCCTGTTGTATTGATCGCCGACAAATTGGCCGCGTCGACCGTGGAAGCCCTGGGGGACGCCGTAGACGTCCGCTGGGTGGACGGCCCCGACCGGGAGAAACTGCTGGCTGCGGTCGCTGACGCGGACGCGCTGCTGGTCCGCTCGGCGACAACGGTGGACGCCGAAGTCCTCGCCGCGGCCCCCAAGCTGAAGATCGTGGCGCGCGCCGGCGTCGGCCTGGACAACGTGGACGTCGACGCCGCCACAGCGCGTGGCGTCCTCGTCGTCAACGCCCCGACCTCGAATATCCACAGCGCCGCCGAACACGCGCTGGCACTGATGCTGTCGGCGGCCCGCCAGATCCCGGCCGCCGACGCCACGCTGCGCGAACACACCTGGAAGCGTTCGAAGTTCTCCGGCACCGAGATCTACGGCAAGACCGTGGGCGTGGTGGGCCTGGGCCGCATCGGCCAGCTGGTGGCCGCGCGGCTGGCGGCGTTCGGCACCGATGTCGTCGCCTATGACCCGTATGTGTCCTCGGCCCGCGCCGCTCAGCTCGGTATCGAGCTGCTGACGCTCGACGAGCTGCTGGGCCGCGCGGACTTCATCTCGGTGCACCTGCCCAAGACCCCGGAGACCGCGGGTCTGATCGGCAAGGAGGCGCTGGCCAAGACCAAGCCGGGTGTCATCATCGTCAACGCCGCCCGCGGTGGCCTGATCGACGAGCAGGCCCTGGCCGACGCCGTGATCTCCGGACACGTGGCGGCCGCCGGACTGGACGTGTTCTCCACCGAGCCGTGCACCGACAGCCCGCTGTTCGAACTGCCGCAGGTCGTGGTGACCCCGCATCTGGGTGCATCCACCGCCGAGGCTCAGGACCGCGCCGGTACCGATGTCGCGGCATCGGTGCGCCTGGCGCTCGCCGGTGAGTTCGTGCCGGATGCCGTCAACGTCGGCGGTGGCGTCGTCGGTGAAGAGGTGGCGCCGTGGCTGGAGATCGTGCGCAAACTCGGTGTCCTCGTCGGTGCGTTGTCCACCGATCCGCCGGTGTCGCTTTCGGTGCAGGTGCGCGGTGAGCTGGCATCGGAGGATGTCGAGATCCTGCGGCTGTCGGCGCTGCGCGGCCTGTTCTCGGCGGTGGTCGACGAGCAGGTGACGTTCGTCAACGCGCCCGCACTGGCCGCCGACCGTGGCGTGCAGTCCGAGCTGAGCACCGCCACCGAGAGCCCCAACCACCGCAGCGTGGTCGACGTGCGCGCGGTGTACGCCGACGGGTCCTCGATCAACGTGGCAGGCACACTGTCGGGTCCGCAGCTGGTGGGCAAGATCGTGCAGATCAACGGCCGCAACCTGGATCTGCGTGCCGAGGGCTACAACCTGATCATCAATTACAGCGACCAGCCCGGTGCGCTCGGCAAGATCGGCACCCTGCTGGGCGGTGCGGAGGTCAACATCCTGGCCGCGCAGATGAGCCAGGACTCCAGCGGTGACAGTGCGACGGTCATGCTGCGGCTGGATCGTGACGTGCCCGCCGATGTCCGTGCGGCGATCGGTGCCGCCGTCGGCGCCTCGACACTGGAAGTGGTTGATCTGTCGTGATGAGACTCGCAGTCATCGCCGGTGACGGAATCGGGCCCGAGGTCATCGACCAGGCCGTGACGGTGCTCGACACCGTGCTGCCCGGTGTCGACAAGACCGCCTACGACCTCGGCGCGCGGCGCTACCACGCGACCGGTGACATCCTGCCGGACAGCATCATCGAGGAACTTCGCGGCTACGACGCCATCCTGCTCGGCGCCATCGGCGATCCGTCGGTGCCGCCCGGCCTGCTCGAACGTGGTCTGCTGCTGCGGTTGCGCTTCGCGCTCGACCATCACGTCAACCTGCGGCCGGGCCGGCTCTACCCCGGTGTCACCAGCCCGCTGGCCGGTGTCGGCGATATCGACTTCGTCGTCGTCCGGGAGGGCACCGAGGGTCCCTACACCGGAAACGGCGGCGCGCTTCGGGTGGGCACACCGCACGAGGTGGCCACCGAGGTCAGCGTCAACACCGCCTTCGGCGTGCAACGCGTCGTGCGTGATGCGTTCACCCGGGCACAGGCCCGGCGCAAACACCTGACGTTGGTGCACAAGACCAATGTGCTGGCCTTCGCGGGCAGCCTGTGGTCGCGCATCGTCGCCGAGGTGGGCGCCGAATTCCCCGACGTCGAGGTGGCCTATCAGCACATCGACGCCGCGACGATCCACATGGTCACCGATCCGGGCCGCTTCGATGTGATCGTCACCGACAACCTGTTCGGCGACATCATCACCGACCTTGCCGCAGCGGTCTGCGGTGGTATCGGTCTGGCCGCCAGCGGCAATATCGATGCCACCCGCACCAATCCGTCGATGTTCGAGCCGGTGCACGGCAGTGCACCCGATATCGCCGGGCAGGGTATCGCCGACCCGACGGCCGCCATCATGAGTGTGGCGCTGCTGCTGGCCCATGTCGGCGAGGACGCCGAGGCGGCCCGCGTCGACAAGGCCGTCGCCGAGCACCTGGCGACCCGTGGCGAGGCGAAGCTGTCGACCGCCCAGGTGGGGGAGCGGATCGCGGGTCTGCTCTGACGGAGCTCAGGCCAGGCCGGTCGAGGAACGCCGGCGGCGCGATATCGCGTCGACGCTCGCGGCCAGGAGCAGTACGCCACCGGTGACCAGGAAGTTGATGTAGGACGACTGGTTGAGCAGGCCGAGGCCGTTTGCGATCGTCGCGATCACCACTCCGCCGATCACCGCGTCCACGGCGCGGCCTTTCCCGCCGAACAGACTGGTACCGCCGATGACGGCCGCGCCCACCGCGTAGAGCAGCGTGTTGCCGGCTCCCGAGGACGCCGACACCTTGCCGGCGTAGGAGGCGGCGATGATGCCGCTCAGTGCCGCCAGCGACGAGCATGCGATGAACACCGAAACCCTGATGCGGTCGACCGGGATACCCGCGCGGCGGGCCGCTTCGGCGTTACCGCCGACGGCGTAGACATGCCTGCCGTAGGAGGTCCGGTTCAGCAGCAGGGTCAACGCGATCAGCAGCACCAGGATCATCGGCAGCACATACGGAATGCCGCGGATCTGCACGCTGGGATTGACACTGCGGTTGACGCTGAGAACGTAGGTGACCCCGAGCGTCACGGCCGCGACACCGGAGGCACGGGCCATCACCACACCGAACGGTGCGTGCGCCAGCCCGAGCGCCTTCTTGCTGCGGTAGCGCCACAGCTCCAGAGCCGCGAAGCCGACCACGACCGCCAACGCCAGGATCCAACCCGTCGAGACCGGGAGGGTGTTGATGGTGATGCCCCGGATCACCGGGTCGTCGACCCGGACCGATCCGCCCTCGCCGATCAGTTTGAGGGTGACGCCCTGCAGACCCAGGAAGAACGCCAGTGTCACGACGAAGGACGGGATCCCGAGCTTGGCCCGCAGCACACCGATGAGCACCCCGATCAGCGCGCCGGCGAGGATGCCTGCGCCGATGCCGGCCCACCATGGCCAGCCCGCCTCGACGATGGTCAGTGCCATCGCGCAAGCCGCGACGCCACCGGCCACTCCCGCGGACAGATCGATATCGCCCAACAGCAACACGAAGACCAAACCCATTGCCAGCACACAGATCGAGCCGGCCTGGGTGATGAGGTTGGCAAGATTGAGCGCCGACAGGAACCGGTCATTGGCCAGTCCGAAGACCACGAACAGCACGATGAGGCCCAGAACGGCGGGCAGCGAACCCATATCGCCACCGCGGACCCGGCGCACGTAGGCGCGCACCGCGTCGGCGAAACCCTGATCGGCGCGAGCGTCGACGGCGAAATCGGATTCGGCGAGCGCGCCCTGGGGCGCGGAACCGATTGTGGCCATGTCGGTTTGGTTTCCTTTCCTCACATCGACTCGGCGGCCTGCGCCGGTGCCAACCCGAGACTGCCGGAGCGTCCGGCGGTGATGAGCTCGACCACCTGGCTGTGGCTGACGTCGGCGGCCTTGACGTCGGCGGCGACCCGGCCGAGGTAGAGCGCACAGATCCGGTCGGCGACCTCGAAGACGTCGACCATGTTGTGCGATATCAGGACGACGCCCACGCCCTGATCGGCGAGCCTGCGGACCAGATCGATGACCTGGCGGGTCTGGGCGACTCCGAGCGCGGCGGTGGGCTCGTCGAGCAGGACCACCTTCGAGTTCCACAGCACCGATTTGGCGATTGCCACGGTCTGACGCTGCCCACCCGAAAGGCTGGACACCGCTTGCCGAACCGATGTGACGGTCCGCACCGACAGCGATTTCAGGGCATCGCGCGCCATCGTCTCCATGCGCGCCTCGTCGAGCAGTCCGCGGTGCTTGAGTTCTCGGCCGAGGAACATGTTCTCGACGATGTCGAGGTTGTCGCACAGTGCGAGGTCCTGGTAGACCACCTCGACACCGAGCGCCGACACGTCGTTGGGGCCGTGCACGCCGACCTGCTCGCCCTGGAACCAGTAGCTTCCGGTGTCGATCGGATGGATCCCGGCGATCACTTTGACCAGCGTCGACTTTCCCGCACCGTTATCGCCGACCAGAGCGGTGACCTCGCCGGGATAGACCCGGAAGTCGATATCGTGCAGGACGTGCGCTACGCCGAAACTCTTGTTCACACCCCGTAATTCGAGCAGGGGAGCGGTGGCGTCCGGTTCACTGCGGGCCGACATGTGCGCTCAGAGACCCGCGGCCGTGCACATCGGCGCGAACTGCCCGGCGCACACCTCGTCCCTGGACTGGCCGCCGTCGGTGAACACCACGCCGACGCTGTCCTTGGTGATCGACTTCGGTGTCAGCAATACCGATGGCACGTCGCGCTTGCCCTGATCGTCACGGGAGGTGCTGTTGGTTTCGGGCTTACCGCCGCCGGCCAGCGCTATCGCGGCCTGGGCCAGCGCGCCGGCCTCCTCGGTCGCGGATTTGTACACCGTCATGCACTGCGTGCCGGCGAGGATGTTCTGCAACCCCTCGACGGTGGCGTCCTGTCCGGTGACCGGTACCTGCCCGGCCCGCTTGTTCTTCTGCAGGATCGAGATGACCGATCCGGCAAGGCCGTCATTGGCCGCGTACACGCCGTCGATCTTGCCGTCGGCAGCGGTGTAGAGCTGTTCGAAGATCGTCACCGCCTTGTCGTTGTCCCAGTCGGGGACGGCCTGCTCGCCGACATTGGTGATGGTCGGGGTCTTGTCGATCACCGAGTGCGCCCCGGCCGAGAACAGTGTGGCGTTGTTGTCGGTCGGGGAGCCGTTGAGGAATACGACGTTGGCGGGCTTGCCGCCGAGGCAGTCGACGAGGCCCTGGCCCTGCAGCTCGCCGACTTTGGTGTTGTCGAACGAGACGTAGACGTCGGCGGAGCCGCCGAGGGTCAACCGGTCGTAGTCGATGGTCTTGACACCTTGGGCGGCGGCCTTCTGCTGTATCGATGCGCCGCTGTCGGAGTCGAGGTTGACGATGGCCAGCACCGTGACACCGTCGGCGATCATGGCGTCGGCGATGGTGGCCATCTGATCGGCCGACCCTTCGGCGTTCTGGATGGTGTAGTCGACACCGGCTTTCTTGAATGCCGCTTCCAGGGCGGGTCGGTCCTTGGACTCCCAGCGGACCGAGGATTTGGTGTCGGGCAGGATCACGCCGATCTTGCTGTGGGCGCTCTGAGTCGAGCTGTCGCCGCCGGAGCTGGAACTGCTGCATCCGCTCAGGGTCAGGCCGACGACGGCGGTCGTGAGCAGTGCGGCGAACAGGGTGCTGGTACGTGTCACGGAACTGGCCTCCAGGTCAGACGCTTTGTTGTTTCAAAAAACATATAGTGTGATGGCCGTCACGTCCAGGTTGTCAGCGAGCGCCCATCAGATGTTCCAGTGCCAGCTGATTGAGTTCGACGAAGCCGAAACCCTTTGCACCGAAGTACGAATCGGGATCGAAATCCTCGTACGCGGACCTGTCGGCGATGAGGTCGGTATAGGTCTCGCCGGGATCGAGGGTGGGCGTGCGCAGTTCGGCCACCTTCGCGCGCGTCATGGCCTCGATGACGGCCGGATCGGAGCGGAAGGCCGCCGCGCGGGCGCGCAACAGCAGGTACATCCGCATATTGGCCGCGGCCGAGGCCCACACCCCTTCGGTGTCTTCGGTGCGGCTGGGCTTGTAGTCGAAATGCCGTGGTCCGTCGTAGGCCGGGCCACCGCCCGGGCCGCCGTGCTCCAGCAGGTCGACCAGCGCGAAGGCGTTGGCCAGATCGCCGTGGCCGAAGACCAGGTCCTGGTCGAACTTGATGCCCCGCTGACCGTTGAGGTCGATGTGGAACAACTTGCCGCAGTAGAGCGCCTGCGCGATGCCGTGTACGAAGTTCAGGCCCGCCATCTGCTCGTGGCCGGTCTCGGGGTTCACGCCTACCATCTCCGGGTGGGCCAGCGTGTCGATGAAGGCCAGGGCGTGGCCCACGGTGGGCAGCAGGATGTCGCCGCGAGGTTCGTTGGGTTTGGGCTCGATTGCGAACCGAAGCCCGCTTCCCTGGTCGATCACGTACTGGCACAACAGGTTCAGCGCCTCGCGATAACGTTCCAGAGCGGCCTGCACATCCTTGGCCGAGTCGTATTCGGAACCCTCGCGACCGCCCCACATCACGAATGTCTGGGCGCCGAGTTCGATGGCCAGGTCGAGGTTGCGCAGCACCTTGCGCAGCGCGTAACGGCGCACCGATCGGTCGTTGCTGGTGAATCCGCCGTCTTTGAAGACCGGTTGGGTGAACAGGTTGGTGGTCACCATGGGCACGATGAGCCCCGAGCTGCTCAGCGCCGAGGTCAGTCGGCTGATACTGCGGCGCCGCTGTACATCGGAACTGCCGAAAGCGAACAGATCGTCATCGTGGAAGGTCAGACCGTAGGCACCCAGCTCGGCGAGCCGATCGACGGCCTCGACGACGTCGAGCGGGGGCCGGGTGGCAACACCGAACGGATCGTTGCCGGGCCAGCCGACGGTCCACAGGCCGAAGGAGAATTTGTCCGACGGTCGCGGCGTCAGATCCTCGACTGCGCGAACGTCGGACTCCGTGTAAGTCATCGGGTGCTCCTTGCGGCTCGCGAAACGCGGTAGTTTGTTCTCGTTGCGAACATAAGATGTGGTCCACGACACTGTCAAGGTCGGATGTGAGGGAGGTGAGCCGGTGACGGCGAGCGGCAACGGTCGGACCGTTCGGGTGGGAACCAACACCGACGACGTTCGGCGACGCAATCTGTCCAGCGTCCTGACGCTGGTGCACCGGCACCGCGCACTCAGCCGCGCCGAGCTGACCCGCCACACCGGGCTGTCCCGGTCCACCACCAAAGATCTCGTCGAGGAACTGGCCGCACGCGGTCTGGTCGACGAATCACCCGCATCCGCCGTATCGCAGGTGGGGCGGCCGAGTCCGATAGTGCGGCCCGGTCGCCGCATGCTCGCGGTGGCGGTCACCCCCGAGGTCGACGCCGTCACCGTGGGCCTGGTGGCGATGGGGGGTGCGGTGTTGCAGGTCGTGCGGTGCCCGACCGATCAGATCCCGACCGCGCAGCGCACCGTCGAAATCGCTGCCGAGGTGGTCGCCGGTATCCGTCGCGCGCTGCCCGACGGGCAGACGGTGACGGCCATCGGCGCGGCGGTGCCGGGCCTCGTACACGGCAGGCAGTCCGTCGTCCAGCTTGCACCCAACCTGGATTGGCATGATGTCGAGCTCGGTGAAATGCTTAGCACCGCAACGGGATTACCGGCATCAGCGGCCAACGATGCCAATGTCGGCGCCACCGCCGAGCACCTGTTCGGCAACCACCACGATGCCGATCACCTCATCTACGTCAACGGTGGGCCCAGCGGTATCGGCGCCGGATTCGTGGTGGGCGGTGGTCTGCTCGAAGGTGCCGCGGGCTACGCGGGCGAACTCGGTCACACCTTCACCGGCGGTGGGCAGCTGTGCCATTGCGGCAGCATCGGATGCCTGGAGACCGAGGTCACCCAGGCGCCGCTGGCCGGACTGCTCGCCGAACTGGACGGCGGGGCGGGCCCGGACCGATTGACGGCGCACAGTCACGCCGAGCGTGATGTGCTCAGCCGGCAGGCGCGCGCGCTGGCCATCGCGCTCGGCAATGCCGTCAACATGCTCAATCCCAGTCTCATCGTGCTCGGCGGTTTCCTGCGGGTGTTTCCCGCCTACGCCGCCGCGGTATTGCGCGATGAGCTGACGCGACGCTCGATGGGCGCCCCACGCGGCATGGTGCGGGTGGTGCCGGCCACGCTCGGTGCCGATACGTTGCTCATCGGTGCGGCCGAATTGGCCTTCGCACCCGTGCTCGCCGACCCCGGAAGGATCTGAGGATGACGCTCGTCGCAGGGATCGATTCCTCCACCCAGTCCTGCAAAGTGGTTGTCTGCCAATCTGATACCGGCCAGATCGTGCGGTCGGCATCGTCGCCCCATCCGGTGGGCACCGAGGTGGACCCGCAACTGTGGTGGGATGCGCTCGTGCGGACTGTCGAGATGGCCGGCGGCCTCGCCGATGTCTCGGCCATTTCGGTGGGGGCGCAGCAACACGGCATGGTGTGCCTGGACGCTTCCGGTCAGGTGGTGCGAGATGCGCTGCTGTGGAACGACACCCGCTCAAGTGGCGCCGCCGATGCGTTGGTCGCCGAACTGGGCGGGGCGCAGGTGTGGGCCCAACGCATCGGCGTCGTGCCGGTCGCGGCGATAACCGTGACGAAGCTGCGCTGGCTGGCCGACAACGAACCGCGGTCCGCCGACGCGACCGCGGCGGTGTGCCTCCCGCACGACTGGCTGACCTGGCGCTTGACGGGCTCTGCCGACATCGGCGATCTGCGCACCGATCGCAGCGATGCCAGTGGTACCGGCTATTACTGCGCCGAGGCCGACAGCTATCAGAACGATCTCCTCGAGCTGGCACTGCGGGGCCGCACACCTCGGTTGCCGCGGCTCGCCGGACCGCACGAAGCGGTGGGCCACACCGCAGACGGGGCGGTGCTGGGTCCCGGTGCCGGGGACAATGCGGCCGCCGCACTGGGTCTGGGTGCGGGCCCCGGCGATTGCGTGGTGTCCCTGGGGACCTCGGGTGTGGTCAGCGCCGTGGGCCAAGCCGCTCCGCGCGACCCCGAAGGTATCGTGGCCGGGTTCGCCGACGCGACAGGGCATCAGCTGCCGTTGGTGTGCACCCTCAACGGGGCGCCGGTGCTGGCCGCCACTGCCGCGATGCTGGGGGTCGACTTCGCCGAATTCGACCGTCTGGCCCTGTCGGCGCCCGCGGGCGCCGACGGCCTGGTGCTGGTTCCATACCTCGACGGGGAACGTTCACCGAACCTGCCGCAGGCCACCGGGGCACTGCACGGGGTGACGACGCGAAACCTCAACTCCGCCAACATCGCCCGCGCCGCGGTCGAAGGGCTGCTGTGCTCGATGGCCTACTGCATCGACAAGATCGAACGCCAGGGCGTCGATGTCGAGCGGATCATCCTGGTCGGTGGCGGGGCGCGCTCGGAGGCGGTACGACGCATCGCGCCGGTCGTCTTCGACCGCGCGGTACACGTGCCGCCGTCGGCGGAGTATGTGGCTCTGGGTGCGGCCCGGCAGGCGGCCTGGGTGCTGTCCGGACAGCCGGTCGCGCCAGCGTGGACCGTCGGTGAGTCGAGCTGTTACCACGGCGACCCGGCACCGCATGTGCGGCAGCGCTATCGCGCCGCGCAGGAATTCCCGACCCTGCCCACCAACCTGTCGTAGCCACGACGTCAGCGGGCGGCCCGCATCGGGTCGGCGTGCACCGGCACCAGCGGTAGTGCGATCAACGGGAATATCGCGCAGACCGCGAATGTCAACGGGAATCCCGCGACGGTGATCAGCGCGCCGAAAGCCGGCGGCACGATACCCGCGGTCAACAGCTGACTGGTGTTCTGGCCACCCAGCGCGCGCCCGCTCCAGAACGGGCCGGCGATCTCGGCGATCGCGGTGAACGCCAATCCGTTGTCGGACACCGTGATCACCGAGGCGATGACCATGATCGCCACGCTCACCGGGCTGTCCAGCTGGTCGGTCAGGGCCAACAGTCCCATCGCGATCGCCGCGCCTATCGCGATGGTGCGGATCGGGTGCAGCCGCGATCCGGTCTTGTCCGACCAGCGTCCGGCGGCGATGCGACCGGCCGCACCCAGCAGTTGGGCGAATGTCACCATGGCACCGGCCGAGGCCGCCGACCAGCCGCGGTCGGTCATGAGCCAGACCAGGGCGAAGGTCCAGACCAGGCACTGCGGTACCACCAGCAACACCGAGACGGCGTGTATGCGCCACAACACCGCCGAACCCCGGTAGGGGTTGGCCAGATCCTGCTGGTCGGCCTCATTTCGCGGTAGCCGGGGTGGATCGAGTACCCACACGGCACTGACGACCGCGGCCAGCGTGCACACCACCGCGGGGAACAGCAGTGCGGCCGACACCCCATGGGACTGGGCCAGCTGCGGAATGACCAACGCGCCCAGGCCGACTCCCAGCGGCTGGGCGGTCTGGCGGATACCCATCACCAGTCCGCGCTGGTGCGGTGGGAACCAGCCCACTACCAACCGGCCGCTGGCGGAGTTGCTGCTGGCGGCCGCCATGCCGCCGAGGAACAACAAGGCACCCACGGCGAGCAGTGAATCCGCCGAGGCCGCCGCGAAGGCCGCGGCCGCGGTCAGTGCCGAGCCGACAGCCAGCACGAACCGCTCGCCGACCCGGTCGACCAGATAACCCCAGGCGATCAGGGTCACGACCATGCCGAAACTGGGCATGGCAGACACCAGACCGGCTTGGGACAGATCGAGCCCGCGTTCACGGTGCAGCGTCGGGATGAGGAAGGCCACACCGTTGATGAACACGTTGGCGCACAACGTTGCACCGAGCGCTATGGCCAGCAGGGACCAGCGTCGCGCGGTGCTGATATCGGTGTCGGCCATACCGCCATGGTGGCATATTCATCTCACCATGCTGAATGCATATCTCATATGATGAGATATGCCGACATCGGCCGGCCCCTGTGCGCAGGCATCGGCGGATGCGGCCGGGCGCCGGTCGGTGTGCTCTGGCAGCGTGTCCCCGGGCACACTGTTTCGCACCGCAGGGCCGCCGATAGGGTGAACGGATGCGCCTAGGTCGAATTGCCAGTCCCGACGGTGTCGCCTTCGTCAGCATCGAGGGCGACCCGAGCGATGCGGTTTGCAAAGAGATCGCCGAGCATCCGTTCGGCACGCCGACGTTCACCGGCCGGTCCTGGCCGTTGGCCGACGTTCGGCTGCTGGCCCCGATCCTGGCCAGCAAGGTGGTGTGCATGGGCAAGAACTACGCCGCGCATGCCGCCGAGATGGGTGGCGTCGCACCCGAGGACCCGGTGATCTTCCTCAAGCCCAACACCGCCATCATCGGACCCAACACACCCATCCAACTTCCCGCCGACGCCCACCCCGTGCACCACGAGGGCGAGCTGGCCGTGGTGATCGGCCGACCGTGCAAGGACGTTCCGGCCTCGCGGGCCGCCGAGAACATCCTGGGCTACACCATCGCCAACGATGTGTCGGCACGCGACCAGCAGAAGAAGGACGGACAGTGGATGCGGGCCAAGGGCCACGACACCTTCTGTCCGGTGGGCCCGTGGATCGTCACCGATCTCGATCCGTCCGATCTGGACCTGCGCACCGAGGTCAACGGGCAGCTGCGCCAGGATTCCAACACCGCCCTGATGATCCATGACGTCGGCGCCATCATCGAATGGGTTTCGGCGGTCATGACATTGCTGCCCGGGGACCTGATCCTGACCGGCACGCCGGAAGGTGTCGGCCCCATCGAGGACGGCGACACCGTGAGCATCACCATCTCCGGTATCGGTACTTTGACCAATCCCGTTGTGCGTAAAGGAAAGTCATGACAGTTCGGGTTCGGTTCTGCCCGTCGCCCACCGGTACTCCGCATGTCGGGCTGGTGCGCACGGCATTGTTCAACTGGGCGTATGCGCGGCACACCGGCGGCACGTTCGTGTTCCGCATCGAGGACACCGACGCCGCCCGGGACAGCGCCGAGAGCTACGCCGCGATCCTGGATGCGTTGCGCTGGCTGGGGCTGGACTGGGACGAGGGGCCGGAGGTCGGCGGGCCCTACGAGCCGTACCGGCAGTCGGCGCGCTCGGAGATCTACCGCGACGTGATCGCCCGGCTCGTCGCCGCGGGGGAGGCCTATGAGGCCTACTCGACCGCCGAGGAGGTCGAAGCCCGACATATCGCCGCGGGCCGCAACCCCAAGCTCGGTTACGACAATTTCGACCGCGACCTCACCGACGAGCAGCGTGCGGCATTCCGCGCCGAAGGCCGCAGTCCGGTACTGCGACTGCGGATGCCCGACGCCGACATCAGCTGGACCGACCTGGTCCGCGGTGAGACGACCTTCCCGGCGGGCTCGGTGCCCGACTTCGCGATAACCCGCGGCAACGGTGATCCGCTCTACACGTTGGTCAATCCCGTCGACGACGCCCTGATGAAGATCACCCACGTGCTGCGCGGCGAGGACATCATGCCGTCCACGCCGCGTCAGATCGCGCTGTACCAGGCGCTCATCCGGATCGGCGTCGCCGAGCGTGTGCCCGAATTCGCCCACCTGCCAAGTGTTCTCGGTGACGGCAACAAGAAGCTGTCCAAGCGCGACCCGCAGTCCAACCTGTTCCTGCATCGCGACCGGGGGTTCATCCCGGAGGGTCTGCTGAACTACCTCGCGCTGCTGGGCTGGGGCATCGCCGACGACCACGACGTCTTCAGTCTCGACGAGATGGTGGCGGCGTTCGACGTCAGGAACGTCAACTCCAATCCGGCGCGCTTCGACCAGAAGAAGGCCGATGCCATCAACGCCGAGCACATCCGGCGACTGGACGCCGACGATTTCACCGCGCGGCTGGCGGCCTACCTGGCCGCGCACGGCCGAGACACCGGCCTGGACGAGAGCGGATTCGCCGAGGCGGCCAAATTGGTGCAGACCCGCATCGTGGTCCTCGGTGACGCCTGGGATCTGCTGAAGTTCCTCAATGACGAGCACTACCAGCTCGACGAGAAGGCCGTCGCCAAGGAACTCGGGGCCGCCGCCGCACCGGTGCTGGACGCCGCGACGGCAGCGCTGGAAGCGGTGACCGACTGGACCACCGCCAATATCGAGACCGCACTGAAAACCAGCCTGATCGACGACCTGGAGCTCAAACCCCGCAAGGCCTTCGGGCCGATCCGGGTTGCTGCCACCGGTTCCACCGTGAGCCCGCCACTGTTCGAATCCCTGGAGCTGCTGGGCCGCGATCGCAGCCTGGCCCGGCTGCGGGCCGCGCCGCGGGAGCCCGCCGAACCGGCCGTGTGAAAAGTGGCCGAAAATCTTTGATAGTCTGCTCGACGGCCCTTGAGAGCTGGAGCCGGAAACCCGAAGCGGTGCGCAATGCATCGAAAACGGTTCTGACCAGCGAACATAGGTCGCCAATGGGGTATGGTGTAATTGGCAACACAGCGGTTTCTGGTACCGCCATTCTAGGTTCGAGTCCTGGTACCCCAGCCAATTGCGGTGATTAGGTCTGCGTGTCCTCCTGGGATATGCTGACCCACCGGAAGTTCTAGCCCCCGTCGTCTAGCGGCCTAGGACGCCGCCCTCTCACGGCGGTAGCGTGGGTTCGAATCCCATCGGGGGTACAGCAGGAAAATCAGCCCTCACGACATGTCGTGAGGGCTGACTTTGTTTCGGGCTTACTGCTGTGGCGCAGTCGAACCCGATACCGGCATGGCCGGCATACCGAGCTTGCGGTGATCCCACGACCGAGCGCGGGTCGAGATCAGCCGCACCGCGACCCTCTTGTTCATCATCATGTCGACGGCGGGCTTCATCTCGTCGGTGTAAGGGCCGGTGTAGCGCTCCCACACGCTGACACCCACGGCGAAGATGACATCGGGATCCTCGACGATCTCCACCGTGCCTTCGAAGGACACGCCGCGCAGGGTGTCATAGGTGTCGCCGTCTTCGATCATGAACGTGAACCTCGGGTCGCGCCGCAGGTTGACCGCCTTCTGTGATTTGAGCTTGGTCTCCAGCCAGATCTCCCCGTCGACGAGGCCGTACCACATCGCCACCAGGTGCGGCTGACCGTCGGCGCCGATGGTCGCCAGGGTGCCGGTCCGGCTTTTGGTGACGAAGTCGGTGATCTCCTCGTCGGACATCACGATCTGCGAACGTTGCTTGCTTCCCATCAGCAGAGTGTCGCAGGTCGCAGTACGCGGTCGTTTCCGAGGGTTGAGTGTGGGTTGAGTATCGTGCCCAGGCAGCGACTTCCACGGTGGACCTACCTGAAACGGGTGATCGGTGACCGAATTACGGCGCAGTCTCGGCATCGCCGACGCGGTGACGATCGGCCTGGGATCGATGATCGGCGCGGGCATCTTCGCGGCGCTGGCACCGGCGGCCCGGGCCGCAGGGAGCGGACTGCTGATAGGCCTGGCGCTGGCCGCCGTCGTCGCGTTCTGCAACGCCATATCGTCGGCGCGATTGGCGGCGCTCTATCCGGCCTCGGGTGGCACCTACGTCTACGGCAGGCGGCGCCTCGGCGACTTCTGGGGATATCTGGCCGGCTGGGGATTCGTGGTCGGCAAGAGCGCGAGCTGTGCGGCCATGGCGCTGACCGTCGGCTTCTATGCCTGGCCGCAGCACGCCCACGCCGTCGCGGTCGCCGCCGTCATCGCGGTCACCGCCGTCAACTATGTCGGAGTTCAGAAGTCCGCCTTCTTCAGCCGGGCGATCGTGGCGGTGGTGCTCGCGGTGCTGGCGGCGGTGGTCGTCGGCGTCGTCGGCTCGGGTGCCGATCTCACGCAGCCGGGCGGCGCGGGCCCGGCGGTGTCAGCCGGCGGGGTGCTGCAGTCGGCGGGATTGTTGTTCTTCGCCTTCGCCGGATATGCCCGGATCGCCACCCTCGGCGAGGAGGTGCGCGACCCCGCGCGGGTCATTCCGCGGGCCATCCTCATCGCGCTGGGTCTGGCGCTCGTGGTGTACACCGTTGTGGCCGTGGTGGTGTTGGCAGCGCTGGGACCGCAGCGGTTGGCAGCCTCGGTCGCTCCGCTGGCGGATGCCGTCCGCGTCGCAGGCGTGCCGTGGCTGGTGCCGGTCGTGGGCGTCGGTGCGGTGATCGCGGCACTCGGCTCGCTGCTGGCGCTGGTGCTCGGGGTGTCGCGGACCACCCTCGCGATGGCCAGGGACCGCCACCTGCCGCATGTGTTGGCGGCGGTGCATCCGCGTTTCGCGGTGCCGCACCGCGCCGAACTCACCGTCGGTGTCGTGGTGGCGGTGCTGGCGGCGACGGCTGATCTGCGCGCGGCGATCGGGTTCTCGTCGTTTGCGGTACTGATCTACTACGCCATTGCCAATTCTGCGGCGCTGACTCTGCGGGCCGGCGAAGGGCCGCCCCCGCGGGCCATCCCGATCATCGGTGTGGCGGGCTGCGCGCTGCTGGCGTTCTCGCTTCCGCTGTCTGCCATCCTGTCCGGTGTGGCGGTGCTGGCGATCGGCGCGGTGTTCTACCGGCGCCGCTAGAGCCGCCGGGTCAGCGCCTCGGATGCCGCGAGCAGATCCGTCGCCCACCGGGCACCCGGTCGCCTGCCCATCCGGTCGATCGGGCCGGAAACCGAGATCGCCGCGATCACCGCACCCTTGGCATCGCGCACCGGCGCACTGACACTTGCCACTCCGGGCTCGCGCTCGGCGGCACTCTGCGCCCAGCCGCGCTTGCGAACCTCGGCCAGCGTGCGGTCGGTGAATTTGGCCGATGTCAGCACGCTCTGCTGGGTCGCGGTATCGCTGTAGGCCAGAAGGACTTTGGCTCCGGAGCCGGCCGTCATCGGCAACCGGGTGCCGACCGGCACGGTATCGCGCAGTCCCGCAGGTGGTTCCAACGACGCCACGCAGATGCGCGAGGTGCCTTCGCGACGGTAGAGCTGCACGCTTTCCCCGGTGATCTCGCGCAGCCGCGGTAACACCGCCGCACCGGCGGTCAGCAGCGGATCGTTGACATGTGCGGCGAGCTCGGACAGTGCCGACCCGAGCCGCCACCGGCCTTCGCCGTCGCGGGCCAGCAGGCGGTGCGTCTCCAGCCCCGCCGCCAACCGGTGAGCCGTGGCCCGCGGTAGGCCGGTGCGCTCGCACAACTCGGCAAGACCGCATGGCGATTCGGCTACCGCATGCAGTACGCCCACGGCTTTGTCCAAGACGCCGATACCGCTATCCTGTCTCACAGAGAGATACTAACGTCCCGCATGTTGAGATGGCCAGCCCCATTGCCTCAGCTGCGCGGGCAGCTACGAATCGAATCGAGTTTGCGATGGACCACAACACCCCGTCTGCTGCACCCCGCACCATGGCCGAGAAGGTCTGGGCCGACCATGTCGTCGCCTCCGCCGAGGGCGAGCCGGATCTGATCTATATCGACCTGCACCTGGTACACGAGGTCACCAGCCCGCAGGCCTTCGACGGTCTGCGGCTCGCCGGCCGCGGTGTGCACCGCCCCGATCTGACCATCGCGACCGAGGACCACAACGTCCCGACCGTCGACATCGACAAGCCCATCGCCGACGAGGTGTCGCGCACCCAGGTGGAGACGCTCCGGCGCAACTGCGAGGAATTCGGCATCCGGCTGCACCCCATGGGGGATGCCGAACAGGGCATCGTGCACATCATCGGTCCGCAGCTGGGTTTGACCCAGCCGGGTATGACGATCGTGTGCGGTGACAGCCACACCTCCACGCACGGTGCCTTCGGTGCCATCGCGATGGGCATCGGCACCTCAGAGGTGGAACATGTGATGGCCACCCAGACCTTGGCGCTCAAACCGTTCAAGACCATGGCGGTCAACGTCGACGGCCAGCTGCCGCCCGGCGTCAGCGCCAAAGACATCATCCTGGCGGTGATCGCCAAGATCGGAACCGGCGGCGGCCAGGGGCATGTCATCGAATACCGCGGCAGCGCCATCGAAGCACTGTCGATGGAAGGCCGGATGACGGTCTGCAACATGAGCATCGAGGCCGGCGCGCGCGCCGGCTTGGTGGCCCCCGACGAAACCACCTACGAATACCTCAAGGGGCGCCCGCACGCTCCCACCGGTGCCGACTGGGATCACGCGGTGGCCGCGTGGGATCAGTTGCGCACGGACGACGGTGCCGAATTCGACACCGAGGTCTACATCGACGCGTCGACCCTGAGCCCTTTCGTGACCTGGGGTACCAATCCCGGCCAGGGCGTCCCGCTTTCGGCGTCCGTCCCCGATCCCGAGATGATGACCGACGACGCCACCAAACAGTCCGCCGAGAAGGCATTGACCTACATGGGGTTAACGCCCGGCGTCCCGATGCGCGATATCGCCGTGGACACCGTCTTCGTCGGCTCGTGCACCAACGGCCGAATCGAGGACCTGCGCGCGGTGGCCGATGTGCTGCGCGGCAGGCGCGTTGCCGACGGGGTGCGGATGCTCATCGTGCCGGGCTCGATGCGGGTACGGGCACAGGCCGAATCCGAAGGACTGGGCGAGATCTTCACCGCCGCGGGAGCGCAGTGGCGCCAAGCCGGATGTTCGATGTGCCTGGGGATGAACCCCGACCAGCTGGCACCGGGGGAGCGCTGCGCCTCCACATCGAACCGCAATTTCGAAGGGCGGCAGGGCAAGGGCGGCCGCACCCATCTGGTGTCGCCGGAGGTGGCCGCTGCCACCGCGGTTCGCGGCACTCTCTCGTCTCCGGCCGACCTGCCCGCCATCTGAGCATTCACTGAGAAATAGAGGACAACGAGATGGAAGCCTTCCACACCCACACCGGCATCGGCGTCCCGTTGCGGCGCTCCAATGTCGACACCGACCAGATCATTCCGGCCGTCTACCTGAAGCGCGTAACCCGAACGGGTTTCGAGGACGGTTTGTTCGCCGCATGGCGGGCCGATCCGAATTTCATCTTGAATCTCGCGCCCTTCGACAAGGGTTCGGTATTGGTCGCGGGACCGGACTTCGGCACCGGGTCATCCCGTGAGCACGCGGTGTGGGCACTGATGGACTACGGCTTCCGGGTCGTCATCTCATCTCGATTCGCCGATATCTTCCGCGGAAATGCCGGCAAGGCCGGACTGCTGGCCGCACAAGTCACCCAAGACGACCTGGAACTGCTCTGGAAGCTGATCGAGCAGCAACCGGGCTTGGAAATCACTGTCAATCTTCAAGATCGGAATATCACCGCCGGAACAGTGGTGGTGCCGTTCACGATTGACGAATACACCGCGTGGAGACTGCTCGAAGGTCTCGACGATATTGGCCTTACGCTGCGAAAACGCGATGATATCGAGGCTTTCGAGGCCCGCAGGCCCAGCTGGAAACCGCGCACTCTGCCGGCCCTCTGAAGCCGTTCGGCCGGGGCCTAAACCGCCGAATTCACGCCTGGGAAGAAGCAGTTCGCGCGCCGCAGAACAGCTCTCGTCACCGCCCAAGCGCGCCAACCAGATTGCGCTAAAGTTCGCCACAATGGCTGAAATTGCGCGTGGCGCTTGGAAATCAGCCTTGCCAGGGTTTACCGTGTCCTACAGTCGGTCCAACGAGGGCCACTAATTCTCGGAGGTTTTGCATGAACAAAGCAGAGCTCATCGACGTACTTACGGAGAAATTGGGCTCGGATCGTCGGCAGGCAACCGCCGCCGTCGAGCACGTCGTCGACACCATTGTGCGCGCAGTGCACAAGGGTGACAGCGTCACCATCACCGGCTTCGGCGTTTTCGAGCAGCGCAAGCGCGCCGCCCGTGTGGCTCGCAATCCGCGCACGGGTGAGACGGTCAAGGTCAAGCCGACGTCCGTACCCGCGTTCCGTCCCGGCGCCCAGTTCAAGGCCGTTGTGGCTGGCGCACAAAAGCTCCCGGCCGACGGTCCCGCCGTCAAGCGTGGCTCCGTTGCCGGCCCGGTCAAGAAGGCCGCCGCCAAGAAGGCTCCGGCCAAGAAGGCGGCTCCGGCGAAGAAGGCTGTCGCCGTGAAGAAGGCGGCTCCGGTCAAGAAGGCGGCGCCGGCGAAGAAGGCGGCTCCGGTCAAGAAGGCCGTCGTCAAGAAGGCCGCTCCGGCCAAGAAGGCGGCTCCGGTCAAGAAGGCAGTCGTCAAGAAGGCGGCTCCGGTCAAGAAGGCGGCTCCGGTCAAGAAGGCCGCTCCCGCCAAGAAGGCAGTGACCAAGGCCCCGGCCAAGAAGGCCGTCGCCGTGAAGAAGGCCGCTCCGGCCAAGAAGGCAGCGACCAAGGCTCCGGCCAAGAAGGCTCCGGCCAAAAAGGGTCGTCGCTAAACACACGCACTAACGCCGACGCCGCGGGAGATCTCTCCCGCGGCGTCGCTGTGTGGAATAGACCTACTTGCAGGCAGCTATCGGGCTGTCGAGGTGATCGGCGGCGATCAGTCGCCCGTCCGACAGCGACAGCACCCAGACACTTCCCTTGCGATTGCGGGATTTATCCGGGCGGACGCCGTCGCGTTCGCACCACCACGCCAACAGGTCCGGAATCACCTTGCCCTGGGTACAGATCACCCGGGTGCCGGACTTCGACGCGATCTCCAATATCCGTTGCCTGGCCCGCTTGCGGCTTTCGGCGTAGGCCTCCTCCGACAACGCGGGCTCGTCGCGGACCGTCACCGACAGCTCGTCGGCCAGCGGCTCGATGGTCTGGTGGCAACGCACCCGGTCGGCGGCATGCAGGTCGGTGGCGCCGAACGCCAGCAGCAGCGGTACCAGTGATTCGGCCTGGGCCCGGCCGTGCTTGTCCAGTGGACGTTGGCGGTCGTCGCCGGAGTAGCGGCTCCTGACCCCGGCGGTGGCGTGCCGGACGATCAGCACGGTTTTGGTATCGGCCGGTTGCTTGGTGAACCTACGCAACACCTTCCGGTCGTCGGCATAGGTCAGCTTTGCCATCGCAGCCTTCAGCGGCAGCCACAGCAGCTCGTCGACTTCGTCATTGGGTACGAAGGTGTCGTCGGCACCGGCCGCGGTATCCGATGCGCGCGCTGCCCAGTAGCGCACCTTCTTGGTCGCACCCTCGATCGGATAGCTGACCGAGATCAACCGCCGGCCGAGCCGTGCGTGATAGCCGGTCTCTTCGAGAATCTCGCGCACCGCGGCAACGGGTTCGGTCTCACCGGACTCGACCTTGCCCTTGGGCAGCGACCAGTCGTCATAGCGCTGCCGGTGGATCACGGCGATCTCGTATGCCTGCGGGGCTGCGCCCGGACGCCACAGCACTGCTCCGGCGGCACGCACCACCTTTTTGGGCGACGAGCCCTCGGGCGTCGTCACATCATCTGGCACCTGAACTCCTGCAGGTCAATTGGCCTGGTCTCGGGGCTACGGGTGCCGGTGCCTCTCCATCATCGAAACTTGATGGTCGCGCACCGTCTGACCCTCATGCGGTAATGCCGTCCAGCGACCGTCGGAGCTGAGCTCCCAGCAGCGGGTCGCGGGATCCATTGCGGACTCGAACACATCGTCGAGTTGCGCGGTCAGTCGTTGGTCCCTGACCTGAGCCATCACCTCGACTCGGCGGTCCAGATTACGATGCATCATGTCGGCACTGCCGATCCAGAACTCGTTGATGGCGTTGAAGTGAATAATTCGGGAGTGTTCCAGGAAGCGCCCGAGAATCGAACGGACGACGATGTTCTCGGAGAACCCTTCGACACCTGGTCGCAATGCGCAGATACCGCGGACGACGACCTCGACCCGGACCCCGGCCTGTGACGCGCGGTAGAGCGCGTCGATCACCTGTTCGTCGACCAACGCGTTGGCCTTGAGCCGGATCCGGGCATCGGCACCGTCGCGGCCCGCGGCGATCTCGCGTTCGATGCGCTCGATGATGCCTTTACGCACGCTGTGCGGGGCCACCAGCAGATTGCGGTAGGCGACCTTGCGCGAATATCCGGTCAGCGAGTTGAACAGGTCGGTGAGATCGGCGCCGATATCGGGTGCGGCGGTCAACAACCCCACATCCTCGTACAGGCGTGCGGTCTTCGGGTTGTAGTTGCCGGTGCCGATATGGCAGTACCGCCTGATCGTCGATCCCTCGCGGCGCACCACCAGGCAGGTCTTGCAGTGCGTCTTGAGCCCGATCAGTCCGTAGACCACGTGCACGCCGGCCCGCTCCAGGGCCCTGGCCCATTTGATGTTGGCCTGCTCGTCGAAGCGGGCCTTGATCTCCACCAGGGCCACCACCTGCTTACCGGCCTCCGCGGCATCGATGAGCGCGTTGACGATCGGCGAGTCACCCGATGTCCGGTACAGGGTCTGTTTGATGGCCAATACATTCGGATCCGCCGCGGCCTGTTCGATGAACCGTTGCACCGTGGTGGAGAACGAATCGTAGGGATGGTGCACCAGGACGTCGCCGTCGCGCAGCGTCGCGAAAATGCTCTTGGGCGTTTCCCGTTCACCGAATGCCGGGGGAGTAGCCGGCACGAATGTCCGATCCTTGAGGGCCGGCCGGTCCACACCGTAGATCTGCCAGAGCGAGGACAGGTCCAGCAGGCCGGGAACCTCGATGACGTCACCGGGGTGCACATCGAGTTCGCGCAGCAGCAATTCGAGAGTGTTCTCGGTCATATCGCCGGCGACCTCGAGGCGCACCGGGGAGCCGAAACGCCTACGCGCCAATTCCCGCTCGAGGGCCTTGAGCAGATCCTCGTCGCGGTCCTCTTCGACCTCCATATCGGCGTTGCGGGTGATCCGGAACGCATGGTGTTCCACGATTTCCAGGCCCGGAAAGAGCACCGAGAGGAATGCCGCGATCAATTCCTCCATCGGCAGGAACCGCACCTCGCGGCGGCCGTTCTCATCGGCCTCGCCGGCCAGTTCCACGAACCGGTCCACATTGTCGGGCACTTTGATACGGGCGAAGTGCTGCGTCCCGTCCTCGGGCTGGCGCACGGTGATCGCCAGGTTCAGGCTCAATCCGCTCACGAACGGGAAGGGGTGCGCCGGGTCGACCGCCAGCGGCGTCAGTACCGGGAACACCTGCTCGTGGAAGTAGGTCGAGAGGCGTTCGCGCTCATGTTCGGCAAGATCGGCCCAGCCGACAACCAGGATGCCCTCATCGGCCAACGCGGGCCGGACCTCGTCGAGGAACACCTTGGCGTGCCTGCTGGCCAGCTGCTGGGTGCGCTCACCGATGCGGCGCAGCTGCTCGCGGGGGGACAGTCCGTCGGCGGACCGCACCGACAGGCCCATCTCGTCGCGGCGTTTGAGCCCGGCAACCCGGACCATGTAGAACTCGTCGAGATTGGACGAGAAGATGGCCAGGAATTTCGCGCGTTCCAGCAGCGGCAGCGACGGGTCGGCGGCCAGCGCCAGCACGCGTGAGTTGAAGTCGAGCCAGCTCAGTTCGCGGTTCAGATAGCGATTCTCGGGCAGTTCCTGATCCTGCCCGCCCGCGTCGGCACGGGTGGCGGCGGGCGGCGCGTCCGGGGTTGCCACCCCGGTTTGCCAGTCGTCGTCGGTCCGTTCGGCACTTGACTGTGCAGCATCGGTTTCGGTCACAGATGAATCATGCTCCATGTCCGGTGCCCGCCGCCAGCTACTGACTAACGGTGCCCACCGGCCGCATCGGTCACCTGACGCGTGGCCGAACCGACGCCGAGGCGCCGGGCAGCTATCAGGTCGTCGGGGGTGTCGATATCGCAGCGCAGCCCTGGCCATCCGCCGGTCAACTCAATTGCACCCGAATGACGGTGTGCGGCAGCGGAATTCGAACCGAAATGCGGGTCGAGCCCGACGCCGAAAGCGAACAGTGCCGTGGTGCCGGTGCCTTGGCGATCGGCGACGAAGCTGCGTGGATAGCTGCGCGCCGCCTCGATCGCCCCGGCAAGCTCGTGCGGCTGCATCGCCGGAAGGTCACCCTGAAGCACCATGATGTTCAATGGTTGCCCGGCACCGGCTTCCTCGATCGCCGCCTCCGCAGAGCGGATTGCGTTGTTGAGCGGGTCGCCGTGACCGTCGGGTGTCGGATCCGTCAGCACCCGGGCACCCAGATCGCTGGCCGCCGCCGCGGCCACCTCGTCGGGGGTCACCACGGTGATCGACTGCAGCGCGCTGACCCGCGTCGCCGCGGTGATGGTGTCGACCAGCATGGCCAGCACCACCTTTTCTCGGGTGGCCGCCGCGAATACCGGCGCGAGCCTGGTCTTGGCCGCCCCCAGCCGCTTGACGGCCATCACCAGCGCGACCTGTCCCGGTGCACCCGCATGCGTGCCGCTCATGAGGCCATCCTGCCAGCGCTGCTCGGTACGCTTGCCACGCACCGGCATGTCCACTGCGCCACGGAACACGAATGAGGGGTAATGAGCGAGGAGTTGGGGACCGCGACGGTGATGGGTGCGGGAGCGTGGGGCACGGCACTGGCCAAGGTGCTCGCCGACGCCGGCAACGATGTGCGCCTGTGGTCCCGGCGGCCCGAAGTCGCCGACGAGATCAACACCACCCGCCGAAACACCGGATATCTGGGCGATGTCGAGCTGTCGGCGAAGGTGCGCGCCACCACCGATGCCGCCGAGGCGCTGGCCGGGGTCACCACGGTGCTGCTGGGTGTGCCCGCGCAGAGCTTGCGCGCCAACCTGGAGAGCTGGGCGCCGCTACTGGAACGCAATGCCACCCTGGTCAGCCTCGCCAAGGGCATCGAACTGGGCACCCTGCTGCGGATGAGCCAGGTCATCGTGCAGGTCACCGGTTTCGACGCCAACCAGGTGGCGGTGTTGTCGGGACCCAACCTGGCCAGTGAGATCGCCGCCGAACAGCCGGCGGCCACCGTGGTCGCCTGCACCGACTCCGGACGTGCGGTGGCCTTGCAGCGCGGGCTGAACACCCGATACTTCCGGCCCTACACCAACGCAGACGTGATCGGCACCGAGATCGGCGGCGCCTGCAAGAACGTCATCGCACTGGCCTGCGGTATGGCAGCCGGTGTGGGGCTGGGGGAGAACACCGCGGCGGCGATCATCACCCGCGGGCTGGCCGAGATCATGCGGCTCGGTATCGCCGTCGGCGCCAAGGGCGCGACGCTGGCGGGTCTGGCCGGGGTCGGTGATCTGGTCGCGACCTGTAGTTCACCGCAGTCTCGCAACCGGGCCTTCGGCGAGCGATTGGGCCGAGGCGAAAGCCTGCAGGCCGCGCAGGAAGCCGGCGGCGGTCACGTCGCCGAGGGTGTCACCTCCTGTGAGTCGGTGCTGGCGCTGGCGTCGAGTTACGACGTGGAGATGCCGCTGACCGATGCCGTCCACCGCGTCTGCCATCGCGGCCTTTCGGTCGATGAGGCCGTCGTCGCGTTACTGGGCCGCAGCACCAAGCCGGAGTAGGAACCATGAGTGTCTTCCCGGGCCACTTCGGCCCTTCCACCCGCACCGTGAAAGCGACCGGATCCGAAGCGGTTGTGGGCAGTCCGGTGTCACCACCTGTGGTGCCCGCCTCGACTTTTCATCTCGGTGATGACGAGTCGGCGCAGTACGACACCTACGGCCGCAGTTCCAATCCGTCCTGGCGGCAACTGGAATCGGCGTTGGCCCAACTCGAAGGCGCGGGCCAGGCATTGGTCTTCGGCTCGGGTATGGCAGCGCTCACCGCTGCTCTTCGGGTGCTCGTCAAACCTGGTTCGATTCTCGTCGTCCCATCCGACGGCTATTACCAGGTGCGGCTCTATGCGCGCGAATACCTTGTGCCACTTGGTGTCACAGTGCGTGAGGCCGACAGTGCCGGCATCTACGACGCCGCGGTGGGCGCCGATGTGGTGTTCGCCGAGACGCCGGCCAATCCCGGTCTGGATGTCACCGATCTGGCCCGCCTGACGGCGGTGTGCCGTGCCGGCGGTGCGCGACTGGTGGTCGACAACACCACCGCCACACCGTTGGGCCAGCTGCCGTTGAGCCTCGGTGCCGACCTGGTGGTGGCCAGCGCCACCAAGGCGCTGTCCGGGCACAGCGACCTGCTGGCCGGATACGTCGCGGGCAGCCACCCGGATCTGATGGCGGCAGTGGCCCGCGAACGGCTGTTGTCCGGTCCGATACTCGGTGCCTTCGAGGCCTGGCTGCTGCTGCGCAGCCTGGGTAGTGCCGGACTGCGTTTCGAACGGCAATGCCTCAACGCCCAGGCGCTGGCCGAGGTGTTGTCCGATCACCCCGCGGTGCGCTCGGTGCGCTACCCGGGACTTGTCGGCGACCCCGCACACGCCGTCGCCGCCGGGCAGATGCGCCGCTTCGGCGGACTGGTCTCCATCGAGCTGGCCGACGCCGCCGCGGTGACCGATCTGGTGCGCCGCAGCGAGTTGCTGGTGTCGTCCACCAGCTTCGGTGGCATCCACACCTCGGTCGACCGGCGGGCCCGGTGGGGAGACCCGGTCAGCGAAGGATTCGTCCGGATTTCGTCGGGTATCGAGGACACCGACGACCTGGTCACCGACATTTCCGCGGCGCTGGGCTGATTTTGCGGGCATTTATCGAATCGTCCCGCTCCGGGCTGAGCCGGTAGCCTCTCTAGGTTGTGACTGCTCGTCAACCCGGTTCTGCCGGTCGTGTCCGGGTCGCCGTCGTCTTCGGTGGCCGCAGCTCCGAGCACGCCATCTCCTGTGTCTCGGCGGGCAGCATCCTGCGCAATCTGGACCCGGAACGCTTCGAGGTGGTCCCGGTGGGCATCACCACCGAGGGCGCCTGGGTGCTGTCGTCGGCCACCCCTGCGAGTCTGGCCATCGCCGACGGACGCTTACCCGAGGTGGGCGATGCCCCCGGTTCGGCGCTCACCCTGACGGCCGATCCCGGCCGACGCGGTGACCTGGTGGCACTTTCCGGTGCCGACCGGGCCGCCGGGGAAGTACTGGCCTCCGTCGATGTGGTCTTCCCGGTGCTGCACGGCCCGTACGGCGAGGACGGCACCATCCAGGGCCTGCTCGAACTGGCCGGGGTGCCCTATGTCGGGGCCGGGGTGCTGGCCAGCGCGGCCGGCATGGACAAGGAATTCACCAAGAAGCTGCTGGTCGCCGACGGGCTGCCGGTGGGCGATCATGTCGTGCTGCGTGCGCAGCAGGAGACCCTGGAACCCGAACAGCGTCAGCGCCTCGGGCTGCCGGTCTTCGTCAAACCCTCGCGTGCCGGATCGTCGATCGGCGTGAGCCGGGTGACGTCCTGGGACGAGCTGCCCGCGGCCATCGCCGAGGCGCGCCGCCACGACCCGAAGGTCATCGTCGAGGCCGCGATCGTGGGACGCGAACTGGAATGCGGTGTGCTGGAGTTCCCCGACGGCCGGATCGAGGCCAGCACCGTCGGCGAGATCCGGGTGGCCGGCGTCCGCGGCCGTGAGGACGGGTTCTACGACTTCACCACCAAATACCTCGAGGATGCCGCCGAGCTCGACGTGCCCGCCAAGATCGACGACGATGTCGCCGACGAGATCCGGCAGATGGCGATCCGGGCGTTCACGGCCATCGACTGCCAGGGATTGGCCCGGGTGGACTTCTTCCTCACCGACGACGGCCCGGTGGTCAACGAGATCAACACCATGCCGGGTTTCACCACGATCTCGATGTACCCGCGGATGTGGGCGGCCAGCGGGGTGGATTACCCGACGCTGCTGGCGGCCATGGTGGAGACCGCACTGGCACGCGGCACCGGGCTGCGCTGAGACTGAAGCCTGGGCGGGAATCCGGCCGAAATCCCGCCCACGGTTCAGGATCAACCGAGCAGCTCAGCGTGGCGGTGCCGGATCGATCGGCTGGGCCGGTGCGATGCGGGCGATGACCTCGGAGATGCCCTGGATGGGTGCCGGTCCCGAACCCGGTGGCAGCGTCAGGGCGATGTACACCGGGCGGTCGACGGCATACCAGGTCACCCAGCCGGTGCCCGCGTCGGCGACCCGGAACCATTGGACCTCGTCGACCAGCTGCAGCGGCGCGCCCACCACGAAGTCTCCCGGCCGGTCCACACCGCAGCGCAAGATGACCGGTTCGCCGCCGTTGTCCTGCTGCCAGGCCGCCGCACCGGGTGGTGTCGGATCGACCGTCGGCGCCCGGTGGTAGTCGCCGAGGTCCTCGGGCGTGGCTGCCAGCAGGGCGGCGCACAGCGGATCGGCTGCTCCGGGCGCCGGGACAGCCGATATCGGGACCGGGTTGCGGGCGGGTTCGCGGGTGGCCGCCACGGCCAGCACCGCCACCACCGCGACGACGGCGATCACCACGGCGGCGATCAGCACACCCCGCGGGGGCGCGTCACTTTCGGGTTCGGTCACGATCAGGCGGCGCCCGCGCCTCCGTCGGCGACCGGGCAGGTCAATGTCCTGGTGATACCGTCCACGGCCTGCACACTGGAGACGACGTTGGCCTGCAGATCGGCCAGGCTGTCCGAGCCGACGCGCGCCACCACGTCGTAGGGGCCCGTCACGTACTCCGACGACAAGACGCCGGGCAGTGCCGCAACCTGTTTCGCGACGACTTCGGCACGGCCAACCTCTGTCTGGATCAACATGAAGGCCTCGACCACCCGGGTATCTCCTGCTCGTTGTTGCCGTCTTGCTTGGGCTGTAACGTACCGCAGGTCGTGCCGGTCTACCGGTCGGGCGGCGTAGCTACGGCGTGAGGGTGACATGACTAACGGCGGGCCCGGCGAGGACCCGACTCTGGCTGAGATCGGTGAATTCGCCGTCATCGACCGGATCAACCGGGACCGGAGCCAACCACCTCTCGTGCAGGTCGGGCCCGGTGACGATGCGGCGGTACTGGGGACCCCGGACGGCCGGGTGGTGGTCTCGACCGACATGCTCGTACAGGATCGCCACTTCCGGCTGGACTGGTCGGCACCACATGACATCGGCCGCAAGGCCGTCGCGCAGAACGCCGCCGACATCGAGGCGATGGGCGCGGCGGTGACGGCTTTCGTGGTGGCGTTCGGGGCGCCCGCCGACACCCCACTGCGTCTGGTCACCGAACTGTCCGACGGCCTGTGGGCCGAGGCGACGCGGCTGGGGGCGGGCATCATCGGCGGCGATATGGTGGCCAGCCCGCAGTGGGTGGTGTCGGTGACGGTTTTCGGCGACCTACAGGGCCGAGCCCCGGTGCGCCGCGGTGGCGCCCGGGTGGGTGACGCGGTGGCCGTCGCCGGATCGTTGGGCGCATCGGCGGCCGGACTGGCGCTGCTGCTCGCCGGTCGCGAGGATCATCCCGAGCTTCGGCGCGGTCATCTGGTGCCCGAGCCGCCGTACGGGCAGGGGCGGGTGGCCGCGGCGGCCGGTGCCACAGCGATGACCGATGTCTCCGACGGTCTGCTGGCCGATCTGACCCATATCGCGCAGGCCTCCGGTGTCGGTATCGACCTGTCGTCGGCCGCACTGCGGGCCGACCGCGATGCGCTCGGCGCGGCCGCGCGGCAGGTGGGACGCGATCCGTGGGAGTGGGTGCTCGGCGGTGGTGAGGACCACAGTCTGGCCGGCTGTTTTCCCGGTCCGGTGCCTGCGGGCTGGCGGGTCATCGGGCATGTCGTCGACGGTGCGGCGGTGGTGCTGCTCGACGGCGCCGAGCCGACGGGTCACGCCGGCTGGGAGTCCTTCGGTTAAGTTGTCCCATCGTGACGGCACAGCCCTTGGATCAACTCGTCGAACCCGGCTGGGCGCAGGCCCTCGAACCGGTCCGTGACCAGGTCGCGGAGATGGGCGCCTTCCTGCGCGGTGAGATCGCGCAGGGCCGGGGCTATCTCCCGGCGGGTGCGAATGTTCTTCGCGCCTTCACGTTTCCGTTCGACGAGGTGCGGGTGCTGATCGTCGGCCAGGACCCGTACCCGACGCCCGGACATGCGGTCGGGCTCAGTTTCTCGGTGGCACCCGATGTGCGCCCGATACCGCGCAGCCTGTCGAACATCTACACCGAATACGGCGCGGATCTGGGGCTGCCTGCACCGTCCAACGGTGATCTGTCGCCGTGGGCGCAGCGCGGTGTGATGCTGCTCAACAGGGTTCTGACGGTGCGGCCGGGCACGCCGGCATCGCATCGCGGCAAAGGCTGGGAGGCCGTCACAGAGTGCGCCATCAAGGCGCTGGTGGCACGCGGGACACCGTTGGTGGCGATCCTGTGGGGCCGTGACGCGGGCACACTGAAACCGATGTTGGGCCCGCAGGTGGGGATCATCGAGTCGGCGCACCCGTCGCCGCTGTCGGCGTCGCGCGGATTCTTCGGTTCGCGACCGTTCAGCCGCGCCAACGAACTACTGAGCGCTGCCGGAGCCGAACCGATCGACTGGCAACTGCCGTAGACGTGCTGTCCTGACGGACAGCGTCAGCCGCGGACGACCTTGCCGGCCTTGATGCACGAGGTGCAGGCGTTGACGCGCTTCTTGTTGCCACCGGGGTGGGAAACTGCGTGCACGACCTGGATGTTCGGATCCCAGCGACGGCTGGTCCGGCGATGGGAATGCGACACCGACTTACCGAAGCCGGGGCCCTTTCCGCAGATATCGCATACGGCAGCCATAGTCAGAACTCCTCGAAGTCAGTACTGGGGGGCCAACGACCAGTCGCACTGGGTGACCCGACAACCTGACCAGAATAGGTGAGGACTGCGGTTAACACCAAAATGGCGCCTCCGGCTGCCCACAGGCGCGGCGTGTGCGGACAGCTCGCGGTCGGCCGCAGTGACTAGGCTGGCGCCCGCATCAGTGCGGACGGCAGGAGGCGCGGCATGGCGGATCGTCAGCTCGACGGTGCCGCCCTGCGGGACTGGGCGCACGCCTGCGTCGGTGACCTGATCGTGCACACCGACGAGATCAACAGGCTCAACGTCTTCCCGGTCGCCGACGCCGACACCGGCACCAACATGCTGTTCACCATGCGTTCGGCCCTCGCCGACGTCGACAAACGCCACGGCGCCGACGTCGTGGCGGTGGCGGGCGACCTGGCGGCGGGCGCGTTGCGCGGAGCGCGCGGTAACTCCGGGATGATCCTGTCGCAGATCCTGCGCGCCGTCGCCGATGTCACCGCCTCGGCCGCGGCCGACACCGACGGTGAGTTCGGTGCCATCGACACCCCGGTGCTCGCGGCGGCCCTGCGCCACGCGATCGGCCTGGTGGTGTCTTCGGTGGGCGGCGAGGTGGTGCCGGGCACGGTGGTGTCGGTCCTGCAGGCTGCCACCGCGGCGGCCGAGCGCTGCGCCGCCGACGGCGACGGACTGGCGGGCACCGTCGTCGCGGTTGCCGACGCGGCCGCCGACGCCCTGGACCACACGCCCGCGCAACTGGCGGTGCTCGCCGAGGCCGGTGTCGTCGATTCCGGTGGACGCGGGTTGCTGGTGCTGCTCGACGCGCTGACCCGCACCATCACCGGGCATGCCGCCGCGCGCCACGCCTACGAGCCGCGGCCCAGCGCCGCGCCGGCCGCCACGGCGCCGACCTCGCCGCTGTTCGAGGTGATGTACAGCCTCGACGGCTGCGCCGCCGATGACGTGGAGGCGCTGCGGACCCGTCTCGAGGAGCTCGGCGACTCCGTGGCGATCGTCACCGGGGCCCAGCCGACCAGCCACTCGGCACACGTCCACACCGACGATGCCGGTGCGGCCGTCGAGGCCGGGCTGAAGTTCGGCACGCTGAGCAACATCCAGATCGCCGCCCTGGGTGGGGGAGCGGGTGTCGCGCCGGGCAGCTGGGCGCGCGCCCGCGCGGTGCTCGCGGTGGTGGACGGTGTGGGCGCGCAGGAGCTGTTCGCCGGTGAGGGTGCGGCGGTGCTGCGGGCCGGCCACCAGACGGCCTTGAGCGCACACGAGCTGGTGCGCGCCGTCGTCGATACCGGTGCCGCGCAGGTCATGGTGCTGCCCAACGGTTTTGTGGCGGCCGAAGAACTGGTCGCGGGCTGTGCCGCCGCCATCGGCTGGGGTATCGATGTCGTCCCGCTACCGACCGGCTCGATGACGCAGGGGCTGGCGGCGCTGGCGGTACACGACCCGGGCCGCCCGGCCGTCGACGACGGTTACGCCATGGCCGCCGCGGCCGGTGCGACCCGGTACGGCTCGGTCCGGTTGGCCACCGAATCCGCGTTGACCTGGGCAGGCCCCTGCCGTGCCGGTGACGGTCTCGGCATATTCGGTGACGAGGTGCTGGTGGTGCGCCACGATGTGGCGGCCGCCGCCCGCGGGCTCATCGATCTGATGCTCGGTGTGGGCGGCGAACTGGTGACGGTGCTGTTGGGCGCCGGCACCGACGACGCCGTCGGCCAGGCGCTGCGCGCTCATATCCACACCCATCACCTCGGTACCGAATGTGTCTGTTACCGAACCGATCACGACGGTGACGCGGTGCTGATCGGGGTGGAGTGAGCAGTGGCCAGACTGTCTGACCCGCTGGAGTTCATCGTCGGCAAGAAGGCTGCCAAGAAACTCGACGAGACGTTCGACATCACCACCGTCGACGCACTGCTGCGGCACTACCCGCGCAGCTACAGCCAGGGGATGAGTGTGCGCGCCGAGGGCGAACAGCTCGATCTCGAAGAGGGTGAACACGTCACGTTCGTCGACGTCATCACCGGCCATGTCGAGCGGGACATGAGGCGTCAGACGGGTAAGCGGCAACGCAAGTACCTGGTGGTCACGCTCGGTAAGCACCGGCCCAAGGTGACGGCCACCTTCTTCAATTCCGACTACATGTCCAAGGACCTCCCCGAGGGCACCAAGGTGATGCTCTCCGGTGAGGTCAAGTACTTCAACAACACTCTGCAGCTGACCCACCCGGCCTACCTGGTGCTGGACTCTGCATCCGGCAAGACCGCGGGCAGCAAGTCGCTCAAGGCCATTGCGGAGACCGCACAGACCGGTGACGGCGCGATCGACATGTCGGCGTTCGAGCGGGATTTCTTCCCGATCTACCCGGCCAGCGCCAAACTGCAGAGCTGGGATATCTACGCCTGTGTCCGTCAGGTGCTCGCGGTGCTCGATCCGATACCGGAGACGTTGCCGGAAAGCATTGTCCGGCAGATGAATCTGATGTCCGAAGACGAGGCGCTGCGGGCGGTGCATCTGGCCGAGAGCGAAGCCGAACGCGACCGGGCATTGCAGCGGCTGCGATTCGACGAGGCCGTCGGGCTGCAGTGGGCGCTGATGCAACGCCGGCACGGCGAGCTGGCCGAGACCGGCCCGGCGGCCCCGATCGCCGACGGCGGACTGCGTACCGCGTTGGCCGCGGCGCTGCCGTTCGAGCTGACCGGCGGGCAGCGTGAGGTGCTCGCGGTGATCGAACAGGAACTGACCCGAACCCGTCCGATGAACCGGATGCTGCAGGGCGAGGTGGGTTCGGGTAAGACCGTCATCGCATTGCTGGCGATGATGCAGATGATCGACGCCGGCTATCAGTGCGCGATGCTGGCGCCCACCGAGGTGCTCGCCGATCAGCACGCCCGGTCGATGCGCCAGATGCTGGGGCCACTGGCGATGGCCGGGCAGCTCGGCGGTGCCGAGCGCGCGACACGTGTCGCGCTGCTGACCGGTTCGATGTCGGCGGCGGCCAAACGCGAGGTGCGCGACGGGATCGCCTCCGGCCAGGCAGGCATCGTCATCGGCACGCACGCACTGCTGCAGGATGCCGTCGAGTTTCACCGGCTCGGCATGGTGGTCGTCGACGAACAACACCGGTTCGGCGTCGAGCAGCGAGATCAGTTGCGCGCCAAGGCTCGTGACGGCATCACGCCGCATCTGCTGGTGATGACGGCGACGCCGATCCCGCGGACCGTGGCGTTGACCGTGTACGGCGACCTGGAGATGTCGACACTGCGCGAGCTGCCGCGCGGGCGTCAGCCGATCGCCACCAACGTGATATTCGCCAGCCAGAAACCGGAATGGCTGCGGCGGGCCTGGCAGCGCATCCGGGAGGAGGTCGCGGCCGGGCGCCAGGCCTATGTGGTCGCGCCACGTATCGACGACGAGGACACCCCGGCCGGCGATCAGGAGGGTAAGCGCAAGGCCACCTCGGTGGTCGAACTGTATGACCGGTTGCGCGGCGGCGAGCTGGCCGGTCTGCGGCTGGGTCTCATGCACGGGCGGCTGACCGCCGAGGACAAGGACGCCGTGATGGCGGCGTTCCGCGCCGGCGAGATCGATGTCCTGGTGTGCACCACGGTCATCGAGGTCGGCGTCGATGTTCCCAATGCCACGGTGATGGTGGTGATGGACGCCGACTGGTTCGGTATCAGCCAGCTGCATCAGCTACGCGGACGCATCGGCCGCGGCAGTCACCCCAGCCTGTGTCTGCTGGAGACCATGCTGCCGCCGGATTCCAAGGCCGGCCAAAGGCTCAACGCGGTGGCCTCGACGCTGGACGGTTTCGAGCTCGCCGATCTGGACCTCGATGAGCGGCGCGAGGGAGATGTGTTGGGCCGCAACCAGTCCGGCCGGGCCATCGGCCTTCGCCTGCTTTCCCTGCGCGAGCACCGCGAGATCATCGAGTTATCCCGGACCTTTTGTCAGCAGGCCTACGAGCATGATCCGGACAACCGCGGGCTGGCGCTGCTGGCCGCTCCGTTCACCGATTCCGAGCGAATCGAATACCTGGACAAATCGTGAAGCGCAGCACGCTGGGATGGTTGGCCGCCACCGCGGTCCTGGCCGTGCTGGTCGCGGTGCAGACGGTCTCGGGCACCGGCCAGCGGGCGCCCTGGTACGTCGCGCAGGCCGATCCGCCCACCGTGGCAGCCGGCACCGATGTGCTGGCCGGTATCCCGGTCATCCCTGTGCGGGTGCGTCTCTACGACTACCGTCGCGCGGCATTCGGCGAGGCCTGGGATGACGACAACTCCGCGCCTGGCGGTCACAACGGCTGCGACACCCGCAACGACATCCTCGACCGCGATCTGGTGGACAAGACCTACATCGCCATCAAACGCTGTCCCGATGCGGTGGCCACCGGCACGCTGCACGACCCGTACACCAACGCCACGGTGGCGTTCACGCGTGGCGAGAAGGTGGGCGCCTCGGTGCAGATCGATCACATCGTTCCGCTGGCGCTGGCCTGGGATCTGGGCGCCCGCGACTGGACCGACGAGATGCGGCTGCGCTTCGCCAACGACCCGGCCAATCTGATCGCGGTGCAGGGACAGGCCAACCAGGACAAGGGCGATGGCGAGCCGGCGACGTGGATGCCGCCCAATGAGGCGTTCTGGTGCCAGTACGCGGTGCAGTTCGCCGAGGTGTTGCGCGGCTACCGGCTGCCCGTCGACGCCCCGTCGGCCGACCGGCTGCGTCAGGCCGCCGCCACCTGCCCCACCGGCTAGATTCACAAGTCAAGGCCAAGCTCGAGAGGTGGCGCGATGCAGCAGCGGGGATTCGGTGATCTCGAGGCGACGGTGATGGAACAGGTCTGGGAGCGCGGGGACGGGGCGACCGTCCGGGAGATCTTCGAGGCCCTGGCCGAATCCCGCCAGATCGCCTATACGACGGTGCTTTCGACGTTGGACAACCTGCACCGCAAAGGATGGGTGCGGCGGGAGCGGGAGGGCAAGGCCTACCGGTACTGGCCCACCATGACCCGCGAGGAGCGCTCGGCCAACCTGATGCGGGCGGCGTTCAGCGCCGGCGGCGACCGCGAGGCGGTCCTGGCTTTCTTCGTCGAGCAGATGACTGCCGAGGAGTCGGCGCAGTTGAAGGCGGCGCTTCGACAGTCCGGCACCCCGAGGCGGCGGCCATGACGGCGGCCGCCTACCTGCTCGGCTACGGCGCGTTGGTGACGTGGTGTGCACCGGCACTGCTGACGCGACTGACCCGTCGCGGCCTGAGTCCGCGGCTGGGCATCGCCGCCTGGCTGACCGCCATCGCGGGCGTGCTGCTGGCGTGGGCGGCCGCGGCGACGCTGCTCGTGGCCGCGGTCGTCACCGGATTCGGGGACTCCCGCGCCCTGGTGCTGTGCCTGGAACTGCTCGGTGTGCCCGAACGTGTCGCGACACCGGGCTTGTTCAGCGTGCTGGTGGTGATCGTCGCCTGGATGGTCATCACGACGGTGGTGGCGGTCCGGGTGAGCAGGGCGGTGCGTGGTTCGCGGCGGCGTAGTCACCGGCACGCCGAGGCCGCCCGCCTGGTCGGGGTTCCCACCGATCGGCGCGATGTCTTCGTGATCACCGCGCAGCAGCCTGCGGCGTACTGCGTGGTGGGCCGCCCCGACGCGATCGTCGTGACCAGTGCGGCGGTCGAGGTTCTCGACGAGTCGCAGCTCGCGGCGGTACTCGCGCACGAGGACGCCCATATCGCGGGGCGGCATCACCACGTGCTGATGGTCTTGCGGGCGTTGTCTGCCAGCCTGCGCCGGCTGCCGCTTTTCACCAGGGGAGCCGTCGCGGTGGGCCAGCTACTGGAGATGTGTGCCGACGATGCCGCGGCGCGCAGGCATGGCGCCCGGCCGTTGGTCGCCGGCATGGTCATGCTGGCAGCGCCGGTACCGGCCGCCGGACTGGGGGTCGCCGCGACCGGGGTGGCCGTTCGGGCCAACCGCCTGCTCACACCGGCGCACCGCGGCGCGCTCTGGTGCCATCAGCTGGCGATGGCGACGATGATCGCGGGGTTGATCAGCACTCCGGTGATCGTCAATCTCGTTTGCCGGCACTGAGTTCGGTCAGACGGCGGCGTTGCCGGCCTTCCACTGATCCCACGGGATGTTCCAGTCGCCCAGCCCGTCGGTGCCCGGCAAGGTGGGGCCGACGGTGTTGACGACCTCGACGATGTCGCCGCGTTTGGTGGTGTCGTAGAACCATTTGGCGTTCTCCGGGCTCGCGTTCAGGCAGCCGTGGCTGACGTTGGCCCGGCCCTGACTGCCGACCGACCATGGTGCGGAGTGGACGTAGATACCGCTGTAGGACATCTGGGTGGCCCAGTTCACCTCGGTGCGGTACCCGTCGGCCGAGTTGACCGGTACGCCGTAGGTGGAGGAGTCCATCACCAGGAACGAGTACCGGTCGCCGATGGTGTAGATGCCGTTGTCGGTGGGCGTCTTGTCCTTACCCATCGAGATCGGCATGCTCTTCACCACGCGGCCGTTGACGCGGACGGTCAGTGTCTTGGTGGTGTCGTCGGCGGTCGCGATGACCTCGTCGCCGATGGTGAAACGCGTGTTCGCGTCGTCCTGTCCGAACAGCCCGTCGCCCAGATCGACACCGTAGGTCTTGACCTTGACCTCCACCGTCGTCCCGGGTTTCCAGTATTGCGCTGGGCGCCAACGGACTTCACGATCGCTGAGCCAGTAGAAGGCACCCTCGACCGCGGGTTCGGTCTTGACGGTGATGGCGCGCTGGGCGGCGACGCGATCCGGGATCTTCTCGTCGAAACGCACCGATATCGGTTGTCCCACACCCACCACCTCACCGTTGTTCGGCAGGACGTAGGGCATCGTCAGGTCTTGCGGTGAGTGCGTCTCGAAGGTCGCGGTCGTCTGGGTCAGCCCGCCGAGGCCCGCTGCGTCGGCGCTCAGGGTGTATTGCTTGTTGTAGCCCAGCGGTTCGGCCGATCGCCAGGTGACGCCGTCGGCGCTGATCTCGCCGTCGACCACCCGACCCTGCTCGTTGACCAGGGTGACGGCCCCGAGAACACCCGCCTCGGCGCTGACGGTGACCGGTTCGTCGACGGAAACCCCGATGGCACCGTCGATTACCGACGCCTGCAGCTTCGGGACGAGCAGATCACCGTAGGGCGTGCCCTTGTCGGTGATCATCGCCGGCTCCGGCGCTGTCGGGCTGGAGGCACCACATCCGCTCACTCCGACGACAACGGCCATGATCGTCATGATCGTCGCGATGCTGGCCCGCCTCATCGTGTCGTCCTGTCCGTCGCCGGTGAAAAGTCGCTGCGCGTAACATCCTACGTAGTAACTACGTAGATGCAGGTCAGTGCCGTTGTGACCGGAAAGAGGCACGTTGTTGAAAACGCGTACCGGCCGGACGCTGCTGACGGTGGCGGCGATCGTCACCATCGCCGTGGTGGCAGTGGTCCTGTTGGTCACCCGGCCGGACGCCAGCAGCCAGGCGGTCGTGAACACCGGCCCCGCGGCGCTGGTCCGCGATGACAGTCACCGGCTCGACGAATCGGCGGATGCGCCGGTGCAGGTGGTGGAATTCCTCGATTTCGAATGCGAGGGTTGTCGCGCCGTCTATCCCATCGTCGAGCAGTTGCGCGCGGAGTACGGGGACCGCGTCGAGTTCGTCGTGCGCTACTTCCCGATGGCGGGGCACTTCAACGCCGAGCGGGCCGCCCGCGCGGTCGAGGCTGCCGCGCAACAGGGACAGCTGAAACCCATGTACCACAGAATGTTCGAGACACAATCGCACTGGGGGGAGCAGCGCATCCCGGCCGACGGGGTGTTCCGGGCGTTCGCCGAGGAGCTCGGTCTGGACCTGCCCGCATTCGACGCGGCATACACCGATCCGGCGACGCTGCAGCGCATTCGACTCGATCAGCAGGACGGGCGAGCCCTGGGGGTGCAGGGGACACCGACGTTCTTCGTCAACGGTGAGCAGATCCGGTTGCGCAGTGCCGACGATCTGCGTGAGGCCATCGAGTCCGCGTACGCCCGATCGGGCTCAGGATGACCGGCCCCGCGGTCTACGTACCGGTGTAGGTGTCCGGGTCCGGCCGGTACCGGGTGCCGTCGTCCAGGCCGTTGAGGGTGTCCATATCGGCACTGCTGAGCTCGAAACCGAAGACGTCGAAGTTGGTCGCGATGCGCTCGGGCGTCTTGGACCGCGGGATGACCACGTTGCCCAGTTGCAGGCTCCACCGGATCAGCACCTGAGCCGGGGTCTTGCCGTAGGACTCGGCGATCGCGGTCACGGCGGGCAGCTCGACGAGGCGCCCCACTCCCAGCGGCCCGTACGCCTCGGTGACGACGTTGTGCTCGGCGTTGGCCGCCCGCAGATCCGCCTGGTTGAGCAGGGGGTGCAGTTCGATCTGGTTGACCGCGGGCACCGTGAATGTCAGGTCGATCAGATCGTTGAGGTTCTCGCGGGTGAAGTTGCAGACGCCCGCCGAGCGGGTCAGGCCGTCGGCCCGCAGTCGCATGATGCCGGCCCAGCTGTCGATGTACTTGCCCAGCTCGGCGGCGGGCCAGTGGATCAGGTACAGGTCGACGTAGTCCAGGCCGAGCCGATCCAGGCTGGCCTTGAGGGCGTCCTGGCTGGACTGGAAGCCCTGCTCCTCGGTCGCCAACTTGGTGGTCAGGAAGATCTCGGCGCGCGGGATTCCCGATGCCGCGATGGCACGGCCGACCGCCGCCTCGTTGCCGTACGCCGCGGCGGTGTCGATCAGCCGGTAGCCGATCTCCAGCGCGGTCGAGACGGCATGCTCGGTCTCGGCCTCGGAGAGTTCACCGACTCCCAGGCCGAGCGCCGGAATGGCGTTGTCGTCATTGAGCCCGATTGATGGAACAGTCGCCCCCGACTGACCTGTCGACGTCATCTCACCTACCTGCAATCTCTTAGTGCACGTCTCCGATGTGGGCATCACGATATTCCTTTGCGTTAACGCGTCCTAATCCCCACGCGCATAACGCCCGGTATAGCGTCGCTGCCTGTGACGGACTCCACGCGCCACGCACCACTGGCTTTGACCACGGCGATCACCCGCGCCGCGCCCACGCTCATCCCGGCCCTGCCGGACTGGGGCAAACGGATGATGGGTGGCGGCGGCCGTGTCGTGATCGACGGCAACGAACTCGATCCGGCCTTGCAGGCCTTCCTGGGCGGACAACGCCGCCTCGGCCTGCCCGGGCTGGTTGTCGACGACGATATCGCCCGAACACGCAGCCTGACCCGCATGTCGACGCTCGCGCTCGGTGGCGAGCGCGCCGAGGTCGACACCGCCGACCTGCAGATTCCTGGCCCGGCCGGTCCCATCGGGGCCCGGCACTACGCCCCGCCGGAACCGGCCACCGACCTGCTGGTCTATTACCACGGTGGCGGATTCGTCTTCGGTGACCTCGACGGTTTCGACCCGTTCTGCCGGCTGCTGTGCCGCGACGGTGGCACGCATGTGCTGTCGGTCGACTACCGGCTGGCCCCCGAACACAAGGCGCCCGCGGCGCTCGACGACGCCCTGGCGGCGTACCGGTGGGCGCTCAAGAACGCCGGAGACCTCGGTGCGCAACCCGGACGGGTGGCCGTCGGTGGCGACAGCGCCGGCGGCGATCTGGCCGCGGTGGTGTCGCGGCTGGCGCGTGAAGCCGGCGATGCGCGGCCGATCCTGCAGCTGCTGCTCTATCCGATCACCGAGTTCGACGCGCCGACCCGCTCACGCACGCTGTTCGCCGAGGGTTTCCTGCTGACCGGCCACGACATCGAATTCTTCAATGCCCAGTACCTGCAGGGATCGGGTATCGCGGCCGACGACCCGCGGATCTCGCCGCTGCTGGCCGACGATCTGAGCGGACTACCGCCCGCGCTGGTCGTCACCGCCGGGTTCGATCCCTTGCGTGACGAGGGCAATCGCTACGCCGAAGCGCTGGCGGCAGCGGGGGTGGCCGTCGACCTGCGGCAGATGGATTCGATGATCCACGCGTTCGCCAATCTGGCCGGTCTCGGTGGCGGTGTGACCGCCGCCATCGCGGAGCTCACCTCGGCGCTGCGCGCCCACCTGCGCAGCGGGTGACCTCGCAGGAAGCCCCCGCCGGTACGCTGGTACACGCCTTTCACAAGAAGCGCTGGAAACTCACAAACCGCGAGCACGAGGATCACTGAACCCTGTGGCCAATAAATCGAAGCGCCCCGCCAGTTACGACCTCAAGGCGGCCGACCGCAAACGCAACCTGGCGATCCAGATCGGATTGACCGCAGTCGTCGTCATCTTCGCCGTCGCGCTCGTGCTCTACATCGTGATGTCGAGTGACAAGAAGCAGCCCGGCGAGGTGCAGGCCGTGCGGGTCGCCACCAGCCAGGTGATCACCAAGGACGGCACCAGCGAGCCCAAGGCCGTGGTGTCGCTCTACGAAGACTTCCAGTGCCCGCACTGTGCGGCATTCGAGAAGGCGATGGGGCCCACGCTCAACAAGCTCATCGACAGCGGCGCCGTCGCCGTCGACTACTACTCGGTCGCGATCTTGAACTCGGCGGCCAACGACAAGTACTCGACACGCGCGGCCAACGCCGCCTACTGCGTCGCCGACGCCGACACCACCCCCGCCAAGGACTCCTTCCGCCGCTTCCACGCCGCGCTGTTCGCCCAGCAGCCCCCGGAGGGCTCGCCGGCACCGGACAACGCCGCGCTGATCGAGACCGCCCGCCAGTCCGGCCTGACCGGCTCGGTGCCCGATTGCATCAACAGCGGGAAGTTCTCCGCGATGGTCGACGGCCTGGCGGCCGCGGCGAAGATCAACGCCACCCCGTCGGTCCGGATCAACGGCGAGGACTACGAATACAGCACGCCTGACGCGCTGGTCGCCAAGATCAAGGAGATCGTCGGCAACGTGCCCGGACTGGACGGCGCCGCGGCGACCGCGAACTGATGTCCGCCGCAACCACCGAAACCGACCCGGCCGAGCACGTCTGGGCGCCGGGCACCGGTATCCGGTTTCCCGGTGCGCTGTGGGTGCTGATCGCCGGTATCGCGGGTTTGGCGGCGGCGTTCACACTGACGGTCGAGAAGATCGAACTGCTGATCGACCCGTCCTATGTGCCGTCCTGCAGCCTGAACCCGGTGCTGTCCTGCGGGTCGGTCATGATCACCCACCAGGCCTCGGTTTTCGGTTTCCCGAACCCGCTGATCGGCATCATCGCGTTCACCGTCGTCGTCACCACCGGTGTCCTGGCTGTGGCCAAAGTCCGCCTGCCCCATTGGTATTGGTCCGGGCTCGCGGCCGGGACGCTGCTCGGGGTGGTTTTCGTGCACTGGCTGATCTTCCAGAGCCTGTACCGGATCGGCGCGCTGTGCCCGTACTGCATGGTGGTGTGGGCTGTCACCATCCCGCTGTTCGTTGTTGTGGTCTCGGTGGCTTTGCGGCCACTGGCCGGTAATGTCATCGCCCGGTCGCTCTACACCTGGCGATGGTCGATCGTGGCACTGTGGTACACCGCTGTGATCCTGCTCATCCTGGTCCGGTTCTGGAGCTACTGGTCGACGCTGATCTAGTCACGAGGGGGCCGCAAGTGTTTTCCAAGGTGTTGGTCGCCAATCGTGGTGAGATCGCGATCCGGGCCTTCCGTGCGGCCTATGAGTTGGGTATCGGCACCGTCGCGGTGTATCCGTTCGAGGATCGCAACTCGGTGCACCGGCTCAAGGCCGACGAGTCCTATCAGATCGGCGAGCAGGGTCATCCGGTGCGCGCCTACCTCTCGGTGGACGAGATCGTCTCCCGGGCGCAGGCCTGCGGGGCCGACGCGGTCTACCCGGGGTACGGATTCCTTTCGGAGAACCCGGAGCTGGCCGCCGCCTGTGATGCCGCGGGGATCACGTTCGTGGGTCCGTCGGCGCGCGTGCTGGAGCTGACGGGGGACAAGTCGCGGGCCATCGCGGCCGCACGCTCGGCCGGTTTGCCGGTGCTGGCTTCTTCGGCGCCGTCGGCATCGGTTGAGGAACTGGTCACCGCAGCCCGCGATATGACGTTCCCGTTGTTCGTCAAGGCCGTTGCCGGTGGTGGTGGACGCGGTATGCGTCGGGTCGCCGAGCCGGAGGCCTTGCGCGAGGCGATCGAGGCCGCAAGCCGGGAGGCCGAGTCGGCGTTCGGTGATGCGACGGTGTTCCTGGAGCAGGCGGTGATCAATCCCCGTCATATCGAGGTGCAGATCCTGGCCGACACCCAGGGCAATGTCATCCATCTCTACGAGCGTGATTGCAGTGTGCAGCGCCGCCATCAGAAGGTCATCGAGCTGGCGCCGGCTCCGAATCTGGAACCCGCACTGCGGCAACGTATCTGCGATGACGCCGTGGCATTCGCCAAGCAGATCGGTTACAGCTGCGCGGGCACCGTCGAGTTCCTGCTCGACGAGCGCGGCCAGCATGTGTTCATCGAGATGAACCCGCGGATCCAGGTGGAGCACACCGTCACCGAGGAGATCACCGACGTCGATCTGGTTTCTTCGCAGCTGCGTATCGCCGCGGGCGAGTCGCTGGCCGATCTCGGCCTGAGCCAGGACGCCATCGTCCCGCACGGTGCGGCGCTGCAGTGCCGCATCACCACCGAGGATCCCGCCAACGGTTTCCGTCCCGACACCGGGCGCATCACCACCTACCGCTCACCGGGAGGTGCCGGGATCCGGCTCGACGGCGGCACCCTGCTGGGCGCCGACGTCAGCGCGCATTTCGACTCGATGCTGGTGAAGCTGACGTGCCGGGGCCGTGATTTCCCCACCGCGGTGCGCCGGGCCAAGCGCGCCATCGCCGAATTCCGCATCCGTGGGGTGTCGACCAACATCCCGTTCCTGGCGGCGGTGCTCGACGACCCGGACTTCGTCGCGGGGCGGGTCACGACATCGTTCATCGACGAGCGCCCGCAGCTGCTCACCGCACGCAGCAGTGCCGACCGCGGCACCAAGATCCTGAACTTCCTGGCCGATGTGACGGTCAACCAGCCGCACGGGCCGCGCCCGTCGACGGTGTATCCGCGCGACAAGCTGCCCGCCGTCGACCTGTCCGCCCCGGCGCCGGACGGCTCCAAGCAGCTACTCACCGAACTGGGCCCGGAGGGTTTCGCGCGCTGGCTGCGCGATTCCAAGGCCGTCGGCGTCACCGACACCACGTTCCGCGATGCCCATCAGTCGCTGCTGGCGACGAGGGTGCGCTCCACCGGGCTGCTCGAAGTGGCACCGTACATCGCCCGGCTGACCCCACAGCTGTTGTCGATGGAGTGCTGGGGTGGCGCGACTTACGATGTGGCGCTGCGGTTCCTGAAGGAAGACCCCTGGTACCGGCTGGGCGCGTTGCGCGAAGCGCTGCCCAACATCTGTCTGCAGATGCTGCTGCGGGGGCGCAACACCGTCGGTTACACCCCGTATCCGGAGTCGGTCACCTCGGCGTTCGTGCAGGAGGCGACCGCCACCGGCATCGACATCTTCCGGATCTTCGATGCGCTCAACAATGTCGATTCGATGCGTCCGGCGATCGACGCGGTCCGTGAGACCGGCACCGCGGTCGCCGAAGTCGCGATGTCCTACACCGGCGATCTGAGTAACCCGAACGAGAATCTGTACACGCTGGACTACTACCTCAAGCTGGCCGAGCAGATCGTCGACGCCGGTGCGCACGTGCTGGCCATCAAGGACATGGCCGGGTTGTTGCGCGCACCGGCGGCGGCGACGCTGGTGTCGGCGCTCAAGTCGCGATTCGACCTGCCGGTGCACGTCCACACGCACGACACACCGGGCGGGCAGTTGGCCACCTACACCGCCGCCTGGGCCGCGGGCGCCGACGCCGTCGACGGGGCGGCCGCTCCGCTGGCCGGCACCACCAGTCAGCCCGCGCTGTCCTCCATCGTGGCCGCGGCCGCACACACCGAACGCGACACCGGTCTGTCGCTGTCGGCGGTGTGTGACCTGGAGCCGTACTGGGAGGCGTTGCGCAAGGTCTACGCGCCGTTCGAATCCGGGTTGCCCGCACCGACCGGGCGGGTCTACACCCATGAGATCCCCGGTGGTCAGCTGAGCAATCTGCGTCAGCAGGCCATCGCGTTGGGCTTCGGCGACCGTTTCGAGGAGATCGAAGCCAACTACGCGGCCGCCGACCGGATTCTGGGCCGGTTGGTCAAGGTCACCCCGTCGAGCAAGGTGGTGGGGGATCTGGCGCTGGCCCTGGTGGGTGCGGGGATCTCGGCCGAGGAGTTCGCCGAGGATCCGGCCCGCTACGACATCCCGGACTCGGTGATCGGTTTCCTGCGTGGCGAACTCGGCGATCCGCCGGGCGGCTGGCCCGAACCGCTGCGCACCAAGGCGTTGCAGGGTCGTGGCGCGGCCAAGCCGGAACAGCAGCTCTCCGAAGAGGATTCGGCCGTGCTGGCCACACCCGGCCCGCAGCGCCAGGCCAAGCTCAACGAACTGTTGTTCCCGGGCCCCACCAAGGAGTTCGAGGCGCACCGCGACGAGTACGGCGATACCTCACGGCTGTCGGCCAACCAGTTCTTCTACGGCTTGCGCCACGGTGACGAGCACCGGGTCGCGCTGGAGAAGGGTGTGGAACTGCTGATCGGTCTGGAGGCCATCTCGGAGGCCGACGAGCGCGGCATGCGCACCGTGATGTGCATCCTCAACGGTCAGCTGCGCCCGGTGCTGGTGCGCGACCGCTCGATAGCGGCCGATGTGCCCAGCGCGGAGAAGGCCGACCGCGCCAATCCCGATCAGGTGGCGGCACCGTTCGCCGGTGTGGTCTCGGTGACGGTGGCTGTCGGCGACGCCGTCGAGACCGGCCAGACCATCGCCACCATCGAGGCGATGAAGATGGAGGCCGCCATCACCGCGCCCAAGTCCGGCACCGTGCAACGCATCGCCGTCTCCCAGACCGCGCAGGTCGAAGGCGGTGACCTGCTGGTGGTCGTCAGCTGACCCGCATCATCGCCGGCGCGGCGGGCGGTCGGCGAATCACCGTGCCGCAGCAGCGTTCTGGACGCGGAACCCGGCCCACCACCGATCGGGTGCGCGAATCGATGTTCAACGTGCTGGAGGCACGGCTGGATTTCGACGGGCTGGCGGTGCTCGACCTGTTCGCCGGGTCGGGTGCGCTCGGCCTGGAGGCGTTGTCGCGCGGTGCCGTCACGGCGCAGTTCGTGGAATCCGACCAGCGTGCCGCTGCGGTGATCACCCAGAACGTCAAGACCCTGGGCCTGACGGGGGCGACGGTACGCCGGGCCGCGGTGACCACCGTCCTGGCCGCGGGTGCCGCGGCGCCGGTGGATCTGGTGTTCGCCGATCCGCCGTACGCTGTCGGCGCCGACGAGATAGACGAGATCATTCGACTGTTGAGCGAAAAAGGTTGGTGCACAACAGATACCGCAGTCGTGGTGGAGCGGCCCGCGTCGGCGGCGCCGGTGACGTGGCCGGCCGGGTGGGAGGTCTGGCCGCAGCGCCGCTATGGCGACACCCGGCTCGATATGGCCTGCTACGGTCTTGACTCATGAGCGGCGCCGTATGCCCGGGTTCCTTCGACCCCGTCACGCTTGGCCATGTCGATGTCTTCGAGCGGGCCGCCGCACAATTCGACGAGGTCGTCGTCGCGGTGTTGGTCAACCCGAACAAGAAGGGCATGTTCAGCGCCGAGGAACGCATCGAGATGATCACCGAGGCCACCGCCCATCTGCCCAATCTTCGGGTGGAATCCGGGCAGGGCCTGGTCGTGGACTTCGTCCGTGCCCGCGGTCTGACCGCCATCGTCAAGGGTCTGCGTACCGGGACCGACTTCGAATACGAGCTGCAGATGGCTCAGATGAACCGACATGTCGCCGGCGTGGACACCTTCTTCGTCGCGACCACCCCGCAGTACTCATTCGTGTCGTCGTCGCTGGCCAAGGAGGTCGCGACATTCGGCGGTGACGTCTCGGCGCTGCTGCCGGATGCGGTGAACCGGCGCTTGCAGGAAAAACTCCGAGGCTAACGCCGGGACCGGAGCTTTTGGCAGGTCTACTCGCGCAATGCGTGCACAAATCACGGCTTCGGCGAAGAAATGCGACACACCGAGCGGGTAGCGCAGTCACAGGCGTAACACCAGGCACACTAGTCACAACGTCTACGCCTGGAGGGTGCGCCGTGTACCGAGTATTTGAAGCTCTCGACGAATTGGGTGCGATTGTCGAAGAGGCGCGCGGCGTGCCGATGACCGCGGGATGTGTGGTGCCCCGTGGCGACGTCCTCGAACTCATCGACGACATCAAGGACGCCATCCCCGGCGAGCTCGACGACGCCCAGGATGTGCTGGACGCCCGCGACACGATGCTGCGCGACGCCAAGCAGCATGCCGACGCCATGGTGACCTCGGCGACGACCGAGGCCGAGTCCACCCTGGGCCATGCCCGCGCCGAGGCCGACCGGCTGCTCTCGGATGCCAAATCGCAGGCCGACCGGATGGTGACCGAGGCCCGTCAGCACTGCGAGCGGATGGTCGGTGAAGCCCGCGAAGAGGCCAACCGCCTGGCCATCGCCGCCAAGCGGGATTACGAGGCCAGCGTCGGACGGGCCAAGACCGAAGCCGATCGCCTCGTCGAGAGCGGCAACCTGTCCTACGAGAAGGCCGTCCAGGAAGGCATCAAGGAGCAGCAGCGCCTGGTGTCCCAGACCGAGATCGTGCAGGCTGCGACCGCCGAGTCCACCCGGCTCATCGACGCGGCACATGCCGAGTCCGACCGGCTGCGCGGCGAGTGCGATATCTATGTCGACAGCAAGCTGGCCGAGTTCGAGGACTACCTCAACGGCACGCTGCGCTCGGTGGGACGCGGGCGCCATCAGCTGCGGACCGCGGCGGGCACGCACGACTACGCCCAGCGCTGAAGCGAAGCAATCAGACAGCGCTGAGTAACGGCTACAACTGGCCGTGCCGTGGGGGACGGGTCCCCGACAGCGTGTGACGGCCGATGTGCTGCAACTTCCACCGGGTCGCATCGTGCAAGGTGTGGGTGCGCGCGTCGCGCCAGTAACGGGACAGGTTCGCCGCCCCGCCGGCGCTTCGGGTGCCGCCCAGCTCGAACAGCACGCTCGACGCCTGCAATGACGCGCGGGTCGCCGCCACCTTGGCGATGGCAACCGCGATCGATGCGGTGGCGGCGCTGTCCTCGTCCACGTCGGCAGCGGCGGCGTCCACCGCGCGGGCGGCGTCGGCCAGCAGTGCCTGCGCACCGCGTACCGTCACGGTGAGTTCGCCGGCGAGGGCGATCAACGTCGGGTCGTCGGTGGCCGTGTCGACCCCGGCCTCGAAATGCGGCCGGGCCTTGGCGGCCTGCCGGACCCCTTCCTCAAGCGCGCCGGTCGCGATGCCGACATCGATTGCGGCGTGCAGCAATTGAGCACGGGCACCGTAGGTGCTCGGTTCGGTGAAGATCTGACTGAAGCCGATGACGTGGGCGGCCGACACCGCGACATCGTCGAGCGTCACGGTGCCCGACGCGGTGGTGCGCTGACCCATGCCGTCCCAGTCGTCGACGATCTGCACCCCGGCGGCCGAGCGTGGCACGAAGGCGATCGCCTTGGGGGTTTTCGAGGTCGGCCGGTCACCGGACCCGTCCGATAGCGAGGCCCGGACCACCAGCCAGTCGGCGAAAAGCGAACCGGTGGCGTAGAACTTGCGACCCGACAACACGTAGTCACCGGTCGGAGTCGGTACCAGTGTCGTCTCGTCGACGTCGATCGGGTGTGGTCCGCGTTCGGTCTGGGCGTTGGCCAGCAGCGCGCCGCCGAGCACCTCGGCGTAGAAGAACGCCTTCTGCTCCTGGCTGCCCTGCAGCCGGACGGCTTCCAGGAAAGTGAAGTGCGAGTGCGGAATCTGCGCCAGCGACCCATCGGCGTGACCGAACAACCGGAAGACCTCCGCCAGTACCGTCGCGGGTGCCTCCAGCCCGCCGTACGCGGCGGGTACCGACAGCGCCAGGAGGCCCGAATCCTTCAGCGCGCGAACCTGATCGTGCGGTGGCCTGCGGTCTGCGTCACGGTCCGTCGCCTCGGCGGCGTATGCCGCGGACAACTCGGCGGCGGCGTCGAGGGCCTGCTGCACCGTGCCGATCCGCCGGGTGGGTGTCCCGGTTGTCACCGCGCTGCGCCGACGAACGGGATCGATGCCGCCGATCCGGTTGTGCCACCGGCGAACAGGCCGCGCTCCCGCAGGATCGGCACCACACCCTCGCCGAACCAGAACAGCTCCTCCAGATGCGGATAGCCGGAGAAGATGAACTCGTCGATCCCGGCTTGCGCATACTCTTCGATCCGGTCGGCCACCTCGGTGTGGCTGCCGACCAGCGCGGTGCCCGCACCACCGCGGACCAGTCCCACGCCGGCCCACAGGTTGGGCGCGATCTCCAGGCTGCGCGCGTCGTGCCAGCTACCGTCGGCCCGGCTGGACTCGTGCAGGTCCAGCATTCGGCGCTGCCCCTCGGACTGGCTGCGCGCCAGTCCCGCCTGGGTGTTGCGCACGGTTTCGTCGTCGAGGGCGTCGACGAGCCTGCCGGCCTGCTGCCAGGCCTCGCCGGCGGTGTCGCGGGAGATGGTGTGCAGCCGGATCCCGAACCGGACGTCGCGGCCCTCGGCCTGGCTCAGGGTGCGGATCCAGGCGATCTTCTCGCGCACCGCGGCCGGGGGTTCACCCCAGGTCAGATAGACGTCGGCATGTCTGGCGGCCACCGGCCCGGCGGCTTGCGAGCTACCACCGAAGTACAGCGGCGGCACCGGATTCGGCGGCAGCGCCAGCGAGGCCTCTTCGATGTCGAGGTAGCGCCCCTTGTGGGTGACCGTTTCACCGGCCCACAACCGCCGGACCACATCGAGGAACTCGTCGGCGCGGTGGTAGCGGGCGTCCTTATCGAGGTGGTCGCCGAAGGCACGCTGCTCGTGGGCCTCGCCGCCGACGACGACGTTGAGCAGGATGCGGCCCGGGGCGTGCCGCGCGAAGGTCGCGGCCATCTGTGCTGACAGAGTTGGGCTGACCAGACCGGGACGGAATGCCACCAGGAATGCCAGCGACGTGGTCTCACGGGCCAGCAGTGCCGCGGTGACGAAAGCGTCCTCGCACCAGGCGCCTGTCGGGATCAGCGCACCGGTGAAGCCGAACGTCTCGGCGGCCCGCACGATCGATGCCAGGTAGTCGATGCTGGCGTCGCGGTCACTGTGTGCCGAACCGGCCGGTATACCGTGACCGCCGCCCACGATGAGCCGGCTGTCGCCGTAGGTGGGCAGGAACCAGTGCAGTTTGAGCGTCAACGCAGCGTCCTCGTGGTGGTTTCGGGTTTAGGGGTAATGATCGTCGTTTCCCGGGCGACCGCGAGTGTGCGGGCCGGGGCCGCAATCCGGGCCCCGGCTGGGTGGTACGACGGGGCGGCTGGTGTGAAAAGACCTCGCCAGCAGGTTCATCCGGGTTTCGGCCGGTGCTCCGGATGCCGGAAATGGCGCCGTCGAAAGCGTCATCGGGAGTTAAATTCTCGCTGATCCTGCTGTCGGCGCCGCCGCGTTTCGTCAGCTTGGCGGGGCCGCCAACAGCAACGACGTAGAATCGCCGACATGGCTAGACCCAACCCGCTGGTTATCGACGTGTCGCGGTTGGGCCGCCGTCCCGGGTCGATGACGACACTGGACCAGACCGTTGCGAGTCCGTCGCGGATCGGGCTCGACCTGGTCGCCATCGCCAAAGACGCCCCCGTGCACCTGGACCTGCAGTTGCAGTCCGTCACCGAGGGCGTGCTGGTCACCGGCACCGTCTCGGCACCGACCACCGGTGAGTGCTCCCGCTGCCTGGAACCGTTCGAGGGCACCGTGACGATCGACCTGACCGAGCTTTTCGCCTATCCCGACAGCGCCACCGAGGCCACCACCGAGGAGGACGAGGTCGGCCGCGTCGTCAACGATTCGATCGATCTCGAACAGAGCATCGTCGACGCCGTCGGCCTGGAGCTCCCGTTGTCACCGGCCTGCGCCGACGACTGCGCGGGACTGTGCCCGCAGTGCGGCGTCGTGCTGGCCACCGCCGGGCCCGACCACCACCACGACATCATCGACCCGCGCTGGGCCAAGCTGGCCGAGATGCTGCCCGAACAGCCCGGCGAGGCACAGTGACGGCAAGCCAGCAGGCGGCCGACGACGACACCGGCCGGTCGCGGCGCGCCATTCTCGACGCGCTCGGCGTCGAACTCGCCGACGACCTGCTGACGTTGGCGCTGACGCACCGCAGCTACGCCTATGAGCACGGCGGACTGCCGACCAATGAGCGCCTGGAGTTTCTCGGTGACGCCGTACTGGAACTGACCGTCACCGACGTGCTGTTCCACCGGCACCCCGAACGCTCCGAGGGCGACCTGGCCAAGCTGCGTTCCAGCGTCGTCAACACCCAGGCGCTGGCCGATGTCGCACGTAATTTCACCGCCGACGGGCTGGGTGCGCACCTGCTGCTGGGACGCGGCGAGCTCAATTCCGGCGGTGCGGACAAATCGAGCATCCTGGCCGACGGTATGGAGTCGCTGCTGGGCGCGGTGTACCTGCAGGACGGTATCGACATTGCCCGCGAGGTCATCCTGCGGCTCTTCGGCGACCTGCTGGATACCGCGCCGACACTGGGCGCGGGGCTGGACTGGAAGTCCAGCCTGCAGGAACTGACCGCAGCCCGTGGTCTGGGCGCGCCCACCTACCTGATCACCTCGACCGGACCCGAGCACGACAAGCGTTTCCGCGCCACGGTGGTGGTGACCGATATCGAGTACGGCACCGGTATCGGCCGCACCAAGAAAGAGGCCGAGCAGAAGGCGGCGGCCGCGGCGTGGACGGCACTCGACGAAGCGTGAGCCGCTAGATGCCCGAACTGCCCGAGGTCGAGGTGGTGCGACGGGGCCTGCAGGAACACCTGGCCGGCCACACCATCACCGCGGTGCGGGTCGCGCACCCGCGGGCGGTCCGCAGGCATGAGGCCGGCCCCGCCGACCTGACGGCCCGGTTGCTCGACGCGCGTATCAGCGGTACCGGCCGGCGCGGCAAATACCTGTGGTTGCTGCTCGACGATGGTGACCAGGCGCTGGTGGTGCACCTCGGCATGAGCGGGCAGATGCTGCTGGGCCCGGTGCCGCGCACCGACCATGTGCGCATCGCCGCGGTTCTCGACGACGGCACCGCGCTGAGTTTCGTCGACCAGCGCACGTTCGGCGGCTGGATGCTCAGCGATGTCGTCGAGGTCGACGGCAGTGCCGTGCCGGTGCCGGTGGCCCATATCGCCCGTGATCCGCTGGATCCGCTGTTCGACCGCGATGCGGTGGTGAAAGTGTTGCGCGGCAAGCATTCCGAGATTAAACGACAGCTGCTCGACCAGACGGTGGTCTCCGGTATCGGCAATATCTATGCCGACGAGGCGTTGTGGCGCGCCAAGATCAACGGTGCCCGGTTGGCATCGGAGCTGACCAAACCCAAGCTGGCCGCGCTGCTGGACTTCGCCGCCGAGGTGATGACCGAGGCGCTCGGTCAGGGCGGTACCTCGTTCGACTCGCTCTATGTCAATGTCAACGGCGAATCCGGATACTTCGACCGGTCCCTGGACGCCTACGGCCGCGAAGGCGAACCGTGCCGCCGGTGCGGTTCGGTAATGCGCCGGGAGAAGTTCATGAACCGGTCCTCGTTCTACTGCCCGAAATGCCAGCCGCGCCCACGCGGTTAACCCAACAGACGCGAGCGCGCGTGTCTGTACAGCGACACGCCGCTTGATGCGTACAAAAGCGTGCGCTCGACGATTCAGGAAAGGGACACCGATGACCGAACTCTGGGTGGAACGAACCGGCACCCGCCGCTATACCGGGCGCAGTTCGCGCGGCGCCGAGGTGCTGATCGGTTCCGAGGATGTCGACGGCGTCTTCACCCCCGGCGAACTGCTGAAGATCGCACTCGCCGCATGCAGCGGTATGAGCAGTGACCATCCGCTGGCCCGTCGCCTCGGTGACGACTACCAGGCCACCGTGGAGGTGACCGGACCTCCGGACCGTGAGCAAGAGCGTTACCCGCTGCTCTCGGAGACGCTGCGGGTCGACCTGTCCGGGCTTTCCGAAGACGAGGCGCAGCGGCTCCGGCTGGTTGTCGAGCGCGCCATCGACCAGGTGTGCACCGTCGGGCGGACCCTCAAATCGGGTACCGAGGTCACCTTCGAGATTGCGGACAACCGCTCATGACCGACCCGGCCGGACCGCAGGTCAGGCTGACCGCCTGGGTGCACGGCCGCGTGCAGGGTGTGGGCTTTCGCTGGTGGACCAGGGCGCGCGCACTCGAACTGGGCCTGACCGGCTATGCCAAGAATCAGAACGACGGCCGAGTGCTGGTGATCGCGCAGGGTCCGCGCCGCGCCTGCGAGATGTTGCTGGAGCTGCTGGAAGCCGGCGGCACCCCCGGTGATGTCGACACCGTGGTGTCGGACTGGTCGGAGAATGTCGAACCGATGAAGGGTTTCGAAGAGCGCTGACCCGCGACGAAAGGGCCCAGGCTCCGCGATAGGGCGGCCCGTCGCCGGTACGCTGGCACGCCATGCACCTCAAGAGTCTGACGCTCAAGGGCTTCAAGTCCTTCGCGTCGCCGACGACTCTGCGCTTCGAGCCCGGTATCACCGCTGTCGTCGGACCCAACGGTTCCGGTAAATCGAACGTGGTCGACGCTCTGGCCTGGGTGATGGGCGAGCAGGGCGCCAAGACGCTGCGCGGCGGCAAGATGGAAGACGTCATCTTCGCCGGCACGTCATCGCGTGCGCCCCTGGGGCGCGCAGAGGTCACCGTGACGATCGACAACTCCGATAACGCGCTGCCCATCGAGTACTCCGAGGTCTCGATCACCCGCCGGATGTTCCGCGACGGCGCCGGCGAGTACGAGATCAACGGCTCCAGCTGCCGGTTGATGGATGTCCAGGAACTGCTCAGCGACTCCGGTATCGGCCGTGAGATGCACGTCATCGTCGGGCAGGGCCGGCTCAGCCAGATCCTGGAATCGCGTCCCGAGGACCGTCGAGCCTTCATCGAGGAGGCCGCCGGTGTGCTCAAACATCGCAAACGCAAGGAAAAAGCGGTCCGCAAGCTCGATTCGATGTCGGCCAACCTCGCCCGCCTGACCGATCTGACCACCGAGCTGCGCCGTCAGCTCAAACCGTTGGGCCGGCAGGCCGAAATGGCCCGTCGCGCCGCGACCATCCAGGCCGACCTGCGTGATGCCCGGTTGCGGCTGGCCGCCGACGACCTGGTGCACCGGCAGGCCGAGTTCGAGGGTGTCGGCGGGACCGAGGCGGCGTTGCGCAAGGAATACGAGGATTCGGTCGAGGCCGCGGCCCGGGCTGCCGAGGAGCTCGCCACCCATGAGGCCGCGGTCGCCACGCTGTCCGGGCGGGCCGAGAAGGCCCAGCAGAGCTGGTTTGCGTTGTCGGCGCTGGCCGAGCGCGTCAGTGCGACGGTCCGGATCGCCCGTGAACGGGCCCAGCTGCTGGAAGCCGACGCCCAGGAGGAGATCGCCGCCGGCGGCCCGGACCCCGACGCGCTGGAAGCCCAGGCCGAGGAGGTGGCCGCGCGCGAGCAGGAGCTGCTCGCCGAGCTGGCCCAGTCGCGGGCCCGCCTCGAGGCGGCCCGCACCGAACTGGCCGAGGCCGAACGCATCGCCGCCGAGGCCGAACGCGCTCACGTGGCCGCGGTGCGCGCCGAGGACGACCGCCGGGAGGGACTGGCCCGGCTTTCCGGGCAGGTCGAGACCATGCGGGCCCGCGTCGAGTCGATCGACGAACGGTTGGCCCGGATGTCGGAAGGCATCGAGGAGGCCGCCGAGCGGGCGCAGCAGGCGCAGGCCGCCTTCGAGGGTGTGCAGGGCCGGGTCGGCGAACTCGACCAGAGCGAGGTCGGCCTCGACGACCACCACGACCGGACGGTGGCCGCACTGCGGATGGCCGACGAGCGGGTCGCCGAGTTGCAGGCCGCCGAGCGCGGTGCCGAGAAGCAGGTGGCGTCGCTGCGGGCGCGTATCGAGGCGCTCGAAGTGGGCCTGGAACGCCGCGACGGAGCCGCGTGGCTTGTCGAAAATCGCAGTGACGCAGGGCTTTTCGGTACGATCGCCAAGCTGGTCGGAGTGTCTTCGGGCTACGAGACGGCGCTGGCGGCGGTGCTCGGCACGGCCGCCGACGCGGTGGCCGCCGACGACTTCGGTGCGGCCCGCGCCGCGGTCGCGGCCCTCAAGGAGGCCGACGGCGGGCGGGCGGCCATCATGCTCGGTGACTGGCCGGTGCGTCAGTCGCGGGTGCGCGACGGTGTGGTGCTGCCGGCGACGGCCAGATGGGCCCTGGATCTGGTGCACGCTCCCGACCGGCTGCGCGGTGCGCTCAGTGCGCTGCTGACCGATGTGGTCGTCGTCGAAGACCTGGGTGAGGCCCTGGAGCTGGTGTCGGCACACGACGGTCTGCGCGCGGTGACCGTCGACGGTGACCTGGTCGGTCCGGGCTGGGTCAGCGGTGGCTCCGACCGCAAGCCGAGCACCCTGGAACTGGCATCGGCGATCGCCAAGGCTCGCTCGGAGCTGGCCGAGGTCGAGACGCGCGGCGCCGAACTCACCGCGGCGCTATCCGGCGCTATGACCGAACAGAAGGCCCGCCAGGACGCCGCCGAGCAGGCGCTGGCGGCACTCAACGAATCCGATGCAGCGATATCGCAGATCTACGAGACGCTGGGGCGGCTCGGGCACGAGGCGCGGACCGCCGAGGGGGAGTGGCGGCGTCAGCTGCGCCACCGCGACGAGTTGGAGACCAGCCGTCAGCAGACCGTCACCGAACTCAGTGAGCTGGAGAGCCGGTTGCGCAATGCGGAGGAGACGCCCGCGGAATCGGCCGACGAACCGGTCGACCGGCAGCGTTTCACCGCGATCGCCGAGGCGGCGCGCTCGGCGGAGGTCGAGGCCAGGCTCTCGGTGCGCACCGCCGAGGAGCGCGCCAATGCCGTTCGGGGCCGGGCGGATTCACTGCGACGCTCGGCCGCAGCCGAACGTGAGGCACGGGTGCGTGCGGCCCGTGCGCGGGCCGCACGGGCACATGCCGCCGAGGTCGCCGCGGCCGTTGCCGAATCGGGCCGCCTGGTCGCAGAACGGCTCGCGGTGGTGGTGGGCGTCGCATCGCGTGCCCGCGATCAGCTCGCGGCCGAACGCCAGCGGCGGGCTGCCGCGATGACCGCCGCGCGCACCGAGGTCGACGCGCTCAACCACCGCATCGCCGCGGTGACCGACTCGCTGCACCGCGACGAGGTCGCCAAGGCACAGGCGGCGTTGCGGCTCGAACAGCTCGAGCAGATGGTGCTCGAACAGTTCGGTATGGCCGTGGCCGATCTGGTCGCCGAGTACGGGCCCGAGGTGGCGTTGCCGCCGTCGGAACTCGAGGTCGCCGAATACGAGCAGGCCCGCGAACGCGGCGAGCAGGTGACCGCGCCCGCGCCGATGCCGTTCGACCGGCCCACCCAGGAACGGCGGGCCAAACGCGCCGAACGTGAACTCGCCGAGCTGGGCCGGGTGAACCCGCTGGCATTGGAGGAGTTCGCCGCGCTCGAGGAGCGCTACAACTTCCTGTCCACGCAGCTGGAGGACGTCAAGGCCGCGCGCAAGGATCTGCTCGACGTCGTCGAAGAGGTCGACGCCCGCATCCTGACGGTGTTCGCCGAGGCATACGCCGATGTCGAGCGCGAGTTCAGCCAGGTTTTCGCCTCACTGTTCCCCGGCGGCGAGGGCCGGCTCCTGCTGACCGACCCGTCGGACATGCTGACAACCGGTGTCGAGGTGGAGGCCCGCCCGCCCGGTAAGAAGGTCAAGAGGTTGTCGCTGCTGTCCGGCGGCGAGAAGTCGCTGACCGCGGTCGCGATGCTGGTGGCGATATTCCGGGCCCGGCCGTCGCCGTTCTACATCATGGACGAGGTCGAGGCCGCGCTCGACGATGTCAACCTGCGTCGCCTGCTGGGTCTTTTCGAGCAGCTGCGGGAGCATTCACAGCTGCTGGTCATCACGCACCAGAAGCCCACCATGGAGATCGCCGACGCGCTGTACGGCGTCACCATGCAGGGCGACGGCATCACCCAGGTCATCTCGCAACGGTTGCGCGGCGAGCAACTGGTCGGCACCGGGGGCTGAATCCGCACACCCGTCGGGCCGGGTTGGCCGCCGATGAAACAATGACCGGGTGTCACAAGGTCTGTGGATCGCCTTAGCGGTCATCGCTGTCGTCGTACTGGTCCTCCTCGTCGTGGGGCTGGTGCGTTTTCGGCGGTCCCGGATCAGCCTGGCGCCGCCGGCCGATGAGGCCAAACCGCTCGACCGCTCCGGTGGATATACGGCGTCCTCGGGTATCACGTTCAGCCGGACCGAGGATCGGGTCGAGACCCTGCCGACCGTCGGCGACGACGCCGAGGTGCCGCGGGACGCGCCCAAACGCACCATCGCCAATGTCGAGCTGCCCGAACCGGACCTGATCACGCCGCTGCCCGAACCCGTCACCGAGGCCGAGCCGCAACCCGAGGCCGAGCCGCAACCCGAGCCTGAGCCGCAACCCGAGCCCGAGCCAGAACCCGAGCCGGAACCGGCGTCCGAACCGCAGCTCGACACCATCGCACCGACCGAGGGCCGTCTGGAACGGCTGCGCGGCCGGTTGGCGAAATCGCAGAACACACTGGGCCGCAGCGTGCTGGGCCTGCTCGGTGGTGGCGACCTGGACGAGGCGTCCTGGGAGGAGATCGAGGACACGCTGCTGATCGCCGATCTCGGCCCCACCGTGACGGCCTCGGTGATGACGCGGCTGCGCAGCAAGATGGCCGCCAGCGCGGTGCGCACCGGTGCGGAAGCGCGCGCAGTACTGCGTGAGGCGCTCATCGCCGAGCTGCACCCGGAGTTGGACCGCTCGATCAAGGCGCTGCCTCACGACGACGCCCCGTCGGTGTTGCTCGTCGTCGGTGTCAACGGAACCGGCAAGACCACCACCGTCGGCAAGCTGGCGCGCGTCCTGGTGGCCGACGGTCGCCGCGTGGTGCTCGGCGCCGCCGACACCTTCCGCGCCGCCGCTGCCGAGCAGCTGCAGGCCTGGGCGTCCCGGGTGGGTGCCGAGGTGGTGCGCGGACCCGAGGGTGCCGATCCGGCGTCGGTGGCTTTCGACGCCGTCGACCGCGGTATCGCCTCGGGCGCCGATGTCGTGGTGATCGACACCGCGGGCCGGCTGCACACCAAGACCGGTCTGATGGACGAGCTCGGCAAGGTCAAGCGGGTGGTCGGCAAGCGCGCCAACGTCGACGAGGTGCTGCTGGTGCTCGACGCCACCATCGGACAGAACGGGCTTGTGCAGGCGAAGGTTTTCGCCGAGGTCGTCGAGATCACCGGTCTGGTGCTGACCAAGCTCGACGGGACCGCCAAGGGCGGTATCGTTTTCCGTGTCCAGCAGGAGCTCGGAGTGCCGGTCAAACTGGTGGGTCTGGGCGAGGGACCGGACGACTTGGCGCCGTTCGAACCCGGCGCTTTCGTCGAGGCATTGTTGGGCTGAAGTCCGCCGCGGGCGAATTGTACGCCGGGCTTCTGTGAGCTGAAAGGCCCTGTAATGCCTGGTGAAACACGAGCGTAACGCGAAGCGGATATCCGTTCACGTGGCGGAAACACATCAGAATCACCAACGAAACCGCTGCCCACGAATCTTCTCGTGATGCCGATCCTGTCGGCGCACACTCCTAGGAGGTTCACACAAAGTGTTCTTAGCCTTACCAGACGACGCCTTTCTGCCCTTCGGGCCAGACGGCCTCAGCGCAGGTGATACGGCGTGGGTAATCACGGCCACCGCCATGGTGTTGTTCATGACGCCCGGCCTGGCGTTCTTCTACGGCGGTCTGTCCCGGCAGAAGTCGGTCCTCAACATGATGATGATGTCCTTCGGCTCACTGGGCCTGGTCAGCGTCATCTACGTGCTGTGGGGCTATTCGATGTCCTTCGCCTCGGCGCACACCGGTGAGAAGGATATTGCCGGCATCTTCGACAACCCGTTCTCGCTGTTCGGCGTCAGCCAGCTGCTTGAGACCAAGGATCTCGGCGGCGGCTCCACCGGATACGTCTCCGGCGGTTTCGGCACCGTGCCTGCCATCATCTGGGTGGCTTTCCAGCTGACCTTCGCGGTCATCACCGTCGCTCTGATCAGCGGCTCGGTCGCCGAGCGCATGAAGTTCGGCACCTGGCTGGCCTTCGGCGGCATCTGGGTCACGCTGGTGTATTTCCCTCTGGCACACATGGTCTGGGGTGGTGGTCTGCTCTCCGGTAGTGGTGAGGGCATCGCGGCCAAGTTGTTCGGCGTCGACGAGGAAGGTGCTGCGAACGTCGCACCGATCGACTTCGCCGGTGGCACGGTCGTCCACATCAACGCCGGTATGGCGGGCCTGGTGCTGGCGATCCTGCTCGGCAAGCGTGCCGGCTTCGGCAAGATGGCCTATCGCCCGCACAACGTGCCGTTCGTGTTGCTCGGCGCCTCGATCCTGTGGTTCGGCTGGTACGGCTTCAACGTCGGTTCCGAGGGCGCCGCGGACATGATCGCCGGTCAGGTCTTCGTCAACACCACCGCGGCCACCGCGGCGGCCATGCTGGCCTGGCTCGTCGTCGAGCGGATCCGTGACGGGCATGCCACCAGCGTGGGTGCCGCCTCCGGTATCGTGGCGGGCTTGGTTGCCATCACTCCGGCGTGTGGTGCGCTGACACCGATCGGTTCCATCGGTCTCGGCGCCATCGCGGGCATCCTGTCGGCACTGGCGATCGGCCTGAAGTACAAGCTGGGCTATGACGACTCGCTCGACGTCGTCGGTGTGCACCTGGTCGCCGGCCTGTGGGGCACCGTCGGTATCGGCTTCTTCGCCTGGTCGGCGGAGAGCCCGAAGGGCCTGCTGTACGGCGGCGATTACAAGCAACTCGTGGTCCAGATCGTGATCGCTTTGTCTGCCTTGATCTTCACCGGCATCATGACCCTGATCATCGCGTTTGTCGTCAAGCCGCTCGGCTGGCGGATCACCACGGAAGACGAGGACACCGGCATTGACGAGACCGAGCATGCGGAAACTGCTTATGAACTCGCCTGATCGGGAACAATTGACAGCGTCTGGGAAAGGGCTCGACTAAATGAAGCTGATCACCGCGATCGTCAAACCGTTCACACTCGAAGACGTCAAGACCGGTCTGGAGCAGACGGGTATCCTTGGGATGACCGTCAGCGAGGTCCAGGGCTACGGGCGCCAGAAGGGACACACCGAGGTTTACCGCGGCGCCGAGTACTCGGTGGATTTCGTCCCCAAGGTGCGTGTAGAGGTGGTGGTCGATGATTCCGCCGTGGACAAGGTGGTCGACGTCATCGTGCAGGCCGCCAGGACCGGAAAGATCGGCGACGGCAAGGTATGGGTCAGCCCGGTCGACACCGTCGTACGGGTCCGTACCGGTGAGCGCGGATCCGACGCACTCTGACACCAAGGAGAACGACAGCGTCACAACACTTCTGAGCGTCCTCTGCCGGGCTGAGACCCGAGTGAGCGATTGTGGGCCCGCAGCCCGGGGAGGACGAAGATGAAGAAGACAGCAGGGTCCGCCGCCGACAACCCGAACAACGGGGAGTCGGCGGCGGGCTCGTTCAAGGCGCCCGGTAAGCCTGCATCCGATCTGGCGACCGCGGTCCGTCAGTTGACCACCGGCGGACGCAGTCAGCTGGATGCGGTGGCGCTGCGTGACGCATTGCGTGATCTCTACGAATTCTGGCTCACCACCAAGGCCACCGAGATCGGGATAACCGCCACCAGTGGATTCGCGATCGTGGCGACCGGCGGCCTGGGGCGTGGTGAGTTGGCGCCGGCCTCGGATCTGGATCTGACGCTGGTGCACGACAATATGCCCACCGACGTGGTGACCGAGGTCGCCGAGCGACTGTGGTACCCGTTGTGGGACGCCAACATCCGACTCGATCACAGTGTGCGCACCGTGCCCGAGGCGTTGCAGGTCGCCAGTGAGGACATCGCGGCCGGCCTGGCCATGCTCGAAGCGCGCCACATCGCCGGCGATGCCGAGCTGTCCAATCTGCTCATCGGTGGTGCGCGCCGGCAGTGGCGGACCGGAATCGCTTCGCGCTTCGGCGATCTGGTTGCCGAGACGCAGGCTCGCTGGCAGCGCAGTGGGCAGATCGCGCACCGCGCCGAACCCGACCTGAAAAGTGGACGTGGCGGTCTGCGTGACGTGCAGCTGCTCAACGCCCTGGCCATTGCCCAACTGGCCGATGTCCAACAGAGCCATTCGCTGTTGTCACCGACCGGATCGCTGGGCGGCGCGCACCTGGCGCTGCTCAACGTACGCACCGAACTACACCGGGTATCCGGACGTGGCCGCGACCAATTGCTGGCGCAGTACGCCGACGAAATCGGTGCCGCTCTGCGCATCGGTGATCGTTTCGATCTGGCCCGGATGCTCTCCGATGCGGCCCGCACCATCAGCTACTACGTCGACTCCGGTTTGCGGACAGCCGGTAATTCGTTGCCGCGCAAAGGGTTGGCCGCGTTGCGCCGCCCGGTCCGTCGCCCACTCGACGAGGGTGTGCTGGAGTTCAACGGCGAGGTCATCCTGGCCCGCGATGCCCGGCCCGAACGTGATCCCGGTTTGATCCTGCGGGTGGCGGCGGCCTCGGCGACCACCGGCCTGCCCATGTCGGCCGCCACGCTGAGCAGACTGGCTGCCTCGGCCCCGGAACTGCGCACGCCGTGGCCGCGGCAGGCGCTCAAGGACCTGTTGGTGATGCTGGCCGCCGGTCCGACGACGATCTCGACCGTGGAAGCGCTCGACCGCACCGGGCTGTGGGGCAGGCTCTTCCCGGAATGGGGTGCGGTACGGGACCTGCCGCCGCGCGATGTGGTGCACATCTGGACCGTCGACCGGCATCTGGTCGAAACCGTCTCGCGGGCAAGCGCATTCACCACCCGAGTGTCACGCCCCGACCTGCTGGTGCTGGGCGCCCTGTGTCATGACATCGGCAAGGGCCGCGGTGGTGACCACAGCGTCATCGGCGCCGAGCTGGCCACGCAGATCGGCACCCGGCTGGGGTTGTGGCCATCCGATGTCGAGACGCTGTCGGCGATGGTGCGCTACCACCTGCTGCTGCCCGATACCGCGACGCGCAAGGACCTGCAGGACCCCGCGACCATCACCGGTGTCGCGCAGTCGCTGGGCGGGGATCCGGTGCTCCTGGAGTTGTTGCATGCGCTGGCCGAGGCCGACTCGCTGGCCACCGGGCCCGGTGTCTGGGGCGACTGGAAGTCGTCACTGATCGGCGATCTGGTGCGGCGCTGCCGATTGGTGATGGCGGGTGAGCCGCTGCCGCACGCCGATCCGGTCGACCAACGACACCTGGAACTGGCCGCCGACGGCGGCGTACACGTCGAGATGACAAGTGGCGACGGGCCGCACATCTATCAGGTCACGATGATCGCACCGGATCGCCGCGGTGCGTTGTCGAAGGCCGCCGGTGTGCTGGCACTCAATTCGCTTCGGGTGCATTCGGCATCGGTGAACAGCCAGCACGGCTCGGCCATCAACACATTCGTGGTGTCACCGCATTTCGGCCAGCCGCCCGCCGCCGAACTGTTGCGTCAGCAGCTGATCCTGGCGTTGGACGGTGACCTCGACGTCCTGGCGGCGCTGGACAAGCGCGACCGCGACGCCGCGCAGCAGCCGGGCCGGGCCGGGGAGGCGCCCGCCGCGGTGCCGGCCAACCGTGTGCCCGCCCCACCGCGGGTGATCTGGCATCGCGGAACAGACGGTGATCAGTTGGTGGTGGAGATCCGTGCCACCGACCGCACCGGCCTGCTGGCGATGCTGACCGGTGTCTTCGAACGAAACGGTGTGGACATCTCCTGGGCCAAGGTGACCACGATGGGTTCCTCGGTTGTCGATGCGTTCAGCATCGTGGTGCCGCCGCTGATCGCCGACGGCACACCCGACACCGCCAAATTCGGTGTTGTCAGTGAGGAATTGGAGAAGGCGCTCTACGCGGTGCTACCCGCACCACCCAAGCCGGTGTCGGAAGCCAGTTAGCGCGCCGTCACCGAGACCCAGGTGTCGTTGACCGCGGCGGTCCCGGTGAACATGTCCACCTGATCGGGATCGTGCAGCGCGTTGACGTTGGCTCCGGGCAGCTGGTTGGCATGGCGCCAGCCGGTGCCCTGGTGGCCCCAACCGTGCGGTACCGCGACGGTGCCGACCCGGATCTCGTCACTGATGTCCAGCGGGATGTCGATGTGACCCACCGCCGAGGTGATCCGGACGGTCGCATCCTGAACCAGGCCGCGGGCTGCCGCGTCGTCGGGATGCATCAGCACGGTGCACCTGTTGTTGCCGCCGGTCATGGTCGGCACGTTGTGCAACCAGGAATTGTTGCTGCGCAGGTGGCGCCGGCCGATGAGACGCAGATCGTGTCCACCCGCTGCCGGCTCGGACTCGGGCGTGCCGAGCAGTGCGCGGGCCGCCGCGACGAATTCGGCGGGGGCCAGGTGCACTCGGCGGTCGTCGGTGGCGATCACCTCGGGCAGTCGCGGCTGCAGTGCCCCCAGATCCAGGCCGCCGGGGCTGGACCGCAACTGACGCAACGTTATGCCCTTGCGGCCCTTTCGGATCCGGCCGTGGGGACCGGTCATCAGGGTCAGTGCCGTGATGTGCATGGGGTCGATCGCCCGGATCAACGAGGTGCGCAACGGTTTGAGGAGTCGTCGCACCGGGTTGGGCAGCAGCTCCATGCTCAACCTGGTGAGGATCTCCCAGTCCTCCTTGGCCCCGCGCGGTGGGTCGAAACAGCGATGCTGGTAGCGGATGTTGTTGCGCACGCTGAAGACCGTCGTCAGCAGTCCGACGTCCTCGCGCTCCAACGGTGAGACCGGCGGCAGGATGAAATCGGCGTGGCGGCTCGTCTCGGTGACGTACATGTCAACTGCCACATACAGATCCAATGCGGCCATGGCTTCTTCGAGGCGGCCCTGCTGCGGTATCGACGACACCGGATTGCCGGCGTAGGTGATCATCGCGCGGATCTGGCCTTCGCCGCCGGTGAGCATCTCCTGCGCCATCACCACCGCGGGCAGCTCACCCCGGAAGGACTTGTAGCGTCCCGACCGGTCGGTCGCCTTTCCATGCCCGACGGACATGTGCTTGGCGAGCTTGGGCACATCGGCTATCGGGGTGGTGAACATGGTGCCGCCGGGGCGATCCAGATTCCCGGTCACCGCGTTGATCACCATGACAAGCCAGCTCACCAGTGTCCCGGTCTGCTGCTGGCAGATCCCGATGCGGGCATAGATCGCCGCGGACGGTGCGGCCGCGTGGTCGCGGGCGAGCGCCCGGATGACATCGGCATCGACGCCGGCGCGTGGCGCGACCGACTCCGGGGTGGCATCGGCCACCAGCCGGGTCAGCTCCTGCCAACCGGTGGCCTGCCGATCGACGGCGCGCGTATCGCACAGGTTCTCGGTAACGAGCACATTCAGCATGCCCAGCAGTAGGTAGAGGTCCCCGCCGGGCCGGACCGCCACGTGCTGGTCGGCCAGCCGCGCGGTCTCGGTGCGTCGCGGATCGATCACGACGACGGTGCCGCCGCGTTCCCGTATCGCTTTGATGCGGCGTTTGGCCCCCGGCATGATCGACAGCGAGCCATTCGAGACGGCCGGGTTGGCGCCGATGATGACCAACCGTTGGGTGCGGTCGATATCGGTGATCGGCATCAACGCGTTGGATCCGAATACCTGCCAGGCGGCGTACTCGTGTGGCATCTGGTCGATGGAGGACGCCGTGAAGAAGTTCGGAGTCCGCAGCGCGCGCTGGAGAAGGAATCCGTACATCGCCCCGGAGCTGTGCGCTGCCGGGTTCCCCAGATACATGCCGAGTGCGCGGGAGCCGTAGTTCTTGCGGACCTCCCGCAGTCGAGAGCCGATCTCGGCGAATGCCTCATCCCAACCCACCGGCTCGAAGGTGTCGCCGACGCGCCGCATCGGCGTGCGCAGGCGGTCCGGGTCGTTGTGCAAAGCCCCCATCGCGGTGGCCTTGGGGCAGATGTAGCCCTTGGAGAAGACGTCGTCGGGGTTGCCTGCGATGCGGCCCACCTGACCGTCGGTCACCGTGACGTGGATTCCGCAGTGCGCCTCACACAGCGTGCACTGGCTTATATGGGTGGCGGTCCTGGAGGTGGGCGATTGGCTGCGCACTTCGGCGAGGGGGAGGTCGACGGCCGTCATGGGAGCCTTCCGCGGTCCGGTGGGGTGTGTCGGCAGATTATCGGCAGGCCGCCACCCCACGGGGCCGAATCCACCCGGAAGCGCCTTGAGTTCCTTGCCGGTGCCGCCGCCGCGATAGGCTAGCCACGTGTTTGAATCCCTGTCCGACCGGTTGACCGGTGCGCTGGCCGGCTTGCGCGGCAAGGGCCGGCTCACCGATGCCGACATCGACGCCACCGCCCGTGAGATCCGGTTGGCCCTGCTCGAAGCCGACGTGTCGTTGCCCGTCGTGCGCGAGTTCATCAACCGCATCAAGGAGCGCGCCAAGGGCGCGGAGGTCTCCGGCGCGCTCAACCCCGCGCAGCAGGTCGTCAAGATCGTCAATGACGAGCTCATCGGGATTCTCGGCGGACAGACCCGGCAGCTGGCGTTCGCCAAGACACCACCGACGGTCATCATGCTGGCCGGTCTGCAGGGTGCCGGTAAGACGACGCTGGCCGGAAAGCTGGCGAAATGGTTGCGCGGTAAGGGACACACCCCGCTGCTGGTGGCCTGCGACCTGCAGCGGCCCGGTGCCGTCAACCAGCTGACCATCGTCGGTGAGCGCGCCGGTGTCGCGGTGTTCGCACCGCATCCCGGTACCGCCGCCAACGCCGCCGAGACCGAGGGCGCGGGCCCGGGCGATCCCGTCGCGGTGGCCGCCGCCGGTCTGGCCGAGGCCAAGGCCAAGCATTTCGACGTCGTCATCGTCGACACCGCGGGCCGCCTCGGTATCGACGAGGTGCTGATGGCCCAGGCCGGTGCCATCCGCGATGCCGTCCATCCCGACGAGACCCTTTTCGTCCTCGACGCCATGATCGGTCAGGACGCGGTGTCGACGGCGCAAGCCTTCGGCGCGGGCGTGGGATTCACCGGCGTGGTGCTCACCAAGCTCGACGGCGACGCCCGCGGTGGTGCCGCGCTGTCGGTACGCGAGGTCACCGGCGTTCCGATCCTGTTCGCATCCACCGGCGAGAAGCTGGAGGATTTCGACGTCTTCCATCCCGACCGGATGGCGTCGCGGATCCTCGGCATGGGCGATGTGCTGAGCCTCATCGAGCAGGCCGAGCAGGTCTTCGATCAGCAGAAGGCCGAGGAGGCCGCCCTCAAGATCGGCTCCGGTGAGCTGACCCTGGAGGATTTCCTCGAGCAGATGCTGGCCATCCGCAAGATGGGACCGATCGGCAACCTGCTGGGCATGCTGCCCGGCGCCGGACAGATGAAGGACGCGCTGGCAGCTGTCGACGACAGCCACCTGGACCGGGTGCAGGCCATCATCCGCGGTATGACGCCCGCCGAGCGGGCCGACCCCAAGATCATCAACGCCTCGCGCCGGTTGCGCATCGCCAACGGTTCCGGTGTCAGCGTCGCCGAGGTCAACCAGCTGGTCGACCGGTTCTTCGAGGCCCGCAAGATGATGTCGTCGATGGCCGGCAAATTCGGTATGCCCGGTGGCAACCGCAAGGCGGTAAACCGCAAGGGCGGCAAGAACAAACAGAAGAACAAGAAGGGCAGGGGCCCGACGCCGCCGAAGGTGCGTAACCCGCTCGGCGCGGCCGGCCTGCCCGGTGGTTTCCCCGACCTGTCGCAGATGCCGCCCGGTCTGGACGAACTACCGCCGGGGTTGGCCGATTTCGATCTGTCCAAGCTGAAATTCCCGGGGCAGAAGTAGTTTGACCGGCATGTCCGCCCTGCATATTCGGGGTCGGCAGCTTCCGGGTGCGGACATCGCCGACTGGTGGATCGTCGACGGCGTGCTCAGTGCCGAACCGGTCGCCGACGCCGAGACCGTTTTCACCGACGGCTGGATCGTGCCCGGTCTGGTGGATGCGCACTGTCATGTCGGCCTCGGTGTGCACGGTGCCACCGACCTCGACGAGGCCATCGAGCAAGCACGTGCCGAAAGAGCAGTTGGGGCACTGTTGTTGCGCGACGCCGGCTCACCGGTGGACACCCGCGTCCTCGACGACCACGACGATCTGCCGCGCATCATCCGCGCCGGACGGCATCTGGCCCGGCCCAAACGCTATTCGCCGGGTCTGCCGATCGACATCGAGGACGAGTCGCAGCTGCCGGCCGCGGTCGCCGAGCAGGCGCGCTTCGGCGACGGCTGGGTCAAACTGGTCGGCGACTGGATCGACCGGGGGATCGGGGATCTGGCTCCGTTGTGGTCCGATGACATCCTGGTCGCCGCGATCGACGCCGCGCATGCCAACGGAGCCAGGGTCACCGCCCATGTGTTCGGCGAGGAGGCGCTGCCCGGTCTGATCAACGCCGGTATCGACTGCATCGAACACGGCACCGGCCTCACCGACGACACCATCGCGATGATGGTCGAACACGGCACCGCGCTGGTGCCGACGTTGATCAATATCGACAACTTTCCCGGAATCGCCGACGCCGCAAGCAAATACCCGACCTATGCCAGGCATATGCGCGATCTGTACGCGTCCTGCAGGCAGCGGGTCGGTGCCGCCCGTGATGCCGGGGTGCCGATTTTCGCCGGCACCGACGCGGGCAGCATGGTGGCGCACGGCCGCATCGCCGACGAGGTCGAGGCACTCAAGGGAATCGGGATGAGTGCCACCGAGGCACTCGGATCGGCTGCCTGGGCGGCCCGGAAGTGGTTGGGCCGCAGCGTTATCGAACACGGGGCACCGGCGGATCTGTTGTGTTTCCGGGAGGATCCGCGATCGGGCCCCGCAGTACTGAGCGCACCCGATCTGGTGATCCTGCGCGGGAAGGTCTTCTCTGGTGCCTGACTATCGTGCACACTTCGACTTCGACATCCGGTTCGCAAACGGGGGAGACCTGTCCGGCAACGGTTTCCGGCTCGACCTGCCGTCGGCCGATATCGACGCCGACGCGATCGGCCGGCTGCTGGTGGCACATCTGGGTCTGACCCTCGTCGAGGATGTCGAGCTTCGCGGTCTGCGCATCGTCGCCGAGGCGCATCGCGGCAGCCGGGGTGTCGAGCCCGCGGCGTCGGAGCCGGTTGCCCGAGTCGTCGACCTGAGCCATCCCATCCGTGCGGGTCTGATCACCTACCCGGGGTTGCCTGCGCCGGTCATCACCCCGCATCTGACGCGAGCGGACTCCCGGGCCAAGTACGCCCCCGGTACCGAGTTCGCGATGGACGTCATCACCATGATCGGCAACACCGGTACATACCTGGACTCGCCGTTTCACCGCTATCCCGACGGCGCCGACCTGGCCGGGCTGGACCTGTCGACCCTGGTGGAGCTGCGCGCCGAGGTGTTCCATCTGACCGATGCCTGGGATGCCGGTCGCCGCGGTATCGGCGCGACACTGTTGGCCGACCGTGACGTGCGCGGCGCGGCTGTGCTGCTGCACACCGGATGGGACGCACATTTCGGCACCGAACAGTACGGCTCCGGCGCACCGTTCCTGACCGCCGAGGCGACCCGCCATCTCATCGATGCGGGCGCGGTGCTGGTGGGGATCGACTCGGTCAATATCGACGACACCGAATCCGGCGGCGAGCGACCCGCTCACACGTTGCTGCTCGGCGCCGGTGTGCATGTGGTGGAACACCTGACCAATCTGGCGGCGCTACCACCGCGCGGCGCGCGGTTCACCGCGGCACCGCCGGCCGTCGAAGGATTCGGGACGTTCCCGGTCCGGGCGTTCGCCCGGCTCGTCTAGCGCTACAGCGCGCCGACGCTCGCGCCGCGGTCCAGCGCGAAACCCCAGTCCAGCAGCGCGCCGGCCTGGTCCCAGTAGGTCGGGCCGCCTTCATGGATCAGACCGTTCATCATCGCGAAGACCAGCCGGCGCCCGTCGCGCTGGGCGGCCCCGACGAAAGTCTTGCGGGCCAGGTCGGTGTAGCCGGTCTTACCCCCCAGCATGCCCGGGTAGCGGCCCAGCATCTCGTCCTGGTTGACCAGCACCGTGTCACCGGTCTTGGTGGGGAACACCGCCGTGGGCTGCGCGGTGATGTCGGCGAACACCGGATAGCCCATCGCGGCGCGGAAGATCACCGCGAGGTCGTGCGGCGTACTCCACATCGCCATACCGGGCGCGTCGATGCCCGACGGGCTGCCTGTGGTGGTCCGGTCGGCACCCAGCAGCGCGGCCTTGGCGTTCATCTTCGCGACGGCTTCCTGCGGGCCGCCCAGCATCCGGGCCAGCGTATTGGCGGCGTCGTTACCGGACACCAGCAGCAGGCCGTCGAGGAGTTGGCGCGTCGAGTACGTCACCCCGGGAGCCACCCCTGCGCAGTTGCATTCGACCTGGGTGTCGGCATCGGTGGCCACGATGGTCTGGTCCAGCGGCAGTTCGTCGAGGACGACCTGGGCCAGCAGCGTCTTGATGGTGCTGGCCGGCGGGGACTGGGCCTGCTCGTTGCGACCGGCCAGGATCTGGCCGGTGTCCATATCGGCAAGGATCCAGGCCGGTGCCGGACCGGGCGGTATCGGAGCCGAACCGGCGGGCTGGACGTCGATGGCGTCGGCGGAGGCCGCGGGTGCCGCCGTGACCGGGGCCACCAGACTCAACGCCACGGCAAGGCTGGCCAGAAGTCGGTGCATGGACATCGAGCCTAACCGCAGGCCGGCGCAGCCACCCGCTCAGTAGACGTCGCGCACGTAGCGGTGCTGCTTGATCAGGTCGTTGACATAGGCATGTGCGGCATCGGCGCTCATCGCACCCGCCTCGGCGATGACGTCGTGCAGCGCGCGATCGACGTCCTTGGCCATCCGCTCGGCGTCACCGCAGACATAGATGTGTGCGCCGTCCTGCAACCAGCCGAACAACTCCGTTGCGTTGGCCAACATATGGTGTTGCACATAGTCTTTCGGGCCGTCCTCGCCACGCTCGCGGGAGAACGCCAGGTTGAGCCGCGTCAGCACCCCGCAATCCAGGAATGCCTGCAGCTCTTCGCCGTAGAGGAAGTCGGTTGCCCGCCTGCGATCGCCGAAGAACAACCATGACTTGCCCGGTGCGGCGCCGGCCTGGCGTTCCTGCAGGAATGCGCGGAACGGGGCGATACCCGTTCCCGGGCCGATCATGATGATCGGCACGTCGGCGGCGGGCAGCCGGAAGGTGTGGTTGGGACGCAGCTGCACCGTGACGCTCTGGCACCGCTCGGCCAGATACGTCGATGCCACCCCGCCGCGTGCTCGTCCGCGGTCGTGGTGGCGCACCGTGGCGACCGTCAGATGGACCCGGTCGGGATGCACCAGCGGACTCGAAGCGATCGAGTAGTCGCGGAACTGCAACGGCCGCAACGTATCCAGCAGCTCGTCGAGGCTCACATCGGCCAATGCCAGCAGGTCGAGCACATCGTAGTCGGGGTCGTCGGCAACGGCCGGGTCGCTGATCCGGGAGGCCACCAGTGCGCGCAGCGCGCGCGGCGGGGTGCGGATCTCCAGCTGTTCGAGCAGCACACCGAGCGGTTCGTCATGACCGGCGACGGCGTGTGCGGCCGGTAGGCCGAGGTGAGCCAGCACCGCCGCGATGAGTTCGGGATCGTTGACCGGGAACACCGCTATCGAATCACCGGCGTGGTAGGTCGTCGCCGAATCGCCGAGGTCGATCTCGTAATGCCGCACGTCCTTGTCGGATTCCGGGCCGGTCAGGCGCCGGTTCACCACCAGGGTCGCGGTGAACGGTTGGTCGCGTTCGGCGATGGAGTGCTCGCGTGCGGCCGGTTCGGGCGCAGCCACGGCCACCGATTCGACGCTCCCGGCGGATGCGCTGTCATGGGCGACCCGAAGGAGTTTGAGGATGTCTTCGTGCCAGCTCTTGGCGTCGCCTTCGCGGTAGCAGTCGATGTCGATGCGGGGGGCCATCCGGGTGCCGCCGAGTTCCTCAAGCCGCTCGTCGATCAGCCGGCCGGCATTGCAGAACAGGTCGTAGGTTCGGTCGCCGAGCGCCAGCACCGCGAAATTGAGCTGGGGGAGTTTGTCTGCGTCGTCGGCGGACAGGGCCTCCCAGAACACCGTGCCGTTGTCGGGCATCTCACCGTCACCGAATGTCGAGGTCACCACGACGAAATGGGTGGCGGCCTGCAACTCGCCGAGTTCGATGTTGTTGAGTTCGATCTCGGTGGTGTCGATGCCCACGCCCTTGAGGGCCTCGGCCAACTGGAAGGCGATGTATTCGGCTGTTCCCATATCGCTGCCGTAGCCGACGATCAATGAGAAGCCGGGATGGTCAGACACGATTCCTCCGGATAGCTCGCGCGCAAAATTAGCTTAGGATTACCTTAATTGGTCGCGCGCGGTCAGCGGTCCGTTCCTCTACGCGGCGGCCGCCCGCAGTGTTGAATCACCTGCATGCTGAGCCTGCAAGAGATCTCCGACCGCCTCGAAATACAGCAGCTGCTGGTCGACTACTCCACCGCGATCGACAACCGGCGCTTCGATGACCTGGATGCGGTGTTCACCGCCGACGCCTATATCGACTACCGGGCGATGGGCGGTATCGACGGCCAGTATCCGCAGGTCAAGGCTTGGCTGGCCGAGGTGCTGCCCAATTTCCCGATCTACTCGCACATGCTGGGCAACCTGTCGATCACCTTCACCGGCGATACCGCGACCTCGCGGGTCATCTGCTTCAACCCGATGGTGCTCGACGCCGAGAGCAAGCAGATCCTGTTCTGTGGGCTCTGGTACGACGACGCCTTCATCCGGACCCCCGACGGCTGGCGACTGACCCGCCGCGTCGAGACAAAGTGCTTCGACAAGCTGATCTGACGGCTGTCGCAATCGGCGCGATTTTTGTCTGACGTGGGAGTTCTGGCACAATGGCTCGCTGTCTGGCGCGCGACTACGGCTGCGCGTCGGTCACACACGTAAGGCAAAACCGGACCGGGCAGCCTGCCCGCGTCGCTTGAATTGCCAGCGTGGCAATCACAGGAGAAATCGCTCAAACATGGCTGTCAAGATCAAGCTCGCCCGTTTCGGAAAGATCCGTAACCCCCAGTACCGCATCGCCGTCGCCGACGCCCGCAATCGCCGCGACGGCCGGGCCATCGAGGTCATCGGCCGGTACCACCCGAAGGAAGATCCCAGCCTCATCGAGATCGACTCGGAGCGCGCGCAGTACTGGTTGAGCGTCGGTGCCCAGCCCACCGACCCCGTTCTGCAGCTGCTGAAGGTCACCGGCGACTGGCAGAAGTTCAAGGGCCTGCCGGGCGCCGAGGGCACCCTGAAGGTCAAGGAGCCCAAGCCGTCCAAGCTGGACCTGTTCAACGCCGCCCTGGCCGAGGCCGATGGCGCCTCCTCCGGCGAAGCCGTGCAGCTCAAGAAGAAGAAGGCGCCCGCCAAGAAGGCCGCCGAGGCAGAGGCCGCACCGGCCGAGGCGCAGGACGCTCCGGCTGAGGCCGCCGAGACGCCTGCCGAATGAGCACTGTCGTCGTCGACGCCGTCGAGCATCTGGTCCGCGGGATCGTCGACAACCCCGAGGACGTCCGTGTCGACATGGTGACCAGCCGTCGTGGCCGGACCGTCGAGGTGCATGTGCATCCCGATGACCTGGGTAAGGTCATCGGGCGCGGCGGTCGCACCGCGACCGCGCTGCGCACCCTGGTGGCCGGTATCGGCGGCCGCGGTATCCGCGTCGACGTCGTGGACACCGACCAGTAGTCATCACCCATGGAGTTGGTCGTCGGGCGCGTGGCGAAGGCGCACGGCGTCACCGGTGAGATAGTCGTCGATGTCCGCACCGACGATCCCGACAGCCGTTTCGCGCGCGGTAAAACGTTGCGCGGCAGAGCTGCTCGCGGCGGCGGTGAACGTGAGTACACCATCGAATCGGTTCGCGAACACGCCGGCCGGCTGCTGGTTCGGCTGGCCGGCGTCGTCGGACGCGACGCCGCAGACGCGCTGCGCGGGACACTGTTCCTGGTCGACTCCGAGGATCTGCCACCGATCACCGAGCCCGACGAGTTCTACGACCATCAGCTCGAAGGCCTGCGGGTGTGCACCGTCGCCGGCGAGGATGTCGGCACCGTCACCGAGGTGCTGCACACCGCGGCCGGTGAGCTGCTCAGCGTCAAGGGTGTCGAAGGTACCGAGATCCTGGTGCCCTTCGTCAGCGCCATCGTGACGTCGGTGTCGTTGGCTGACGGTGAGGTACGCATCGATCCCCCCGACGGACTGCTGAACATCGCCGATCTGCCGTAAGGGGGCAAGCGTGCGTATTGACGTCGTCACGATTTTCCCGGATTTCCTTGCGCCACTGCGACAGTCGCTGCCCGGCAAGGCCATCGGTTCGGGCCTGGTCCAGCTCGGCGTGCACGATCTGCGTACCTGGACCCACGATGTACACCGCTCGGTCGACGATTCCCCGTACGGCGGTGGTCCCGGCATGGTCATGCGGGCGCCGGTGTGGGGCGAGGCGCTCGACGAGATATGCACACCAGAAACCCTGTTGGTGGTCCCGACGCCCGCTGGGGTGCTGTTCAACCAGGCAACCGCCCAGCGCTGGAGTGCAGAACAGCACCTGGTGTTCGCCTGCGGCCGCTATGAGGGAATCGACCAGCGGGTCGCCGACGATGCCCGGCGACGGATGCGGGTCGAAGAGGTCTCCATCGGCGACTATGTGCTGCCCGGCGGCGAGTCGGCGGCGTTGGTGATGATCGAGGCGGTGGTCCGGCTGCTGCCCGAGGTGCTCGGCAACCCGGCTTCACACCAACAGGATTCGCATTCGGCGTTCACCGGCGGCCTGCTCGAGGGGCCGAGCTACACCCGTCCGGCGAGTTGGCGCGGTCTGGACGTGCCCGAGGTGCTGCTCTCCGGTGACCATGCGCGACAAGCGGCCTGGCGTCGCGAGCAGAGCCTGGAGCGCACCCGTGAGCGTCGGCCCGATCTCCTGGGCGACGACGCGAACTAGATCCTGCCGTCGGGGAACATCGTGCGGACCGCCTGCGTGATGGTGTCGCGAGCGTTCGCCGCGGAGGTGGCCTGCATCGAACTGATCGCCATGACGTAGCGGCGATCGGTGCCGATCACGCCGGTCGACAGGTGCATCCAATCGTTGCCGATACAACACATCCAGCCCTGCTTGACCGCCACCGGTTCACCGGGCAGTCCCTCCGGAATGCCGAAACGCTGCGGGTACACCCCGCCGGGCACCATGCCGTCTGGTGCGGTCGGTGTCGACTGGGCCAGATCGCCCAGGATGATGTTCGCCTGCGCGGCCGGCAGCCCGCCGGCTCCGCTGATCAGCATGTCGTAGTAGTGCACCAGGTCTGAAGTGGTGCTGATGGTGTTGAACCACCGGCCATTACCCGGCGGGCGGGTGGATGCCAGACCGTACCGGGCGACGACCCGGTTGATGATGGCGCTACCTCCGCTGCGATTCCAGAAGGTCTCGGCGGCACTGTCGTCCGAGGAGCGCAGCATGACGTCGAGCAGCTGACGGTCGGCGGGGGAGAGCGCCGTCTTGCCCTGGGAAACCTGCAGCAGCAGATCATCGGCGATGAAGAGTTTGACCACCGAGGCGATGGCGATGGTGTTGCCGCGGTCGTTGGTGACCAGCTGACCGGTCTCGCGGTCGAGTACCGCGACGGTGATGTCGGCCCCGGCATCGCTGGCATCGGCAGTGGCCTGCTGTTCGCGGGACGCCAACCCGTCGAAGGCGGCCAGCTGACTGTTCGGGGCCGAGGGCCGGATATCGGCGGGCGCGCTCGGGACCACCACGGTCAGGTGTGGTGCGTCGGGCCTGGTTGCCGGAGAGCCATACGATTTGGCCTCACAACCGGCCAAGCTGGCCAACAACGCGCCGCACGTGATGGCCGCGGTCGTCCGTATCAGGAGCGGCGAACGCCGGGGCATTTCTCTCCTTGTACGAGGTGGACGAGGGGGCCGGGAGGACACAGGAACATCGACAACACCGTGAACACTCAGGTCGAACCAGGCGAACAGCGGGATAATCGGCGCGGCTGCGCTGCCGTCATGTCCGTGCATCCAGACTAAGGGTTGTACCCGGAAATCGTGTACTTAGTCCTGCTGAGCATCGGCGTACGACGGGCCCGGGGCGCCGGCGATTTCACTGCGTGCGCGCCATCTGGCACAATTGAGCAGTTGTCTGCGCACGCCGGCGAGTTCTGCTTGCTGCCATCGCGCCGGACACATCCGAAAGCCCGAATATCGGCTCGGCATCCGCCCTGTATCGCAGTGTGTTGCCTTCGAGCCGCGACCGCAAGGAAGAGTCACCGATGAACACGCTGGACTTCGTCGACCAGGCGTCGCTGCGCGACGACATCCCGGCCTTTGGGCCCGGAGACACCGTCAACGTCCACGTCAAGGTGATCGAGGGCACCAAGGAACGCGTCCAGGTCTTCAAGGGCGTCGTGCTGCGTCGCCAGGGCGGCGGTGTGCGCGAGACGTTCACCGTCCGCAAGGAGAGCTACGGCGTGGGCGTCGAGCGCACCTTCCCGGTGCACTCGCCCAACATCGATCACATCGAGCGAGTCACCCGTGGTGACGTGCGCCGCGCCAAGCTGTACTACCTGCGTGAGCTGCGGGGCAAGAAGGCCAAGATCAAAGAGAAGCGCTGACACGCGCTACCGTGCGCACGCCTGATCTTCGGCATCGCTGGCTACGCTGATCCCCGTGACCGAAACCGAGGACTCGGCCGATCCCGTGCGGGACGCAGAAGAGTCCCACGACGCGCCCGATAAGCAGGACGAACCCGAGAAGAAGCGTTCCGCGCTTCGCGAGGGCGCCATCCTGGTCACCATCGCGATCGTTCTGTATTACGTGATGCTGACGTTCGTCGCGCGGCCCTATCTGATTCCGTCGGAATCGATGGAGCCGACGTTGCACGGCTGCGCCGGTTGCGTCGGTGACCGGATCATGGTCGACAAGGTGACGTACCGGTTCAGCGATCCCGAACCCGGCGACGTCGTGGTCTTCAAGGGTCCGCCGTCGTGGAATGTCGGCTACAAGTCGATCCGGTCGGACAACACCGCGCTGCGCTGGGTGCAGAACACCCTGTCCTTCGTCGGGTTCGTGCCGCCGGATGAGAACGATCTGGTCAAACGCGTCATCGCGACGGGCGGGCAGACCGTGCAGTGCCGGGCCGACACGGGCCTGACGGTGGACGGCAAGAAGCTCAACGAGCCGTATCTGTCGGCGGAGACGATGATGGCCGATCCGGCCATCTATCCCTGCCTGGGCAATGAATTCGGTCCGGTGACCGTGCCCAAGGATCGGCTGTGGGTGATGGGCGACAATCGCACCCACTCGGCGGATTCGCGGGCGCACTGCACCAGCACACCCGCCGATGCCCAGCGTGGTCTGATCTGCACCGGTGATCCGATGAACGGCACGGTTCCGGTCGACAATGTCATCGGCAAGGCGCGATTCATCGCGTGGCCGCCGTCTCGTTGGGGCGGTGTCGACTCGGTGAATCCGCAGCAGGGCGGATAGCAGGTTGACCGCCGAGCCGACGACCCGCCGAGGTACGAGGCGGGGAGGAGCGAGGCAATCGGATCCCGCCGAGCCGACGACCCGCCGAGGTACGAGGCGGGGAGGAGCGAGGCAATCGGATCCCTGGCCCCCGCGTGCGGTGATCCGCAAGTCGGCCGGTCTGCGCACATTGGAATCCGCGCTCTACCGCAGTGGACTGGGCCCGGTCGCGGGTGTCGACGAGGTGGGTCGCGGTGCCTGCGCGGGACCGCTTGTCGTCGCGGCCTGCGTGCTAGGCCCCAACCGGTTGGAAAGCCTTGCCGCATTGGATGATTCCAAGAAATTGGGGGAGAAGGAACGCGAGCGGCTGTTCCCGCTGATCCGGCGTTACGCACTGGCCTATCACGTCGTGTTCATCGACTCGACCGAGGTGGACCGCCGCGGCGTGCATATCGCCAACATCGAAGGTATGCGACGTGCGGTGGCCGGGCTTTCACTGCGGCCCGGATATGTGTTGTCCGATGGGTTCCGCGTTCCGGGTTTGCCGATGCCATCACTACCGGTCATCGGTGGTGACGCCGCGGCGGCTTGTATCGCGGCGGCCAGTGTGTTGGCAAAGGTCAGCCGGGATCGGTTGATGGTCGAGATGGACGCGCGGTACCCGGGCTACGGATTTGCCGTCCACAAGGGTTACAGCACCGCAGCGCACACCAGCGCACTTGCCGCCCTTGGCCCGTCCGAGGAGCATCGCTATTCGTTCATCAACGTGCGTCGGGTCGCCACGCGCACCGAACACGGGTAAGGAAAGATGGAGTTCCGCACAGCCAACCACAAGGACAGCAGGACAGATGAGCGCTGAAGATCTCGAGAAGTATGAAACCGAGATGGAGCTCTCGCTGTACCGCGAGTACAAGGACATCGTCGGTCAGTTCAGTTACGTGGTGGAGACCGAGCGCCGCTTCTACCTGGCCAACAACGTCGAGCTCATCCCGCACAACGCCGACGGCGAGGTGTATTTCGAGCTTCGTCTGGCCGACGCCTGGGTGTGGGATATGTACCGGCCGGCGCGCTTCGTCAAACAGGTCCGGGTGATCACCTTCAAGGACGTCAACATCGAAGAGGTGGAGAAGCCCGAGCTGCGGTTGCCGGAGTAGCCGTGGGTGCTCCCGGCGCTGACCCGAACCGGCTGACCGGGTCGTTCTGCACCGTCACGCTGGATCCTGACGCGCGGACGCTGACCTTCGAACACCGCGGGCGGTTGCTGACCGACGAACAGAAGGCCACGCCGACGGTGGTGCTTCCGTTGGCGGTGATCTCGAACGTGCGGTTCAAGAAGGGCCGGTTCAGTCACTGGTTCCGGGTCGAGCTGCGCGGGGCGCCTCCAAAGACTGGTGGCGCTTCGGTGGATCTGCACGGGCTGGCTTGCGACAGCGATCCGACGGCCTTCGCCGAGCGGGTACGTGCGGCGGTGGCCGTCGCGGCTCCGATGTACGCCGACGAGCTGCCCGAACCGCAAGAGTTGGAACCAACCCCGCCGGGTTGGGGATCGAGGGTCGGAAAGTTCGTCGGCCGTGCCGTCGTCGACGGATTCTTCAACACGCGCTGAGCGGAGTGTCACATGACCGGCGGTGGGACGTGATCTGGCCATTGATGAGCTTGGCCGTGGTCACGCCGGTACTGTCGCTGCACTATGTCACCGACGATCTCGGTGTGGAGCTGGCGGAGTTGGCCGCCGATGGAATTCACGACCCCGCGACCATGCCGTTCTCCCGGCCGTGGACCGATGTAGCGCCGCCCGAGCTGCAGCGAAACACGCTGCGCTTCTACTGGGAGACCCGTGCCGCCACCCGCGTCGAGCACTGGGATATCCACTTGGCGGCGCTGGTCGACGGGGCCGTGGTTGGTATGTGTTCGGTTGAGGCGACGGGCTTTCCGGCGACGCGAAGTGCCGAGACCGGTTCGTGGATCGGGCGCAGGCACCAGCGCCGAGGTTATGGACGTGAAATACGCTGTGCGGCTTTGCATTTGATATTTGAGGGGCTGCGGGGCGAGCGAGCTACCACCCGGGCCTGGCATGACAATGCGGCGTCGCTGTCGGTCACCCGGTCTCTGCCATACGTCCAGGCGGGTACCGCGCGGGCGGAGCGCCGTGGGCATCCCGACACCATGCTGCAATTCGCGATGAACCGGCAACAATGGGACGGCCTGGGCCGCGACGATATCGGTCTGGTCGGTATCGAGGCGGTGCGGACTCAGTTGGGCGTCTAGCGAGCGGGCGGGTCAGATCAGCTAGGCGCTGTGGTGTTCATCAGTATCAGCACGCCGAGGACCGCCATCGCGGCAACCGCCATGATCGTGAGCAGTGTTGCCCACCAAAAACCGCGGTCGTGTCCTGCTGGCGTACCTTTCTCGGCAACGTTTTCGCTGCTCGGCAGTGTTGTCATGGGCGAACCCCTCCGCATCGAACTTCGGTCCTGATAATGCCGCGGCTTGTGATGGCAACGGCTGTCTGTACTGGCGTTATTTGTCCAGTGATACGAGACTAGCCGCATATTGTCGTAACCGTCGATTAATGCGGGCGAACTTTTTGAATTTTCTGAGAATGCATCCCGGCGAACTTTCTTAGCTCATCTCGACGGTCGGATCCCGCACGTTGGACGGCCGCGAGGCTCCCGACGGCGCAGGCGCATGATGGGAGCTGTGATGCAACGCGATCGGGACGAGTCCGGACATCCGCGCAACTCGCGACCCCGCGACGCGCTGGGGCGGCCGCTGCCACCGGGTAGCACCGGCGTACCCCGCATCCCCGACGACTTGGAACTGGACGCCGCCGAGACGCTCGGCTATGCCCAGGACCTACTGGACCGTGGATTGGCATTCAATGCCCACGAGGTGCTCGAAGCGGCATGGAAGAACGGACCGGACGCCGAGCGCGACTTGTGGCAGGCGCTGGCGCAGCTCGCGGTCGGCATAACGCACATTCAGCGCGGCAACCCCAAGGGCGCCATTTCCGTGCTCCGCCGGGCGTCGACGGGCCTGTCCCGCCGACAGCACCCGGTGACGCACGGTGTCGACACCACGGCGCTGGCCGGGTACGCCGACGGGCTGATCGCCGATCTGCAGGCGGGCGCAGAAATCGGTGCAGCGCGTCTGCGGGTGCGATTGGCTGCCGAGTCTTCAGCGTGACGTTTCTGCGCGCAGCACCCACGCTTGCACGCCGACAGCCTCGACGCGCGTCGCCGATCTTCCCCACGCTGATCCGATTGCCCTGTTGTGCAACATATTCCAGCTGCCGTAGTGCGCCGGTGGAATACCCGCCAGCAGTTTCCTTTCCCCCTCATCCATAACACCAGTGAACGCCTAGGCGACTGAAGGCGGCAACTGATTTTCCGGTACCGGGTTGTGGATGAAAGCGGGTGTGTGGATAACCGGGGTGTTGATGGCTGGGTTGGTGTTGGCTGGGTTGGTGTTGGTGTATCGACGTCATCGGCATCCGGGTCGGGCGGCGGCGTACCCCGGAGATCAGTCATCTATACGCGAATCAGCCGGGACCGTGAGGGCGCCGGGTTGGGCGTAGGGCGGCAACGCGATGAATGCCAACAGCTAGCCGAAGGCCTTGGATGGACCGTAGTCGGCATTTACGAGGACAACGACATTTCCGCATACAGCGGCAAGAAACGTTCGGGCTACGACGCGATGGTCGACAACCTTGGGAACAAACACGCTCAAGCGATCATCGCGTGGCACCCCGACCGCCTACATCGCCGGCCGATCGAGCTAGAGAGCTTCATTGATCTGTGCGACCGCAAGCGCATCGAGATAGCAACGGTCCAGGCAGGTGACATGGACCTGTCCACTGCGAACGGCAAGATGGTGGCCCGGATTGTTGGCGCAACTGCGCGCCACGAAGTTGAACACAGCATCGAACGTGCCAAGAGCGCGAAAAAGCAAGCCGCAGAGGCCGGAACGTTCCGAGGCGGACGACGGTCGTTGGGGTTCGAGCCCGACGGAATGACCTTGCGGCAGAAGGAAGCCGACGCAATCCGCGCAGGTGCTGACCACATACTTGCCGGTGGATCTCTGGCACAGCTTGTTCGCGTTTGGAATTGTGACGGGCTTCGGACGTCGTTCGGCGATAAAGAGTTCACCCCGCGCGACGTTAAGAAGATCCTGTTGCGGCCCCGCAACGCAGGAATCGTGTTACACGAGGGCAAGCCGTTTGGTGAAGGTCAGTGGCAGAAGATCATCGACGACCCTGACACGTACAAGGCGTTGTGCGCTCAGGTGGATAATCCTGACCGACGAACGTCGTATTCGCGGGAACGGAAGTACCAGGGGTCAGGGATATATGTATGCGGGAGGTGCGGAGAGCGCATGCGGTCAGCGCAGCGCAACCGCAGCGGGTCGGGAGAATGGCGACGCACCTACGTGTGCAGTAAGAGCAAGCATCTGGGGCGGGACATTCGTTATGTTGACGAGTTTGTGAGTACAGCTGTGATTGAGCGTCTTTCGTGGCCAGACGCGGCGATTGCGCTTGGCGATGCGAGCGTAGACATTACTGAGTTGCACGGCCGTAATGACGGGTGTCGGGCACGTCTCGATGAGTTGGCAACAATGTTCGCGGCTGGTGACATCGACGGCGCGCAGTTGAAGCGCGGCACAGCAGACCTTAATGCGAAGGTTGAGCTGGTGGAGGCAGAGTTATTGGCGGCCCGGTCAGGGTCGGTGCTTGCAAGTTTGGTGTTGGCGGGTGATGACTTGCGCTCGGCGTGGGAGAACAGTCCCGCCGATTTTCGGGCGAAGGTGATTGATGCTCTGATGACGGTCACGATTTTGCCCACGCCTCCGGGGCGGCAGCCCGGCGGCGGGTACTTCTTACCTGAGTACGTGCAGATCGAATGGCGCCGCTAGGTACACAGGGGCGCGAGTCTGGCCGCATCGTATATTTGCGTTGGCAAACAGTGCAGCAACACAATTTCGATGCGCGCCCAAAAGGTTCACGTAGTACAGTGCCCCTCACTTATCCAATCGAGTTGCATGGGGGCAGCAGTTGGCAGATTCGGGCGGGCATGTCTGGGAGGGCATCAAGACCGGAATTACGTTTCTTAGCTTGGTTGTCGCGGCTCTTGCGTTCCGGCAGAGCATGGAAACCTCAAAGAAGCAACAGGAACTATCCGAACGGGCAGTTTCAATTCAACAGAAGGCCCTCGAACGGCAGGCGCCGGCTTATCGCATCGGCTTTATCCGAATACTTGTTTCTGATGATGCGGGAAGCACCAAAACATATCCTGAATATGGACCGAGTGAGCACTTGACTATTCCATTAGATATCTGGAGGTCTATGCCCTCACATTATGTGACTTTTTCGGTTGCAAATTCGGGGAACAATCCGATTTACGTCAGCCGAATTGGCATCGGGGCGGACGAAAAAAATGTAGCCTGGGCACAGGCTAAAAAAGAGGGGCAGTTCTGGTGTAACGACAGAGGTGACCCCGAAAAGTATACAGACTGCGCCAGTGATATTCAGGTGAATTCAGAAGTTAAGTACACTCTGGCGTTAGATGACCGCGTGTTGAAATACGTTAATAAAGATTGGCAAGATACTGGCCTGGAAGTGTGTATTGAAGTAGAGACAATAGGTACAGATTGCGCAAAATCTTGGGCATCCATGCCTCACGACTTTGCAACTTAGCGACTAGAGGGGAGAACCGCTTGAATGTCTACATCTAGGGCGGTGGGATCGTGGCTGGACCGCGGTCCCACACTGCCACTTTTTAGCTCGTTGCTGAGCTATAAAACATCGGGCAACTGAATGTAGGAGCACAAAATCCCCGGTGTGATTCATGGCTACCAGGCGCGAACCCGGTAGCGATTTAGTGCCGCCAGCTCCGCTACAGACCAGCCGTCGAAGCCAGCTCTGTACGAGACGCTGAAAGGTCCCATCGACTCGCTAGAAACGATCTGGGACGGATCACGCAACAGGCGTGCGGCTGCAGACAGGATCGCAGCGCGAACGTCGTCGTTTGGTTCACCGGCTGAAAATCCCTGCCCCCGTGTGTAAGCCGATGCCAACGCTGTCACCACTTGGATGACAGCGTTGGCTTGATCGGCAGTCACATCAGTGCCGAGAAATTTCAGCCAGATCAGAGCTTGTCGGCGCAGCCATGATTAGGCCGCGTCGTACAGGCGGATTACGCCGGCCGGGTTGGCGAAACCAAACCCGATGCGGGCGGTGCCACGAACCTGCACCGCATCCTCTGCGAAGGCAGCGGATGTGTCCTTGACGATGGTCGTTCCGGTGCGCTGCACAAGGTGAATCTGTGAGCTGTCCAGCCCCCACGCATTGCCTACAGCCACCGACGGGCTGACCAGAACTTTGAACGCCGGCAAGCGTCGTTCCGTCGCCCACGTTCTCAAACAGACCCTTGTTGGAACCGCTCTGCTCCTTGGCCTTCGCCAGGGTCAACGCAACATCCGGGGTCAGAACGAAAACACTCAGCTCAGAACGCGGCGAACCGGGCCGAACCGCGCGACCTGGGTCGCCACGGCAACACACTGTTGTCCACGGCCCATTTCGGGCCAGCCGTCACCTACACTCTCCAATCAATGTCTTGGGGATCAACTTTGTTGCTTTCGTTGTCGCAGGCCGCTGGCGTTGGCGGCCTGGCTTTAGGCATGTATAACTACAAACATTAGAGACAGCAGCCGGTGCAGGCGCGCCAAGCGGAATTACGCAAAGAATTGCAAGAAACGTTACGTACAGCCGCCAATGCAAGACGCAATATTCGGTTTCACCTCGACGCCGTTTCAGGTTACGATTCAGAACAAGGGCGCGAGCTTTTAGCTGCGGCGGACACGCTTGAAGAGGTTGAAAGTAAACTCGACGAAATTAGCATTCAGTCACATCGCCTAACTCGGCCCCGATTAGGCAAACGGCCGACGCCATTGGCTATTTTGCAGCCGCGTTTAAACGGTATGCAGATAAGGTCGGAAAATCCGATCCAGATTCCGTTTATCTTCGGCGAACGACGCAGGAAGACGCCAACGAACTTGCCAGTGTCGCGGGGCGCAAGATCGACGAACTATTGAGCGCGCTGGCTCTAATTGATCAAGGGTCTCGTCGAACATACAGAAAATACAAGCGCTATCCTCGGGCTAAGTAATTGTCTCTGCGCTGGCCGATCGAGGAGAGGGATAGACCGCGTTAGGGTCACCCCCACCCTGGTTAGAGCTGTTCGAGGTCGCCGGCGTTGAACAGCGGGACGATATGGCGTGACGGTCGGATGTAGGTGCCGACTACACGTAGTTGGCCGTCTCGCCGGTAGCGGTGGACTGTTTGGACACTGATGTGCAGTCGTCCTGCGACACCGACGGCGGTCAGCAGCTCAGGCATCGCATTGCTGCTGCCTGGTGTGCGTTCTAACGGCTCAGTTGTGGATTCGTTCAGTTGGTTGATTGGTGCCGTCGGCGGTGTTGTCGACGGTTCTCGATTGCTGCGAGAACCTGCGCGCGTTCAAGGTCGGTGCAATGGTCTTGGCGTTCAGAGTTGCGGCGTCGGCACAACATGCGGCAGTTCAGTTCCTCGTGCGCAAGTTCAGGCGCCGACGAAAGTGGGATGATGTGATCCACCGTGAGATCCGTCTTGCTGCCGCATTGTTCGCAGAACGGTGACGCTTTGCGTAGCCGCGTTGAGAGCTTGCGCCACGCCCAGTCGTTGGACCTCCTGCCCTTCATGCCCGGCGGATACCGGTGCCTTGGAGTGCAGTCTGCGCATCGACTTCCTGCAGCGATGAGCCTGCCGCAGCCGATGCAAGGTCGGTTCATTCCAGATGGTCAGCGATGTCGAGCAGCAAGGCGGACAAGTTACATGCCTCACGCTTCGACGGGATACCGACGTTGAGCACCCGTTCCTCGTGACGCAACGTCAGGTACGCGAAGACGTCGCCACGTTCGGTTTCTGCAACCGTGCCGGTGTCGTTGGGGGAGTTGGCGCTCGATGGCCGGGTCCGCGGGGTGCGTGGGGTCTTGCCTGCGGTGTTGGCGGCGCGGCGGGATGGCTGGCCGACGGTGTCGAGGTCCTCGGCGTCAGCGGGCTGGGGAGGCAAAGATGACTCCGCGGCCGCCAAGAAGGTCGCTCATGCCAAGAAGATCGCTGAGTCGTACAAGCGAATCACAGCGCCACATATGACATTAAAGATCACAGCTGAAGGAGAAGTCCTAGTTGCCGCCGACAGAGTGGTCGCAGCACTTCATACTGTAGTACACACAACGACGGAATCGGTTGCGGTCGCCGTTGCTCAGAGGGCGGCGGCAGATGAAGTTAACAACTTTTCGAACGCTGTCCGAAGAGAGATTGGTAAGACCGAGTACACACCCGAGCGCTCGAAGAAGGCGGTCAACAGTTTCCTCGACGTCTTGGCGCGGCAGACAGATGACTTCGTCGAGACCGCCAGGGAAGAGATGCTCGCTCAGGGATTTGGGAGTACCCCTTGGGATAACTACGAGCGTAAGACCCCGAAAATACCGCCGATGATCTAGGCATGTCGTTCGTGCGGAACACTTCTACGATTATGTTTGATACATGATTCACAAGCACCACGAGTGGCTAGCAGACGTGAACAAATCCATCGTGGAGTCGTACGACCGCGAACAAGAGACGTCTCGTGAGCCGGGAAGAACGCAGGAGACTGGACACACCGTCGAGTCGCGTTGGGATGAAGTGCTCGCCGAATGGCTTCCGCCCCAATACGAGATTGGAAAGCGTAAGTACCTGCTTCTGGAAAAAGATGACGGTCCAGAGACAACCAAGGAGACTGATCTGGTCGTATTTTATCCGCACTATCCCGCAAAGCTACGCAAAAAGAACTATGTGCTCGCATCAGGTGTGGCCGCCGCGTTCAGCGTCCGACGGACAGTGGGCAGGAAAGACATTGAGGACGCCTACAAGGAAGCTTTGCTTCTCCGGCGCGGAATGAGGATTCGCGAAGGGACGCTTCAAGCTCACCTGATCCCGCCGGTTTTCTTCGGCCTACTCGGAGAATCCCACGAGTGGAAGGCCCCGGCAAGTACTCCGGAAGACAACATCAAGGCGATAACGGGTGAGTTCGATCGAGACCTGGTCGGGTCTCCCCGTGAAGGGCTGGACTTGATTTGCATTGCGGATCTAGGGACTTGGAGCAGGACGGTTAGTATCCTCCCCGCGGCGTTCCTGAAGCGACAGACGGCAGCAGTCCCGAAATTCTCGATCTTTACTAACTCTTACGGAACAGACTCTTTGGTCATGTCCGGGATGCTCCACGACTATGAGCAACAAAATTTGTCGCCGCTGACCAGCTTGATCGGAGCGCTGTGGGACAAACTGGCTTCAAACGACCCCAGCCTCAAGCCGCTCGCGAACGGTCTCCGTATCACCAAGACCATGGATGCTCGTGGCTCATTCGATATGGGATCGGGACCGTACAAATTGGCGGAGATTGCAACACCGAAGATCGACAGCCAGTACAGGAACCACACTGAGCCCTGGTCGGTGTGAGCTCGTCGCTCCTCTAAGAGGGTCGTAGCGCTATTTCATAACCACGCGAATAACTGCGGAGAATGTTGTCGCGTCAGTGATCAACACGGGCACGCCGCTCGCCTTCGTTGATTTGCGGACATAAGCCGCCAGATCAAAACCGCTATTCATCTGCATTCAGTATGAGGCTAAAGCTGTTGTAATTCAACAACTTTCGTGTGTAAATAGGCGCAGCATTGGCTGTTCGGTTGATGTTTCGCACATTTCAGTAGAGATTGGAGGTGATTTATGTGGCCTACCGCCAAGTCCGGTTCTCGGATCTGACCGGAGTAGAGCTGTCCGACCAGGAAGCTATCGAGGTGACCGTCAAAGACGCAGGCAAGAAGTTCGATTGCTCGGCCGGGGAGCTGAAGGGGCTCTCAAACCGATGACCAACGTCTTGGAATCGAACTCCGATATGCCAGTCGGCAAGTCGGCGCGATGCTCGTGAGGAAGACGGAGTTCTCCAAGGTCGTCCCTGACGACAAGTTGGCCGTTTTCGACAGCGCTCGTGGCCGTCGCAGCGGATACAGCCCGAAAAGCAGCGGCGGTCAGCCCGCGGCCACCGGCGAGTGATTGCCACTCATCTGTCGAGTCCGCACGACCCCGCCCGTCCGTGCCCTATTAGCCAGTGATCCTGCGAACGGGCCGGGCGGACTTAAACCTTGAAATTGTCTGTGTCCCCACGACCGGGCGAGAGCTGGCTCAAGCTAGCCCTGGAACTCTCAGCCCCTCTTCGAAACTTGCTGGCAGCGCACCCTCAAGATGGTCACGAGGTTGATCGCGGCGGCGAAGCGCGCACTCCTTGCGATGGAACGGCTCGGCGCCAAGGCTGACTGGCTCCTTTGGTATACGTCGATCACTAACAGGAACAGTAAGGCGGTCGTGGCCAGCTGGGTTGAACAAGCAACAAGGGGGGAGAGATCCCGCCAAGTACTTCGGGTCGCTGGCATCGCCCAAGAGGTCGGCATGAGGAACGACGATTCTCAACCCACCTTCGACTTCCCGGCCACCGTGGAAGCTCCGCAGTCCGACGAAGCCAAGCAGGCGGCGGAGGTGTTGTTTCAGGAGGAGTTCGAGCCTCAATGGGCTGAGAGATCGCCGCGCCGCTGGGAGGCAAGCCTTGGAAGAAGGCACGACGATCAGCATAAGGCGGGCATGGGATAGGGCGGCGGCGATGTCACGGGAGCGGATCGCGGAGAAGTTTCCGGGGAGGAGATAGTGGCACGTGCACATCGTCGATGTCCTACGTAGACCCGCCGATTTGCGTGGCTCCGCATGTCGATTCCAGGTGCAGTAAGGTGCCGCTCTAGTGCCAACGGTGGGCTAGGGGAGAGAGCAATGCCGCGAATGTTGAAAATGCAATTATCTTGTGCTGCTTTGGCTGTGGCACTTGCCGGATGCGGCGGGGCAGAGCAGAGCAGTGAGGCCACCAGCTCAACCCAGCTTTCGTCGTCTCCAAAGACTTCGTCTGCCGCTACGAGCGTGGTACCCGCACCCACTGCGGCCGATTTTGCCGGTCCAGTGTTCTATCAGTGTGGCAAGGCAGGGCCAGTTCTGCGGAAGTTGAATCTCGATAGTGGCGTATTTTCAGCGATTGCCTCCTATCCGAATGTGGACTGCGACAACATCTCTCGTTCTTTGGCGATAAATGATTCAGATTTCATTGGTCAGACCCAACGTCACTACTACAGCCCTGACTACAGCAAGGTTGCAGTGAGTGCGATGCCCGATTCGTTCCACACTGGCTATTACGATCACCACTTGGATCGACTCGTCGACGTGACAGAAATAGTCGCCCCGATGGAGGGCGACTTCGCGCAACCTGCGCACCATGAGCCTGGCTACTTCACCGACGACGGCACCTTTGTCTTCTGGGACCAAGACAAAGAAGTGTTTCAGTTTTTTGACACCAACAGCCGTCAGGTTGTGAGGAACTCCCCTGCGAGGGAAATGCCTGCGTCTCTTGCCCCTGCGATTCAGGTCAAGGGAACCGAGGACTACTTCAATCAAGGTACCTACAAGACGTGCGATGGGAGGTGGATGATCGATGGCTCAAAGTACCTGAGGACAGATGGGTACCAACCAACAGCGATCTTTCTATCGACCGTCCCCGAAGGCCCTCTGACTGTCGGTACCTGTGAGGCCGCTGAGTCGTTGAGCACTCGCGTGTCACCGAAATCGACTACCGGTGGGTACCGCAACGAGAGCATCGCGGCAGACCCCACTGGATCTACAATCATATTTGTTTATCGAAATCAGGATTCGGAATATAAGTTGTTCCGCGCGAATCCTTCAAATCCGGATAATCCCGCCGAGATCCCGCTGAAGGGTTCCTTGGAGGACTATCCAGGGGACATTATCGCCTGGAGCTGACGTGACTGCCCGAAGGACTCAAACAGTTCCGAGATCTCCGGGCTTGGCTTCAGTTAGGAGGTACGCCTTCGCCCCATTCATGCGCGTACTTGTCTAACTTCTCAGCCGTTGATTCTCTAGTCACCTCATGCACAATCCGAATGCCTACAAGTCTTGGATCGACATCGTGACTGCTCAAGCGGCGATCAGCGATAACTCGATCGACCTTTGCTTCGAAGTGGTAGTGACCACCTGCGGGTGGCGCTAGCCTCTCGACCCAATAGCAGATCGCGAGGTTCTCTTCGCATTTTGAGGATTCTATTGTCAACTGAGATCATATGTTTGGCGCTTCATCATTTGCATCAATATCCTTCGGCGGATTCGCCGTCGTCTTCACTGGCGAGTCGGTGGCGATCAGGGCTGTGGTATCGAGCACCCCGCTCCGAGTCGACAGTGCTCAGGTCTTCGGCGTGCCGCTAACCGATCCATAAGATCCCGGCGGTATTGCATTTATGATTCGGCCATGGCCGGTGACGGTGACAAGGACGAGTTTGAGCTGGCGGTGGAGCTGAGTGGGGCTGCGCCCACAAAAAGGTTGCTCGCAGCGGCGCGTCGCGGTACAAGTCAGCACAAGTTGATGGAACTCGCCACTGCTCTTACTGAGATCTTCCAGGCGGCATCATTTCAGACGCTCAGAGCTGAATCACCGAGGGATCAAGGCTGGATAGATCTGTCCATGTCGTTGGCTCGGAAACCAATGACTCTAAGCGAGGTGCTTACGAGTCTCATAAGCCTGAGGCTTACCGAAACCCACACTAGTCGTTACGATTCCGCGGACTTTCTGTTCGGTTCTATCGTTGATCCTGAGGGCGTGGAGTTACTCGAGAACGAAATCATTCCGTTGCGGAACATGATCCCTGCTCCAACTATCGGCTCCACTTCTTTTGCCAGTCCAGCCGCGTTTCTGGAAGCGTTGCGCGGGTTCGACAATTTCCTGTCCACTTGGTGCGCTACCTATCAGTCCAGAGCCGTGGCTCTCCTTCGAGAGGGTGTGTCAGGTACCAAGAAACTTCAAATGTCTGTGTCGTACCCTCCTGCGATCGGCCAGCTTCTGGCCAGTTCCACCGTCGAGCAGATTTCAGAATTGGCGGATACAGCACAGGACAAAGTTGACGAATTAGCCGACACCCTGAGTGACGGCGGGCGCCTGAAACTGACTGAAGCCTTCACGCAGGCCCAGGACGACACGAAGACCTTGTCGAAGACCTGGTCAGTAGCGACCTTCGCTTGTGTTGTCGTGGGGGTCGCTATATCTGGGGGTGCGCTTCTCGCTGATGCAGAGGTGTTGAAGCACCTCGGCGGTTCGTCTGGCCTGATCATCAAGGGATTGACCGGCGTACCTTTCTTTGTCCTGTCGGTCTTTTGCGGCAGGGTCGCGGGACACTATCGAGAGGTATCTCGCTATCTCATGATACTCATTGCACAGCTCAAAACCGTAGCGGCATATGCGAATAACCTTGAGAAGACGCAGCGCGATGAATTGATACTCAAACTCGGTGAACGTGCCTTTGCCAACCCGTCCTTCACAGCGCAACCGGCGCAGTCGTCCGTCTCCGTAGAGGATTTGAAGTCTCTTGTCGATGAGTTCGCGAGGGTTGTCCGTGGGGTAACTGGTGGAGATAAGAAGGTCTAGCTTTCCACCTAGACCGACGGTCCAGACTGCTCATGTTGGATCTCAGAAGAATCTAAACACGTTGCATGCCAACCACCCTCGCGTCGAATTGTTCGCTGAAGCCAACCTGCGCGCTCGATGCTCACTGCGGGCGCTGCGATTGGTGGCGATGAGCTGAATCTCGCAAGCACTTAGGGCTTCGTGGGCGGCGACGTCATGTATATCGGGCAACTCGTCAGTGAAGGCTGCCACAGTACTTTGCTTAGTGGTGGTTGACCAGACTGCCATGACGCATGCCGACCCACTTGGACTGCCACACGAGCGATTTGACGCAGCATCAAATCGATCTAGTAGCGCAATCATGTGCGGTTCATTCCAAAGCGACTGCGCGTGACTATCGGGCATTCTGCGCCACGAGGTGACGTCATCGCGCTCGTCCGTTTGGCACGGCTAGGCAACTAGAGCAGACTCTTACCGACCCCATGCCTTCGACGCTACGCCGTGTGCCACCGCTGGCCAGATGGCTCGGACGGGTGTACGAGCTCAAGTGGGCGAGGTCCGCTCAGGCGAGAACAAAGGCGACAACGAGGCCACCGAGGACCGAGTCGGTCAGGTCGAGCTGAGGTCCACTATTTGCCCGATGTCTCGAAGGCTGTCGCACGGTGGGCGCCGATTAGCGCGGTGTGCGAGGACCAAGCAACGCTGTGGCTTTTGCCGAACACTTCTTCCTGGTGTCCAAGCGCGCAACTGATTTTCCGGTACCGGTTGTGGATGGATGCGGGTGTGTGGATAACCGGGGTGTTGATGGCTGGGTTGGTGTTGGTCTGTCGGTATTGGCGGTCAGGCTGGCGGCATGTCTATTTCGGAGAATCCGACGCGTGCGGAGTTGGGGGCGTTCGGTGAGCAGCTTGCCGTGGAGCACCTGCGGGGTCTGGGGATGGCGATCGTGGATCGCAATTGGCGGTGCCGGTACGGGGAGCTCGATATCGTTGCCGTCGAACCTGATTCGCGGACCGTCGTCTTCGTCGAGGTGAAGACTCGGACCGGGGATGGGTTCGGGGGTTTGGCCGAGGCGGTTCCGGTGGGCAAGGTGCGCCGGATCCGCCGGTTGGCCGGGGTGTGGTTGTCGGGGCAGCAGATGCACTGGGACGCTTTGCGTATCGATGTCATCGGCATCCGGGTCGGGCGGCGGCGTACCCCGGAGATCAGTCATCTCAAGGCGGTGGGCTGATGGCGTTGGGGCGGGCGTATTCGATCGCGGTCAATGGTCTCGATGGTGCGGTGGTGGAGATCGAAGCCGATATCACCGCGGGGCTGCCGGGGGTGCATCTGGTGGGGTTGCCCGATGCGGCGCTGCAGGAATCACGGGATCGGGTGCGTTCGGCGATCACCAACACCGCCAACACCTGGCCGATGTCGCGGCTGACGTTGGCGTTGTCGCCGGCGACGCTGCCCAAGGTGGGCAGTGTCTATGACATCGCCCTGGCGTGTGCGGTGTTGTCGGCGAGCCGTAAGAAACCGTGGTCGCGGTTGGAGAAGACGGTGTTGTTGGGGGAGTTGGCGCTCGATGGCCGGGTCCGCGGGGTGCGCGGGGTCTTGCCTGCGGTGTTGGCGGCGCGGCGGGATGGCTGGCCGACGGTGGTGGTGCCGATGGACAATCTTGCTGAGGCCAGTCTGGTCGATGGTGTCGAGGTCCTCGGGGTCAGCGGGCTGGGGCAGCTCAAGGGCTGGCTGGAGGGGGCCGTGCAGCTGACGGGTCGGGTCGAGGTGGCTGCTCCGGCCGAGGAGATCCACGCCGATCTCGCCGATGTGGTGGGGCAGACCCAGGCACGGTTCGCCGTGGAGATCGCCGCTGCCGGGGCGCACCATCTGATGTTGACCGGGCCGCCCGGTATCGGCAAGACCATGCTGGCTCAGCGGTTGCCTGCGCTGCTGCCTGCGCTTTCGGAATCCGAGTCGCTTGAGGTCACGGCGATCCACTCGGTGGCGGGCACGCTGTCGGGTGACACCCCGCTGATCACCCGGCCACCGTTCATCGCCCCGCATCACACCTCCAGCGTGGCGGCCCTGGTCGGTGGCGGATCGGGAATGGCCCGGCCCGGTGCCGTCAGCCGCGCCCACCGCGGCGTGCTATTCCTCGACGAGTGCGCCGAGATCGGTTCCAGCGCGCTGGAGTCATTGCGAACACCGTTGGAGGACGGCGAGATTCGGCTGGCCCGGCGCGACGGTGTGGCGCGCTACCCGGCGCGTTTCCAGCTGGTGCTGGCCGCCAACCCCTGCCCGTGCGCTCCGGCCGACCCGCAGGACTGCATCTGCGCGGCCGCCGTCAAGCGCCGCTACCTCGGCAAGCTGTCCGGCCCGCTGCTGGACCGGGTGGACCTGCGGGTCCAACTGCATCCGGTCCGGGCCGGCGCATTCGCCGACGGCGCCGCAGAGTCGACACTGGTGGTCCGCGAACGGGTTGCCGCGGCCAGGGCGGCCGCCGCGGACCGCTGGAAAGTCGTGGGTGCCCGCACCAACGCAGAGGTGCCGGGGCCGGTGCTGCGCCGCGGGTTTCGGCCCAGCAGGCAGGCCATGGCGCCGCTGCGGCAGGCGCTGGACCGCGGGATGCTCAGCATCCGCGGTGTCGACCGGACGCTGCGGGTCGCATGGTCGCTTGCCGATCTGGCAGGCCGGGGTTCCCCGGAACTGGAGGATGTGTCGACGGCGCTGAGTTTCCGGCCGACCGGAGGGGCACGATGAGCGGCGACGAGACCACCCGGCGGGCGTGGGCTTACCTGTCGCGGGTGGCCGAGCCGCCCTGCCCACGCCTCGCCGATTTCGTCCGCGACTGGGGGCCGGAGACCGCGGCGGCCGATATCCGGCGTGGCGCCGAACCCGAAGACCTGACCGAGTATGTGCACGCGCGGCGCGGTATCGACAGCGCGGCAACTGATCTGGAGATGCTCGACCGGCGCGGCGGACGGCTCATCACCCCGGCCGATGACGAATGGCCACATGTGGCCTTCGCGTCGTTCAGCGCCGCCGAGAAACGACCGCAGGGCCATCCGCCGATGGCGCTGTGGGCGCTGGGACCGGCTCGGCTCGATGAGATCGCCGAGCGGTCCGCGGCGATCGTCGGCACCCGAGCCAGCACGGCCTACGGGGAGCACATCGCCGCGGAGTTCAGTGCCGGACTGGCCGAACGTGATGTCGCGGTGGTCTCGGGCGGCGCTTTCGGTATCGACGGAGCCGCTCATCGGGCCACCCTGGCCGCCGATGGCATCACCGCCGCCGTACTGGCATCCGGAGTGGACACGTTCTATCCCGCCGGACATTCGGCGTTACTGCACCGGATCACCGGCAGCGGGCTCATCATCTCGGAATACCCGCCCGGGGTGCGGCCGGCGCGGTACCGGTTCCTGACCCGAAACCGGTTGGTGGCAGGCATATCCCGCGCCACCGTCGTCGTCGAGGCGGGGCTGCGCAGCGGGGCGGCCAACACCGCGTCCTGGGCAAAATGGCTGGGCCGGGTGGTGTGCGCGGTCCCCGGTCCGGTGACGTCCTCGGCTTCGGCGGGTTGTCACGAACTGCTCAGACACCAGGCCACACTGGTCACCCGCGCCGCCGATGTGGTGGAGATCGTCGGGCGGATGGGGGAGTTGGCGGAGGAGCCCATACACCCGGTGACACCACTGGATGCGCTCTCGGATGCCGAACGGCTCGTCTACGAGGCGCTGCCGGCCCGTGGGCTGCGCAGTGCCGACCAGATCGCGCTGGCATGCGCACTACCGGTCGAGAACGTCTTCGGCCCGCTGGCGCTGTTGGAAGTGGCCGGCTTCGTCGAAAATCGCGACGGCCGCTGGCGGCTCAGGAGCGCAGCAGACCCAGGACGGCCTGCCGGGTGAGCGGCGCAAGTTCGATGTCACCGGGTGCGGCCGGGTCGACCCAGGCGATCTCGTCGATCTCGGCCAGTGCCCGGGGTTCCTCGCGCAGATCCACCATGAACAATTCGGCATCCACCAGGTGGTCCGGCTCGTTGGCGGCCGGTGCAACGAAGCGGCCCAGGGGACGGATGTCTGCGGCTGCGACCGTCACACCGATCTCCTCGACGAGCTCGCGCCGCACTGCCGCCAATGCCGTCTCGCCGGGGTCGATCTTGCCGCCGGGTTGCATGAATGCGGTCGTTCCGCGCTTGCGGACCACCGGGATGCGGCCCTCGGCATCGACGATCACCGCGGCCGATATCCGGATCATCGGTCGATCGGTCCCGTTGGTCACGAACAGGAGTCTATGTCCGTGTCACCATATGGCATGGCCGGTACCAAGGGCGGCGCGCTGGGCGGCGACAAGACCGCGCGGCCCACCAACGCCGACGTGGCTCGGTTGGCCAGCGTTTCGACCGCGACCGTGAGCTATGTGCTCAACAATGCTGAGGGCCGCAAGATCTCACCGGCCACCCGGGATGCGGTCTACCGGGCCGCCAAGCAACTGGGTTACCGGCCCAACCTGGCGGCGCGCAACCTGGCGCGCGGACGCAGCGGCGCGATCCTGTACGTGGTGCCGCGGGTGGCGGTGGGAGAAATGCCCATGCGGGCGGGCAGCCGGATGACAACCGAGTTGGCCCGGCTCGGGCTGCTGCAGGTGCAGGTCTTCGAAACCGAAGAAGATCAGCACGTCATCGACGCGATCGACAACATCAACCCTGTCGCAGTGACGAGCCTGTTCCCGCTCAGCGGTGCGGTGCAGAACGCGGTGCGCCAGGCGTCGATCCCGCACATCGTGATCGGCACGCTGCCCGCCCTCGGAGATCCGCAGGCCTCGGTCGGAGAGCTGCGAATCGAGCACCTGGTGTCGCGCGGGCACCGCCGTATCGCCTTCGCCTATAACGGAATCGACAGATGGCGCGTGCTCGGCGACTACTGGCTCGACGGTATTGCGCACGCTGCCCGGTCCCGTGGGCTGCCCGAGCTGCGGGTCGGTGCGGTCACGCAGGACAATGCCGCTGCGCTGGCCGCGGACTGGGTGCGCGACGGTGTCACCGCGGTGTGCGCGCAAAGCGATGAGGTCGCCGCCGTGGTCCTCTACGGCATTCGCGAAGCGGGGTTGCGGTGTCCGGCCGACCTGGCGGTGATCGGCGTCGACGCCGCACCCATCGGTGCGTTGTGCTCGCCACCGCTGACCACCGTCGAATTCGACGCGACCGCGGTCGCCGACGCCGCCATCGCGGCCGTTCTCGCCGAGTTGGGCTACCCCGCCCCGCCGCCGCCCGGCCCGGAGGACGTCACCCGCCTGGTCATCCGGTCTTCGACCTGACCGAAGCACTCCTGCTCACCCGGCGCGCAGCGCCTCCAGCGCCGCGACCCGGTCGTCGATCCAGCTGCGCATGGAATCGACAGCGGCGTCGCGTGTTTGCGCACTGAGCCCATCGGTGACCGGTATCGAGGCCGCGACCGCATCGAGCACCTTCTGCGCGTTACCACCGCCGTACATCTGGTCGTAGAGCTCCCAATACGCGTCGTCGTACACCTGCGTGAACGCCGTCGAATCCAGGAACCGGGTCTTGAGCGGATTGCCGATCCTGGGCGCACCTGCGCCGTCGGGCATGCTGGCCGACGGCGCCTTGTCACCGGGTGCGCCGCCGCCGGGCATCGACATCTGTACCTCGTCGTGCGGGCCGGTGGTGGCATCACCCTGCATGGCGAGGTTGAGATCCCATGACACGACGGACAGCTTCTGCGTATCGAGGTCGTACCACAGGTAATAGTTCTGGCCCGGACCGCCCATATCGTCGGCGTTGACGAGCAGGTTCTGAGTGGCCAGATAGCGGGCGAAGGATTCGACGTCGACCCAATCGGACAGGTGCGCGTCGAACTCGGCCTGGTCGGCACCGTCGAGCCATTGCACGAAATTGATCAGCGGCTGCAGGTTTCCGTTGTCGGCGGAATTGATCTGCTTGAACTGGTCGGCGTAGGCGGATTGGTCGGTACCGACGAACTCCAACCGTGAGTTGGCGTCGGCCTTGTACAGATAGCCGTCGGATTCGAACAGCGCGTCGGCGTAGAGGTCGTCGGGGTGTTCGAGCACCAGTCGCGTCGTGGTGTGCCCGTTGATGCTGTACGTCGTGTAGGTGTAGCGCTGGGTGGGCTGGCCGGACGCGTCGGTCAGGGACAACGCCAGCGCCTCGTTGAGCACCGGAGTGCCCGGCCGCACCGAGATTTCGGTCATGCCCTGGTACCCGCGGCCATCGGCGTTCTGATCGAAACTGATCAGCAGCGGCAGCGACGCCGGATCCTCGGCGGTGGCCATCACCATGTTCATCTCGTCACCCTGCGGTGCGCCACCACCGGCGCCCTGCGGTGGCTGGAAATCACCGTCCTCCCGCAAACCCATCAGCGTCGAGTTGCCTTTCAACCGGACCGCGACATCGGTGATCAACAGATCGTCGATGGTGATGTCGGCGTTGACCCACTTCTTCTCGCCGTCTTTGGCGTACGCGGTGATCATGTCGGTGTACTCGGCGTCGGTCAGATCCACCTTCAGGCTGTGCGGCACGGTGCTGTCGAACAGATCCACTGTGCCGGTGATGTTCTCGGTGATGTTCGAGGACATCACCGTGACATCGCTGGTGATGTACGGACGGATCAACGTATCGCCGAGGGTGGCGACCAGCACCAGGATGGCGGCCACGATGGCGGCAAGCAGCTTCCAGTACTGGCGCAGCCGAGTCGGGATGCGGTGGACCAGCCGCCGTCTGGGTGCAGCGGCGGCCGTGTGGTCATCGGCCTCCGACATCACAGGTCGGTCTGGTCGTAACCGGTCAGTACGGTGACACGCTGTCCGCTGTTGACCTCACCGAGCGCGGCTATCAACTCGCCGGCCTTGCGGTTCTTCTTCAGCTGAGCGGTGTAATACAGCTCATTGAGCGCGCCCGAGCGCGCGGATTCGGTTGATACCAACTCGAATTCGGAACAGAACTCGATCAGGACATCCTCGACGCGTGCGGTGTAGGCCGGCTCCGGCGGAACCTGCACCTTGACCACCTGGCGCTGCACATCGAGCTTGAACCAGTTGAACCGGTACATGATCAACAGCACCAGGCAGATCACCACGGTCGCCACGACGGCCAGCAGGTAGAACCGGGTCCCGGTGGTCATGCCGACCGCCATCGCCAGGAAGATGAAACCGACATCGCGGGTTTCCTTGATGGCGTTGCGGAACCGGATGACCGACAGCGCACCGACGAGCGCGAATGCCCGGGCGATATTGGACCCGACGACGAGCATGATGACCGAGATGACCATGCACACCATCACCAGGGTCTGCACGTAGGACTGACTGTAGGAGACGTTCTTGTGGGTGTAGCGATACACCCAGCCGATGATCGCGGCCAGCACGAAGGACAAAGCCAGGGACGCGGCGACGTCGAATACCGTGAAGGTGCCGCTGAGGTCCTGCAGATCGATGGTCACAATTGCCTTTCAGTTTCAGGTTGTTGCGGGACTGAGTTCACCGAATGCCGCGGCCGGAGCCGGCGGATCGGTGGTGATGAGTTCGGGGGCGCCCATCATCGACCGCGGCGCCATTCCGAATGCCTGCACCGACTGGCAGTACTTGGACACCCGGATGACGGACATGTCGATGCGGGCAGCGAGATCGGTGACCCAGTAGGGCACCCGCTCATTGGCCTTGATCTCGACGATCGCGAGCTTGGGCGGGATGATGTAGCGGTTCTGAGCACCGGACGCGAAATGAAAGTCACGATCGCGACCGTGCACTTTGTGGTCGATGGTCACCCGCAGGCCGAGGTCGGCCTCACGTCCCACGAATGCCTCACGCAGATACCCGGTGGTGACGATGGGGCGCAGGTCGAGATTGCCGATGAGCGTGGTCACTTCGTTGACGAACGGACCGTGCGCGGTATCGCTCGGCAGCGGCTCACGGTCATCGAGCCATCGCCTGGCCGCCCCGTAGGGCAGTTCGATGCGGCGCTTCTGGGTGACCCGATTGACCCGTTGCTTGATCTCGACCTGCACGGGGGTGTCTTCGGTGCACTCCGACGGTGCACCGTAGAGCCGCATCCGCAGCTTGCGCCGAAAATGCAGACCTTCGATCTTCTCCCAGTAGAACCGGAGGTCGGCGGTGTCGTAGTACAGCGAGGTGACCGGGTAACCACCGTGTGGTGAGAAGGGGTCCGAACCCATGTGTGCGTTGAGTTCTTCGCGCAGGGCCGGGACTTTGAATTCGTCGAGGAGATACTTGATCTCGTAGCGGTTGAACGAATGCAGTCGGCTGGCGGTCTGCTGGTATCCGGTGGGCTGGGTAGGGACGTCGGTATCTCGCTGATTCCTGTTGTCACTCCCGGTAATCCAATCTTTGAAGCCCACCAAGGTGCCTTTCGTTTCGTCTGTTGTTCATGCGGTGTTCACCGAGAAAAACAGTCGCAGCTGTGCGGTTCCTGTGGGTGATCTAGCTGTCAGCTGTCAAGGCGCCAGGGTTACCGAATTGTCATCTTCGGTGCCGGATTCATCGGGCGCCGAGAATGGTGGCCAGGAAACCGTTGTCGGAGGCCAGCTTTCGACATTGCTACTGGAATGGCCGGAATCGTCGTCATCGTCGTCGTCATCGGCGGTGGCGTAACCGCATGAGAGCACCGCGATCATCGCGGCAACGCCGGCGCTGACGAGGAGTCTGCGCGAACGCCTCACAGCCTGATCACCTCGCTGTAGACATTGACGCTGTCATCAGAGGTGTCGGTCTTCATCTGGGCGTAGGCGAACAGCCGCACGCTCACGGCGCCACCACATTTCTCGACCTGGACATGAGCATCGAGTACCGAGATCGTTGCGCCTTGGCCTTTCAGCGATTTCGCGCCGAGTGCCAGGTTCTTGATACCGCCCGGATAGATCGTCGAGCCGATATCGGGGCCGACGCCGACGACGGAGTCGTCGTCGAACAGGTCGGTGTCCAATCCGATACCGAGGTCGAGGCCGTCACTCATATCGACCTGGCAACCGAGCTGGGCGCCGAACACCAGCTGTCCGTCGGTGATGGGCGCCGCGCCGGCGCCGTCGATCACGATCGACACCCGCCCGCTGAGGAAACCTTCCTTGGCGAATGGTGCCGCAGCCATATTCGGCACCGAGTTGATCTGTGCGCCGGTCAGGGCGAGCGTCATATGCCAGCCGTCGACGGTGTCGATGGCGCGCACCAGATCGGGGATCGGCACTGGGTCGGCATGGGCGACGCCCGCGGCGGCGCTGAACAATCCAACGCTCGCCGCGGACGCACTCACAAAACTACGGAAAATGAAGGGGAGCGGTGCCATACGTTATGGGCGCCAGCCCTGGAATCCACCGGGACCACCCATTCCCATTCCCGGGCCGGGAGCCGGCGGGGGCGGCGGGCCCGGGCAGGGGAGCAGCGGCAGGCAGATGCCCGGGCCGCCGCCGGGGCCGCCCGGTCCCGGCGGGGGCGGTAGGGCGCTTGCCGTCGAGGCGAAGCCGACGGCCGTCAGCGCCAACCCCGCGCAGACGGCGGTCGAGCCCAGTAGCAGGCGTGTTCTCGGGTGTGATGATGCCATCATCGCTCCTTTGTTGTTGGTGTGTGACACGGTGAACGCTATGCGGCGAACATGGGTGCCGGCTTATCGGTCGCTAGGTGCGCTGTGTGCTGTTCATGTGGAATTCGGCTGTGTACAAGGATGTTTCGGACGCCGCGCTACCGCCGTCTCACGATGCCATCTGCAATGCGGAGGGCCGGATCTGGTGGCTGTCGCGTCCGTCGATCACCCGTGTGACGGGTAGGCCGAACCGCGCGTGCGCGCGGCGCAGGATGCCCGCGCGCTGGGCGGCGTCGTCGATGTCTGCCGCGACGGCGATCACACGATCTGCCTTCTGGCCCAGCAAAATTCGGCTCAGCGACCCCGGGTTGCGGGCGGTGACCGCCACGCGGTGGCCGGCCGCCAGCAACTCGCGGGCGATGGTGTATCCGGTGTCGGTGTCGGCATGGGTTATCAAGATGACCTCGTTGGTGTCCATGTCTGCAGTCAACTACTGATGTCTAGGTGTGCTACATGTGGCAGCTGAGGGACGAATCAGAGTTGCGCCGGAACGGTTTTCGACGGCCACGTCGGATCCGATCCCTGCGATGTCGCGGGCAGCACCACCTCGAAGGTGGTGCCCGGTCCACCTTTGACCGAGATGGTTCCCTGATGAGCCTTCACCACAGCGTCGACGATGGCCAATCCGAGACCGGTGCTGCCGGCGCGCCGCGAGCGCGAGCTGTCGCCGCGCACGAACCGCCCGAAGATCTCCGCCTGCTGCTCGACGGGGATCCCGGGCCCGTCGTCGCTGACCGTCACGTGGACATGACCGTCGTCGGGACAGGACAGCGTGGCGGTCACCGTGGTGCCCGCAGGGGTGTGGGTCCGCGCGTTGGACAACAGGTTGGCGATCACCTGCTGTAGGCGGGCGCTGTCACCGACGACGAACAGCGGCTGCTCCGGTAGGTCCAGCCGCCAATGATGTTGCGGAGCGGCGACATGAGCGTCGCTGACCGCGTCGGCCAGCAGCCCGGACAGATCGACCAGTTCATGCTCAAGGGGCCGCCCGGCGTCGAGTTGGGCAAGCAGCAGCATGTCTTCGACGAGTGTCGTCATCCGCTTGGCTTCGGAGTGGATACGACCCATGGCATGCGCGACCGGCTCCGGCAGTTCGTCGCGATGGCGCTGTGCCAGTTCGGCGTATCCGCGTATCGAGGTCAGCGGGGTGCGTAGTTCGTGACTGGCATCGGCAACGAACTGCCGGACCCGGGTCTCACTGGCCTGCCGGGACGCCATGGCGTCGCCGATACGTTCCAGCATCCTGTTCAGTGCGGCACCGAGCTGGCCGACCTCGGTGAAGCGGGTTACCGGATCGACCTCGGCGATGGGTCTCGCAAGATCGACGTCACCGCTGCCGAGACCGGAATCAGCCACCTGCCGAGCGGTTTTCGCAACCGCCGACAGCGGCGCCAGCTGCCGGCGGATGATGAGTATCCCGATGACGGCAGCGACTACCAGTGCCAGTGCGACGATGACACACAGGATGCCCAGCATCGACAGCAGCATGGTGTTGACCCCGGCGGTCGGCAGACCGGTCAGGACGGTCTCGCCGCTGGGGGTGGGAATCGTGATGACCCGGTAGCTGCCGGCACCGTCGATGTCGATGGTGGTGGGATGCGGAAACCACGCGTCGGCAAGTTGTCGGTAGGCCTGGCTGGACAGTGATTTCCGGCCGCCGGTATTGGTGACCACCGCGGCCTGCTGAACCTGGCCTCCGGACAGGACCGCACCGAGGGTGTCGCTCGATTGCCCTGGCGCATTGAGAAAGTCCGGACCCGCGCTGTCGGACAGCGGAGGTACTCCCGGACGTACCGGCGGGGGACCCATCGAGAACAGGATCGCCGAACGCCACCCCGCATCGATGACCTGTTGGTCGAGTTGGTGCACCAGGTAGCGCTGCAGCGCGGTCATCGTCCCGGCGCTGATGGCGGCGCACACCACGGCCAGCAGAATCAGTTGCGCCACCACGATGCGGGTGCGCAAAGTCCATGACCGCCAGCGGCGTACTCTGCCGAACCGACGTTGCACCTGGCTTTCAGCGGTGCCGTGCGCATGCGGCGGCATCGAATCGGTCAGCGTCACTCCCGAGAGTGTGCAGCGGTGATATTGGTCCCCGCTGTGTCGGCCCTAGCTGCCAGCTTTGAATATTCACAGCTGCATGCATAACGGGTTCAAAGCGCCCCCATAGCAACCGCTTACCGCCGCGGAACATGATCGCGCGATGACCACGGGTGCGTTGGACCTGCTCGGAGCGTTGACCCATGCAGACGGAAACCCTGTCACAGTATTGATCGTCGACGAGCAGCAAGTGTTAGCAGAGATGCTGGCCATGATTCTTCGTCTCGAAGGAGCCGTCGTCACCACGGCCGGTGACGCGGCGACCGCGATGAAAGCCGGTCGCCGCGGTCAGCTGGACATGCTCATCATCGATCCCGATCTGCCCGATTCCGACGGTGCCCGGTTGTTGCGATGGCTGCGGGAGCGTCAACCCACCATGCGGGTGCTGCTGACCGACTGTCCGCGTCGGATCGACCGGGACGCGGTGTGGGCCGGTGGCGGCCGCCGGCTGCCCAAACCGTTCAGCCTGGAGGATGTACTCGGGTATGTCCGTTTACTGTTGCGCTGCAGCGAAATAGGTTCCGAATACGACACCGGTCGACTGCAGGTCGGCGACCTCGTGCTCGACGAGGACAGTCGAGCCGTCTGGTGCGCGGGACTGGCCGTCGCGCTCACCGAAACCGAGTTCGCCCTGTTGCGTTTCCTCGTACGCAACGCGGGCCGGGTGGTCTCGCGTGCCGAGATCCTGGCCCGGGTGTGGCCCTATGACTTCGCCGGCGGCAGTGCCGTGGTCCCGCGATACATCAGTCGGCTGCGCAACCGCCTCGCCAGTCATCGCGGTCCGGTGATCCACACCATCCGGGGGTCCGGATACCTGTTGGACCGGTGCTGAATCCCTACGACCCGGCGACCGGTTTGGTCAAGTCGTAGAGCGTGACACCGTCGACGGTGACCGGTGTGAAGGTCTTCTCCACCCAATCCTTGATGCGGCTCGCCTCGATCGTCTTGTTCCCGCTGGGCGGCATGAGAGGCTTGCCCGAGTCATTCATGTTCTTGGGCATACCGAGACCGGTGGTCGCGATGTAGTAGTGCACCCGGCCGTTGGCGACGTGGTCCTGGAACTGTTCCAGTGTCGGCGCCGGATCTGCTGAGCCGAAGCCGCCGAGCGCCATGACCGGCAGATCGGTTGCCAGCTGGTAGTAGCCGGCCTCGGTGGAACCCGGTATCGCCGCGATCCAGGTGTAGCTGTCGCCGTTGGCCGACAAAGTGGTGGCCACCTGGGCCGAGACCTGGTTGTCGGTTTGCACCGGCCCGCCGGCAGCGGCGGGCATGCCGGGCATGCCCTGGCCCGGGATCTGCGGTCCTGCGGTCACCACTCCACCGGTATGGGAAACGGTGACGGTCTGGATCGAATAGGACAGTGGGCCTGCAAGTGCCATGGCGAGCGCTATGCCAGCGGCCGCGAGCTGGACCCGGGGACGGCGCAGGGCCGGCAGCGCGGTGATCGCCAGCGCGACCGCCGCGACCACCGCGGCGGCGAGAATGACCCACCGCAGCCACCCGACGAAATCCGGTGTGCGGCCCAGCAGCACCCAGGCCCATCCGCCCGTCACGGCAGTCGTCACCGCGAGAACGGCGACGGCCCAGGTCTTTTCGCGGCGCTGCCACAGATCGACGGCGCCGATCGCGACAAGGGCGGCCACCGCCGGCGCCAGCGCGACGGTGTAGTAGTCGTGGAACAGCCCGGACATGAAGCTGAAGACGCCTGCTGTGCCGATCAGCCAGCCACCCCACACCAGGTACTGCGCGCGGTGCGCGTCGGTACGCGGCCGGCGCCAGGTCGCGACCAAACCGACGACCAGCAGGATGAGAGCGGCGGGCAGCAGCCAGGAGATCTGGGCCCCCGATTCACCGGTGAACATCCGGGCGATACCGGCGTGCCCGAAAGGGCTGAAGCCGCTGGGCATATCCGGCGGCGCGCCGCCACCACCGGGTGTGTTGCTGTCCCCGCCCATCAGCCGGCCCAGCCCGTTGTAACCGAAGGTCAGATCGAGAAAGCTGTTGTTCTCCGATCCACCGATGTAGGGGCGACTGTCGGCAGGCCAGAGCTCGACCAGCAGCACCCACCATCCGGCCGCCACGAGCATCGCGCCGAGACCGGCGAAAAGCTGGGCGAACCGGACTCGCAACCGGGGCGGCCCGGAGATCAGATACGTCAGGGCCAGGCCCGGCATGACGAGCAGAACCTGTAGTTGCTTGGTCAGGAAACCCAATCCGAGCAGAACACCGCACAGCACCAGCCAACGGGTGCGGCCGTCGGCGACGCCGCGCAGCAGCGCCCATACCGAAGCGACCATCAGGAACACCAGCAGCGCGTCGGGATTGTCATACCGGAACATCAACGTGGCCACCGGTGTCAGCGCCAGGGTCGCGCCCGCGATCAAACCCGCTGCAGGCCCGAACTGCTTCTTGACGATGACGTAGAGCAGCGCGACCGAGGCCACACCCAGCAGGACCTGCGGTAGCTGGATGGACCAGGTGTTGACGCCGAAGATGCGGGCGGAGATCTCCATGGGCCACAGCGAGGCCGGGGGTTTGTCCACGGTGATGGCGTTGGCGGCGTCGGAGGATCCGAACAGGAAAGCCTTCCAGCTCTTGGTGCCTGCCTGTACGGCCGCGGCGTAGAACGCGTTCGCCCAGCCGTTGCGGCTCAGTCCGATGCACCAGAATGCGGCGGTGGCGACCAGCAGCGCGGCGAACGCGGGTCGTGCCCACCGCGGATCCGGCTGCGGCCCATCGATATCAGCAACTTCGGGTTGCTGGGTGGTGTCCGCGATGGCGGGCATTGTGGTCCTCTCGGTGAACGTGCCGGATGTGGGGGTGGGCGCCTGGGGGGGTCAGTCGCGGTTGGGGTGGAACACCCAGCCGCGCAGCAGCGTGAAGCGTAGTGCGGTCGCGGTGAGGTTGGCGGCCACGAGCACCGAGAGTTCCAGCCAGTGCGGGGTGGCAGCCACCAGGCCGTGCACGGCGGCCAGGGAGCCGCTGGTCACAGCCAGCGCGAGGGCGAATACGGCCAGGCCCTCGGCATGGTGGCGCAGTGCGCCCTCGCTGCCCTGCACACCGAAGGTGAACCGGCGGTTGGCCGCGGTGTTACCGATCGCGGTGACCAACAGGGCTATCAGGTTGGCGGCCTGAGCGCCCACGGCGGCATGCAGCAGGGAGAAGATCAGCAGGTAGGCCAGTGTGGAGGCGACGCCGACGGCGGCGAACCGGACGCCCTGGCGCAGCAGGCTGCGCGGCGCGGCAGCCCGGCCTGAGCCGAGCTGCGCGGCGATATCGCGGACCGGGATCGCGCCGCTGGAGAAACCCTTGAGCAGCCGGGCGATGCCCTTGAGGTCGGCCGTGGCGGTCGCCACGATGTCGACGCGGCTGTCGGGGTCGTCGACCCAGTCGACCGGAACCTCGTGGATGCGCAGGCCCGAACGTTCGGCCAGCACCAGCATTTCGGTGTCGAAGAACCAGCCGGTATCCACGACGTGGGGCAACAGCCGGGCCGCCACATCGGCGCGGATGGCTTTGAACCCGCACTGTGCGTCGGAGAACTTCGCCGCCAGCGTGGAGCGCAGGATCAGGTTGTAGCAGCGGGAGATGACCTCGCGCTTGGCGCCGCGCACGACGCGCGAGCTCCGCGCCAGCCGGGTGCCGATCGCCAGATCGGAGTGACCGGAGATCAGCGGAGCCAGCAGCGGCTGCAGGGCCGCCAGATCGGTGGAAAGGTCGACGTCCATGTAGGCCAGCACCGGTGAATCCGAGGCGGACCACACGGTGTGCAGGGCACGACCGCGGCCCTTCTGCTCCAACCGGACGACCCGGACCCCGTCGAGTTCATCGGCGAGTTCGGCTGCGATGCGCGGTGTTTCGTCGATGCTGGCATTGTCGGCGATGGTGATCCGCGCGCTGAACGGCAGCGTCTCGGCCAGGTAGCGGTGCAGGCGACGGATCGAGCCGGCCAGGGCGGCCTGCTCGTTGTACACCGGAACCACCACGTCGACGACCGGGACGCCACGCTCACGTGCTTCGGCGACGGCATTGGGTCGGGCTGCGGCCGTCGAGACGGCGATACTGTCAACCACGCTCTGAGTCATGACATGATCGTCGGGCCTGGCAATGGGTGGAGTATGGGTCGAACCTATGCGAATCCTATGAACGCTCGTCCGGTGTTCTGACCTGTGAGTCGGGCACTATGCAACGCATCGCCGACATCGCGGAGGTCGAATGCGGCGATGACTGCCGCCCGCTGCATGCGTGGTCGATACTTCCGGAATGCAGATCACCGCGGCGATCATCGTTGTCGTCACCTTGGCAGTGATGACCACCGGGCGGGCGCCCGCGGTCTTGGCGCTGATCTGCGCACTCGTCGTCGCAGGCCTGCTCGGTATCGCGACACCGGCGGAGTTGTTCGGTGGACTCAGCAACGGTGGCGTCATCACCATCGCGGCGATGCTGGTGATAGCCAAAGGTGTCCTGCACACCGGGGCGGTTTCCCGTGCGACATTCCGGCTGCTGTCCGGGGTGACCACCACCAGCCAGGCGTTGCGGCGGCTCATACCCCCGGTCGGCTTCATCTCGGCGTTGATCAACACCACACCCATCGTGGCGATGCTCATCCCCGCCGCCAAAGAACTCGAGCAGCAATCGGGAGTGCGGGCGCGCAGTGTGCTGTTGCCTGTCGCGCACGCCACCACACTTGCCGGCTCGGCGACACTTATCGGTACCAGCTCCAACCTGCTGATCGCCGGCCTGGCCGCACCCGCAGGTGTCGAGTTGACGATGTTCTCTTTTGTGCCGATTGCGGTTCCGGTGGCCATCGTCGGGTGGATCGCGTTGCTGTTCATGGCGCCGCGCATGCTGCGCGGCGGCCCAACCTCATCTGCACGCGAGATGACGTGGCGCGCAGAAATCCCGATCACGGCAAAAGCGAACGCTGTCGGAAGAACCGCGGCCGAATTGGGCGTGCACACCACACCTGACTTCGAGTTACTTGAGATCCAGCGCTGGGGTGAACACGTCGACGACGACGCCGTCCTCGAGGCGGGCGACGCCCTGATCTATCAGGCCACCGAATCAGGTGTCCAGATGCTGTGGGCGAGCCCACGGTTCGGCCAGTCGCCGCAGGACTTGTACAAGGCGTCGGTTGCCACCGACGAACAGTGCACGGTGCGCGATCTCGAGGAGAACGAAGACGTCACGGTGGTCGCCGCGCAGTCGACCGGGTTGTTGCGCAATTCGCCTGCACGACCCGGAGAGATGCTCTTCGTCACCGCGGGGTCTGCCGATGTCCTGACCGATCATCCGCTGGTCGGGTTGTGGCAGAAGGTGGCAGGTAAGGCGCCGCAGACCTCGAAGACGTGGACTGCGCTGGCCATACTGATTGCCGTCATCGTCACGGCATCGTTGAATGTGGCGCCGGTCGAGCTCATTGCGGTGACCGGGGCAACCTTGATGGTGGTCACCGGAGTGCTGACGCCACGATCCGCGGTCCGTGCGTTGAACTGGAACATCTTGGCCATCATCGCCGGTTCCATCGGTCTGGGAGTGATCGTCGTCAACAGTGGTCTCGGCGATCGCATCTCGGATGCCGTCCTCCGGCTGTCGGCCGGAAACACTGCACTGGTGGTACTCGTCATCGCTGTTGGCACTTTCCTGCTGACCAACATCGTCACCAATTCCGCGGCCGCGGCCATTCTCACCCCGGTGGCGTTGTCCGTTGCGGCCACAACCGGTCTGGATCCCGTGCTGCTGCTGACGCTGATCGGCACATGTATCTCGTTCACATTTCTCAACCCGTACAGCCACCAGTCGAATTTGATGGTCATGAAGCCCGGTGGCTACAGCACCGCGACGTTCGTACGGTTCGGCGTTCCGCTGACAGTGGTGTCACTGGCGACGGCGTTCGGCGTCGGCTGGATGCTGCTGTCCTGACAGAAAGTCGCCGCCCCGAACAACAGCAGAGCCGGTGACCTGATGGTCACCGGCTCTGTATTACGACGTCTGTGTTGTCAGCGATCGCCGAACTCGTGCCGCTGTGCAATGGCGATCAGTTCTTCACGAACCGTCGAATCGGGCAACCCGTTGATACGCGCATAGAGGCGCCGCCGGGCATGGGCGCGCTTGATGTTGTGGCGATATTCCGCGAAAGACACTTCTTCTCCTAGATGACACTCCGGGTCGCGGAGCGCTTTGTTTGTCTGTCGTCGTGAGCGGCGCGGATTTCCCGCCGCCCAGACTCCATCCATGGTCCTTGTTAATTCTGCGTAAATCAAAGTGTCGCGCTGTGAGTTTCGATACACCACAATGGATTTGCCCCGGCCAGGCCGATACGACGTCCGCCTCGCGCTATGACGAGCATCACAGGTGAACTCCCGGAGCGCCCCGACGCCACCCGTTGCGCTCGTATAGTCAATGCAATGGCAGGCCGACCGATCCACACCTTCGAAATCGTCAGCTCCACCCAACTGGCCCCGCATATGGTGCGGCTGGTCCTCGGCGGCAACGGTTTCGACACCTTCACTCCCAGCGAATTCACCGACTCCTACGTGAAATTCGTGATCGTGCCGGCCGGTGTGGACGTCGCGGCGCTGCACAGCCCGTCCGAGCCGCTGACCCTGGACAGCTTCGGCACACTCGATGTCAGCCAGCGGCCATCGGTGCGCACCTACACCGTGCGCCGCGCCGACCCGCAGGCACGCCAGATCACCGTCGACTTCGTGGTGCACGGTGAGCACGGGGTGGCAGGCCCCTGGGCGGCCGGCGTCCAACCCGGTGATCCCGCCTACCTCATGGGTCCGAGTGGGGCGTTCTCGCCGGACCCGGCCGCCGACTGGCATCTGTATGCCGGTGACGAAGCCGCCATTCCGGCCATCTCGGCCGCGCTGGAAGCACTGCCCGCCGACGCCGTCGGCCAGGTGTTCCTGGAGGTCGCCGGACCCGAAGACGAGATCGAACTGCATGCACCCGAGGGGGTGACGGTGCGCTGGATCTACCGCGGTGGCCGGGCGGACCTGGTTCCCGACGACCACGCCGGCGACCACGCCCCGCTGATCGACGCCGTCACGGGCGCGCCCTGGCTGCCCGGGCAGGTTCAGGTCTTCATCCACGGTGAGGCGCAGGCCGTCATGCACAACCTGCGGCCCTACATCCGCAAGGAACGTGCCGTCGAGGCCAAATGGGCCAATTCCATCTCCGGTTACTGGCGCCGCGGCCGCACCGAGGAGACGTTCCGCGAATGGAAACGCGAACTCGCCGAGGCCGAGAAGGGCTGATCGCCACAACGTCTGTCACGGTAGGGGAGTGCACCGCCCCACCGATGTGATCCTCGCCGAGTTCGACGAGTACCTAGAGCTGGAACGCGGCCGTTCGGCGCACACCAGGCGCGCCTACCTCGGGGACCTGCGCGCGCTCTTCGATTTCCTCGATCAGCGCGCGCCCGACGGCGGCCTGGACGCGATCACGTTGCCGGTGCTTCGCGCCTGGCTGTCCGCGCAGGCCGGCGCCGGCGCCGCGCGCACCACGTTGGCGCGCCGCACCTCGGCGGTCAAGACCTTCACGCACTGGGCCAACCGCCGCGGACTGATGGCCACCGATCCGGCCGTGCGGCTGCAGACCCCCAAAGCGCACCGCACCTTGCCCGCGGTGCTGCGCGCCGACCAGGCGCTTGAAGCCATGGCTGCGGCGAAATCCGGTGCCGCCGAAGGTGATCCGATAGCTCTGCGGGACCAGCTGATCGTGGAGTTGTTGTACGCCACCGGTATCCGGGTCAGCGAATTGTGCGGACTCGACGTCGACGACGTGGACCTGGACCGCCGGCTGCTGCGGGTGCTTGGCAAGGGCGACAAACAACGCACCACACCGTTCGGCGCGCCCGCCGAGGAAGCGCTGCGCCGCTGGCTGGCCGAGGGCCGGCCGGCATTGGTGACCGCGACCTCCGGGCCCGCCCTGTTGCTCGGGGCACGCGGTGGCCGGCTGGATCCCCGGCAGGCCCGCACCGTCGTGCACCAGACCGTCACCGCGGTCGACGGCGCGCCCGATATGGGCCCGCACGGACTGCGGCACAGCGCCGCGACACATCTGCTCGAAGGCGGCGCCGATCTGCGCATCGTGCAGGAACTGCTCGGGCACTCCACGCTGGCGACCACCCAGCTCTACACGCATGTGACGGTCGCCCGGCTGCGCGCCGTCCACGATCAGGCCCACCCGCGGGCCTGATTCGCCGGTACAACGGCTTGAGCCGTACGGGCGTGGACACCAACAGCCCCAGCGGATCGACGTAGTCGGCGCGCGACGCCGCGCCCCACATCGCTCCCCAGTGCAGACAGGCCGGAGCCGCGCACCCCGCATGCCCGGCCGTCAGCGTCCCGAGCGGTGTCGTCGCATCGACCAGTTGGCCGGGTCTGACCAGTGCCTGGACCGGCTCGTAGCTGGTGTGCAGACCACCGGGATGGGCCAGCGACACCACCGGCCGGCCGGCGACCATACCCGCGAACACCACGGTCGCCGATCCGGCGGCGTAGACGGCCTGTCCGACGGTGCCGGCCAGGTCGACGCCGCGGTGGCCCGGGTTCCAGTTCGGCGACGGGGCGTCGAAGTACCGCAGCACCGTCGGGGGTGGGCGAAGCGGCCAGACCAACCGCGGCCCCTCGTCGGCATGGGCGGGTGCGGCGCATGCCCCGACGATGATCAACACGACTACTATTCGCATACGCCCAGCTCAGCGATAATTCGCCGAACCGGCCAGCCGGGTGGCCCCGTCCTGGGGACGGCGCGCCCTGTGTGGACAAAGCACCCGTTTCGAGGGTGTAAACTCATCTCCGCAACTCGTCTAAAGCGGGTTGACTTCGCGCGCCTGCCGCGACCCCGTAGTTACAAGGTCGCACCAGCAGTGCCGGGCGGTCCCGGATCTCGCAAGAGACCGGGTCCGGCACGCAGCGGACGCCAGGGTTCGGCATCACCCGACGCCGAACGACAACCGACAATGAAGGCTGGGCAAAACCATGGCTGTAGTGACCATGAAGCAGCTGCTTGACAGCGGCACCCACTTCGGGCATCAGACCCGTCGCTGGAATCCCAAGATGAAGCGGTTCATCTTCACCGACCGCAACGGCATCTACATCATCGACTTGCAGCAGACGCTGACCTACATCGACCAGGCGTACGAGTTCGTCAAAGAGACCGTCGCCCACGGTGGCACCGTCATGTTCGTCGGCACCAAGAAGCAGGCGCAGGAATCGATCGCCGAAGAGGCGACCCGCGTCGGCATGCCGTATGTCAACCAGCGCTGGCTGGGTGGCATGCTCACCAACTTCTCCACCGTGCACAAGCGCCTTCAGCGGATGAAGGAACTCGAGTCCATGGAGCAGACCGGTGGCTTCGAGGGTCGCACCAAGAAGGAAATCTTGATGCTGACCCGCGAGAAGAACAAGCTGGAGCGCAGCCTCGGCGGTATCCGTGACATGGCCAAGGTGCCCTCGGCGATCTGGGTCGTCGACACCAACAAGGAGCACCTCGCGGTCTCCGAGGCCATCAAGCTGAACATTCCGGTCATCGCGATCCTCGACACCAACTGCGACCCCGACGTCGTCAACTACCCGATCCCGGGTAACGACGACGCCATCCGGTCGGCAGCACTGCTGACCAAGGTGATCGCCTCGGCCGTCGCCGAAGGTCTGCAGGCCCGTGCCGGCGGCGGCAGCGCCGACGGCAAGCCTGAGGCCGCGGCAGGCGAGCCGCTGGCCGAATGGGAGCAGGAACTGCTGGCATCGGCCACCGCAACGGCTGACGCCGGTGCCGCCCCGGCCGCTGCCGAAACGACCACCGACGCTTCTTAAGGAGAGCCGAAAATTGGCTAACTACACCGCTGCCGACGTCAAGCGACTTCGGGAGCTGACCGGCGCCGGCATGCTGGCGTGCAAGAACGCACTTGCCGACGCCGACGGCGATTTCGACAAGGCGGTCGAAGAACTGCGCATCAAGGGCGCCAAGGACGTCGGCAAGCGCGCGGAGCGCGCCACCGCCGAAGGTCTGGTCGCGGCCAAGGACGGCGCGCTCATCGAGCTCAACTCCGAGACCGACTTCGTGGCCAAGAACGCCGAGTTCCAGAAACTCGCCGACGAGGTCGTCGCCGCAGCAGTGGCCGCCAAGGCCACCGATGTCGACGCGCTCAAGGCCGCCAAGAGCGGTGAGAGCACCGTCGAGCAGGCCGTCGCCGACCTCTCGGCCAAGATCGGCGAGAAGCTCGAACTGCGCCGGGTCGCTTACTTCGACGGTCAGGTCGAGACCTACCTGCACAAGCGGTCGGCTGACCTGCCGCCCGCCGTCGGCGTGCTGGTCGAGTTCACCGGCTCGGACAAAGAGGCCGCGCACGCGGTCGCTCTGCAGATCGCCGCGCTCAAGGCCAAGTACCTGACGCGTGACGACGTTCCTGCCGACGTGGTGGCCAACGAGCGCCACATCGCCGAGGAGACCGCCAAGGCCGAGGGCAAGCCCGAAGCCGCGCTGCCCAAGATCATCGAGGGTCGCGTCAACGGTTTCTACAAGGATGTCGTCCTGCTGGAGCAGGCTTCGGTTTCCGACAGCAAGAAGACCGTCAAGGCGCTGCTGGACGAGGCCGGCGTGACGGTCACCCGGTTCGTCCGCTTCGAGGTCGGCCAGCAGTAACCATCACCTGAAGACTTGGGCGGCGCACCAACCGCTCATCTGGAAAACCCCGCGCCATCACCGGTGATCCCGGCGGCGCGGGGTTTTGCCGTTTCGGCGCCTGTGCGGCGGGCCGTTATTGCACACGTGTCTGCTAGCGTCGGCCGAATGGCACACGTGTCCGCGTTCGACGATGACGCACTGGGTGACCTCGACGCGGTCGGCACCGCCGAGGCCATCGCGACAGGCCGGATCTCCCGGCTGGAAGCCACCGACGCGGCCATCGCCCGGCTGGAGAAGGTCAACCCCCACCTCAACGGCCTGGCCTATCCGAGTTTCGACCGCGCGCGGGCCAGGGCCGCCCGGCCGTACGGCGGATTCTTCGACGGCGTGCCCAGCTTCATCAAAGACAACTGTGCTGTCGCGGGCATGCCCACCCAGGAGGGAACCGACGCTTGGACGCCTACACCGGCGGCCACCGACGGCGACTTCGCCCGCGTCTTCCTGTCCACCGGACTCAACCCCCTCGGCAAAACCCAGCTCTCCGAATTCGGCTTCAGCGCCTCTGCCGAGCACCCCAGGCTCGGCCCGGTGCGCAATCCGTGGAACACCGACTACACCGCCGGAGCGTCCTCGTCGGGCTCGGCGGCGTTGGTCGCCGCGGGTGTGGTGCCCATCGCGCACGCCAACGACGGCGGCGGATCCATCCGGATCCCGGCCGCCTGCAACGGACTCGTCGGACTCAAACCGTCCCGCGGACGCCTGCCGCTGGACTCCGGCCATCGCGAGATGCCGATCCGGATCGTGGCCAACGGCGTCGTCACCCGATCGGTGCGCGACACCGCGGCGTTCTTCCGGGAGGCCGAACGCGCCTGGCGCAATCCGAAGCTGCCCGCGATAGGGGATGTACGCAATCCGTCGTCACGGCGGCTGCGGGTCGCGGTCATCACCACATCGCTGCGCCGCGCCAGCGGCCCGGAGGTGGCCGAGCAGACCCTCAAGACGGCGGCATTGCTGGAGGGCCTGGGCCACCATGTCTCCTACCTCGACGAGATCCCCGTCCCCGACGTGTTCGTCGACGACTTCGTCCTCTACTGGGCGCTGCTGGCGATGGCGCTGGTGCGCGGCGGGCGCAAGCGCTTCGGGCCGTCCTTCGACCGCGGCCGGCTCGACAATCTGACCCTGGGCCTGGACCGGCACGCCTCGCGTAATCTGCATCGGCTGCCGTTGACGCTGGCGCGCTTGGCCACCACCCGACGCAGATGTGCCGCGCTGACGCGCGAATTCGACGTGACGCTGACGCCCACGCTGGCCGACACCACGCCGCTGATCGGATACCTCGACCCGACGGCGCCGTACCAGCAGATCATCGAACGGCTGGCCGACTGGGTGGCGTTCACCCCGCTGCAGAACGTCACCGGCGACCCGGCGATCTCTTTGCCACTGGCGACCTCGGCCGGCGGACTTCCGATCGGGATGATGTTCACCGCGGCCACCGGTCGCGAGGGCATGCTGCTGGAACTGGCCTACGAACTCGAAGAAGCACGGCCGTTCCGCCGAATTTCGGACTGATCGCAACGAAATCCGTTGTGTCCTCGGATACGTCGACGTAACGGATCGATGCCTGAGTTAACTTGAACGACATTCGCCGTGCCGGTTCCGCGAAATATGTCGGGCACACCATCTCCTCGTGGAGACCCCCGCTCCAACCGCAACGTCCTCTCGATCGCCGGAGATCGCCGTCTCGTCGGGCAACACCTTCGGGTGCCTCGTCCGATTCGCGCTGGCCAACATCCGGCGGCGGCCCGAGCGCTTCGTGCTCTCGGTGCTCGGCATCGCACTGGCCCTGGCATGCGTCACGGTGGTGCGCACGATATCGGCGAGTTTCGCGATCACCGGCGCGGATTCGGTACAAGACGTCCTTGCCGGTGCCCAGCTGTGGGCCGTCCCCGCCGCGGGCGTGCACTATGACCAGAGCGCACAGGCGCTGGTCGCCGCAGGGCCCGCACCGGATATCACGGTGCCCGCCGGCTGGCGTGGCGTCCGCACGATCTCGGGAGTCACCGAAGTCGACGGAACCCCGGTGGCGTTGCGCGGTACCGACGAAATCCCCTCAGGGCAAGCCATTCTCGGCTCCGGGCTGGCGCAGCGTCTGCACGTCGGTGCCGGCGACACCATCACCATCGGTGACCAGCCACTGACGGTCGCCGTCGACGGCAGCGGCCAGTCAGCGACGGTCTCCTCGGCGCTGGCGCAGTCCGAGGTCGGCGACAACGGATGGTGGCTCGTCTATGCACCGGCCGGTGAGGAGAAACGTCGAGATATCGCGACGATCTTCGGCACGGCGGTCGGCTTGCCGTCGACGCCGGACCCCGCGGTCCAGCCAGCCGTCGACGGCAAGGGACTGATCTATGACACCGTCGGCGGTACGGGTCCGCTGACCTTCGACCAGAATTTCTCGGCGATGTTCTCCGGCAAGGTCACCAGTTCCACCCTCGGGCTCATCTCGACGATCGGCTTGATCCTGGGCTTCGTCATCGCGGTCTCCTCGTTCCTGGCCGCCGTGCAAGAACGCAAACGGGAATTCGGCATCATGAGCAGCATCGGCCTGGCCGACGAGGTCCTGTATTTCTTCCTGGTGGAATCATTCGTGGTTTTCGTCACCGCCTACGTGCTGGGCGTCCTGGGTGCGGGAATTGCTGTGGCGCTTGTGATTCCGGGCATTGCGACTCCCATGGCGTGGCTGCAGGCCTGCGGTATGGTCCTGGCCTTCGTGCCGGCGATGGCCATCGTCGGTGCCCTGGTCCCCGTCCACCGGCTGCTGCAGCAGCGTCCCGTAGATCTGCTGGGAGACCGCTGATGATCCGTTACGGCCTGTCCTACGGCTACCTGTCGGCACGCAGACGTATCAAAGAGATGGTCCTGCCCGTGATCACCACGGCCACCGGCGCCTTCCTCGTGGTCCTCGTCTTCGGTATGTCGGCGGGCATCGCGGCCCAGTCGGCGACGCTGGGCCACGCCGAGGAGATAAACCGCGCCGTGATCCTCATCTCGGTGACCGTGTTGCTGGTCGGCGTCGTGGAGGTCGCCGTCGCGACCACCCGTACCGTGGCGCATCGGACCCGCGAACTCGGCGTGCTCGGCGCAAACGGCGTTCCGCGCAAGCCGGTGGTGACCGCGTTACTGGTCGAGCCGGTGGTGGCGGCGGTCCTCGGCGCGGTGGCCGGCGCCGTGCTGTCGGTCATCAGCGGAATCATCCTGGGCGCAGTCGGATTCGCGCCGACCGGAGTTTCCTACGCCGGCTTGACCGTCGGCTCGGCGATAGCGATCGCCGTCAGCGTCATCGCCGCGGTCGCCACCAGCATCGTCCCCACGTGGAACGCGGCGTCGCGTCCACCCATCCGATCACTGTCCAGCGGAGGCTAACCATATGACCGCGATCGACGACACAGCTTCCGGCGCGCCCGTGGCGACAGCTTCGGCGGCGCCGGCGGACAGCCAGAAGGCACCCGTCATCGAGATCTCCGACGTGTGGAAGCTGCACAAACTCGGCGACGAGGTGGTCAAGGCCCTCATCGCCGTCGACCTGCAGGTGATGCCCGGCGAATTCGTCTGCCTGATGGGTCCCAGCGGCAGCGGAAAGTCGACCCTGCTCAACATGATCGGCGGCCTGGACCGACCGACCAAGGGTTCGATAATCGTCGCCGGCCGCGACACCGGCAAGCTCACCGAGAGCCAGTTCGCGGCGCTGCGGCACGACACCGTCGGATTCATCTTCCAGAGCTACAACCTCATCCCGTTCCTGTCGGCGGTGGAGAACGTCGAGCTGCCGTTGATGTTCGAACCGTACGACCGCAAGTCGTTGCGCAAGAGGGCAACCGAACTGCTCGAGCTGGTCGGCCTGAGCCATCGGATCCATCACCAGCCGACCAAGATGTCTGGAGGGGAACAGCAGCGCACCGCGATCGCGCGGTCGCTGATCAGCAACCCGACGCTCGTCCTCGCCGACGAGCCGACGGCCAATCTGGACCACCGAACGGGGGAGACGGTGGTGCGCATGCTGCGCGACCTGTGCTCGACGCTGGGCGTCACGGTGGTCGCCAGCACCCACGACCCCACGGTGGCCGACGAAGCGAGCCGTGTCGTCCGAATGAAAGACGGACAGATCGTCCCTTAACCCCCATCCCCCCACAAAGCTGCGAAGAGGCTTCCCATGACCCAAGAACTCGAGGCTTCGGCTTCGGCTCAGCGTGACAAGCTGATGACCACAGAGCTTGTCCCCGAACAAATTCTGCCCAAGGTGATGAGCACTTTCGGCCTCACCGCCGCGTATGTGTTCATCATCTGCTGGATCACCGGCTCCTCGGTGATGGCCACCGGTGGGTGGACCGCGATCCCGATGTGGATCCTCGGCATCCTGACCTTCCTGGTTCCCGCCGGCATGGCCGTCGTCGAACTCGGCAACCTGTGGCCCGGCCAAGGTGGCGTGTACATCTGGGCGACCCGAACGATGGGTGAGACGTGGGGCTTCATCGGCGGCTACCTGTCCTGGGTGCCGGTGATCCTCAACGCGGCATCCTCCCCGGCGGTGGTGCTCTCGTTCCTGTTGCTGGCGTTTCACGCCGAACTCGGGGTGATGACGAGCGTCATCCTGCAACTGGTCATCATGTGGGTGGTGGTAGGGCTGGCGCTCGCCAAACTCGCTGCCAACCAGCGCATCATGAACGTCGTCTTCGTCGTGTTCGGCATTCTCGCGCTGACCATCTTCATCTGCGGCGCGCTGTTCGCGGCGAAGCACGGCTCGGCTACCCCCTTCAACTGGCACGACGCCGTGATCCCGAACTTCGCGGTATCGGGCTTCCTGTACGGCACGGTCCTGCTGTACCTGCTCGGCGTGGAGACGCCGTACAACATGGGTGCCGAGTTCCTGTCGGTCCGTAAGAGCGGTCCGCGGATGATCCTCTGGGGTTCCACCGCCTTGGTGGCCATCTACCTGCTGACGACGCTGGGCACCATGATGGCACTGCCCACCGATCAGATCGACGCGGTCACCGGTGTCATCGGCATGCTGGAAGTCTCGGGATTCCCCGGCCTGATGGAGATCTGCGCGGTGGTGCTGGCCCTGATCATCGTCGTGGCGCTGATGACCTACCAGGTTGCCTACTCCCGGCTGATCTTCGTCTCCGGCCTGGAACGCCACCTGCCGCGGATCTTCACCCACCTCAACCCGCGCACCCGTAACCCGGTGAGCGCCATCCTGATTCAGGGTGTGCTCTCGTCACTGCTGATCGTCGGGCTCTACTCGCAGAGCAGCCTGGTGAACACGACGATCTTCCTGCAGGGTGGCCTGTCGACGGTGTGGCTGCTGTCCGGATTCTTCTTCCTGATCCCGGTCGTCATTGCCCGCAAGAAGTACGCCGACCGCTATGCGAACGAGACGTTCTGGCGCATCCCCGGCGGCATGGTCGGCGTCTGGATCACCGTGGTCGTGGGCACCCTCGGCACCATCGCCGGCGTCTACTACTCATTCGCGAAATCCTGGCTGACCAGCTCCGGCGTCGGTGACGCTGAATGGATGACGTGGGTCGGCAGCATCAGCGTCGGGATGTTCGCCCTCGGCCTGGTCGTCTACATCTTCGGCCGCCGGTCGGCGCACAAGGTGTCGCAGGACGACGCGCTGGCCCATCTCGCAGTATTCGATCTCACCAAGACAGAAGCAGAGGACGCCACCAAATGACGATGGACAGCACGGTACTGAGCAACCCCGGCACGGGGGATTCGGTCCGCTATCCACTGGATCCGCTGTCCGGCTCGGAGATCGAGTCGGCGGCCCGGATCATCTCCGAGTCCGAATATTCGACTCCCACACTGAAGTTCGTGATGATCCAGCTGGCGGAGCCGGAGAAGACGCCCGAGCTGACGTTCGATCCGGAGGTGGCGGTTGCGCGGTGCGCATTCGTCACCATGTACGACGCGGCCGCCAAGATGATCTACGAGGCCGTCGTCGACGTCCTGGCGGGCACCATCGACTCGTGGACCGCCATTCCGGGCCGGTTCCCGTCCTACCTCGTCGAGCACATGACCGGCGTGGAGGAGAAGGTCCGCGAGGACCCGCGCTGGCAGGAGGCGATGCGCAAACGTGGCGTCACCGATTTCAGCCTGGCGATGATCGACCCCTGGCCCGCAGGCTATTACGGCGCGCAGGACCATTACGACAACTCCGCCCTGATCTGCCGTCCGCTGACCTTCATGCGCGCCGCACCGTCCGAACACGGTTACGCCCGTCCGGTCGAAGGCCTGATCGTCACGTTCGACCTCGACGCCATGGAGGTGCTCGGCGTCGAGGACCACGGAGTGGTGCCGTTGCCGCCCAAGGCCGGAAACTACGACCCGAAATTCATGTTCGACCCCGACAACCGGCCGGCGTTCACCGAATTCCGCGACGACGTCAAGACCATCGAGATCACCCAGCCCGACGGGCCGAGCTTCACCGTCGACGGATGGAACGTCACCTGGCAGAAGTGGTCACTGCGGATCGGCTTCAACCCTCGTGAAGGCATCACCATCCACGAAGTGACCTACACCGACCGCGGCGAGACCCGGCCCATCATGTACCGCGGCTCGCTGTCGGAAATGGTTGTGCCCTACGGTGATACCTCGCCGACCCACTGGAACAAGAATGTCTTCGACATGGGTGAGGTCGGGATGGGCTTCTCGGCCAACCCGCTGACGCTGGGCTGTGACTGTCTGGGTGAGATCCACTACTTCGACGGTACGGTCAACGACTCCGACGGTAACGCCGTGGTGATCCCCAACGCCATCTGCATGCACGAGGAGGACTTCGGGATCTCCTGGAAGCACACCGACTTCCGCACCGAGGAGGTCGAGGTGCGCCGCTCGCGGCGACTGGTCATCTCGATGATCTGCACCGTCGGCAACTACGAGTACGGCTTCTTCTGGTATTTCTACAACGACGCCTCGATCGAGGTCGAGGTCAAGCTGTCCGGTGTGCTCACCACCGGCGCGGTCGAGGTCGAACCCGGCGAGCAGCCCCGCTGGGGCAAGATGGTCGCCCCGGGAATCTACGGACCGAATCACCAGCATTTCTTCAACTTCCGGCTCGACATGTCCGTCGACGGTGCGAAGAACAGTGTCTACGAGGTGGATTCGATTCCCGAACCCGATCCGGAACTCAATCCGCACCACAATGCCTGGATCACCCGCGACACCCTGGTGGAGTCCGAGGCCAGCGGTGCGCGCGACTGGGACTGGAAGACCGGCAGGTACTGGAAGATCGCCAACCCGTCCAAGAAGAACGAACTCGGTGTCCCGGTGGCCTACAAGTTGGTCCCCAAGGACATCGTGCCGGTGATGGTGCAGGAAGGCTCCTACATCTACGACCGGGCGCGGTTCGTCCAACACAACCTGTGGGTCACCAAGTACGACCCGGCCGAGAAGTTCGCGGCCGGCGACTACATGTACCAGTCCGCGGACGTGCAGGGGCTGCCGGAGTTCATCGCCGACGACGCGCCGTTGGAGGACACCGACGTGGTGCTCTGGTACACCCTGGGCGCCCACCACATCGTCCGGCCCGAGGACTGGCCGGTGATGCCGTGCGCCTACACCGGTTTCCACCTCAAGCCCATCGGTTTCTTCGACGGCAACCCGGCACTGGACCTGCCGCCGTCACCGCCGAAGGCCTGCCATCACTGACCCCGGGCGGTAGCGTCCCCGATGTGTTCCAGTTGACTGTCGAGGACGTTTTCGCCATCAAAGGCCGCGGCACCGTGGCCACCGGCCGAGTCGAGACCGGCACCCTGCGTGTCGGTGACGCGGTGGCCGTCAACGGTGCCGCGGTGCTGCGGGTCGACGGGATCGAGTCGTTTCGCAAGCAACGTGACGAGGCGGCCGCCGGTGACACCATCGGCGTGCTGTTCCGGGACGCGGCCACGAGCCAGATCAGCCGTGGTGATGTCCTGACAGCGGCCGGCGGCACCGAGGTGACGACGCCGGGTGTGACCTTTCTGGCCTGAGGGCTCAGCCGGCCAGATTCGGGTACAGCGCCTCCACGCCGCCGGACAGACCGGCCCGCACACTGCGGCTGGTGGCGTCGGCGAGCACCTCGAAATCGCCGGCGGCGATCGCGTCGACGGCCAGCGTGGCGACCGTCGCCGTGTCGGTCTTGGCGCCCGGGAGGTCGGCGGCCATATCGGTGTCCATCAGGCCCACATGCAGTCCCGTCACCCGGATACCGCTGCTGTGCAGTTGGGCCCGTACGGAGTTTGTCATCGACCAGGCCGCCGATTTCGACGCGCAGTAGCCGCCGGATGCGGGGAAGCTGAGCCAGGACAGTACCGAGAGCACGTTGAGGATCGCGCCGCCGCCGTTGGCCGTGATGACCGGCGCGAAGGCCCGGATCATCGACAGCGTGCCGAAGTAGTTGGTGTCCATCTCGGCGCGGGCATCGTCGAGGTCGCCGGTGAGCAGGTCGACATCGCGGGCGATCCCGGAGTTGTTGACCAGCACCGTGACATCCCCGGCGGCCTTGGCCGCGGCGGCGACCGACGCCGGGTCGGTGATGTCGACGGCCAGCGGGATGACACCGTCGAGGTCGACCGTCGAGGGATCGCGGGCACCGGCGTAGACCGTGGCACCGCGGCCGGCCAACTCGCGGGCGATCTGACGGCCGAGGCCCCTGTTGGCGCCGGTGACCAACGCGGTAGCCGTGGAGATGTCCATCCGACGAATTCTCCTCACCCAACCCGGCACGTCAACCCGCCGAGTCCGCTCACCCCGCGCAAAGCCGCGGGCCGTCATGAGGCAGGATGGTTCGACAACATCGCGGTTCACCGGGACCGTCCGGGCCAACCGGCCGAAGCCTCAATCCCGACGGGGGGTCGACCATGACGAACGTCGCCACGCTGCGACCCAAATACGGTCGAGTGCTACTCAAACTGGGTGGCGAGATGTTCGGCGGGGGACAGGTCGGCCTGGACCCGGACGTGGTGTCGAAGGTGGCCCGCGAGATCGCCGAGGTGGTACGCAGCGGCGTCCAGGTCGCCGTCGTCATCGGCGGTGGCAACTTCTTCCGCGGGGCCCAACTGCAGCAGCGCGGTATGGAGCGCACCCGAAGCGATTACATGGGCATGCTCGGAACGGTGATGAACAGCCTTGCGCTGCAGGACTTCCTGGAAAAGGAAGGCATCGCCACCCGGGTGCAGACCGCCATCACCATGGGTCAGGTCGCCGAACCGTACATCCCGCTGCGGGCGCGACGGCACCTGGAGAAGGGCCGCGTGGTGATATTCGGTGCGGGTATGGGACTGCCGTACTTCTCCACCGACACCACCGCCGCACAGCGGGCCCTGGAGATCGGCGCCGAGGTGGTGCTGATGGCCAAGGCCGTCGACGGGGTCTTCACCGATGATCCGCGGACCAATCCGCAGGCCGAGCTGTTGCCGGCGATCAGCCATCGCGAGGTCATCGACCGGGGCCTGCAGGTCGCCGATTCCACCGCCTTCAGTCTGTGCATGGACAATGGCATGCCGATCCTGGTGTTCAACCTGTTGACCGACGGCAATATCGCCAGGGCGGTCGCAGGTGAGAAGATCGGAACACTGGTCACCACCTAGATGGCGGTGGCTACCTGGGTCAGCGTTAGCGACGGGAGAACAACAGCGTGATCGACGAGGCTCTCTTCGACGCCGAGGAAAAGATGGAGAAGGCCGTCCAGGTGGCGCGTGACGACCTGGCATCCATCCGGACCGGCCGCGCAAATCCCGGCATGTTCTCGCGGATCAACATCGAGTACTACGGGTCGATGACGCCGATAACCCAGCTGTCGAGCATCAATGTCCCCGAGGCGCGGATGGTCGTCATCAAGCCCTACGAGGCCTCCCAGCTGCGCAATATCGAAGACGCCATCCGCAACTCCGATCTGGGCGTCAACCCGAGCAACGACGGCAACATCATCCGCATCTCCATCCCGCAGCTCACCGAGGAACGCCGGCGCGAGTTGGTCAAGCAGGCCAAGTCCAAGGGTGAGGATGCCAAGGTGTCGATCCGCAACATCCGCCGCAAGGCCATGGAGGAGCTGTCCCGCATCAAGAAGGAAGGCGAGGCGGGCGAGGACGAGGTCGGGCGCGCCGAGAAGGACCTCGACAAGAGCACCGGGCAGTACACCGCCCAGATCGACGAACTGGTCAAGCACAAGGAAGGCGAACTGCTGGAGGTCTAGCGACTTCTCCAGTAACGCATTCCCGTGTCAGAGACCGACACTGGCGGCCCGGCCCCCAAGACCTCCCGCGCCGGGCGCAATCTGCCCGCCGCCATCGCGGTGGGCGCCGCACTGGGTTTCGGGCTCATCGCGATCCTGATCTTCGCCCCGCGGGTCTGGGTGGGCATCGTCGCGGTCGCCATCGCGGTCGCCACCCACGAGGTGGTGCGACGGCTGCGTGACGGCGGCTTCTCGATCCCGGTCGTGCCGCTGCTGATCGGCGGTCAGGTCATGATCTGGCTGACCTGGCCCTTCGGCGCCACCGGTGCGCTGGGCGGTTTCGGCGGCACCGTGCTGGTGTGTCTGATCTGGCGGCTGCTGGGCCAGGGGCTGCGCAGCGCGCCGCAGAACTATCTCCGTGATGTGTCGGTGACGATCTTCCTGGCCGCCTGGATCCCGCTGTTCGGGGCTTTCGGTGTGCTGCTGATCTACCCCGACGACGGTTGGGCGCGGGTGTTCTGCCTGCTGCTGCCGGTGGTGTTCTCCGATATCGGCGGCTATACGGCCGGGGTGCTGTTCGGCAAGCACACCATGGTGCCCGCCATCAGCCCCAAGAAGTCCTGGGAAGGTTTCGCCGGTTCGCTGCTGTGCGGCACCGCCGCCGCCGTGCTCGCGGTGACGTTCCTGCTCGACAAACCGGCCTGGGTCGGGGTGCCGCTCGGTCTGCTGCTCGTCGTCACCGGCACACTCGGCGACCTGGTGGAATCCCAGGTCAAACGCGATCTGGGCATCAAGGACATGGGCACACTGCTACCGGGCCACGGCGGCATCATGGACCGCATCGATTCGATCCTGCCCTCGGCGGTCGCCACCTGGATCGTCCTGTCGCTGCTTGCGTGAGGCGGCGGCGTTGAGCCAGCAGGCGGCCGCGCCGAGCACCAGGCCGACGGCGATACCGATATCGGGACGCTCGCCCAGCATCAGCCAGGACAGCACCCCCGCCACCGCGGGGATCATGCAGAAGAGCATCGCGACCGCGGCCGCACCGTGCAGATTGATGGCGCGCACATAGAGCGACAATCCGACACCGGCGTTGAGCAGGACCACGCCCGCGACCGCGAAACCGGCCTTGACGTGATCATGCACCGCGAACGGCGTGACGGCGGCGAACACCACTGCGGGGACCAGTGCGGTGACGTTCTGCACCGCCGCCGACGCGCGGAAGTCGATATCGGCACAGAACCGCTGCTGGTACACACCGCCCGCGGCCAGACCGAGTAGCGCGGCGATCAGCAGCACCAGCACCGGGTCGAAACCGTGTTCGTGCACCAGCCGGCTGGCACAGGCCGCGAGCACCGCCAGCGTGCCCAGGACCAGGGCCAGAATTCTGCGCAACCCAAGCCGGTCCCGCAGGAACAGCGCGCCGAGCACCGCGGTGGCGACGGGATTCATCGCGATGATGACGGCGCACAGCACCGCCGGCGCGCCGCGCTCGACGGCCAGATACAGGCAGCAGAACTGCACGGCCTGCATCAGTAGGCCGGTGACGGCGACGTGGCCGAATTTGCGTCCACGCGGCCACTGCACCCGGGCCAGTGCGGCCCAGACGCCCAGCAGTGCACCGGCCAGCGAGAACCGGAAGACCAGGACCGCCATCGGGCTCATCGAGCCCACCGCGAGGTTGCCGATCGGATAGCCGAGTGCGTAGAAGAACGTCACCGCCGCGGCGGTCTGCGCGGGCATCCGGGCTTGCTGCATAAGCCCATGCTGCGCACCCCCGACGGGACGCGTCCAACGATTATTCGACATCTCACCGATTGCATTTACTGATCGGTCTGACTGCCGCCACCGGCGAAAAGCGGGCAAATTGATCGAAAATGCTGATCGGAGTACCTTTGGTGACGTGAGTCAGGTACTGGATATCGCCCCGCTGCGCAGTGTCGTCGCGGTCGCCGACTGTGGTGGATTTCACCGCGCCGCCGCGGTGCTGCACCTGACCCAGTCAGCCGTGAGCCAACATGTCCGTCGTATCGAGAGCGTGGTCGGCGCACCGATCGTCGAACGGTCCGGGCGTGGCATGGTCTTCACCGAACTCGGTCACCGCATGGTGATGCACGCCCGCAAGATCCTTGCGGCGCACGACGCGGCGCTGAGCGATCTGGGCGCGGCAGAAGAGAAGGTGCTGCTGGTCGGGGCCACCGAGCACGGCGCCGATGTCATGTTGCCCGGTCTGACCGACGCACTCGGCCGACGGCTGCCGGACTGGCGGATCCGTTTCCGGCTCGACCGCAACGTCGCCCTCGCCGACGCCATCGACCACGGGTCGGTCGATCTGGCGGTGATGCTCGACGGTTCGGGCTGGGATCGTGCGGGTGCATCGGGAACAGTTGCACTGAAATGGATTTCGGCGCGCGGGTTCGCGGCCCCGGCCACTGGACCGTTGCCTGTGGTGATCTACTCCGAGCCGTGCACATTGCGTGAACCGGCCTTTGCCGCGCTGGACAAACTGGGTATCGACTACCGCATCGTCGCCGAGTCATCGGATCTGTCCGGTCTGATCTCGGCGGTGCGTTCCGGCCTGGGCGTTGCGCTACTGCCCATGATCGGGCGGCTGCCGGACGGCCTGTGTCTGGCCGAAGGGTTACCGGTGGCCAACCGTGCATCGGTGTTCGTGCGTGGCCGACCCGGTATCGACGAACACGTCCTCGACACCGTCGACGCCGCCGTGCGCGATGTGCTCAGCGCGGACACCTCGACCCAGAAGGTATCGGCATGAAACAGGAACTGGTCTTCAGCGCGCCCAAGCGCGGACTGCCTCCGCAGCACCTGGCCGATCTCGACGAGGCGGGCCGCATCGCCGCGGTCAGTGACCTCGGGCTGCCGGCATTTCGCGCCAAACAACTGGCCAACCACTACTACGGCCGGCTCTCTGCCGATCCCATGCAGATGACCGATCTCCCCGCCGCGATGCGCGAGCAGGTTGCCGGTGCGCTGTTCCCGACGCTGCTGACCGCGGCCCGGCAGATTCAGTGCGACGCCGGCGAGACCCGCAAGACGCTGTGGCGCGCCGGTGACGGCACCACATTCGAGTCGGTGTTGATGCGCTACGCCGACCGCAGCACGGTCTGTATCTCCTCGCAGGCGGGCTGCGGCATGGCTTGTCCGTTCTGTGCCACCGGCCAGGGCGGTCTGACCCGCAACCTGTCGACCGGGGAGATCGTCGAGCAGGTGCGGGCCGCCGCGGCGGCGATGCGCGACGAATTCGACGGTCGGCTTTCCAACGTGGTCTTCATGGGCATGGGGGAGCCGCTGGCCAACTACAACCGGGTGCTCGCGGCCGTGCATCGCATCATCGATGCGCCGCCCAACGGTTTCGGTATCTCGGCGCGTTCGGTGACGGTCTCCACCGTCGGCCTGGCGCCGGCGATCCGCAAGCTCGCCGACGAGCGCCTGGGTGTCACGCTGGCGCTGTCGCTGCACGCCCCCGATGACGAGCTGCGCGACACCCTGGTGCCGGTCAACAACCGCTGGGCCATCGCGGAGGCTCTCGACGCCGCGCGCTACTACGCCGATGTCACCGGAAGGCGGGTCTCGGTGGAGTATGCGCTCATCCGCGATGTGAACGACCAGCCGTGGCGCGCCGATCTGCTGGGCAAGAAGCTGCACGCCGTCTTCGGGCCGCTGGTGCACGTGAACCTGATACCGCTGAACCCGACGCCGGGCAGCGAATGGGACGCCAGTCCCAAACCCGTCGAGCGGGAATTCGTCCGCCGCGTCCGGGCCAAGGGCGTGTCGTGCACGGTGCGCGACACCCGCGGTCGGGAGATCGCCGCTGCCTGCGGTCAGCTCGCCGCCCAGGGCTAGTTACCGGCCGTCGGAAACGGACAGCCGGCTCTGTAGCCGCGCACAGCGCGTGCTTACGTTCGCTGACGACTCTGGATCTCAGTCGTCCGATTCGCCGAAACCATTAGGCGACAACATGTTTGGACGACCGTATCCAGCGCGTCAGCAGGCGCGCGAAAAGGAGTTGGTCACAATGTCGCACACCAGGATTCTCACCGGAGTGACTCTGGCCGGGGGTCTGGCGGTCGCAGCGCTGGGCGTCGGCGTCGCATCCGCCAATGCCGCGCCATGGGGTCCGCCACCGCCACCGATACCGGGCAACGGCTGGAACAACGGACCCGGACCCGCCGCATGGGCGCCGCCACCACCGCCACCGGGAGCCGGACCGATTCCGGGTGGCTGGGCCAACGGCTGGCAGCCGCGCGGTGGGTTCTGCGTTTTCGATCTCTGCATCTAGCCGGCACGGCGGCCGGCTGCGGTGCTCAGCGCAGCCAGCCGCGCTTGCGGCCGACCATATCGCGGATCAGGAAGATCGACACGAGCACCGCGAAGATGATCAGGAAGATGTCCTCGACCTTGCCGACGTGGTTACCGCGCAGCATGAGCAGCAGAAACCCGATCATGAAGAAGCCGACACCGTGCCAGGTGCGGTAGTTGATGCGGCTCCAGCCCCATGCCGCCGACGGCACATCGGCCGGGTCGACGTCGACGTCGGTGCTGCGCTCCACCTCGGTGCTGACCACAGCTGCTCCTCTTTGTCAGGCTGAAAAGACTGCAGTCATTCTGGCATACCGGCCTCAGCGGATCTTCTCGTACCGGCGTAGCGCCTCGGCCCGCTCCTGGCGGTGATCGACGATCGGGTCGGGGTAATCCGAGCTGTCCAGTTCGGGGATCCAGCGGCGCACGTAGCCGCCGTCGGGATCGAACTTCGTGGCCTGGGCGTCCGGATTGAAGACCCGGAAGTACGGCGCGGCATCGGTACCGGTACCCGCGGCCCACTGCCACCCGTGCTGGTTGCTCGCCACATCGCCGTCGAGCAGTTGCTCGAGAAACCAGCGTGCGCCCCACTGCCAGGGCAGGTGCAGATCCTTGACCAGAAACGACGCCGTGATCATCCGCACCCGGTTGTGCATGAAGCCGGTCTCGCGCAGTTGCCGCATACCGGCGTCCACGATGGGGAAACCGGTGCGGCCCTCTTTCCAGGCCGCGAACCCGTCGTCGTCGCTGTCGAGTTCGATACCGTCGAAATCGGTGTTGAAGTTCCACCACGCGCTGCGCGGCCACTGCGACAGCACCGCGGCGTAGAAGTCCCGGAAGGCCAGCTCGCGCAGATATGCCTGCGGACCGGTACCGGACCCGGCCAGATCGACCGCCATGGTGCGTGGATGGATGTTGCCGAAGTGCAGATAGGCCGACATCCGGCTGGTGGTGTCGAGATCGGGTCGATCCCGGTCGGTGGCGTAGTCATCGAGATGGTCGGCGACGAAACGTTTCCACCGGGCCCGGGCAGCCTGCTCGCCGGCCGGGATGGACAGCTCGACACCGGGATCGGGCAGAGCATGGCCGGAGCCCGCTTTCCCGATATCGGTCGGGTCGATCCACCGTGCGGTGCTTGCCGTGCTGTCGGCCGGGCGGCGCCAGCCGACCTCCTTCCAGCGCCGGTAGTAGGGCGTGAACACCTGATAGGGGCTGCCGTCGGACTTGGTGACCCGGCCGGGCGAGACAAGGTACGGCGACCCGGTCGCCACCAGTTCGATATCGCCTAGACCTGCGCGCACGGCTTCGTCGCGACGGGACCCGAACGGTGTGTAGTCACCGGATATGTGCACCGACGACGCACCGATGGCCTTGGCGAGTGCCGGTATTCGGGTCTCGGGCGTGCCCTCGGTGACCAGCAGCCTGCCGCCCAGGGCGTCGCTCAACTCGCCCAGTGAATCGGACAGGAATTGCAGGCGGCGGTGGGCCTTGCTCGCCGTCAGGCGCGGATCGAGGACGAAACAGGCCAGCACGTCGGCGCCGCCGGCGGCGGCAGCGGACAACGCGGGCAGATCGTGCACCCGCAGGTCACGGCGAAACCACAGCAGTCGTACCTCACCTGACATGGATGTGAACTGCCCCGTTTTCGCCGGCCGGAAACTCGCCGCTGAGTCTATCGAGGCGACAGCTGCCACAATCTAGAGCCATGACCTACCCCCGGGACATGATCGGCTACGGGCCCCACCCGCCGCATCCGCATTGGCCCGGTGATGCGGCCATCGCAGTGCAGTTCGTCCTCAATTACGAGGAGGGCGGGGAGAACAACGTCTTGCACGGTGACCCGGGGTCGGAGACGTTTCTGTCGGAAATCATTGGTGCGCAGGCGTTCGCGAACCGCCATATGAGCATGGAATCGCTCTATGAATACGGCTCGCGGGCCGGGTTGTGGCGGCTGCTGCGCGTTTTCGACCGCCGCGGCCTGCCGCTGACGGTCTTCGGGGTGGCCATGGCGCTGGCCCGTAACCCGGAGGCGGTGGCGGCCTTCACCGCCCGCGGGGACGAGATCGCCTGTCATGGGCTGCGCTGGCTGAGTTACCAGCTCGTCGACGCCGACGTCGAGCGCGCGCACCTGGAGCAGGCCGTGGCACTGCTCACCGAGCTCACCGGCGCCGCCCCACTGGGTTGGTACACCGGGCGGGACTCCCCGCAGACCCGCGAGCTGGTGGTCGAGCACGGTGGTTTTCTCTACGACTCGGACTCTTACGCCGACGATCTGCCGTACTGGACCGAGGTCGCCGGGCGCAGCCATCTGGTGGTTCCCTACACCCTGGACACCAATGACATGAAGTTCGTCTCGGCGAGCGGATTCCCCTCCGGTGACGAGTTTTTCAGCTATCTGCGAGACGCCTTCGACGTGCTCTACGCCGAGGGGCTTGCCGGCGCACCGAAAATGCTGTCGATCGGGCTGCACTGCCGTCTGGCGGGCCGGCCGGCCCGCACCGCCGCCCTCGAGCGGTTCTGCGACTACGTGCAGTCCCATGACCGGGTGTGGGTCGCCCGCCGCGTCGACATCGCCCGGCACTGGGCGCAGCATTTTCCGCCGGGCTGAGCCGGGTTGACCCTCCTGCGGGGGGAGACATCACACTGGCGATATGACGAACCTGGTGGCGATCGGGGATTTCTCCCGCATGACGCAACTATCGGTCAAGACGTTGCGGCACTACCACGAGGTCGGGCTGGTGCAGCCGCACCACGTCGATCCGGACACCGGCTATCGGTACTACACACCCGATCAGGTGGCCACCGCCCAGGTGGTGCGCCGGCTGCGCGAACTTGCCATGCCCATCGCCGACGTCCGTGCCGTCATGAACTCGGAACCGGGTGAGCGCAACTCGCTGATCAGTGCACATCTGGGGCGCCTGGAGGCCGAACTGGCGGCCACCCGCAGCGCCGTGGAATCGCTGCGGGCGATCCTGGATCGGCCGGCCGATTCCGGCCAGATCTTTCACCGCAGTATCGCGGCCGCACCCGCGGCAGCCATCACCGCGACCGTCGACCGCGATGATCTGGTGCCGTGGTGGGAGGGCGCCATCGGTGAGCTGCGCGCCACCGTCGGGCATGGTGGCATCACCGCCGACGGTGTTCCGGGTGCGCTTTTCGGTTACGACATCTTCGCCCAGGATCGCGGCACCGCAACGGTTTTCGTCCCCGTGCATGGGGTGGTGCGTGCCATCGGGCGGGTGCAGCCGTTCACCGTGCCGGCCGCCGAGGTGGCGGTCGTGACGCACCACGGCCCGCATGACGACGCCGATCTGCAGTACAGCGCGCTCGGTGACTATGCGACCCGGCACGAGATCAGCGTCGAGGGTCCGCTGCGCGAGTACTACCGCTGCTATTCCTGGGACACCGCAGATTCCGCGCAATGGCTGACCGATCTGTGCTGGCCGGTGTTCCGGGCCGACGCGTGAGCAGCATGGTGCGGAAATGAGATGAGACAGCCTGGCCGGGGGGATCAGGCTGCCTCATCTGTCTGTGGGTACGACCGTCACGGCCGTACGGTTCAGCACCGTTGGGGACGAGGCGACCCGGCCGGGGGGATCGGGCCGCCTCGTCCGTCTGTGGGACGCTGCGCCGGGCGACTAGGCCGGGGGCGGCATCAGAACGGTGTCGATCATGTAGACGGTGGCGTTGGCGGTCATGACGCCACCGCAGACCAGGCCGGCGTCGTTGGCCTTGAGCTCGTCTCCGGCTCCCGTCACGTTGACCGTCGCGCCCTGCACGGTCTTGTGCTCTCCGGCGACCTGCGCGGGACTGAGCTGACCGGGCACGACGTGGTAGGTCAGGATCGAGGTGAGCAGATCGGAGTCGGTCTTCAATTTGTCCACCGTGGCCGGATCCAGCTTCGCGAAGGCGTCATCGGTGGGCGCGAAAACCGTGAACTGGCCACTGTCGAGGGTTTCCACCAGGTTGACGTTCGGGTTGAGCTGACCGGACAGCGCCTGGGTCAGCGTCTTGAGCATGGGGTTGTTGGACGCCGCTACGGTGACCGGGTCCTTGCCCATGCCGGCTACCGAACCGGGTCCCGAGGGCACCTGCTCGGCGTAGGCGGCGCAACCGGAACCGATCAGGCTGCCCGCGGGTGCGGCGGCCGTCGATGATGTCATCGGTTCGGCGCTCGACGACATCGCCGACGACATCGACGAGGACATGGCAGAGGTCGAAGAGCCTTCATTTGACGAGCTGCCGCTCGAACACGCGGACAGGCCGATCGCGGCAAACGCGGCGACGCCGATCATCAAGGCACGGTGGTCGGTGAGGGTCATTTTTGGTGCTCGACTTCCTTGTCTGGCGGGATGGCGTTTTGCCATCTCGTTTCGCACTACAACCGTCCATTCGGAGTCCCGCGCGTCCTGGATGGGTGCGAGTTCGAGATTCGCCGTGCCGCGCGGGCGGGGATTGCCGCCGCGGCGGGCACAATGGATCAGTGGCTTCCACTTCGTCTTCAGGTCCCGCGCCCACCGGCGCGCGGCTGCGCGTCCTGATCTTGGGCAGCACGGGCTCGATCGGCACCCAGGCGCTCGACGTCATCGCCGCCAATCCCGACCGCTTCGAAGTCGTCGGCCTGGCAGCCGGCGGTGGGAACCCCGAACTGCTTGCCCAGCAGCGCACACAGACCGGTGTGACCAATATCGCGGTAGCCGACCCGGATGCCGCGCGGCAGCTCGGCGACGTGCGCTACACGGGGGAGGACGCCGCCACCCGGATCGTCGAGGAGACCCAGGCCGATGTGGTGCTCAACGCCCTCGTCGGCGCCCTGGGGCTGCAGCCCACCCTGGCGGCGCTGCACAGCGGGGCCCGGCTGGCCCTGGCCAACAAGGAATCCCTGATCGCCGGCGGCCCGCTGGTGCTCAAGGCCGCCGCGCCCGGTCAGATCGTGCCGGTCGACTCCGAACATTCCGCGTTGGCGCAATGCCTGCGCTCCGGAAGCCCCGACGAGGTCGCGCGGCTGGTGCTGACCGCATCGGGCGGGCCGTTTCGCGGGTGGGCCGCCGAAGACCTGGAGTCGGTGACCCCTGAGCAGGCCGGAGCGCATCCGACCTGGTCGATGGGCCCGATGAACACCCTGAACTCGGCGTCACTGGTCAACAAGGGTCTGGAACTGATCGAGACGCACCTACTGTTCGGCATCCCCTACGACCGCATCGACGTCGTGGTGCACCCGCAGTCGATAGTGCACTCGATGGTCACCTTCACCGACGGCTCGACCATCGCCCAGGCCAGTCCGCCCGATATGCGGTTGCCGATCGCCCTGGCGCTGGGCTGGCCGGCCCGGGTCGCCGGTGCGGCGTCGGCCTGCGACTTCTCCACCGCGTCGAGCTGGGATTTCGAGCCGCTGGACAACACCGTCTTCCCGGCCGTCGACCTGGCCCGGCATGCCGGTGTGACCGGCGGTTGTATGACCGCGGTGTACAACGCCGCCAACGAAGAAGCCGCCGAGGCGTTCCTGGCGGGTCACATTTCGTTTCCGGCAATTGTGCGAACCGTGGCCGAGGTGTTGCACGCCGCCGACCAGTGGTCGGCCGAACCGGCTACCGTGGAAGACGTCCTCGACGCGCAACGGTGGGCCCGAGAGCGGGCAAAGCAGGTCCTGCGCACGCAAGTCCCACAGGAGGTAGTCCCCACCCGATGATGTTCGGTATCGGCATCGCACTGTTCGCCCTGGCCATCCTGGTATCGGTGGCCCTGCACGAGTGCGGTCACATGTGGGTGGCGCGGGCCACGGGGATGAAGGTGCGTCGCTACTTCGTCGGCTTCGGCCCGACGCTGTGGTCGACACGGCGGCCCAACCGGCTCGGCAGCACCGAGTACGGCCTCAAGGCCATCCCGGCGGGCGGGTTCTGCGATATCGCCGGGATGACCTCGGTCGACGAGGTCGCACCCGAGGACGAGCCCTACGCGATGTACAAGCAGAAGACCTGGAAGCGCGTCGCGGTGCTGGCGGCCGGGCCCGGGATGAACTTCGTGATCGGCCTCGTCATCATCTATGCCATCGCGGTGATCTGGGGACTGCCCAACCTGCATCCGCCCACCAGCGCGATCATCGGCGAAACCGGTTGTGTGGCAGCGCAAGTCAGCAAGGACAAGCTCGCCGACTGTAACGGGCCCGGTCCGGCCGCGCTGGCCGGCCTGCGGTCCGGCGACACCGTGGTCAAGGTCGGCGACACCGAGGTGTCCGACTTCGACGGCATGGCCGCGGCCATCCGCAAACTCGACGGTCCCGTTCCGATCGTCTACGAGCGCGACGGTGAGAAGTTCTCCACCATCGTCGACGTCCAGACCACCCAGCGGTTCACCAAGGAATCCGGCGAGCGTGCCGTCGACGTCGGCGCGATCGGCGTGAGCGCGGCCCTTCCGCCGGGACCCACGCAGTACAACCCGCTGTCCGCGGTGCCGGCCACCTTCGCCTTCACCGGTGACCTGGCCGTCGAACTGGGTAAGTCACTGGCCAAGATCCCCACCAAGGTCGGTGCCCTGGTGCATTCCATCGGCGGCGGCGAACGCGATCCGGAAACCCCGATCTCGGTGGTGGGTGCCTCGATCATCGGCGGCGACACCGTCGATCACGGACTGTGGATGGCGTTCTGGTTCTTCCTGGCCCAGCTGAACTTCGTGCTCGGCGCGGTCAACCTGCTCCCGCTGCTGCCGTTCGACGGCGGGCATATCGCCATCGCGGCGTACGAGAAGGTGCGCAACATGATCCGGTCCGCGCGCGGCGCACTGCCCGCGGGTCCGGTGAATTATCTCAAGCTGATGCCCGCGACCTACGTTGTCCTGGTCGTGGTGGTCGGCTACATGCTGTTGACCGTCACCGCCGACGTGGTCAACCCCATCAGACTCTTTCAGTAGTAGGAGACCATCGTGACTTCCATAGGCCTGGGTATGCCGGCCGCACCGCCGCCGGTGCTCGCACCGCGCCGCAAGACCCGCCAGCTGATGGTCCGCGACGTCGGCGTCGGCAGCGACTACCCGATCTCGGTGCAGTCGATGTGCACCACCAAGACCCACGACGTCAACGCGACGCTGCAGCAGATCGCCGAGCTCACCGCATCGGGCTGCGATATCGTCCGCGTCGCCTGCCCTCGGCAGGAGGATGCCGACGCGCTGCCGATGATCGCCAAGAAGTCCAAGATCCCGGTGATCGCCGATATCCACTTCCAGCCCAAGTACATCTTCGCCGCGATCGACGCCGGGTGCGCCGCCGTGCGCGTGAACCCGGGCAACATCAAGGAGTTCGACGGCCGGGTCAAGGAGGTCGCCAAGGCCGCCGGTGATGCCGGTATCCCGATCCGCATCGGCGTCAACGCCGGTTCGCTGGACGCCAGGATGATGAAGAAGTACGGCAAGGCAACCCCGGAGGCGCTCGTCGAATCGGCGCTGTGGGAGGCCTCGCTGTTCGAGGAGCACGGCTTCGGCAATATCAAGATCAGCGTCAAGCACAACGACCCGGTCATCATGGTGGCCGCCTACGAACTGCTGGCGTCGCAGTGCGACTACCCGCTGCACCTCGGCGTCACCGAGGCCGGACCGGCCTTCCAGGGCACCATCAAGTCCGGTGTCGCCTTCGGCGCGCTGTTGAGCCGCGGTATCGGCGACACCATCCGGGTATCGCTGTCGGCGCCGCCGATCGAAGAGGTCAAGGTCGGCAACCAGATCCTGGAATCGCTGAACCTGCGGCCCCGGACACTGGAGATCGTGTCCTGTCCGTCGTGCGGTCGTGCGCAGGTCGACGTCTACACCCTGGCCAACGAGGTGAGCGCCGGACTGGAGGGACTCGACGTCCCGCTGCGGGTGGCGGTGATGGGTTGTGTCGTCAACGGCCCCGGCGAGGCACGGGAGGCCGATCTCGGTGTCGCCTCCGGCAATGGCAAGGGGCAGATCTTCGTCAAAGGCGAGGTCATCAAGACCGTTCCCGAGGCACAGATCGTCGAGACACTCATCGAAGAGGCCATGCGACTCGCCGGTGAAATGGGACTTGAACCCGGTGACGAGACAAGTTCCAGCGGTTCGCCTGTCGTGACCGTAAGCTGATAGCTGGTAATACCAGCCTCCGTGCACAGATCGAGTCCCCATGTCGGCTCCACCACTGTCCCGCCTTGTCGATGAACGACGGGTGTCGGTGGTGCGCGACGCCGCCGCGGTGGCCCGGGTTTTCGCCGATGATCCGGTCGGTTCCTGCATGGTGTCCGCGCGGGTGGCCGATCACGGTATCGAGCCCAACGGCATCGGCGGTGAGCTCTGGACGCGCAGGCGCGCCGAGGAGTCGCTCTGCTATGCCGGCGCCAATCTGATTCCCCTGCGTGGTGCCACCGCCGACCTGCATGCCTTCGCCGACAAGGCGATGAGCAGTGCGCGCCGGTGCTCCTCGCTGGTGGGACGCGCCGAACTGGTGTTGCCGATGTGGCAACGGCTGGAGAGCGCGTGGGGTCCGGCTCGGGACGTCCGCGAACAGCAACCGCTGCTGGCCCTGTCGGGTCCGCCGATCTGCGCGACGGATCCCGCGGTGCGCCGGGTTCGGGCCGACGAGCTCGACGCCTATCTGGTCGCGGCCATCGACATGTTCATCGGCGAGGTGGGAATCGATCCACGACTCGGTGACGGGGGCCGCGGGTATCGGCGTCGGGTGGCCGGTCTGATCGCTGCGGGCCGGGCCTGGGCGCGTTTCGAGCACGGCGAGGTCGTCTTCAAGGCCGAGGTCGGATCGGAGTCGCCTGCGGTCGGCCAGATCCAGGGGGTCTGGGTGCATCCGGAATGCCGCGGCCGTGGCCTGGGTACCGCCGGGACGGCAACCCTGGCGTCGGCGATCGTGGCCGGTGGCCGGATCGCGAGCCTGTATGTGAACAGCTACAACACGGTCGCCCGGGCGGCGTACGCCAAGGTCGGTTTCGCCCAGGTGGGCACGTTCGCGACGGTTCTGCTCGACTGACTCGGACCGATTGCGGTTCGGTCACGGTGTGGCGTCGGAGTATTCGGCGGCAACAGTCCTAACATCTGCCTCAATGGCAACACGAACCACATCAGTAACACGCGCGGGAGCGGTGCTCGGTATCGCGACCGTGCTGGCGGCCTCTGCGCTGACCGGTTGCACCCCGCGGCCCGACGGACCCGCCCCCGCCGCCGAGCAGTTCTTCGCCAAACTCGCGACCGGCGACACCACCTCGGCATCGCTGCTGACCGACCGGCCCGACGACGCGCGCTCCGCGCTCAACGCCTCCTGGGCGGGCCTGCAGGCCTCCCGGCTCGACGCCCAGATCCTGGGTTCGCGCTACACCGAGGACACCGGCAGCGTGCAGTACCGCTACACCTGGCACCTGCCGAAGAACCGGGTGTGGACCTACGACGGCCAGCTCAACATGGTCCGCGACGAAGGCAAGTGGGAAGTCCGCTGGACGGCGACGGGTCTGCATCCCAAACTCGGCGAACACCAGACACTCGAGCTGCGTGCCGACCCGCCGCGCCGGGCCTCGGTCAACGAGATCGGCGGCACCAACGTGTTGGTGCCCGGCAACCTCTATCACTACGAACTGGACGCGGCCCGCGCCGGCGGCGATCTGATGCCCACCGCCCGGGCCGTCGCCGACGTGCTGCGCCCGTTCGACAACACCCTGGACCCGCAGCGGCTGGCCGAGCAGGCCAGTTCGGCCAACGGGCCGCTGAACCTCATAACACTGCGCAAGGACGACAACGACCGGGTCGCCCCGGCCATCGGTTCGCTGCCCGGCGTCGTGGTCACCCCGCAGGCTGATCTGCTGCCCACCGATTACGGTTTCGCTCCCGCCATCGTCGGCGAGGTGAAGAAGGCCGTGCTCGACGAACTCGACGGAGAAGCCGGCTGGCGGGTGGTCTCGGTCAACGGCAACGGTGTCGACACCGATGTGCTCACCGAGGTGGCAGGCAAGCCCGCGCCGTCGATATCGATAACGCTGGACCGTTCGGTGCAGGACGCCGCGCAGGAGGCCGTCAACGCCCAGGGCCGCAAGGCGATGATCGTGGCGATCAGACCCTCCACCGGTGACATCCTGGCGGTCGCCCAGAACGCCGCGGCCGACGCCGACGGGCCGGCGGCCGTCGCGGGGCTCTACCCGCCCGGATCGACCTTCAAGATCGTCACCGCGGGTGCGGCGATCGACCGCGATATGGCCACCCCGAACACCCTGCTGGGCTGCCCGGGTGAGGCCGAGATCGGCCACCGGGTGGTGCCCAACTACAACAAATTCGATCTTGGGACCGTCCCGATGTCGAAAGCCTTTGCCAACTCCTGCAATACGACGTTCGCGGAGCTGGCCAGCCGGATGCCGCCCACGGCGTTGACGGTGGCGGCCTCGCAGTACGGCATCGGCCCGGACTATCAGATCGAGGGCCTGACGACGGTTTCGGGCTCGGTACCGCCGACGGTGAACCTCGCCGAACGCACCGAGGACGGTTTCGGTCAGGGCAAGGTGCTGGTCAGCCCGTTCGGGATGGCACTGGTGGCGGCCACCGTCGCCGCGGGCAAGACACCACTGCCGCGGCTCATCGTCGGCAGCGAGACCACCGTGACCGGCGACCGGCCCGCGATCAGCCCGCCGATGCTCGACGGGCTGCGCTCGATGATGCGGCTGGTGGTGACCAACGGCACCGCCAAGGACATCGCCGGCGCCGGTGACGTCCGCGGCAAGACCGGTGAGGCCGAGTTCGACGGCGGCTCACACGCCTGGTTCGCCGGTTACCGCGGTGACCTGGCGTTCGCGGCGCTCATCGTCGGCGGCGGCAGCTCGGAGTACGCCGTGCGGATGACCAAGCGCATGCTGGACAGCCTGCCGCAGGATTACCTGGCCTGACCCGGCTTGGCCGTACCGGTGGGTAAATTGGTCTGTCGAGATGTCCGGATTCGAAGAGCACGTCCCCGCCATGCGGGTTTCCGACGCAGACCGCAACGGCACCCTGCGCCGGCTGCACAACGCTGTCGCACTGGGCCTGATCGATATCGAGGAATTCGAGGAGCGTTCGGCCAACGTGTCGACCGCGCGACTGCGCGCAGAACTCGAAGTGCTCGTCGACGATCTGCCCGGACCCGGTGCCATCGTGACGTCGGCCGCTGATCGGGTGGAGCTGCGCGGCGTCCTGGGATCGCTGAAACGCCAGGGCGAGTGGATGGTGCCGACCCGGTTGGCACTGGTGCGGCGGATGGGTTCGGTCGACCTGGATCTGACCCGGGCCCGATTCGCCGGCCCCATCGTCGTGATCGAGTTGGACCTGAAGTTCGGTTCTCTGGATCTGCGGTTGCCCGACGGCGCCAGCGCCTCCATCGACGATGTCGAGGTTGTCGTCGGTGCCGCGCACGACCACCGGACCAACGCACCGGGGGAGGGCACCCCGCATGTGGTGCTCACCGGCAAGGTGGTGTGCGGATCGGTCGACGTGCGCGGACCGCGAAAATCCTGGCGGCTGCGCCGGGGCTGAGCGCCGCTTTTCGCGCGTGGGCCCTAGCGCCGGTCGAGAACCGCGAAGCTCAGCGTGGCCCTGGCGGCCAGCCGGTTGCGACCGGCGTCGGTGACGTCGACGGCGGTGACGATCAGCCTCTTGCCGGCCCGCACGATGGTGGCGTCGGCCCGTGCCGGCCCCTCGACGACGGGCGCCAGAAAGTGCACTGTCATATCGGCGGTGGTGACGTCCTGGTCGGGGCCGACATTGTTGCCGGCCAGCCGGCCCGCGGCGATGTCGATCAGGGTCGCGATCAGGCCGCCCTGCAGCGCGCCGCGGGTGTTGGCCAGATCGGGTCGATTGTCCATCTCGACGATCAACTGGTCGTCGGTCTCCTTGACGTCGCGGAACCCCATCCGGTTCAGCACGTGCCCAGGCTGTGTCATCGCGGCAACGGTAGCAGGATTCTCGGAGACGAGAGTGTGATTCTCGCAACGGCGGTGAGCTCAGGCTCTCGCGCTTCGTCGCCACGACTGGGCGGGACTGTCGGGCTCCTCACGCCTCAGCATTCTGTCCGTCTCCTCACACCTCGTACCTCGGTGCTTCGTCGGCCGGACGCCTCGGCGCTTCGTCGCCACGACTATCCTGGGGCGATGTCCGCCGTTCGTACCCCGCTCCGCGCCGGCACCGTCTCCGCGACCCTGCCGGTGCCCAAGTCGATACCCCGACCCGAATACGCCTGGCAGCCGACGGTCGACGAGGGCAGCGAACCCTGGGTGCAGACACCCGAGGTGATCGAGAAGATGCGCATCGCCGGCAAGATCGCGGCGAATGCGCTGGCCGAGGCGGGCAAGGCCGTCGCTCCCGGTGTCACCACCGATCAGCTGGACCGCATCGCCCACGAATACATGATCGACCACGGCGCCTACCCGTCCACCCTCGGTTACAAGGGTTTTCCGAAGTCCTGCTGCACCTCACTGAACGAGATCATCTGCCACGGCATCCCGGACTCGACGGTCATCGAGGACGGCGACATCGTCAACATCGACGTGACGGCCTATATCGACGGCGTGCACGGTGACACCAATGCCACCTTCCTGGCCGGCGACGTCACCGAGGAACACCGCTTGCTCGTCGAGCGCACGCACGAGGCGACCATGCGGGCGATCAAGGCCGTCAAACCGGGCCGTGCGCTGTCGGTGGTCGGCCGCGTCATCGAGTCGTACGCAAACCGCTTCGGCTACAACGTGGTTCGCGATTTCACCGGACACGGCATCGGGACCACGTTCCACAACGGACTGGTGGTGCTGCACTACGACCAGCCCGCCGTCGACACCATCCTCGAACCCGGTATGACCTTCACCATCGAACCGATGATCAACCTGGGCTCACTCGATTACGACATCTGGGACGACGGCTGGACGGTGGCCACCGTGGACGGTAAATGGACCGCCCAGTTCGAGCACACCCTGGTGGTCACCGAAGACGGTGCCGACATCCTCACCCTTGCCGACTGACGACCGTGAACGGCGCACTGCTGGTCGCCGGAACCACCTCCGACGCAGGCAAGTCGATGGTGGTCGCCGGACTGTGCCGACTGTTGGCGCGCAAGGGCATCCGGGTGGCGCCGTTCAAGGCGCAGAACATGAGCAACAACTCGGCGGTCACCACCGACGGTGGTGAGATCGGCCGGGCCCAGGCCATGCAGGCCCGCGCCGCAGGGCTGGAGCCCAGCGTGCGATTCAACCCGGTCCTGCTCAAACCGGGCAGCGATCGCACCTCCCAACTGGTGGTGCGCGGCACCGTGGCCGGGGTCGTGGGCGCCGCCGACTATCACACTCACCGCAGGCATCTTGCCGAGATCGTCAACAGTGAATTGGCCGGTTTGCGAAGCGAATTCGACGCCGTCATCTGTGAAGGGGCCGGCTCACCCGCCGAGATCAATCTGCGTGCAACCGATCTGGCGAATATGGGCCTGGCGCGCGCCGCCGATCTGCCGGTGATCGTGGTCGGCGATATCGACCGCGGCGGTGTCCTGGCGCACTTCTTCGGAACCGTCGCCATACTCGAACCGGCGGATCAGGCGCTGATCGCCGGATTCGTGGTCAACAAGTTCCGCGGCGACCCCGCGCTGCTGGCCCCGGGACTGGACCGGCTGCGAGAGCTTACGGGACGGCCCACCTACGGGGTGCTGCCGTTCGCCGAGGATCTGTGGCTCGACGCCGAGGACTCGGTATCGGTGGTCACCAACACCGTCGTGGGGCGTCCCCGGCCACCCCTGGGCGCGCAGGGTCTGCGCGTCGCGGCGATCCGGCTGCCCAGGATCTCCAACTCCACCGATGTCGAGGCGCTGGCCTGCGAACCCGGCGTCACGGTGTCATGGGTCACCGACGCCGCCGATCTGGCCGACGCCGATATCGTCGTGCTGCCCGGCACCAAGGCCACCGTCGCCGACCTGGGCTGGCTGCGCGACCGCGGACTGGACGGTGCGATCAGCGCGCATGCCGCCGCCGGGCGTCCGCTGCTGGGCATCTGCGGCGGGTTCCAGATGCTGTGCCGCCACATCGAGGACGTCGTGGAATCCGGTGCCGGCCGCATCGACGCGCTCGATCTGCTCGACGCCGATATCGAGTTCGCCGCCGCCAAGACGCTGCGCCACAGTGTCGAGCCACTGTCGGGCTACGAGATCCACCACGGACAGGTGGTGCGCAGCACCGAAGCGGACTGGCTCGGCATCGGCATCCGTCGCGGCGCGGTCTACGGGACGCACTGGCACGGGCTGATGGACAACAACGATGTGCGCAGGCAGTGGTTGCGAGCCGCCGCGGACGCCGCCGGCCGACCGGACTTCGTCGTGGCCGACGACGTCGACGTGCCGGGTCGCCGCGACGGCCAACTGGACCTGATGGCCGACCTGCTCACCGCTCACCTGGATCTCGACGCCGTGCTGGGCCTGCTCGACAGTGGGCCACCGTCGCGTCCGGTACTGACCACCCGGTGCGGGTGAGTAACCTGAAAATCATGACTCGGGTCATGGCGGCAGTTGCGCTCGGCGCCGTGACGGTAGGTCTGTCCGGATGCGGTTCGGTGGTGGCCGGAACACCCACCTGGCCCGGTGAACACCTGGAGAAGGTGCTGCTGACGCAGGCCGATTTCCCGGCCGGGGTGGTCTACGACCGCATCACCGACGAGCCGGGAACACCCGACGGTGCCGGTGGTCCACCGTCGATGCTTTCCAGGCCGCCGGGTTGTGCCAACGCCCTGACCGATGTCATCGCCAAGACCGCGGAACGCGGGCCGGGCAGCGCGGCCAAGTACAGCGTCGCCTTCGACGGCGCCCGCATCGTGATGACGGTGTTGTCCTCGCGGCTCGACCTCGGATCGCTTGCCGCCGCCGCAGCACGCTGCGAACATTTCGAAACGTTCTTCGACACCCGCTCACCGGGCATCCCGATCACCACGACCACACTGCCGTCGGGCCCCGACGCACTGGCCTACGAGCAGACGATGCAATTGGGCGGTTCGACCAACAGTTTCTACATGTCCTTCGCCAATGCCGGCGGTATGGGGGTCTTCGGTGCGGCGTTCCCCACCAAGAACCCCACCATCAGCGTCAAAGGGACGCTGCCGCAAACGTTTCTGGACACCGCGCAGCGGCAGGCCGCTCGCATCGCGGCGTCCTGAGTCGAAACGGCGCCGGATGGGACTTCGCAACGGTAGGTTGGCTCGGTGCCCTCGACGATGATGACCGTCGACGGATATCCCGTCCCGGTCGGTGTGTCCGGATCGGAGAACAGTCCGGTGGTGGTCCTGCTCGGCGCAGCCCAGCAGGCCGTCGCGGCCTATGACACTGTCTGCGCCCGACTGCACACCGCGTCGCTGCGGACCGTCGTCATCGGTGCCGACGACCGGCTCACCGCCAAATCGGTGATCGGCGTGCTGGACACCCTGGGGGTGCGGTGGGCGGTCCTCGTCGGCGATCGGGTCGGGGCGGAGCTGGCGTGGGAACTGGCCGCGACCCGGCTGGACCGGTTCACCGGGCTGGTGGTGGTGGACCGCGGTCACCCGCGCGCCGCCGACCACAGCGGTGCGGTCCGCGACGACGCGTGCCCGCCCGTCGAATTGAACACCACGGCGTTGGTCAGCACGCCGGCCGCACGCGCCGTGGCCCGCGCCAGTCAGCGATTCGTCTACGGCGACTTCCGGGTCGTCGACATGCTCGGACGCCGCAATGCCGGTGAATCGACGGCGCAGCTGGCCGCCGAGATCGTCCTGCGCACCAGCACCTGGTAGCGGTTAGCCGCCGTGCTCCTGAACCCGCTCGGGCTGCCACGCGGTGGGTAGCCCCGGCTGTCCGGGGAACAGGAAGTCGACGAATGCCGCCGCGGTCGGTTGTGGTTCGTGGTTGGCCAGACCCGGACGCTCGTTGGCCTCGACGAAGACATAGTCGGGCCGTGTGACATCGGGCACCAGCAGATCGATACCGGTGACCGGGATCCCGATCGCGTCGGCCGCGGTCACCGCGACCCGGCACAGATCGGGGTGCACATCGGCGGTGACATCGTGGATGGTGCCGCCCTGATGCAGATTGGCGGTGCGGCGCACACGCAGCCGTTCACCCTCGGGCAGCACATCGTCCATCGACCACCCGGCGTCGCGGACCGTACCTTCGGTGACCTCGTCCAGGGGGATCCGGGACTCACCGCCGGTGGCTGCGGCCCGGCGTCTGCTGGTGGTCTCGATCAGTTCGGCGATGGTGTGCTTGCCGGTACCGATGACCTCGGCGGGTTTGCGCAGCGCCGCGGCGACCACCCGGTGGTCGATGACGACCAGCCGCAGATCCTCACCGGTGGCACGCTGCTCGATGAGCACCTCGGGATGCTGTTCGCGGGCCCGGGCCAGCGCCGCATCCAGTTCGGCGGCGTCGGCGACACCGACGGTGATGCCCTTACCCTGCTCGCCGCGGGTGGGTTTGACGACGACATCGCCCACCTCGGCCAGGAATTCGTGATCGGCGGCGTCGAATGTCGCGAGCCGGCCGCGGGCCACCGTGACCCCGGCCTCGCCGACGATGCGCCGGGTCAGCCGTTTGTCGTCACACCGGCTCATCGCCACCGCAGAGGTGTACTCCGACAGCGATTCCCGGGTTATGACGCTGCGCCCGCCGTGCGACAGCCGCATCTCGCCGGTCTCGGCGTCGAGCACCTCGACCCGGATACCGCGCCGGACCGCCTCATCGGCGATGATGCGCGCGTACGGGTTCAGATCGTCGACGGTCTCGGGCACCGGGGTGAACAACGGCTCGTTGATCGCGTTCTTGCGCTTGACGGCCAGCACCGGCACGCGACTGAAACCGAGCTTCTCGTACAGTGCGATGGCCGCGGTGTTGTCATGTGCCACAGACAGATCCATGTACCGGCGGCCGCGTTCGCGGTAGAACGCGGCCAGCGTGCGGGTCAGTGCCTCACCGACGCCGGGCAGCCCGGCTCCGGGGTCGACGGCCAGCGTCCACAGGCTCGAACCCTGCTCGGGATCGCCGAACAGGATCTGGTGGTCGACCCCGGTCACGGTGCCGATCACGGTGTCCGGTCCGTCGCCGGCGTTGTCACGGACGGCGACCAGATAGTTCACCGCCTCGGACTGGGTGTGGTTGTCCCAGATGACGTCGTTGGGGGCGGGCACCATGCCGCACCGTACGTAGACCCGGTTGATGGCGTCGGCATCGGCCGGGCTTTCCAGCGTCCGGATGGAGAAGCCGGAGAACGTCGGCGTCTCTTCGGCGTCGCCGAAGCGCAACCGGTAGGTGTGGCTGGGGTCGATGAATAGTTCGGTCGGTGCCCGCGAGACCAGCACGTGCGATTCCCTGGCATAGATGCAGATATCGCGCCGGCCCGGACCCTCGTGGGCCAGCACCCCGGCCAGCTTGTCGGCGTCGGCGAAGGTCTGCCCGAAAATCAGTCGGCCCCAACCGAGTTCGAGAACGACATCGGAGGCCATCGCGTCCACCAGGTGGGCAGGTGTGGCATCGTGCAGGCCGAGCGTGATGGCCTCGGTCTCCAACTCCGCGCCGGCGTTCACGCTGCGGGCCCGGTGATCGAGTGCCGCTGCAGCCAGAGTTCCAGCAGGGCGATCTGCCAGAGCTCGTTGCCGCGCAACGGGGTGAGCCTGCCGTTGGGATCGCCCAGCAGCCGGCTGACGGCCTCGGGGCGGAACAGGTCGCGTTCCTTGGCTGCCGGCGTGTGCAACGCGTCGTGCACCATGTCGAGGTAGGGGCCCTCCAGGTGCGTCAGCGCGGGCACCGGGAAGTAGCCCTTGGGCCGGTCGATGACCTCGCCCGGAATGACTTGGCGGGCAGCTTCTTTCAGCACACCCTTGCCGCCGTGGGCGATCTTGAGTTCCGGCGGGCAGGTGGCGGCGAGTTCCACCAGCTCATGGTCGAGGAAGGGCACCCGGCCCTCCAGGCCCCACGCCATCGTCATGTTGTCGACGCGTTTGACCGGGTCGTCGACCAGCATGACGGTGGTGTCCAGGCGCAAGGCACGGTCGACACCGGTCTGCGCGCCCGCCTGGGCGAAGTGATCGGTGACGAACCGGCCGCTGGGATCGCCGTCGGCGGCGAACGCGGGGGAGACCAGCGCGTGCACCCCGGCGACATCGCGGTCGAAGAACGCGCCGCGGTAGGAGGCCACCGAACCGTCCAGAGAGGCAGCCGCGGGTTCGCCCATCGGCGGATACCAGTGGTAGCCGGCGAACACCTCGTCGGCGCCCTGTCCGGACTGCACCACCTTGACGTGTTTGGCGACCTCCTGGCTGAGCAGGTAGAACGCCACGCAGTCGTGGCTGACCATCGGCTCGCTCATGGCGCCGATGGCGCCGTCGAGGGCCGGCAGCATGCGCGCGGTGTCGATCCTGATCTGGTGATGGTCGGTGCCGAAGCGCGCGGCGACGATGTCGGAGTATTTGAACTCGTCACCGGCGACACCGTTGACCGATTCGAATCCGATCGAGAAGGTCGACAGCCCGGTCTGGCCCGCTTCGGCGAGCAGCCCGACGATCAGCGACGAGTCCACACCGCCGGAAAGCAGGCAGCCCACCGGGACGTCGGCGACCAGCCGGCGTCGCACCGCGGTCCGCAGTGAATCCAGAACGGCGTCCTGCCAGTCTTTCTCCGACCAGTCGGCGCGCTCGGCGGCCCTGCTGAAGTCGGGACTCCAGTAGGTCCGGGTGTGGGTGCGCCCGTCGGGCTCGTATGCGATGACCGTGGCCGGCGGTACCTTGCGCACACCGCGCAGGATGGTCAGCGGCGCGGGCACCACGGAGTGGAAGCTCAGGTAATGCTGCAGCGCTACCGGATCCACCCGGGTGTCGATATCGCCGCCGGCCAGCAGGGCAGGCAGCGTCGAGGCGAACCGGACCCGGCGGGCATCGGAGCTGATGTAGAGCGGCTTGATGCCGAGGCGGTCACGGCCCAGCAACACCCGGCCGCTGTCGCGTTCGACGATCGCGAAGGCGAACATGCCCATCAGGTGGTCGACGAAGTCGTCGCCCCAGTGGTGGTAGGCCTTGAGCAGTACCTCGGTGTCGCTGGTGGAGAAGAACCGATAACCGTGACCGGCCAGTTCGTCGCGCAGCTGCGGATAGTTGTAGATGCAGCCGTTCCAGGCGATCGTCAGACCCAGGTCGGCGTCGACCATGGGCTGGGCGCCGGCCTCGGAGAGGTCGATGATCTTGAGGCGCCGGTGTCCCAGGGCCACCCGGCCCTGTGACCAGACCCCGGCGCCGTCTGGTCCGCGCGGTGTCATCACGTCGGCCATCGCGGCGACCGCCGCGACATCCGGTATCTGATCGTCAAGCCGTATCTCGCCAGTGGCGCCACACACGTTATTGACCTACCCCGAGCCGTTGTTATGAGTCGCGATGGGGTACCCCGGGGTGGTTCGGCCAAACCCCGCCGAGACCAGGGTCACAGATAAACCGCGCCCCTCGGCCGGGGAGGCACGAGGGGCGCGGGGCCCGCCTTGCGGCGGGCCTATCCTGAGTAGCCGCGTTTCAGGAGACTCCTTCGAGCTCTTCACCGCTGGCATCGACCTGTTTGATCGGCCCGGTGAACCACTTCTTCACCGACACGTGCCAGTAGATGTAGAGCAGTATCAGCACCGTGCCCACCAGCAGCGGGGTGTAGTTGACGAACTTCCACTCGAAGCTGGCATCCCAGGGTGCGCCGCCGATCGATGTCGGGAACATGGCGATGATCGAGGTCACCACGATTTCGATCAATGCCAGCGGAGCCATCCACTTGTGGTGGCCGCGCAGATTCCACTTGCCGATCGGGAAGGAATCGCCGGCCTTCCATCGGTAGTAGATCGGCACCGCGAAGCACAGATACAGGCCCACGACACCGATCGAGACGACGGCGAAGAATGCGATCGGGACGGGTGCGCCGTTGATGTCGACCTCGACCAGGGCCGGCAGCGTGATGATGGCCGCGATGACAGCGGTCACGATCACGGCGTTGGCGGGCACCCTCTTGGCGCTCAGCTTGGACCACAGCTGGTGACCCGGGACGGCCCGGTCACGGCTGAAGGCGAACAACATCCGCGACGCGCTGGTCTGGCATGCGGTGGTGCAGAACAACTGGCCCGCCGTCGAGATCAGCAGCACGACCGCGACCCACTTGGAGTCCATCGCCTGGGTGAAGATGGTGGCCACCGCGCCGCCGCCCGCCGTCACGCCGTCGACATCCTGGACGGCGAACAGGAAGGTCAGCAGCAGGATCCAGCCGCCGATGGCGGAGTAGAAGATCGACCGCCAGATGCCTTTGGCGGCACCGTCGGCCGCGCTCTTGGTCTCCTCCGACAGGTGCGCCGATGCGTCGTATCCGGTGATCGTGTACTGGGTCAGGATCGCCGACATCGGCAGCACGAACAGCAGGAAGCCGAAGCCCGACGTGGAACCGCCGAAGAAGCCGGTGTTGTTGACGGTGGTGGCGAAGACCGTCGAGAAGCTGGCGTGCTGCTCGGGGATCAGCCACAGGATCCCGATGACGGCCGCCGCCCCGATGACATGCCACCACACCGAGATGTTGTTGATGACCGCCAGCAGGTGTGAGGAGAAGATGTTGATGGTCGCGACGATCACCAAGATGACCAGGAACATCACGAAGGTGCGGGTGAGGCTGTAGCCGGCCAGCCAGGACTCGCTGAAGGTGCCCAGCGTCAGGTCCAGGAAGGTCGCGCTGCCGTAGGCCACCGAGGCCAGGATGGCGATCAGGCCCACCAGGTTGAGCCAACCGGTGTAGAAACCGGCCTTGGGCCCACCGAGTTTGGCTGCCCACCAATAGATTCCACCGGACGTGGGGAACGCCGAGACCAGCTCGGACATGCACAGGCCGATGACCAGGATGAAGGCCGCGATGATGGGCCAGCCCCAGGCGATGGCCGCCGGGCCGCCGTTGTTCCAGCCCAGGCCGAACGAGGTGAAACAGCCCGCGAGGATGGAGATGATCGAGAACGAGATGGCGAAGTTCGAGAACCCCGACCATGACCGGTGCAGTTCCTGGCTGTAACCCAGGCTGGCGAGATGTCTTTCATCTTCGTCGAGAAGTTCATGGCCCTCGGGCACGGCATGCTCCTTGTTCGGTGTGTTCGTCCGGAGTGCGGCCCCACATGCGCCCAGCACCCACTGTGGTAGGGACAATAGAGTGCTATTGGTCTGGTGTCCTACCTTTGGAGTGACGGTTGTGTAAATCTGTGCAGCGATGTCCCCGCTACGGGGCATCCAATGGTTGACTTTCCGTCACATCAGGCAAGGGAGCACATGTGACCACCCATACGAGCGGGACCGGCAACCGAGGGTTGCTGGGCAGTGCCGACCTCGAGCAGCTGGTGGCGGCCGGCGAGATCGACACCGTCATCGTGGCGTTCACCGACATGCAGGGCCGGCTCACCGGCAAGCGGGTCTCGGCCCGGCTGTTCGTCGAGGATGTGGCCGCCCACGGCGCCGAATGCTGCAACTACCTGTTGGCCGTCGACGTCGACAACAACACCGTCGACGGGTACGCGATCTCCAGCTGGGAGACCGGCTACGGCGACATGGTGATGACACCGGACTTTGCCACGCTGCGGCTGCTGCCCTGGCTGCCGGGCAGCGCGCTGGTGATGGCGGACCTGTCCTGGACCGACGGCACCCCGGTTCTGCAGGCGCCGCGCACCATCCTGCGCAAGCAGACCGATCGGCTGGCGGCGATGGATCTGCGGGCTTATATCGGCACCGAACTGGAGTTCATGGTCTTCGACGACACCTACCGGCAGGCGTGGGCGGCCGGTTACCGCGGGCTGACACCGTCGACCGATTACAACATCGACTACGCCATGCTGGCCTCGACCCGGATGGAACCGCTGCTGCGCGACATCCGGCTCGGCATGGAAGGCGCCGGCATGTACTGCGAGGGCGTCAAGGGTGAATGCAACCTGGGCCAGCAGGAGATCGCGTTCCGCTACGACGAGGCCATCGTCACGTGCGACAACCACACCATCTACAAGAACGGTGCCAAGGAGATCGCCGACCAGCACGGTAAGGCGCTGACCTTCATGGCCAAGTACGACGAGCGTGAAGGCAACAGCTGTCATATCCACATCTCGCTGCGCGGCACCGACGGATCGGCGGTTTTCGCCGATGACGACGACCCGCTGGGGATGTCGGCGATGTTCCGCAGCTTCATCGCCGGACAGATCGCCACCCTGCGTGAGCTGACACTGTTCTATGCGCCGAACATCAACTCCTACAAGCGTTTCGTCGACGGCAGCTTCGCGCCCACCGCCGTGGCCTGGGGGCTGGACAACCGCACCTGCTCATTGCGGGTGGTCGGCCACGGTCACGGTATGCGGATGGAATGCCGCGCGCCCGGCGGCGACGTCAACCAGTACCTGGCGACCGCGGCGCTGATCGCGGGCGGGCTGCACGGTATCGAGCAGGGCCTCGAACTCGAAGACGCCTGCGTGGGCAACGCCTATACCAGTGGCGCGCAGCGACTTCCGACCACACTGGCCGAGGCCGCCGAACTGTTCGAGAACTCGGCGGTGGCGCGTGCGGCCTTCGGCGACGAGGTCGTCGAGCACTATCTGAACAATGCGCGCATCGAACTCAAGGCGTTCAATGCCGCCGTCACGGACTGGGAGCGGGTGCGCGGCTTTGAACGGCTATGACATGGTCGACCCGGCACGTCCGGTGCTGGGGCTGACCACTTATCTGCAGCAGGCCCAGACCGGTGTCTGGGATGTGCAGGCCTCGTTCCTGCCGGCGATCTACCTCGAAGGGGTCACCACCGCAGGCGGTATCGCGACGCTGCTGCCGCCGCAACCGGTCGACGACGGCATCGTCGAGCGCGTGCTCGACGGTCTGGACGGGCTGGTCATCACCGGTGGCCGCGATGTCGATCCGGCGGCATACGGCCATGTCAAACACCGCAGAACCGATGAGCCGGCCCGCGACCGCGACGCGTGGGAGTTCGCCCTGCTGCGCGGTGCGCTGGCGCGCCGGCTGCCGGTGCTCGGCATCTGCCGCGGCGCGCAGGTCCTCAATGTGGCCCTCGGTGGCACGCTGCACCAGCACCTGCCCGATGTGATCGGCCACAGCGGCCACCAGGCCGGAAACGCGGTCTTCAGCACGACATCCATCAGCACCGTGCCCGGCACCCGGGTCGCGGCGCTCATCGGTGAAGGCACCGATGCCCAGTGCTACCACCACCAGGCCATCGCCGAGCTGGGCCGCGGCCTGATCGTGAGCGCACGCGATACCGACGGGGTCATCGAGGCTGTCGAAACCGAGTCGGCCACAACCGGTTTCGTGGTGGCGGTGCAATGGCATCCCGAAGAACGACTCGACGATCTGCGGCTGTTCGCCGGTGTGGTGAGCGCGGCCCGTGACTATGCGACTTCGAAAGGTAGGGCCCTAGCGTGACCAGCACGGCCACCCAGCTGATCAACCCGGCAACCGAACAGGTACTGCGCACCGTCGAACAGCTCGACGTCGCCGCCGTCGACGATGCGGTTGCCCGCGCGAAGTCCGCCCAGACCCGGTGGGCCCGGCTGGCCCCGGCCGAACGGGCCGGCCTACTGCGAGCCTTCGCGGCACAGGTCGACGCCCATATCGGCGAGTTGGCGGCCCTGGAGGTCGCCAACTCCGGGCACGTCATCGGCAACGCCGAATGGGAGGCCGGGCACGTCCGCGATGTGCTGCAGTATTACTCGGCCAGCCCGGAGCGGTTGTCCGGCAAGCAGATTCCGGTCGCCGGCGGCCTGGATGTGACATTCCACGAACCGCTCGGCGTCGTCGCCGTCATCGCCCCGTGGAACTTCCCGATGACCATCGCGTCATGGGGTTTCGTGCCCGCGCTGGCCGCCGGTAACGCGGTGCTGGTGAAACCGGCCGAGATCACGCCGCTGACCACCATGCGGCTCGCCGAGCTCGGCTTGGCGGCCGGGTTGCCCGACGGGCTTTTCCAGGTGCTCACCGGCAAGGGCTCGGTGGTGGGGGAGCGCTTCATCAGCCACCCCGATGTGCGCAAGATCGTGTTCACCGGCTCCACCGAGGTGGGGGTGAAGGTGATGGCGGGCGCCGCGGCCCAGGTCAAACGGGTCACCCTGGAGCTCGGTGGCAAGAGCGCCAACATCATCTTCGACGACTGCGATCTGGAGAAGGCCGCCGCCACCGCGCCATACGGCGTCTTCGACAACGCCGGCCAGGATTGCTGCGCCCGCAGCCGGATCCTGGTGCAGCGCAACGTCTACGACAAGTTCATGGAGCTCCTCGAGCCGGCTGTCAAGGGTCTGGTCGTCGGCGACCCGGCCGCCCGCGACAGTGAGATGGGTCCGCTGGTGTCGCGCGCGCATTTCGACACCGTCGCCTCCTATGTGCCCGACGACGCACCGGTGGCTTTCCGCGGCAGCGCACCGACGGGCCCCGGATACTGGTTCCCGCCGACGGTGCTGACCCCGGCACGTACCGACCGCGCCGTGGCCGAGGAGATCTTCGGCCCGGTCGTCACGGTGCTGCCGTTCGAGGACGAAGCCGATGCCATCGCACTGGCCAACGACACGCCCTACGGGCTGTCCGGCTCGATCTGGACCGACAACCTGTCCCGCGCGCTGCGGGTCTCGCGCGCCGTGGAATCGGGCAACCTGAGCGTGAATTCGCATTCCTCGGTGCGCTACAGCACACCGTTCGGCGGGTTCAAACAATCCGGGCTGGGCCGCGAGCTCGGGCCGGATGCACCCGAACACTTCACCGAAACCAAGAACGTCTTCTTTGCGATTGGAGAGAACTGAATGGACCTGTCCCAGCGTCTGAAAGACAAGGTCGCCGTCATCACCGGCGGTGCCAGCGGGATCGGCCTGGCCACCGCCAAACGCATGCAGGCCGAAGGTGCCATCGTCGTGATCGGCGATGTGGACCCGAGCGCGGGCAAGAGCGTGGCCAACGATATGAACGTCACCTTCGTACAGGTGGACGTCTCCGATCAGCAGGCCGTCGACAACCTGTTCGACACCGCCGTCGAGGTACACGGTGGCGTCGACATCGCCTTCAACAACGCCGGCATCAGCCCGCCGGAAGACGATCTGATCGAGAACACCGGTATCGATGCCTGGCAGCGGGTGCAGGACATCAACCTCAAGTCGGTGTTCTTCTGCTGCAAGGCCGCCCTGCGCCACATGGTGCCCCAGCAGAAGGGCTCGATCATCAACACCGCGTCCTTCGTCGCGGTGATGGGCTCGGCGACCTCGCAGATCTCCTACACCGCCTCCAAGGGTGGTGTCCTGGCGATGTCGCGCGAACTCGGTGTGCAGTACGCCCGCCAGGGGATCCGCGTCAACGCGCTGTGCCCCGGACCGGTCAACACCCCTCTGCTGCAAGAACTTTTCGCCAAGGATCCCGAGCGTGCCGCGCGCCGCCTGGTGCACATCCCGTTGGGCCGGTTCGCCGAACCCGAGGAACTGGCCGCTGCCGTCGCCTTCCTGGCATCGGATGACTCGTCGTTCATCACCGGATCGAGTTTCCTGGTCGACGGCGGGATCAGCTCGGCCTATGTGACGCCGCTGTGACGAGATGACGATGGCCGCCGATCCCGACCCCACGCTGGCCAGCGGCGCGCTGCTGCGCCCGGTCCGGCTCGGCAATGCGTTCGAGGACACCGTCGGCCGGCTGCTGGAGACCATCCGGCTCGGCGTGCTCGAGCCGGGGGAGTCGCTACCGCCCGAACGTGAGCTGGCCGCCCGGCTCGGGGTCAGCCGCGACACCGTCCGAGAGGCCATCCGATCGTTGGCCGACGCCGGGTATCTGGTGGCGCGGCGGGGTCGCTACGGCGGCACTTTTCTGGCCGAGCAGTTGCCCGCGGTCACCGGTGGGCAGCCGCGGGTGACCCGCGCCGAGATCGACGACGCGTTGCGGTTGCGCGAGATCCTGGAGGTCGGCGCCGCGCGAATGGCGGCCTGCCGGACGCTCTCGGCCGCCGATCGCGACGGTCTGTGGTCACGGATGGCCGATGTCCGCGGTGCCAAGCTCGAGGACTACCGCAGGCTGGACTCCCGGTTGCACCTGGCCATCGCCGAGGCCGCCGGATCCCCGTCGCTGGTCCCGCTGGTCGCCGAGAACCGGATGCGGCTCAATGCGCTGCTCGACCAGATCCCGCTGCTGGCACGCAATATCGCGCACTCCGACGAGCAGCACGAGGCGATCGTGATGGCCATCCTGGCCGGTGACGGTGAAGCCGCGGCGGCCGCGATGCTCGATCACGTCGCCGGCTCGGCGGCGCTGCTGCACGGCTTCCTGGACTGATCCGCCCCACCGGCGAGAGTGCTGGCTAAGATTGGCAGCCATGGCGGCAGCCGGTGACCAGGTCGACCGGGCGACGTCCGCACTGGCGGATGTCGACATCGGTGGCTGGACGCAGCGTTTCGACCTGCTCAGTGACCCGGGCCGGCTGGAGATCCTGTTGAGCCTGCACCGCGCGCCGGGCATCTGCGTGGGTGATCTGGCAAGTGCGCTGGGCCGGTCGGAGAACTCGGTATCGCAGGCATTGCGGCTGCTGCGCCAGCAGGGCTGGGTCTCCTCGACCCGGGTCGGTCGGCAGGCCAGCTACCGGCTGGAGGATCACACCGTGCACGACCTGCTGCATTGGATCGGCGCGGCGCACAACCACCAGCACTGACCTGCCCGTCCGGCCAGTGTCTAGCTGTACATCTGAACAGCTAGACAGATATGTTCCCCGCCCCCTAGGCTCGACGCGTGAGCGATTCGCCCTGCGCGACCCAAGTGCCGACCTCGGCCGCAGCCCCGGCCGCCCGGTTCGACCGCACCGACTGGACCACCATCGCCGCCATCGCCACCGTGGTGCTGGCCCTACACCTGTTCGGCTGGGGTGTGCTGGTATTCAGCGTTGCGCCGCAACACATCACACTCGGATCGGCCGGTGTCTTCGGCGTCGGACTCGGTGTCACCGCGTACCTGCTCGGGGTACGCCACGCCTTCGATGCCGACCACATCGCCGTCATCGACAACACCACCCGCAAGCTGGTCGGTGAGAAAACCCGGTCGCTGTCGGCCGGCTTCTGGTTCTCGCTGGGCCATTCCAGTGTCGTCTTCGGTCTGGCGTTCCTGCTCGCCCTGGGCGTGCGCGCGCTGGCCGGCCCGGTCCAGGACGAGAACTCTCCGCTGCTGCAGAACCTCGGCCTGATCGGCTCACTGGTCGCCGGGACGTTCCTGATCCTGATCGGGCTGACCAACCTTTTCGCCGTCGTCGGCATCGCCAAGGTCTTCCGCGCCATGCGCAACGGGGAATGCGACGAGGCCGAACTCGAACGTCAGCTGGAACGCCGCGGATTCCTGGCGCGACTGCTGGCGCGCACCATGCGACGCGTCAACAAGCCGTGGCACCTCTACCCGGTGGGCCTGCTGATGGGTCTGGGCTTCGACACCGCCACCCAGGTGGCCCTGCTGGTGCTGGCCGCCGGCACCGCGGCCTTCACGCTGCCCTGGTACGCGATCCTGGTGCTGCCGGTGCTGTTCGCCGCCGGGATGAGCCTTTTCGACGCCCTGGACGGCATCCTGATGGCGCGGGCCTACGGTTGGGCGTTCCTCAAGCCGGTGCGCAAGGTGTTCTACAACCTCACCGTCACGGTGCTCTCGGTGGTGGTGGCACTCGGCATCGGCGTCATCGTGCTGGCGGGCCTGGTCGCCGACCGGCTCGGGGTGGAATCGGGCCCGCTGGCCGTCATCGGCTCACTGGACATGGAGTTCGTCGGGTTCGCCATCGTCGGGCTGTTCCTGCTGACCTGGATCGTGGCACTGCTGTTCTGGCGCTTCGGCCGGGTCGAGGAGAAGTGGAGTACGCCGGCCTGAGGCTCAGTGCCGCCGGGCCGGCGGCCAGGGCGGTTCCCCGCACAACGCCAGCAGCGCGTTCTCGATGACCTCCGGCAGTGCCGGGTGGATCCAGTACTGGCCGCGCGCCATGTCCTGGCCGCCCAGCCCGAAGCTCATCGCCTGGATGAGCGGCTGGATCAGCGTCGAGGCCTGATGCCCCATGATGTGGGCACCGAGGATCTGACCGGTGTCCTCCTCGACGATGATCTTGCAGATTCCGGTGGTGTCCTCCATGGCCCAGCCGTAGGCCACGTCGCCGTAATCCTGGATCTTCACCTTGATCTTCAAACCCTTTGCGCGGGCGTCGTTCTCGGTCAGCCCGACACAGGCCACCTGCGGGTCGGTGAACACCGCCGACGGGACGAAGCGGTGATCGGAGGCCACCAGGGTCTCCGGGTCGTCCCAGTCGGCCAGCAGGTTGTGCCGCACCACCCGTGCCTCGTGGTTGGCGACGTGCTTGAGCTGATAATCCGAGGACACGTCACCGAGCGCGAAAATGCCGCGCGCCGTTGTCCGTTGGTACTCGTCGACGACGACCTGGCCGCCGTCGGTGACCTCGACACCGGCCAGTTTGGCGTCCAGCAGGTCGCCGTTGGGCACCCGGCCGGTGGCCACCAGCAGCGCATCGGCGGTCAGGGTCGAACCGTCGTCGAGCTCCAGGGTGGTGGTGCCGGAATCGTCGGTGTGCCCGCCGATCACGTTGCGGTGACTGCGCACATCCCATTTACGGGCCGCGACATCGGTGAACCGCTCGCCGATATCGTCGTCGCAATAGGTCAGCAGCGTCGACCCACGCAGCACAATCGTCACCTTGGATCCCAAGGCCGAGAAGACGTGCGCGAACTCCGCGGCGACGAAACCGCCGCCGACGATCACGAGGTGCTCGGGCAGTTCCGGGATCCGCATGATGGTGTCGCTGGTGTAGAAGCTGACACCGCAGTTGTCGATGGCGGGCGGCACCAGGGCGCGGGCGCCCGCGGCGATCACCACCGAATCGGAGGTGAACTCGTCACCGGCCTCGGTGCGCAGCAGGTACTTGCCGTCGGGCCGGGTGGGGCCGAACCGGGTGTGCGAGTCGAAGACCGTCACGTTGGGTGAGGACTGCCGGTAGCGCTGCCCGCCGAGCGCGATCGGGTCGATGCGGCCGAAGACCCGCGACACGATGTCATTCCAGCGCACCTGATCGATGTGCGCGTCCACCCCGAACCGGGCGGCATCGCGGATCGTGGCGGCCACCTCGGCGGCGTAGACGAACATCTTGGTCGGTATGCAGCCGACATTGAGGCAGGTGCCGCCGAACGTGCCCTGCTCGCAGATCGCCACCGACTTGTCGTCATAGCGCTCGTCGAGGATGCTGTTGCCCGAGCCGGTGCCGATGATGGTCAGATCGAAATGTTGCACGTCGCAAACCTATCCGGATCGGGTGGTGGAACTCGGGGACGGGCGGCCGGCCAGGTAGAAGTCCAGCCAGCGGTCCAGTTCACCGTAGGCCGCGGCGCGCGGCTCGGCCAGCGACAGGAACACGTCGTGCTTGGCGTCGACTATCGGGGCGATGGTGGTATGGGTGCCGCCGACACACCCGGACCAGCGGGCGATGAGTTTGACGTCCAGGACGGCGTCGCCGCGCTGCATCGCATCGGCCTGGACACCCTCGGAGACACTGTGGTCCGAGCGCAGCACCAGATTGGGCACACCGACGTCAAGGCCGCGGTGCAGCCGCGCGTGACCCCGCCGCACGGCGTTGATCCAGCCGAACGTCACCGGGAAGCCGCCCAGCGGTTTCCAGTCCAGGTTGTAGTCGAACTCGCCGTCGTAATCGCGGTGCAGCGTGGTCCCGTAACCGCCCGGCGTCGGTTTGCGCACCACCCGGGTCTTGCGGACGCGTGCCAATGCGATGAGCGCCGCCGAGGTGGGCGCGGTGCGCAGGATGGCGGGTCCGTGCAGGTCGAAAAACGGGCTGTTGAGTATGAGACCGCCCACTCCCAGCGCCGCCGTGCGATCGGTTGCCTGCAGCCGGTCACACCACAACGTCACGATCAGCCCACCCGCCGAGTGGCCGTAGACGCAGACCTGCGCGCCGCCGGTCTCGGCGGCGATGACGGTCAGCGCACGTTCGAGCTCACGGTGGTAGCGACTCAGGTCGGTGGTGAAATGCGGGGTCTGCCCCTCGCGCCACGAGCGACCGCATTTATGCAGGTCCAGGGCGTAGAAGGCGAACCCGCGGGCCGCGAGATGATCGGCCAGTTCGGTGTTGAAGAAGTAGTCGGTGTAGCCGTGCACCGCGAGCACCGCATGCTGTGCCGGACCGGCCGGGCCGCGGCGCACCAGCGTGGCGAACAGGTCGCCCTCGCCCTCCGGGTCGGCGCCGAGTTCGATCGTGCACTGGTGGTAGCCGGGCAGGACGTCGGTCTCCCATGCCGTCACCGGTTCACCATAGCTGTGTGGTCGGAGGGTTGGCGCGAACCGCGGCGGGATAACCTTGGCACCGGTACAACCGTGCGAATGCGAAGGACAGCAAACCGGTGTCAGACTCCAACGTGACTTCAACATCGACGACCGACGTCTTGCTGGTTGGGGCTGGGATCATGAGCGCCACCTTGGGCGCACTGCTGCGGCTGGTCGAGCCGAACTGGTCCATAACGCTGGTCGAGCGGCTCGACGGGGCCGCCGCCGAGAGCAGCGACCCGTGGAACAACGCAGGCACCGGGCACTCGGCGCTGTGTGAGCTCAACTACACCCCGGAGATGCCGGACGGCTCGATCGACATCACCAAGGCGGTGCACGTCAATGAGCAGTTCCAGGTGTCGCGCCAGTTCTGGGCGCACGCCATCGAAAAAGGTGTGCTCACCGACGCCCGCAGCTTCCTCAACGCCGTGCCGCATGTGTCGTTCGTCCAGGGCGCCGACCGCATCGACTACCTGCGCAAGCGTCGCGACGCGCTGGCGTCGAACCCGTTGTTCGCCACCACCGAGTTCATCGACGACGCCGACGAGTTCGCGCGCCGGCTGCCGTTCATGGCGGCCAAGCGCGACTTCTCGGTCCCGGTGGCGCTGAACTGGACCACCGACGGCACCGACATCGACTTCGGGTCGCTGTCCAAGCAGCTCATCGGCTACGGCGTACGCAACGGCACCAGCGCGCTGTTCGGCCACGAGGTGCGCGATCTGTCCAAGGAATCCAACGGCACCTGGACGGTCAAGGTCCGCAACCGGCGGACCGGTGCCACCCGCAAGATCAACGCCAAGTTCGTCTTCGTCGGAGCCGGTGGTGACGCGCTGCCACTGCTGCAGAAGTCCGGTATCGCCGAGGCCAAGGGTTTCGGCGGCTTCCCGGTCGGCGGGCAGTTCCTGCGCACCGCCAACCCCGCGGTCACCGCGGGCCACAAGGCCAAGGTGTACGGCTTCCCGCCGCTGGGCGCCCCACCGATGTCGGCACCGCACCTGGACACCCGCATCATCAACGGCAAGTCCTGGCTGCTGTTCGGGCCGTTCGCCGGATGGTCGCCGAAATTCCTCAAGCAGGGTCATTTCACCGACCTGCCGCTGTCGGTCAAGCCCAACAACCTGGCGTCGATGCTCGGCGTCGGCCTGACCCAGATGAGCCTGGTGAAGTATCTGCTCGGCCAGCTGGCGCTCTCGGAGGAGGCCCGCGTCGACGCACTGCGCGATTTCGCGCCCAGCGCAGTCAATTCCGACTGGGACCTGTCGGTGGCCGGCCAGCGTGTGCAGGTCATCAAACCCGCCAAGGGCAAGGGCGGCACGCTGGAGTTCGGCACCACGGTTCTCACCGCGGCCGACGGCAGCATCGCCGGTCTGCTCGGTGCCTCACCGGGTGCCTCGACGGCGGTGCCCGCGATGCTGGAGGTGATGCAGAAATGCTTCGCCGACTCCTACAACGCGTCCTGGCAGGGCCGGCTCAAGGAGATGATCCCGTCGCTGGGGGTCGAACTGTCCCATGAGCCCGAGCTTTTCGCCGAGGTGTGGTCGTGGGGCACCAAGGTTCTCGGGTTGCAGTCGGATACCGACGCCGCCGCGGCCGCGCTGCACGCCGGCGCCGACCGGTCGGTATCGGGGACCGACACCGACGATCCGGAGCCGGCGGGAGTGGTGTGACGGTCGCACTGCGCCGGGTCCGGTCCCAGGATCTCGATGCCGCGACGCTCTACGAGCTGCTGAAGCTGCGCGTGGAGGTCTTCGTCGTCGAGCAGGCCTGCCCGTACCCCGAACTGGACGGTCGCGATCTGCTCGCCGACACCCGGCATTACTGGCTTGAGGCGCCCGACGGCGAGGTGATGAGCACCCTGCGGTTGATGGAGGAGCACACCGGCGGCGAGAAGACCTTCCGGATCGGGCGGCTGTGCACCAAGCGCAGTGCGCGCGGGCAGGGGCACACCACCCGGTTGTTGCAGGCCGCGCTCGCCGAGGTCGGCGACTACCAGTGCCGCATCGACGCGCAGACCTATCTCGAAGAGATGTATGCCGGGCACGGATTCGTCCGCGACGGTGACGAATTCGTCGAGGACGGCATACCGCACGTGCCGATGCTGCGGACGGGTCGGGCATGACCGACCAGGATCCGCCGGTTTTCCCGTTCAGCGCCATCGTCGGACACGATCAGCTGCGACTGGCCCTGTTGTTGTGCGCGGTGCGTCCCGATATCGGTGGCGTGCTGATCCGTGGCGAGAAGGGCACCGCGAAATCGACCGCGGTACGCGGCTTGGCGGGCATCCTGGGCTCCGCGCAGGCCCGGCTGGTGGAGTTGCCCATCGGCGCGACCGAGGACCGGGTCATCGGGTCGCTGGACCTGCAGAAGGTGTTGCGCGACGGCGAGCATGCGTTCTCACCGGGGCTGCTGGCCCGCGCGCACCGCGGCGTGCTCTACGTCGACGAGGTCAACCTGCTCGGTGATCACCTGGTCGACGTGCTCCTCGACGCCGCCGCGATGGGGCGGGTGCATGTCGAGCGCGACGGTGTATCGCATTCCTACGAGTCACGTTTCGTGCTGATCGGTTCGATGAACCCCGAGGAGGGTGAGCTGCGCCCGCAGCTGCTGGACCGGTTCGGCCTGACCGTCGACGTGCGTGCCTCGCGTGACGTCGACGTGCGCACCGAGGTGATCCGCACCCGGCTGGCCTACGAGGCCGACCCGGCCGGCTTCGCCGCCCGGCACGCCGACATCGATGCCGACTATGCCCGCCGGATCGCCGCGGCCAAGGCCCGGGTGCCCGACGTGGTCTTGGGGGACAACGAATTACGCCGTATCGCCGCGCTGTGTGCGGCGTTCGACGTCGACGGGATGCGCGCCGATCTGGTGGTGGCCCGCACCGCCGTCGCACACGCCGCCTGGCGCGGTGCCGATGCGGTCGAGGCCGCCGATATCCGGGTCGCCGCCGAACTGGCACTGCCGCACCGGCGCCGTCGGGACCCGTTCGACGAGCCCGGCCTGGATCAGGAAACCCTCGACGACGCGCTCAACGAGACCGAGGATCAGTCCGGCGGCGAGCCGGAACCCGATCCCGACCCGCCCGGCGGGGGAGCCGACGCGCCGCAGGAAGACGCCGCGCCGCAACAGGATTCCGGTGCCGACGGCCAAGCCCCGGCACGTGCCAGCGCACCGCCCGCGCCGGCCTTCCGTACCAGGGCGCTGCGGGTGCCCGGCATCGGAGAAGGTTCGCCCGGCCGCCGGTCCAAGGCCCGCAACCGAACCGGGGTGACCGTGGCGGCCAGCCCCGATGCCTCCGGCGACGGCCCGCATCTGATCGCCACCCTGCTGGCCGCGGCGGCCAACGCGGCAGGCCCGGGCCCGCTGCGTCCGGCGCCCGCCGACGTGCGCGGTGCCATCCGGCAGGGCCGTGAGGGCAACCTGGTGATCTTCCTGGTCGATGCATCCGGCTCGATGGCCGCCCGCGACCGCATGTCGGCGGTCAGCGGGGCCGCGATGTCGTTGCTGCGCGACGCCTACCAGCGACGTGACCAGGTCGCGGTCATCACCTTCCGCGGCGCGCAGGCGCAGGTGCTGCTGCCGCCGACATCCTCGGCTCATGTGGCGGGCCGGCGGCTGGCGCAGTTCGACACCGGCGGCCGCACACCGCTGGCGCACGGACTGCTGGCGGCTCGCGATCTCGTCGCCCGCCAGAAGGTCCGCGACCGTGCCCGCCGCAGTCTGGTGGTGCTGCTGACCGACGGGCGCGCCACCGGCGGGCCGGACCCGCTGGGCCGTACCCGCGCGGCCGCACAACGGTTGCGCGCCGAGGGCGCCGCCGCGGTCGTCGTGGACTGTGAGACGTCGTACATCAAGCTGGGTCTGGCCGCAGAGGTGGCCGGCTGGCTGGGCGCCCCGACACTGCGACTGGAGCAGTTGCGCGCCGAGTCGCTGCACCACGTCGTGCGCAGTGTCGCCTGAGGGATGGGGGAGAGGTCATGCCGCAAGGTCGTCCACTGACGGTGCCCGCCGACGGACTCACCACCCGGGCCCGCCGTAACGCACCGGTGCTCGCGGTACACACCGGACCGGGTAAGGGGAAATCCACCGCCGCGTTCGGAATGGCGTTGCGGGCCTGGAACTCCGGTTTCGACGTCGCGGTGTTCCAGTTCGTCAAGAGCGCCAAGTGGAAGGTCGGCGAGGAAGCCGCGTTCCGGCAGCTCGGCCGGCTGCACGACGAGCACGGCATCGGTGGCCGGGTCGAGTGGCACAAGATGGGATCGGGCTGGTCGTGGTCGCGCAAAGCCGGCGACGATGCCGACCACGCGCAGGATGCCGCCGACGGCTGGACCGAGATCGCCCGGCGCCTGGCCGCCGAGCAGCACGATTTCTACGTGCTCGACGAGTTCACCTATCCGCTCAAATGGGGCTGGGTCGACGTCGATGTCGTGGTGGACACGCTACTGGCCCGCCCCGGCAGCCAGCACGTGGTGATCACCGGCCGCGACGCACCGCCGCGGCTCATCGAGGCCGCCGACCTGGTCACCGAGATGACCAAGGTCAAACACCCGATGGATGCCGGCCGCAAAGGCCAGAAGGGTATCGAGTGGTAGCTCCCGGCTTCGTCATCGCCGCACCCGCTTCGGGCAGCGGGAAGACCACGGTGGCAACGGGTTTGATGGGTGCGCTGCGCAAGGCCGGGCACCGGGTGGCCGGATTCAAGGTGGGACCGGATTTCATCGATCCCGGCTATCACGCGCTGGCCACCGGTCTGCCCGGGCGCAACCTCGACCCGGTGCTGGTCGGTGACGAGCGGATCGCGCCGCTGTACGCGCACGGCTGTCTGGGCGCCGACATCGCGGTCGTCGAGGGCGTCATGGGACTGTTCGACGGCCGCATCGATCCCGAATCACCCGGTCCGGCAAGGGGTTCCACCGCACACGTCGCGCAGTTGCTCGGCGCGCCGGTGGTCCTGGTGGTCGACGCCCGTGGCCAGAGCCACAGCATCGCCGCCCTGCTGCACGGTTTTTCCACCTTCGACACCAACACCCGGCTGGCCGGTGTGATCCTCAACCGCGTCGGTTCGCCGCGTCATGAACAGGTGCTGCGCCAGGCGTGCGCCGCGGCCGGCGTCCCAGTGCTCGGGGCTGTCCCGCGCATCGCGGAACTCGCCGTGCCGTCGCGGCATCTGGGTCTGATCACCGCGCCCGAGCACGGCGGCGCGGCCACGGCGGCGGTCGCAGCGATGGCCGACCTGATGGCACGGCACGTCGACACCGCCGCGCTGGTCGCGCTGGCCAGAAGTCGGATCAGCGTCGGTCCGTGGCACCCCGACGCGGTAGGTCCGCCGGTACCCGGGCGGCCGGTGATCGCCGTCGCGGCCGGGCGCGCGTTCACCTTCTGTTACGCCGAGCACACCGAACTGCTGCGTGCGGCAGGAGCCGAGGTCGTCGAATTCGACCCGCTGGTCGACGAGCTGCCCGAGCGGGCCGCCGGCGCGGTGCTGCCGGGCGGTTTCCCCGAGCAGTACCCGGGCGAGCTGTCGGCCAACACCAGGCTGCGCGAACAGATCCGGGACCTGGCCCGCCACGCGCCGGTCTACGCCGAATGCGCCGGCCTGACCTACCTGATGTCCGATCTCGACGGCCACCCGATGTGCGGTGTACTGGACGGCTCGGCGCGCTTCACGCCGCGCCTGACGTTGGGCTACCGCGATGCCGTCGCGCTGTCGGACTCATCGGCGTACCGCGTCGGCGAACGTGCGACCGGGCACGAATTCCACCGCACCACAGTCGATTTCACCGGCGATTACGCTCCGGCATGGGGTTACCGCGGCGCCGACGGCGCCAGCACGCGCGACGGTGTGGTGCACGACGGCGTCCTCGCGTCGTATCTGCACACCCACCCCGCGGCGGCACCCGGCGCGGTGCACCGGTTCGTCGGGCATGCGGCAACCTCTAAGCTCGCCGGGTGACCGAGAACGCCTACCTCGTCGGTGTCCGGCTGGCCGGCAAGAAGGTTGTCGTCGTCGGTGGCGGCACCGTCGCGCAACGCCGGCTTCCGCTGCTGGTCTCCTCAGGTGCCGATGTGCACGTCATCACCCGCGCGGCGACACCCGCCGTGGAATCGATGACCGGCATCACCCTGACCCTGCGGGACTACCGCGACGGTGATCTGGCCGACGCCTGGTACGCCATCGCCGCGACCGACGATCCCGCGGTCAACGCCGCCATCGTCGCCGAGGCCGACAGCAGGCGCATCTTCTGTGTGCGCGCCGACATCGCCCGCGACGGCAGTGCGGTGACCCCGGCGTCGTTCGAATACGACGGACTTTCGGTGGGCGTGCTGGCCGGTGGCGAGCACCGCCGCTCGGCGGCCTACCGCTCGGCCATCCGTGAGGGACTCGCCAGCGGTGTCATCACCGCAGGCGGTGACGACACCGGCGCGCTGGCGGGCACGGTGGCCCTGGTCGGTGGTGGTCCCGGCGATCCGGAACTGATCACGGTGCGCGGGCGCCGGTTGCTGGCCCAGGCCGATGTGGTGGTGGCCGACCGGCTGGCCCCGCCGGAGCTGCTGGCCGAGCTGGCACCGCATGTCGAGGTCATCGATGCCGCCAAGGTTCCGTACGGGCGCGCGATGGCCCAGGAAGCGATCAACGACGTCCTGGTGGAACGGGCCCGGGCCGGCAAGTTCGTGGTGCGGCTCAAGGGTGGTGATCCCTTCGTCTTCGCGCGCGGCTATGAGGAAGTCATCGCATGCGCGGCCGCTGGGATACCTGTCACAGTGGTGCCGGGTATCACCAGCGCGATCGCGGTGCCGGCGCTGGCCGGGGTTCCGGTCACCCATCGCGGTGTCAACCACGAGTTCGTCGTGGTCAGTGGGCACCTGGCGCCCGATCATCCGGATTCGCTGGTGAACTGGTCGGCGCTGGCGGCGCTGACGGGCACGATCGTGCTGCTCATGGCGGTCGAACGCATCGAATTGTTTGCCGCGGCGCTGCTGGCGGGCGGCCGGTCCGCCGATACGCCGGTGCTGGTGGTTCAGCACGGCACCACCGCAGCTCAGCGGGTGGTCCGGGCGAGGCTCGACGATGTGGCCGAGACGGTCCGCGCCGAGGAAATCCGGCCGCCGGCAATCATCGTGATCGGTCCGGTCGTGGGCGTTGCGTAGCGGTTTTGTTAGCGGTCTGAGACGAACACCGAGCTTAAACAATTCTTAATATTACTGTAGGGTAGGTCGGTATGACGGCTCTCAACGACGCCGATCGGGCGACTGCAGAGGCCCGAGCGGCCGCAAGTGAACGAGCGCTGCCGATGCGTGTCGATCAGGCCGGCAAGTATTACCCGACCTGGTTGCCCTCCAAGCGATTCCTCGCCGCGGTCATCGCGATCGGCGGTATGCAGCTGCTGGCCACCATGGACAGCACCATCGCCATCGTGGCGCTGCCGAAGATCCAGGACGAACTGGGCCTGTCGGATGCCGGCCGCAGCTGGGTCATCACCGCCTACGTCCTGACGTTCGGTGGATTGATGTTGCTCGGTGGGCGCCTCGGCGACACCATCGGCCGCAAACGCACCTTCATCGTCGGCGTCGCGCTGTTCACCATCGCCTCCATCCTCTGCGGTGCGGCCTGGGACGAGGCCACACTGGTCATCGCCCGGCTGCTGCAGGGTGTAGGCGCCGCGATCGCCAGCCCGACGGGCCTGGCGCTGGTCGCCACCACCTTCCCCAAAGGTCCGGCACGTAACGCCGCGACCGCGGTGTTCGCCGCGATGACCGGCGTGGGCTCGGTGATGGGCCTCGTTGTCGGCGGTGCGCTGACCGAGGTTTCCTGGCGGCTGGCCTTCCTGGTCAACGTGCCCATCGGCCTGATGATGATCTACCTGGCCCGCACGGCACTGCGGGAAACCCACCGCCAGCGGATGAAGCTCGACGCAGCGGGTGCGCTGCTGGCCACCCTGGCCTGCACCGCCGCGGTGTTCGGCTTCGCGCAGGGCCCCGAGAACGGCTGGCTGACCCCGATCACTCTGGGCGCGGGTCTTGCCGCCGCGGTGTTCTTCACCGCGTTCGTCTTCGTGGAACGATCCGCGGAGAACCCCGTGGTGCCGTTCAGCCTGTTCCGCGACCGCAACCGGCTGGCCACCTTCTCCGCGGTGTTCCTGGCCGGTGGCGTGATGTTCACGCTGACCGTCCTGATCGGGCTCTACGTGCAGGACATCATGGGCTACAGCGCGCTGAAGGCCGGAATCGGCTTCATCCCGTTCGTCATCGCCCTTGGCATCGGCCTGGGAGTCTCGACCCACCTTGTCTCGATATTCCCGCCGCGCCTGCTGGTCATCGGCGGCGGTGTCCTGGTGCTGGCCGCCATGATCTACGGCTCGACGCTCTACGGCGGTATCCCGTACTTCCCGAACCTGGTGCTGCCGATCACCGTGGGCGGTCTGGGCATCGGCATGATCGTGGTACCGCTGACGGTATCGGCCATCGCCGGTGTCGGCTTCGACCAGATCGGCCCGGTGTCGGCCATCGCGCTCATGCTGCAGAGCCTCGGCGGCCCGGTGGTCCTCGCGGTCATCCAGGCGGTGATCACCTCCCGCACGCTGTACCTGGGCGGAACCACCGGCCCGGTCAAGAACATGAATCCCGCACAGCTGGCCGCTCTGGACTCCGGCTACACCTACGGTCTGCTGTGGGTCGCGGCCGTGGCCGTCCTGGTCGGGCTCGTCGCGCTGTTCATCGGATACACCGCTGAGCAGGTCGGGCACGCGCAGGAAGTCAAGGACGCCATCGACAGCGGCGAGCTCTAACCGCGCCCTTTCGTCAAAGGTCTGCACCGCTCGGTAGGGTCGGTTCTCATGGCCGCCGGCGATCGTTTCAACGACCGGCTCTCCGACCGGGTCATGGGTGTCGCGATTCTCGCGATCACCGGTATGCAGTTGATGTCGACGCTCGACGGCACCATCGTCATCGTCGCGTTGCCCCGCATGCAGGCCGATCTCGACATGTCCGATGTCGCCAAGAGCTGGGTCATCACCGCCTACGTGCTGACCTTCGGCGGTCTGCTGCTGCTGGGCGGGCGCATCGGCGACGCGATCGGGCACAAACGCGCATTCATCTCCGGCGTCGGGGTTTTCACCATCGCCTCGCTGGCCTGCGGGCTGGCCACCGAGCCGTACACGTTGATCGTGGCGCGCGCCGTGCAGGGCGCCGGTGCCGCCGTGGCCGCGCCGACGGGACTGGCGCTGATCGCCACCACCTATGCCGTCGGCCACGCCCGCAATCAGGCGCTGGCGGTGTCGGCGGCCATGCAGGGACTCGGGTCGGTGCTCGGCCTGGTTCTGGGCGGCGCCCTGACCGGGGTGTCCTGGCGGTTGGCCTTCCTGGTGAACGTGCCGATCGGCATCGTCATCGTCTGGATCGCCGTCACCCGGCTGACCGAGACCCGGACCGAACGCATCAAGCTCGACATCACCGGCGCGCTGCTGGCCACCATGGCCTGCGCCTCGGCGGTGCTGGTGTTCACCCAGGGCCCACCGCGCGGCTGGGTCGACCCGTGGGTCATCGGCGCGGGTGTCGCGGCCGTGGTGTTCTTCATCGCCTTCGTCGTCGACGAGCGCGGATCGGACAACCCGCTGGTACCGCTGTCGATATTCGACAACCGCAACCGGGTCGCCTCGTTTGTGGCGTATTTCCTGGCCGGCGGCGTGATGTTGACACTGAGCGTGATGATCGGACTGCTGGTCCAGGACGTGCTGGGGTATTCGCCGCTGCGCGCCGGTATCAGCTTCATGCCGTTCGCGGCGGCCTTCGTGGTGGGCAATGTGCTGGCCACCCGGTTGGCGCCGCGTGTCGCCCCGCGCTGGGTGATCCTGGGCGGTGGTCTGCTGGTGCTGGCGGCGATGCTCTACGGGTCGACGCTGGACCGTTCCATCCCGTACTTCCCGGACCTGTTCCTGCCGGTCGTGATCGGCGGCCTGGGCATCGGGGTGATCTCGGTGATCCTGCCGCTGTGTCTGCTGGCCAACGTGCGCCCACGCGATATCGGACCGCTGTCGTCGATAACGCTGATGGTCTTCAACCTGGGCGGCCCGCTGGTGCTCGTCATCGTCCAGGCCGTGCAGACCTCACGGACGCTGTACCTGGGTGGAACCACCGGGCCGGTCAAGGACATGACATCGGCACAACTCGACGCCCTGGGGCACGGCTACACCTACTCATTGCTGTGGGTCGCCGCCATCGCGGTGCTGGTGGGGGTGGCGGCGCTGTTCATCGGCTTCACCGCCCGGGATATCGCGCGTGCCCAGGAGACCCGGGAAGCGGTCGAAGCGGGGGAGCTGTGACGGCCGGCCTGACCCGCGGCCAGGTATCGGCCGCCGTCGACCCGCTGGGCTGGCGCCTGGTGCTGGGGGCGATCTACACCCACGTCGGTGCGGTGTCGCTGGCCGCGGCGGCCAACGCCGCCACCATCGCCGTCGCCGCGGCCGGACACGACGGTGACGGCCACCTGAGTGCCGACGTGCAGACCGGCGGTGTCCTGTTGCGGTTGCAGTCCTGCGCCACCGGCGATGTCACCGAACACGATGTGCATCTGGCGCACCGGATCAGCGGCGCCCTCGCGGAGAACGCACTGCGCACCGAGGCGGGCCCGGTTGCGCTGCAGGCGATCGAGATCGCCATCGACGCCCTCGACATCGCCGCGGTGCGGCCGTTCTGGCAAGCCGTCACCGGTTATGCCGACGAGCCGGCACCCCCCGATCTGCCCGACACCGCGCTGGTCGACCCGTTGCGCCGCGGGCCCACCATCTGGTTCCAGCAGATGGATGCCCCGCGGCCGCAACGCAACCGGATCCACCTCGACGTCGACGTCGCGCCAGAACACGCGCAGTCGCGGATCGCCGCGGCCCTGGCCGCCGGGGGTGTGCTGCTGGACGACTCGCGGGCCCCGGCCTTCTGGGTGCTGGCCGACCCCGAGGGCAACGAGGCGTGCATCTGCACGTGGCAGGGCCGCGACTGACTGACGACCGGCTGGGTAGGCTGGCCCGCTGTGATCACCCGGATGTCCCAGTTGTTCCTCCGTACGCTCCGCGACGACCCCGCCGATGCCGAGGTGCCCAGCCACAAGCTGCTCATCCGCGCCGGCTATGTCCGGCAGGTGGGACCGGGGCTCTACAGCTGGCTGCCGATCGGGCTACGGGTACTGCGAAATATCGAGCGGGTCGTGCGCGACGAGATGGCGCAGATCGGCGGCCAGGAGATCCTGTTCCCGGCACTGCTGCCGCGCGCACCGTATGAGACCACCAACCGCTGGACCGAATACGGGCCCAACCTGTTCCGGGTGAAGGATCGCAGGCAGAACGACTACCTGCTGGGCCCGACCCACGAGGAGATGTTCACGCTGGCGGTCAAGGGGGAGTACAGCTCCTACAAGGACTTCCCGCTGATCCTGTTCCAGATCCAGAACAAGTATCGCGACGAAGCCCGCCCGCGGGCCGGCATCCTGCGTGGGCGGGAGTTCCTGATGAAGGACTCCTACTCCTTCGACATCGACGACGACGGCCTCAAGACGGCCTATCACGCGCACCGCGAGGCCTATCAGAAGATCTTCTCCCGGCTCGGCGTCCGCTATGTGATCGTCTCGGCGGTGTCCGGCGCCATGGGCGGCAGTGCCTCCGAGGAATTCCTGGCCGAAAGTGAAGTCGGCGAGGACACCTTCGTGCGCTGCCTGGAATCGGGTTATGCCGCCAATGTCGAAGCGGTGCTCACCCGGGTGCCGGAGTCGCTACCGATCGACGGTCAGGCCGAGGCCGTCGTCCACGTCACCCCGGATGCGCCCACCATCGCGTCCCTGGTGGATTGGGCCAACAGCGCCGACCTGCCGCAGTTCGGTGGCCGCCAGGTCACTGCCGCCGACACGTTGAAGAACGTGCTGCTCAAGGTCCGCGAGCCGGGCGGTGAGTGGGAACTGCTGGCCGTCGGCGTCCCCGGTGACCGTGAGGTCGACGAGAAGCGTCTCGGCGCAGCGCTCGATCCGGCCGAGTATGTCCTGCTCGGCGATGCCGACTTCGCCAAGAATCCTTTCCTGGTCAAGGGATATGTCGGGCCGAAAGCACTGCAGGCCAACGGCGTTCGCTACCTTGTCGATCCGCGGGTGGTCGACGGAACGGCCTGGATCACCGGCGCCGACGAGCCCAACAAACACGTCGTCGGGCTGGTCGCCGGGCGCGACTTCACCCCGGACGGCACCATCGAGGCGGCCGAGGTCCGCGACGGTGACCCGTCACCGGACGGTGCCGGCCCGCTGGTCAGCGCGCGCGGTATCGAGATCGGCCACATCTTCCAGCTGGGCCGCAAGTACGCCGACGCGTTCACCGCCGATGTGCTCGGCGAGGACGGTAAACCGGTGCGGCTCACCATGGGCTCCTACGGCATCGGGGTGTCGCGGCTGGTCGCGGTGATCGCCGAACAGCACCATGACGAACTGGGGCTGCGCTGGCCGGTCGGGGTCTCACCGTTCGACCTGCACCTGGTGATCGCCAACAAGGACGACGACGCGCGCACCGGGGCCACCGAACTGGCGGCCGACCTGGACCGACTCGGGCTGGACCTGTTGTTCGACGATCGCAAGGCCTCACCGGGGGTGAAGTTCAAGGACGCCGAACTGCTCGGTGTGCCGTGGATCGTCGTGGTGGGCCGCGGCTGGGCCAACGGTGTCGTGGAATTGCGCAACCGGTTCACCGGCGAGACCCGCGAGATCCCGGTCGCCGACGCCGCGACCGAGATCAGCGCGGCCGTCACCGCCTGAGCGTCGCTATTCGGTCCCGCCGGGGAAGGCTTGGGTCTGCGGCCAGACGCCCAGCACCCGACGCCAGCGGGCCGCCAGCACCGCGGCCTGTGACAGCGCGTCGACCGCGAACGCCCGGTCGGCGTCGCCCTCGGATCCGGCCGGGGTCTGCTCGAGGACGACCCGCCATGCGGTCGCGGTGTCCTGTTCCATCCGCACCGCCAGGTTCACGGCGTCATCGGGATCGTTGACCGGCTCCGGTAGCTGATAGCCCGCGGCCGGAACCGGCGGGGTGATCGAACGCGATGTCAGCATCTCGATGACGGCCTCACGGCGAGCGCGATGCTGCGCGATGGACTGCGACACCAGGTCGTTGACATCGGAGCGCGAGTGGGCCGACACGATGCCGTACCCGTAGATCGTGGCGTATTCGACCGACAACGCCTGCGACAGTGCATCACTCATGACGGTGCCTGGGCCAGGCTGACGGTGGCCGACGCGGCGCATGACGCCGCGATCGAACCCAGCAGTCCCGCGCGGTATCCGGACAGGCTCGCCACCAGCTTCGTCGCGCTTTCGGCGGACCGGCTCAGGGCGTCGCGCACATCATCGACCGACGGCGGTGGGACGGGCGCGCCGGAGGCCGGGGTGCTGCTGGTGGTCGTGGACGTCGGGCTGGGCTGGCCGGCAACCCGGGCGATCTCGGCGGACAGCGCATCGGCGTGTGCGGCGCGCTCGGATGCGATCTGGCTCAGGGCGCGCGCCACCGGCGGGGCGGCCGCGGTGGCCGCGGCAAGCGCCATGGCATGGTCGCCGGTGGCCAGGTCCAGCTGCGCGACCAGCACGTCGACCTCGGGAGGGGTATCCGACGAACACGCCGACGCGGTGAGTGCCAGAGCGGCGATTGCGAGCGCCCCGGCCAACACGTCGCGACGCCTGATGACGCCCTCGAGTGGGGCGGACGGGCTGGGCACAGCCACATCCTGCCATTGCCCACCCTCGACGTGGTTTGCGGCTCGACGGGGTTTTCCTGGCGTATCGTGGAGGGCTGACTCCGCGGGCAACGGCCCGCGGCCGAGTATTCGACAGACAATTCAAGATGAGGAGCTCGTCGTGACTGAACGGTCCCGGGGGTTGCCCTCACCGCAGCAGGTGACCGAGCTCCTCGGCGCGGACTTCGCTCAGGCCGGCTATGAGATCGAGCAGGTCACGGTCGAATCGGCGGCCCGCCCGCCGCGCATCACCGTCGTCGCCGACGGCGACACCCCACTGGATCTGGACTCGGTGGCCACACTGTCCCGCCTGGCATCCGAACGCCTCGACGAAGTACCCGAGATCACCGACGACTACCTGCTCGAGGTCAGCTCGCCCGGTGTGGAGCGCCCGCTGACCACCGAGAAGCATTTCCGCCGTGCCCGCGGCCGCAAGGTGGACATGGTGCTGACCGACGGCACCGCGCTGAGCGGCCGGGTCGCTGGGATCGGCGATGGGGTGCTCAAACTGGTCGCCAAGAACCGCAATGACTGGGCGGTGCGTGAGGTGGCACTGTCAGATATCACCAATGCTGTTGTGCAGGTTGAATTTTCGTCACCCAGCAAGCGGGAGCTCGAGCTGGTGGATCAAGCAGGAAGGGGAACGCAGGGATGAACATCGATATGGCCGCATTGCACGCCATCGAGGTCGATCGCGGCATCCCGGCTGGGGAGTTGCTCGAGACCATCAAGTCGGCATTGCTCACGGCTTACCGTCACACCGAAGGTCATCAGGCCGACGCCACCATCGACATCGACCGCAAGACCGGTGAGGTCAAGGTGATGGCGCGCGAGCTCGACGACGACGGAAACCTCATCACCGAATGGGACGACACCCCGGAGGGATTCGGCCGCGTCGCGGCGACCACCGCCCGCCAGGTGATGCTGCAGCGCTTCCGCGACGCCGAGAACGAGAAGATCTACGGCGAGTTCGCGGCCCGCGAAGGTGACATCGTCGCCGGCGTCATCCAACAGAACGCCCGCGCCAACGCCATGGGCGAGGTGACGCTGCGGATGGGCAGCGAGACCAAGTTCTCCGAGGGTGTCATCCCGTCCTCCGAGCAGGTCCCCGGTGAGCGCTACGACCACGGCGACCGGCTGCGCTGCTACGTCCTCGGCGTGACCCGCGGCGTGCGCGAGCCCAAGATCCGGTTGTCGCGCACCCACCCGAACCTGGTGCGCAAACTCTTCTCGCTGGAGGTGCCCGAGATCGCCGAGGGCTCGGTGGAGATCGTGGCGGTGGCCCGCGAGGCCGGGCATCGGTCCAAGATCGCCGTCGCCTCCAAGGTGCCCGGGCTCAACGCCAAGGGTGCCTGCATCGGTCCGATGGGGCAGCGGGTGCGCAATGTGATGAGCGAGCTGTCCGGCGAGAAGATCGACATCATCGATTACGACGAGGACCCGGCCCGGTTCGTCGCCCACGCGTTGTCGCCGGCCAAGGTGGTCTCGGTGACCGTCATCGACGCGGCGGCCCGCGCGGCCCGGGTGGTCGTCCCCGATTTCCAGCTGTCGCTGGCGATCGGCAAGGAAGGCCAGAACGCCCGGCTGGCCGCCCGGCTGACCGGCTGGCGCATCGATATCCGCAGTGATGCCGAGCCCGAGGGTGGTGCCGTCGGCGCCCCGCCGGGAGCGGGAACGACGCCCGCACCCCCGCATCAGCGGCCCCCGGGCAGGTAAGCGCGCCGGGTGGTTCGGAACAGTGCGCCGGTGACGGTAGACTCAACCGTGATCCAGCGCGAGAGTCCGGTCCGCGCACATCGCCGCATCGAAGGTCCAGTGCGGACGTGTGTGGGCTGCCGGAAGCGAGAGTTGGCCGTCGAACTGCTTCGACTAGTCGCCGTGACGGATGACGACGGGGGTAACCCCGCCGTGATCGTCGACACGGCCGGTAGCCTTCCGGGGCGGGGTGCTTGGTTGCACCCCTCCCCGAAGTGTCTAGCCGAAGCGATCCGGCGGCGAGCGTTCGCACGAGCGCTGCGCATCACCGGTTCACCGGACACCTCCGCGGTGGTCGAGCACGCCAGTTTTCTGGTGCGCGCCGACGGCCGCGGCGAAACAGAACAGGCAGCGAAGAACATGAGCACACCGTGAAGTCCCGATGACCATGCGTCATAGCTAAACCCGAGGCGCGGCGCCGACCACCGCTGTCGCCTCTAGAGATGGAGATGAAGTGGCAGGCAAGGCCCGCGTACACGAGTTGGCTAAGGAACTCGGTGTAAGCAGCAAAGAAGTGCTCTCCCGGCTCAGTGAGCAGGGAGAATTCGTGAAGTCGGCGTCCTCGACGGTGGAAGCACCCGTCGCGCGGCGCCTGCGCGAGTCCTATGGCGGCAACAAGCCCGCCGCAGCCAAGACCCCCGCCCCGGCGCCTGCGAAGGCACCCGCGGCGGCCAACGGCAGCGCGGCACCCGCCGCAACCGCACCCGCGGCGACCCCGGGACCCAAGCCCGGTGCTCCCGCGCCGAAGCCCCCGGCAGCCCCGGCTCCGACACCGGCCCCCGCGGCCCCGCAGGCACCCGCCGCAGCGGCACCGCCGGCGCCCGCCGCAGCAGCTCCTGCCGCACCCGCGGCCCCGAGTGCTCCGGCCGCCCCCACCCCGGGACCGTCGGCGCCCCGGCCCGGCCCCGCGCCGTCGGCCGGTGGACCCAAGCCGGGTGCACCACGCCCGCCGCGGGTCGGCAACAACCCGTTCTCCTCACAGGTGCCCGTCGAGCGGCCCGCCCCGCGGCCGCCGGCCGCAGGCGCTCCGCCGCGCCCGGGTGCCCCGCCGCGTCCCGGCGGCGGCCCGCGTCCCGGTGGCGCCACACCTGGCAACATGCCCCCGCGTCCGCCCGGCGCACGTCCCGGCGCGGCGACCGGTCGTCCCGGTGGCCCGCGTCCCGGACCCGGCGGCCGTGGCCCCGGTGGCGGCGGTCGTCCCGGTGGTCCTCCCGGCGCAGGCGGCGGCGGTAACTACCGCGGTGGCGGCGGCGGTGCCCCCGGCGCAGGCGGCGGTGCCGCAGCAGGTGGTTTCCGCGGACGCCCCGGTGGCGGTGGCGGCGGTGGCCGTCCCGGTCAGCGCGGCGGTGCGGCCGGTGCCTTCGGTCGGCCCGGCGGTGCGCCCAAGCGCGGCCGTAAGTCGAAGCGGCAGAAGCGCCAGGAATACGACTCGATGCAGGCCCCGGTCGTCGGTGGCGTGCGGTTGCCGCACGGCAACGGCGAGACCATCCGGTTGGCCCGCGGTGCTTCGCTGAGCGACTTCGCCTAGAAGATCGACGCCAACCCGGCCGCGCTGGTGCAGGCGCTGTTCAACCTCGGCGAGATGGTGACCGCCACCCAGTCCGTGGGTGACGAGACCCTGGAGCTGCTCGGCGGCGAGATGAACTACGTCGTGCAGGTGGTGTCCCCGGAGGACGAGGACCGCGAACTGCTGCAGTCCTTCGATCTGACCTACGGCGAAGACGAGGGTGGTGAGGAGGATCTGGTGATCCGCCCGCCGGTCGTCACCGTGATGGGTCACGTCGACCACGGCAAGACCCGACTGCTGGACACCATCCGCAAGGCCAACGTCCGCGAGGGCGAAGCCGGCGGTATCACCCAGCACATCGGTGCCTACCAGGTGACCGTCGAGCACGACGGTGTCGAGCGCTTGATCACCTTCATCGACACCCCCGGTCACGAGGCGTTCACCGCCATGCGTGCCCGTGGTGCCAAGGCCACCGATATCGCGATCCTGGTGGTTGCGGCCGACGACGGCGTCATGCCGCAGACGGTGGAGGCCATCAACCACGCGCAGGCGGCCGATGTGCCGATCGTGGTGGCGGTCAACAAGATCGACAAGGAAGGCGCCGACCCGCAGAAGATCCGGGCGCAGCTGACCGAGTACGGCCTGGTCGCCGAGGACTTCGGTGGCGAGACCATGTTCGTCGACATCTCGGCCAAGAACGGCACCAACATCCAGGCGCTGGAGGAGGCGGTCCTGCTGACCGCCGACGCGGCACTGGACCTGCGGGCCAACCCCGATATGGAAGCTCAGGGTGTGGCGATCGAGGCCCACCTGGACCGCGGTCGCGGTCCGGTGGCCACGGTTCTCATCCAGCGCGGCACGCTGCGCGTCGGCGACTCCATCGTCGCCGGCGACGCCTACGGTCGCGTCCGGCGCATGGTCGACGAGCACGGCGAAGATGTCGAAGAGGCAATGCCGTCGCGTCCGGTGCAGGTCATCGGTTTCACGTCGGTGCCCGGTGCCGGCGACAACCTGCTGGTTGTCGACGAGGACCGGATCGCCCGGCAGATCGCCGACCGGCGCAGTGCGCGTAAGCGCAACGCGCTGGCCGCCCGTAGCCGCAAGCGCATCAGCCTCGACGATCTCGATGCAGCGTTGAAGGAGACTTCGCAGCTGAACCTGATCCTCAAGGGCGACAACTCCGGCACCGTCGAGGCGCTGGAGGAAGCCCTGCTGGGTATCGAGATCGGCGACGAGGTCGAACTGCGCGTCATCGACCGCGGTGTCGGTGGTGTCACCGAGACCAACGTCAACCTGGCATCGGCGTCCAACGCCATCATCATCGGCTTCAACGTCCGTGCGGAGGGCAAGGCCACCGAGCTGGCCAACCGCGAAGGCGTCGACATCCGGTACTACTCGGTGATCTACCAGGCCATCGACGAGATCCAGGCTGCGCTCAAGGGCATGCTCAAGCCGGTCTACGAGGAGAAGGAGCTCGGCCGCGCCGAGATCCGGGCGATCTTCCGCTCCTCGAAGGTGGGCAATATCGCGGGCTGCCTGGTGCAGTCGGGCATCATGCGGCGCAACGCCAAGGCGCGGCTGCTGCGTGACAACGTGGTCATCGCCGAGACGGTCACCATCTCCTCGCTCAAGCGTGAGAAGGACGATGCCACCGAGGTGCGCGAGGGCTACGAGTGCGGTCTGACGCTGACGTACTCCGACATCAAAGAGGGCGATGTCATCGAGGCGTACGAGCTGGTCGAGAAAGAGCGGGTGTGACGCGTGGCTGATCCCGCCCGGGCGAGACGCCTCGCCAAGCGGATCGGAACGGTCGTCGCCTCGGCCATCGAGTTCGAGATCAAGGATCCCCCGTTGGCCTTCGTGACCGTCACGGACACGAAGGTCACGGGTGACCTGCACGATGCGACGGTGTTCTACACGGTCCGCGGTGTGACCCTCGACGACGAGCCGGACTATGCCGGTGCGGCCGCCGCCCTGGAACGCGCGAAAGGCACACTGCGCAGTCGTGTCGGTGCCGCGACCGGGGTGCGGTTCACCCCGACGCTGACGTTCACGCTGGACAAGGTGCCCGATACCGCCGCCCATATGGAGGAGCTGCTGGCGCGCGCCCGCGCGGCCGACGCCGATCTGGCGCGTATCCGGCAGGGTGCAGTACCGGCCGGCGACGCCGACCCGTACCGTGTCAGTGGGGTGGGGGAAGAAGACGGGGGATCCGAGACCAACATCGAGGATGCCGGTGACCGCGATCGATCCGAAGGCTGATACGCCGACGCGTGTCGACGCGGCCGGTGCCGTCGAAGTACTGGTTGCCGCGCACACCGTGGTCATCGTCTGCCACGTCTTTCCCGATGCCGACACCATCGGGGCCGGCCTGGCGCTGGCCCAGGTGCTCGAACAGGACGGCAAGGACGTCTCGGTCAGTTTCGCCGCGCCGGCGACCCTGCCGGAATCCTTGCAGAGCCTGCCCGGCGGCCATCTGCTGCGTAACCCCGCCGAGGTGCCCGCGCACCCCGACGTCGTGGTCACCGTCGACATCCCCAGCATCAACCGGCTCGGTTCGCTGCGCGAACTGATCGGCCCCGACGGTCCCGGTCCGGACAACCAGGTGCTGGTGATCGACCATCACGCGTCCAACCATCTGTTCGGCTCGGCCAACTATGTCGATCCGTCGGCCGATTCGACGACGGTGCTGATCGCCGAGCTGCTCGACGTGTGGGGTAAACCCATCGACAAGTTCGTCGCACACTGTCTCTATGCCGGGCTGACCACGGACACCGGGTCGTTCCGGTGGGCCAGCGCGCGTGCTCATCGGCTCGCGGCGCGCCTGGTCGAAATCGGTGTCGACAACGCCGGGATCAGCCGCACGCTGCTGGACACCCACCCGTTCTCCTGGCTGCCGATGCTGTCGCGGGTGCTGTCGTCGGCGCAACTGATGCCCGAAGCGCTCGACGGCAGCGGTTTGGTCTACGCCGTGGTGCCCCACCACGAATGGGCTAATGCGCGTCCCGAAGAGGTCGAGAGCATCGTCGATATCGTGCGCACCGCACACGAGGCCGAGGTGGCTGCGGTGTTCAAGGAGATCGAGCCGGAGCACTGGTCGGTCTCCATGCGGGCCAAGTCGATCGATCTGTCCGCCGTGGCAACGAGTTTCGGTGGGGGCGGGCATCCGCACGCCGCCGGTTACTCGGCCACCGGATCGGTGGCCGAGGTCGTCAGAGCGTTGCGCTCGGCACTCGGATAGCGGCGCCTTGGCTGAGCCCGGCGAACCCCCGGCACCCCCCACCAGCAGGACCGTCGCCGCATTGGCGCTGCCTGCCCTCGGTGTGCTGGCCGCCGAGCCGCTCTACCTGCTCTTCGACATCGCCGTCGTCGGCAGGCTCGGTGCGCTGGCACTGGCGGGTCTGGCCATCGGCGGTCTGATCCTGGCTTTCGTGTCCTCCCAGGGGACCTTCCTGTCCTACGGCACCACGGCGCGTTCGGCCCGGCATTTCGGTGCCGGTGACCGCCGCGCCGCGGTACACGAAGGGGTGCAGGCCACCTGGTGGGCGCTGGCGTTGGGCGCGTTGATCATCGTGATCGTCGAATTGTTCGCGCTGCCTTTGGTTTCGGCGATCGCCGGGTCCGCGGACATCGCCGGTGCGACGCTGCCGTGGCTGCGGATCGCGATCCTGGGTGCCCCGGCCATCCTGATCTCGCTGGCCGGTAACGGCTGGATGCGCGGGGTGCAGGACACCGTGCGGCCGCTGCGTTATGTCGTCACCGGTTTCGCGGTGTCGGCGCTACTGTGCCCGGCGCTGGTCTACGGGCTGGCCGGCCTGCCGCGCCTGGAGCTGGCCGGGTCGGCGGTGGCCAACCTGGCCGGGCAGTGGGTGGCGGCGCTGCTGTTCTGCCGGGCCCTGCTGGCCGAGAAGGTGCCGCTGCGGGCCGATTTCCCGGTACTGCGTGCGCAGCTGGTGATGGGCCGCGACCTGCTGTTGCGGTCACTGGCCTTTCAGGCCTGTTTCATCTCCGCGGCGGCGGTTGCCGCGCGTTTCGGTGCCGCCGCGGTGGCCGCGCATCAGGTGGTGCTGCAGTTGTGGGGTTTCCTTGCCCTGGTGCTCGATTCACTGGCGATCGCCGCGCAGTCGCTGGTCGGTGCGGCCCTGGGCGGCGGTCACACCGGTCACGCGAAATCGGTGGCGGTGCGGGTCACGGTGTTCTCCACGGCGGCCGCGGTGGTGCTGGCGGCGATATTCGGTGCCGGTGCCGCGGTGTTTCCCACACTTTTCACCCACGACCGTGCGGTGCTGGATGCCATCGGTGTGCCGTGGTGGTTCATGGTCGCCCAGTTGCCGGTCGCCGGAATCGTTTTCGCGCTGGACGGGGTGCTGCTGGGAGCCGGTGACGCCGCGTTCATGCGCAACGCGACGGTGCTCAGCGCCCTGGCCGGTTTCCTGCCGTTGATCTGGTTGTCGCTGGTCTTCGGCTGGGGGCTGTGGGGGATATGGGCCGGGTTGTCGACCTTCATGGTGTTGCGGTTGTTCTTCGTCGGCGCACGCACGCTGTCGGGACGGTGGGCCGTCCCCGGCGCCGGGTAGAAACGCCTATCCTGCGATTCATGAACGAAGCGCACCAGCTGTGCGGTAGCGACGAATGGCGGCAGATGATCCGCGACGTCATCCTGCCGTGGGCCGTCGGCGAAGTCGATCTCGGCCCGGATGTGCTGGAAGTCGGACCGGGATACGGCGCCACCACCGATGTGCTGCACACCAGGACGCAACGCCTGACAGCGGTCGAGATCGATCGCGAGCTGGCCGCCGCGCTGCGCGAACGCTTCCGGGATGCCCCGACCGTGCGGATCGTCGACGGTGATGCCACCGCGCTGCCGTATCCCGATGAAACATTCTCCGGCGCAGCATCTTTCACCATGCTGCACCACGTACCGACGGTAGCTCTGCAGGACCGGCTGTTCGGCGAGGTGGCGCGGGTGCTGCGCACCGGCGGAGCGCTGGTCGCCAGTGACAGCCTGGCCAGTGAGCCGCTGCAGCAGATGCACGACGGGGACACCTACAACCCGGTCGATCCTGGGTCGCTGGAGGAACGGCTCACCGCCGCCGGGTTCACCGCTGTCGTGGTCAGAACCAACGAATTCGGTTGGGCGGCGGTGGCCCGCAAGGCGTGATGGTTCCCGGTCAGTGCACCTGGGCGCGCCCGCGTTCGATGACGCCGGCCCGGCTGGCGGCGATATCGTCGCCGGTGGTCTCGCGCATCCACATGCGGGCCGACTCGGCTTCGATCCACAGCCCGGCATTGGTCTGCGCGCCGTCGATGCGGTGATAGGACTCCAGCAGGGCGCGGACGGCCTTCTGGTTGTTGCCCACGATCGAGGCCGCGACCGCGCGGGCGGCATCGAGCAGCTGCTCGTGCGGCACCACCTCGGTGACCAGTCCGGCCCGCAGCGCATCGGCGGCCGACAGGTAGTCACCGGTCAGGCTCATCCGTCGGGCCATGCCGACGCCGACCTTCTGCGGTAGCCGGACCGAAAGCCCCCAGGTCGGCAACAGCCCCACCCGGGCGTGGGTGTCGGCGAAACTGGCCTTGTCCGAGGCGATCAGGATGTCGCAGTACAGCGCGATCTCCAGTCCGCCCGTGACGGCGGCGCAGTTGATCGCCCCGATCACCGGTTTGCCCATCGCCGGCCACTTCGGCGAGATATCGGGCAGTTCGGTGGTGTTGCCGAGCTCCTTGAGGTCCAGGCCCGCGCAGAACACCGGATCGGCTCCGGTGAGGATGACGACGTCGACATCGTCGGAGGCTTCGGCCTCGGCCAGCGCGGCGAACAACCGTGTGCGCAGCGCCGACGACAGGGCATTGCGGGATTTCGGCCGGTTCAGGGTCAGGATGCGGACCCGGTCCGCGGTGTCGACGAGCAGGACTTCGGCATCGGTGACGGTAGTCATGACGGTCACGGTAGCGACCCGTCGCGCACGCGCCTACATTGGCGCCCATGTGCCGGAACATCACCGAACTGCGCGGCCTGGAGCCACCCGCCACCCACACCGAAGTCGAGGCGGCCGCACGTCAGTACGTCCGCAAGGTCAGCGGTATCACCCGGCCCAGCGAGGCCAACGTCGACGCCTTCGAGGCGGCCGTCGCCGAGGTCACCGCCACCACCGAACGACTGCTGGCCGGCCTGCCGGCGCGCAGGCAGCCGCCCAGGACCGTGCCGCCGCTGCGCCGGCTGGCCTCGTCGTGACGACGGCGCTCAAGGAGTGGAGTGCGGCGGTGCACGCACTGCTGGACGGCCGCCAGACCGTGCTGCTGCGCAAGGGCGGTATCGGCGAGAAGCGTTTCGCACTCGATGCTGCCGAGTTCCTGTTGTTCCCGACGGTGGCGCACAGTCACGCCGAACGGGTGCGACCCGAACACGCCGACCTGCTGGGCATCGCCGCCGCCGACAGCACCGAGGAGCAGCTGGTCATCCGGGCCTCGGCACGCGTCGTCGCCGCCGTCGAGGTGAACCGGCCCGAGGCCATCGACGATATCGAGGACCTGCACATCTGGACGGCGGACTCGGTACGCGCCGACCGCATCGACTTCCGGCCGCGGCACCGGTTGACGGTGCTGGTGGTGCAGGCCGCCCCGCTGCGCGAACCGGCCGTACTGGCCCGCGAACCCGAATACGCCGGGTGTCGCAGCTGGGTCGAATTACCCACCAGCACAGAAGATCTCGACCCGGTGCATGACGAGCAGACCTTGCAGGACATCGCCGAACGGGTGCGGGCCAGCGTCGGTTAACCGACGGGCAGCGCCACCCTCGACACCCCGCCGTGGTGGATCACATGCGTCGCGGGCACCCGGCGGTCACCGGTCAGCGCCGCCTCGCCGGTACCCAGGTTGGGCGCGTAGCGCGGATGCGATCCACCCGCGACGAGCACCCTGATCCGGGTCCCCGCGGCAAACCGGTGCGCGATCTCGTCGAGGTGCAGCCGGACCGGACCGGAACCGGGCTCGCGGACCAGCCGGCGGTATCCGTCGCTGACATTGCGCGAGCGGCCCTTTGCGTCGACCTCGCTGATCCGGACGAACAGATCGACATGGGGATTGTCGGACTGGTGGTCCAGTTCGACGACCGGGCCGCCGTACACCGTCAGGGCAGCGGTCAACGGCTCACCGGTGAAGGTGAGCACATCGCCGCGTTCGGCGAGCCGGTCGTCGCGTTTGTAGCCGCCGTCGGGCGAGAGCAGCCGGCCGCCGACCGTCGGCGTCGGGTCATCCGGATCGAAGGTGAACGACGATCGGGTGGCATCGGCCGGGGCAGCCGGTGTCAACCGGCCGGGCTGTAGGTAGAGCACGTGGTCGGTGGTGGCCGGTGGCCATTCCGGCAGGTCCCGCCAGCCCGGGGCACCGGCGCCGGTGACGAATATCCGTACCGGGCTGCGCGGCGGTGTGGGCCGGCCCGCCAGATGTGCGCCGAGCCAGTCCAGCGATTCGCGCAGCACATTCGGCACTGCCTTGGCCATCATCGAGGTGTGCGTCCACGGCCCGATGGTGACGGCCACGTCGGCGCCGCGCTCGTGTAGCCGTCGGTACTGCTGCAACGTCTGGTCCAGGAACAGGTCCTGCCAGCCGCCGATGAGCAGCACCGGGAATTCGGCGTTGTCCAGACCGCCGTAGAACTTGTAGCGATCCCAGAACGGGTCGTCGGTATCGGGATGCTCGACCCAGCGTTCCCACCACGGCGCACCCGCGCCGAGCAGATCGCGGCCGGCGGCACCGAGCGGCACCTGCGCCGCGGTGCGGCCGACGACGTCACGGTCGCGATGCTGGCGCAGCGCGGTCAGCAGCCGGTTCGGGTCCTCCTGGTGGGCGACGGTGTTGCTCCAGCCCAGGAAATCGTTGACGGCGAAGGCGCCGGTGCCCCATGACGACGCCGCGAAATCGTGCACGCCGACCACTATCACGGCCGCGGCCATGTCGGCCGGCGGGTCCTCCATCAACGCGAATTGTGTCTGGCCCAGATAAGATTGTCCGAAGGTCGCGAAACTCCCTGTGTACCAAGGCTGTTCGCGCAGCCACGCGACGGTGTCGGCACCGTCGGCGGCCTCGTTGACCGGTGGGTCGAATTCGCCACCGGACCCGAATGTGCCGCGCACACTCTGCATGACCACGTGATACCCACGGCAGGCGTACACCCCGGCGGTCAATGTCGAGAACGGGAAGCCGCGCCCGTACGGGCCGCGGATCAGCAGGGTGCCTGCCGGCTTCTCGGTGTCCGGCAGGTAGTGATCGGCCAGCAGTTCGACACCGTCGCGCATCGGGACGCGCTGTCCGGGTCGCACCGAATAGCTGTTGGTCGGGGGCGGAACCTTCATCACCCGGCTCAGCGCCTGCCAGGCGCGGTAGGAGATCGCAGTCACGTGGCCCACGGTACGGAATACGCCGAGGCGCCTGCGCGTCCTACACCTCGTGATAGTCGACGACAGCGTGCGTGCGTTCATCGGGGACGGCGCCGACGCCACCCTGATAACCCTCAATCCCGACGGCAGTCCGCAGGCCTCCCTGGTGTGGGTGGCGTTGCAGTCGACCCCCGACGGCGACGAGTTGGTCAGCGCCCACCTGTCCGACACGTACCGCAAGGTGCGCAATATTCGCCGGGACCCCCGCGTGGTGGCCACCATCGCGGGCCGGCGCGGGCCGCAGGATCCGGTGACGCCGTATCTGACCATCACCGGCACGGCCCGTATCGTCGCCGGTGGTGCGCCCGAGCTGCTGACGGCCCTCAACGCGGTGATGGCGCCCGAGAACATCGGGAAGTTCCCGCCGCCGGACTCCCCGCCGGGATTTCTGACGCGCATCAGGATCGACAAGATCGGCGGCGTCGGCGTCCAGGTCTGAAAGGTTGTGCCACGTGAAGATCCGCTTCGGGGTCTCGGTCGGTCCCGACAAGGAGCCCGGCCAGCTCGGCGATATCGTCGACCATCTGGAGGCCAGCGGAATCGACTCGCTGTGGTTCTCCGAGCTGGTGTACTCACCGGCGATCGACCCGTTCATCGGTATGACCTATGCACTGGCGCGTACCACCAGGCTCAAGGTCGGCACGTCGGTGGCGGTGCTACCGGGCCGCCATCCGGTGCTGGTCGCCAAACAACTCGCGTCGCTGGCTGCGCTGGCGCCCAAACGGGTGCTGCCGGTTTTCGGCCTGCGTTCGGCACTGCCCGCCGAGCGGGACCTGTTCCCGGCGCCCGATGGTAAGCGCGCCGCGTTGTTCGACGAGTCGCTGCGGTTGCTGCGCACTGCACTGCACTCCGATACCAGCTTCACCGGGGAGTTCTTCACCGCGCGTGACATCTCGATCCAGCCGAAACCGGTTACACCGGTGGATATCTGGCTCGGCGGCGCAGCACCGGCGGCCTTCGACCGGATCGGCGCGCTGGCCGACGGTTGGCTGGGCAGCTTCCTGACCGCCGACGAGGCCGGGCAGGCGCGGGTGGCGATCGAGGAGGCCGCGCACCGGGCCGGGCGCACCATCGAGCCCGACCACTACGGGATCAACCTCGCCGTCGGCGATGGTGAGCTACCCGCTGCGGTGCTTGCCGCGGTCCGCAAACGCCGGCCCGATGTCGATCCCGCGGAGCTCATCGCCGCCGACTGGCCCACGCTGCACCGCAGGCTCGACGACTACATCGCGGCCGGGCTGACCAAATTCGTGATCCGGCCGCTGTCCGGCGGCACCGATGCGTTCCTGGAGGAATTCATCGCCGAGCTGTTACCGCGGCAGAACTAGTAGATGTAGTGCGGTGCCAACTGATGGGCGCGCATGACGTTCTCGGTCATGCAGTCCGGGGCGTCCGGCGAGTGGATCGGGGAGTAGAACAACGACTGCTCGATGACGCCGTAGCTGGTCTTGAACGCCACGGTGCAGGAGAACCACCAGCGATTGTTCCAGTCGGTCGGCTTCATCACCCAGTACGTGGCGGCCCGGTGGCCGTCGATATCGGTCTCGATGGCGTCGGGCGGCAACGTCTGCTCGTAGGTGCGCCAGACGAACGGCTGGACCGCCATCTGGTAGTTGCCGGCGTCGTACTGGCAGCGCAGGCTGTCCTGCGGTTCCGGCGGGGTGAATCCCAGGCCCAGGCTGTTGATGACATCCAGCGGGATATCGCGGCACGGGTCGAACGGGTCGGGATCGGTCAGCTCGAGCACAGGGCTCTTGATGGTGCTGGATGCCGGTGCCAACGGCACACCGGTCGCGCGCAACTCCACCGCGGGCATCCCAGCCGGTGCCGGAACGTTGCACACCACCACGACAGCGGCGATCAACGCGCCCAGTGCGGCAAAGAGCCGCATCTTGGCGACCATCACAACCCTCCCATTCGGCTACCGACCCTGCGGGGGAGTGTACAAGTCCCGCGAGAACCTGTTCTAGTTTCTGGGTCCGTGGCTCCGACGGCGCTTGCGTAGGCTGGACAATCGTGTCGACCAACCAAACGCACGGCCGTGCGCGGCCCACCCTGTGGGCCGTCAGCGACCTGCACATCGGGCATACCGGCAACAAGCCGGTGACCGAGTCGCTCTATCCGGCGACGCCGGACGACTGGCTCATCGTCGCCGGCGACGTCGCCGAGCGCACCGATGACATCCGCTGGTCACTGGATCTGCTGCGCAAGCGGTTCGCCAAGGTGATCTGGGTGCCCGGCAACCACGAACTGTGGACCACCGGCAAGGACCCGGTCCAGGTATTCGGCCGGTCGCGCTACGACTACCTGGTCAACATGTGCGACGAGATGGGCATCGTCACCCCGGAGCACCCCTACCCGGTGTGGACCGAGGAGGGCGGCCCGGCGACCATCGTGCCGATGTTCCTGCTCTACGACTACACGTTCCTGCCGGCGGGCACCGCGACGAAAGCCGAGGGATTGGCGGTCGCCAAGGAACGCAATGTGGTCGCCACCGACGAGTACCTGATGTCGGCGGAGCCCTATGCCACCAAGGACGCCTGGTGCCACGACCGCCTCGACTACACACGTAAGCGTCTCGAAGACATGGACTGGATGATGCCGACGGTCCAGGTCAACCACTTCCCGCTGGTCCGCGACCCCTGCGATGTGCTGATCTACCCGGAGTTCGCCCTGTGGTGCGGCACCACCGCGACCAAGGACTGGCACACCCGTTACAACGCCGTCTGCTCGGTGTACGGGCATCTGCACATCCCGCGCACCACCTGGTACGACGGGGTGCGTTTCGAGGAGGTGTCGGTCGGCTACCCGCGGGAGTGGCGGCGCCGCAAGCCATATCGGTGGTTGCGCCAGGTGCTGCCCGATCCGCAGTACGCGCCGGGATATCTCAACGATTTCGGTGGCCACTTCGTGATCACCCCGGAGATGCGTGAGCAGTCGGAGAAGTTCCGGGAACGGTTGCGGTCGCGTAAGTCATGACCAAACTGATCGACACAGTGCTGCCCGGCACGGTCTCGGCGGCCGAGATCTACACCGACATACCGGGTTTGACACCACTGCCCGAAGAAGAGCCGCTGATCGCCAAGGCCGTGGCCAAGCGGCGCAACGAGTTCGTCTCGGTGCGTCACTGCGCGCGCATCGCATTGGCCGAGATCGGTATGCCGCCGGTCCCGATCCTCAAGGGCGACAAGGGTGAACCGTGCTGGCCCGACGGCGTCGTGGGCAGTCTGACGCATTGCACGGGATACCGCGGCGCGGTCGTCGGGCGCACCGACACCGTGCGTTCTGTCGGTATCGACGCCGAGCCGCACGGCGTGCTGCCCGACGGTGTGCTCGACGCGATCAGCCTGCCGGTGGAGCGCCACGAACTCAACGCACTGCCCGACCATCTGCACTGGGACCGGATCCTGTTCTGCGCCAAAGAGGCGACCTACAAGGCCTGGTTCCCGCTGACGCACCGCTGGCTCGGCTTCGAGGACGCCCACATCACCTTCGCGGTGGGACCCACCGGCGACACCGGCACATTCAGCTCCCGGATCCTGGTCGACCCGGCCGCCGAACACGGTGCACCGTTGCACGTTCTCAGCGGACGCTGGACCGTGGCGCAGGGACTGGCGCTGACGGCGATCGTGCTGTGAGCGATCCCGGAATCGTCATCGTCGACAAGCCCGGCGGGATGACCAGTCATGACGTGGTCGGTCGGTGCCGGCGGTTCTTCGGCACCCGCAAGGTCGGTCATGCCGGCACCCTGGACCCGATGGCAACCGGCGTGCTCGTCATCGGCATCGAACGCGCGACCAAGATCCTCGGCCTGATCGCGGGCACCTCGAAGTCCTATGACGCCACCATCCGGCTGGGTCAGTCGACATCCACCGACGATGCCGAAGGTGAAGTCCTGCAGACGGTTTCGGCACGGCACTGCACCGACGAGGCGATCGGTGAGGCGGTCGCGGCGCTGCGCGGCGACATCGAGCAGACACCGTCGGCGGTCAGTGCGGTCAAGATCGGCGGTAAACGGGCCTACCAGCTGGTGCGCGAGGGCCATCAGGTGGAGCTGGCCGCTCGACGGGTGCGCATCGATCGGTTCGACATCGTGCAGATCCGCCGAGCCGGCGACCTGATCGACGTCGACGTCACGGTGGACTGTTCGTCGGGCACCTACATCCGCGCACTGGCCCGTGATGTCGGGGGCACGCTGGGAGTCGGCGGGCACCTCACCGCGCTTCGGCGCACCCGGGTCGGTGGATTCGGGCTGGACCAGGCTCGCACCCTGACGGTGCTGGAACAGGCGCCGCTGCTGAGCTATTCACTCGACGACGCGTGTCTGTTGGCTTTCCGGCGGCGCGACCTGAGCGCCGAGGAGGCGCTTTCGGCGGCGCACGGACGGGCGCTGCCGCCCGCCGGGATCGACGATATCTACGCGGCCGTCGCGCCGGACGGCACCGTGACGGCGCTGCTGCGCGACGAGGGCAATCGAACGAAATCAGTGGTGGTCATCCGGCCCGCTACCTTGTAGCTATGGGACATATCGAGACGAGCCGGGAGCTCACAGCCGATCCGCAGGCGTTGTGGGCGTGGGTGGCCAACCCCACCACCTGGCACGACTGGTTCAGCGTGCATGAGAGCTGGCTCGCCGAACCGCCCTCCCCGCTGACGGCGGGCGCGCATCTGTCGGCCCGCATCGTGATGCTGGGACTGACCAACGACATCGTCTGGGTCGTGCAGACCGTGGAGGCGCCCACCCGCCTGGTGATCAGCGGTACCGGATCCGGCGGGGTGAAGGCCACTTTCACCTTCACCATCGAGAAGGTGCACAAGATCGAGAGCCACTCCCTGGTCACCGTCGCCGGCGACTTCCAGGGGGCGTTGATCGAGGGCGCGTTCAACGAGATCGTGGAACGCGACGGCATCAAACAACTCGACAAGAGCCTCGACGCCCTCGACGCGCTGGCCTCCGCCGCGGCCTGAGGGAACGCCGGTCAGGAGTAGAGCTCTTCGAACTTCTTGATCGAACGCTCGATATCGCCCTTGACGGCCCGTGCGGCCGCCGCGCCGATCGGGCCGAACAACGGCCGGCCACCGAGATCGATCCGCACCGTGAAGGTCGAACCCTGCCCGGCCGGGACGACATTCATCGTCAGGGCGTACTTCGTGCCACCGACACCGTCACCGGTGATATCGAGTTGGGCGGGCGGATCGAATGTGCGCACGGTCCAGGTGACGCGGTTGCGCATGCCCTTGGCGCCCGCCACGCCGACCAGGGTTGTCCCGACGGCGAGTTCGGCGGGCAGCTCCGAACGCCAGCCCTGATGCATGCACAGCCAGTCGCCGAGTTCGGTGAGATTCGACGCGTGCGCCCAGGCCACCTCGGGTGAGAGCGACAGGGTGCGGGACAGCTCGAGTTTCGCCATCCCGCGCATCTTTCCAGGTGCGCAGATCAGTCGTGTTGGCGGAACCACACGGCGATGAAGACCGCCATCGACGCCGCGAGCGCCACGAGCACCCACAACACCAGGGCCTGGTCGATCCAGGCCCCGTACGGGGGACTGCCCGGCAGGATGTTGCGGATCGGCACCACCGCGAAAAGCATGCCGGAATACCAGGTCAGAAAGCTCAGGGAGAGCTTCTTTCGGCCGCGGGCGATCTGCCACACCACGAAGACCGCCAGTGTCGGCAGGCTCACCAGCACCAGGCAGATGCCGAGGTCGAAGATCAGCGGACCTTTGGCCCGGTGCAGCGTTATCGAGGCGTCGTCGCCACGATCCGACGACGGCTGCGAGGATTCGCCGCTGCGGGTACTGCGGACATCCCAGCCCTCCACGGTGCCGGTCACCTCGACCCGGGCCGGCAGGAACCGGCGCGTATCACCGGATCCGGCGATGACATCGGCCTGGATGGTCGGGGTGGTGTAGGAGTCGAACGGCCAGCTGTCCGGGTCGCCGGTGGCTTCGATGGTGGCGCTGAGCTGCGACGGTGCCTTGCCTGCGGGGTATTCCAGGTCGCCGAGGTCATTGGCCGGGTAGAGCCGCACCGCGATATCGGTGTCGACCACGCCGAGGTCGGTGTTTATCAACGAGTCTTCGGGCAGGACAAGGACTTTCACCGTCAGCTGGTTGTCGGTGGTCTGTACCGACTGCAGGTCGATGACCACCACGGTGTCGGCCGTGGTGCCCAGGTCGGGCGGACCGAGCTTCTGCGTCGTACCCGCCAGCCAGTGATAGCCCAGCAGCGAGCCCAGGTAGAGCACCCCGATTCCGACGGCGACCGCGATCCGGACCCCGACGTGTCGGGCGCGGGTGCTCAGGTGGTGACCCAGATTGCCTGGGCGGCCGGGCTACCCAGATCGACGGTGGTTTTCTCGGCGTCTCTCTCGATGGCCACCGAGATCATGCCGGCGAAATCGCGCCGGGCCAGCACCCGGAGCCGGGAATCCAGACTGATCCCCACATGGTCGAAATACCGCAGCATCTCCGGGTCGGCGTCGGATATCCGCGCGACCGTGCCGGCGTCGCCGTCCTGGCATTCGGAGAGCTGCCGGGCCGGCGGCGTCGGCACCCGGCCGTCGGCGGCGGGTATGGGATCACCGTGCGGGTCGCGCGTCGGATAACCCAGCTTGGCGTCGATGCGGTCCAGCATCCGGTCGGAAACGGCGTGTTCGAGGATCTCGGCCTCGTCGTGCACCTCGTCCCAGCCGTAACCGAGTTCGCGCACCAGGAACGTCTCCATGAGCCGGTGCCGGCGGACCATGGCCAGCGCCGATTTGCGGCCCAGCTCGGTCAGCGTGACCGCGCCGTACTTCTCGTGGTGGACCAGGCCCTGGTCGGCGAGCTTGCGGACCGACTCCGATGCGGTGCTGGCCGACACCCCGAGGCGTTCGGCGAGCATCTTGGTGCTCACCGAGGTGTCGGACCATTCCTGGGCCGTCCAGATGACTTTGAGGTAGTCCTGGGCAACCGACGTCAGGTCTGCAGGTCTGCTGTCCGGACTCACGAGATCAAAGTTTAGGCATTCGTCACCTCATCCGGGGATCTAGCGGCCGTGGCGACACGTCGGCACCGTAGGCTGTCACCCGTGCAGCGCTGGCGGGGACAAGATGAGATCCCCTCGGACTGGGGCAGATGTGTACTGACCATCGGCGTGTTCGACGGGGTGCACCGCGGACATGCCGAGTTGATCGCGCACGCGGTCAAGAGCGCGCGGGCCCGCGGTGTCCCGACGGTCCTGATGACATTCGACCCGCATCCGATGGAAGTGGTCTTCCCCGGCAGCCATCCGGCGCAGCTGACGACGCTGACCCGGCGCGCCGAGCTCGCCGAGGAACTGGGGATCGACGTCTTCCTGGTCATGCCGTTCACCTCCGATTTCATGAAGCTCACGCCCGAGCGCTATGTCCACGAACTGCTGGTCGAGCGGTTGCACGTGGTCGAGGTCGTGGTCGGGGAGAATTTCACGTTCGGTAAGAAGGCCGCGGGCAACGTCGATTTCCTGCGCAAGGCCGGCGAGCGTTTCGGCTTCGCCGTCGAGGGCATGTCGCTGGTGTCGGAGTCGTTCCCCGCCGAACAGCACCAGGCCGAGAAGGTGACGTTCTCCTCGACCTACATCCGGTCCTGTGTGGATGCCGGTGACGTGGTGGCCGCCGCCGAGGCGCTGGGCCGTCCGCACCGCGTCGAGGGTGTGGTGGTGCGCGGTGACGGCCGCGGCAAGGTGCTGGGATTCCCGACCGCCAACGTGGCCCCGCCGATGTACTCGGCGATCCCGGCAGACGGTGTCTATGCCGCCTGGTTCACGGTGCTCGGTCACGGGCCGGTGATGGGCACGGTGGTGCCGGGGGAGCGGTATCAGGCCGCGGTCTCGGTGGGCACCAACCCGACGTTCTCGGGGCGCACGCGCACCGTCGAGGCTTTCGTCCTGGACACCGCCGCCGACCTGTACGGCCAGCATGTGGCGGTCGATTTCGTCTACCGGATCCGTGGTCAGGAGAAGTTCTCCGGTGTCGACGAGCTGATCAAGGCGATGGAGAAGGACACCGAGAAGGCCCGCCGGATTCTCACTTCGGGCTGACCCGCTGCTAAACTCCTGACCGATCACGACGTGTGCTGCAGTTCGCGGCGGCTCACGTCCGTCCCCGTCCGGGGATCATCTTCCTTCGCGGACCGATAGATGGAGTGAATTCGTGGCGCTTACCGCCGAGCAGAAAAAAGAAATCCTGGGCAGCTACGGCCTGCACGAGACCGATACCGGCTCGCCGGAGGCCCAGGTGGCGATGCTGACCAAGCGCATCTCCGATCTCACCGAGCACCTCAAGAAGCACAAGCACGACCACCACTCGCGCCGCGGGCTGCTGCTGCTGGTCGGCCGTCGCCGCCGGCTGCTGAAGTACGTCGCCCAGGTCGATGTCGAGCGTTACCGCTCGCTCATCGAACGGCTGGGTCTGCGTCGCTGACGAAACCGGGCTACCCCGCCGGTGTAGAGTAGGAGTGTTCTGTGGCCGATCGAAGCCCGATCGGCCCGGAACATCCGGTGCGGTCCACGCACTAACGCGTGCACTGTTCCAGTGCGTCACGGTTCCCCGATAGGGGACGAAGCCACCCGTGTGGGCGGTCTTCGGTAGTGGCTGCCGGGCTCTGAATTCACCGATGAGCCCGACAGCTTCGATCGACGGCCGTAGCCGCATCTGGGTGCTCGTCAAGTGACGATGCGAAAAAACTGAACCCAGAGAGGCATTCGGACAAACGTGTCTGTAGCTGAAATCGACGAAGGCGTGTTCGAGTCGACCGCCACCATCGACAACGGGCGCTTCGGCACCCGCACCATCCGTTTCGAGACGGGCCGGTTGGCCCGGCAGGCCGCAGGTTCTGTCGTCGCCTACCTCGACGACGAGACCATGCTGCTGAGCGCCACCACAGCCAGCAAGCAGCCCAAGGATCACTTCGACTTCTTCCCGCTGACGATCGACGTCGAAGAGCGGATGTACGCCGCCGGACGCATCCCCGGTTCGTTCTTCCGCCGCGAGGGCCGCCCGTCCACCGACGCGATCCTGACCTGTCGCCTGATCGACCGGCCGCTGCGCCCGACCTTCGTGTCCGGCCTGCGCAACGAGATCCAGGTCGTGGTCACCATCCTGAGCCTGGATCCCAAGGATCTCTACGACGTGCTGGCGATCAACGCCGCGTCGGCCTCGACCCAGATCTCGGGTCTGCCGTTCTCCGGTCCGGTCGGCGGCGTGCGCGTCGCGCTCATCGAGGGCCAGTGGGTCGCGTTCCCCACCGTCGAGCAGCTCGAAGGCGCGGTCTTCGACATGGTCGTCGCCGGTCGCAAGGCCGGTGACGATGTCGCGATCATGATGGTCGAGGCCGAGGCCACCGACAACGTCATCGATCTGATCGCCGGTGGCGCGGGCGCCCCGACCGAGGCCGTCGTGGCCGAGGGCCTGGAGGCCGCCAAGCCGTTCATCGCCGAGCTGTGCCGGGCGCAGCAGGAGCTGCATGAGGCCGCCGGCAAGGAGACCGCCGAATACCCGCTGTTCCCCGACTACCAGGACGACGTCTACTACTCGGTGGCCTCGGTGGCCACCGAGGAGCTGTCCAAGGCGCTGACCATCTCCGGCAAGGCCGAGCGTGACGAGCGCACCGAGGAGATCAAGGGCGAGGTCCTCGGGCGCCTGTCGGAGACCTACGCCGGTCGCGAGAAGGAGATCAGCGCCGCCTACCGCTCGCTGACCAAGAAGCTGGTCCGCCAGCGCATCCTGACCGACCACTTCCGCATCGACGGTCGCGGTGTCACCGACATCCGGGCGCTGTCGGCCGAGGTCGCCATCATCCCGCGGGCGCACGGCAGCGCGCTGTTCGAGCGTGGCGAGACCCAGATCATGGGTGTCACCACACTGGACATGGTCAAGATGGCCCAGCAGATCGACTCGCTGGGCCCGGAGACGTCCAAGCGCTACATGCACCACTACAACTTCCCGCCGTATTCGACCGGTGAGACCGGTCGCGTCGGTTCGCCCAAGCGCCGCGAGATCGGCCACGGCGCGCTGGCCGAACGGGCCCTGATGCCCGTGCTGCCCTCGGTCGAAGAGTTCCCGTACGCCATCCGTCAGGTCTCGGAAGCGTTGAGCTCCAACGGTTCCACCTCGATGGGTTCGGTGTGTGCCTCGACGCTGTCGCTGCTGAACGCCGGTGTGCCGCTCAAGGCTCCGGTCGCCGGTATCGCGATGGGTCTGGTCTCCGATGAGGTCGACGGGGAGACCCGCTACGTCACCCTGACCGACATCCTCGGTGCCGAGGACGCTTTCGGCGACATGGACTTCAAGTGCGCAGGCACCAAGGACTTCGTCACCGCGCTGCAGCTCGACACCAAGCTCGACGGCATCCCGTCCAAGGTGCTGGCCGGTGCGCTCGCGCAGGCCAAGGACGCTCGGATCACCATCCTCGAGGTGATGGCCGAGGCCATCGACGCCCCCGACGAGATGAGCCCGTTCGCGCCGCGGATCACCACCATCAAGGTGCCGGTCGACAAGATCGGCGAGGTCATCGGGCCCAAGGGCAAGATGATCAACTCGATCACCGAGCAGACCGGCGCGTCGGTGTCCATCGAGGACGACGGCACGGTGTTCGTCGGCGCCAGCAATGGCGAGTCGGCACAGGCCGCGATCGACATGATCAACGCCATCGCCAACCCGCAGCTGCCCAAGACCGGCGAGCGCTTCCTGGGCACTGTCGTCAAGACCACCGACTTCGGCGCCTTCGTGTCGCTGCTGCCGGGTCGTGACGGTCTGGTGCACATCAGCAAGCTGGGCCGCGGCAAGCGCATCGCCAAGGTCGAGGATGTCGCCAAGGTCGGCGACAAGCTTCGCGTCGAGATCGCCGATATCGACAACCGCGGCAAGATCTCGCTGATCCTGGTCGCCGAAGACGAGGCCGGTACCACAGAGGAGAACGGCTCGGGCACACCCGAATCCGCGCCGGCCGATGTTGCGACCGCCGACGCCTAAAGCGGACACTTCCGCACACGTCCAGACCGTCCGGCGCACTGTGCTGCCGGGCGGTCTGCGCGTCGTCACCGAGTTCGTTCCTTCGGTGCGGTCGGCCTCGGTCGGCGTGTGGGTCGGTGTCGGATCGCGCGACGAGGGCCCGTCGGTGGCCGGTGCCGCACACTTCCTCGAGCACCTGTTGTTCAAGTCGACGCCGACGCGTACCGCGGTGGAGATCGCACAGGCCGTCGACGCGGTCGGCGGTGAGCTCAACGCCTTCACCGCCAAGGAGCACACCTGCTACTACGCGCATGTGCTCGATACCGACCTGGCGCTGGCCGTCGACCTGGTGGCCGACGTGGTGTTGCGGGGTCGTTGTGCCGCCGAGGATGTCGAGGTCGAACGCGATGTCGTCCTCGAAGAGATCGCCATGCACGACGACGATCCCGAGGATGCCCTCGGAGATGTGTTCCTCTCGGCGATGTTCGGCAGCCACCCGGTGGGTCGCCCCGTCATCGGCAGCATCGATTCCATCACGGGTATGACCCGCGACCAGCTGCACTCCTTCCACCTGCGCCGGTACACACCGGAGCGCATGGTGGTCGCGGTTGCCGGCAATATCGACCATGACGAGGTCGTGGCGCTGGTCCGTGAGCATTTCGCCGACCGGCTGGTTTCCGGTAAGACGCCCCAGCCGCCGCGCCGGGGCAGCGGCAAGGTGCCGGGCAAGCCCAGCTTGCAGTTGGTCAACCGGGACGCCGAGCAGACCCACATGCTGCTCGGAGTCCGCACGCCGGGCCGGCACTGGGACCATCGGTGGGCACTCTCGGTGCTCAACACCGCCCTCGGTGGCGGTCTGAGTTCGCGTCTCTTCCAACAGATCCGGGAATCCCGGGGGTTGGCGTACTCGGTCTATTCGACGGTCGACACGTTCTCCGAGAGCGGCGCGCTCTCGGTGTACGCGGCATGTCTGCCCGATCGGTTCCCCGAGGTGGTCGCGGTTGCCACCGATGTACTCGAAGCGGTGGCCCGCGACGGCATCACCGAACAGGAGTGCCGGATCGCCAAGGGGTCGATGCGCGGCGGACTGGTTCTGGGCCTGGAGGATTCGGCATCCCGGATGAACCGGATCGGGCGCAGCGAGCTCAATTACGGTGAACACCGGGACCTGGCCTGGTCGCTGTCCCGCATCGAGGACGTCACCCTCGAAGAGGTCAACGCCCTGGCGCGCAAACTGCTGCGCAAACCGCACGGCGCCGCGGTCCTGGGTCCCTACCGTTCGAAAAGATCGCTGCCGCAGCCCCTTCGGTCGATCGCAGGATAGCGGGATATGGCATTCGACCTTCGCGACCTGACACTGCCCCTGCTGGGTGCGCCGATGGCGGGCGGTCCGTCCACCCCTGCGCTGGCGGCGGCGGTCACCGGTGCGGGCGGGCTGGGTTTCCTGGCCGCGGGCTACCTGACACCGGCGCGGCTGGCCGAGGACATCGCCGCCGCCCGTGACCTGGTGACCGGCCCGTTGGGGGTCAATCTCTTCGCACCGCAACGCAGCGTCGCGGTGGCCGCCAGGCTCGAGGCCTACCGCGGCGAACTGCAGTCCATCGCCGAGCATTTCGGGGTGCAACCCGGCGAACCGCGATCCGATGACGACCATTTCGACGAGAAGGTCGCCGTGGTCGGCGATGTGCGACCCGAGGTGGTGTCATTCACCTTCGGCCTGCCGTCCTCCGCGGTGCTCAAAGCGCTTCGCGGCCAGGGCGTCCTGACCGCCGTCACGGTGACGACGGTCGGTGAGGCCCGTGCCGCGGTCGCCATCGGCGCTGAAGTGCTGCTGGTGCAGGGGCCGCTGGCCGGCGGGCACCGCGGTACCTTCAATCCCGGTGTGCGTCCTGCCGACCAGCCGCTGGAGGAACTGCTCGACTCGATCACCGCGGCGGTTCCGGTTCCGGTGGTCGCCGCGGGCGGGCTTTCCACGGTCGCCGATATCGAGGCGGTGCTACACCGCGGTGCGTCGGCGGCGGCAGTCGGAACCGCGCTGCTGCTGGCCGACGAGGCGGGCACCAACGCGGTGCACCGTGACGCACTGTCCGGTGGGAAGTTCACCGAAACTGTTGTCACCCGGGCATTCTCGGGACGGTATGCCCGGGGCCTGGACAACGATTTCATCCGGACCTTCGACGAGATCGCACCGTTGGGGTATCCGGAGGTGCATCACATCACCACGCCGATCCGCAAGGCTGCGGTGGCTGCCGGGGATGCGCACGGCACCAATCTGTGGGCCGGAACCGGTTTCGCCGCGGCGGTGGCCAAACCGGCCGCAGAGATCCTTGCCGATCTGACATGACCGCGGTATCGCGTCGGCAGTTACTGGTCGCCGGTGCCGGGCTGGCGATGCTGACCGCCTGCCGCAGCGAGCACGTCCTGGTCGACCCGGCCGAGCCTCTGCCGCCTATCGCCGACCGGATCGCGGCGCTGGAACGCCGCCATGACGCATATGTGGGCCTGTATGCCGTCGACCTGGGAACGGGCCGCACGGTATTGCACCGCGACGGCGAGCAGTTCGCGATGTGTTCGACGTTCAAGACCTATGCCGTCGCGCGGGTCCTGCAGCTGGCCGCCGGCGGCCCGCTGAGCCTGGATGACGTGAAGTTCGTCGATCCGGCTGCGCTCAAGGCGAATTCGCCTATCACCGCGCCGCATGCCGGTTCCCAGCTGCCGTTGTCGGTGTTGTGCGAGGCGGCCCTGCAGCGCAGTGACAACACCGCCGCCAACCTGTTGTTGACGACGATCGGCGGTCCGTCCGCCGTCACCGCGTTCGCCCGCTCGATCGGTGATGAGGTGACCCGGCTGGATCGCTGGGAGACGGAGCTGAACTCGGCGGTGCCGGGTGACCCGCGCGATACCAGCACCCCGCGGGCGTTGGGGGAGGGCTACCGGCAATTGCTCACCGGGACGGTGCTACCCGAGCCGCAGCGCCGCCAGCTGGAGACCTGGATGCGGGGTAATGTCACCTCGGTCAAGAGTATGCGAGCCGGGCTGCCGAAGGACTGGACCACCGCGGACAAGACCGGAGCCGGGGATTACGGCAGTACCAACGATATCGGCGTCGCATTCGGCCCCGACGGTCGCCGGCTGTTGCTGGCGGTGATGACCCGGACGCGCACCGATGATGCGCAAGCGCCGGCGCTGCAGCCGCTCATCGCCGAGGTGACGGCCACGGTGCTGCCCGACCTAGCGCAACCGCAGTGACTCGTCGCGGCGCAGCAGGAAGAAGTACGGCTGCGCCGTCCCGCGTAGATCCATCGCGCCGATCACGGTGTCGTCGGAGATCTTGCGGAACACGTCGATGATGGGCAGCTGGTCGTAGATCATCGACGCGGTGTCCACCCCGCGATAGGACGTCGTGCGCAGCCGGGCCCGGGGCTTACCGGTGCCCAGCACCGGACGCAGGGCCGCCAGCAGTCCGCCCAGCGATCGGCGCGGGCGAGGAACCGGCAGGTGCAGCATGGCGCCGAGCGGTGCCAGCCCGGGGTTGAGTGCCCACAATGCGGTGCCGTCACGGGTCGGGAACAGCAGCGGGTGCACCGTTTCGGTGTCGATGAACGCCTTACCCCACCAGCCGCTGGGTTCGAGCAGCCCGTCCATGGGATGTCCGGTCGGGATCTCGGCGCCGTGCCAGGTGCCGAACATGAACTCGGGCGCCACCGCGGGTGCGTCGTCGAACACCGCAAGAGCGGCGCCGGTGGTGCCCAGGTCGGTCAGCTGCTGATCGCCGGTCATGACAACCGAGCGTACTTGACAGGTGTCAAGTTAGACCAGCAGGCCTGCCGGGTCGGTGAACGGCATGTCGAGATCCGCGGCGACCTGCTCGGACAGCAGTGCGCCCTCGTGAGTCGAGAGACCCTTGGCAAGTGCCGGGTCGGCCGCGCATGCGGTGCGCCAGCCCTTGTCGGCGAGCTTGAGGACATACGGCATGGTGGCGTTGGTCAGCGCGAAGGTCGAGGTCCGCGGCACCGCGCCCGGCATGTTGGCCACGCAGTAGAAGACGGTGTCGTGCACCGCAAACGTCGGGTCGTCATGGGTGGTCGGGTGCGAATCCTCGAAGCAGCCACCCTGATCGATCGCGATATCGACCAGGACCGCACCGGACTTCATGTGCGCGACAGTCGAATTCGTGACCAGCTTGGGCGCCTTGGCACCCGGCACCAGCACCGCGCCTATGACGAGGTCGGCACGCTTGACGGCCTCTTCGAGTTCCAGTGCCGAGGAGTAGCGGGTCTCGATATTGCCGGTGAACTCACCGTCAATCTTGCGCAGGGTGTTGATGTTGAGATCGAACACCGTGACATGTGCGCCCATGCCCTGGGCGACGCGGGCGGCGTTGTAACCCGACACGCCACCGCCGATGACGACGACCTCGGCGGGGGCCACCCCGGGCACGCCGCCCATCAGGACGCCGCGACCGCCCTGGCTGCGCATCAGGTGGTAGGCGCCCACCTGTGCCGACAGCCGGCCCGCGACCTCGCTCATGGGCGCCAGGAGGGGAAGGGCGCCGTCTGCGGTCTGCACGGTTTCGTAAGCGATCGAGGTGGTGCCCGACGCCAACAGGGCGTCGGTGCACGCCTTGGATGCAGCCAGGTGCAGGTAGGTGAACAGGGTCTGGCCCTTACGCATGCGGGCGTATTCGGCCTCGATGGGCTCCTTGACCTTGAGCAGCAGCTCCGCCTCGGCCCACACCTGGTCGGCGGTGTTGACGATCTCCGCGCCGGCGGCCTTGAAATCGTTGTCGGTGATGGCCGATCCGTCGCCTGCACCGGCCTGGACGACGACGTCGTGACCGCGACGGGTCAGCTCGGCGACGCCGGCCGGGGTGATGGCCACCCGGAACTCGTTGTTCTTGATCTCGGTCGGGATGCCGACACGCATGATCGCTCCTTGTGAATGGGGTTTGGCCCTGGGGTATGTTGTCCTCAAGTGTGAAGAACCATCGAATCAATGGCAATATTCATGACAATAATTCGCTAGGATGCCGCAGTGATCGAAGAAACCACGGGATCGATGGCGCGTCCGCCCGCCGCATCGAAGGATGTTCGGCCCGGTGAGCTCGATGATGTCGACCGCCGCATCCTGACCGCGCTGCACAGCGATGCCCGCATCTCCAACAGTGCCCTGGCCGATCTGGTGGGGATCGCCCCGTCGACCTGCCACGGCCGGGTGCGCCGCCTGCAGGATCTCGGCGTCATCCGCGGCTTCTACACCGATATCGATCCCGCCGCGATCGGGTTGTCGCTACAGGCGATGATCTCGGTGAGTCTGCAGTCCAACGCCCGCGGCAAGATCCGCAGCTTCATCCAGCAGATCCGGCGCCGGCCACAGGTTATGGATGTGTACTTCCTGGCCGGCGGCGACGACTTCATCCTGCACGTCGCCGCGCGCGACACCGACGACCTGCGGTCCTTCGTGGTCGAGAACCTCAACGCCGACGCCGACGTGGCAGGCACCCAGACGTCGTTGATATTCGAGCACCTGCGCGGTGCCTCGCCGCTGTAGTCAGAACGGCGGCGGGATATTGCGTTCGGCGTTGTTGACTGCGCGCTCGGCGTTGATGCGATGTTCGCGGGCGACCGCACGGGTGTGTTTCCGGGTCGGCATCATCAGGGCGCGGCCCGCTCCGGTCGGAGTGGCGGGGTGGGCATGTGGTGCGGCCGCGGTGGTGGTGTCCCAGCCCGGAAACAGCAGGCGGCTCAGGGGTTTGGTGGTGTAGGTCCGTCCGGCCGGCGTAGTCATGGTGATGCTGCCGTCGGGCTGCTGGCGGTCGCTGAACCCAGGCCAGAAGGTCTTGATCAGGTGGTGCTTGCGGCAGTAGGCCTTCAGATCTGCCGGATGGGTGGCGCCCGCCGGATACGGGACGGTGTGGTCGAGATCGGCGTGCACCGCCGGCCGGTCGCAGCCGGGGAAGCGGCATGTCAGATCGCGCATCCGGACGAACTCGTCGAGTGCGGTCGAGGGCCGGTAGCGCGGTTCGGCATCGGCGCCGGGGGCGGTGACCACGCGGACTTTGGCGCCGTGCGCGACGAGTTCGGCCAGCAGGACGGTGGGCACTACGGAGCCGCCGGCGATCACCGCAGCGGGTTGTCCGGTGAGCGCGGCGGGCCCGCCGACGATATGTATCACCATGCTGCTGGCGCGGCCGTCGTCGCTGGCGCGTGGACAGTCAGGCGCGGCGCAGCGGCAGGACAGCTGGGTGCTGCCGGCGGCCAGGGCGCCGATGGCATCGGCACGGCGCTGCGCCAGGCTGCGAGGGTCGTCCTCGCATACCGAGCGGGCCATGGTGCTCAGTCGTTCGTCGAGCACGGCGGCATCGGTGGCCAGGAGTCGTCCCCACACGCTGGTGGTGCCGGTGGCGTCATCGCGGTGACCGACGGTGAATTCGCGGTTGTGGACCCGGTCGCGGACGCGGCGCAGCGCGTCGGGGTCGATCTGTTCGACCCACAGATCGACGGCTTGTCGCACCGCGTAGTGCGTGAGCGGTCCCCACTCGGTGGCGGCGTCGGCGACGAGGCGGTCGATGGCAGCCAGCGCGTCGGGGTCGCGGATCAACATGGTGCGCTCGGCGATGACGGTGATCAGCCGGGTCGGGATCCGGCCGGCCAGAAACAGCGCTCCGACGTTGGGCAGGCGGTCGCGCACGGTGAGCGCGAGATCCATCGTGGTGCCGGCGCGGCCGTGTCCGATGGTCAGTGCGGCGGAGACCTCGGCGGCGGTGGCATCCCAGTCGTCGCATGCCCAGTCGGGGTGCCGGCCCGTGCCGCGCCGGCGGATCAATTCGGCGATCGCGGCGTAGCTACGGGCTTCGGCGGCCGCCGCGGCTGTCGCCCAGCCGGAGATGGCGCTGACCAGCTCGGTATCGGAGACGCTGTTCAGCTCCTCCGGACCGGGCAGCGATCGATCGAACATGTGTGCGATTTTGCCATCGCCTGCCGACATCGGAGGACGCCGCGACGCCGCACTGTGGATGAACACCCGACTGTGGACAACTACTGCCCGACTACGCTGCTGGCATGCGAGTCGGAGTGCTGGGAGCCAAGGGCAAGGTCGGAGCAACCATGGTGGCGGCGGTCGAGGCCGCCGACGATCTCACCCTGTCCGCGGGTGTCGACGCCGGTGACGCCCTGACCGCACTGACCGACAGCGACACCGAGGTCGTCATCGATTTCACCCATCCCGATGTGGTGATGGACAACCTGAAGTTCCTCATCGACAACGGTATTCACGCCGTGGTCGGCACCACCGGGTTCACCGAGGAGCGCTTCGCGCAGGTGCGCAGCTGGCTGGCCGACACCCCCGGGGTCTCGGTGCTGATCGCGCCGAACTTCGCCATCGGGGCGGTGCTGACGATGCATTTCGCCCAGCAGGCCGCGCCGTACTTCGAGTCGGTGGAGATCATCGAACTGCACCACCCGCACAAGGCCGACGCCCCGTCGGGCACGGCGACGCGCACCGCCAAGATGGTCGCCGAAGCCCGAAAAGGCCTGCCGCCCAATCCTGATGCCACCAGCACCGGTCTGGACGGTGCCCGCGGTGCCGACGTCGACGGGGTCCCGGTGCACTCGATCCGGCTCACCGGGCTGGTCGCGCATCAGGAGGTGCTGTTCGGGACGCAGGGGGAGACGTTGACCATCCGGCATGACAGCCTGGACCGCACGTCGTTCGTTCCCGGCGTGCTGCTCGGTGTCCGCAAGGTCGCCGAGCACCCCGGCCTGACCATCGGTATCGAGCCGCTGCTCAACCTGAAATGAAACTCGCCCGCACCCAGCTGCTGATCGGCTTCCTCTGTGTCGCCATGGTCGTCTACTTCCTGCTGCTGGGGCGCATCGCCGTCGCGCTGATCGCCGACGGCCGCGCGGCGCCGGTCGGCATGGGCGTAGCGCTGCTGATCCTGCCGTTCATCGGGCTGTGGGCCATGGTGGCGACGCTGCGGGCCGGCTTCGCCCACCAGCGGCTGGCCCGGCTGGCGGCCGAGGACGGGATGGAGCTCGACGTCAGCGATCTGCCCCGGCGGGCCTCGGGGCGTATCGAACGCGAAGCCGCCGACCGGCTTTTCGACACCGTGCGAGCCGAACTGGAGAACGACCCGGACAACTGGCAGCGCTGGTACCGGCTCGCGCGCGCCTACGACTATGCCGGCGATCGCACACGCGCGCGTGAGACGATGAAGAAAGCCGTTGCGCTGCAGGAAAAGTCGTGAAACGACTACTGATAGTGCATCACACCCCGTCGCCGCATTGCCAGGAGATGTTCGAGGCCGTGCTGTCCGGGGCCACCGATCCCGAGATCGACGGTGTCGAGGTGGTGCGCCGGCCGGCGCTGACGGTGTCGCCCATCGAGATGCTGGCCGCCGACGGTTATCTGCTCGGCACCCCGGCCAACCTCGGGTACATCTCGGGGGCACTCAAGCACGCCTTCGATCAGAGCTACTACCAGCTTCTCGACGCGACACGCGGTCGGCCGTTCGGCCTGTGGTTGCACGGTAACGAGGGCACCAAGGGTGCGCAGCGGGCCGTCGACGGGATCACGACGGGTCTTGGCTGGGCGAAGGCGGCCGAATACATTGTGGTCTCCGGCAAGCCGGACAAGGCCGATCTGCACGCCTGCTGGGAACTCGGGGCCACGGTCGCGGCCCAACTGATGGATTAGCGAGCCGCGAGCCTGCCGATCATCAGATCGATGGTGAAGTCGAAACGGTCGTGCCCCTGGCCCGCTGTCAATTCGTCGGCGTAGCGCACGGTATTCGGAAATGTCTGCACGGGCAGCGCCGTCAACCGGCGTTTGAGTTCGTCACGGTCCAACACCCGAGCGACGGACAACTCCAGGCAGTAGCCGGCCACATAGAGCAGTAGCGCGTCTGCGGTCCAGGCCGCGGCCTGCGCTGCGACACCACCGGCCAGCAGGATGTCCAAGATCCCCTCGCTGACCCGCATGGTCTCGCGGTCGGTGGGGACCATGGCGAGCGCGGCCCGGGAAATTCCGGGATAAGCCAGATAGCGGTCGCGCAGCTGTGCGCACACCTCGTGTACCTGCCGACGCCAAGAGTCCGGATCTGTTGGTGGGAGTGTGATTTCGGCACACAAGCGTCCGATGAGCAGGTCGTCGAGGTCCTGCTTGTTGACGACGTGGGCATAGAGCGAGGCCGGGCCGGTTTCCAGGGCCGCGGCGACCCGGCGCATCGTCAGGGCGTCGTACCCCTCGCGCTCGACGATCGCCAACGCGGTCTCGACGATGGCCTCGACGGTGATGGGCTTCTTCCGCCCGGCCGAGGGGCCGCGGCGGATCGCGACAGCGTCATCGTCCATCGGCTCCTGGTGCCGGGCCGCGCGACGACGTACCGGAGGGGAGGTCATGCGCCGAGTATACGCAGGGGCGATCACTGTTCCAATTGACACGAACACTGTTCGTATATAGAACGGTGGGGGTGATGACCGGTTATGACGTGACAGTGGCCGGCGCCGGACCGGTCGGCCTGATGCTGGCAGGGGAGTTGGCGCTGGCCGGGGTGAAAGTGCAGGTGATCGAACGTCGGGCCGAGCCGGACGAGGCGATGAAGGCACAGTCGATCAATATCCCGACCGCCGCGGCCCTCGATCGGCGCGGTCTGTTGCCGGCCGCGATGGAGGTGCAGCGTGGCGCGCTCGAGCGGATCGGGTCGTTCGGCGGCCGCTCCGGTGACACCCGGTTCACCGGCCACTTCGCCGGAATGATCCTCGACGCCGACCTGGTGGACTGGGAAGACCCCGACATCACCGCACACAGCACCGCCGGCGGTGCGCGCATCGTGCCGCAGCGGGAACTGGAAGCGCTGCTGACGGAGCACCTGACGGGCCTCGGGGTACCGGTGCGTCGTGGTGTGGAGGTCACCGCGGTCGACGATATCGGCGACGGTGTCCTGGTCGGCGCCACCGCGGGCCGGTTGCGTACCGGATGGCTGGTCGGATGCGACGGCGGGCACAGCGCCGTTCGCCGTCTCACCGGTATCGAATTCCCCGGCGCACCACCGGAACTCACCGGATATCAGGCTGTCGTCGATATCGCCGACCCGGACAGACTGACCGACGGGTGGGTGTGGTCGGCCGCCGGCGCCTACCGGTGCGGGCCGCAACCCGGACGCATCGTGACCCTCGAGTTCGGTGATCGTCCTGCCGACCGGTCGGAACCGGTCACCCTCGGTGAACTACAGACCAGCCTGCGCCGGGTCTCCGGCACCGACGTCACGCTCACGGCACTGCGAGCAGCCGCGACCCGCTGGACCGACAACACCCGTCAGGCCGCGACCTACCGCTCGGGACGGGTACTGCTGGCCGGTGACGCCGCGCACGTCCACCCACCGTTCGGCGGCCAGGGCCTCAACCTCGGAATCGGGGACGCCATCAACCTCGGCTGGAAACTCGGTGCCGTGATCACCGGATGGGCGCCGGCCGGACTGCTCGACACCTATGACGCCGAGCGCAGGCCGGCCGGCGCCCGGGTACTGGAGTGGACACGGGCCCAGATCGCCGTACTGCGCGGCGACACCAAATCGGCTGCGCTGCGCGGAATCGTCGCCGACCTGCTGGGCACACGCGACGGCACGACCTATGCCGTCAAGAAGATCTCCGGCGTCGACCAGTGCATCGAGCTGCCCGGCACACACCCACTCATCGGCCGGTACCTGCCCGACCTGTGGCTGCGCGACGGCACCCGGCTCGCCGACCACGGGCACGCCGGCGGATTCCTGCTGCTGGACCGAACACCGGCCGGCGTGTTCGCCCGGGTCGCCGGCCCGTGGGGTGACCGGGTGCACATCACGGCCGACGATCCGGCGTCGCCGGCCGGCGTGTTGGTGCGCCCCGACGGGGTGGTGGCCTGGGCGGCCGACACCGCCGATGCCGCCGGTCTGCAAGCCGCGCTGCGGCAGTGGGCCGGTCAGCCGAAGTCGGCCGACAAGCTCACCTCCCGCCACGGCTCCTGATCGCGTGCCGTGCGCGCCAGCTTGGCCGCGACGTCTTCAAAAGCATTGCTGCCCAGCTGTATCCGCTCCGGCAGGTCATCGCGGTCGGCGAGGTCGACGATGATCTTCGCGGCCTTGACCGGATCACCCTGCTGACCGTAGTTGGAATCGGCGGCCCAACTCCGCGCCGCGCCCGCCGTCGCTGCGTAATCGTCGATCTGAGCCCCGGCGATCGCCAGACTGGAGCCGTCGAGGAAGTTGGTGCGAAACGGCCCAGGCTCGATGGCCACCGAGCGGATACCCAGCGGGGCCAGCTCATGTGTCAGGGCTTCCGACAGCGCCTCCACGGCGAACTTGGTCGCCGCGTACACACCCCAACCCGGCCACGCCACGAACCCGCCCACCGAGGACAGATTGACCACCAGGCCGGACCGGCGCGCTCGCAGATGCGGCAGAACCGCCCTGGTGACGGCCAGCAGGCCGAAGACGTTGACCTCGAAAACAGCCCGAACCTCGTCGTCGGAGGTTTCCTCCACACTGCCGACCAGACCCCGGCCGGCATTGTTGATCAGTGCGTCGATATGTCCGAAACGACTGATTGCCGCTTCGACGGCGGCGGTGATCTGGGCCGGGTCACCGACGTCCAGGGCGACCGCGAGCAGGCGGTCGCCGGCATCGGGAACGGCGGCCAGAACCGCCTGCGGGTCACGTGCCGTCGCCACGACGCTGTCGCCGCGACGCAATGCCTCCCTGGTGATCTCGAGTCCGAAACCGCGGGACGCCCCGGTGATGAACCACACTGTCATGTCGAATTCCTTTCAGAAGAGTTGATACCGGGGACAACACCGCCGAGCTCCGGGGTGACGCCGGGTGATGCGCCCCGCTGAACCTAGGTCTGCCAGAACCACCTTCAGCGCGGCGCCGGTGGCGATAATGGCGCCATGGTGTCCCGTCAGGAAGAACTGCGTGAGTTCCTGCGCTCACGGCGTGCCCGGCTGGCTCCCGCCGACGTGGGCCTGGAGACGGCGCGCAACGGTCGCCGGGTGGCCGGTCTGCGCCGCGAGGAGCTGGCCATGCTGGCCGGTGTCAGTCCGGACTACTACGCCCGGCTGGAGCAGGGCCGTGCCGGCAACGTCTCCGAACAGGTACTCGACGCCGTGGCCGGCGCGCTACGACTCGGTGCCCTCGAGCGCGACCACCTCATTGCACTCGCCAAACCACCTGTGTCGACCGATTCTGCGGCACCGCGGGTCCGGCCCGCGCTGCGTTCGATGATCGCCGCGCTGCATCCCACGCCCGCGGTACTGCACGGGCCCCGGTTGGAGGTGCTGGCCATCAATCCAGCCGCGGCGGCGCTCATCCACGACTTCGACGCGATGCCCGCCGCCGAGCGCAATATGGCCCGCTGGATGTTCTGTGACCCCGCCGCCCGCCGGGTCTACCCGGACTGGGCGGATATCGCCCAGCAGATGGTGGCGATTCTGCGGGTGGCGGCCGGGCGCGACACCCAGGATGCCCGGCTGGCCGAACTGGTCACCGAACTCTGCGGACGCTCGGGTGAATTCGCCACCTACTGGGCCGCCCGGCGACTGTTCGAGCACACCTATGGCCCCAAACGGTTCCACCATGATCGGATCGGCGATATGACGCTCAACTACGAGACGATGCGACTACCCGCGGACCCCGGACTCTCGGTGATCCTCTACACCGCCGACCGGGGGTCGCCGTCGGAGGCCAGACTGAACGAACTCACCCGCTCCGATAAGGTTCGGGCCGAATAGAGGAGGGTCATGCCGGGTATCGCTGAACTCGCACTGGGCGCCGCGCCGATCGCGGGTGGCGCACTATTGGGTATGGCTGCGGGCAATTTCAAGGGACCCGATCTGCGGGGCGCCATCAAAGCCGATATGGAGCTGTTGGCACTGCTTCCGCCCGAGCAGGTCCAGCGGCGGGCCGAACTGCAGCGCGTCATCGACCTGCGCATCGACGATATCGTCGAGTCGGTCGACCGCAACCGCGAGATCAGGCAGCTGGCCACCTCGTACAGCGGTAACTGGCGCGATGTCGTCGTCTTCGTCTGCGCCGTGCTGTTCACCATCGTCTGGTGGAACGTCAGCCATTCCCGCTCCAACTGGCTGGTGATGTTCATCGTGCTGATCATCTTGTCGATCGTCGCGGCGATCTACGCCGCGCGCGGGATCTTCCGCGGCCTGGCGCACTGGCGGCACTCCCGCGGCGACACGCCTCAGTAGTGGTAGGTGTCCGACGGGGCCGGGATATGGGCCGGGTCGTCGACGTCGTCGAAATCGGACGGGACGATGCCGTATGACCGGGCCAGGTCCAGGATCTTGTTGGCCCGCGCGATACGCGGCAGATCGGAACCGTTGCGAATCTCTCCGCCATCGCGTTCGAACTCGGTGAAAAACTCTCTGGCCCAGCTGATCTCATCCTGCGATGGCGACAGGCCCTCGTTGACCGTGGAGCACTGATCAGGGGTCAGGCAGATCTTGCCGGTCATCCCGAACTCGGCCGACACCGCGGTGGCCTCGGACAGTTTGAGCGCGCTGGACCCGACGGTGGGCCCGTCGATCGCGCTGGGTAGATGTGCCGCGGTGGCCGCGATGGTGAAACGCGAACGGGCATAGGCCAACGTCGCCGGGTTGTCGCCGAAACCGGTGTCACGGCGGAAATCGCCGATGCCGAAGGCCAGCCGGAAGGTGCCCTTGGCCGAGGCGATCTCGGTGATCCGTTCCAGGCCGCGCGCGGTCTCCACAAGCGCCACGATCGGCACGTTGGGCAGCCGCTTGGCGGTCTCGGTCACGTGGTCGACCGATTCGACCATCGCCAGCATCACCCCGCCTACCGAGGTCGACGCCAGCATCTCCAGGTCGTCGGCCCAGAACTGGGTGCCGAAACCGTTGACCCGCACCCAGTCGGTGTTGCCCTCGGAGAGCCAGCGCACCACATTGGCGCGTGCCGCGGTCTTGTCCTTGGGTGCGACGGCGTCCTCGATATCGAGCACCACGATGTCGGCGCGCGACCGGGACGCCGGGGCGAAACGCTCGTACTGGGCGCCGTTGACCAGCAGCCAGCTACGGGCCAGTACCGGATCGATACGTGAGCCGTGGTCGCTGGGGTCCGATTCGGGGGATGCAGGCTGGTCGTACACGGGCCCTATCGTCGCCCATCGGGTGACGACGGTGCAAAAGCGCTCAGCCCAGATGCGCTGCGAAGGTGTCGCGCATGGCATCCCAGTGCTGCTGTGCGGCTGCGGCGTCATAAGGCCCGTTGTCGGGCACCGCGAAACCGTGCTCGGCGGCATAACCGACGATGGTGTGCTCCACGCCGGCGGCACTCAGTGCGGCCTGAAGCGTCTTGGCGTCGTCGTCGGTGAAGGATTGATCGTTCGCAGCGCCACCGATGTAGACCGCGGCGGTGATCCGGTCGGCCAGCAGATGCGGGCTGCCGGGGTCGTCGGTGACCAGGCCACCGCCGTGAAAAGACATCGCCGCCGCCACCCGTTCGGGTAGCCGGCCGGCGACGATGAACGAAGTCCGGCCGCCCATGCAGTACCCGGTAGTGCCGAACGTGGTTCCGCTGACCTCGGGCCGGGCCTGCAGGTAGTCGAAGAACGCCGCCGCGTCGGCCACCATGATGTCGGGGGTGATCTTGGCGATCATCCCGAAAAGCCGCGCACGCTCGTCGGGATCGGAGAACGCCGTCTTGATGTCGAACGGCGCCCAGCCGGCGTCGCGGTAGTACATATCGGGCACCAGCACGGCATAGCCGTAGTCGGCCAGCTGCTGGGCCATATCGTCGAAGGTCTGGCGGCGGCCGCCGGCATCGGGATACATCACGATGCCGGGCCATGGGCCTTCACCCTCGGGGGTGGCCAGGGTGACGGCGCAGGTTCCGTCGGCGGTGGTGATGCTGTCGGAGATCGTGGGCATGGCTTCCGTTCTACTCCCGTTGCGGGGACGTAAGCTGAGCGAGTGCCGATCTTGACCCCTTATGAGGATCTGCTGCGTCTCGTGCTGGCCACCGGGACGCCGAAATCCGATCGCACCGGTACCGGCACCCGCAGTCTGTTCGGTCACCAGCTCCGTTACGACCTGACCGCCGGCTTTCCGTTGTTGACCACCAAGAAGGTGCACACCAAGTCCATCGTCTACGAGCTGCTGTGGTTCCTGCGGGGTGACTCCAACGTGCGCTGGCTGCAGGAGCACGGCGTCACCATCTGGGATGAATGGGCCAGTGAGACAGGCGATCTCGGACCCATCTACGGTGTGCAATGGCGCTCCTGGCCGACGCCGTCGGGTGAGCACATCGACCAGATCAGTGCGGCGTTGACCCTGCTCAAGACCGATCCGGACTCGCGTCGCAACATCGTCTCGGCCTGGAACGTCGGCGAGATCCCGCAGATGGCGCTACCGCCGTGCCACGCGTTCTTCCAGTTCTACGTCGCCGACGGGCGCCTGAGCTGTCAGCTGTATCAACGCAGCGCCGACCTGTTCCTGGGCGTGCCGTTCAACATCGCCAGCTACGCGCTGCTGACCCACATGATGGCCGCCCAGGCCGGGCTGCGCGTCGGGGAGTTCGTCTGGACCGGCGGGGACTGTCACATCTACGACAACCATGTCGAACAGGTCACCGAACAGCTCGGTCGCGAACCCCGGCCCTACCCGGAACTTGTTCTGGCGCATCGTGATTCGATCTTCGACTACACCTACGAGGATATCGTGATCAAGGGTTACGACCCGCATCCGGCGATCAAAGCGCCGGTCGCTGTATGAGCCTGAGCCTGATCTGGGCGCAGTCGACCTCCGGGGTCATCGGGCGCGGTAACACCATCCCGTGGCGGCTGCCCGAGGATCAGATCCGCTTCAAAGAACTCACTGTCGGCCACACCGTGCTGATGGGCCGGCTGACGTGGGAATCGCTGCCGGCCAAGGTGCGGCCACTGCCGGGTCGCAGAAATGTCGTACTGACGCGGCATGCTGACTTCATGGCTGACGGAGCTGACGTGGTGACATCTCTGCAGGACGCCCCGCTGGAGGACACCTGGGTGATCGGCGGTGCGCAGATCTACGCGCTGGCGCTGCCGCAGGCCACCCGATGTGAGGTCACCGAAATCGAGATCGACCTGCGGCGCGAGGACGGTGACGCGGTGGCGCCGGTGCTCGACGAATCCTGGGTGGGCACCGTCGGAGCCTGGCAGGACAGCAGTTCCGGGCTGCGTTACCGGTTCCACACCTTTCTGCGCGCATGAACCTGTCGGCGGCCCAGGCCCGGCGTGTCGCCGTGGCCGCCCAGGGCTTCCACGACGCGCGGCCCAGCGGCCCGGTGACCCGCGCGCACCTGCGCCGGCTGATCTCGCGGATCCAGGTGCTGCAGCTGGACTCGGTTTCGGTCGCGGTACGCGCCCACTATGCGCCGGTGTTCGCCCGGCTCGGGCCCTATGACCGCGATGTGCTGGACCGGGCAGCGTGGAGCCACAGTGCTCGAGCACCCCGGCTGCTGGTCGAGTACTGGGCCCATGAGGCCGCGTTGATGGCCGTCGAGGACTGGCCGTTGATGCGGTGGCGGATGCGCGAGTACGTCGGTGGCCGCTGGGGGACCGAGATCGTGCGCAAGAACGCCAAGCTCGCCGAGGACGTCATCGCCGCCGTCACCGAACTCGGCCCGAGCACCGCGGGACAGATCGAGGCGCATCTGGAGACCGGGACCCGCGGCCGCAAGGGGCCGTGGTGGGACCGCAGCGACACCAAGTGGGTCGCCGAGGCGCTGTTCGCGTCGGGGGTCCTGACGACGGCGCACCGCGTCAGTTTCGCCCGGCACTACGACCTGGCCGAGCGGGTTCTGCCCGCCGACGTGCTGGCCCGCGAGCTCGACGACGCCGAGGCACTGCGTGAGCTGACCCTGCGGGCCGCCACCGCGCTGGGGGTCGGCACCGAAGCCGATATCCGCGACTACTTCCGGTTGGGTGCCGCGCAGGTCAAACCGGCGATCGCCGATCTGGTGGCGACCGGGGAACTGCAGCCTGTGCAGGTCGAGGGGGTTCCGGCGTACCTGCGTGCCGGGCAGAAGGTGCCGCGCTCCGATCGGGGTACCGCGCTGTTGTGCCCGTTCGATCCGCTGATCTTCTTCCGGCCCCGTGTCGAGCGGCTGTTCGGTTTCCACTACCGCATCGAGATCTACACCCCGGCGCCCAAACGTCAGTACGGCTACTACGTGTGGCCGTTTTTGCTCGACGGTGAACTCGTGGGTCGCGTCGACCTCAAGGCCGACCGGGCCGGCGGCGCGCTCAACGTCATCGGGGCGTTCACCGAGGACGGCCGGGACAAGCTCAGGGTGGCCTCGGCGCTGGCCGGTCAGCTCAGCACCATGGCGCAGTGGCTGGGGCTCGACCAGGTCCGGGTCGGGAGTAACGGCGACCTGGTCAAAGAACTGGCCCGGGCGTTCTAGCTCAGCGGAATATCGTTGTCGCCCTTGGATTCCTGATACCGGGCCGAGAGCACGTCATAGGACTCCCGGATGCGCTGCTGCTGTTCGCGCAGTTCGCTGCGCCGCGGTTCGGGATGTGTCTGCACCAGCGCCGGTATCGAGTGCGCGGTCCAGAACGCGTTGCTGCGCCGGTAACCCCCGGCGTCGAGCCCGAAGACCTCTTTCATGATCAACAGGTCGTGCGGGATCCCGAAGCTGTCCCGGGAATCCTCGTGGGAGAAGAAGTAGAAGAAGTTGTCGAAACCGGCCCAGGTGATCGCCGACATACACATGGTGCACGGTTCGTGAGTGGAGAAGAACACCAGTTCCGAGGTCGGCGGCCGGTCGGGCATCTCGTAGAACTGTTTGAGGGTGTGAACCTCGCCGTGCCACAACGGATTGGACGTCTCGTCATTGGTGCCGACCAGTACCAGCGACAGATCGGATTTACGCAACAACGCGGCGCCGAAGACCTTGTTGCCCGCGGCAACCCCACGTTCGGTCAGCGGTAGGACATCGGTTTCGAAAACGTCGAGCAGGCGTGGCGCGATGGCGGCGGCGTCCATGGCCGACCTTAACGCGCGCCGGCCGGGACGGCTCGCCACGTTAGGCTCTGCGGGTGGCCGAGATCGCCCCGCTGCGCGTGCAGCTGATCGCCAAGACGGAGTTCACCGCTCCGGCGGACGTGCCGTGGAGCACCGATGCCGACGGCGGGCCCGCGCTCGTCGAGTTCGCGGGCCGGGCCTGCTATCAGAGCTGGGACAAACCCAATCCGCGCACCGCGACCAACGCGACCTACATCGCGCACATCATCGACGTCGGACACTTCTCGGTACTCGAGCACTCATCGGTCAGCTTCTACATCACCGGCATATCGCGGTCCTGCACCCACGAGCTGGTCCGGCACCGGCACTTCTCCTACTCACAGCTGTCCCAGCGCTATGTGCCCGAGCGCGACGCCCAGGTGGTGCTGCCACCCGGGATCGAAGGCGACGCCGAGCTCACCGAGCGCTACCTGGCCGCCGCCGACGCCAGCCGGGCCGCCTACACCGAGCTGCTGGCGGGCCTGGAGGCCAAGCTGGCCGGTGAGCCCAACTCGACGCTGCGCCGCAAACAGGCCCGGCAGGCCGCGCGGGCGGTGCTGCCCAACGGCACCGAGACCCGCATCGTGGTCACCGGCAACTACCGGGCCTGGCGGCACTTCATCGCGATGCGGGCCAGCGAGCATGCCGATGTCGAGATCAGGCGGTTGGCCATCGAGTGCCTGCGCCGGCTGGTGGATGTCGCACCGCAGGTTTTCGCCGATTTCGATATTTCGGTGCTGGCCGACGGCACGGAAGTCGCGACGAGTCCGCTCGCGACCGAGGTTTGAGAAAAGGCCTACCAACCGCACGGTAATCTCTACCGCGTGAGCACCAGCGGATTCGACGTCAGCGCACGGCTGGGCACCGTGCTGACTGCCATGGTGACGCCGTTCGGCCCGGACGGCTCCCTGGATCTGGCCGCCGCCAAGAAGGTTGCCACCCACCTCGTCGACACCGGTTGTGACGGCCTGGTGGTGTCGGGCACCACCGGGGAATCGCCGACCACCAGCGACGACGAGAAGATCCAGCTGCTCGAAGCGGTCCTCGAGGCCGTCGGTGACCGGGCCCGCATCATCGCCGGCGCCGGCACCTACGACACCGCGCACAGCGTGCACCTGGCCACCCGGTGCGCCGCGGCCGGTGCGCACGGTCTTCTGGTCGTGACGCCGTACTACTCCCGGCCCGCTCAGGCCGGTCTGCTCGCGCACTTCACCGCCGTTGCCGATGCCACCGATCTGCCCAATGTGCTCTACGACATCCCGCCGCGCTCGGCCATCCCGATCGAGTGGGACACCCTGCGCGCGCTGGCGCCGCATCCCAACATCGTCGCCGTCAAGGACGCCAAGGGCGATCTGCACGGCGGCGCGCAGTTGATGGCCGAAACCGGACTGGCGTACTACTCCGGTGACGACGCGATGAACCTGCCGTGGCTGGCCATGGGCGCCATCGGGTTCATCAGTGTCTGGGGTCACTTCGCCGCCGGTCAGCTGCGGGAGACGTTGTCGGCGTTCGACTCCGGTGATATCGCCACCGCTCGCAAGATCAGCGTGGGCCTCGGTCCGCTCAATGCCGCCCAGACCCGGTTGGGTGGTGTGGCGATGTCGAAGGCCGGGCTGCGGCTGCTGGGCATCGAGACCGGCGCGCCGCGGCTTCCGCAGGTGGCCGCCACCGCCGAACAGGTCGAGGCGCTCGCCGCCGATATGCGCGCTGCGGGCGTGCTGGCGTGAACCCCGAACTCGCACCGCCCGGACCGCTGGCGCCCGGCGGACTGCGGGTCACCGCACTCGGCGGGATCGGCGAAATCGGCCGCAACATGACCGTTTTCGAGCATCTGGGCCGGCTGCTCATCATCGATTGCGGTGTGCTCTTCCCGAGCCACGACGAGCCAGGCGTCGATCTGATCCTGCCCGATCTGCGTCATGTCGAGGGTCGCCTGGACGATATCGAGGCGCTGGTGCTGACGCACGCGCACGAAGACCACATCGGCGCCATCCCGCATCTGCTCAAGCTGCGGTCCGACATCCCGGTGGTGGGCTCGAAGTTCACCCTGGCGCTGGTGGCGGCCAAGTGCCGAGAACACCGCATCAAACCGGTCTTCATCGAGGTCGCCGAGGGCCAGCGCAGCACGCACGGTGTCTTCGAATGCCAGTACTTCGCGGTCAACCACTCGATTCCGGATGCGCTGGCGATCGCCGTGCACACCGGGGCCGGCACCATCCTGCACACCGGTGACATCAAACTCGACCAATTGCCGCTGGACGGCCGTCCCACCGACCTGCCGGGCATGTCGCGCCTCGGCGACGCCGGGGTGGACCTGTTCCTGTGCGATTCGACGAATTCCGAGCATCCGGGCGTCAGCCCCTCGGAAAGCGAGGTCGGCCCGACACTGCACCGGCTGATCCGCGGCGCCGACGGTCGCGTCATCGTGGCGTGCTTCGCCTCCAATGTCGATCGCGTGCAGCAGATCGTCGACGCCGCCGTCGCGCTGGGGCGCAAGGTGTCGTTCGTGGGCCGGTCCATGGTGCGCAACATGGGCATCGCACGCGAGCTGGGATTCCTGTCGGTCTCCGATGACGATGTCCTCGACATCGCCGCCGCCGAACTGCTTCCGGCCGACCGGGTCGTGTTGGTCACCACCGGAACCCAGGGTGAGCCGATGGCCGCGTTGTCGCGGATGTCGCGCGGTGAGCACCGCAGCATCACGCTGACCGACGGCGATCTGATCATCCTGTCCAGTTCGCTGATCCCGGGTAACGAAGAGGCCGTGTTCGGGGTCATCGACTCGCTGGCCAAGATCGGGGCGCGGGTGGTGACCAATGCCCAGGCGCGCGTGCATGTTTCGGGCCATGCCTACGCCGGAGAGTTGTTGTTCCTCTACAACGGTGTGCGTCCGCGCAATGTGATGCCGGTGCACGGCACCTGGCGTCACCTGCGCGCCAACGCCAAACTCGCGGTGCTCTCCGGGGTGCCGGAGGAGAATGTGCTGCTGGCCGAGAACGGTGTCAGCGTGGACCTGCAGAACGGGACGGCGACGATCGCCGGAGCGGTACCGGTCGGCAAGATGTTCGTCGACGGTCTGATAACCGGTGACGTCGGCGAGTCGACCCTGGGCGAGCGGCTCATCCTGACATCGGGTTTCATCGCGGTGACGGTTGCCGTGCAGCGAGGCACCGGTAAGTCCGTCGCGCCGCCGCACCTGCATTCCCGTGGTTTCTCCGAGGATCCCAAGGCCCTCGATGCCGTCACGCTCAAAGTGCAGGCGGAACTGGAATCCCTTGCTTCCCAAGGGGTGACCGAACCGACGCGGATCGCGCAGGCGGTGCGGCGCACGGTCGGCAAGTGGGTGGGCGAGACGTATCGGCGCCAGCCGATGATCGTGCCCACGGTCCTGGAAATCTAGCGCGATCTAGCGGGCCTCAGGCCTTGACCGCATGCGCCGTCCATTCGATGGGCGATGCGGTGAGCTTGCGGCCGGTGGGCCGGATATAGGTGTCGCGGTAATAGCCGGGGCCGGCCTGTTCGAAAAGCCGCCAGCCGTAACCGCGCAGGATCTCCTCGAGCGCCTCGGGCTCGAACCCGGACTTCCAGACCTGCTCGCGGGTGCGGAATCTGCGGTACAGCGACTGCGCGCCGTAGAGGTTGTCACCGTCGATGAAATCCTGCCGGATATAGGTGAAGATGAGCCGGCTGCCCGGCCTGGCCGACCGCAACTGCTCGAAGGTGGCGCGCACCGCTTCCGGAGACAGGTACTGCATGAGGCCCTCGGCGATGAACAGGGTGGCACCGTTGTCGCGAAAACCGTTGCCCGCCAGTGTCGCCATCAGGTCGTCACTTTCCAGGTCCAGACCGACCAGGCGCACCGAATCGGGTATCTGGCCCAGTACCCGGCGCACCGCGACGGCCTTGCGGTCGATGTTGACCTGCTGGTCGACCTCGAAAACCGGCAGGGCGCTGTGCCGGGCGATCCGGTACCCGCGGGTGTCGAGGCCGGACCCCAGGATCACCACGGTGTCGATCTCGTTGAGCGGATCGCTGAGGCGGTCGTCGATGAAGCGTTTCCGGCACGCGATATCGGCCCACAGGCCCGGGCCGGATCGTTCCGACGCGGCGATGACGGCCCGGCGCAGCGCGCCGATCCGGGTCATCGCGACGAGGGTGCGCAACCCGCGGGGCAGGAAGGCCGCGGCGAGATCGTCGTCGACGAGCCTGCGATCGGGTGGCTCGTGCTGCTCGACGGCGGCGAGCACCATCGGCCCGAATGCCGTCTGCGCCGCCGGGTTCGGTGCCATCAGCGCTTGTTGACGTATCCCGCGTCGACCGGCAGCGCCACCCCGGTGACGTATCGGCCGGTATCGGACACCAGGTAGAACGCCGCGTTGGCGATGTCCTCGGGTTCGAGTGTCTGCACCGGCAGCGCATTGCCCATATCGGGTCCGCCCTGGGTCTCCTGGGCCAGGCCGTCCAGCCAGGAGCGGGTGAAATCGTTGTCGATCATCGGGGTGTTGACACCCGCCGGGTGTACCGAGTTGACGCGGATGTTGAACTGCGCCAGGAAGTTCGCGTAGACCCGCATCAGTCCCACGATGCCGTGCTTGGCCGCGGCGTAGCCGACCGATCCGGCCAGCGGCGAGCCGATCCCGACCAGGCCCGCCACCGAACTGGTCAGCACGATGGATCCACCGTTGCCGAACTTGATCATCGGTTTCATCGCGACATCGACGGTGTTGTAAACGCCGGTGAGGTTGACGTCGATGACGTCTTGCCAGGCGTCGGCGCCGGCCATCGGCGCGATACCGGCATTGGCGATGACGATGTCGAGGCGGTTGCCGAGTTCCTCGGTGCCGGCGCGCACGGCCGCCTTGACGGCGTCCCGGTCGCGCACGTCGGCCTCGGTGGCGATGATGCGTGCACCGGTGTCCTCGACGAGTTTGACGGTGGCGGCCAGATCATCCGGTGTGGCAAGGGGATAGGGCACCGAGTCGATCTGGGCGCACAGGTCGATCGCGATGATGTCGGCGCCCTCGGATGCCAGTTTCACGGCGTGCGCGCGGCCCTGACCGCGCGCGGCGCCGGTGATGAACGCGACCTTGCCGCTCAGCGGCAGCCCAGGGGTACCCATATCAGCCGCGCAACTGTCCCTTGGCCGGGTCGCCCGCGACCACCGGTGCCAGCATCTTGATGTCGGGTGCACCGTCGAGGTGCTCGCCGATCGCGCCGAAGAGCTTGCCGATCGCGGGGGCGGTGCTGTGGGTCTTGAGCGCCTCCTCGTCGGCCCACTGCTCGACGAAGACGAAGGTTCCGTTGGCCTCGTGCAGGGCGTAGAGCTCGCAGCCGGGCTCGTCGTGGACGGCCTCGATGGCTTCCTTGCACGCGTTGCGCACGGCGTCGACGGACTCCGGCTTGGCGGTCATGGTGGCGACGACGACAACAGGCATGGCGTGAACTCCTCGATGAGCGGATTGTGACGAGACCGACAGATAGTCACCCTAGCCGTCTGTGTCGCGGCCCCGACGGGGGCTTGGTGGGTCACAATTCGGCCACAGACTGATGCTGCGGGCCAGCTCAGAGGCCGTGCGGCCAGTGTGGCGGATGGTGCAGTTGGGGTTAGTGCGACTAGGATTTCGCCCATGCCGAGTAAGACTGCCGCGCGATCGGGAACCCGAACGAGCAGGTCAAAGGGGGCGGCCCGACCCGCAAAGGGCGCCCAGCCGCGTAAGAAGCCGACCAAGGCTGCCGCGCGGCAGAAGCCGTCGATGGTGGCGACCGCCGGGGTGGGCGCCGGACGCGCCGCCCGGGCGACCTGGCTGATGGTGGCCAGGGGAGTCGGTGGCACCGCGCGCTCGGTGGGCCGGGCGCACGATATCGACCCCGGACACCGCCGCGACGGTATCGCGCTGGCACTGCTGGGCGTGGCCGTGGTGATCGCCGCGAGCTCCTGGTTCGACGCCGCCCGCCCGGTCGGGGCGTGGATCGACCAGACGCTGCGGCTTTTCGTCGGCGCGGCCGTCGGACTGCTGCCCATCGGCATCGCGATCATCGCGGTGACCCTCATGCGCACCAGCCCCAACCCGGAGACCCGGCCCCGGCTCATCCTCGGCACCGCGATGATCGTGCTGCCGTTGCTCGGGCTCTCGCACATCTGGACCGGCGCGCCCCAGGCACCGGCGGAGCGCGCCGACGCCGGCGGCTTCCTCGGCTTCGCCATCGGTGGACCGCTCTCCGACGGGCTCAGCGTCTGGATCGCCGTCCCGCTGCTGTTCCTGGGCGTGCTGTTCGGCGTGTTGTTGCTGACCGGCACCACCATCCGCGAAGTACCGGCGACGCTGCACGACATGTTCTCCGCACCGTTCGGTCGCGGCGACTACGACCAGTACGACGACGACGAGTACTACGACGACGAAGACGGGCCGGAATCGCCTGCGGGCCAGAGTCGTTCCGATGACTTCTCCGACGGCTACTACGACGACGACCCGGCGCTGCTCGGCGAAGAACCGGCAGCCTGGCCGTCGGGCACGCCGTACGACAACTATCCGGTCGACGATGCGCCGACGATTCCGGAACCGGCGCCGGCGCCGGTGCGTAAACCGCGCAAGCGTGCCGAGCGTCCCGAACCCAAGGCCACCCCCAAGACCGACACCGTGGTGCTCGACCGCGTCGTCGAGGGGCCCTATGTGCTGCCGTCGCTGGACCTGCTGGTCGCCGGCGATCCGCCGAAGGTGCGCAGCGCCGCCAACGACAAGATGGTCGAGGTCATCGGCTCGGTGTTGCAGCAGTTCAAGGTCGACGCCGCCGTCACCGGCTGCACCCGCGGGCCGACCGTCACCCGCTACGAGGTGGAACTGGGCCCCGGCGTCAAGGTCGAGAAAATCACTGCGCTGCAAAAGAACATCGCCTACGCGGTGGCCACCGAGAGCGTCCGGATGCTCGCGCCGATCCCGGGCAAGTCCGCCGTCGGTATCGAGGTGCCCAACACCGACCGGGAGATGGTCCGGCTCGCCGACGTGCTGACCGCGCCGTCGACGCGGCGCGATCACCATCCGCTGGTGATCGGGCTCGGCAAGGACATCGAGGGCGAGATGATCTCGGCCAACCTCGCCAAGATGCCGCACCTGCTGGTGGCCGGCTCGACCGGCTCGGGTAAGTCCAGCTTCGTCAACTCCATGCTGGTGTCGATCCTGGCGCGTGCCACCCCGGAAGAGGTCAGGATGATCCTGATCGACCCCAAGATGGTGGAACTGACGCCGTATGAAGGCATTCCGCACCTCATCACGCCCATCGTCACGCAGCCCAAGAAGGCCGCCGCCGCGCTGGCCTGGCTCGTCGAGGAGATGGAACAGCGCTACCAGGACATGCAGGCCTCCCGCGTCCGCCACATCGACGTGTTCAACGAGAAGGTGCGCTCGGGGGAGATCAGCACGCCGCTGGGCAGCGAGCGGGTCTACAAGCCCTACCCGTACATCCTGGCGATCGTCGACGAGCTCGCCGACCTGATGATGACCGCACCGCGTGACGTCGAGGACGCCATCGTGCGCATCACCCAGAAGGCGCGTGCCGCCGGTATCCACCTGGTGCTGGCCACCCAGCGGCCCTCGGTCGACGTCGTCACCGGCCTGATCAAGACCAACGTGCCGTCCCGGTTGGCGTTCGCGACGTCGTCGCTGACCGACAGCCGCGTCATCCTGGACCAGCCGGGAGCCGAGAAGCTCATCGGTATGGGCGACGGGTTGTTCCTGCCGATGGGCGCCAACAAGCCGATCCGTCTGCAGGGCGCCTACATCTCCGACGAGGAGATCCAGGCCGTCGTGGAGGCCACCAAGGAGCAGGCCGAGCCGGAGTACTTCGAAGGTGTCACCACGGCGAAGCCGTCAGGGGAGCGCACCGACGTCGACCCCGATATCGGCGACGATATGGATGTCTTCCTGCAGGCTGTCGAGCTGGTGGTGTCCTCGCAGTTCGGGTCGACGTCGATGCTGCAGCGCAAGCTGCGGGTCGGCTTCGCCAAGGCCGGGCGCCTGATGGACCTGATGGAGACCCGCAACATCGTCGGGCCGTCCGAGGGTTCCAAGGCGCGCGAGGTGCTGGTCAAGCCTGACGAGCTGGCGGGCACGCTGATGCTCATCCGCGGCGGCGCGGACGCCAACGGGGCCGACGCCGACGAGCCGGACTTCTAGCGCTGAATCACCGTGGCCATCAGCCGGCGCCGAAACCGATGCCACCTTCCAGGTCGACCTTGACGGGTGGGCCTGGCGGTAACAACGGGTCGAGCACTACGGCGAGGCACGGTGCCGCCTGACCGGTGGTGACATCGGGGCATCGACCGCCGGCACAGTCCGCCGTGACGTTGTCGCCGTACTGGCATTGCGGGGCGGCCTGAGCCGGCGCGGCCGGGGCGAGTAGTGCGCACACCACTGCTGCCACCAGAGCCAGGCGACCGGTCATCCTCCGAGGGTATGGCTCACAGCACGAGCAGCATGCGGGTGTTGCCCAGAATGTTGGGCTTCACATAGGACAGGTCGAGGAACTCGGCGACACCGATGTCATAGGACCGGCACATCTCGTCGTACACCTCGGCGGTCACCGGGGTGCCCTCGATCTCGGTGAAACCGTGCCCACCGAAGAAATCGGTCTCGAAGGTCAGCACGAAAAGGCGCTGCAGTTCCAGCTCACGAGCAACCTCGAGCAGCTGAGACACCACGGCATGGCCCACCCCGCGGCCCTTGACAGTGGGATCCACCGCGACGGTGCGCACCTCGCCGAGGTCTGACCACAGAACGTGCAAGGCGCCGCAGCCCACGATCGCGCCGTCGAGCTCGGCGACCCAGAATTCCTGCACCGCCTCGTACAGCGTGACCAGGTTCTTCTCCAGCAGAATGCGGCCGGCATAGGTGTCGACCAGACGCTTGATGGCGGGTACATCGGACGTGCGCGCCCGGCGCACCGTCACCTGAATAGGTCGCTGATCAGTTCCCGCGCTCACGGGTGCACAGTATCGGCTGCGGGGTTTGGCGTTGCCACCCGATATTGTGAGCGAGTGCCGGGCCCACCTGAAACTCCACCAGCGGCCCCGCACGTCGGGGTGGTCAATGTGGCCAACATCCTGACCGGTCTGCGGATCGCCCTGGTGCCGGTTTTCCTGGTGGCCCTGTTTGCCTATGACGGCCACCAGACCGTCAGCCGCATCATCGCTTTCGCCATCTTCACCCTCGCCGTCGTCACCGATCGGATCGACGGACAGCTGGCCCGGGCCTACGGGATGGTCACCGAATTCGGCAAGCTCGCCGATCCCATCGCCGACAAGCTGCTCATCGGTGCGGCCCTGGTCGGGCTTTCCATGCTGGGCGATCTGCCGTGGTGGATCACCGTGCTGATCCTGGCCCGGGAGGTCGGGATCACCGTGTTGCGGTTCGCCGTCATCCGCCGTGGCGTCATCCCGGCCAGCCGGGGCGGCAAGCTGAAAACCCTGGTCCAGGCCGTCGCGATCGGATTGTTCATCCTGCCGTTGACTGGTGTGTGGCACACCTGCGCCTGGTGGGTGATGTGGGCCGCGGTGCTGCTGACGGTGCTCACTGGCGCCGATTACGCCATCTCGGCCATCAGGGGCACCGATGGACAGACCAGACCCGCTAACCACTGACGATGCGCGCGCGCTGGTCGCCGAACTGGCCCGGCGCCGGCAGACCGTCGCCACCGCCGAATCGCTGACCGCGGGCCTGCTGGCCGCCACCCTGGCCGGGGTGCCCGGCGCCAGCGCGGTGCTGCGCGGTGGCCTGATCACCTACGCCGTCGATACCAAGACCTCCCTTGCCGGGGTCCCGCCGGAAATCCTGGATTCGGTCGGGCCGGTCGCCGCGGCCACCGCCCGCGCGCTCGCCGACGGCGCCCGGCTCCGGTGCGCGGCCACCTGGGGCGTCGGGCTGACCGGAGTCGCGGGCCCCGATTCCCACGGCGGATTCGCCGCCGGAACGGTTTTCCTCGGATTGGCCGGGCCGGGCGGAACAGAGGCTGTCGAACTGGCGTTGACCGGTTCGCGCTGGGATATCCGCTACGGCGCGGTGGGGGCCGCGATCAGCAGTTTGTACGCCCTCGTCACCGCTGGTTAGGGGTATCGGGAACCATCCGGGCGCCTGATGACGTTGTCCTCACGAGACCACTGATAAGAGCGATGACCGTTCTTGGGGTAAGGAGACCACGATGCCTGCACTGCTGCTGCGCGAAGTCATCGGCGATGTGCTTCGTCGTGCCCGGATGACTCAGGGACGTACGCTGCGCGAGGTGTCCGATTCGGCACGGGTGAGCCTCGGATATCTCTCCGAGGTCGAACGTGGCCGCAAGGAAGCCTCCAGCGAGCTGCTCGGTTCGATCTGCGGTGCGCTCGACATCCCGTTGTCGCGCGTTCTCACCGATGCCGGTGACCAGATGGCGCGCCACGAGGATCTGCAGGCCGTGACCCGTACCACCACCATCGATGCCAGCACCAAGGTCGTCATACCGCCCGTGGCGACGATGGCTGTGGCCTGAGAATCGAGTCCGAGGGTCGGTCGGGGTGTGCCAATGCTCCGCAGACCGATAAATTGGGCACGACTGACCAAAAGACAACGTAAGGCGGAATCACCCCATGGCCAACCCGTTCGTCAAGGCGTGGCGCTACCTGATGGCGCTGTTCAATTCGAAGATCGACGAGCACGCCGACCCGAAGGTGCAGATTCAGCAGGCGATCGAGGAAGCCCAGCGGCAGCACCAGGCGCTGACGCAGCAGGCCGCGCAGGTCATCGGTAATCAGCGCCAGCTGGAGATGCGGCTCAACCGCCAGCTCGCCGATATCGAGAAGCTGCAGGCCAATGTCCGCCAGGCGCTCACCCTGGCCGATCAGGCCACGGCTGCCGGTGACACCGCCAAGGCGACCGAGTACACCAACGCCGCCGAGGCGTTCGCCGCTCAGCTGGTCACCGGAGAGCAGAGCGTCGAGGATCTCAAGACCCTGCACGATTCGGCACTGCAGGCCGCCGTCCAGGCCAAGAAGGCCGTCGAACAGAACGCCATGGTGCTGCAGCAGAAGATCGCCGAGCGCACCAAGCTGCTGTCGCAGCTGGAGCAGGCCAAGATGCAGGAGCAGGTCAGCGCTTCACTGCGCTCGATGAGCGAGATCGCCGCACCGGGTAACACCCCGAGCCTGGAAGAGGTGCGCGAGAAGATCGAGCGCCGCTACTCCACCGCGATGGGTGAGGCCGAGTTGGCCCAGAGTTCCGTGCAGGGCCGCATGCTGGAGGTTCAGCAGGCCAGCGTGCAGATGGCAGGGCATTCGCGGCTGGAGCAGATCCGCGCCTCGATGCGTGGTGACGCACTGCCCGCCGGTGGGGCCGCCACGCCGGCGACGCCGACGGCAGCCCCCGCCGCCACTCCCGAAGAACCGCTCAGTCAGTAGGAAGGGCGGCCAGCGCCATGTCAGCAATGAAGACCGCGTCGCGGGGGATCTTCCAGCGGGGAGTCGACGCCGCGAGCGAGTTCGCAGACATGGTGGCCCACCGGCTCAAACTGGCCGCCGATCCACGGTCCCGGCTGCTGCGCAAACGTAAATGGGCGTTGCGGCTGGGACTGTTCTTCTCTTTCGCCAGCGTTTTCTGGGTGCTGGTGACCGCGCTTCTGGCGTCCTGGGCCACCCCGGTCTGGGGTCTGATCATCGCCGGCGTGATCGCTGCCGGGGCCGCATTTCCCGCGGTGTTGTTCTTCTTGCGTTACCGCTGGTTGCGGGCCCAGCCGTTGCCGGCGCGCCGCACCGCGGGCACGCACCGGTTACCGCCGGCCGGTTCGGCCGCGCGCCCGGCGATGTATGCGCTGGGCGCATCCGAACGCGGACTGCTGTCGCTTATCGCGGTGATGGATCGCGGTCGTCTGCTGCCGCCCGACGAGATCGTGGAACTCACCGCAGCCGCCGAGCGCTCCGCCGCCGCGATGGCCGCGACGGCCACCGAGGTGGTGTCGATGGAACGGGCAGCGGCCGCGGCCCCGCAGTCGCGTGCCCATCTGGCCCCGACCATCAATGCGTTCACCGCGCAGCTCGGCGCCGGTGTCCGGCAGTACAACGAGATGGTCACCGCCGCAGCGCAATTGGTGTCGTCCGCGAACGGCAACTCCAGCCATCCGGCGACGTTGATGGCGTCGCCGATGGCTCAGCAGCGCTACCGTCACGAGCTGACCGGCGCCACCGACCGCTTGCTGGGCTGGGCGATGGCCTTCGAGGAACTGGGCCAGCTGCGTCGAGCCTGAACGCTCAGATTTCGGAGCTACCCGGCGACGAGGAATCCCGCGGCCCGTAACGGGCGATATAGGCGTCGTGGATATGGGCGTTCTTCTCGCGGACCTTCTGGTCGACCAGGCTGGGGTCCAAACCGTGACTGCGCAGCACATGCCGGCGCCAGATCTTGTTCAACGCGTGCGAGAAGTACACGAACGGGATCAGGATCGGCACCGTCATGCTCAGGTGGGTCACCAGATCGGTCGGGATGAACCAGAACGGCACCAGTATCAGGAACGCCGGGATGAACATCCGGACGATGACCCGCCGGGTGGCGCCCTTGCCGGTCAGGTCCTCGACGACCCAGTCGTTCATGCTCGCGGGGAGCCGGCCGCCGTAGCTGTACTTGATGTACTGCCACAGGTTGGGTTTCGTGCTCTCGCCCATTCTTCAGAACTTCCGTTGTAGGGCCGGCACGACCGCGCCGGCCAGTCCACGCACCAGGGCCTTGGACATATCGAACAGGTCGAAGTAGTCGCGCCACAACGTGATGCGGCCCTCATGGACCTCGAAGACACCACAAACCCAGAAGTTCAGCCGGACCGGGCCGAAGATCAGCGCATCGGTGCGTTCGGTCAGCACGGTGTCACCCGATACCGCGATGCGGTGGAATTTCACGTCGAACCCCATGCTGGGTCGCTGCATGCCGGCGAACAGTTTCATGGTCCGCCGCTTGCCGCGGATGGTGGGCAGACCGACGTTCTCGTACACGAGGTTGTCGTCGAGCAGGTTGGCTGCGGCGTCGAGGTCCTTGTCGCGCAGTGCGAAGAGGAAATTCTCGACGGTCAGCGCGGTGGTATCGGTGATAGGCACACTCATGGCTTCAGAGTAGTGCGACGAGCTGCGGGTTCCTATGGCACTCTGACGCGGTGCGTTTCGCGGTGGTCGCCGGTCCCGATCCCGGTCACGCGTTCCCGGCGATCGCACTGTGCCGCAAGTTCGCCGATGCCGGTGACGAGGCGACGCTGCTGACCGGCGCCGAGTGGCTCGACACCGCCCGTTCGGCGGGGGTCGCCGCTGTCGAACTTCTCGGTCTGGACGCCACCGACGCCGACGATGATCTCGACGACGGTGCAAAGTTGCACGGGCGGGCCGCCCGGATGGCGGTGCTCAATATGCCGCAGCTCGAAGAATTGGCCCCTGACCTGGTGATATCCGATGTCATCACGTCATGTGGCGGCATGGCCGCCGAACTCCTCGGTATCCCGTGGGCCGAGCTGAGTCCACATCCGCTGTACGCGCCGTCGAGGGGACTGCCGCCGGTGGGCAGTGGGCTGGCTCCCGGTCAGGGGTGGCGTGGCCGGCTGCGCGATTCGGTGATGCGGTGGCTGACCGACCGCTCGGTGCGCCAGGGCAGACGGCAACGGTCGGCGGCGCGGGTGGGGATCGGACTGCCTGCTGCCGATCCCGGTCCGCTGCTGCGGCTCATCGCGACGCTGCCGGCCCTGGAGGTGCCGCGCCCGGATTGGCCCGCCGACGCCGTGGTGGTCGGTCCGCTGCATTTCGAGCCCACCGAGCAGTTGCTGACGGTCCCGCCGGGGGACGGGCCGGTGGTCGTCGTCGCGCCGTCCACGGCGGTGACCGGGACGGCGGGACTGGCCGACGTGGCGCTGCGGGCGCTGGAGCCGGGCCGGACGCTGCCCGCAGGCGCACGGGTGGTGGTGTCGCGGCTCGGTGGCGGCGATCTGGCCCTGCCGCCGTGGGCGGTGGCCGGGCTGGGGCGCCAGGACGAACTGTTGCGACACGCCGACCTGATGATCTGCGGCGGCGGGCACGGCCTGGTCGCCAAGACGCTGCTGGCCGGTGTGCCGATGGTGGTGGTGCCCGGTGGCGGTGATCAGTGGGAGATGGCCAATCGTGTTGTGCGACAGGGTAGTGCGGAGCTGGTCCGGCCACTGACCGAGCTGGCGCTGGCGGCGGCCGTCCGGGCGGTGCTCGACGATCCGGGCTATCGTGCCGCGGCGCGGGCGGCGGGGGACTCGGTGGCCGGTGTGGCCGATCCGGTACGGGCGTGCCATGACGCCCTTGGGTAGGTTGGACGCGTGCGGCTGACCGAATTCCGCGAACTCGTCGAGGGACAGTTCGGAGTGGTGCGCGGCGCGTCACTGCTCGTCGACCATGTGCTGCCGGGTTTCGGTGGACGTACCGCGGCGCAGGCCATCGAGGACGGTGTCGAGCCCCGCGATGTGTGGCGGGCGTTGTGCGCCGATTTCGACGTGCCACGCGACCGGTGGTGACTGCGCGACGCATCCGGCGCGCCTCCTTGCGTTCGAACAGGTGTTCGTTATTGTGGTGAGCGTTCGACCGCGGCGATTTTTGTCGGTGGGCCGCCCTAACCTCTGGGCCAACCGACCGAACACCGGTCAACGACGAACGACTACCTGAGAGGTATCACCATGGCGCAAGTCCCGGATCGCGAGAAGGCCCTCGAGCTAGCTCTCGCCCAGATCGAGAAGAGTCACGGCAAGGGTTCGGTGATGCGACTCGGTGACGAGGTCCGTCAACCGATCTCGGTCATCCCGACCGGTTCCATCGCCCTCGACGTGGCACTCGGCATCGGCGGCCTGCCGCGCGGCCGCGTCGTCGAGATCTACGGCCCGGAATCCTCGGGTAAGACCACCGTCGCCCTGCACGCGGTCGCCAATGCGCAGGCCGCGGGCGGTATCGCGGCGTTCATCGACGCCGAGCACGCGCTGGATCCCGATTACGCCAAGAAGCTCGGGGTCGACACCGACTCCCTGCTGGTGTCCCAGCCCGACACCGGTGAGCAGGCCCTCGAGATCGCCGACATGCTGATCCGCTCCGGTGCGCTCGACATCCTGGTCATCGACTCGGTGGCCGCGCTGGTCCCGCGCGCCGAGATCGAGGGCGAGATGGGCGACAGCCACGTCGGTCTGCAGGCCCGGCTGATGAGCCAGGCGCTGCGCAAGATCACCGGTGCGCTCAACAATTCCGGCACCACCGCGATCTTCATCAACCAGCTGCGCGAGAAGATCGGCGTCATGTTCGGGTCACCCGAAACGACCACCGGCGGTAAGGCTTTGAAGTTCTACGCATCGGTTCGCCTCGACGTGCGGCGTATCGAGACGCTCAAGGACGGCACCGAGGCGGTCGGTAACCGGACCCGCGTCAAGGTCGTCAAGAACAAGGTGTCGCCGCCGTTCAAGCAGGCCGAGTTCGACATCCTCTACGGCAAGGGCATCTCCAAGGAGGGCTCGCTGATCGATATGGGTGTGGAGCACGGTTTCGTCCGTAAATCCGGCTCCTGGTTCACCTACGAGGGTGAGCAGCTGGGTCAGGGCAAGGAGAACGCCCGCAACTTCATGCTGGAGAACCCCGAGATCGCCGCCGAGATCGAGAAGAAGATCAAGGAAAAGCTCGGCATCGGCGCTGTATTGACCGACCCCAGCAATGTCGACGCCCTGCCCGCGCCCGTCGACTTCTGAGTCACCGGCGGATCCCGCCAAGCGCGAGGAGCAGGCGCGGGCACTGTGCCTGCGCCTGCTCACCGTGCGGGCGCGGACCCGCGCCGAGCTCGCCGAACAGCTGGCCAAGCGGGGATACCCCGAGGATGTCAGCGCCGCGGTACTGGCCCGGCTGACCGACGTCGGACTCGTCGATGACGCCGATTTCGCCGAGCAGTGGGTGCGTAGCCGGCGGCTCAACGCCGGAAAAGGTAAGCGCGCGTTGGCCGCTGAACTCCGCACCAAAGGTGTCGACGGCGAGGTGATCTCGGCGGCACTGGCCGGGATCGACGCCACCGCCGAGCGGCAGTGCGCCGAGGACCTGGTGCGCGCCAAGCTGCGACGGGAACGACTGGCCGATGGTGACGAGCCCAAGGTGATGCGCCGACTCGTCGCGATGCTGGCCCGCCGCGGGTACAGCCAGGGGTTGGCGTTCGACGTGGTCAACGGTGAACTGGCCGCCGAGCGGGAGCGGCGAGCGGTCTGAAGTCCCGGCCCTAGACCCGGCGCAGCGGCGGCGGGTTCCAGGTTCCGTCGAGCACCTGGGGCCGCGGCGCATAGAGGCGCATGGTGACACCGAGCGGTCCGCGCGGTGCGGGCAGCCAGTTGGATATCCGGTCCGGGCCTGGATTGGCGTGCTGCAGATACAGATCCAGTGACCCGTCGGGATTGAAGGTCAACGCATCCCGGTCGCCGATCGCGAACCGGTTCAGCTCGTTGGCCACCTGGAATCCTTCGGCGTCGTACATGGTGACCGACCAGAAGGCGTCCACCGGCGGCAGCGTGCCGGCATCGAAATGCAGCACGTAATCGTGGTCACCGGTGACCGGCTCACCGTCGGCGTCGGCGACCAGGAGTGGGTACACCGCATCCTCGGGCGGGTTGGCGCCCAGACCGACCAGGGTGACCACCGCACGGCGCAGATAGGAGTTGCCGTAGACGCCCATCCCTTCGATGAGCGACATCCAGCCGTCGACATTGTTGCCCAGTCGTGGCGTCGCAGCCGACATGGCCGCCAGCGCGTCCTCTTTGCCCGCCTCGATCTCGGCAACCTCACCGGCACTGAAATGTCCGCCCACGAAGGGACTTCCGGGGATGATGCCCAGGCCGGAGAGCCGGGCCAGCTGAGAGAAATCGCTGTGATGCGGCGGGTTCACCGCCAACAGGTCGGCCGCGTACGTCAGATAGTCCAGGACGGGCATACCGTTGACGGCGCGCAGCGGCTCGATGCTGCGGTCGAAGGTCTTGTCGACGGTGTGGCTGACCGGGCTGCCCAGCGCGGTGATGGAGTAGCTGTTCTGCACCCGGTGCACCGCGGGGTAGTCGTCGGGGCCGTCGGTCTGGGTGCGGCCGATGATCCACACGTACGGCGTCGGCGCTTCGATGACCGGAAGGGCAGGCAGGGTTCCGTCATAACCCGGCCCGGTGATCACATAGGTCTGCGCGGCGGTGCCCGTTGTCCGCTTGCCCGGGTTGGCGAACACGTCGGTCCACATGTCGAGCAGCGGCAGCATGAAATAGCGGCCGTCGGTGTCGGGCACACCCAGCAGCACCGGCCCGGCGGTCAGATCGAGCCATGCCGACGAGTACAGCGTGTCGAAATTCGGCCGCACCACCCCGCGGAAATCGGCACGCGGGTATTCGCGCAGGTGATGGAACACATTGGGCGGACCGAACCCCGGCGTACCGGCCGGGCTGTTGATCGCCAGCCTGCGGGTGTAGTCCATGGTGACCAGCGGATAGAAATAGATGAACGCTTCTCTGCTGAGCGTTCGCAGGTCGTCGGACAACATCGTCATGGACGAGACCCTATCCGCATGATCGCCGCGACGTTCGGCTAGCCGATGCCGCCACCGCCTCCGCCGCCACCGAAGTCGAAGGACGGCTTGGCCGTCATCGGCGCCGGACCGCGTTTCGACCGGCGCAACCGGCGTTCCACCCGCACCGCCAGCGTCGACAACGCGAAGTTCAGCCCGATCATCAACGCCGCGATGACGATCAGGGCCGGGATGTAATTCCCGTAGGACGCGCCGACCTGGGTGCCTTGGCGGACCATCTCCAGATAGGTGATCTGGTAGCCGATCGCGGTGTCCTTGAGCACCACCACCAGCTGGGAGATCAGCACCGGCAGCATGGCGGTGATCGCCTGCGGCAGCAGGATGGTGCCCATGGTCTGGCGCCATCGCAGCCCGAGGGCGGCCGAGGCCTCGGACTGTCCGCGCGGCAGCGAGCCGACACCGGCGCGGACGATCTCGGCGATCACCGCTCCGTTGTAGAGCGTCAGCCCGGTCACTACGCCGGCCAGTGCGAGGTATTTCGAGGCGAAGACGTCGTACTGGGCGTAGACGAAGAACGAGAAGATCATCATGACCAGCACCGGCACCGCACGGAAGAACTCCACGAACGTCGAAGACGCCGCGCGGACAATGCGATTGGGGGACAGGCGAGCCACCCCCAGCAGCAAGCCGAGCAGCAGCGCCAGCACTATCGAGATCGCCGCGGCGGTCAGTGTGCCCTGAATACCGGGAAGCACATAGGTCTTCCACAGGTTGCCGGTCAGGAACGGCTCCCACTTGGCCGACGTCAGCTGACCCTTCGCCGACAGCTGGGAATAGATCAGCCACGCCGCCAGCGCGACCACCACGACGGTGACCGCCGAGATGATGTGGTTGCGTACCCGGGCGCGCGGGCCGGGGGCGTCGAAGAGGACGGAGGAACCACTCACCGCGCCACCGCCATCTTCTTACCCAGCCAGCCGAAGAACAGCCCCATCGGCAACGTCAGGATCACGAAGCCGGCCGCGATGATCGCACCCACCGCGATGACCGCCGCGGTGTTCTCGATCATCTCCTTCATCAGCAGTGCGGCCTCGGCGACACCGATCGCCGAGGCGATGGTGGTGTTCTTGGTCAGCGCTATCAGCACCGATCCCAGCGGGATGATGACAGCCCGGAAAGCCTGCGGCAGCAGAATGATTCGCAGGTTCTGGCCGAAGGTGAACCCCAGTGACCGGGCGGCCTCGGCCTGACCCAGCGGCACGGTGTTGACGCCGGAACGCACCGACTCGCAGACGAAGGCCGCGGTGTAGACCGTCAGGCCCAGCACCGCCAACCGGAAGTTACTGTCGGCGATCGACGTCGGGGACTGCTGATCGGCCAGCGTGATCCCCAGGGTCTGCGCCAGACCGAAGGAGCAGAACAGCAGGATCAGCGTCAGCGGCGTGTTGCGCACGATGTTGACGTAGCTGGTGCCGAGCAGGTTCATCATCGGCACCGGTGCCAGCCGCATCGCCGCCAGCACCGTGCCGAGGATCAATGCGCCGACGGCCGAGTACGCGGTGAGTTTGATGGTGATCCAGAACGCCGCGAAGATCTGGTCGCGGTATTCGCTGAAGATCTCCACTGAGGTCTACCGGTTTTCGGCTCGCGACTCAGGACCCGACGGGCGGCGGGGTCGGGGTGGCGATACCGGCCGGGCCGAGGTTCTTCTCGAAGGCGGTCTTCCAGGCGCCGTCGGATTCCATCTTCTTGAGCGCGTCGTTGATCTTGGTCTGCAGCTCGGTGTCGTCCTTCTTCAGCCCGACGCCGTACTTCTCGGTGGAGAACGGTTCGCCGACGATCTTGAACACGCCCGGGTTCTGCGCGGCATAGCCGGCCAGGATGACCTCGTCGGTGGTGACCGCGTCGATGGCGCCGTTCTTGAGCGCTTCGATGCACGCCGAGTAGGTGTCGTACTGCTGCAGCTGCACGGACGGGAACTCGTCCTTGATCTTCTGCGCAGGCGTCGAACCCGACACCGAGCACAGCTTCTTGTTGTTGGCCAGCGAGTCCTTACCGGTGATATCGGTGTTATCGGCCTTGACCAACAGGCTCTGACCGGTGATCAGGTACGGCCCGGCGAAGCTGATCTTCTCCTTGCGGGAGTCGGTGATCGAGTACGTCGCGACGATGAACTTCACCTGGTCGTTCTGGATCAGGGTCTCGCGCTGCGCCGACGGCGATTCCTTCCACTCGATCTTGTCGGGCGCGTAACCGAGTTCCTTGGCGATGTAGGTGGCCACGTCGACGTCGAAACCGCTCATCGTGCCGTCGGGGTTCTTCAGGCCGAGGCCGGGCTGGTCGAATTTGGTTCCGATGACGATGGTGTCGGAGTCACCACCGCCGCTGCCGCCACCGCAGGCAGCCAGGGACAGGGGCAGTACGGCGGCCAGCGCGACCGCGGCCGCCATCCGGAGTTTCGACTTCATGAGTATGAGTTCCTTTCGGCCGACATGCTTTTCGTATCAGTGATTGAGAATTTTGGACAGGAAGTCTTTGGCGCGGTCACTGCGCGGATTGGCGAAGAACTCTTTCGGTTCGGCGTCCTCGACGATGGCGCCGTCGGCCATGAACACCACCCGGTTGGCGGCCCGGCGCGCGAAACCCATCTCATGGGTCACCACCACCATCGTCATGCCGCCCTCGGCCAGCGATGTCATCACCGCCAGCACCTCGTTGATCATCTCCGGGTCCAGCGCGCTGGTCGGCTCGTCGAACAGCATGACCTTGGGGTTCATCGCCAAAGACCGGGCGATGGCGACGCGCTGCTGCTGGCCACCGGAGAGCTGCGCCGGGTACTTGTCGGCCTGATTGGCCACGCCGACGCGTTCGAGCAGGGCCATCGCCTCCTGGCGGGCCTTGTCCTTGCTCACCTTGCGGACCTTGGTCGGCGCCAGTGCGACGTTCTCCAGGATCGTCTTGTGGGCGAAGAGGTTGAAGGACTGGAACACCATGCCGACATCGGACCGCAGCTCGGCCAGTTTGCGGCCCTCGGCGGGCAGCTGCTCACCGTCGATGGCGATCTCACCGGAATCGATGGTCTCCAACCGGTTGATGGTGCGGCACAGTGTCGACTTGCCGGAGCCGGACGGGCCGAGCACCACCACGACCTGACCCTTGGCCACGTCGAGGTTGATATCGCGCAGCACGTGCAGGGCGCCGAAGTGCTTGTTCACCGCATGCATCGAGATCATCGGAACAGTCGGGGCCCCCATGGCGACTGACCTTACCCAGGAAACCCACAGCGTGCCGGGAACTCCCGGATTGCGGCGAGCTCGGCGAATTGGGACGGCCGGGGCGGGGTCCGTACCATGGTCGGGTGACGTCCGCACTGGTACCGGCCAGGACCTATCAGGTCCGCACCTACGGCTGCCAGATGAACGTGCACGACTCCGAGCGGCTTTCCGGGCTGCTGGAGGCGGCCGGTTATCAGCGTGCCGAGGACGGCGCCGACGCCGACATCGTGGTGTTCAACACCTGCGCGGTACGGGAGAACGCCGACAACAAGCTCTACGGCAACCTCAGTCATCTGGCGCCGCGCAAGCAGTCCGATCCGAACATGCAGATCGCCGTCGGCGGCTGCCTGGCGCAGAAGGACCGCGAGGCCGTGCTGCGCCGCGCGCCCTGGGTCGACGTGGTGTTCGGCACCCACAACATCGGTTCGCTGCCGGCACTGCTGGAACGCGCCCGTCACAACCAGGTGGCTCAGGTCGAGATCCTGGAGACCCTCAAGGAGTTTCCGTCCTCGCTGCCCACGGCGCGTGAATCCGCCTATGCCGGCTGGGTTTCCATCTCGGTGGGCTGCAACAACACCTGCACGTTCTGCATCGTGCCCGCGCTGCGCGGCAAAGAGGTGGACCGCAGACCCGGCGACATCCTGGCCGAGGTCGGCGCCCTGGTGGACCAGGGCGTGCTCGAGGTGACGCTGCTCGGCCAGAACGTCAACGCCTACGGTGTGTCGTTCGCCGACCCGCAGACCCCGCGTGACCGTGGTGCTTTCGCGGCACTGCTGAAGGCCTGCGGGCGCATCGACGGCCTCGAACGCGTCCGGTTCACCTCACCGCATCCCGCCGAGTTCACCGATGACGTCATCGAGGCCATGGCGACGACGCCCAACGTCTGCCCCGCGCTGCACATGCCGTTGCAGTCCGGTTCGGACCGGATCTTGCGCGCCATGCGGCGCTCCTATCGCGCCGAGCGCTTCCTCGGAATCATCGACCGGGTGCGCGCCGCGATGCCGGACGCCGCGATCACCACCGACATCATCGTCGGTTTCCCCGGGGAGACCGAGGAGGACTTCGCGGCGACGCTCGACGTGGTGCGCCGTGCCCGATTCGCCAGCGCGTTCACCTTCCAGTACTCCAAACGGCCCGGCACCCCGGCCGCCGAGCTGCCCGATCAGCTGCCCAAAGCTGTTGTGCAGGAACGTTATGAACGGCTCATCGAATGCCAGGAGCAGATCTCCTGGGACGAGAACCGCGCGCAGATCGGCCGGACCGTCGAGGTGCTGGTCGCCGCGGGGGAGGGCCGCAAGGATGCCGCCACCGCACGGATGAGCGGTCGCGCCCGCGACGGACGGCTGGTGCACTTCGCGCCCGGCGCGGCGACACCGCGCCCCGGTGACGTGGTGACCACCGAGGTGACCGGAGCCGCGCCGCACCACCTGATCGCCGACGGCGGCGTGCTGTCGCACCGGCGTACCCGCGCCGGCGACGCGCACGAATCCGGGCAGCGGCCGCGCACCGTCGGGCTCGGAATGCCCGGCCTGGGCGCCGGCTCGGTGCAAGCCGAACCGGTCAGCGCGGGGTGCGGTCTGTGATGGAAAAGAACGAAGAGGGGTTCGACGCCTACCGCGCCGAGATCGAGGCCGCCGAACGCCGGGTGGCCCGCGAGATCGACCCGGGCCTGCGGGCCATGGTGGTCGCCGTGCTGGTGTTCATCCTGCTGGTGTCGTTCATGCTGCCGCACACCGGTGACGCCCGCGGCTTCGACGTGCTGCTGGGCGACGACACCGCGATCGATGTCGGGATATCACTGCCGTCTCGGGTGTTCTGCTGGCTGGCGTTCGTCTTCGGTATCGGATTCTCGGCGCTGGCCCTGATGACCAGGCGCTGGGCCATCGCCTGGGTGGCGTTGGCGGGTTCGTGGCTGGCCAGTGCGACCGGCATGCTCGCGGTGTGGTCGCGGCAGACCGTGACCGGCGGGCACCCCGGACCGTCCTACGGTCTGGTGATCGGCTGGATCGCGGTCATCCTGCTGGCGTTCCACTGGGCCCGGGTGGTGTGGACCCGTACTGCGGTACAGCTTGCGGCCGAGGAACACCGCAGGCGTGCCGCGACCGGCCAGCAGTCCAAGGGACTGTTGGAGACGCTGGATCCGCCGGCCACACCCGACGAACCCCCGAACCCTTCGCGCTAGCGCTTCTTGGTCAGTGCGCTGACCGCGGCGTCGGCCCACTGACGCCACTGCGCGGCGTTGGCGCGGGCCTCTTCGGCATCCTTGGTGCGGCCGGCGGCCTCGGCCTTGGCGGCCTGCTTCTCGTACTGCTCGGCACGCGCGGTGAACTGCTCGGCGCGGGCCACGGCCTGCGGATCGGCCCGGTCGGCGTCGGCGGCGTCGCGGATCCGCTTCTCCACGGCGCGCAGCCGCTTCTCCAGGTCGGTGCGCTCACGCGGCACGTTGCCGATGGCATCCCACTTGTCGGTGATGGCGCGCAGCGCCGCGCGGGCGGCACCGTGATCGGCGGTGTCGATCTTCTCGGCCTCGGCAAGCAGGGCCTCTTTGGCGGCGGCGTTGTTGGTGAACTCGGCGTCGCGTTCGGCGGTGACGGCATTGCGTGCCGAGAAGAACGCGTCCTGGGCGCCCTTGAACCGCCGCCACAGCGCGTCGTCGACATCCTTGGCGGCCCGGCCGGCTTCCTTCCACTCCACCAGGAGGGCGCGGAAGGCGGCGCTGGTGGCACCCCAGTCGGTCGAGCCGGACAACGCCTCGGCGCGTTCGCACAACCGTTCCTTGGCGGCCCGGACGCCGGCCCGGTCGCGGTCGAGTTCGGCGAAATGTGAACCGCGGCGCCGGTTGAAGGTCTCGCGCGCCGCCGAATACCGCTTCCACAGCGCGTCATCGGTCTTGCGGTCCAGGCCGCTGATGGTCTTCCACTCGTCGAGGATGGTGCGCAGCCGGTCGCCGGCGGTCTTCCACTGGGTGGAGTCGGCGGCCAGTGTCTCGGCCTCCACGACCAGCGCCTCCTTGCGCGCGGTCTGGGCGGCACGATGCTCGTCGCGCTTGGCCTTCTCCTCGGCGGCGGCCTCTTCGGCGTGTTCGGCGATCGCCGCCAGCCGGGCCGCGAGCGCGTCGACATCGCCGAGCACCGTCGCGGTCGGCAGCCCCTCGGCCAGCGTGGCCGCGGCGGCCTTGATCTTGCGGGCGTCTCCGGTGCCGGACTGCAGCCGGCGCTCCATCAGAGCGATCTCGGTGGACAGATCGTCGTAGCGGCGCCCGAAGTGCGCGAACGCGGCTTCGTTGTCGCCGGCCTGCCAGGAACCGATCTTGCGTTCACCGGCCGAACTGATGAGCCACACCGTGCCGTCATCGTCGACGCGGCCGAAACCGTGCGGGTCGCTGGCGGGGGCGACGGGGACCACCGGCGCGACGGCGGCCGGAGCGGTGGGCCGGGGGCCGGGGCGCGGTCCGGGCCGGGGACCGGGCACCGGGGCGGGTGCGGCGGCGTCGGCCTGCGTGGGATCTTCTGTGGACATGAGTACCTACCCTCCGCGTGGAGTTGTCTCCACGCACTGCCGCGCGACGCGGCGCCTGTTCTCCTGTGTTCGTCACTCCGGGACGAGCCCCCGGAAGCCCTAGGGTATTCAAGCAGGTCGCTGCCGCGCGCGCGGGTGCGTTTGCGTTGCGCGTGTGACGATGGTTGCCTCTGGTGCCAATACTGCGGATGCGAGGAGGTCGGCGCGGCGTGGACAAGTCGGATATCGCCGCGTTGCTGGCCCTGGGTGCCGCGGCGTTCATCGCGATAGGCGATGTCATGCATCAGCGGTCGGCCCAGGAGGCGCCGCAGCAGGACAACGGACACGTCGGGCTCTTCCTGGATCTGCTCAAGGACCGCAGCTGGTGGCTGGGCAGCGCCGTCGCCGCGATCGGTTTCACCCTGCAGGCCGCCGCCCTCGGGCTCGGTTCGGTGCTGCTGGTGCAGGCGCTGCTGGTCACGTCGCTGTTGTTCGCGCTGCCGATCAGCGCCCGGGCGGCCCATCGCGCCGTGACCCGGTGGGAGTGGACCTGGGCGATCCTGCTGGCGGCGTCGGTGGCGGTCATCGTCACGGTGGGCAACCCCACGCAAGGTCACTCCCGCGCGTCGTTGCACACCTGGGCGCTGGTCATCGCGGTGCTGGGCCCGATCCTGGTGGCGTGCGTGCTGGCCGCCAACCGCTGGCACGGGTCGGTCAGCGCGGTACTGCTGGCCGTGGTGTCCGGCTCGCTGTGGGGCATATTCGCGGTGCTGACCAAAGGGGTCGTGCACCTGCTCACCGACGGTATCGGCAGACTGCTGGTGTCCCCGGAGCTCTACGCCTGGGCACTGGTGGGGGTGGCCGGTACGGCGTGGCAGCAGTCCTCGTTCCGGGCCGGTGCGATCACCGCCTCGCTGCCCACCATGACGGTCACCGAACCGCTGGTGGCCTCGGCGCTCGGTGTGGTGATCCTCGGCGAGACGCTGCGTCCCGGCGAGCGGGGCTGGGTCTTCCTGATCCTGGCGGTGGTGGTGATGGTGGTGGCCACGGCGGCACTCGCCCGCGGCGAGGCCAGGGACACGGCCTCATCGGTGCCTTCGACGCCCGGTTAGCGTTGAGTCCGTGTTGACGGCCGTTGCGATCATCCCGTCGGCCCCCGTCCTGGTGCCGCAGCTGGCCGGGGTCGCCGCCGCCGAACTGACCGACCTGCGGGCCGCGGTGCGCACCGCAGCGCAGGCGCTGCCCGCGCGCTGGATCGTCGTCGGCGCCGGCGAGCGGCACCGCCTGCTGGCACCGCAGACCGCCGGCACCTTCGCCGGGTACGGCGCCGATGTGCCGGTCGCGTTGTCCCCCGGAGAGCATCCGGTCACCGACATGCCGTTGTGCGCGTTGGTCGCCGGCTGGGTGCGGACGCAGGACCGCCCCGATGCGATAGCCGAAGTCCGTTGCTATCCAACGTCTTCGGATAACGAAAGCGCGCTCGACCAGGGGCGTGAGCTGCGTGCCGAGATCGACGCCGACGCCGGTGCGGTCGGGGTGTTGGTCGTCGCCGACGGCTGGCACACCCTGACTCCTGGCGCACCCGGCGGATACGACCAGGCGTCGGTGCCCGAGCAGGGTGACCTCGACGATGCGCTGGCCCGCGGTGACGGTGCGGCGCTGACGCGGTTACCGGCCGGCGTCATCGGCCGGGTACCGCTGGCGGTCCTGGCCGGTCTCACCGGTTGCCGATCCGTCAGCGCCCGTGAGTTGTACCGCGGTGCGCCCTACGGTGTCGGCTACTTCGTCGGCATCTGGACACTGTGAGCAGCCGCCCGATCGCCGTCGTCGGGCCCACCGGCACCGGCAAGTCGGCGCTGGCGCTGACGCTGGCCGAACGGCTCGGCGGGGAGATCGTCAACGCCGACGCCATGCAGCTCTACCGCGGCATGGACATCGGCACCGCCAAACTGCCACCGGCGCAGCGCCGCGGCATCCCGCACCATCAGCTCGATGTCCTCGACGTCACGGCCACCGCGACCGTCGCCAACTATCAGCAGGCCGCGGCAGCCGACGTCGACGCCATCGCGGCGCGGGGCGCGGTACCGGTCATCGTCGGTGGATCGATGCTCTATCTGCAGTCCCTGCTGGACGACTGGGCCTTCCCGGCGACCGACCCGGTGGTGCGGGCCCGCTGGGAGGGCCGGCTGGCCGATATCGGCGTAGCGGCGCTGCACGGCGAGCTCGCCGAACGCGACCCGCAGGCCGCCGCGACGATCCTGCCCACCGACGGCCGCCGGATCGTGCGGGCGCTGGAGGTGGTGGAGCTGACCGGGCAACCGTTCGCGGCCTCTGCGCCCACCATCGGGGCGGCACCGCGCTGGGACACCCTGATCGTCGGGTTGGATTGGCCGACAGAGCTTCTCGACGAACGGCTGGCGCGGCGCACCGACACCATGTTCGCCGACGGCCTGGTCGACGAGGTGCGCGCACTGCTGGATGTGGGTCTGCGCGACGGTGTGACCGCGGCCCGCGCGCTGGGCTACGCCCAGGTGATCGACGCGCTCGACGCCGGCGGCGCCGAGGCCGACCTGCGGGCGGCGCACGAGCTCACATTCATCGGCACCCGGCGATACGTGCGCCGGCAACGGTCCTGGTTCCGGCGTGACCATCGGGTGCTCTGGCTGGACGGCAGCACCGCCGATACCGCCGACGCCCTGGCGGCGCCGGTGCTGGCGGCCTGGCGACACGTATCCTGAACAGGTGAAGTTCGCCAAGGGGCATGGCACGGAGAACGATTTCGTGCTGCTCGAAGACCTCGACGCGCAGATCGCGCTGGCCCCGCAGGCGGTGGCAGCGTTGTGCGACCGTCGCCGCGGCCTGGGAGCCGACGGCGTGCTGCGGGTCACCACGGCGGGCGCGGCGCGTGCGGCCGGGGTTTTCGACCGGCTGCCCGAAGGGGTGAGCGCCGACGACTGGTACATGGACTATCGCAACGCCGACGGTTCGGTCGCGCAGATGTGCGGTAACGGCGTCCGGGTCTTCGCGCACTACCTGCGCGCCAGCGGTCTGGAGGACCGCGACGAGTTCGTGGTGGGATCGCTGGCCGGCCCGCGGCCGGTGGTGCTGAATTCCTGTGACGCGCTGACCGCGGAGGTCACCGTAGACATGGGCAAGGCCAATCAGCTCGGCACCGGCGCCGCGGTGGTGGGCGGTCGCAGCTTCACCGGGCTGGCCGTCGATGTCGGCAACCCGCACCTGGCCTGTGTCGACGAGTACCTGCGTGATGCCGACCTGGCCGCACTGGACGTCGGTGCCGCGGTGTCCTTCGACACCGCCCAGTTCCCCGACGGCGTCAACGTCGAAGTGCTCACCGCGCCGGTGGACGGCGTGGTCCACATGCGGGTGCACGAACGCGGTGTGGGCGAGACCCGTTCCTGCGGTACCGGCACCGTTGCCGCCGCGGTCGCCGCACTGCGCCACACCGGTGCCGACACCGGGACGCTGGCCGTCCGGATCCCCGGCGGGGAGGTCACCGTGACGGTCACCGATGCCACCAGCTACCTGCGCGGACCGTCGGTGCTGGTCGCGCGCGGTGAGCTGGCCGATGCCTGGTGGAGCGCCCAGGCGTGATATTCGTTCGCCAGCGGGCGACCTGCGTGACACCATCGAGTGCAGCTGATGACTGACACACCGCGCATACCGCGCTTCAATCCCGACCCGACCGCCGGTGAACTGGCGCTCGAAGACCGCGCCGCGTTGCGCCGCGTCGCGGGGCTGTCCACCGAGCTTGCCGATGTCTCCGAGGTCGAATACCGCCAGCTGCGCTTGGAACGCGTTGTGCTGGTTGGTGTTTGGACCCAGGGTTCGGCATCGGACGCCGAGTCCAGTCTCGCCGAGCTGGCCGCATTGGCAAAGACCGCGGGTTCGGAGGTCCTCGAAGGCCTCATCCAGCGGCGTGACAAACCCGACCCGTCGACCTATATCGGTTCGGGCAAGGCGATCGAGCTGCGCGAGGTGGTGCTGGCGACCGGCGCCGACACCGTGATCTGCGACGGTGAGCTGTCACCGGCCCAGCTCAACGCCCTGGAGAAGGCCGTCAAGGTCAAGGTCATCGACCGCACCGCGCTGATCCTGGACATCTTCGCCCAACATGCGACCAGCCGGGAAGGCAAGGCGCAGGTCTCGCTGGCGCAGATGGAGTACATGCTGCCGCGACTGCGTGGTTGGGGTGAGTCGATGTCCCGGCAGGGCGGTGGCGCGGGCGGCAGCGGTGGCGGTGTCGGCACCCGCGGCCCCGGTGAGACCAAGATCGAGACCGACCGGCGCCGCATCCGGGAACGCATGTCCAAACTCCGCCGCGAGATCAAGGACATGAAGAAGATCCGCGAGACCCAGCGGGGCGGCAGGCGCCGCAACGACGTTGCGTCGGTGGCCATCGTTGGATACACCAACGCCGGGAAATCCAGCTTGCTCAATGCGCTCACGGGAGCCGGTGTGCTGGTGGAGAACGCGTTGTTCGCCACCCTGGAGCCCACCACCCGCCGGGGCCAGCTCGACGACGGTCGCGCCTTGGTCCTGACCGACACCGTCGGATTCGTCAGGCATCTGCCGACCCAGTTGGTCGAGGCGTTCCAGTCGACACTGGAAGAGGTCGCCGACGCCGACCTGTTGGTGCATGTCGTCGACGGCTCCGATGACAATCCGCTGGCCCAGATCTCGGCGGTGCGCGAGGTCGTCAACGAGGTGGCATACAGCCATGACGCCCGGCCGGCACAGGAACTGTTGGTGGTCAACAAGATCGATGCCGCCGACGACCTCGCATTGGCGAAGCTGCGCCGTGCGCTGCCCGGCGCGGTTTTCGTGTCCGCGCACACCGGTGAGGGGCTGGACCGGCTGCGCGCGCGGATGGGGGAGTTGCTCGAGCCGACCGATATCGCGGTCGACGTGACGATCCCGTACGACCGCGGCGATCTGGTCGCGCGGATGCATGAGATCGGGCGGGTCGACGCCACCGAACACACCGAGGGTGGCACCCGGATCAAGGCGCAGGTACCCGCGGCGCTGGCCGCGGGACTGCGTTCGTTCGCCTCCGGCGCTTAGGGCCATCGCGAAACAGCTCTTGACTTTCCCGCTTGGAAACTGGGACGCTTCTTTCCATGTCGGAAAGTGGAGGATTGGTATGAGCGAGATGACTCCTGCCGATGCGCGCGCCGCATTGGACGCCGTCGACCGTGCCGGCGCGCAGATCGCAAGCGAGGTTGGACTGCCCCGGTGGTACTGGTGGCTGTTGGCCTGTGCCTGGGTCGTTCTCGGAGTGATCGGCGACCTGGGCCCGCAGTGGCTCGCCATCGGCGCCACCGTGGGATTCGGCATTTTGCATTCCACGGTCGCAGCGCACCGGCTTGGCGGTCACCGGCGGACCGACCGCCTGCAGATCAGCGCCGCCACGGTGGGGCCGCGGGTTCCGGTGCTCGTGATCGGCATGCTGGCGGCGCTGGTCGCCGTGACGATTGCCGCCGGATTCGCGTTGCACGTCGATGGTGCACGTCATCCGGGAATCGGCGCCGCGGTGTTCGTCGCCGCGATCGTCGGATTGGGGGGTCCCGCGATACTGCGGGTGCTGTACCGCTGGGCCCGGGTGTGACGACACCGCGCTTCGACGAACTCATCCACCCCAGCACCCGGCTGACCTTGGTGGCCATGCTGGCGGCCGTGGACTGGGTGGAGTTCTCCTATCTCAAAGAGAAACTGGCACTGTCGGATTCGGCACTGTCCAAACAGTTGGCCACCTTGGAGAACGCCGGTTACCTCAGTACCGAACGCCGGCTGGAGTCCAGCCGGCACAAGGTGTACGCCACGCTCACCGCCGACGGTCGTGCCGCGTTCGCCGGCCATGTAGCGGCCCTGCGGGCGATCGTGGACGGTGTGGTGGTTCCGGGCTAGGCGGCCGCGGCCGAGGTGCCGCCGTCGGCCGACGAGGCGGCCCCCGACTTCTCCGAGGTCTCGGTCTTCTCGGTCTTCTTGGTGGTGATGCTGGTGACCGGCGAGTCGGTGGAATCCTTGTCCGCACCCGGCTGCGATGCCGTGTCGGTGGCGTCCTTCGTGACGTCCTTGGTGTCTTCGGTCGTGGTGTCCTCGGCGGTCTTTTCGGTATCCGCCTTGTCGGCTTCCTCGTCTCCGGCCTCGGTCTGCGGTGACGTGGCGTCCTTGCCGGTGCTCACGTCGGTCTTGTCGGTGGCGGTGGATTCGGTCTTCGCCTCGGACTTGGATTCGGTCTTCGTCTCCGGCTTGGACTCGGTCTCGGTCGTGACGATCTTCTCGGTGGTGCGGGCCGCGGCTGCCAGCGGCGTCGCCGTGCTCGTCGTCTTGGCGGCCGTGGATTTCCCGGTGACGTCGGCGATGAAGGCGTCGACACCCTGACCGACCGCCTTGGTCAGGTCGGCGATCACCGGCAACGGGTTGAACAGCGGGATGAGCCGGAACGGTGCCGGCACGCCGAAGGACAGGGTGCGGTCGTAGCCGCTGTCGATGAGGACCCGCAGGGCGGGCGAGATCAGGTCGACGATCGGTTTGATGATGAAGGTGGTGCCGGTGAATCCGCCGAATTCCAGCAGTGGTCGCACGATCGGCAGGGTGCGGGTCGGGATCGTCACGTAGGTGGTGTCGCCGTAGTGGCTGAAATTGTCGGGATTCTTGGTGATGTCGAGTTGATCGGCGAGTTCCTCGGGGGTGTAGTCGTCGGGCAGCTCGCCGGGGTCGCTGTTCTCGTTGGGCGCCAGATACGTGCCGTGCACGTACCAGAACCCGGCGATCGCATTGAGCGTCGCCAGCAGGTTGAGCGGATAGATGGGGAAGTCGGCGACGCCGTCGTACTCGAACGCGATATCGGTGGTGTCGATGCCGGTGTCGGTCGGTGCGGGCAGCCCGAAGGTGGCGTCGAGGATCGGTACCGTGCCCAGGAACGCCAGCCGCTCGAACAGTCCGCCGTTGGGCCGGTTGGTGTCACCGATGACGACGAAGGACAGCTGGGCCTTGGTGGTGGGGTCGAGGTTCTTCAGCAGGCTCTTCTCCCGGGTGACGATGTTGCCGCCCTGGGAATAGCCGAAGATCGTGACGTTGTCGGTCGGGTCGGCCTTGAGCGTATCGAGCAGCGTGCTGTTGAGATTCGTCAGGCCCTTGCCGGTCGAGACATTCCACTTGGCGCCTTTGAGTCCGCCCCATCCGGGCAGTGGGATGGGCCAGAACTGGGCCGGGTAGTCGATGCCGACCAGATCGCAGTTCGCGTCACAGGCCGGATTGAACGGCTCGATGTAGTAGTTCTGGGCGTTCGTCTTGTAGCCGGCGATGATGTTCGCGTCGGGGGTGCCGGTACCCGGCACGATCAGCGCGGTCGCGGCCAGGGCGGCGGCCATCGACAGTGCCGCCACCACCCACAGCACGATGGCGGTCACCAGGGCGCCGGCGGTGACGGCGATGGGACGGATTGTGGAACGGATATCGGCGCGCATGTGCTGCCCCTTCGACCCTCTGCTGTGCCTCGAACCCCACCCCGGATGACACTTTGGCACTCCTGCGCCGGTGACGTCGCGATTTCTGGTTTTACGGTGTGGCGACCGTCACATAATTTTGAAAGTGAAATCTGATTCTACTAAATTGACCGGAATGACGGGTCTACGCGGCGAGGCCGCCATCGCGGGGTTCTTCGAGCTACCCGCGGTACGGAAGCCGACGGGCACGCCGGAGTTCACCATCGAGCAGTGGGCCCGGCTGGCGGCCGCGGTCGTCGCCGATGCCGGACTCTCGGTCGAACAGGTCGACGGCCTGGTCACCTGCGGGGTGATGGAATCGCAGCTGTTCGTGCCGTCGACGGTCGCCGAGTATCTCGGGATCGCGGTCAACTTCGCCGAGATGGTCGACCTCGGCGGCGCGTCGGCGGCCGCCATGGTGTGGCGTGCCGCCGCGGCCGTCGAACTGGGTATCTGCCAGGCGGTGCTGTGTGTCATCCCGGCGATCTATCTGACCCCGATGTCGGAGAAGCGACCGCCCGATCTCGGCGACGCGCTGTACTTCGGCGCCTCCAGCTTCCGATACGGCTCACCGCAGGCCGAGTTCGAGATTCCCTACGGCTATCTCGGGCAGAACGGGCCCTACGCGCAGGTCGCCCAGATGTACGGCGCCACTTACGGTTACGACGAGCGCGCGATGGCAAAGATCGTCGTCGACCAGCGCGTCAACGCCAACCACACCCCGGGGGCGGTTTTCGCCGACAAACCACTGACCATCGACGATGTGCTGGCCAGCCCCATCATCGCCTCACCGCTGCACATGCTGGAGATCGTCATGCCGTGCATGGGCGGCTCGGCGGTTCTGGTCACCAATGCCGAACTGGCCCGGCGCGGTCGCAACCGGCCGGTGTGGATCAGAGGTTTCGGTGAACGCGTGCCGTACAAGTCGCCGGTGTACGCCGCAGACCCGCTGCAGACCCCGATGGTCACGGTGGCCGCACAAGCCTTCGCGATGGCCGGCACCACACCGTCGGAGATGGACATGGTCTCGATCTATGACTGCTACACCATCACCGCGCTGCTGACGCTCGAGGATGCCGGGTTCTGTGAGAAGGGCAAGGGCATGCAGTTCGTCACCGACCACGACCTGACGTTCCGCGGCGACTTCCCGATGAACACCGCCGGCGGCCAGCTCGGTTATGGCCAGCCCGGTAATGCCGGTGGGATGCACCACATCTGCGATGCCAGTAGGCAGCTGATGGGTCGTGCCGGGCCCACCCAGATCGCCGACTGCAACCGGGCATTCGTCTCCGGCAACGGTGGCGTACTCAGTGAGCAGGAAGCTCTCGTCCTGGAGGGTGACTAGACCATGTCCATCTCGATGAGCCGCCCGGTACCGCTGCCCACGCCGACATCACAACCCTTCTGGGGCGGTCTGCGCCGTCACGAGGTGTGGATCCAGTTCTCGCCGTCGCTGGGACGGTATGTGTTCTACCCGCGGGTGCTGGCCCCCGGCACCCTGGCCGACGATCTGCAATGGCGCCAGATCTCAGGGGCGGGAACGCTCGTCAGCTTCGCGGTGGCGCAGCGTCCGGTCGCACCACAGTTCGCCGACACCGTCCCGCACCTGCTCGGCGTGGTCGAATGGACCGAAGGTCCGCGGTTCGCCACCGAACTCGTCGACGTCGACCCCGAGCAGTTGCGGATCGGCATGCCGGTGACACCGGTCTTCACCGATCTGCCCGACGATGCGGTGACCCTGCTGCACTACACCGCGCAGCGGTAGGAGAGGAAGGCGGCGCCATGGTCCTGGCACTGACCGACGAGCAGGTCCAGATCACCGAAGCGATGGCGGGTTTCGCCGCACGCCACGCCCCGCTGGAGCAGACCCGCCGAAGCATGGACGCGTTGGCGAACGGGGAACGCCCCGGCTTCTGGCCCCCGCTGGTGGCCCAGGGTCTGCATGCCGTGCACCTGCCGGAGCAGGTCGGCGGGCAGGGCGGCACGCTGGCCGAAGCGGCGTGCGTGGTGGACGCCGCGGGCTACGCGCTGCTGCCGGGGCCGCTGCTGCCGACGGTCGTCGCGGGCGCGGTGGCCGCGACCGCCGAACCCTCTGCGGTGGCGAGCGCACTGCTGGAACAGCTTTCGGCCGGGGCGACCGCGGTGGTGCTGGGCCCCGAAACCGGCGACCTGGTCGCCACGGCGACGGGCTCGGGCTGGTCGGTGAGCGGAACGGCGGGCCCGCAGAGCGGGCTGGCCGGGGCCGAGAAGATCATCGCGGCCGCGCGCACCGAATCCGGCGAGACGCTGTGGCTGGTCGTCGATGCCGGCGCATCGGGCGTCGACGTCACCGTCGAGACGCCCACCGATCTGACCCGCGATGTCGGCACCCTGAGCCTCGACGCTCATCTCACCGACGCGGTGTTGGGCGGCCTCGACGCCGAGGAGGTGCGCAGTCTGGCAATCGGCCTGGCGGCGGCCGAGGCGGCGGGTATCGCCCGCTGGTGCGTGGACAACGTAGTGGCCTATCTGAAGGTCCGCGAACAGTTCGGCCGGCCCATCGGATCGTTTCAGGCGTTGCAGCACCGGGCCGCAATGCTCTTCATCAACAGTGAGCTCGCGGCGGCGTCGGCGTGGGATGCGGTGCGTTCGGCAACTCAGGCACCCGATCAGCAGCAACTGGCGGCGGCGGGCGCGGCGATCGTGGCCATCGGCAGGCTGCCCGAGTTGGTGGTCGACGCCATGACGATGTTCGGTGCCATCGGCTACACCTGGGAGCACGACCTGCACCTGTACTGGAAGCGGGCCATCGCACTGGCCGCCACCGTCGGCCCGGCCTCGGCCTGGGCGTACCGGCTCGGTGAACCCAACGCCCCGGCCCGGGATTTCGCCATCGAACTGGGCGATGTCGAAACCGAATTCCGGGCCGGTGTCGCCGAGGCCCTGGACCGCGCCGCGCAACTGCGCAACGACACCCCCGGCAGACAGAACCCGGAATACGACGAATACTGGACCGGCCCACAGCGCACCGCGCTGGCGCAGGCCGGCCTGGTCGCGCCGTATCTGGCCAAACCGTGGGGACTGGACGCGTCGCCGACCCAGCAGTTGATCATCGACGAGGAGTTCGACAAACGGCCCTTCCTGGTCCGGCCGTCGCTGGGCATCGCCCAGTGGATCCTGCCGACCGTGCTGAATTCGGGCTCGGATGCCCAGCGCAGCCGATTCGCCGAACCGACCCTGCGCGGCGAGATCGGCTGGTGCCAGCTGTTCTCCGAGCCGGGCGCCGGGTCGGATCTGGCTGCGCTGACCACCAGGGCGGTCAAGGTCGATGGCGGCTGGCTCGTCAACGGTCAGAAGGTCTGGACCTCCTCGGCGCAGCGTGCCGATTGGGGTGCGCTGCTGGCCCGCACCGATCCGGACGTCGCAAAACACAAGGGGATCGGCTACTTCCTGGTCGATATGACAACCCCGGGGATCCGGGTCCGGCCATTGCGGACCGCCAGCGGTGACGAGCACTTCAACGAGGTGTTCTTCGACGACGTCTTCGTCGCCGACGACATGCTGGTGGGGGAGCCGACGGCGGGCTGGTCGCACGCGCTGGCGACCATGGCCAACGAGCGGGTGGCCATCGGCGCCTACATCAAACTCGACAAGGAGAAGGAACTGCGGTCGCTGGCGAGCCGGCCCGGCGCCGATCACGACGCCATCCGGCGCGCGCTGGGTGAGATCCGTGCCGGATCGAATGCCATTGGCGCGCTGGCCGTTCGCGATACATTGTCGCGGCTGGCCGGGCATGGGCCCGGCCCGGCGTCGAGCATCGGCAAGGTTGCGACGGCATTGACCGTGCGCCGGGTCACCGCGGCCGCGCTGGAGTTCAGCGGTCGTGCCGCGCTGGTCGGCGGCGGTGAGCAGACCGCGGTCGCGCACAGTCTGCTGATGCCCGCCGAGGTGATCGGTGGCGGCACGATGGAGATCCAGCTCAATATCATCGCGACCATGATCCTGGGCTTGCCGCGGCGATGATCGCATCGGTCGGCGACCTGCCGGACTACAAACGCGCGCGCCGGTCACAGATCGTGCGGGCCGCCCTCAGTGCACTGAAAAAGCAGGACTACGAACACATCCAGATGCGCGATGTCGCCGATCAGGCCGATGTCGCGCTCGGCACGCTGTACCGCTACTTCAGTTCCAAGGAACATGTCTACGCTGCCGTGCTGGCCGAATGGGCCCAGCCGGTGTTCGGTGACACACAGGCGGATTCACGTCCCGCGGAGGTGCGGGTGCGTTCCAAGGTGCGCTCGATAATCGCCAGCTTCGAGAAATGGCCCGGATTCTTCAAGGTCTGCATGCTGCTGCAGAACACCACCGACCCCAATGCGGCACAGATCATGGCGACCTTCGCCGATGCCGCGGCACACACGCTCGCCGAGGACTTCGCGTCCCTGGGCCCGCAGGAGGCCGCCGACACCGCGGTGATGCTGTGGGGCATCATCAACTCCCTGCTGTCGGGTGCCATCCTGCGGGGCTACCCGATGGCCGATGCGTACCGCATCGCCGATGCCTTCATCGATCTGGTGGCGCCGCGGTTCCCAGCCGGGCAGCGCCGGTAGCCGGCGCCGACTAACCCAGCGCCACACCGAGATCGTCGGCGAAGCTGCGGATCATGTGCTGCACCGCGATCTCGTTGCGGCCGATCAGCATGTGGTCGTGCTGACCGTGGCGCACCGCTTCACCGCACTGCGGCAGCATGACGAAGTCTTCGTCGCGCACCGCGGCGTGCACCTGGCCGAAGATGTCGTCGTAGAACGCGCGCATGGCGTCGTCGGTGGCGGGGTAGCGCGCCATCCAGCTGTGCCGGACGGTGCACCGGGTGGGTGATCCCGCGGGCAACATATCGATGATCTCGACGCCGACCTGGCTGTTGGCCAGAATGAGATTGGGGTAGATCCAGTAGATGACGCCCATCTGGTCCCGCGGGTCCCAGGATGCGTCCGGGTCGTCGGCAAGTGCCGAGATCCAGTTGAACGGGAAGCCCACCCGGTGGTGGCGGCCCCATTCGTCGTAGACATGGGTGTTGGCGACGGTGTTCTGTCCGATCAGGCTCTCGCCGTGCACGAACGGGAAGTGATAACCCTCGGCGAAGGCTTCCAGCGCCCCCTTCCAGCTGACCTCGGAGGAGAACTCGCGCTGGTCGTGGTAGCCGTACCCGGCGTAGTCCCACTGTGCGAGCTCGGGGCCGAAGTCGCCGAGGTGGGCGTCGATGTCGATCGGCAGGCCGACGGTGAGTACCGCCCAGACGAATCCGTGCCGTTCCTCGCTGGGCAGCTCGACGAGGTTGTAGTCGCCGGTGTCGACGGTGTCGAAGCCGGCCTTGCCGGGGACTCGCACCAAAGCGCCCTTGGTGTCGTAGTTCCAGGCGTGGTACGGGCAGACGAATCGGCGCGAATTCCCGGACCCGCAGGCAGGTTTGGCGCCGCGGTGCCTGCAGTAGTTCAGGAACACGTGCGCATTGCCGTCGGTGTCGCGGGTGACCAGCAGCGAATCGCCGAGCACCGAGCGCACGACGTAGTCGTGCGGATTGGGGACCTGGGCGCTCGGCACGATCATCAGTGGTGTGCGGCGCAGGATGGCCGACTCCTCGATCTCGGCGATCTTGGGATCGCTGTAGTAGTGCAGCGGTACCCGCAGGACGTCCTCGGCCATATCGGTGGTCTTGTTCAGGACCAGCTGTAGGGCGCGTTCGGTCAATGACCGGTTGAGGCTGCTGTAGGGCACGCTCGGCCCGGCGGTCGTCATGGCTGTGAACATACACATGGTCTGATGTGTATGTCCATAGCGGTCAGCGGCAGCGCCGATGCTCCACCGCTGCGCCGACGTGACGGTGCAGATATTCGCGCAACTGCGCGCCGGTGCGCGGGGGCCGGCCGGGGTCGATCACCAACGACTGCAGGATGCGCAGCATGTGTTCGCCGATCTCGTCCACCTCGGCGCGGTCGAATCCCTCTGCGGCCCAATCGACATCGAAGCGCTGGAGCATGGAGTGGGCGAGCTCGATGGCCATATCCGAGGTCACGGTGGCGGTGAACGAATCGCGGTCACCGGCCAGCAGCAGCCGCATGTACTTGTCCTCGGGCAGGCTTTCCAGGGTTGTCGCGATACCTTCCACCACGGCCTGTGCCGGGTCGGTGATGCCGGCGAGTTCGGCAGCCAGTTTGTCGAGGAAACCGGAGGCGGAGTCCAGCGCCGCGGCGAAGAGCAGGACGTCGGTGCTGGGGAAGTAGCGGTACACGGTCTGCCGGGTGACGCCCACGGCGCGTGCGATCTCGGCGATGCCGATATCGGCCCCGTTGGCGTCGATCGCCGCCTTGGCCGCGGCGAGGATTCGCTGTGCGGCCTCGGCGTCGTCGGCCGGGGCGGCGCCACCCCATCCGCGGGTGCGCATCAGCGTGAGCCCAGCGGCGGAGGTTGGTGTGCGCGCACCGGGGGCAGCTCGCCGGTGAACTTCTCCACCTGCACCAGTACATGCGCGCCGGTGCAACCGCGGGCCAGCGCCGAGGTTCCGATGTCCTCGGTCAGCACATTCGGATTACCGTGCACACACATCGAATCCGGATCGGCCGGGTCCAGCGGGTCATACCAGGCGCCGGTCGACAGCTGCACCACATCGGGCCGCAGCCGTTCGTCGACGACCAGGCCCGCCAGGCACGCTCCGCGGTCGTTGAACACCCGGACCACCTCGCCGTCGGCCAGACCGCGGGCCGCGGCATTGGCCGGGTGCATGCGGATCGGCTCGCGGCCGTCGACCTTGGAGGCCTGGCTCGTCGCCCCGCCGTCGAGCTGGCTGTGCAGTCTGGTCGCCGGCTGGTTGGCCAGCAGGTGCAGCGGAAAGCGTTGCGCGCGTGGACCGCCCAGCCATTCGGTGGGTTCGTACCAGCGGGGGTGCCCGGCGCAGTCGGGGTAGTTGAAGCCGTCGATGGCCGCCGAGAAGATCTCGATGCGGCCGCTGTCGGTGGCCAACCGGTGCGCCTGTGGGTCGGCCCGGTAGTCGGCCAGCAGCGTCAGGCCGTTCTCGACCGGTAACCGCAGGCTGCCCGCGGCCCAGAATTCGGCGAACGAGGGCACCGGGAAATCGAGGTCGGCGGCCCATGTGTCGTACATGTGCTGCAGCCATTGCCGCTCGGTGCGGCCCTCGGTGAACGCCGCACCGAAGCCGAGCCGATCGGCGAGTGCGGCGAACGTCTGATAGTCGTTGCGGGAGTTGGCATACGGCTCGGTGAGTGCGGGCATCGCAACGAGCAGCGGGTCGTTGCGCGAGCCGGAGAGATCGTCGCGCTCGAAGGCCGTCGTCGACGGGACCACGATATCGGCGTGTTTGGCCATCGCGGTCCAGTACGGGTCGTGCACCACGACGGTCTCGACGCGGGCCAGTGCGCGCCGCAGCCGGGGCAGGTTCTGATGATGGTGGAACGGGTTGCCGCCGGCCCAGTAGACGCAACGGATATCGGGATAGGTCAGCCGCCGGCCGTTGTAGTCGAACTGTTCGCCGGGGTGCAGCAGCATATCGCTGACCGCGGCCACCGGGATGAAGGTCTGCACCGGGTTGGCGCCCTGCGGGAACACCGGCAGCCGGCACCGCAGCGGTGGCAGTCCCGGCTCGTTCATCGACCCGTAGCCGTGGCCGAAACCGCCTCCGGGAAGCCCGATCTGGCCGAGCATCGCCGCCAGGGTCAGTCCCATCCACGGTGCCTGCTCGCCGTGACGGGTGCGCTGCAGCGACCAGCTGACGGTGACCAGGGTGCGGCCCGCGGCCATCCGGCGGGCCAGGGTGCGCAGTGTGTCCGCGGGCAGCCCGCAGATGGTGGCGGCCCATTCGGGAGACTTGGCGATACCGTCGTCGGTGCCGAGCAGATAACGTTCGAACCGGTCGTAGCCGGTGCAGTAGGTGTTCAGGAAGTCCCGGTCGGCCAGTCCCTCGGATGCCAGCACGTGTCCCAGCGCGAGCATGATGGCGACATCGGTACCCGGCACCGCGGGTAACCATTCGCAATCGCCGGCCACATCGTCGCGCAGCGGGCTGATCGAGACGATGCGCCCACCCCGGGCGCCGAATCTCGCCAGCGCCTCGCGGGCCGGATGTGCCGTGGTACCACCGTGATTGACCGAGGTGTTCTTCAGCCCCACCCCGCCGAAACACACCAGCAGGTCGGTCTGGTCCTCGATCACGGTCCAGTTGGTCGACCGCTTGAACAGGTCGTCATGGGTGCCGACCACCCGGGGCATGATCACGCCGGTGGCCCCGAGGCTGTAGGAATGTCGCGAGAAGGTATATCCGCCAAGAAGTTTCAGGAAGCGATGCACCTGCGACTGGGCATGATGAAACCGTCCCGCGCTGGCCCAGCCGTACGAGCCGCCGTAGATCGCCTCGTTGCCGTGGGTGTCGACGACGCGGCGCAGTTCGGTGGCCAGCAATTCGGTGAGCTCGTCGTTGCTCACCTCGACGAACTCGTCGGCCCCGCGCCGGTCACTGGGGCCGGGCCCGTCTTCCAGCCAGCCTCGGCGCACGGCGGGTCCGGTGACCCGCGAGCGGTGACGGACCGAACCGGGCAGGTTGCCCAACAGTGGGGACGGATCGGTGTCACCGGGTGGCGCGGTGACGGCGGCGATATCGCCCGCGTCGACCCGGGCGCGGAAGGCGCCCCAGTGGGTGAGGCTCGTGGTGACAGGGGCCTCGCGCATGGGCCGAGTCTACGACCGCGCGGTGTTGAGCAGGGGATTGCCGACCAACCACCCGGTTGGTATATCGTCGAAATCACATACGCACCGCCACACCCACCGGAGGTAACGATGGGCGCTGCCCAGACATCGGCTGTCAAATTCGACCGGACGCTGTTCGAACCCGAGCACGAGCTGTTCCGCGAGTCCTTCCGGGCGTTCCTCGACAAGCACGTCGCGCCCTTCCACGACCAGTGGGAGAAGGACAAGATCGTCGATCGGGGTGTCTGGCTGGAGGCCGGTAAGCAGGGTTTTCTCGGTATGGCCGTGCCCGAGGAATACGGCGGCGGCGGTAATCCGGATTTCCGCTACAACACCGTCATCACCGAGGAGATCGTCGCCGGCCGGTTCACCGGTATCGGGTTCGGTCTGCACAACGACGTCGTTGCGCCTTATCTGCTGCGGTTGGCCAACGCCGAGCAGAGCGCGCGCTGGTTTCCGAAATTCTGCTCCGGTGAACTGATCACCGCGATCGCCATGACCGAGCCCGGTACCGGCAGCGACTTGCAGGGCATCAAGACCCGCGCGGTCAAACAGGGCGACCACTACATCCTGAACGGCTCGAAAACGTTCATCACCAACGGTATTAACTCCGACCTGGTGATCGTCGTCGCCCAGACCGATCCGGAAAAGGGCGCACTGGGATTTTCGTTGCTGGTCGTCGAGCGCGGTATGGCCGGATTCGAACGCGGCAGGCACTTGGACAAGATCGGCCTCGACGCACAGGACACTGCCGAACTGTCCTTCACCGATGTGGTTGTGCCGGCTGAGAATCTGCTCGGCGAAGAAGGCCAGGGGTTCGTCTACCTGATGCAGAACCTGCCGCAAGAACGTATCGGCATCGCGATCGCCGCCGCCGCCGCGATGGAGTCGGTGCTGGCCGACACGCTGCAATACACCAAGGAGCGCAAGGCATTCGGCAAGCCGATCGGTAGTTTCCAGAACAGCCGTTTCCTGCTGGCCGAGCTGGCCACCGAGGCGACCGCGGTACGCATCATGGTCGACGAGTTCATCAAACTGCACCTGGAAGACAAGCTCACCGCCGAGCAGGCCGCGATGGCCAAGTGGTATTGCACCGAACAGCAGGTCAAGCTCATCGACCGCTGCTTGCAATTGCACGGCGGATATGGCTATATGCGCGAATATTCGGTTGCTCGTGCGTACCTCGATGCCCGCGTCCAGACGATTTACGGCGGCACAACCGAGATCATGAAGGAGATCATCGGCCGCTCCCTCGGCGTCTAGTCGCAACAGTTCGGCGACAGAACCCAACGGCACGCTGCCGTCGCGGCTTCACGTCATTTCGGTATCAGGTCGGTATTCTCCGAAATGACGACGATGTGACCCCGGAATGTTCGCTTACTGTCAACAAGTTGACCGACGCGTTTTTCGCGGGCACCAGACAGGGAATCGCGGGGAGATGGAATTGACGAGGCAGCAGGGCCCACTGCGACGAATGCTGGGCCGTACGGTGCTGGGGCTGGCCGCGACGGTGGCCACCCTGGCGTTCCTCGCACCGACACCGATCGCAGCCGCCGACCCGCAGAGTGACGCGGTCGGGGCCATCGACGCGGCCTGGACCGCCGCAGGCGGCGACACCTCGCCGTTGGGTGCCAAGGACGGCGACGTCTATCCGGTCGGACCCGGCTTCGCGCAGAACTTCGCCGGCGGCGCGATCTTCTTCACCCCGGACACCGGTGCCCGGATCGTGACCGGCGCGATACTGGACAAGTACCGGTCACTGGGCGGTCCCGACGGCAGCGATCTGGGTTTCCCGAACATGGACGAGGGCCCCGGCCGGGTCAGCCCGGACAGCAGGAACGTCACCTTCTCCGCCGCTGACAAGCCCGTCATCTTCTGGACGCCGGACACCGGTGCCTGGGTGGTCCGCGGGCCGATCAACGCGGCCTGGGACGCACTGGGCGGCTCGGCAGGCGCGCTCGGCGTCCCGACAGCCGACGAGACCTACGACGGCGACGTCATCTCGCAGACCTTCACCGGCGGCCGGCTGTCCTATGACGGTCGCTCGCAGAAGTTCACCAGTGACCCCCCGGACCTGGCGGGCCAGCTGACCGATGTGACGGTGCCCGGTGACGGCACCACCGCGATCAACGCCGCATACCGGGCGGCCGGCGGACCCGACGGTCCCCTCGGCGCTCGCGAGGGCGACCAGTACCCGATCGGCGCAGACGGTATCGGCCAGAACTTCGCCGGCGGCAAGATCTTCTACAGTCCCACCGTCGGTGCGCACGCCGTGACCGGCGCCATCCTGGAGAAGTACGAATCGGCCGGGGGACCGGCGGGCGATCTGGGCTTCCCGAACGCCGGTGAGGCCGACGGCGGCGTCCCGGACAGCCGGGTGAGTTCCTTTGCCGCACCCGACAATCCCGTCATCTTCTGGACCCAGGCCAACGGCGCGGTCATCGTGCGCGGTTCGATGAAGGCCGCCTGGGACAAGCTCGGCGGCGCCACCGGAGCCCTGGGCGTCCCGGTGGCGGACCAGACCGGCGACGAGAACAGCGTGTCGCAGAAGTTCAGCGGCGGTCAGGTGACCTTCGACGTCAAGGCCGGCAAGTTCAGCACCGACCCGCCGAATCTCGCGGAGTCGCTGGGCGGTATCGAGGTGCCGACGCCGGTGCCCGGCACGCCCGCGTTGCCCGCGCCGGCATCGGAGAAAGACAACGCACTGGCCTTCCACACCTGGTGGCTGTGGTGGATCATCCCGCTGGCGCTGCTGATCGTCGCGTCATTGGTGACCTGGCTGTTGATGACCGCGCGGCGCCGTCGGGCGGCCGCGCTGCCCGAATCGCATTTCGGCGAGCCCGCCGATGCCGATGCCGCGCCGATCTACGGCACGCCCACCGACGGCGGACACTGGTCGCCCGCGGTGAGCGAACACGACGATGAGCCGCACGGTGAGCGCCACGACGAGCCCGAGGACTCGGCGTACCTGTCGTCGCGGCCGGTATGGCCCGGCAGTGAGGCCCCGCAGGCGCCGCCGAACCCGTGGAGTGATCTGGCAGGCGATTCCGCGTCGGCGACCGCCGCGATCGGCGGCATCGAACACGAACTGTTCACCCACCGTGGCGTCGACGATGTGCTCGACGTCCAGGAGGTCCGCGACGTCGACGAGGATGCCCCGCTCCTGGTGGACGAGGACGAGGATCCCGACACCGTCGACACCGCCCCGACCCGGGTGCAGAGCGATCCCGACGAGGAACCGTCGGGCCGGCATGCCGCGGTCGCGGATGCACCGCGGCCGGGTTCGTTGTTCGAACCGGTCAACCCGGCCACGCCCCCGCCGTCGCATCACCGTGCGGAGGTCATGGAACCCGATATCGCCGACGAGGAACCCGACGAGGAACCCGACGACGATCTCTACGCCGACTACCGTGACGAGGCCTCCGAGCCGCGGGAGGCGGCCGTCGCACCGCCGTCGATCCATCTGCCGCTCGCCGATCCGCAGGAGGCGCCGCAGGGCTACCCGGTCAAGGGCAGCATGACCAAGGGTGTCTACGTGACCCCGGACAGTGCGGCCTATGACGAGCTGGTGGCCGAAATCTGGTTCGCCAGCGTCGAATACGCCGAGGCGAACGGATTCACCCGCGCGGAACGGTAGCGGTCGGTTCAGACCTTGCGGATGACGGTGACGACCTTGCCGAGCACCGCTGCGTCGTTGCCGGGGATCGGGTCGAACGCCGGGTTGTGCGGCATCAGCCACACCTGACCGCCGGTGCGCTTGAAGGTCTTGACGGTGGCTTCACCGTCGATCATGGCGGCGATGATGTCGCCGTTGTCGGCGACGTTCTGCTGGCGCACAACGACCCAGTCGCCGTCGCAGATAGCCGCGTCGACCATGGACTCGCCGACCACCTTGAGCATGAACAGCGATCCCTCGCCTACGAGTTCGCGCGGTAGCGGGAAGACGTCTTCGACGGCCTGCTCGGCCAGGATCGGGCCGCCCGCGGCGATGCGTCCGAGCAGCGGCACATAGGTGGGCTCGGGCAGTGCGTCGGACCCGGCGACATCGGTCTGCACGATCTGCGGCACACCCTGTGGGGCGTCCTCGGACGCCCGGACGTCGACGGCGCGGGGCCGGTTCGGGTCGCGCCGCAGATAGCCTTTGCGCTCCAGCGTGCGTAGTTGGTGTGCGACCGACGATGTCGAGGTCAGCCCGACGGCATCGCCGATCTCGCGGATGCTCGGCGGATACCCGCGGCTGGTGACCGACGCGCGGATGACGTCGAGGATGGTCCGCTGCCGTTCGGTGAGGGTATTGCCGGTGTCACTCGTGTCGCCCATGGGGGTGAATCTAGTCCGCGGTCTGCCGATAATCAAACATGTGTTCGACGCGCGTGTCGCCGCTCGGTCGTGGGACGGCTGCGACGGGCGGGACGCCTGTTTCTGTCGGTACCCCGTTTTATCCTTCGGCTACAAATCGATCACATGTTCGGTTTGGGGTTGATCAATCGAACATGTGGTCGATTACTATTCGAACATGGGAGCGAACGTGACAAGCAATCGCTGGACGGAAGGAACGGATATGAACCGGATCGACACTCTGACCGACGGGTACTTCGACGATCTGGATGCCGGCAGCATGCCCGCACCTCTCGTCCGTCCCGAGCGCACCCGGCAGGCCCGGCCGCGCACGGTGGCCAGCCGCAGGCCGCGTCAGGCCCGGCCGGCCGGTGCCGCGCTGCGGTACCGCGGCACGGGCGTGCCGCTGTCGCGCGTCCGCGGGCCGCACCGCCGTCGTGCCATCACCCCGATGACCACCGTGGGACTGTCGCTACTGGCGGCGCTGATCACGGTGTGGCTCGGCGTGGTGGCGCAGTTCGGCGACGCGGTGCGCGGCGCCACGACTCCGGTGCCGGACCGTTTGGCCGTGGTGCAGGTGCGCGCCGGTGAGACCCTGGCTCATCTGGCGGCCCGGGTGGCACCCGATGCCCCGGTCGGGCCCGTCGTGGACCGCATCCGCGAACTCAACAAGCTCGAGACCGCCGGGCTCGACGCCGGACAGACGCTCATCGCACCGATCGGTTGACCCGGTGTCGCGCGGCGGTATCACCGGGCTGCAGGCAACGCAGGTAGTGTCTGTGTGGTCGGGGTCAATCCGTGTTCGGCGCGAGGGAGTGGTCATGCACTGTCCTTTCTGCCGTCATCCGGATTCGCGCGTGGTCGATTCCCGGGAAACCGATGAGGGACAGGCGATACGCCGCCGGAGGTCCTGCCCGGAATGCGGACGACGGTTCACCACCGTGGAGAATGCGGTGCTGGCGGTCGTCAAGCGCAGCGGTGTCACCGAACCCTTCAGCCGGGAGAAAGTGATCAGCGGCGTGCGCCGGGCCTGCCAGGGCCGCCATGTCGATGACGACGCGCTCAATCTGCTGGCGCAACAAGTCGAGGACACCGTGCGGGCGGCGGGCTCACCCGAGGTGCCCAGCCATGAGGTCGGGCTGGCGATCCTGGGCCCGCTACGCGAACTCGACGAGGTCGCCTATCTACGTTTCGCCTCGGTGTACCGGTCGTTCAGCTCGGCCGACGATTTCGAACGCGAGATCAAGTTGCTCAAGGAACACCGCAAGGTCAGCACGCCTCGCTGATCGGCGTCAGACGATGGTCTGTACGCCGTCGTTGACCACCCGGCCCGCAATCCGCACCCAACCCTCTGGGCTCCAGTGGGTTTCGATGACCGAACCACGGCCCTGGGTGATGTGCAGGTCCCGGCTGAGGTGCTCGGTGATGCGGACCGCGGCCGCGCCGGTCGCCTCGTCCTCACGGATACCGAACAGTGGAGCGAAACTGCGCGACCGGATCCGGCCGGCGTCCTTGTCGATCCAGGTCCACAGGTAGTGCTCGGCGTCGTCGGAATAGTCGTCGGGGTCGGCGGCGGCCAACTCCTCGACCGAATCGAGCTGGTGCACGCTGAACTCCGGAGCCCATTCCGCGCGTGCGGTCACCGAACAGATGTCATCGTCGTAGCCGACGGTCACGATGCCCGCCGGGACCTGCAATGTCCGGACCGGCAGACCCTGATCGCGCAGCCACCAGGCCGCACCCACCGTGGGATGGCCGGCGAACGGCAGTTCGGTTGTGGGAGTGAAGATGTGAGCATGCGCGGTGGCCGCGTCCGGCTCCGGGATATCGATGAATATGGTTTCGCTGTAACCCAATTGGGTGGCCAGCCGCTGACGCTGCAACGGCCCGACGGCCGCGGCGTCCACCACCCCGAGGGGATTGCCGAAATTGCCTTCCGAATCGGTGAATACCCGCAGAACCGTGACGTCGATACTCATGCCGTCGACCTTACGTGGGAGCCGGCCGGCGATGGGCGCAGATGTCAGGTCGCGCTGCGCTCGTCGGTGCCCATGGCATCGAGGACGGCGACCTTGGTGTCCACCGACCCCGACAGCGCACCCTCGCTGATCCCGGTGCGCAGCAGCTGGCGCAGCGCGGTCTGGTCGTATTCGGCGGGTTGGGTGCTGTCGATGAACTTCTCGACGACCTCGACGAACCGGTCCGGGTCGTCATGGAACGGGAAATGCCCGGATCGCTTGAATATCTCCAGCTGGGATCCGGGCATCGCGGCATGTGCCATCCGGGCGTGGCCCACCGGGATGACGACGTCTTCCTCGCCCCAGATGAGCTGCACCGGCACCGATTCGGTCAAATAACATCGATCGAGCATGGTCACCACCTGGCCGCGCCAGTCCACCACGGCACGCAGCGTGCGGGTGAACGCCGACGATGCCGTCGGCTCGGGCAGGTCGCGAAGAATCCGCAGCACGTCCGGCAGGTCCCGGCCCACGCTGGTGGAGCCGAAGAGCGCACCGGCGAGCTTGCCGGCGATCTGCAGCGTGGGCAGCACCAACGGAAGCCGCAGCAGGGCGAGCGCCTCACCACCCATCGGCAGCGATGCGACCCGCAACGCGACGTTGACATCCTTGGTCACCCCGCCGGCGCCGACCAGGATCAGGCGTTCGACGAGCTGCGGGAACTGGTAGGCGAACTGCATCGCGACCCCGCCGCCCAGCGAATGGCCGACGACGGTCACGCGCTCGATGTCGAGGACACCGAGCAGATCACGCATACCGTTGGCGTAGGCCGCCACCGAATAGTCGGCCCGCGGTTTGTCGGACTGGCCGTGCCCGAGCAGATCGGGGGCGATGACGGTGAACCGCTGGGCCAATTTGGCCTGCACGGTGTCCCACGTCGTCGAGTTGTCGCCGATGCCGTGGATCAGCAGAAGCGCCGGTCCGGATCCGGCGATGCGGAACGCACGCCGGTATCCGTGGATGGTGCGGTACTCCAGCGCCGGCGTGATCTCCCGGACTGTCCGGAGGTTGGTCTTGGTCTTGCGTTCGGTCATGAGGCCAACTCCGTTGTCGGGCCGCGCAGGCGTGGGTCAGGCGCTGCCGTCGTTATCCGAGAAGCCGTCGTCGAACTTCTCGTCAGCCTGTTGTGCCAGGAACCGCTCGAATTCGGCCCCGAGTTCGTCCCCACTGGGGAGGTCTTCGTCGCGGGCCAGCAGTGACCGGTTTTCCTGTGCGGCAACGAATGCATCGTACTGTCGCTCCAACGCTGTCACCACTTGAGCGACCTCCGGACTACCGGCGACCTGCTCGTCGATCTTGGCGCGGATGTCGACGGCGGCGGCTGTCAGGGCCGCCAACGGCAGTTCCAGCGAACCCGTCTTGGCGACCTGTTCCAGTAGCGCCTGGGCGGCAGCGGGGTAGTCGGTCTGGGCCAGGTAGTGCGGCACGTGCACGGTGTAGCCGACCGTCTCGTGACCGTGCTTTCCCATCCGGTATTCGAGCAGGTTGGATGCACTGCCGGGCACCTGGACCTCGCCGACCCACGGGGTGTGTTCGGCGATCAGCTCACGGTTGGTGGAGTGCGCCGTCATGGTGATCGGGCGGGTGTGCGGGACGGCCATCGGGATGGCGCCCAGGCCGATCGTGCGGCGCACGTCGAGACGCTCGGCGAGCAGGCGGACGGCGGTGACGAAGCGCTCCCAGCGCAGATCCGGTTCCATGCCTGCCAGCAGCAGAAACGGGGTGCCGACCGAGTCGTGCAGGGCGTAGAGGCTCAGTTCCGGCTCGTCGTAGGTGGTGAAGTGATCGGTCTTGAAGGTCATCACCGGCCGGCGCGAGCGGTAGTCGAGCAGTTCGTCGATCGCGAACGAGGCCACCAATTCGGTGTCGAGGGCATCTTTGAGGTGGTTGGCCGCCAGCTTGATGGCATGCCCGGCATCGGAGAACCCTTCCAGTGCGTGGATCAGCACCGGACCCCGTCCATCCGACGATTCCAGCTGGGGAGCCGGGAATTCCAGCTCGTACATCCCGGTCGGTTCCGGCCGGTAGAACTGCCCCGGATCAGGCGTGGGGCCCGGCGTGGACGATGTGTCTTCGGTCATCGAAATCTCGCCTCCTTTCCGCGCGGTGAACTTCCAGTGTCTCGCAACATCACGACCAGTGCGGCGTTGACCCATACAGTGCGCCAACGCGCGGCCCGCCGCGGTGATTCCGCTGGCCGCATCACAGGACCGTATACAGGGTTATCAGGCATGATTGCGCGGCATGCAGACCCGCTTGTCGGCATTGGCCGCGGTGTTGCTGTTGCTGCCCGCGCTGTCGTGCTCGCATGCCGCGGCTCCGGTACCCGCCGCGATCCCGCGGGCCATCCCGCAGGCGGTCCCGGTCCGGCCGGACCCGCGGATCGGGGCGCTTTTCCTCGACGGCACCGATATGCATGCCTGCACGGCCTCGGTGCTGGACTCCACCGGCGGCGATCTGCTGCTGACGGCCGCGCACTGCATCGCAGGAGATGTCCGGGCCGATTTCCTGCCCGCCTTCGCCGGTGACTACCGGGAGGCCGACAGGTGGCAGGTGGACGCCGTCTACATCGATCCGCGGTGGGCGCGCTCCACCGATCCGCACGCCGACTACGCGATCGTGCGGGTGCACCGCGCCGGTAGCGGCCGCATCGAGGAGGTGGTGGGCGCGGGTCTGCGGCTGGGGCCCGCGCCGGCGGCGGGCACCATGGTCACGGTCACCGGCTATCCCTACGGCGTCGGTGGGGGACCGGTGGGCTGCCAGGGGCCGACGGCGGACGCGACCGGGGCACAGGCCGGCTTCCCGCTGCTCAGTTGCGCGGGACTGGTCGACGGGACCAGCGGCGCACCCTGGGTCTCCGGCTCGACGATCCGCGGGCTGACAGGCGGATACGACCGCGGCGGCTGCGATGACGATGTGTCGTTCTCGGCGCCGTTCGACGCCAACATCGAACGGCTGCTGGCGCGCGCACAGGCCGGTGGCCCGGGGGATATCGCCCCGAACACCTACAGCGACACGTGCTGAGCGCTAGCGCGCCTTGAACTGGCTCAACGCCCGCAGCTTGTTCATCACGTCGAGCGCGGCCACCTTGTAGGCCTCGGAGAACGTCGGATAGTTGAAGACCGCGTTGACCAGGTATTCGACGGTGCCTCCGCAGCCCATCACGGCCTGGCCGATATGCACCAGCTCGGTGGCGGCGGTGCCGAAGATGTGCACGCCGAGGATCTTGAGATCTTCGGTCGACACCAGCAGTTTGAGCATGCCGTAGGAGTCGCCGGCGATCTGGCCGCGGGCCAGCTCGCGATACCGGGACACCCCGACCTCGTAGGGGATGGAGTCCTTGGTCAGGTCGACCTCGGTGGCCCCGACGTAGGACACCTCGGGAATGGAGTAGATACCGATCGGCTGGATGTCCA
>JACPVR010000024.1 GCA_016197405.1 Mycobacterium sp.
ATAGCGACAGGGAAACGCCCGGACCCATCCCGAACCCGGAAGCTAAGCCTGTCAGCGCCGATGATACTACCCAACCCGGGTGGAAAAGTAGGACACCGCCGAACACACACACAGAATCGCCCCCCACCACAATGGGGGGCGATTCTAATTGTGCGCCTTTGTATTTCGTTTAATTCACCGGAATGGGCGCGCAATTGTCGGTTAAACGGTGCTGGCCGTATCCTGAACCCAAGGATTCGAGGCGAAAGGCGGCCGTGGCCGAGAACAGACAGGGCGGAGAGGGTGCACGTCGCCCCGCGCGAGATGGCCGCGACAACCGCACCGGCCGCGACGGTGGGGCCCAGCGGGGCCGGCGTGACGGCGTCCCCACACGATCCGGTCCAGGCCGGGCGCGCCCATCGCAGCCGCGCCACGATGGCGCCGGCGATGATCGCCCCCAGGGCCCGCGCATTCCCGACGATGTCGATGCCAAGCAGCTCGCCCCGGAAATCCGCCGCGAACTGATCACCCTCGACAAGAGCACCGCCGACTACATCGCCAAGCATCTTGTCGCCGCGGGTACGTTGCTCGACGAGGACCCACAGGCCGCCCTCGCCCACGCGCAGGCTGCCCGCACCAGATCGGGACGTATCGCGGCGGTCCGCGAAGCCGTCGGCATTGCCGCCTATCACTGCGGTGACTGGGCTCAGGCCCTTTCAGAACTACGCGCCGCCCGGCGGATGGGCAGCAAGTCTGCGCTACTGCCCTTGATCGCCGATTGCGAACGGGGAGTGGGCCGCCCGGAGCGCGCGATCGAACTGGCCCGCAGCACGGAGGCCGCCGAACTGACCGGTGACGATGCCGACGAATTGCGCATCGTGGTGTCCGGTGCCCGTGCCGACCTGGGCCAGTTTGAGCAGGCGTTGGCGGTGCTCGCCTCACCGCCGCCCGATCCGACCCGCACCGGACAGACACCTGCACGGCTGAGCTACGCCTACGCCGATGCGCTGCTGGCCCTCGAGCGCAAGGACGAGGCCCTGCAGTGGTTCCTCAAGGCTGCCGAAGCCGATGTCGACGGCGTCACCGACGCCGAAGACCGCGTCTCCGAGCTCGCCTGACGTGACGAGTTTCGTCACGCAGTACGACTGTCTGCTGCTCGATCTCGACGGCACGGTCTTCCGCGGGCATGAGCCCACCGAAGGTGCCGTCGACGCCCTCGAGCGCGCCGACGTCCGCACGCTCTACGTCACCAACAATGCCTCCCGCAGCGCCGACGACGTCGCCGCCCATCTGTGCGAACTGGGTTTCAGCGCCGTCGCCGACGATGTCGTGACCAGCGCACAGACCGCGGCGCGGATGCTGGCCGAGCAGCTGCCGCCAGAAACCCGCGTCCTGATCATCGGAACCGAGGCGTTGGCCGGTGAGATCTCGGCCGTCGGGCTGGCGCCGGTGCGGTTGTTCAGCGACGATCCGGGCGCTGTCGTGCAGGGGCATTCGACCGAGACCGGCTGGGCCAACCTGGCCGAGGCGGCGCTGGCCATCCGGGCCGGTGCACTCTGGGTCGCTGCAAATGTCGACAAGACGCTGCCCTCGGAACGCGGCCTGCTTCCCGGGAACGGGTCGATGGTCGCGGCGCTGCGGACCGCCACCGACACCGAACCTCAGGTGGCGGGCAAGCCGTCGCCGGCGCTGATGGTCGATGCCCTGGCCCGCGGCGATTTCCGGACTCCGTTGGTGGTCGGCGACCGGCTCGACACCGATATCGCCGGCGCCCGGGCCGGGCAGCTGCCCAGCCTGATGGTGCTCACCGGCGTCAACTCGGCCCGCGACGCGGTGTTCGCCGTCGCCGCGCAACGCCCCGACTTCATCGGGCACGACCTGCGGACGCTGCACGCAGATCCGGCGTCGGTGGCCGTTGCGGCCCAGCCGGCCTGGGACGTGGAAGTGACCGGAAACCGGCTCACCGTCACCAGCGCAGGCACCGATTCCGGCGATGGCCTGGCGGTGGTGCGCGCAACCGCGCGGGCGCTGTGGGACGCGGCGCCGGACGGCCCGGGCGATCTCGAGGTCGTCGCCGGTGACGACACGGCACGCGATGCGCTGCAACGCTGGTCACTGCTGACGAGTTCCGATCAGCTAGCGTGAACACCGCAATGAGTACCGAACCCGAACAGATCCGCGACCGGGTGGCGGCGTTGCTCGCCGAACTGCCCGACATCGCACCGAACTCCGAGGAGTCCGGTGCCGGCGACGATATCGATCTCGACGACGTCGCCCGCCTCCTGGGGCAGGCGCACGACGTTCTGGTGCAGGCGCTGGAATCGGTCGAGAAGGACTGAGGCACCGTGACGCGGCGTACACGCGTTGACGCCGAGCTGGTCCGGCGTGGGCTGGCGCGGTCGCGGCAACAGGCAGCCGAACTGATCGACGCGGGCCGCGTCTTCATCAACGGGATGCCGGCGTCCAAGCCGGCGACGGCCGTCGAGGTCGGCGCGGCATTGATCGTCGACGCCGGCGGCGAGCGCACCTGGGTTTCGCGCGGCGCACACAAACTCATCGGTGCCCTCGACAATTTCGGTATCGACGTCGCGGCACGCCGCTGCCTGGATGCGGGTGCCTCGACGGGCGGGTTCACCGAGGTGCTGCTGGACCGCGATGCGGCCGAGGTGGTCGCCGTCGACGTCGGTTACGGACAGCTGGCGTGGTCGCTGCGGTCGGATCCACGCGTGCAGGTCATCGAACGCACCAACGTCCGCGAGCTCACGCCCGAGCAGATCGGCGGGCAGGTCGACGTCGTCGTCGCCGACCTGTCGTTCATCTCGTTGGCGACGGTGTTGCCGGCGCTGACCGCATGCGCTGGACCCGACGCCGATATCGTTCCCATGGTGAAGCCGCAGTTCGAGGTGGGCAAAGGACAGGTCGGTGCCGGCGGGGTGGTGGCCGAACCGGCGCTGCGTGCCGCCGCCGTCACCGCGGTCGCCCATCGGGCCGCCGAGCTGAACTGGCACACCGTCGGCGTCACCGCGAGCCCGTTGCCCGGGCCGTCGGGCAATGTCGAGTACTTCCTGTGGCTGCGCGCCCGATGCGCGCATCCGCTGGCCGGTGAGGAACTGACAGCGGCCGTGGCCCGAGCCGTCGACGAGGGACCGCAATGACCCGTGAACGGACCATCCTGCTGGTGGTACACACCGGCAGGGACGAAGCCACCGAAGTCGCGCGACGCGTCGAGAAAGTGTTGAGCGACAACGAGATCGGCTTACGCGTGCTGTCGGCAGAGGCGGTCGACCGCGGTTCGCTGCACCTGGCCCCGGACGATATGCGGGCCCTCGGCGTCGAGATCGACGTCGTCGACGCCGACGAGAATGCCGCACAGGGCTGCGAACTGGTCCTGGTGCTCGGCGGCGACGGCACCTTCCTGCGGGCCGCCGAACTGGCCCGCAATGCCGGCATCCCGGTGCTGGGGGTCAACCTGGGCCGGATCGGGTTCCTGGCCGAAGCCGAAGCCGACGCCATCGATTCGGTGCTCGCGCATGTCATCGAGCGGCGCTACCGCGTCGAGACCCGGATGACGCTGGATGTCGCGGTGCGGGTCAAGGGCGAGGTCGTCGACCGCGGCTGGGCCCTCAACGAGGCCAGCCTGGAGAAGGGCCCGCGGCTCGGTGTGCTCGGCGTCGTCGTGGAGATCGACGGCAGACCGGTGTCGTCGTTCGGTTGCGACGGTGTGCTGGTGTCCACCCCGACGGGGTCCACGGCCTACGCCTTCTCCGCGGGCGGACCGGTGGTGTGGCCCAACCTCGAGGCGATTCTGGTGGTACCGAACAATGCGCACGCGCTGTTCGCCCGGCCGATGGTCACCAGCCCGGAGTCGATGATCGCGATCGAGATCGAAGGCGACGGTCATGACGCGATGGTGTTCTGCGACGGCCGGCGCGACATGGTGCTGCCCGCAGGGGGCCGCCTCGAGGTGACCCGCTGCGGCACGCCGGTGAAGTGGGTTCGTCTCGACAGCGCGCCGTTCACCGATCGCCTGGTGCGCAAGTTCCGGCTGCCGGTCACCGGATGGCGGGGGCAGTAGTCGCGTGCTGGTAGAGATCCGCATCGATTCGCTGGGCGCGATCAAGTCCGCGAATGCCGAATTCGATCGCGGCCTGACGGTGTTGACGGGCGAGACCGGCACCGGAAAGACCATGGTGGTCACCGGCCTGCATCTGCTCGGTGGAGCACGCGCCGACGCCAACCGGGTGCGCTCGGGTGCCGAGCGGGCCGTCGTCGAGGGCAGGTTCACCACCGCCGAACTGCCCGAGGCCGGCTCGGCCGCCATCGACGAGATCCTGGACTCCACCGGCTCGGAACGCGACGACGACGGCAGCGTCATCGCATTGCGTTCGGTGAGCCGCGACGGTCCGTCGCGGGCCTACCTGGGCGGGCGCAGCGTCCCGGCCAAGTCGTTGAGCACCTTCACGTCGGCACTGTTGACGCTGCACGGGCAGAACGACCAGCTGCGGCTGATGCGTTCCGACGAGCAGCGTGCGGCCCTGGACCGGTTCGCCGATGTCACGGCTCGGCTGGAGCGCTACCGCAAGCTCCGGGACCAGTGGCTGGGTGCGCGCCGCGATCTGTTGGACCGCACCGCCCGGGCCCGCGAGCTCGCGCAGGAAGCCGATCGGCTGAAGTTCGCGCTCGAGGAGATCGACAGCGTCGCCCCGCAGCCCGGCGAGGACGAGGCGCTGGTCGCCGATATCCGGCGCCTTTCCGAACTCGATTCGCTGCGGGAAGCCGCCGCGACGGCGCGTGCCGCACTGTCCGGTGCTGCCGATGACGCCGACGGCTCGGAGCTCACCGGATCGGCGGTCACCGCGATCGGTCAGGCCGTCACGGCGCTCGAGGGCACCGACGACGAGGCGCTGCGTGCACTGGGCGCGCAGCTCGGCGGTGCGCTGGCGGTGGTCGGTGACGTCTCCGGCGAGATCGGCGCCTTCCTGTCCGATCTGCCCAGTGACGCCAGCACGCTGGAGACCAAGCTGGCGCGTCAGGCCGAGTTGCGCACCCTGACCCGCAAATACGCCGCCGATGTCGACGGTGTGCTGGCGTGGGCCGCCGAATCCCGCGATCGGCTGGCGCAGCTGGATGTCTCCGAAGAGGCGCTGGCCGGGCTGGAACAGACCGTCAACGACGCGGCCGCCAAGCTGGTGACCGCGGCGGCCGAGCTGACCAAGGTGCGGACGAAGGCGGCCGGCGCGTTGGCCAAGGCGGTGACCGGTGAGCTGGCCGGACTGGCCATGGCCGACGCCGAGTTCCGGATCTCGGTAGGCCCGATCCCGGCGCAGGCGGGGGATTCCGCTCCGCTGGAGTTGCCGTCGGGGCAGCTGGTACATGCCGGCTCCGACGGTGTCGACCAGGTCGAATTCGGCTTCACGGCGCATCGCGGCAGCACGGTGTTGCCGCTGACCAAGAGCGCATCCGGCGGTGAGCTGTCGCGCGTCATGCTGGCGCTCGAGGTGGTGCTGGCGGTCTCGACCGAAGGCACCACGATGGTCTTCGACGAGGTCGACGCCGGTGTGGGCGGTCGCGCGGCGGTGCAGATAGGCCGGCGGCTGGCGCGGCTGGCGCGCACTCATCAGGTCATCGTGGTCACGCACCTGCCGCAGGTGGCGGCCTATGCCGACAGCCACCTGATGGTCGAGGCGCAGGGCCGCGACGGCGCCAGCGGGGTGCGGCTGCTCGATGCCGACGCGAGGGTCGCCGAACTGGCCCGCATGCTGGCCGGGCTGGGCGAATCCGATACCGGGCGGGCGCATGCCCGCGAACTGCTGGACGCCGCTCGGCAGGATCGCAACGAGGCCTGACTGCCGATTGCGGGAATGTTGCAGATATGACGCAATGTGACTTCTGTGGCTGATGTTACGGCGCGCCTCCCATGTTCATCCGGTATCGGCCGACAGAATCGGCGCCATGCGGATGGCAGCGCTTCTCACTCGTAATGGCAACACCAAGCCCGGTGTGATCGGCACCGCGCGAGTCGATCGGGACATCGACCGGCTCCTGCAGCGGCTGGAACCGGGCGACATCGTCGTACTCGACGTCCTCGATATCGACCGGGTGACCGCGGACGCTCTGGTCGACGCGCAGGTCGCCGGTGTCGTCAACGCGTCCACCTCGATCTCCGGCCGCTATCCCAACCTGGGCCCAGAGGTGCTGGTGGGCAACGGCATCACCCTTATCGACGATGTCGGCCCCGACGTCTTCAAGAAGGTCAAGGACGGCGCACGCGTCCGGCTCTACAACGGTGGCGTCTACAACGGTGACCGTCGCCTGATCCTGGGCACCGAGCGCAGCGACGAAGAAGTCTCCGAGCTCATGCACGAGGCCAAGAGCGGTCTGGTTGCGCATCTGGAAGCCTTCGCGGGCAACACCATCGAATTCATCCGCAGTGAGAGCCCGCTGCTGATCGACGGCGTCGGCATTCCCGACATCGATGTCGACCTGCGCCGCCGCCACGTCGTAGTGGTGGCCGAGGAGCCCTGCGCCGCAGCCGATCTCAAAGCGCTCAAGCCTTTCATCAAGGAGTACCAGCCGGTGCTCATCGGCGTCGGCACCGGTTCGGACGTGCTACGCAAAGCCGGTTACCGTCCGCAGCTGATCGTCGGCGACCCCGGCCAGATCACCGCCGAGTCCCTCAAATGCGGTGCGCAGGTTGTGCTTCCCGCCGATGCCGACGGCCACGCACCGGGCCTGGAACGCATTCAGGACCTCGGAGTGGGCGCCATGACCTTCCCGGCGGCGGGCTCGGCGGCCGACCTCGCGCTGCTGCTGGCCCACCACCACGGCGCGTCGTTGATCGTCACGGCCGGCCACACCGCCAGCATCGAGGAGTTCTTCGACCGCTCGCGCCAGCAGAGCAATCCCTCGACATTCCTGACCCGGCTCAAGGTGGGCGAGAAGCTCGTCGACGCCAAGGCCGTTGCCACGCTGTACCGCAGCCGGATCTCCGGCAGCTCGATCGCCCTGCTGGTGCTGGCGATGCTGGTGGCCGTCATCGTCGCGCTGTGGGTGTCGCAGGCCGACACCGTCGTCATCGATTGGATTGTGCAGTACTGGAACAAGGTCGTGACCGTGGTCCAGGGCTGGATTACCTAGGAGCAAGTGGGCAGTGATTTCTCTTCGCCAGCACGCAATTTCACTGGCCGCGGTATTCCTGGCGCTGGCCGTCGGCGTGGTCCTGGGCTCCGGGCTGCTGTCGGATACATTGCTGTCCGGCATGCGCGACGAGAAGCGCGATCTGCAGGGTCAGATCAACGATCTCAACAACGATAAGAACGCGCTGAACGAAAAGCTCGGCGCGGCAGATGATTTCAATGTGCAGATGGCTCCGCGGATAGTGCACGACGCGCTGGCGGCGAAATCGGTACTGCTGATCCGCACTCCGGACGCCAACGCCGACGATCTCAAGGCGATGGACCGGTTGGTGACCCAGGCCGGTGCGACGGTGTCGGGAACCCTGGCACTGACCCAGGAGTTCGTCGACGCCAACTCCGCGGAGAAACTGCGCTCGGTGGTCAACTCCGCGATCCTGCCGGCAGGCACGCAGCTGAGCACGACGCTGGTCGACCAGGGCTCACAGGCCGGCGACCTGCTGGGTATCACGATGCTGATCGACCGCAAACCCAACGCACCCGCCGTCGACGACGCACAGCGTCAGACCGTGCTGGCGGCGCTGCGCGAAACCGGCTTCGTGTCCTATGACGGTGACTCGCTGGGTGCGGCGAATGCCTCGGTGATCGTCACCGGGGGAGCCCTCGGTGACGATGCCGGCAACCAGGGTGCCACGGTGGCGCGGTTCGCCGCGGCGATGGCCCCGCACGGCTCGGGCACGGTGCTGGCCGGACGCGACGGCTCGGCGACGGGCACCGCCGCGGTGGCCGTCACACGCTCCGATGCCGCGCTGGCCTCGACGGTGAGCACCGTCGACGACATCGGCGCCGAATCCGGCCGCATCACCACGGTGCTGGCCCTGCAGAATCTCGGTGCCGGCGACCCCGCCGGCCAGTACGGCATCGGCCAGGGCGCCACCGCCCTCACCGTCACGCAATAACCCCCTTCCCCGCCGAAACGCACGTTTGGGCGGACAAGTGCGAGTGCAGCTCACCCGTACGTCGATCTCGGTGCTCGGTGGCCCGCCGCGCGGCGCGTCTTACGCAGGTTGTCGGGGTCGGTGTTAGGGTGAACTTCCGTGGGTCAGCAGGCCCAGCTAGCCCTGCTTTTTAGCCACGGAGGTTGTTCTTGCCATCGTTACGCCGGCACCCGCAGTCCGCGACAAAACACATTTTCGTCAGCGGCGGTGTTGCTTCATCACTGGGCAAGGGCCTGACCGCCAGTAGCCTCGGTCAGCTGCTCACCGCGCGCGGCCTGCACGTCACGATGCAGAAGCTCGACCCTTACCTCAACGTCGACCCGGGCACCATGAACCCGTTCCAGCACGGTGAGGTCTTCGTCACCGAGGACGGCGCCGAAACCGACCTCGACGTCGGCCACTACGAGCGCTTCCTGGATCGCAATCTGTCCGGTTCGGCGAATGTGACCACCGGCCAGGTCTATTCGGCCGTGATCGCCAAGGAGCGGCGCGGCGAGTACCTCGGCGACACCGTCCAGGTCATCCCGCACATCACCGACGAGATCAAACGCCGCATCCTGGCGATGTCGGAACCCGACGACAAGGGCCACCGGCCCGACGTGGTGATCACCGAGATCGGCGGCACCGTCGGCGACATCGAATCCCTGCCGTTCCTGGAGGCCGCCCGCCAGGTCCGCCACGAGGTCGGCCGCGAGAACGTGTTCTTCCTGCACGTTTCGCTGGTGCCGTTCCTCAAGCCCTCCGGTGAGCTCAAGACCAAGCCCACCCAGCACTCGGTGGCCGCGCTGCGCAGCATCGGTATCTCGCCGGACGCGCTGATCCTGCGCTGCGACCGCGATGTGCCCGAGCCGCTGAAGAACAAGATCGCGCTGATGTGCGACGTCGACGTCGATGGTGTCATCTCCACCCCGGACGCCCCGTCGATCTACGACATCCCCAAGGTGCTGCACCGCGAGGAACTCGACGCGTATGTGGTGCGCCGGCTCAACCTGCCGTTCCGCGATGTCGACTGGACGCAGTGGAACGATCTGCTCCGGCGCGTGCACGAGCCCACCGAAACGGTGCGGATCGCCTTGGTGGGCAAGTACATCGACCTCTCCGATGCCTACCTCTCGGTTGCCGAGGCGTTGCGCGCCGGCGGTTTCCGGCACCGCACCAAGGTCGAGATGCGCTGGGTGGCATCCGACGATTGCGAAACCGATGGTGGCGCAGCCGCTGCCCTGTCGGATGTCGACGGTGTGCTGATCCCCGGCGGATTCGGTATCCGCGGTATCGAGGGCAAGATCGGTGCGATCCGGTACGCCCGTCAGCGCGGTATCCCGGTGCTGGGACTGTGTCTGGGTCTGCAGTGCATCGTCATCGAGGCCGCGCGGTCGGTGGGCCTGACCGAGGCCAGCTCCGCGGAGTTCGATCCGGACACCCCGGATCCGGTGATCGCCACCATGGCCGAGCAGGAACATATCGTCGCCGGTGAGGCCGATCTGGGCGGTACCATGCGACTGGGCGCGTATCCGGCTGTGCTGCAAGCGGATTCGATCGTCGCCGAAGCCTACGGCGCCACCGAGGTCTCCGAACGGCACCGGCACCGTTACGAGGTCAACAACGACTACCGGGACCGCATCGCGGCGAGCGGGCTGCTCTTCTCCGGCACCTCACCGGACGGTCACCTGGTGGAATTCGTCGAATACCCCCGCGATCAGCACCCCTTCCTGGTCGGCACGCAGGCCCATCCCGAGCTCAAGAGCCGTCCCACCCGGCCGCATCCGTTGTTCGTGTCGTTCATCGGCGCGGCCATCGAATACAAGGCCGCGGAACGACTGCCCCTGGAAGACCTCGAGGTGCGCGAGCAACCCGCCAACGGGGTGGACCACCACGAGGCCGGGCAGTTGATCCAAGAGCCCGCATCCCGTGGCTGAACACGAGTTCGAAACACTCGACAGCGAAACCGTTTTCGTCGGCAACATCTTCGCGGTACGTACCGACGAGGTGTCCATGCCCAACGACACCACCGCACGCCGCGATGTCATCGAGCACTACGGCGCGGTTGCCGTGGCGGCCCTCGACGACGACGGCAAGATCGTGCTGGTCTATCAGTACCGGCACGCCCTGGGCCGACGGCTGTGGGAACTGCCCGCCGGGCTGCTCGATGTCGGCGGCGAGGCGCCGGAGCTCACCGCGGCGCGCGAGCTCGAAGAGGAGGTCGGTCTGGCCGCCGGGCATTGGAGCGTGCTCGTCGACCTGGCGTCCACGCCGGGCTTCACCGATGAGAGTGTGCGGGTCTTCCTGGCCAGCGGGCTGACCGAGATCGGACGCCCGGAGGCCGACCACGAGGAAGCCGATATGACGGTCGAGCGGTTCGCGCTGGCCGACGCGGTCCAGATGGTGTTCCGTGGCGAGATCGTCAACGCCACCACGGTCGCCGGAATCCTCGCGGTGCAGGCCGTGCACCAAGGACTCGCCGAACTGCGTCCGGTCAACGCGCCGTGGCCGGACCGGCCGACGAAATTCGCGCAGCGGCGTGCGGCGAAAGACGGGTCGTGACGACGTTTCGGCCCGCGCTGGAGGATCAGCTGCAGGGCTACCTCGACCACCTCACCATCGAACGCGGGGTGGCGGCGAACACGTTGAGTTCCTACCGGCGTGATCTGCGGCGGTATTCGGCGCATCTGACCGGCCGGGGCATCGAGGACCTCACCGACGTCACCGAGACCGACGTCAGCGAATTCCTGGTCGCGCTGCGCCGCGGCGACCCGGACAACGGCGTGGTGCCGCTGTCGGCGGTCTCTGCGGCGCGCGCGTTGATCGCGGTGCGCGGGCTGCACCGGTTCGCCGCCGCCGAAGGTGTCACCGATATCGATGTGGCGCGTGCGGTCAAACCGCCCACACCGGGCCGGCGGCTGCCGAAAAGCCTGACGGTCGATGAGGTGATCGCGCTGCTGGAAGCGGCCGGTGGCGACAAGGCCGCCGACGGCCCGCTGAGCCTGCGCAACCGGGCACTGCTGGAACTGCTGTATTCGACCGGGGCACGCATCTCCGAGGCTGTCGGGCTCGACGTCGACGATGTGGACACCCACAACCGTTCGGTGTTGCTGCGCGGTAAGGGCGGCAAGCAGCGCCTGGTACCGGTGGGCCGCCCGGCGGTCGAGGCGCTCGACAACTATCTGGTGCGCGGCCGGCCTGACCTGGCGCGCCGTGGCCGCGGTACGCCCGCGATATTCCTCAACGCCCGCGGCGGTCGGCTGTCGCGGCAGTCGGCATGGCAGGTGCTGCAGGACGCCGCCGAGCGTGCCGGTGTCACCAGTGCGGTCTCGCCGCACACCATGCGGCACTCCTTTGCCACGCACCTGCTCGAGGGCGGGGCAGACGTACGCGTCGTGCAGGAGCTGCTGGGTCACGCCTCGGTGACCACCACCCAGATCTACACGCTGGTCACCGTGCACGCGCTGCGCGAAGTGTGGGCCGGCGCGCATCCGCGGGCGCAGTAGGGCGGGTTTCGCTCGCGGTTCCACGGCGCAGGCAATCTCACCCGTTAGACTTGCCCGAATGTCCGCCACCAGATCGACTGCCAGGGGGAACGGGGCGTGACCGACGACGCTGAAACCGGTCCCGAAGTCGGCCTGACCGGCCGTCCGCCGCGACCGATCCCCGAACCGCAGCCCCGGACCACGCATGGTCCCGCTCAGGTCATCGCCATGTGCAACCAGAAGGGCGGCGTCGGCAAGACCACGTCGACGATCAACCTCGGTGCGGCGCTGGCCGAGTACGGCCGCCGGGTGCTGCTGGTGGACCTGGATCCGCAGGGTGCACTGTCGGCGGGCCTCGGTGTGCCGCACTACGAGCTCGAGCACACCGTGCACAACCTGCTGGTCGAACCGCGGGTGTCGATCGATGACGTCATCATCAAGACCCGGGTCAGCGGTATGGACCTGGTCCCCAGCAATATCGACCTGTCCGCGGCCGAGATCCAGCTGGTCAACGAGGTGGGCCGGGAGCAGACCCTGGGCCGCGCGCTTCATCCGGTGCTGGACCGCTACGACTATGTGCTGATCGACTGCCAGCCGTCGCTGGGCCTGCTGACCGTCAACGGGCTGGCCTGTTCGGACGGGGTGATCATCCCGACCGAATGCGAGTATTTCTCGCTGCGCGGGCTGGCGCTGCTCACCGACACCGTCGACAAGGTGCGGGATCGGCTCAATTACCGGCTGTCGATCAGCGGCATCCTGCTGACCCGGTATGACAGCCGCACCGTCAATGCCCGCGAAGTGATGGCCCGGGTGGTGGAACGGTTTGGCGATCTGGTGTTCGATACCGTCATCGCCCGCACGGTCCGATTCCCCGAAACCAGTGTCGCCGGCGAGCCCATCACCACCTGGGCACCGAAATCCACTGGCGCACAAGCCTATCGATCGCTGGCCCGTGAGGTCATCGACCGGTTCGGCACGTGAACGCCGCAGTTGAGGAAGCGCCACAGACAGGTTTCCAGGTCCGGCTGAGCAATTTCGAGGGCCCGTTCGATCTGCTGTTGCAGCTGATCTTCGCCCATCGGCTCGACGTCACCGAGGTCGCGCTGCACCAGGTGACCGACGACTTCATCGCCTACACCAAGGAGATCGGCCCGCAGCTCGGCCTCGACGAGACCACCGCCTTCCTGGTGGTGGCGGCCACCCTGCTGGACTTGAAGGCGGCCCGGCTGCTGCCTGCGGGGCGGGTCGACGACGAGGAGGACCTCGCGCTGCTGGAGGTCCGCGACCTGCTGTTCGCCCGGCTCCTGCAGTACCGCGCCTTCAAGCACGTCGCGGTGATGTTCGCCGAGCTCGAGGCCGCCGCGCTGCGCAGCTATCCGCGCGCGGTGTCACTGGAGGACCAGTACGCCGAACTGCTGCCCGAGGTGATGCTCGGCGTCGACGCCGACGCATTCGCCCAGATCGCGGCGACGGTCTTCACACCGCGGCCGGTGCCGACAGTGGGCACCGATCACCTGCACAAATCGCAGGTGTCGGTTCCCGAGCAGGCTCGCAATGTGCTGGCATTGCTGGAGCGGCGCGGTGTCGGACAGTGGGCCTCGTTCACCGAGCTGGTCGCCGACTGCACCGTGCCGATCGAGATCGTCGGACGGTTCCTGGCGCTGCTCGAGCTCTACCGGGCTCGGGCGGTAGCATTCGACCAGTTAGAACCGCTTGGTGAGCTCCAGGTTTCCTGGACCGGCGGAAGTCCCACCGACGACCAACTGCACGATGAGGAGCTGGACGCCGAGCCGGTGGAAGAACGTGATCAACCATGACCGAACAGACTCCTGACACCGATGTCCTCGACGACGCCGAAGCCGACCTCGGCATCGACGTCGCAACCGAACCCGAACTCGACGACGACGAACTGGGCCGGGTGCTGGAGGCGATGTTGCTGGTGGTCGACACCCCGGTCAGCGCCGACGCGCTGGCCTCGGCGACCGGGCAGTCCTTCGAACGCGTCCTGGCCAAACTCGAGGATCTGTCCTATCAGCTCGCCGCCCGCGACAGCGGTATCGACCTACGCGAAGCCGGCGGCGGCTGGCGGATGTACACCCGGGCCCGCTTCGCTCCCTACGTGGAACGGCTGCTGCTCGACGGTGCGCGCTCCAAGCTGACCCGGGCGGCGCTGGAAACCTTGGCGGTCATCGCCTACCGGCAGCCGGTGACGCGGGCGCGGGTGAGCGCGGTCCGCGGTGTCAACGTCGACGCCGTTATCCGGACACTGTTGGCGCGCGGCCTGATCACCGAGGCCGGAAACGACGCCGACACCGGTGCGGCGACCTTCGCCACCACCGAGCTGTTCCTGGAACGGCTGGGGTTGTCGTCGCTGTCCGACCTGCCCGATATCGCACCGTTGCTCCCCGGTGTGGATTCGATCGACGATCTCAGCGAGTCCCTGGACTCAGAACCGAGATTCATGAAGCTCAACCCTGGTGCGGCACCCGTCACCCAGCCGTCCTTCGACCCGGACCGGGACTGAAATGTCAGAACAGACACCTGAGGGTGTGCGCCTGCAGAAGGTGCTGTCACAAGCTGGAATAGCGTCGCGACGCGTTGCCGAACGGATGATCCTCGACGGCCGCGTCGAGGTCGACGGACGCATCGTCACCGAGTTGGGCACCAGGGTCGACCCGGACAATGCCGTCATCCGGGTGGACGGCGCCCGGGTGATGCTCGACGACTCGTTGACCCACCTGGCACTCAACAAGCCGCTCGGCATGGTCTCGACGATGTCGGATGACCAGGGCAGGCCCTGTATCGGTGATCTGGTGCAGCACCGCGTCCGCGGCAACAAGAACCTCTTTCACGTCGGTCGCCTCGACGCCGACACCGAGGGACTGATCCTGCTGACCAATGACGGTGAGCTGGCACATCGCCTGATGCACCCGTCCTACGAGATTCCGAAGACCTACGTGGCGACGGTGGTCGGTAAAGTACCCAAGGGTCTGGGCACCAAGCTCAAGGCAGGTATCGAACTCGAGGACGGTCCGGTCAAGGTCGACGACTTCTCCATGGTCGACACCCTGCCCGGACGTTCGATGGTGCGAATCACGTTGCACGAGGGCAGAAAACGCATTGTGCGCCGCCTGCTGGCCGAGGTCGGGTTCCCGGTCGAGTCGCTGGTGCGCACCGAGATCGGTTCGGTGACGTTGGGTGACCAGCGTCCCGGCAGCCTTCGGGCTTTGACGCGCAAGGAGATCGGCGAGTTGTACAAGGCTGTGGGAATGTGACCATCGTCGCGATCGACGGGCCCGCCGGCACCGGCAAATCCTCGGTGTCGCGCAGCCTGGCCCGTGCCCTGCAAGCGCGCTACCTCGACACCGGTGCGATGTACCGGTTGGTCACCCTGGCGGTGCTGCGCGCCGGCATCGATCTCAGCGATACCGGCGCCATCGGCGCACTGGAGGCCCCGCTGTCGATCGGTTACGACCCCGACGACGTGCGCGCATACCTTGGCGCAGAGGATGTTTCGGCAGAGATCCGCGGCGATGCGGTGACCATGGCGGTGTCGGCGGTCTCGGCGGTGCCTGCGGTGCGCGAACGCATGGTGGCCATGCAGCGCGAACTGGCACGGGGATCGGACAGCATCGTGGTGGAGGGTCGCGATATCGGAACGGTGGTGCTGCCCGATGCCGACGTCAAGATCTTCCTGACCGCCTCCGCAGAAACGCGTGCCCGCCGGCGCAACACCCAGAACGTGTCCTCCGGATTGGCCGACAACTACGAGGCGGTGCTGGCCGATGTGCGTCGCCGCGACCACCTCGATTCCACACGTGCGGTCTCGCCGCTGCGTGCCGCCGATGACGCGCAGCTGGTCGACACCAGCGATATGACCGAGGCCGAAGTGGTCGCGCACCTGCTCGATCTGGTGCATCAACATAGTGGAGCGACCCGATGACGGAGTCAGACAACAGCGCCGACGGTAGTTGGAGCGACGAAAGCGATTGGGAGATCGGCGAATCCGAATTCGCCGAAGAGCTCGCCGAATTCACTGCCGGACCGCCGCCGGTGGTCGCGGTGGTGGGCAGGCCCAACGTCGGCAAGTCGACGCTGGTCAACCGGATCCTGGGACGACGCGAAGCCGTCGTGCAGGACGTGCCGGGAGTCACCCGCGACCGGGTGTCCTATGACGCCCTGTGGACCGGGCGACGGTTCATGGTGCAGGACACCGGCGGCTGGGAACCCGACGCCAAAGGCCTGCAGTCGCTGGTGGCAGAGCAGGCCGCGGTGGCGATGCGAACCGCCGACGCGATCATCATGGTGGTGGACTCCACCGTCGGCGCCACCACCGCCGACGAGGCCGCCGCACGCATCCTGCAACGTTCCGGCAAGCCGGTTTTCCTGGCCGCCAACAAGGTTGACAGTGAACGGCACGAATCCGACGCGGCATCGCTGTGGTCACTGGGTCTGGGGGAGCCGCACGCGATCAGCGCCATGCACGGTCGGGGTGTCGCCGATCTGCTGGATGCGGTCGTCGCGGTGCTGCCCGAGGTGTCCGAGATGGCCGGCGGCGGGGGAGGCCCGCGCCGGGTCGCCCTGGTCGGCAAGCCCAACGTCGGCAAGAGTTCGCTGATGAACCGGCTGGCCGGCGCCGAGCGCTCCGTCGTGCACGATGTCGCTGGCACCACCGTCGACCCGGTGGACTCGTTGATCGATTTGGGCGGCAAGCCTTGGCGTTTCGTCGACACCGCCGGTCTGCGCCGCAAGGTCGGGCAGGCCTCTGGTCATGAGTTCTACGCCTCGGTGCGCACCCATGGCGCGATCGACGCCGCCGAGGTCGTCATCGTGCTGGTCGACGCGTCGGTGCCGCTGACCGAACAGGATCAGCGGGTGCTCACGATGGTGATCGAGGCCGGCCGGGCCCTGGTGCTGGCGTTCAACAAATGGGATCTCGTCGACGAGGACCGCCGATTCCTGCTGGACCGGGAGATCGACCTGGAGTTGGCGCAGGTGCAGTGGGCACCGCGGGTCAACATCTCGGCAAAGACCGGACGTTCGGTGCAGAAGCTGGTTCCGGCGCTGGAGACCGCACTGGCGTCCTGGGATGCCCGCATCTCGACGGGTCGGCTCAACACCTTCATCAAGGAGATCGTGGCCGCCACACCGCCGCCGGTGCGCGGCGGGAAGCAGCCCCGCATCCTGTTCGCGACGCAGGCCACCAGCCGGCCGCCGACGTTCGTGTTGTTCACCACCGGATTCCTCGAGGCCGGTTACCGCCGCTTCATCGAACGCAAGCTGCGTGAGACGTTCGGCTTCGAGGGCAGCCCGATCCGCATCAACGTCCGGATGCGTGAGAAGCGCGGCCCCAAGAGGTAGCGGTAGTCGGGCGTCAGCCACGCCGGGCGCGGGCGGGACACCACAGCCCACCGACTAGGGTCGCCGGGTGTCGATTTTCCACATGGTGCTGATCGCCCTGGCCGGTGTCGGAGCGGGAGCGATCAACGCCGTCGTCGGATCGGGCACGCTCATCACGTTCCCCACACTGGTAGCGCTGGGGTATCCGCCGGTGACCTCGACGATGTCGAATGCCGTCGGTCTGGTCGCCGGTGGCGTGTCCGGAACGTGGGGGTATCGCCGCGAGCTGAGCGGGCAGTGGCATCGGCTGCGCTGGCAGATCCCGGCATCGCTGGTCGGCGCGGGCTGCGGCGCGTGGTTGCTGCTGCATCTGCCGGAGAAGGTCTTCACCCAGGTGGTGCCGGTGCTGCTGGTGGCTGCGCTGGCACTGGTGGTCGTGGGACCACGGATCCAGGCGTGGGCCAAGGCCCGGGCCGAGGCCACCGGTCGCTCCGCCGAACATGTCAGCTCGGCGCGGATGGCCGCACTGGTCGCGGGCACTTTCGCGGTCGGGGTGTACGGCGGCTACTTCACCGCCGCCCAAGGCATCCTGCTGATCGCGGTGATGGGCGCGCTGCTGCCCGAGGACATGCAGCGGATGAACGCCGCCAAGAATCTGCTGTCGCTGCTGGTCAACATTGTCGCGGCGGTGGCCTACACCGTCGTCGCGTTCGACCGGATCAGCTGGGCCGCGGCCGGGCTGATCGCGGTCGGGTCACTGCTCGGCGGATTCCTCGGTGCGCACTACGGCCGGCGGCTCTCGCCTGGTGCGCTGCGGCTGGTGATCGTCGTGGTGGGATTGATTGGGCTGTACCGGCTGTTGACTGTGTAGTGTTTGACGAAGTTCCACGATCTGGGAGGGCACTGATGGCTGCACGCGCATACCGCTGCGCGCCGGCGCCGTCCGACGTGTCCGCGCTTGAGCCGTTCTGGCCCTCCCGGCGCCTGATGGCTTTCGACGAGTGGTGTTGTCGGCGTCCCTGACGCCCACCCACCCGTCCCTCGTGGTCACCTGATGTGACCCGTTCTCCTCGAAGGCAGCCATGCGTTCGCTCCTGATCTTCACCCTTGTCGGCATCGGCGCGCAGCTGGTCGACGGCGCCCTCGGTATGGCGTTCGGCGTCACCGCCACGACCCTGCTGGTGCTCAGCAACGTGGGTGCGGCCCAGGCCAGCGCCGCGGTGCACCTTGCCGAGGTGGGCACCACCCTGGCCTCGGGCATATCGCACTGGCGGTTCCGCAATATCGACTGGCCGTTGGTCGCAAAACTGGGCCTGCCGGGTGCCGTGGGCGCTTTCGCCGGCGCGACGGTGCTGTCCTCGCTGTCCACCGAGGCCGCCGCACCGCTGATGGCAGCGATTCTGCTGGGCATCGGTGTGTATGTGCTGCTTCGCTTTTCGTTGCGGACACCGCTGACCCTGGCACGCGGCGCGACGCCGCACACCGCGAAGTTCCTGGCCCCGCTGGGGTTGTTCGGTGGCTTCATCGACGCCTCCGGCGGTGGCGGTTGGGGTCCGGTGACCACCAGCACGCTGCTGTCGCAGGGCAAGACCGCGCCGCGCACCGTGATCGGTTCGGTGAGCGCCTCGGAGTTCCTGGTGTCGGTGTCGGCGTCGGCCGGCTTCCTGATCGGTCTGCGTCAGGAATTCCTCGACAACCTGCCCGTGGTCCTCGGGCTGATGATCGGTGGCGTCATCGCGGCGCCGTTCGCCGCCTGGCTGGTCAGCCGGGTCAGCCCGGCCCTGCTCGGTACTGCCGTCGGCGGCATCATCGTGCTGACCAACAGCCAGAAGCTGGTGCACTTCTTCGGTATTCACTGGCCGTGGTCGACCGGCATCTATGCGGTGATCGTGGTGGCGTGGGTGTCGCTGATCGTCTACGCTTGGCGGGCGTCGCGGGCACCGCAGTTCGCCGAGGAACTCGACGGAACAGCACCCGTCGCCGCCGATCCGCAGCCGGAGACCTCAGAAGCTGCGCCGCGCTGACTCCTGCTCCAACACGGCCTCCAGATCGGCCAGCCGGTCCATCGACGCCACAGACCGCTGCGTGCGGTTGTTCTTGGCAAGCAGATCGCGGTGGCGGTGCACATAGGCCCAATAGCCGGCGGTGAACGGGCAGGCGTCCTCGCCGAGTCGTTTCTTGGGGTCGTAGGCGCAGTCGCCGCAGTGATCGCTCATCTTGTTGATGTAGGCCCCGCCCGAGGCGTAGGGCTTGGTGGCCAGTAGCCCACCGTCGGCGTGCTGGCTCATTCCGATGACATTGGTCGGCATCACCCAACGGAATCCGTCGACGTAGGACGTCGCGAACCATTCGGTGAGCTGCGCGGGGGAGTAACCGCGTTGCAGCGCATGGTTTCCCAGCACCATGAGCCGCTGGATGTGATGGGTCCAGCCACGGTCGCGCACCCCCGCCAATGCCTGGCGCAGGCATTCGGCGGTGACGGAGTCGGCGTCGAGTTCGGTCCACCAGTCCGGCAGTTTGGTACGGGCGTGCAGCTTGTTGTTGCGTTGATAGTCGGGACCGAAGTGCCAGTAGAGGTGCCACATGTATTCACGCCAGCCCAGGATCTGCCGGATGAATCCCTCGACGGCGGCCAGCGGTGCCTGCTTGTCGCGGTAGGCGCGTTCGGCGGCGTGCACGACGTCCAGGGGATGCAGGACGCCGAGGTTCAGCGGCACCGACAGCAGGGAGTGCGACATCGCCCAGTCCTGGCCCAGCATGGCGTCCTCGTAGCGGCCGAACAGCGGCAGCCGGTGCTCCACGAACCGGTCCAGCGCGCGCTTGGCCTCGTCCGGGGTGACGGCGAACAGCCGCGGTCCGTCGGCGCCGACGGTGTCGAGGTCCATCCGATCGAGGTCGGCGCGGACCTGCTCGTCGATATCGTCCTCGCGCGGCTGGTAGGGCTTGGGCAGCTCGAGGGTCTTTCGCTTCTTTGGCGGCGGCTCGCAGTTGTCGGTGTCGTAGTTCCACCGGCCGCCCTCCGGGTCGGAGCCGCGCATCAGGATGTCGAAGCGGCGCCGCTGGTCGCGGTAGAAGTCCTCCATCCGGAACCGGCTGCGCTCACCGGCCCACGTCGCGAAGTCGGTGCGCGACAGCGCGAAGGTGGGGGTGGGCAGGATGTCGGCGACCAGGCCCTGCCGGTGCAGGCGCTGCACGAAGGCTTCGGCGGCATGCGAGGTGGGTTCGTGCACCAGCACCGGCCGGCCGAACTGCTCCAGCGCGTCGGTATAGGTGTCGGCGGCCAGCAGCGTGGCCCGGTCACCGAGATCGCGTTCGGCGTGCCGCAGCGCCGAGAGCACCAGGTGCAGTTTCTGACGGTGATAACGGCGTTTGGCCAGCGCCGAGCGGGCCTCGACCAGCAGAACCTCGCGGTGGGCGTGCTCGCCGCCATAGACCGCCGGGCCGAGCTGATCGGCGAAGAGCCAGAGCGGGGTGTCGTCGCGAACGTCGGTGGTCACGGTGTCCTATTACCCGCGACCGGCGGCAACGACGCGCGGCGGGTGACGGTTGGGATCTCAGCGGTGCCCTGATGTAGAGTTTCGAACGCTGCTGGCGATCCTGGCAGCACTTCGGGCTGTGGCGCAGCTTGGTAGCGCACTTGACTGGGGGTCAAGTGGTCGCAGGTTCAAATCCTGTCAGCCCGACAGAGGTTTTCGCAGTACAGAGGCGGTTTCGGGGAAATCCGGAGCCGCCTCTTATGCGCCTGGGGAATCCACGCCCTGGGTACGCCGGCCAGGTCGAACTTCACCCACGTGCGCGGATGGTGTCGACGAGGAGGTCGCCGCCCACACCGCGTTGCCGGCGCCTCGTCGGGCCGTCTTTTGAGGGATTGAGCGCCATGGCCGCAGCCGGCGTCTTCTCGAGTCCATGCGCATCCACGCCGCCACATCCTTGCCGCATCTGCCAGAGCTGGCGGAGGTGGCGGCTTGGTCCAGCGAGACGGGAGGTCCGCACCAAACACGGGAATCTTCGATACACCCGTCATACTATTGGACGCTCTGCATAGGATTTTGGTAGTGTGGCGCTTGTCCGATTCAAACGGGGACCGCTGGAGAAAGTAGACAAGTGAAGCGGACACTCAAATCGGCAACTTATTCCTCTGTGCAACAGACGTTGTCGCCGCGGGATGTTCGCACGTACTCATTCAGCCGGATTTCGCGATCGCCTATCCGCCTCGATCCAGGTCGCGGGACTGTGCCGAGTGACCCTGGTACTTGCGGCGTTTCGGATCGGGCCTGGCGAACGTAGCCGAATGGGCTGCGGCGCCGAACGTTGGCAAGTCACACCGGCTTGCGGATTCGGACGAGTGAGGTGCGTCTATGTGCGAACAGATGCCGAATGCTAAACCGGCGGCCACCAAGTCATCACGATCAGGCTCCGCGCTGACCCGTCGCTCGGTTCTGCGGTGTGTCGGCGCCGGGGTCGCGGGGCTGTCGGCACTAGGTGGCGCGGCGGTCATTGGGCATTCGGTCGGAAAGACGCCGACTCGGCGCCCCACACCCCTGGCATCAGGGGCGCCCTTGCGGATCGATCATGTAACGGTGGTCGACCCACGCGACGGCAGCCGGCGGGTGGATGTGTCCATCCGCGTACGCGACGGGGCGATCGCCTCTGTTTCCGCCTTCGGTGCCGAGGATCCCAGCGATGGGGAGTGGGCGGTAGACGGCGGAGGCCGGTTCGCCGTTCCGGGATACAACAACATGCACACCCACGCACTTCAGAATGAACGCCCCGAACTGTTCCTGGCCACAATGCTTGCCGACGGCACAACGGGAATGCGACAGATGGCCGGAAGCGACGATCTGCTCGACGTCCGCGGCAAGTCGCGACTGGGCATGACCCGCTACGCACCGGTCCTGCTCGCCATGCCGGGAGCGCTTCTGATGCCGTTCAATGCGAACAGCGTTGCGGACGTCGAACGCCTCATCGCGGACCAGGAGCGACAGGGTGCCGATTTCGTCAAGGTCATCGACGTCGATCGTGAAGTGTTCTTCGCCGCCGTCAACGCTGCTCATGGCCGCGGGATGCGGATTGCCGGACATCTCCCTCTGTCGGTCACCCCTACGGAGGCGGCCGTCGCAGGGATGGACTGCATCGAGCATCTCGGCACCGGCGGCAATGTGTGGTTTCAGACGTCCGCGGACGGTGCAGCCTTGCGCACTGAGGCCGACAACGTCGGCACAGGGCGGATCCCGGGATGGCTTGGCGGCCTACCCTTCGCCGAGCATCTTTTCTCGACCGACTTTGTGCGACAACGCGTGAAGAAGATGCTCCTCAACCCCGCGCTTTCGGACTCGGCTGAGATGGTCTCGCTGCTGCGGCGGGCGCTCGATTCGTTCGACGAGGACGCCGCTCAACACCTAGTCGGCCAGTTTGCGCGTCACAAGACCTGGCATACCCCAACTCTCGTCCGATTGCGTACCCAGTATCGGGCCGATGACCCGGCATATGCCGACCATCCATGGCTTTCACTGCTGTCCGATCAGGACCGTCATGACTTTTACGAGACACGTGGCAGGTTTCTGGACCTTCCCGCAGACACTCGGGCGACTTATCACGACTGCTACGACATGTCACTGCGGTTGGTGGGCATGATGCACACCGCCGGGGTGCCCATCATGGCCGGCACTGACGGCCCCAGCGCATCGCCAGGACAGGACATGGCCTCCGAGTTCCGCGAGCTCGAGGCCGCCGGACTTCGGCCACTCGATGTGCTTCGTTCGGCGACCACCGTACCGGCGGCCTACCTGAATCGGACGCACGACCTGGGAGCGATCGACGTCGGATTCAAGGCGGACTTCCTTCTGCTTGATGCGGACCCCGTGGTATCCACGGGAAACCTCACGCAGATCGCGGCGGTGGTCCGGGCTGGTCACTTGATCCCGCGTGAGGAGATTTACTCGGTCGTCGATCAGCTCGTGGATTGATTCTCGCAGATTGACGTCATTGCAGTCCTCGCTGATGTCAAGATCCCTTGACGCTGTTGACTATTCGTCATCACCACACCGGATGCCGCCTCGAGCGGCGAGCTCGCAGAAAACCGCCACGGAAGGGATCTGTATGGCTGGATGGTTGGACGTTCACGCCCACTATGTGACTGCCAGATACCGCGACGAATGTGTGACCGCCGGTCACGCTCACCCGGACGGGATGCCCGGAATACCCGGATGGAATGTGGAAGCAGCGCTCGATGTGATGGGCCGCAGCGGTATTGGGGCTGCCGTGTTGTCGGTGTCCTCGCCGGGGGTGCATTTCGGCGGTAATACGATCAGCGCCAACGCGGCGGCGCGCGCGCTGGCCGCGCACGTCAATGACGTGGGTGCACAACTGGTAAGCGACCGGCCGGCGACTTTCGGGTTCGCCGCTGCGCTTCCCTTACCCGATGTGGAAGGAGCGCTCAATGAATTGGCGCGCGCCCGGGATAGTCTCGGCGCCGATGCGGTGGCGCTGAAGACCAACTACCACGGCCGTTACCTGAGCGATCGGGAATTCGCTCCGGTGCTGGACGAACTGAATGCGCACGCCGCCGTCGTGCTGCTGCACCCGACGTCTCCGCCTGGTTGGGAGGCGACCGCCCTCGGCCGGCCCCGGCCCATGTTGGAGTTTCTGTTCGACACCACCCGCTGCGTCATCGATCTCATCCTCTCGCAGACACTGACCTGTCATCCTTCGATCCGGTGGATCGTGCCGCACGCCGGGGCGGTCCTGCCGGTCGTTGCGCACCGGGTCGCGGCCGTCGCCGCCGCTACCGGTTCAGTCGTGGACGTCCCCGGCGCACTCGCCAGCTTCTACTACGATTTGGCCGGGCTACCGCTACCCGTTGCCCTGGACGCGTTGTTGGCAGTCGTTGGACCGGATCATCTGCTCTATGGCAGCGACTTCCCGTTTACCCCAGCACCCGCGGTAATCGCTCTGGCACAAGCACTTGCGGGTGCACCGGTGCTGGATTCTGCCGAGCTCACACTCGCACCCGGTGCGGCGGGCGCATCGCTGTTTCCCAGGCTCAGTGGCCCGCCGCTTCCCGGGTGATCTTCAATCGGCTGCATGCGGCGTCTGCCGCTCAGACGGTAATCACCATTCCGTCTCTTCCCACTGTCACCGTGCCCGAGTATTGATCGCTCATGCCCTGGGTGAACAGGTGGCGCTTGAGCGCACCATCGGGATAGGGGGTTAAATGCGTGAGTACCAGATGCTTGACACCCGCCTGTTCCGCCTGCCTGGCCAGCGCGATCGTGTCAGCGTGGTAGGCAATCGTCCGCTCGGCGACCTCGGCGTCATGGTTCAAGCCCATCTCGCGCATGATCGGAATCGCTCGGCGGACCAAATGGGATGCATATGCCTCGTGCACAACGAGATCCGCGTCTTGCATCGCCGGCATGTTCAGCGGACTGACCTCGGTGTCGCCACTGATGAACGCCTTCTTACCCTGGTGCTGGATCACGTAGCCAAACGCGGGCTTGACCGGATCATGCACGACCAGGTGGGCATCGATGGTGACACCACCTTCGTCATAGACCCGCACCGAGCGGGTGTTTTGGGGAACCGTGATCTCCATTGGAAGGGCCTGGGCCGCTGCCCTGCTCGATGCCAGTTCGGGCATGTTGGCGATCCGAAACCCGTTGTCGATGGCGTAAGCATCGTTGAGCGCTGTGACGACCTCGGCGGTGCCCGCCGGTCCCATCACGTCGAGAGGGTGCGATCGTCCCCAAATCCAACTCTGATTGATCAACGCACCGAGACCGTTGAAATGGTCGGAATGAAAGTGGGTGATGAACACTCGCGCGATGTCGTCGAGCGCGACGCCAGAGTCGGCAAGAGACTTGGCCGCGCCCTCCCCGGCATCGAAGACGAACATTTTCCCGGCGACCGACACGAGTGTGCACGCTTGCGCTCTTGCAGCGCTGGGCTCAGGAGAACCTGTTCCACACAACAGGACCCGCATCTGCCCGGGATCGCTGACAAACGAATAGCCCGAGGCTAGTTGCTGCCGAATGGCCTGCTCGATGAACCACTCTCGGTTCAAATACGCCACCGCACCAGCCGCCAGGACAGCAACCCCGACCACCGCCCCGGCCGGGAGTGCCCACTTTCGACAAGACTTGATCGGCTTGCTCGCCGATATACCTCGTCGCATACCAAACTCCTTGCCGGGCTTTGCAACAACGCACAAGCTACCTAGAACATACAGCATAACATTGGACGTGCAACATAGGATTGCTTCGGCGGTGCCCTTGCGAAGGTGGCGGTACTGGCCGAGACCGCCGTCGTCGGAGGCGGTTTCGGATGACTGTCCAACGATTGGACACGGGTATGACTCGGATATGGTTGTGCGATGAGCCGTCAAGCCGAGATCAGCGCCGAAAGCCGCGCGCGGCTGCTGCTGGCCGCATGGGAGCTGCTCGCCGAAGGGGGGTCACGCGCAACAACCGTGCAGGCGGTCTCTGAGCGCGCCGGCATCAGCCGGGGCTCCATCAGCTGGCACTTCGGATCCAAAGAAGGGCTCATCGTCGCCGTCGTCAACAGCGCGTTCGACATGCTGGCAAACAACATCTCCGCAGTTTTCGACACGCCGGGACCGCACAGCTGGGACGCAGTGCTCGATGCCCAGTCGGTCCTGCTCAGCGACGAGCGGTTCCGTATCTTCGGCACACTCGCGTTGGAAACCGTCAGCGAAAAGGGGCCTGTTGCTGAGGCGTTCGCTGAGGGCCACCGCCGAATCCGCGATCTCTATGCCCACTTCATTGCCCGCCATGGCTTGGTTTCGGAAGGCGTGGAACCCGCCGATGCCGCCACCGCGCTGCGAGCGATGACGCTAGGCCTCAATATCCACCGACGCTTCGACGGCGAAACCATCACGTTGCGAGAGGCATTCGACGCGCTTCGGTCCGTCACCATCCCCGCAGCTCCGGTTAACCGTCGGACCCCGCCGGGGCGACAGGGACGCGTCACACAGTGAGTGGTCGATAGGTGACCAGGTGACCGCTACGCGGCCGAGTCAGGCGCCGATCAGCTGTGGTGTGGCATCGGAGACGAAGAGTTCTGCTGCGGCGATTCGGCGCGCGGCGCGGTGAAGTGTCACCGCTTCAAGCCGGCCGTCAGGGGACAGGGCGAGATCGACCGTCAGGACGCCGGCCGGTGTGCCGATTCGCAGCGCAACAGCGCCGTGGCCCGCCAACTTTCGAGCGAAGACACCGTGAGGCAACGTCGACGCCGCGGCGACCGCGACCGCTGATGTCAACCCGATTGCAGGGTGTGGAGCGAGCATGGACAGCATCCGCACCGAGACGTCATATTCGTCTGCGCCGACTTTCGTGCCTGCGGTGGTGTGGTAGTCCTTTGGGGCCCCGATGATCCCGACCTTGGGAATGGCGTGGCTGATGGGGTCGCCCGGCCTGCGCAGCCCCATCAGCAAGGATGCACTTCTGCGCAGCTCGATCAACAGGGGAGTGTGTTCGGCGAGTACGGCGATGCTCTCAGTGCCGTTGAGCCGCAAGTCTTCTGCATCGAACAGTGCTGCAGGGGCTCCGGCGGTCACCAAGGTCGCGGCATAGGTATTGCCTCCGACGTCGACGAGGTCGACGCAATTGCCGGTAGGTAGCAGGGCTTCGGGCCCGTTCAGTCCGGTAAATCTCAGACCCACCGGCACTCCGAGAGCGTTGGTGCCCGGGACGGCTGCTGTGCCGTCGGTCGGAACGGCGCGATCTGGTGTGTCGATCTCGGCGGTCAGGACCGCACCTGAGGTGATGTGGCGCATCCGGACCACGGTCGTCGTGTCGTCGACGGGCACCAATCCCGACTGCAGGGCGTAGAGGCCGATCGCCGTGGCGCAGTTGCCACAGTTGCTTGCCCAGTCGACGCGGCGCTCACCGATTGCGATCTGGGCGAACAGGTAGTCGATGTCGATGCCAGGCTCACGAGACCGACGTACGATCGCAGCCTTCGAGGTGGTCGAGCTTCCTCCGCCGACCCCATCGAGCTGCCGCGGATCGCCGGATCCGAAGGCCGAGGTCAACAGTGCATCGAGTCCACCCGCCCGGTCCGCAAACGGATCGACATCGACGGCGTTGAACAACCAGCATTTGCTGGTCCCTCCCCGCATCCAGGTGCCACGAAGAACGAACATGACTTCACCCGCCTTTCTCGCGCACAGGCCACACCACTTGGACATGACCAGCAACCCTCACGCCCATTCTCGGGCCGCAGAGAGTAAAGAACAATCACGGAAAATTACATAGGGGTCGAGCTATGCTTAACTCTCGCCTCAATGCTCAGAGGAGCTGGGGTGCCACCACGAGCAGCAGCCAGCAGATGGCCGGTGCAATGGCGACGACGATGCCGGCATTGAACAGCAGTTGACGGTAGAACCGCCGCCGGTCGATGCCTTGGGCGTTGGCCAGGACCAGCGCCCCGTTGGTCGAGAACGGTGAGACGTCGACCACGGTGGCGGCGATCGCCAGTGCCGCCACAACTCCGACAACCGGCAGCGTGCCCATCTGCAGCAACGGCAGCGCCAAGGGGATGATCGCGGCCAGCAGCGCCGTCGACGACGCGAATGCCGACGTCACGCCGATGACGTAACACAACACCAGCGCGACCAGCAGTGGGGCGCCAACTGCGATGGCCATCTCCGCGAGGTGATCGATGGTGCCGAGCTCTTGCACGAGCGAGATGTAGGTGATCATGCCTGCGACCAGCAGGACGGTGGGCCAACTGATGCCGGCGATCGCCTCGCTCTGCTTGGACAGGTCGGTGAACGCAAGCACCGCACCGGCCGCAATGGTCACGAAGCTGATCGGCATGTGCATCACGAGGACCAGGACCAGCACCGACGCGATCAGGAACAAGGTGAGCTTCTGGGTCCCGGTGACAGGGTGCCGCTGAACATCGACCACAGCGCTTGTGCGCACCGGGCGGGTGAGCAGCTGAGTATTGCCCGCAGGCCCGTCTGCGACGCCCGGCGACCGGCTGGCGCCGCCCTGGCCTGCGACGCCAGGCGCGTCCTCGAACGGCGAGCCCAGGGCTGTGAACTCCAGATCACGGGCCCGCGAAAGTGCGGCATATCCGATGATGGTCAATACCGAGAGCAGCAGATTGATCGCGTAGCTGGCCAAGAACAGCATCCACGGGTTGATCGACAGCCCGCTCTTCTCTACGAGGTCAACGACGAGTACGCCCGACACCGAGATCGGGGAGAATGCGCCGGCGTGCGCACCGTTGATGGTCATGATGCCCATGACCAGCGGGCTCATTTTGGTCCGCGCCGCAAAGGACATCGCGGCCGGAATGATGAGGGCGACGGCTGCAGGGCTGAAGGTGCCCAACGCGGTGAGCGCCGATGCGCAGAAGAAGAACACCCATGGCACCACCCGCACGCGCCCGCGCACACCGCGGATACACGCGTCGACCAAGAGGTCGATGGTTCCGTTCTGCTTGGCCATGCCGAAGAAATAGGTGACGCCGATGATGGTCAGGACGATCGAGCTCGGAAACTCGGCGAGGATCTCTTTGTCGTCGTAGCCGAGTATGAATGCGCCTACCGCGAATGCGCCGATGAAGCCAAGGATGCCGATATTGATCGGGAAAATAGTTGCGATGACGAACATGGCGACCAGGGCGATCAACGGCAGAATCTCTACGTAACTCATGGACGTTCTCTCAGTTCCTGACTCTGGAGCCGGCGCCGTGGGCGCGGCGTCCGAGCGTTCGCGAGGCGTCAGGTCGGCCGAGTCAGACGGTTCCCGTGCGCATCACAAACGACTTTCATCATTGCTCGGATCACAGTAAGAACTGAGTTTGTTCACCACAATCGACAATTTGTGGATACAGCTTTAGAAAAACTATAGAGTTCACCGATTTCAGTGGGTGCTAGCTGGGCCGGGCCCGCCGCGAGGCGGAGGTCTTTCCATCGTGCTTGTAGGCGACCTCCTCGAAAGTGTCGACCAGTGTCGCCTCGGCAGGCGTAAGGCGGTGTTCGGACAGATGGGCAAGCAGGATGCGCCGCGAAGGCGCACCGCGCAGCGGAATGACCTTGACATCCTCACGCAGGTTGGACAACGCCAGTCGGGGCGCCATCGACACACCGAGATCGACGGCGACCATCGCCTGAGCCTCTTGGTAGTCATTGGCAGCGAACGCCACCGTCGGCGTGAAACCCGCTTTCTGGCATGCCTTTTCGAGTGCAGCACCAACGGGGTGGTTGTCCTCCCTGGTGATCCACTGCTCACCGGCGAGCTCTGCCATGTCCAAGTATTCGCGGTGCGCCAACCGGTGGTTGACCGATACCACCAGGGTCGGGGGATCGACCAGTAATTCGCGCACGACCAGTTCCCGGTCGGTCACTGGAGCCCATTCGTAGTCCCATAGCAGCGACAGTTCGACCTCGCCGGTGTCCAGCATGGCCCGCAGCGCGCTGAACCGGGAGCTGCGCACCGTGAGCTTCACCGCGGGATGTCGTGCCTTGTAGAGCTTCACGACCTGTGGCAGCAAGCTCGATCCAACCGTAGGAAAGGTGCCGAGCCGAACGGTCCCGGAGCGAAGGCCGGCGATCTCATCCAACTCGCTGCGTGCGGCCTGTAGCTGGGTCTCGATCCGTTCTGCGCGGCGGGCCAGTGCCGCACCGGCTTCGGTGAGGCGCACGCCCCGGGCGTGACGTTCCAACAGCGGCTGGCCGGCTTCGGCCTCCAGCTTGGCGATCTGCTGGGAGATCGCCGATGTGGTGTAGCTGAGACGATTCGCCGCGGCGGTGAGCGAGCCGGCTCGCACGACGTCGACCAGGAGCAACAGGCGGCGTGGATCGAGCATTGGCCTCTTTCATTCAGTTCAACTTAAGGGTTATCGAGATTTTCGAAATTGTACTCCACTCTCGTGTGATGCACGCTGAAGCTCGCACCTCAACGTGATCGGTATCACTAGTTCCCAGGTGCCGGACGAGAGGAGTGGTCGAATTGACCAGCTTATGGGGCACCTGGATGCGGGGAGGAACCAGCAAATGCTGGTTGTTCAACGCCGTGGACATCGACCCGCTGCTGGACGGCACCGACCTCGACGGAGTCCTGACTTCCGCCTTCGGCTCCGGAGATTCATCGCAGCTCGACGGGGTCGGCGGCGGCACGTCGACGACATCGAAGGCAGCCATCGTGCGGCGCTCCCGCATCGACGGCGTCGATGTCGATTATCTGTTCGCGCAGGTCGCTATCGGACAACGAACGGTCGAGTGGGGCAGCAACTGCGGCAACTGCGCGACGGCGATCGGCCTGTACGCACTGCAGACCGGGCTGGTCGCCGTCGACTCCGATGTCACCGTGGTCCGGATGCGCAACCAGAACACCGGCGCGCAGTTGGCAGCGCAGATCGCGACACCGGGCGGAACCATCCCGGCCGACGGTGACGGGGCGGTTCCCGGCACCAGTGCTCTCGGCGTTCCGGTGGCACTGACGTTCACCAATGTGGCGGCTACCCGCGCGGCGATGCTGCCCACCGGTTGCGTCCTGGAAACCCTTGAGGTGGGCGGTCATCGTTATCACGGCACCTTGGTCGCCGCCGGAGCGCCGGCGGCCCTGTTCGCCGCCGAGGACTTCGGCCTGACCGGATCTGAAAGCAACGACCAACTATGCGAACGGCTGCCGGTCCTTATCGAGCTGCGCCACCAGGCAGCTCTGGCAATGGGTTTGACGAAACTGGGCGAACCTGTCCAACACGCCGCGCCCAAGGTCGGAATCGTCGCGGCGCCACGGGACTACACCACGTCCGATGGCGTCTTCATCGCCGCGACCGAATACGACATCGCCGTGCGGATGGTCTCCATGATGGCTCCGCATCCCGCGATCGGTCTGACCTCGGCCGTCGCCGTTGCCGCGGCCGCGGCGATGCCGGGAAGCGTGGTGGCCCGCAACATAGCGGCCCATCAGTTCTCCACTCTGCGGCTGGGCACGGCCGCAGGCGTCATCACCGCTTCGGTCAGCATCGCCGCCGACGGCCTGCCCAAGGATGTCGCATTGCACCGAGCGGCACGGCGTATCGCCAGGGCCGAATTGTTCCTCGCCGCAGGCACACTCGCATACGCAATGTCCGCCGCTCCCAACAACCCCTGAAGGAAATCATGAAGGTCACCATCGAAAACCTGACCCTCGCGTATCACGACAACACCGTGGTGAGCGACCTTGACCTCGAAATCGCCGACGGTGAGTCCCTCGTCCTGCTGGGACAGTCCGGGTGCGGGAAGACCAGCACCATGCGCTGTGTCGCCGGCCTGGAAACACCCAGCGCCGGGCGCATCACCATCGGCGAGCGCGTCGTCCATGACAGTGCGACGGGGCGTTCCGTCCCGCCTCACAAGCGCAATGTGGGAATGGTGTTCCAGTCCTACGCCGTCTGGCCGCATCGCACGGTCGCGCAGAACGTCGGCTTTGCACTCAAGATGCAAAAGGTCGCCAAAAGTGAACTCGAACAGCGCGTCACAGAGACCTTGAATCTGGTGGGCCTCGGCCACCTGGCCGATCGCGGCGCCAGCCAACTGTCAGGCGGCCAGATGCAGCGAGTCGCGCTGGCACGCAGTCTGGTCATGCGGCCCAGCGTCCTGATGCTCGACGAACCTTTGTCCAATCTCGATGCGCGGCTTCGGGAACGGCTGCGCATGGAACTGCGCGAACTCCAACTTCGCCTCGGACTCACTACCGTGTACGTCACCCACGACCAGGTCGAGGCCTTCGCGCTCGCTGACCGGATCGCATTGATGCAAAAGGGCCAGATCGTGCAGATTGGCTCTCCCGAGCAGATCTACAAGAATCCGTCCTGCGCCTCGATTGCCGAATTCCTCGGCATCGGCAACATTTTCAGCGTCACCGCCGCACCGGCCGATCTCGACTGCGCACTGACCGATCATCCCGCCATCTCGGTGATCGTCGACAAACCCCGGACCTTCACCGGTCCCGCCATCGTCTGCCTGCGCCCAGAGGACCTCCTGGTGACAGGCCCCGGTGAGCCGACGCCGAATGGTCAACACTGGACGGGCCGGGTGGAGATGGCCAGTTATCAGGGTGCCTCGATCCGCTACCGCGTGATGCTCGACAACGGACCCGAGATCGAAGCAGTCGCAACCGGCAACGGCAGCCCCGTGTTGGGCATAGGTGAGTCGGCCGTCGTCACAGCACGACCGGGCGCCGCGCAGTTGCTCACCGATGATCGGGTCTATACCGCAGCGGCGGTGACCGCATGAGCGCGCCGACCGCGAATCCCGCGGACACCACCGTGGCGCTACACCCCCCGGCCGGTGCAAATCGACGCCGCCGCCCGACGTTGCGCCGGTCGCTGCCCGTACTGATACAGCTGGCGGTGCTCACAGTCATCGTGTTGTGCCCGATGTTCTTCATCCTCGCGGGGGCGTTCAGCGAGAACACCGAGCGCGACAACCTCTTCGACTTCGGCAGATTCACGCTCGACAACTTCGCAGTACTCGGATCGGGCACCGCGCAGACGGCGCTGGTCAATTCTGCACTCGTCGGAATCGGATCGTCGTTGGTCGCGCTGGTCATCGGGTGCCTGCTCGCGTTCCTCGCAGCCCGCACCGACGTCCCGGGACGCAAACTCATCTACGGTATCGCGATCATGCCGCTCTTCCTGCCCGCCCTCGTGGGGGCGTTGGCGTGGGCGCTGCTGGCCGGCCCGGCGACCGGCTACCTGAACCTGGCGTTCGGCGCGATCGGAATGCCGCACCTGATGAACATCTACAGCTTCGTCGGCATGATCTTCGTCCTCGGGCTGTACTACGCGCCCTACCCGTTTCTGATGGTGCACTCGGCGCTGTCACTGATGAATCCCGACCTGGAGGATGCGGCCAGTCTGCACGGCGCCCCGGTACGAAGGATGTTGCGGGAGGTCACCTTCCCGCTTGTCATGCCGGCGGTGCTGGGCTCAGCGATCCTCGTCTTCGCGCTGACTGTCGAGAACTTCCCCGTAGCCCAGGTGATCGGCGTACCTGGTGGTGTGGACACGCTGCCCACCCTGATCTACCGGCTGATGAACGCATCGCCGGCGCGCTCCAACGACGCCGCGGCGGTGGCCGTGATGCTGACCGTCGTGCTGGTGGCCGTCGTCGCGATGCAACAGCGGGCGATGGGCGGCAAGGAATACACCACGGTCAGCGGCAAGGGGGTGCGGGCCCGCCAGGTTGCGCTGCGAAGGTTGCGGGTGCCAGCCGCAGTCTTCGCCTGGAGCTACTTCGTGCTCGCAGTGCTACTGCCGGTCGGCGCGCTGGTCATCGCGGCGATGCAGACCAGCCCCTACGTCGCCGATCTCGGCCAGCTGGGCCGACCAGGAGCCTTATCGCTGTGGAACATGGGCCAGACACTGCAAAGCAGCGACTTCCACCAGGTCGTCGTCAACAGTGTCGTGGTCGGGGTCGCGACGGCCGCCATCGGAACCTGCCTGTGCTTTGCGCTGGCTTACACCCGATATCGGACGCAAGCCCCAGGTCGTAAGCTGCTCGAGTACGTGGCCATGTTGCCGCTGGCGGTGCCCGCAATCGTCCTCGGCCTGGGCCTGCTGTGGACCTGGCTCGCTCTGCCGGTGCCCGTGTACGGCACCTTGGCCGTGCTCGTCATCGCCTTCGTGGCCGTCTTCCTGCCACAGGGGTATCGCGGCGTGTCGGCGTCCATCATCCAGCTGGACAAGGATCTCGAAGACAGCGCGGTGATGCTCGGTGCCCGCCGGCATCGGGCCATCACTTTCGTCACCGCGCCCCTGCTGCGAGTGGGGCTGTCGTCGACGTTCCTGCTGTTGATGATGCTCGCAATGCGCGAGTTGACCGCAGCGCTGTTCTTGTTCACCTCCGACACGCGGTTGCTCTCGATCGCCATCTTCGATGCCTACGACAACGGCTCATTCCAATCCGCGGCCGAGCTGAGTCTGCTCTATTGCGCCGTCATCGGTGTGCTCGCCGTTCTCGCTCGCCGCTTCGGCTCCAAGGAGATCTCATGAAAACCATCTCGACCCGCATAGCCGTCGGAATTGCCTCGCTGGCAATGGCTTTGGCCGCATGCTCACCGCCCCCAGCTGCACCGGACCTTACCCACTCTGCCGAGACGATCTCGCGGGACACCGCCTTGACCATCGACGGCGAGGAAATCGCCGACCAGAAACTCTGGGCGGCCGCCCAGCGGGAAGGCCAGATCACCCTCTATAGCGGGTGGACCGCCGACAGCGAATCGGCGCTGTTGAAGCAGTTCGAGGAGGATACCGGCCTCGACGTCAAGCTCATTCGTCTCACTCCGAACCGGCTCTACGAGCGGATCGTCGCCGAGTTCGGCGCCGGAAAGTTCGACGCCGACGTGGTGCGCATCTCCGATGCCGGATTCGTCAGCGGCCTGAGCCGTCGCGGCGTCTTCCAGCCGTATTCGCCACCCACCGCGACCAACCTGCGCGACGACGTGGTGTTCGACAACGGCAACTACTACCGCACCTTCGATCCGATCTACACCTTGGGGTACAACACCGCCCTCGTCGATCCGGCCGACGCACCCGCCAGCTGGAACGATCTTCTGCATACCCGGTGGGCGGGCAAGCTCGGTATCGCTCAGGCCGGTGCCGGTGGCAGTGCATTGGCTCTTACCCGGTTCCAGCGCGACGTGCTCGGAGACGACTACCTACGCGAATATGCCAAGGGCGCCCGCGTTTTCGATTCCCTGGGCGCCGAACTCGATAGCCTGGCGCGTGGTGAGATCGAAGCCGGCACAGTGGTTGTCAGCAGCGTCAACATCGCGTCGAATGAGAATGCTCCCGTGACGTTCGTGGTACCGGAAGAAGGGGTGACCGCCTACGACTACTACACCGGCGTTGCCTCGTCAGCCTCCCATCTCGCCGCCGCGAAGGTATTTCTGAACTGGAACCTATCGCATCGCGGACAGAGCGTGCTTCGTGATATCGGCGAATACTCGGTTCGACGAGATGTTGCGGCGCCCAACGTCAATGGGGTGCAGTTGCCTGACTTCGACGACCCCCGGGTGCATCGCATCACTCCGGGCGAAGCAACCGAATGGGCCGAGCAGGATCAGCGGGTGTGGAACGGGATCTTCGGCTACAACGAATAGGGCGGTACGAACAGACCGCCGATCGGAAACCGCGTCTAACCCGCCGACCGATGACGAGGAACGATCATCACCGGAACGGGAGCGTGCCGCAGGATCTTGGAGGCCACCGAGCCCAGGAACACCCGGGCCACCGGACCGGCCGTTCCCGAACCCATCAGCAGGATGTCACCGGGCTCCCACGAGACGGATTCCACCGCCTCGCGCCAATCCAGCCCACTGCCCACCTGAACCTCGACGTCGGGCACCGGGATGCGTTCGCGAACGGCGTTGAGTTGCTCGGCGATTTCATCGAAGGTCCGGCGCGACCACTGCTCCACCACCAGGTTCTCGGCGGCGGGTTCGATCGATCCGGCGAACATGCGCGCCGGCCGCACCGTGAAGGACACGATCCGCAGCGCCGCCGACCACCTTCTGGCCACTTCCGCAGCTGCTGGGATCAGACCATTGACGTCGGCCTCGTCGCCGTAAGCGGCGGTGACCCGGCGCAGCGGGCCGGCGTCCAACGTGTAGCCGCGTGGCGCGATTGCGACCGGAAGCGACGCGGTATGGACGAGGCGCTCGGTGACACTGCCCAGCCCGACACGACCCAACAATCCCGACGACGATGATCCGACAACAACCAGGCTTGCCTCATGAGCCACTGCAAGTTCTGTCAAACCCATAGGGATGGAACTTGATTGGTGGACGACCACCGAGATGTCGAGGTCGCGTGGCAACTGTTCGACCACCCGCTCGAGCGATATCTGCGCCTGCGTCGAGACGACGCGCAGATATTCGGTCTCCACCGGGTCGTTGCGTGGCGGAAACGCCCGCTCGACGATTGCCGTGGCGATCACCTTTTCGCCGGTGATACGCGCTACTTGCGCCGCCAGGTTCAGCGGTGCGCTGCTTTGGCGGCTGGAGCTGAACCCCGCGATGATGGTCATCGCGCTCCTCAGGTCCGCGCCGGTGCTGCCACGACGTGCGTGACGGGTACGTCGTACTCCGCACGGGCGCGGTCCACCACGTCGAAGCGGTGCCACACGGAGTCCTCCGGCGGCAGCGTGGAGATGACGATTTGGTCGGGCTGGAACGACGCCACCGCGCCGGCCAGCGCGCGCAGCGGCCGACTGTCTCCGATCTCGCCTTCGGCCTCGATCTCCTCGGAGTGCAATGTGGAAAGAGTGTTGTCCAGCCGCTGCTGCGCCATCCTGCGGGTCGCCTCGCGCAGATCTAGTGGACCGCGGGTGGCACTGCCAACTTCGATGGGGCTGGCGGGCACAACCACAAAGTAGGTGGCCGCCTTGTCTGCGTCGATACGGCGCAGTTCGTCGAGCAATTCCCCGGACTCGACCGTCTGATTCGCCAGAACCAGGACGCGGTGCGGTGGCGCTGTCGCCGCGGCACCCTCCCGCTCCGGGCGTCTGTTGATGAACCACCGGTTGCCCAGGTAGACCACGATGACGACTGCCCACGACAGCAAGCTCAAGAACAGCTGGGACCGGACGTCTGCCTGGAGTCCCATCTGGACCAGAATCGCGACGATCGCCACGGCGGTGATGATCGAGACCACCGGGAAGAGCCACATCTTCACCTTGAGCTCGGCGTCGGGAGTGCGATAGCGCAAGATGATCTGCGAAATGGCGATCAGCAGATAGACGAACAGGATGATCGCGCCGCTGGAGTTGAGCAGGAACGCGAAGATCGTGTTCGGTGACACCGCGGCCGCGATCACGCACAAAAAGCCGATAACCGATGACGTCAGGATGGCCGCGGCAGGCACTCCGCGCCTGGTGACATTGACCAGACGTGCCGGAGCCTCGCGACGGGCGGCGAGGACGAAAAGCATGCGGGACGCGGTGTACATCCCGGAATTCAGACAGCTGAGCACGGCCGTCAACACCACGGCGTTCATGATGTGATCCGCATAGGGAATCCCCATCTGGGTGAACGCCGCGACGAAGGGGGAAGCGGCCACCCCGTCGTCATCCCACGGCAAGATCGTCACCAACAGGAATGCCGAGCCCACGAAGAACACGGCAATGCGCAGGATCACCGAGTTCGCGGCCTTGGCGACTGCCCGCTCGGGATCGGATGACTCTGCTGCCGCGATGGTGGCGATCTCGGCGCCCACCATCGAGAAGATCACCGTCACGACGCCGACCGTCACCGCCATGGCGCCAAAGGGAAAGAATCCGTTGTGGCTCCACAGATTCGAGAAGTCCATCGACTTGTTCGGCCACAGTCCCAGAACGTAGAGCGCGCCCAGTCCGATGAAGGCGATGATGGCCGCGACCTTGATACCCGCGAACCAGAACTCGAACTCTCCGAAGGAGGATACGGAGAACAGGTTGGTCGCCGTCATCAGCATCATCAGTATCAGCGCGGAGATCCACAGCGGGACGTCGATCCAGTACTGGATGACCTTTGCGCCGGCGATGGCCTCGAAGCCGACGACGATCACCCAGAAGTACCAGTACAACCAGCCGACGGAGAAGCCGGCCCAGTTGCCCATAGCGGTGCGGGCATAGTCGGCGAAAGAGCCGGTCGAGGGGTTGGCGACCGCCATTTCGGCGAGCATGCGCATGACCATGATGATGAGCACACCGGCCAGTGCGTAGGTCAGGAACGCGCCGGGGCCGGTGTCGCCGATGACGACTCCCGATCCGACGAAGAGTCCGGCCCCGATGACGCCGCCAATGGCGATCATGGTGAGCTGACGCTGAGACAGAGCCCTTTGTAGCGCAGGTGTGGAACTCATGCGGTCCCCTCCTATTGTGGGTGCAGCGAAGCGATCGAGATACCTTGAATTGGTTGCTGTTTCGCAACGCGACGGTGCAGACCGCGAGCTGTCGCCACGCGGACCACCCCGTCACAAGCGCCGTTCAGGCCTCGTGTAGACATGCGATGCCGCCTCCCAGTCAAGTTGGCACCGTCCTTCGGTAGCAGCTACTTCGACTCGATACGATCGACGTGGCGATGCGCGGGGCGTACCCCCACACTGGACTATCCAAACCAGCGGATATTCGGGGTCTGCGGGCTCACTGACTTTCACACTCCGGCTCCAACGTGTCCAACGGCGGAGTGACTCGGACCGAGCAGTGCGCGGAGAATGTGATCGATGCGCGAAATGCTCTGAGATATATCTCTTTTAGAGCTTTGATGTCGCGTGGCAAGCCTTACGATGTCAGATCGTCTCCTGCTCTGAAGCCCCCGATCCTGCGAACCGGCGCAGCCGACATCACCGGCCCTGCTGGAAATTGGAGTGCGAGTGTGAGTGTGAATGAATTCGATGCGTCTGGATTGGCGATCAGGCTGGCAACCCTAGGAGACATTCCGGCGATGATGGCGCTGGAAGCGCGCTATTACATCGACAATCTCGATACCGCTGAGCGCGCCATGGGCTTTATCTCCAGTCTCCAATCGGAGGATTGGTTCACCTGGGCGGTGAACTCCTCTGGTCTACATGTCGCGGTGACTGTCGATGACGCTGTCGTCGGGTTCATAGCGGTGACCGACCCACCCATCCGCTCGCAAGTGGATTCTCCGATCCTGCAGGCAGTGCTCGAGCTAGCCGAATCGCTGGAATTCAACGGTCAGCCAATAGCGCAGAAACGCTTTGCGCTCCGCGGGCCGGTCTGCATAGACCAGGCTGCCCGGGGTCGTGGGGTCTACTCCGCGTTCAATGTGGCCACCCAAGCGGCCTACCGAGAGCGCTTCGACGTTGGCGTGCTCTTTGTCTCTGTCGACAATCCCAGGTCGCTGCATACCAGCACCACGAAGCTCGGAGCGAAATCCCTGGCCGTGTTCGAGGTCAACTCACAGCAATACCATTTCCTGGCGTTCAGTTTCTGAGGGCGGGCAAAGCGCGGTTACCGACTTCGGTTGCAGCGTAGGGCTTCCGGACGCCTCAACCCCGGGATTCCTTTGTCCGCCTGAGTAACCAGTGGGCGATCCCGCCCACTACCAGGGCCCAGAAGGCGGCGCCGATGCCGGCCACCGTTGTTCCCGAGGCGGCGACGACCAGCGTCATCGCGGCGGGAACCCGCGCTGCCTCGTCGGCCATGGCGCCTGTGCACGCACCGGCAAAGGCGCTGAGCAGCGCCACGCCGGCGACGGCCTGCACCACACCGTCCGGCGCCGCGAGCACAGCCGCAGTCAGCCCGGTCGAGACCAGGCCGAGCACGCAATACACCGCCCCCGCGGTGAACCCGGCGATCCAGCGGCGGCGGGGATTCGGGTCGGCGTCCGGTGCGGCTGCCAGCGCGGCGCTGATCGCTGCCAGGTTGACGGCGTGACCGCCAAACGGTGTCGCCAGCAGGGAGCCGATCCCGGTCACCGACAGCGCTGGGCGCCAAGGGACGCGGTATCCGAAGCCCGCCATGACCGCGACGCCCGGAATGTTCTGTGCGGCCATGGTCACGATGTACAACGGCACCGCGATGCCGGTGAGGGCCGCCACGGTGAAGCTCGGCTCAGTGAGCTGCAGGTGCGGGATCCATGCGGAGACCGCGGGCACCCGATGATCGCGCACCAGCGCCACCGCAATTATCACCAGGGCGGCGCCGAACGCCGCCGGTACCGCCCAGCGGGGGCGAAGGGCGAGCACAATGAGCCACACCACCAGCACCGGTGCGATGACGCCCGGATCGTGAGCCAGCGCGGTCACCGGCGAAACGCACAGGGGGAGAAGCACTCCCGCAAGCATTGCCTGGGCCACCGGGGTGGGAATGCGGGTGACCAGGCGAGCCAGTACCGGCCAGAGGCCCGTTGCGAGCAGCAGCACCGCGGTGACCGCAAACGCACCGACGGCCGCGGGCCATCCGCCGGCTACCGCACCGGTGGTGATCAGCAGTGCCGCGCCTGGCGTGGACCACGCGCTGGTGATCGGCATCCGGAACTTCCAGGACAGCAGCATCGACGCCGCGCCCATCGCCAGGCTCACCGCCACCAGGCCGGACGCCGCTTGTGCGGGACTCGCGCCCGCCGCACGCAGTCCCGCGAGCACCACCGCGAACGAGGACGTGAAACCGACCAGCGCGCACACCACACCTGCGCCGATAGGTGTCGCCTTCGAGACGTCCTCTTCCACTGCCGACCCTTCGCTCGTTCTGAATACGGAACGTTCCGCAAACGGAACGTAGCATGAGGGGATGGATGCAGCAGGGGTCGGTCGCCGGCTGCGGGATCTACGGGTTGAGCGCGGTCTGAGCCTGTCCGAACTCGCGCGCCGCGCCGGGGTTGGTAAGGGGTCGCTGTCCGAGATCGAATCGGGTGGCCGCAATCCCACGATCGAGACCCTCTATGCCCTCTGCGAACCCCTCGATGTGCCCCTGACTGCGCTGGTTGGCGAGTCCCCGGGCGCGCACTCGGCCGCCGACGGCGGGATGCGGACGGTGTTGCTGTCGGTGCGGCACCTGCCCCGGGTCACCGTCGAGGTGTTTCGCCTGGAGTTCCCTTCCGGCGCGGAGCACATCTCACCGTCGCACGGAGCGGGCGTCCGCGAGCACCTCACCGTGGTGGACGGGAGCGTGCTGGCCGGGCCGGTAGGCGAAGAGACCTTGATCGAGGCGGGGGCGTCGCGGAGCTGGCGCAGTGATCGCCGCCATCGATTCGCAGCCCCCGACGGTGCCGCCGAGGCGGTGGTGGTGATCACCACCCCGCGATGACCCCAGGGTGCTCATGTGCCCAGCTCGATGCGCCGAATTCCGCTGATGTGGGTGCGGTGTTCGCCGAGCTGATTCGCGATCGGTCGGGTACCTCGGGTCGCACGTGGTAACCCCGCAGCTGCAGTATGCCGCTCAGGGCGACTCACACAGCGCCGCCAGACTCTCCGCCGTCCAGCTCGGCGAGATCCCCGGCGCGGCAAGCAGATAGCGCACCCGCTGGTCGAGGCTCCAACCTAACACCTCGGCCAGACCGTCGAGCATCGTCCTTAGGTACGGTCCCGACGGCGCCGTCGGCGTCAGCTCCTGCAGCGACGTGATGGTCATCATCGGTACCCCCTCGCGATCACCGACATGCAGCAACGACGAATAGGTCTGGGACTCCAACGGCCAGTGCCTCTCGACGGGCAGCTCGACAGTCTCCAATACATCCAACGGCAGATCAGCCTTTACTGGCCGCCACGTCTCCTGTGCGACAACATCGCTGAGCTGACCGAAAGTGATCAGGTAGCCCCGGGCCGCTGATTCACCGGTGGAGAAGGGGTTATAGAACGCAATTCCGCCGCCCCACACCTTGGATTCGCCGGCGAAGAAGATTCCGCCGGGCAACGCAACTGCGGCATCCGCTCGCGGCGGTGATGGGTCCCGGCAACCCAGATAAACCCGGCTGCCACCGCGTGGCTGCCCGCCTGAGATGTAGCAATCTAGGCGCGCGGCAGACATATTCGACCCGTAGGCCACATACCACACGGGATCGTCGGTTCCCAGCTGCAAGCTCAACCGAGCAGAGCGCCTTCGGTCAGCGCCGCCTCTGCTTCCCGCAGTAGCACCACCTGCGCTTCATCGTAGATGGCGCGGGCATGCTCGGGGCTGTCACCGACCGCCGTCAGGCCGACCCGGCCGCACTCGGTCAGGCAGCTCATCATGTGGAACACCACGCCGGTGCGGCGGGCCTGGTCGAAGTGCAGACCGTGGTTGACGACGATGTCGAACAGGTCGGCGACGGTCAGGGCCTTGAGCCGGTCATCCTCGAAATGATCAGTCGCCACCAGGTACTTAGGGCTGCCGGTGGCCGTCAGGAACACCCCGTTCTCACCGTCATAGCTGCCGTCGGTCAGGAACTGCAACGTCAGGAATGGATGCGTGGTGCCACCCTTGCGCAAGTTCAGCTCGATGGCGTACGGCGTCCACGCACCCGTGTCATCCTGCACAACAACGAAGTCCACCGCGAAGCGGCCCAGCGTGCCGAGCTCGGCCAGCCGCCGTCCGATCACCATCGCGGGCTCGGAGATCAGCGCGGCGTATGCGGGGTCGGCCGGGAAGACGCAACCCAGGTATTTTTGACCGCTCTTGCCGCCAAGCAGCTGGTCATGGGTGGACAGCAGTTCGACGGTGTTGTCCGGCAGCGCCCGCATCTGCACGCTGGGGCTTTCCAGCTTCACCCCGGTGATCCGCTCCTCGACGATGCCGCCGTTCTCCTCGAACGCGTCCAGGTAGACGTCGATCGCCAGATCCTCAGCCTCCAAAGACATCGCCAGTAGTCGCTCGGTGATGGCCCCCGCCTCGCCCGACGAACCGATTTCGGGTAGCCCGCTCAGATCCACGATCGCATTGCCCGACCCGGACACACCCTCGTTCAGCTTCACAATGGCCTGGTTCAAGGACGGTCGTCGCCGGCGCATGCTCTGCACACCCGCGACGATCTCGGCCACCGTGTGCAGATCTTCCGCGCCGACCGGGCAGCGCACGTCGAGCTCCTCGAACATCCGCCGGCACCCGGTCTTGCTGCCGAGGTCGGACAGCCGCGGGTCCGCGCCGTACATCGGAATACCCAGCGACAACGCGATATCACGTTCCCGCGCGGTGGTGTTGTAGGGGATCAGGTGACTGCGGTCCGGGCTGGGGATCAGGGAGCGGATGTGCCGCAACAGCTTCGGCCGAGCCAGCAGTTTCGAGCTGAGCGAGCCCGGCGCGGCGTCACCGATGGGCACCAACGTCAGGCGAGCGCGGGCGTGCCGGGGAATTACACCGGGCAACAGCCCGAGGTAGTACTCGACGATGTCCTCCGAAATCGGTTGGGACGTCACGTAGATCATCCGCAGCCGCGGCTGCCGCAGCAGGAGCAGCAGAAACAGCGCGCGGTCCTCCATCGCCTGCATCACGGTGCCGCTCTTAGGTTTAGGGCCATCGATACTGATCGATGGCACCACGACCACCGATTCGTCCTCGTAGCCCAACCGCATCGACTCCCACACCGTCGGCATCGTCGACTGCAGCTCGTCGAACGCCCGGAACCGTTCGTCCTCGTCGAACTGCGAGAGCGGCCGACCTTCCACTTGTGTCATGTTTCCCCCTGTTGTTCGGTGACCCTGTCGGTGATCGCACTGATGTTGTGCACCAGCACGGGACGGCTGAACCCCTTGAGCTCCAGGTCGCCGATCGTCTCCGCGACGCTGATGTGCTCGGTGCCTGCCAGCACCCGGTCGGTGACCAGCACCTGCCACGGTCCGGCCTTGTCGCACAGCCGGGCCGATAAATTGGTGACGCTGCCGATCGCGGAATAGTCGAAGCGACCCTCGAAGCCGATCCGGCCCAGCGTCGCGAACCCCTGCGCCACCCCGATCCCCAGCGCCAGGTCGTGACCCTTGCGGAACCACTGGGCGGCAAGCTCTTTGACGGCATCACGAATATCGAGGGCCATTCGCACGGCGCGCTCGGCGGGATCGGCGCAGGGGACCGGATCGTTGAAGAAGACCATCATCCCGTCACCGGTAAAGCGCTCCACAGTCCCGCCGTAGTGATGCACCAGCGCGCCCATCGCCCGGTGGTATTCGCCGAGCACGCCCATCACCTCTTCGGGTTCGCTGCGCTCGGCGAACGAGGTAAAACCCCGCAGATCGCAGAACACCACCACAATGTTGCTCCGATGGCTCTGCAGCAGGCTTTCGTCGCCGATCACGAGATCGGCCAACTGCGGTGACAGGAAACGGCGCAGCCGATTGGCTCGTTCCAGCTCGACCATCTGCTGAGCCACTCGGTTCTCCAATTCGCTGTTCCATCGGGCCAATTCGTCGGTCTGGCGGCGGATGGTGTCGTGGTAGCGCTTGATCCGGGCCAGCGACGCCACCCTGGCCAGCAACTCGCTCTTGTCGAAGGGTTTGGCGACGAAGTCGTCGGCACCGGATTCCAGTGCGGCCAAACGCTGTTCGCTACCGCTGGCGGTGATCATCAACACCGGTAGGAACTCGGTGGCCGGGTCGGACCGGATGGTGCGGCAGACCTCGTAGCCGTCCATCTCCGGCATCACGATGTCCAGCAGCACCAGGTCGACATTCTCGGTGGCCAATAGCGCGAACGCCTCGGTGCCCGACGACGCGGTCAGCACCCGGTATCCGCGCGGCGACAGCACGGCGTCGAGCAGCCGCAGGTTGGCTGGCTGGTCGTCGACGGCCAGCACCGTCACCGGGTCGTCCATCACACGGCCTCCAATCCCACCGTCCGCAGCGCGTCCAGCAGAACCTCACGGCGCAGCGGTTTGAGCAGGTAGCCGGCCGCCCCAAGCGCCAGGCCGCGGGCCCGCTCGTCGACCACCGACGAAACGATCACCGGAATAGCTGCAGTCGACGGATCGGCCTTGAGCTCGGCCAGCACGTGCCAGCCGTCCAGACCGGGCAACTTGATATCGAGCACGACCGCGGCGGGCAGCACCCGGCGGATCAACTCCAACGCCTCCATGCCGTCGCGGCAGCGCAGTACCCGCGCCGACACGCCGTCGAGGAACGCCGCCATCAAATCCAATGAGGCCCGGTCGTCGTCGACCAGGATCACCGGCCGTTCTTCACCGCCGTCGGCGGCCGGCTCAGCGATGTCGTCGGGCGGCATCGGGATCGCAAACCCGAACGTGCTGCCCACACCTGGGGTGCTGTCCAGCCACATCCGGCCGCCGAACAGATCGACCAGCCGTCGCGACAAGGGGAGGCCGAGGCCGGTGCCTTCTTCATGCGAACCGCGTCCCTGCTGGAAGGATTCGAAGATCCGCTCCTGGTCGGCAGGGTGCACCCCGATACCGGTGTCGGTGACCGTGACCAGCAATTCGGCACCATCCCGCCAGGCCCTTAGCGACACGCGGCCGCCCTCGGGGGTGAACTTGACGGCATTCGACGCGAGGTTGAGCACCACCTGTTTGAACCGTAGTTCGTCGGCCTCGATCAGCCCGACGTCGTCGGCGACCTCCACGGCGACGGTGATGGCGTGCTGCGCAGCCCGCTCACGAATCACGGTGAGCGCGTAGTCCAGAGCCCCGGCCACCCGGAAGAGGCTCGGCTCCAAGCGGACGTTCCCGTCCTCGATCTTCGACCAGTCGAGAATCTCGTTGACCAGCTCCAGCAAGTGCCGACCCGAGTTACGGATATCGCGCAGGTATTGATCCTGCTGGTCGTTGATCTCGCCGAAATCCCGGTCCAGAAGCACCTGCGAGAACCCGATGACCGCGTTCAACGGTGTCCGCAGCTCGTGCGACATGCTGGCCAGGAACTGCGATTTGTGCCTACTGGCGACCTCTAACTCGCCGAACAGTCGCGCGTTGACGATGGCCAGCGCGGACTGACTGGCGAACGTCTGCAGCAGCTCGATGACATCCTTCGGGAACGAGCCGATACCTCGGCGCCCGATCACCAGCACCCCGATCATCGCCTCACCGCTGAGCATCGGCACCGCCAGCACCGACCGCCAGCCGTCGCCGAACAGGATATCCAGGTGCGGATCACGCTGCGCCTGAGCCAGGTTGGACACTTCCAGCGGCAGCGACGTGCCAAGGGTCTGGCCGACCAGAGTCGATTCTCGGTGAATCGTAATGCCGCGCAACTGCTCTAACAGGTCCGGGCTGCTCCCATAGGCGATGCGGGCATGGAACGAATCGCTCGCCTCGTCATATTCCAGGATCGAGCCGCCGTCGGTGCGCAACGTGATATCGCCGAAGCCTAGGTTGGTCAACCGCACCGCATTGCGGACGACGCGGTCCAGCACCTCATCCAGATCCAGGCTGGAGCCGACCGCTGCGTCGACCGCCTGCAGCGCCTCCAGCGCGGCTACCTTGTGAGCCAACTCGGTGCGCTGCGCGTCCAGCGCCCGCATCAGGTCGGCTTGCCGCAACACCATGGCGCCCTCGGCTGCGAACTCCTCGACCAGCTCCTGTTCGCGAATATCGAAGGGCGCTACGTCGGTTCGCCAGATCGACAGCACCCCGACGACCTCGTCCTGCACGATCATCGGGGTGGCCAGCAGCGTCCGGAAACCGGCCCGGCTCTGCAGATCGTTGCGGCCGTATTCGGGATCGGCGAGCACATCGGGAATCTGGTGTGTGCGCATGTCCTGCGCCGCCCGTCCGACGATCGAGGTCCGGTCGCGGCTGATCGGATGGTCGAGCAGGTAGCCACGATAGTCCGCGGAGGTGTGCGCGGACACGCTCGACACCCGGAACACGTCGCCTTCGAGCAGGAATAGCTGCGCGGCCTGCGCCCCGCATAGCCGAGTGGCAGATTCGACGACCGTATCCAGCACGGCGCCGGGGTTTGCGATATCGCGGCTCAAGGCCGCCAGGATCTCGCGGCTGGCCGCCGACTGCTCGCGGGCGTCCCGAAGTTCCCGGCGCTGTTCGAACGGCTGCGCGGTCACGGTCGGCTCCGATGGACAGTGATGGTGGTCCACGCCCCGACGTGGATGCGGTCGCCGTCGTGCAGCGCAACCTCCTCGTCCATCTTCAACAGGCTGTCGCTGCCGTTGAGGCTAGTGCCGTTGGTGGAGCCGAGGTCGGTGATGGTCAGCCCGGAGTTCTTGACCCGCAGCACCGCGTGTTGGGTGGATACACCGCGATCGACGGGGTGGATGGACAGGTCGATATCGGGTACGACGCCCTGCTCGCGGTTACGCCGGCCGATCAGGGTGTTGCTGCGCGACAGTATGATTCGGCGTTCCGGGAAGACCTGCGGGAATTCGACGGAGTCCGGACCGCCTTGGGCGAGGGTGCGCTGGTAGAACTCCGGGTCGGCGTCGACGACGGCGGTCCACACCACGCCCTGCGGCTCCGGCCCAGCGACTGCCGCCGGGCCGGGCAGCGCCGAGTCGTTGCCACAGGTTTCGCAGAACCGGCCGGTCACCGTCGCACCGCAGGCAGGGCAGGCCTCAACCTCTTTGGCGGGCTCTTCCATCGCCGCCCCGCACACATCGCAGTAGTCGTCGGCAACCGAGGTGTGCCCGTCGATGCAGATCGGCATCAGGGCTCCTTCCGCACGCGCGCGGTCCTGGTCGACCGCGCGTCCAGCGCCATCTCGTCGGCGGCCGCGACATTGCGCCGCAGCCGCGCCGTGCCCGTCCGCTCGTCGACGTCGATCACCTTCTTGATCCGTTCCACTGCCTCGCTGTTACCCGACTCCAACGCGAGGTCTAGGGCGCGCCGCAGCTTGGCCGCCGCCGTGGCGACGTCATTATTGTTACGCGCGTTCAGGCCTTCCTGGATGAGTTGCGCCATTTCCACCTGGCCGGTGTAGTGCGCGACCCGGTCGCTGATCTTCGACGACATCTCGGTGTCGGCCGTCCAGATGGCATTCACCTGGCCCTCGCCCAGAACCTGCTCGGCGGCAACGACACTGAGCCTGGCGGCCAGCTTTTCCCGACCGACCGCGGCGGGTTCGAGCTCGACCCGGATGTGGTAGTCCCGGTCCTCGGCCCCCCACGCGCCAAGCGGGTACTCGCCGACCTGTGCACTGGACTCGGCCCGCCGGTCGGTCAGGTCCACGATGGTCGGCGCGACCTGCTTGACGAACCGGACGCCTGCCCCGACCGGTGTCCACACCCGCAAAGTCAGGTCGGGAATCGTCTTGCTCATCGAGATCCGCATCATCTTGGCGAAGTCCTCCGCCAGGTCCTCCGGGTCGGCGACGATGTCCACCGAGCCCAGCAGCGCCGACGAGATGGCGCGCAGCTCCTCGACTTTCCAGGCCGTCCCCACCCCGCGGCAATCGCAGGTGAATGTACCTGCGGTCGCGGCGATTTTTGCCTGCAGTTCCTCGCGGGTTTCGTGTTCGTTCTTACCGTCGGTCAACAGGATGGCATGCGCGAGCGCACCCGGATGCCGGGCGACGACCCCGCACACGTAGGCCAGCCAGACACCCATAGCGGTGCCACCATTCGGGGTCAGTCCTTCGACAGCGGCCACGGCTGCGGCCTTGCTCGCCGCACTGGCCGGCATCGTCAGGCCGTCGGCGGGGAACACCGGGTACGCCTGGTGACTGCCCGCTACGACGGTGAAGTGGGTGCCGTCGACGAGTTCGGCGACGGCGGCGATGGTCGCACGTTTGGCGGCCTCGAATTTGGTGGCCGGTGACAGCATGGACGTCGAGCAGTCGATGACAATGGCCTCGACCCGATCCAGCGCGGCGGCGCTCGGTGCGGCAGCGCCCGCGCGGGCGGTGATGCTGACGATCGCGTCGACCGTCCTCGCCCCGTCGGCCAGGTACGGGTTGTGATCCACGTCAATCGAAATCGCCTGTTGTTCAGCCGAACCCATCGTTTCCTCCGATCGGGATCACCACCACGGTGATGTTGTCCAGCCCGCCGGCCGCCAGGGCATACTCGGTGAGTGCACGCGCCGCCGCGGCCGGGTCGGCACCGGTCACGAAGCCGGCCAGGTCGGCGGCGTCGGGCAAGTAATTCCACAGCCCGTCGGTGCAGAGCAGTAGCGAGCCCGGACCTCCGGTGACGATGGTGTGCAGGCTGGACCCCGACCACGGCTTGGCGTCGTTGTCGGCCCCCAGCCAGCGGGTCAGCGTGTGTGCGCCGCGTTGCACGGCGGCCGAGTCGGCTGCAGCGCCCGCGAGGATGAGCTCCTGCGCGACGGAGTCGTCGACGGTCAGCTGCTGCGGCTCCACGGGAGGCTCGGGCAGCCAGTAAGCCCGGCTGTCACCGACGTTGCCGACCGCGATCTGCACCGCCCCTTCGTCGGTCGGCATGATCGCCGCTGCCGTATACGTGCACGACGGTGCGATCGCCAGGTCCGGGCCGGCGTAAGCGTCCTTGGCCGCCTTCGCCGCGGCGGCGAGTCCTGCGAGCACCGCGCCGCGCAGCGATTGCAAGCCGGCCAGCGCGACGAGCATGGCGTCGACCCCCGCCGTCGAGGCGGCGGCCGCGGCCCGGTCCGCGTCGGCGGAGCTGGACACCCCGTCGCACACGGCGACGACGATGGCGTTGCCCAAAGTCCCGGCCGCCGCGGCGTCCTCGTTGCGGTGGTGCTCGAGCCCGCGGTCGGTGATCAGCGCGATCCGGCCCAAGCTGGCCTCGTCCCGGTCCGGCCTGGCCTGCCTGCTGCCGCACGCGCTGCAGTACCCGTCGTCGTAGCTGCCGTCACCGCAGTCCGCGCACGGCCCGTCCGGGGTTGCCAGGTCGCGGGGGATGGCGATCCGGGTGGACTCGGCGAGGATGGCGCCGCAGCAGCCACAGAATCGGTCGGATTCTTCTGCCGGGGCGGCGCAGTGTGCGCAGGCGGTCACGGCACTCATGTTCTCGTCCTGGGCCGGATGGCGTTCGCATTCTCGACGAATGCGATGCGTTCCCAGCCATCGGTGGTCGCTCGGGCCAGGTCGCGGTAGCAGCGTTCCATCCCGGTCCGGATACCGACCGGGGTGAACTCGGTGCCGAGCAGTCGCGGTGTAGTGGCCTCGTGACCGGCCTGCAACCACTCCAGCGCCGCGCTGAGTACCTGCAGCCGGACCGTCGCGCGTTTGGTCGCCGACTCCAGCGTCAGCCCGGCGACCCGCGTACCCGCATCGACCAGGGTCGGTTCGTCGAGGCTGTCGGCGGACCGGTCGTCGAGCAGGATGTCGATAGCGGTTACGCCTGCGGCGGTGAAATGCGCCGACGAGACGGGGATCTGGTCCAGCGGCGCGACGGCACCCGTACGGTCGCCGGCCTTCGCGCGCCGCCGGGCCAGTCCGAACGCCGCGCTGTAGTAGCTGTGTTCGGTCCGCCAGATGGCCTCATAGAACTCCACAGCGTGGGCCTGGGCATCGCGCAGCTCAGCGGTGGCTGCGATCGCCAGCTTAGGGCCGAGCTCACCGGGCAGCATGCCCATCACATCGTTGAAATCGATTTCGGCCGAATCGAATTCACGTTCCAGCAGGGCAGCCTGGCCGCGATACCATGGCAGTCGCCAGTCGCCGGGGATCACCTTCGCCAACTCGGTGAGCCGAGTCCTGGCATCGTCGGCCGCGCCGATCTCCAGCGCCGCGCGCGCGAGCCGCAGGGGGATTTCCGCCGAGTCACTGTTGCCCTGATGCGCGCCGCCCCTGGCCAGGTTGAGCGCACCCTCGAGCTGCGCGGCTGGGGTGCCGCTGGTGGTGGCCAGTACGCCGGCACCGGGGTCGGTTGGGTCGACCACCGGAACCGGCAGTGCAGCAATGACATCGGCAGGACTGATCTGCACGTCCTTGCCCACGCCGAAGATCGACCGCTGCGGACTGAAGTGGTGCGACATCCGCGGCCGCGGGATTCCGGTTTCGGCAGCGACGATCTCATGCAGGACGCCAGTCAGCTGATCGGCGAACTCGGCCATTGACGGGAAGCGCCGCGCTGGATCAGGGGCGGTGGCCCGCCGGATCGCCAGATACAGCGAGTTGTACTTCGCGAACACCTCCACGGCGTCCGGCCCCGGCAGTTCGTCGGCGAGTCTTCCGTTCACCACCGGCATGTCGATCGCCAGCACGGCCAGCGTCCGCCCAACCGTGTAGATGTCGCTGGCCACGGTCGGGCCGGTCCTGGCGATCTCGGGCGCCTGATAGCCGACGGTGCCGAAGATCGGCCCATCTTGATCGTCCATGGCGACCACCGCGCCGAGGTCGATCAGCTTGAGCTGTTCCTCGGCCTGCATTACGTTGTCTGGTTTGAAATCGCTGTACGCGAACCCTTGGGAGTGCAGATAGTCGAGCGCCGAGGCAATTTCGACGATGTAGGCCACCGCTTGCTCGGGCGGCAGGGGAGCGTTGCGGGCCTTGCGGATCTGCTTGAGCGAGACACCGCCGACATACTCCATCACGATGTAGCCGACCGGGACGCCGGACGCATCGGGGTGTTGGACAAAGTTGTAGATCCGGACGATGTCGGGGTGTTCGACCTCGGCCAGAGTCATTACTTCGGCGGCCGCGGCAGCCATCGCGTCGGCGTCCCCGGAGTTGATCAGGCCCTTGAGGACCACCCAGCGGTCGCTGACGTTGTGGTCGACCGCCAGGTAGATCCAGCCGAGACCACCGTGGGCGAAAGCGCCCTGGACCTCGTACTGCCCGGCCACCAGATCGCCACGAGATAGTTTGGGTACGAACGAGAATCGGGTGCCGCACTGCGTGCAGAAGCCCTCGGCCCGGCCCGGTTGGGCGTCCACACTGCGCCCGACGGGCTTGCGGCAGGACGGATTGCCGCAGAACCGGTTTCGCTCCGGCACCTGCGGGTCGACCAGGATCGCGGCAGCCGGGTCGCCCCGTGGCACCCGTGGAATGCTGACCACCCCGGCGCCGAGCCGGCCGCGGGTGCTCGCCGATCGCGACGAATCGGTCCGGGCGGTGCGGGCCGATCGGCCGGACGGGGCCTGGGTAGGGGCCTGGGTCGGCTGCTCCAGTGCGGGCGCGGTGCCGCACGAGTCGCAGTAGCCGTCGACGATGGTGCCCTGGCAGCCTGGTTCGGCGCATTTCATGACTGCTGCCTCAGTTTGTCGGCCAGCAGTTGCTGGAACGTGACGACTGCGCGGGTCACGGCGCCCAGATCGCACGGACGACGCGACAACAGACCCGACGCGATCCGACCCGATGCCATCAGATCCAGATCTTCGCCGAGGCCCAGCCGGGCTGCCTTCGCCTGATACGCCGTCAGTCTGCCCTTGAGCTCGCTGCGCCTATCGAGCAGGCCCGCCGCCAGCGCCTCGTCCGCTCTCGCCTGCTTCAGCGCGGCCTCTATCCGTTTCCGCACCGCCCGCAACTCCGCCGTATCGCCCGCCGTGATGCCGGTAAAGGCCTCGCGTAGAACGGGTACCGGATCTGGACGCGTCGGCAGCGCGCCCGTCACCACTGCTCGCTCGGCGAGCTCACGGGTCTGCCCGGCGCGCAGTGTCGCCGTCCGCAGCGCGTCGAGCTGGCCGGCGGTCTCGGCCATCGCGGCGGGCCAGTCGGCAAGCAATTCGATGGCCCCGCTGATCACGAGGGCCCGCTGCCTGATCTCCGCGGTCGTCAGTGACAGCGGATCGGTGGCCGAGACCGTCAGCAGCTCGGTGAACTCCGGCGGTGCCGGCACCCCGGACTTGTCGAGCTGTTTCTGTGCGACGGCCAGTTGTCCTGCGACCAGCGTGTCGATCCGGTCGACGGCGTCGAGGAATTCGGCGACCGCCGGGTAGCCGGACCGCATCCGGTCGGCCAGTCCGGCCAGCCCGATGTGGCCGACGATTTCACCAGGATCGGTGATCGTCCGCTGCATCAACGGGACCCGTTCCCGCGACACCTCCAGCGGCTGACCGTGCAGAAGGCGGGTCAACTCGGTCAGGTCGCGGGTTGCCCTGGCGGACTCCAGGATCGACATCATCCGATTCAGGTCCTCCCACAGCTGTCCGAGTGTCGGCTCGACGATTGCCCACCGCTGCGCCGTCACGCCCTGTGGCGGGAAGTTCCGCATGTGTTCGCGGGCCGGGTGGCTGTCCAGTTCCATCAGGGTGGCGGCGATGGCCATGACTTCGTCTGTGCGCGAGGCGACTTCGCGGTCCGCCTGGTCGAGATTCATGGCCCGTCCAGATATCGAGCCTGCGGCGGACCGGGGGAGGGACCGAGGCTGAGCAGGTGCTCGTTGTAGAGCACTTCCCAGGTTCCGTCCGCACGCATACGGGCCAGCACCCCATTGACGAATCGGACCAGATCGCTATTCTCCTTCTTGACTCCGACGCCATAGGGTTCGCTGCCCATGCTGGCGCCGACGATCTCGACGTTCGGATCCTGAACCGCGAGGCCGGCCAACACTGCGTCGTCAGTGCTGATCGCGTCCACCTGCGCTTGCTGCAGCATCAGCAGGCAATCAGTCCAGCTGTTCACGCCGATCACCGTCGGCCTCGGCTCGAGTGCGGCCACTCGCGACACCGAGGTGGTCCCGAACACCGAACACACTTTTTTGCCGGGGTAAAGCGCTGCCGCAGAGTCGATCCCCGAATCCTTGCGGACCAGGATGCGCTGACTGGCGGAGAAATACGTGGAGGAGAAATCGACGCTGCGCTTGCGGTCACAGGTGATGGAGTAGGTCCGCACCACCAGATCCACTTGACCGAACTCCAACGCGGACTGCCGTTGCGCCGGGGTGATCACCTTCAGTTCTATGCGGTCCGGATCACCGAAGATGGCGCGGGCGATCTCCCTGGCCACGTCGATATCGAACCCCTCGAGCTGGCCCGTGGTGGGGTTGCGCGACCCGAACGGGTAACTGTCCTGGTCGACGCCCACGATCAGCCGGCCGCGGTCGGCAATGGCCGCCATCGTCGAACCGGCGGGCATCGCACCCGGCGCGGGTTGCGGACCCGGCCGCAGGCTGGCCTCCGGATCGCCGCAGGTGGCGGCGGCTTGGGGCGGCACGGTGGTGACTTCCTGCACACCTGCGGGCCGGACGTCGACCGGCGGCACCGTGACCGCGGCCGGTGTTGCCGGCGTGCCGCCGCATCCCGCGGTGAACGCCACCTCCAGCGCTGCCACCAACAGCCGGACCTTCATAGGAACTCCTTGAGCCGGGGCCACAGACCGGAGACGGTGGCCGCCGCGGCGGCCACCGTCAGCACCAGGACGACGGTTGGACCCCACACCAGCCACGCACCCGCGGCGGCCACCCCGTCGCGCAGGGCGGCTCGGGTGCGTTCGATCTCCTGGCGCAGGCTGTTCTCGACAAGCGCGAACCGGGCCGCCGATCCGTTGGGGTCGGAGCTGATGGCCAGCGCCACGGCGCCGGGGTAGTCACCGCCGAGATAGGTCTTGACCTGGGTATCGTGGCTGGCTGCCCAAGCGTTGACTCCGTCGACGGCGGCCGAGGCGGCCGGGCTGACCAGGGTGCGCAGGTCGTCGATATGTCCGGTGAACGACTTCTCGCCCGCGGTGATATCGCCGTGCGCGATCAGCTGCAGGGTCTCGTCGGTCCTCGCCTGCTCGGCAAGGATGCGCGCCTGGGTGAACTGCCCGAACAGCGCGGTGCCCTCGGTGCGGCTTTCTTCGATATCGGCAGCCGCGAGCCGGACGATCACCACAATGAACACGCCCGTGACGACCAGGGCGGCCGCGGCGATCAGCAGCCCGATGTTGAACTGCCGGTTGGTCCTGCGGAACACGATCACCGAACCCGCAGCCACGGCAATGAGCGCCAGCGCGATCAGCGTCAAGCCGAGGACTGGAATCGACCCGATGGCTCGCTGATCCCGATCGACGGTGGCGAGGTTTCGGGTGTAGATCTTTTCGGCGCCGGGCAGCAATCCCGACTGCGTCAGCGACGACGCTTCGCGCAGATACGCTGAGCCGATCACATGGCCCTGCAGGTTATTGGCCCGCGCGGTCTCGACCAGCCCGGTGTAGGCAGCCAACCGCACCGAGATATCCGCGACAGCGGTGCGGGTTTCAGTATCGGTGGACCCGGCTGTGGCGTCGGCAAGCGCCGAAGCCGCGTCGGCCAGCGCCTGCTGGTAGCGCGCCCGAACCGGGGCGGTTTCATTGCCGGACAGGTACTCCGAGGCTGCGGCCGCATCGACCTCAGAGAGCGCGGCATACAGATTCTGCGCGGCGTAGGCCAGTGGCTCCGACCGCTCCAGTACCGAATTGCGTTGCGCGATATGGTTGTTGAGTTGGGATGCCAACACCACCCCGGCGGTGACGCACAGCGCAGCAACAATGGCGGCGACCAATACGACGATGCCGGGCGTGGTTCCAGCGAATCGTCGCAACCACGCGACGAAACTCCGCATGCCAAACGTACGTAGAGAGCCCACCTAGTTCACCCCCGACCTCCCTGCACACGATAGTAATCACCGAGCGCGGACGGGGGTAGTAATGACTGAACGGAGCCATTTGAGGCCGATTACCATCGGCCGGACCGATCAGGTGCTCGGCGTAGGTCTTGCGAACGCCGCTGTCCAACATCCCATTCGCGGCGGCCGTCGGCCACGCCGGTGCGGGCGACATACGAGCCGAAGGTGTGCTCCATCGACACCCGTCCGGACCGCCGCCAGTCTCGATCCACATGATCCAAACCGGCTAATTGGGTCTGCGTTGCCAGCGGTGTGCAATCGCCGGGCGACACACCCCTTTACCGAGCGGCGGGTGGGACGATGACTGTAGGCATCGGGGTGACGTGCCTGATGGTGATCGGTCTACTGGCAACGGGCTGTGCGGGTCGGTCAAGCTACCCGGACGCCGGCCAGAGTCCGACGGCCTCGTCCCGTCCTTCGCAGTCGGCGGCCACGATCGGCGGCGAACTCGGCGGCGAACTCGGCGCTCCCACGGCGCGACGCATCGTCGACGAGCTCGCCACGGCCGGATTCGAGGTCCCCAAGCCGCGGGACCTACGCCGTCGATCGAGGACTGCACCGGATCGCGACGATCGTGGTGTCCTTCGCGCCGCCCTTGACACCCGCTGACCAGGATCGCTACTGGGCGGAGGTCCAGAAGCTGGTGCGGTGATCTCCGCCAACGATCCAGGAACTGTGATCCGGCCCGTCAGCCGAGGCCATCGGCGGCTGGTCGCCGGGATTCGGTTTCAGTGCATACCAATTCGACGCCGTCTCCGACATCGACGGTGACTTCGGAGGTCGCCTGAAACAGGCCGTAGACATCGTCGGTGGGCACGAACGTATGCGCGCGGGCGTACAACGGCGCGACGTCGAACACGCGGACCCGCAGCTTCTCCCGGGCGAGTCTGCCCAACTCCCGGCCAGATTCGGGGTCGGTGATCACCTGATCGGACCCGGTGCTCACGCTGAAGACCATCCCCGGGGCGACCCCAGCATGCGCCCCGCGGTTGATCACCAGGGTGTAGTCGTCCTCGATCAGCGCGACCTGGCCGCGGATGGATTGGGGGCTCATGATGCCGCCAGCGAATTGCTTTCCTGCAGAAGCGATTTAGCAGCGGTGCCGGGGCGAATCCGTGGTCGCGCGAAATTGTTGTCGACCGACAGCAGCGCTTCGATGCCGTGCGTGGGGTCCCGCTCGGTACCCAGAGTGAGCTCGACGGCGGTCTTGGCCTGGAAGAGGGCGATCATGGCGTGCTGGTGGCGTTCAGCGCCGAACGAATTGAGTGCGAAAGTGAGCCTCGTGTCGACGTATTCGATCGAGCGCTGCAGATCCGACAGGCTTGCCTCTGGGGACTCCGCTGCGGCGGGCCGGCTGCTGAGTCGTCCGTACCACCGGTGCCCCAGTGCACCGAGAGTGATCGACGACACCGGAATCACAACCACGATGCAGATCAGTCCAAGTGAACTGTGCGAAGCGATGGCACCGAAGATGCCCAGGAGCATCAGCAGGGCCACCAACGTCAAGAGGCGCAGCATCGACGGGATTGCCTCGATCGCACGGAACAGTTGACGGCCCATGCGGCCGCAGTATCGGGCGACGCCGGCGAAAACCGTCAGGGCTTCTTTCGCTGTGTTGCGGGCGATCCGCCCGGCCTCGGCGGCCTGTTCCCGCGAAATCGGCGATGTCGGCATCGACCAGTCGCGCTGCCGCGACTGCGGGTTCGCCGGCTCGGGTTGCGCCTGAGCCGCGCCACTTTCCGGCTCCGCCGCGATCGTCTGTGCGTTGGGCGAGGTGTCCGGACCAGTGATATCGCTAGTCACGCTCGTATCAGCAGCCACTTGCGTATCATCCCTTGTCTCGGCGTCAAGTCCGCTCCCGGCACGCCGATAAGAGCCCGTTAAATATGGGGTGCGGACGGAGTCGGGGGAGTCGTCATTACGGCCCCACTCTCGCGATCCACCGCACAATATCCATGACGACGGCTTCGTCGACGTGTTGTGCGGGTTCGTATTCGGCCGGCGTGGACGGTCCGGAGCCCGAGAAGAACAGGTGATTGTCGGCAGGGTAGATGCGGATGGTGACGTCCGGTCTATCGCCGAGGCCCGTCTGCCACCCGACGAGGTCGTCGGCGACGGTCACCTGATAGTCACGCCCGCCTTGCACGATGAGCATGGGTATGGTCAGCCGCGCGGCCGCCGCCACCGGATCATAAGTCTGGAGATCCATCCAGTACGACGCGGGAACACCGAACGGCAACAGGTGTTTTGGGGTGGAAAGGGAGAAGGCTGGGCTGTCGATGAGCGCGGACTGCCGGGTGATTTCTTGAACGGCAGGATCGGCCTCAGGGTCCGCACCGGGCTCGCGAAGGGTTGCCAGGTAACGGAACTGACGCACCACCGCGTGGTGCAACGGTTGCGTGGCGCCCGCCAGGACCACCAGCCCGGCCACGGACGGCTCCGCGTCCGCCACACGTGGGGCCAGGCTTCCGCCCTGGCTGTGGCCGAGCACGAACACCCGTGCGGCGTCGATCGACGGGTGTTCGCGTAGCAGCCGTACCGCGGCGACCGCGGGCCGCACGAATTCGTCGAACGCGGTGAAGTCGGTGACATCGGCCAAGCTGTCGCGGTGGGTGTAGGTGATCTTGTCGAAGCGCAGCACCGCAATACCGTGACTGGCCAGACCCCATGCGAGGTCCTTGAGGATCTTGTTGCGGCCCATCGTCGCGTCCCGGTCGGCGGGCCCAGAGCCTGCCAGCAGAACCACGGCCGGAGCCGGTCGCGGCGAGTCCGGCAGACTCAGCGTGCCCGGGGTTGCCGACGGCACGCTGCCAACAGTGACGTCGTGTTCGGTGAAGCGGGCGGCGTCGACATAGGGCGGCGGTTGCCAGGGCTGTACCGGCTCGACCGCTCCCGGCGGCGCGATTCGCAGACCCACCACAGCGCCCGCTTGGTCGATCGCCACGATCACGGCGAATGCGCCACGTTCACACGTCACGGGAATCTTCGCGATCGTCACATTCGGATCGGCGGGCTCCGTCAGCGGCGTCCCGACGACAGTGATCGGCCCTTGTGTCGTGAGCAGTTCCTGCCAGGGTTGCCGCAACGCGTCCGCTGTGACCAGCTCCCGCAGCGCTGGGGCGAACAGGTTCACGGCATCGGCGAACCTACTCGCCTCGAGCAGCTGCATCACATTCGCGGCGATTGCGGTGGGGTCACACGCCACTTCACAGCTCCGCAGTCCTCGGGCAGTATCGCCCACAAGTGTGCCGAAACGTCCCTGCGAAGCCTGACCCGTGAGCACACCCTCCGTTCTGCCGTCCGGTGTGGGCCCGGCCCAGCAACTAGGCTTCGTGGTTATGACTGTGCTCGACGGCCCCCTGCGCAACGGGCCTGTGTCGCGCCGATCAGATCGGGAGGCCGCGGGTGCTTAAGCGGCTGACTCTGGTGCCGCTGTTGCTGTCGGCTGCGGCGTTTGTGCTGTTCGCCGCGTGGCTCACCGCCGGCTGGGGTGGACCGCGCACCGTTCAGGTGGTCAGCGACGTCGGCTCATTGTTCTTCGGCGTCGTCGCGGCGTTCTGTGCCGCACTGGCGGCGCGCACAAGCCACCGTCGACAGCGACGGGCCTGGTACGCGCTGATGATCGGGCTCATCTGCTGGGTGCTCGGTGACGCCATCTGGGCCTATTACGAACTGGTCCGCGGAATGCAGGTCGCACCATACCCATCCCTTGCTGACGTGGCTTACCTGTTGTTTCCGGTTGCGGCGGGCATTGCGCTGGTGTTGTTTCCGGTCGGCTACATCGGCCAATCACAGCTTCGTGCGGTCCTGGATGGCGTCATTGTCGCCGGCTCACTGTTCGCAATCGTGTGGACCAGCGGTCTGTACGAGGTGTTCAACGCGGGCGCGGAGTCGGCATTCGCGTTCCTGGTGTCGATCGCCTACCCGTTGACCGATCTGGTGATGCTTACCACCGCGGTGCTGGTGTTGTCGCGAGCGCAGGTCGGTCAGAGACTGTCCTTCACACTGTTCGCGGCCGGTGTGGCGGCGATCGCCGTTGCCGACAGTGTCTTCGTCTATCTGTCGATCGACGACGACTACGCGACCGGCAACCCCATCGATATCGGTTATGCGGCAGGACTTCTACTGTTGGCGGCCGCGGCACTGGTGGATTGGCAATCCCCGCAACAAGAGCGCGTGGCAGCGAGCATCCCGTCCTGGATGACGCTGTGGCTGCCCTATGTTCCGCTTCCGGTCGCCATCGGTGTCGGCATGGCGTACGCCGCGCGCGAGCCGCACGATCTGGTGGTCCTGTTCACCCTGGCTGGGCTGATCGCCACCGTTTTGGTGCGGCAATTCCTGGTCCTCGCCGAGAACCGGCGGCTGCTGGTCGAGGTGGCCAACCAGGCGTTACGCGACCCGTTGACAGGGCTCGCCAACCGGGACCTGTTTCACGATCGGCTCACGCATGCGATCGCGCTGCAGATGCGCGACGACCGAGAAGTCGCCGTGCTTTCACTCGATCTCGACGACTTCAAGCTCGTCAACGATTCGCTGGGACACTCCGCCGGTGACGCACTGTTGAAGTCCGTCGCCGAACGGATCCTCGGTTGCGTCCGGTCGGCCGACACCGCGGCCCGGCTCGGTGGCGACGAGTTCGCGATCCTGCTCGAAGACGGTCCCGATTCACCGATGATGGTGGCCAACCGGATATGCGAGGCCTTCGAAACCCCGTTTCTCATCGACGGTCACAGCTGGTCGATGCGGGCAAGTGTGGGTGTGGCCATCGGACCGCCGCCGACCGGCCCCGCCGAACTGGCCGCCGAGTCGCTGCTGAAAAACGCTGACCTGGCGATGTATTCGGCCAAGCGCGATCAGGTCGGGATGCAGCAGTTCAGCGCGGATATGCGGCTCATCGATCGGACCGAGGTCGATCCGGGTCGACTACGCGCGATGGCGAGCGCGGGTGCCCGCTCGCCGGGACGTCAACTGTTCACCCAACTGCGCCAGGCCATCGAGCAGGGCGATCTGACCCTGGTGTACCAACCCAAGTTCGAGCTGTCGACCGGGCATATCGCCGGTGTCGAGGCTTTAGTCCGCTGGCCGCACCCCATCAGAGGTGTGCTGGCTCCCGACGCTTTTCTGCCGCTGGCACGCGAGAACGGGTTGATGGGCGCGCTGACCGAAATGGTGTTGACCCGCGCTGCCGATGATGCCGCGGCGTGGCGCGCACAGGGCCAGGACGTCTCATTCGCGGTGAACCTGTTCCCGCTCTCGCTGACCGACCCGAAGCTCGCGCCGCAGATCGTGCGGATACTCAAGGACCGTGCGGTGCCCGCAGAGAGCCTGACTGTCGAGATCACCGAAGAGATCCGGCTGGGCAATCTGGACGACACCCGCTCGGAGTTGCAGCGGTTGCGTGAATCCGGGGTCCGGATATCGCTGGACGACTTCGGTTGCGGTTACTCCGGATTGAGTTACCTCGGGGAGCTACGCGTCGACGAACTCAAGCTCGACCGCCAGTTCGTCTCGCCCATCCTGGATCGGGAGCCCGCGAGGGTCATCGTTCGCTCGGTCATCGAGATGGCGCATGCGCTCGAGATCACCTGCGTCGCCGAAGGCGTGGAGGATGCGGCGACTGCACAACTGCTCGCGCAGTACGGCTGCGACATGATCCAGGGAAACTACTGCAGCCCCCCGGTTCCCGCCGCGCAGGTACCCACGCTCTCGCCGGTCGCCGGGCATGACGGAGCGCTGCGGTGACCAGGGTCACCGCAGCGGCATCACATCACTCAAGGACGAATACCGGGATCAGCCGATCGGTCTTGGTCTGGTACTCCGCGTACGGCGGGTAGGCCTGTACCGCGAGCTCCCACCAGTGCTCACGCTCGGCGCCGTCCACCTCGCGTGCGGTCAGCTCGAGGACGGTTTCGCCGTCCTGCACCGTCACCTGGGGATGGGCCTTGACGTTGTGATACCAGGACGGGTGCTCGGGGTCGCCGCCCTTGGACGCGACCATGGCGTAGTGGCCGTTCTCTTCGACCCGCATGAGCGGCACATAACGCTTCTTACCGGACTTGGCACCCGTGGTGGTGAACAGCACGATGGGGCGGTCCAGGACCTGGACACCTTCAGTGGTTCCCTGTTCGAGGATGCGTTGGGTCTGTTCGCGGACCCAATCGGTGGGGCTCAGTTCGGCGTTTTCAGTCATGGCCGGGGTAACACCGACGGGGTCGTCGATATTCCGAGGCGGGCCGATCTGTCGGTCACGCTCCGCGCGCCACGATCACCGGTACCCCCGCCGACTGCGCTACCGCCGAACTCACCGAGCCCAGCAGCAGCCCGGCGAAACCCCCGCGCCCATGACTGCCGACGACCACGAGCTGCGCGTCCTTGGCCTGTTCGAGCAGCTGATGAGCCGGCCAGTCCCTGGCCACGACCCGTCGCACAGTGACATCGGGATAGCGTTCCTGCCAGCCGGCGAGACGCTCGCCCAGTGCCTCTTCGGCCTGTTCGACGACCATCCTCCAATTGGCGTAGGCAAAACCCTCGTCGGCGACGGCATCGGTGTAGGTGTGGACCGCCGTCAGTGGCACGCGGCGACGGGAGGCCTCGTCGAAGGCGATCGCCACCGCCGCCTCCGAGGCGGGCGATCCGTCGATGCCGACCACCACCGGAGCGTGTGGGTGGTACTCGTCGTGAAAGACCGCCACCGGGCAGTGCGCGTGGTGCAGGACACCGGAGCTGACCGAACCCAGCAGGCGGCCGCTGATCGCGCCCAGTCCGCGGCTGCCGACGACAACCATGGCGGCGTCCTTGGACAGGTCGAGCAGTGTGGAGACGGGGTGGCCGGAGACTGCCAGCTCTACGACCCGGACCCTGTGGTCTGTTGCCTGCCCGGCGATCTCGACAGCGCCGGAAACAATTGTGCGGCCTTTGATCTCCGCGGCCTTCAGGTATTCCTCGGGGATCGGTACGTCGACCCACAATGCGGCCTCGTGGGTCGGTAGCACGTGCACCACGGTGAGGGGGAGTCCGCGGAGAACGGCGTCGCGAGCCGCCCAGTCGACGGCGAGTTCGGACGCCGACGATCCGTCGACGCCGACGATTATGCCGTGATGTGTTGGCTGGCTGGACATCTCAGCTCCTTGTCGAAGTGCGATGACGACGCAGCGCGTCGACTCTCACCGAACCTATGCGAGAACGGACCGGTTGCGATGGGGGACCAGGTCACGTGCTCGAGGGCCTTAAGGCCCCGTCAGCCGGCGGCCCACTGCTTGGCCCGCTCGAGTTCGTCGAGCCCGAAGATCTCCAGTTCACCGGGCACCATCCACGCCAAGGCGTGCAGAGTGTGGGCGACCCACTCCTTGTCCGAGACGACCGCGATGCGCTTGAACGCCGAATGATGCGCGAACAGTGCGCCGAAACCCAGCTTGAGATCCTCGACCAACCCGCCCGGGCCGAAACCTTCGTAATCGGAGGCAATCACTTCGACGATCCTGATATCGCCGCCGTGCAGCAGCTTCTCCATCTCCGGTTTGAACTCGCGCAGGTCCGCACCGCGTAGCCTGCCCGACACCCGGATACCGGCAACCCCGTCCGGCATATCGGGCAGTACTTCGATCATCGCCTTCTCCTCTCTGGTCGCACGATCAGCATCGAGCAATCGTCGCGTCTAGGACCCCGATCGCCGGATGACGTTGTGAGCGAGGCGATCTGATCTCGGTCCCGCTCGCCGAGGACCACCAATTGCACGTCGTCCTCGGTGTGACAGGCCAGGAACTCACCGATGCTGCCCCTGGTGGCCACCGGGTAGATCGCGACGTCGGGATATTGCCGTTTCCAGCCCGCCATCCGCCGGTCCAGCTCGTCGTAGCGGTCCTCGCCGAGGTCTTCCACGCAAACCTCCACAGCCAATACCCGTGCACCACGTACCCGTGCCTGCTGCAATGCGGCTTCGATGACCTCGTCGTTGTCCCGCTGGTCGTTGACGATCACGGCAACCCAACCGGACGTACCCGCCGCGGCGCCGGCGTCCGAAGGTTTCAGCGCACCGGATGTCATGCGACATCCCTCATGCGATGCTCTGCCGCCTCGACCGACTCGGAGGTCTGCCGCTGACGGGCGTTGAGGAACGCGTAGCCGATCATCCCGGCGAGGATGACCACCAACCCCTGGTACACCACCTGGTAACCGGAGGCGAACGTCAGCCACATCGAGAACAGCACACCGGCCGCGGCGACCGTCAGGTCGCGCGCCAGGTGCCGGCCATGCAGCTCTCCGGTGCGGGACAGCAGATGGGTCAGCTGGGCGAGCGCGGAGAAGAAATACGCGATGGCCACCGTCATCACCGTGAGGTTCACCAGATAGGTGAACACCGTCAGGCCCGGACCGGTCAGGTATCGCCACAACATCAGCAGCGACGGCAACACCGCTCCCACCACGACGCCGAACCAGGCCGTGCCGTTGCGATCGGTCCACGCGAACGCCCGGGGAAACAGCCCGTCCTGCGCGATGGCCCGGGAGCTCTCGGTGACGATCAAGGTCCAGCCGTTGAGAGCGCCGATCCCGGAGATCACCGCGATGGCGGCGATGAAGGTTCCCGCCCAGGGAGTTCCGGGGAACATGGCCTGGAATGCGTCGACGAACGGTGAACCGGTGTTGACCAAGGTGTCGTGGCCGACCAGGCCCATCACGACCGCCGTCACCAGGACGTAGAGCGCGGCGCTGGCCGCGGTGCCGATCAGCGACGCCCGGCCCACATTGACCTGGGGATCTCGCACTCGTTTGGCGGTGATGGCGGCCGCTTCGACGCCGATGAACGAGAACAGGGCGACACCCGCAGCCATGCCGATACCGCTGTACAGGCTGCCGCCGGTGGCGTTGAAGGGCCCGAAGTTGGCGTCCGTGACGAAAAGCCAACCGAACACCCCGAGGAACAGCAGTGGGAGGAATTTCAACGCCACGGTGATGTTCTGGAACCATGCCATCTGTTTCACACCAACCAGATTGACGATCGCCGGTACCCACAGTCCGACGAGCGCGATGGCCCAGTTCACCAGTCCGCTGGGGTTGTCGAGTCCGAGGAGCGCATCGACGTAGAACACCCAGGAGGCGACGATGGCGGCGTTTCCGGCCCAGGCCGAGATCCAGTAGCTCCAGCCGACCAGATAGCCGGCGAAGTCGCCGAACTCATGCCGCGCGTAGGCGTACAACCCGCCGTCGCTGTTGGGGATGCGTTTGGTGAGTTGCCCGAACAGCAGCGCCAGCAGCATGGCACCGACGGCGACCACGATGAGCACGATGATGCTCATCGTGCCTGCCCCGGCCAGCACGGCCGGCATGGTGAAGACGCCGGTGCCGACGACGCTGCCGATCACCAGGCCGGTCGCCGAGGTCAGCCCGAGACCGTCGGAATTCGTGGTGTTCACGTCAGGCCTCGCGATGCAGGTCGGTGCATAGCTGCCACTGTGCGCTCACCGGAGCGCCGCCCAGAAGGGCCCTTGGTCCTGTCAGCCAGGGCCAGTCGGAACTTCGAACCGCGCCGCGGCGTGTTTAGCGTGGTCAGCATTCCCCGCAGGCGGCAAAGGAGAAGGACATGACCTCCGCAACGTCTCAGCGCGGCGTAGTTGTCGGTGTCGACGGTTCGCCGGCAGCACAGAACGCCGTGGCATGGGCGGCCCGGGCGGCCGCGGCACACCATCAGACCCTTACCCTCGTACATCTACTGCCACCGCCGGTGATGGTGTGGCCGGGAGTATCCATCCCGTCAGGATTCGAGAACTGGCAGGAGTCTCAGGGCCGCAACATCATTCAGGATGCCGTCATGATCGCCGACGACGAGACGCGAACCGAGCCGATACACGTCGACCACGAAATCCGCACCGGGCTGCCGGTCCCGTCGCTGGCGGAGGCGTCGAAGCAGGCCGCGATGGTCGTCGTCGGAGCACACGGGCGAGGACGACTCCGCCGCGTCGTGGGATCGGTGACCTCAGGCCTCATCCAGCACGCCGGCTGCCCGGTGGCTGTCATCCACGACGACAACATATTTCCCGACACCACCGCCGCACCGGTCGTGGTCGGCATCGACGGGTCCCCGTACTCGGAACCGGCGACGGCGATTGCCTTCGATGAGGCGTCGTGTCGCGGTGTCGACCTGGTGGCGGTGCACGCGTGCAGCGACTGGAGTGGTCAGGAGTACTCCGAGGCCGACTGGTCGGCCCTTGAACAGCACGGACACGAGGTACTCGCCGAACGCCTGGCCGGCTGGCAGGAGCGGTACCCGGACGTCAAGGTTCACCGCACCGTCGTTGCCAACCGTGCGGCCGAACATCTCATCGAGCAATCCGAGCAGGCCCAGCTCGTCGTGGTGGGTAGCCATGGCCGCGGTGCGTGCGCCGGAATATTGCTGGGCTCGGTCAGTTCGGCGGTGGTGCAGTCCGCACGGGTCCCAGTGATCGTGGCGCGCAAGTCGTAGAGCGCAGGTCAGGTCGTCGACTCGAACCGTCCGGTGCACGCCGACGCAGACTGATAGGCCCGGCGTCGTTGCCGGGCCTACCTCGGTGCGCTGTTTACTTGCCGTCGTCGCTGGACTTGGCCAAGGCCCGATCCGCGGTCTTGAGCAGGCTGCGGTGGAACTTGTACTGGGCGTTGACCAGATCGTCGGCCAATTCCAGGGCGGCCTCGACGAGCTTTTCCCGCAGCGGTTGCACCGACTCGGGAATGGCCTCGTCGACGGTGTGGCGGAACTTGCGCAGCGCCTGGCCTGCGGCGTGCTGCCCGGCCTTGGCGGACTCCCGGATCTCGTCGGCGAGATCGGGCGCCGGCGAATCGGCGGTGGTGGTCTCGATGGTCTTGGTCATATCGGCACTCCTGTTCGGTGGTTGTGGATATGCCTTCAACGCTATCGAGTGCGGTGCCGCCCTCCTACGGACCAAAGTCCCACAGCCGCACTCCGATGGTCCGTCAACGCGATGCCGAGCGCCAGGACTGCAGAGGTGGCATCAACGCGGTCTTCTTGTAGTGGTGATCCGACATGCGACAGAGGATGTCGATGAGAGCGTCGACGGCGTCGACGATGTACGGGCCCTTGTTCAGCATCACGCATTCGGCCCGTTCACTCATTGCGGCGTCACTGATCTCGGCACGCGAAGGGTTACCGGTCTGGGCCAGTTGCTCGAGCACCTGCGTCGCCCAGATCACCGGCAGATGCGCCGCCTCACACAACCACAGGATCTCCTCCTGCAACTCTGCCAGGCGGTCGTAACCGCATTCGACGGCCAGGTCACCGCGCGCGATCATCACGCCGACCCGCGGTCGCGCCATGGCGGTGAGCAGCAACTGGGGGAGATGCTCGAAGGCTTGCCGCGTTTCGATCTTCAACACTATTCCCAACGTGTCGTCCTCGTACCCGGCCAATTCGTCGAGGAGTTGTGCAACGTCGGAAGGACTTCGCGCGAAAGACATTTCGACGAGATCGGCCAACTCGATCACTGTCGAGAGATCCGAACGGTCCTTGTCGGTGATGGCCGAGATCGGCAGGTCGACATCCGGGATGTTGATGCCCTTGCCGCCCCGCAGACGCGAACCGCGTAGCGCGGCATGGTCGATCCGCAGTTCCACAGCATCGGGTTCCACAGCGACCAGTTCCCCGCTGATCTTCCCGTCGTCCAGATGGACTCGTTGACCCACCTGCGCACAATCGAAGATCTCGGGCAGTGTGCAACCGATCCGGGGGCGTACCCCCGGCGCTACCGGTGCAGGCGAGCAGTCCCTGGTCAACGTCAGAACATCGCCGCTGTGCAGCAGGAGACTCTGCTCGATCTGCGGTAATTCGCCGACGGCTACCGGATCCTCGACGCCCTCGACCTCGATCGTGGTTCCGGTCGCCAGATACGTTGTCTTGTAAACGGAAACCACGAAGCCGCCAGGTTGCGCGGTTCTGGCCAGCTCGAGTCGACGCTTCGATCCGCGGGTGTCATGCAGATGCAGGATGTCTCCGTCGCGGCGCCGGCTCAGCCACCCGCCAGGCACCGGCACCGTCACCAGCCCTGGTTCGGCCGGCTCGACCGGGTCGTCGCCGGAGGTCAGCCACGCCCGTGCGGGAGCAGTCGCCTGCCCCAGTTCATTTCGGTCCGGCCGCAGTTTGACACAGCGCGGCCCCGGTTCCAGCGGGCCGGTGCGAAGTTTCGGCCCCGCCAGGTCCATCGCGATCAAGCAGCTGTTACCGGTGGCTTCTGCAGCCTGGCGAATGTGGCGCGCCATCGCCCGCCACGCCGGTGGGTCATCGTGCGCACAGTTGATCCGGGCGATGTTCATCCCGCGTTTGACCAACCGATGCACCAGAGTGGGGTCGGTGGCCGCCTCGGACGGCAGCGTGACCATGACCCGTGCCACGCGATCGACCGGGTCCGGCCCCAGCAGGTCCCGGGTTCGCAGGCGCAGCGGGCTTTCCGGCTGCCCGCCATCATGATCGGCCGTCTCGGATAACCGGAAGCCGTCGCCGAGCATTGCGCCGATGGCCGCCTTGACCGCCAACAGGGTGGCTTCGACATGGGGTTCGCTTCGTCCCAGTGACGACAACCCGTAGGCGGCCAACCGGGCCTGGGTATCACGCAGATCGCAACGGCGAAGTGCCAAGTAGTGCAGCATGTTACGGGCGCTGGACCGATGCACATCCGCGACTCCGGTGAGCCAGGCCGACCAGGTGCTTTCCGTTACGGACAACTCCGCCAACAGCTGGTCGACGTCTTCGCGTAGTTTGATGAGCTCTCGAGTGGTGTCAACGGTGGTCGGCAGACTCGGCACCGATTTCTCCTGTTCCTGGCGCTGGCCCCGATGGACCGTGGCCGATGGATTCGACACTATGAACCCGTGCCGGGCACCGCTAGGGGCGTTGGACCCAAGAAGGTTGCGCCGGCTGAACATTTGGCAACCACCCGATGAACGTCGGCGATCCGGCATGGCAGTCTGAAGACATGCCAGACGAGCTGACCCCCGAAGAGGCCGCGGCGCGGCTGACGACTGCCGACTCGCTCGGAATACCGCTCGGCCCCGGTCAGCCACCGGCATTTCTGCGGGCCCTCGGCGAACGAACGGACTGGACCGATCTGCGGGTCTACGGAGCGCTGCTGGCGGTGGGTACCGAGCTGTTCTCCCGACCCGGTGTGCACTACCTGTCGGGGTTCTTCGGTCCGCTCGAGCGGGCGCTGCGGGACAGCGGCGCCGATATCGGGTTCACACCGGCGGATTTCCGGCGTTTCGGGCCGTTGCTGCAACGGCAGGCCCCGCGCGTGATGACGACCGTTGCGGCACCGCCGGACGCCGACGGGTGGTGCTCACTGTCGCTGCATGCCGGTGGCACCATCGCCGAATTGCACCGAGCCGGTGCCGATCCGGACCGGGTCCTCGTCGTCGAGGTGTCCGAGGCGTATCCGCGTACCTTCGGGTTGGGCCCGGAGCACCGACACGCGGTACACGTCGACGAGATCGACATCCTCGTGCACTCCAGCGATGAGCCGCTGTCGCTGCCCACGGCGCCACCCACCGACGCCGACACCGCCATCGCCCGGCACGCCGTCGAGTTCGTCCGCCCCGGCGCGACACTGCAGACCGGTATCGGCTCGATACCGAGCCAGATCGCGGCGTTGCTGGCCGAGGGAGACGGCGGCGACTACGGCCTGCACAGCGAGATGTTCACCGACGGATGCATGCAACTACATCGCGCAGGCAAGGTCACCAACGCCGACAAAGGCCTCTACGACGGTGTGAGCGTGACCACGTTCGCATTCGGCTCACCAGAGCTCTACTCCTGGTTGGACGGCAATCGCGATATCGCGTTCCTGCCGGTGGAGATCGTCAACTCCCCGGAAGTCATTGCGGCCAACCGCAACATGATCTCGATCAACGGCGGTCTGGCGGTCGACATCAACGGCCAGGTGGTCGCCGACACCATCAACGGTGACCAGTTCAGCGGTATCGGCGGGGCCGAGGATTTCGTCGCGGGGGCCGGACTCGAGCTTTCCGACCGTTCCCTGATCTGCCTGCCCTCGACCTTCGAGAAGGACGGTGAGGTGCGGTCACGGATCCTGCCGTGGTTCGGCCCCGGCGCCGTCATCACCACGCCACGCCACCACGTCGACGTCATCATCACCGAATACGGGGCTGCCGAGCTGGAGGGCCTGACGGTGCAACAGCGTGGTGAGGCATTGGCCGCGATCGCCCACCCGGACTTTCGCGACGGGCTGCTGCAGGCCGCCGAGCGGGCGGCACAGGGCCGCTCACCGGTTGATTGATACCGGTTCAGCCGGTGTGCGGAAGGCTGACCCGGTCCAGGCAGATGTCGGCGAGTTCGTCGAGCGAGAGCGGAAGAACCCGGGCCAGCGCGGCGATGGTGGTGAACGCGGGTGTTGCCAGCCGTCCCGTCTCGATCTTGCGCAGCGTTTCCGGCGAGATCGCCGCCGCCTCGGCCACCTCGCCGAGGGTGCGCTCACCCCGGGCCTGTCGGATCTGCTCACCGATGCGTTTCCCGGCGGCGAGTTGTTGCGCGGTCAGCGGCAGACGAACCATGCGGCCAGCATACGCAGTCCGGTATGAAAATACCGGATCCTGAGCTAGGTTGGTATTTTCATACCGCTTCAAACCTGGATCGAGGCAGGCCATGTTGGAACTGAAGACACCGAGCGAGATTGCGGCGATGGGTGTCACCGGGACATTCATCGCCGAACTGCTCGACGATCTCGCCCGTCGGGCCCGGCCGGGGGTGAACCTGCTCGATCTCGAAGCCCGCGCCCGCGAGCTAATCGCCCAGCGCGGCGCGCAGTCCTGCTACTGGGACTACGAGCCGTCGTTCGGTCGCGGTCCGTTCCGCAATGTCATCTGCCTGTCGGTCAACGACGCAGTGCTGCACGGACTCCCGCATGATTACGTACTGGCCGATGGCGATCTGCTGACCATGGACATCGCGGTGTCCATCAACGGCTGGGTCGCCGACTCCGCCCGCAGCATCATCGTCGGAACACCCCGCCCGGCCGATCAGCGTCTCATCGCTGCCACCGAGGAGGCTCTCAAGGCTGGCATCGCCGCCGCTGTGCCCGGAAACCGTCTGGGGGACATCTCCGCGGCAATCGGCGCCGTCGCCGCGGACTACGGCTACCCGGTGAACACCGAGTTCGGCGGCCACGGTTTGGGCCGGACCATGCACGAAGATCCGCATGTCTCCAACTCGGGGCGACCGGGGCGTGGGCTCAAACTGCAGCCCGGGCTGACGCTCGCGCTCGAACCGTGGTTGGCCGCAGGCACCGACAAGATCGTCTTCGATCCCGACGGGTGGACCATCCGTTCCGCGGACGGCTCGCGCACCGCGCACAGTGAACACACCATCGCGATCACCGAGGGCCCGGCGCTCGTGCTCACGCGCATCGAACCGCAATAGCCCAGACCACAGGAGGTTTCACCGACCGGCACTGCGCAGCGCCTCCGCCGCGTCGATATGCCCCTCGAAGTCAAGAGCTTTCGCCATTGCGCTGTACCGACCCAGCAAGGTCCGGTACTCGGATTCGTCACCGCGAGCACGCGCCAGCAGCACCCGCAGCCGTAGCGCGATGACGTCGACAATCGCGGATTCGCCATCGATCCGAAGCGCCGCCAGCAGGTCACATGTCTGCTGCGCCTCAGCCAGGTCGCCTTCGGCGGCACGGTTCAGGAGCGCCTCGACCAGGGCGCCGATGGCCCAGACGCCGTAGAAGTACCGACCCGCCTGCTGCAACTCCTGCATCGCCGCACGCAGCACCGGGATCGCGGCGGCACTGTCCCCGCGCCGCGCCTGTTCCTGAGCCATCCATATGTCGGCAACCGGCACCAGGAACGGGGCCGGCTCGTCGAGGAACATATCGCGGACCAGCCGCATGATCTCCATGCCGCGGTCCCGATCGGCCACGCCTTCTCGGCTCAGCAGAGCGGCTCCCAATGTGTAGGTGATCACGGCGACGGGCACATTGTTCGCCCCTGCCGCCGCGTGTCTGGCGTTCTCGATCGCGCGCACCGCGGCATCGTCAGCTCGCAGGACTCCGTGCTGTATGCCGCCGTAGGCCCAGGTGACTATGCCGGCGTAGGTTGTCGGATCACTTTTTTCGGCTATCACGACGGCGTCGCGCAGATCTTGGCGCCACTGGGGATGTCCCGTCCACCAACGGCCCACCCCGCGCCACACCAGCGCCGATGCCAGGGGCGACCCGAAACCGAAACCGGCCCCCATGGCCGGGTCTCCCGCGGCGAGGTCGACGACGGTCTCCGTCCACCGCAGCAGCTCACCGAATTCGGCGATGTCGAACCAGATGCAGAACGGCACCAGCGACAGCCCGACCGTCAGGGTGGGATCGCCGACCGATTCCAGCAGCGCCATCTGTTCGGCGACCAGGGGCGACGCCTCGCGGGAGCGCCCGGCGTACATCAGTTCTGTCGTCAGACCCGTCAGCCCGATGGCCAGTGAGATCTTGTCGCCGGCGGCCTCGCACAGCGTCCGCAGTTCCTCGAAGTGACCCCGGCTCTCTCGGATGGCCTGCCAATCGGTGGCGCACAGCATCGTCCTGGGGGCGATACGCTGCGCCAGCTGTTCGGCACCGTCTGCGGGCAGCCGGTCGGCGATCCGGCGGGCCTGCTCCCAGCTGAACCTGGCGGCACCAAGGTCGCGGGTACCGGCCCAGGCCGCGGCACACATATGCCAGCCGTACGCCGCCTGCAGTTCCCCTGCGGTTTGGAGGTGCTCGGCGATCAGCGCCGCGTTCTGCTCCGCGGCGTTCGGGTCTCGTTGCTCTATCGCGTCGGCGAGTCGCCGATGCGATTGGGCGCGATCGGCTTTCAGCTGCGATTCGTAGGCGACCGCGCGGATCAGCGGATGGCAGAAGGCGTACTCGGCCGTGGGCGTCAGGCGTACCGGATCGATCAGCTCGACACCGATGAGCTCGTCGAGCGACGGATCGACGTCCAGTGCGGTGAGCAGGTCGGCCTCGAACCGGACACCGATCACCGCGGCCGCGTGCAGTGTGCGTTTGGCTGCCACGCTGAGCCGGTCGATGCGTGCCGCGATCGTCGCGAGCACCGTTGCCGGCACGCTCACCTCGGCGATATCGGCATCGCGCACGTAGTGACCGCGTTCGCCCCGCAGCACCCCGCGTTGCACCAGCTCGCGCACCATCTCCCCGGCGAAGAACGGATTTCCCGCGGCGCGTTCGGCGATCATCGTGGTGAGCTCGTCGACCGTTGAGTCCGCTCCGAGCATCTCGCGCAAGAGTGCAGTGGTTTCCGAATCAGACAGTGGGGCAAGGGTTATCGTGTTGACACCGGACATCTGCCGCAATTCGCCGTGATATTCGGGCCGCGCGGTGACGACCACCATCGCGGGTGCCTGTCCGATCACCGAGAGAAAGTCGGCCAGCAGTGACTCGCTGAACGCATCGATCCACTGGGCGTCCTCGATGACGTAGAGCACAGGTGCGGTACGCGCCAGCAACGCGGCGGTGATCAGTGCCGTCAGCCGGCGACGCCGCACGTCGGGATCGACGACGGGTGGCGCGATGTCCGGATCGCGGATACCGAGGAGATCGTCGAGCAGCAACAGGTCCTGCTGATCGGCGTCGCGAAGCTGCTCGCGGATGCGGGAACGGGCGGCGGCGCCGTCGAGGCCGGCGACCCGGGTTGCGGTCCGCAGCAGCCGGGTGACGACGCCGAACGGGATGTTGGCGGTATGCGATTCGCAGAATGTCCAGAAGACGTCGACATCGCTGTCGGCCGCCAGCGCCGCCGCCTCGCGTGCTGCCCGTGATTTGCCTATCCCCGGCGGCCCGATCACGGTGACCACACCGCCGCGGCCGTCGATGCTTCGGGCCAGTACATCGGCGAGCAGTGCCTTTTCCCGGTTCCTGCCGACCAGACCCGTCTCGGGGCGCCGGGGCGTGCCGTCGAGCGGTTTGATCGCCACCAGCCTGCGCACCTGGACCGGCATCTGGGTGTTCTTGATGTGCACCCGTTCCGGCTCGGCCAGCACGGCGACGTCCTCGACCAGCCGGGCGGTCGCCTCGGACAGCATGACACCGCCGGGCGGCGCGACCGACTCCATGCGCTGCGCGAACCCGACCTGCTCACCGATGGTGGCGTACCGCAACGCACCCGAACCGAACTCGCCGGCGATGACCTGACCGGAGTTCAACCCGACCCGCAGCTGCAATGCCACACCATCGCGGCGCTGCACCTCCGCGGCCAACCTGCGGGCCTCCCCCTGGATCGCCAGTGCCGCAAGGCAACCCCGAAAAGCATGATCCTCCAGGGCTATCGGTGCACCGAAGACCGCCATCACTCCGTCACCGGTGAATTCCACGGTCCCGCCGTATTTCTGTACCACCGCGGCGGAGCGTTCCACCAGCTCGGACATGATCTCGCGTAGGCGTTCCGTCTCCACGGTCGCCGCGATGCTCATCGAACGGACCACGTCGGCGAACAGCACTGTGACGTGTTTGTACTGTGCGGTGTCCACCACGACGGCTGCCCCGCAGGCGTCACAGAATCTGGCATTGTCGCGCAGCGCGGTGCCACATGACCCGCATTCCACGACAGCCGCCATGCCCCGCACCACCGAACTCGGGCCCCGAACCCGACCGCCCAAGAATAGGGTGTCCGGCCATCGGCTGACAGGAAAAACGGCATGCCCGCCGCGCGGTGACTACGGCGTCATCGACCCGATGTAGTAGGCCTCGTGGCCGGTCGGATACCCGCCACCGTTGGTGGCGATGTGAACGTGGTCGAAATGGTTGGCGGTCTCGTTGCCATAGTCCGCGGTCCAGCTCGGCGCACCGATGCCGGGGTAGAAGCCACGTCGCCAGATCACGTGCAGGACACCGAAACGCTCGGCATTGGCCAGGGCGTAACCGGCGATCTGGTTACCGAGCTCGATGCCCTCGTCGGTGTGATAGTTCGGGATCATCACGTCGATCGCCAGGCCGTTGGGATGCCATTTCAGCGGATCCTGCCGATATCCGCCGATGGTCTTGATCTCCGGGAACATCACACTGATGGCCCGGGCCACCCAGATGGTGTGGATCTGCAAACCGCTCTCGGGTGCGATACCGGCGGGCAGGCTGAAATCGAAGGTTTGCGGGTCGACCGGGGCGCTGGCGGCCAGCAGCTCTGCAGCAGCCGGGGCAGCGGCGCCGGTCGGCGCGGCGTTCGGTGCGCTCGGCAGCGTGTGAACGCTGGCGACGTTGCCGACGGGCTCGGTGTCCTGGGCGATGATCATGCCTGCCGACACCACCAGCGAGGCCGCCAGCGCAAACCAGCGGGCCCGGCCGTTCCCCAGCACGTTGACACCCACGAAGTGCACCTTAGTTGCCAGGGCCGGGCGTCCGCGGCGATCTTGGCAATCTGAGTGTCACTCAGGCGGGCACCGCGCCGATGGCTCCCAGCACCGCCCGGGTGGATTCGGGTCCACCGACGGTGATCCGGATGCCACCGTCCGGGTAGTGGCGGACCTGCGGAAGGACGCCATGGAAGGTTGCCGGCCAACGGTCGGCGCCCTGAGGTAGGTAGACGAAGTTGGCATGTGAATCGGTGGTGTACAGGCCCGTGGCCCGCAGCCGGCGGGTCAGGATGCGGCGCTCGTCGACGATGCGCTGGACCCGTTGACGCAGCTGCGCCGCCGCATCGTAGGACGCCGCGACGGCGACCGCGCTGGTGATGCTCATTCCGAACGGCACCTGCATGGCCCAGAGCTTGTTGCCGAGTTCGGGTGCGCCGAACCCATAACCCACCCGCAGGCCTGCCAACCCGTAGGCCTTCGAAAACGTTCTCAGCACAACGACGTTCGGGAAACGCCGGACCAGCGCCGCGCTGTCGAGACGGTGCTCGGGCGCGACGAATTCGATGTAGGCCTCGTCGAGCAGGACGATGGTCTCCGACGGCACCCTGTGCAGGAACCGTTCGATGTCCTCGGCGGATTCGATGGTCCCGGTCGGGTTGTGCGGCCGGCACACCACCACCACCTCGGCGGCCGCGGCTGCGGTGGCCATCGCGGCCAGGTCGTGATGGCCGTGCTCGTCGAGCGGCACGGTCACCGGTCGCAACCGCGCCATCTCCGCCATGATCGGGAATCCGTCGAACGTCGGCTTGGTCAGCACTATTCGATCACCCGGGCGGGTGACGGCGTGCAATACCTGCAGCACCACACCGGTGGATCCCGAGCCCAAGACCACCTGCTCGTCGGCGACCCCGATGTGCTCGGCGATCAGACTGCGCAACTGCTGGGGAAAGAACTCCGGGTAGCGGTTGGCCGCCCCGATGGATTCGACGAGCGCCGACCGGACAGCGGCCAGCGGCGGTAGTGGACTCTCGTTGAGCGAGAGCGCAAGCGGATCGATGGCCGTCGGCAATGCGGCCACGATGCCCGCGGTGATGGGCGCGTCGCCCTCGACCTCTGCCATCAGTTCCGCCCACCCCAGCGAACCGCTGCGGCACCGGCGAAGTCGCCGGCATGGGCGAAGGCCGCCATCATCACGATATCGCCGGCCGCGATCTGTCCGTCGACGATGGCGCGGTCGAAGTTGATCGGAATTCCCGCGGCGAACAGATTGCCGCACTCGTCGAAGGTGTCGCGATGTCGTTCGGGCGGGAGTTCGAGTGCTTCCCGCCAGTTGCGCAGGAACACCCGGTTCGGCTGGTTGGTGACGAGCAGGTCGATATCCTTGGGCGCCAAACCGATTCGCGAGCACACCGACAACGCGATCTCGGGAACCTGACGGTTGCCGCGGGCCAGCACCTTGGTGATCTTCGATTCGGTGAAGCCGATGTATCCCTCGCCGGGGCCGGGCTGCCACCACTTGCGGTACGGGTCGACCGCCAGCGTCATATCGCCGGCATACTCCGGGTAGGTCCGGCACTGGACGTCGAGGATGGGGGAGGTGTCCGACAGCGTCACCAGCCCGACGGCGGCACCGTCACCAGGTACCGCGGCCTGGGCCTTGCGGCGCACGCCTTCCTGGTCGAAGATCTGGCCGGCGGCATTCTGCGCTATCGCGACAAGCGCGGTCCGGCCCTCGCCGGCCAGCAACTGCTGACGCGCCAGTTTGAGCCCCAACACGAATGCCGCGCAACCACCGTTGTGCAGATCGATGACGGTGCCGGGCCGCATGTCGAGGCGGTGCGCGATCTGTCCACCGCCTCCGTAGAACGGCATATCGGGCATCTGGGCGTGGGTGATCAGCACGTCGACGCCGGCGATCGCGTCATGTCCGTGCCGGTCGATCAGGCCCGCGGCGGCCCGCTCGACCATGTCGACCGCGGTTTCGTCGGTCCCGACGTGATGACGAAACCTGGGCGCCCGGAACATCATGTTGTCGCGGAGCTCGTCGGACGCGGCGAATTGGGCGTAGTAGTCGGCGCTGATCGGTTCGCCCGGCAGATAGGTCGAGACATCGAGGAGGCTGACGGGGGTGGTGTTCGCAGTGGTCATGGCGTCCTCATCCCATCCATTTCGGCGTCACCGGTAACCCGTGCCGGTGCCGGTATTCGGCTATCGCCTTGAGGTTCTTCAGTTCCAGCAGATGTCCGGCGGCGAACATGTCCCAGAAGTCGCCGACCCAGACCGGGCGCTCAGCTGGAGCGGTCTCCGGATACGGGTTGTCTTCATAGAACGGGTGGTGGCAGTTGGTCCACAGCACCACCGAGCCGGGCTTGTTGAGCACGGTCTGCGCGTCGACGACGCGCATCAGGTAGATCATCCACAGGTGTTTGCCCTGGTCCCAGGCGCAGTGATAGTCCACCGTGCGGGCGTCGCGGTTGGATTCGGTGCGTGTGTAGATCTCGGTCTGGTCGCCGAGCCTGTCGAATGCCCGCCACAGTCCGGGTTCGTCGGTGGTCTCGAAACCCCGAAGGCTGTAGGTCCACTCCTCCAGGCTGCGGGTGTCAGACAGGTAGGCGAACAGCTCGTCGGGCGGGCAATCGACGAAGTCGTGCACGGTGATGTATTCACCGAACATCTGATCGTGCGGATACACCGACCGCATCATCTCCATGATGATGGGGGTGGCTTTCTCCCGGGGCGAGGTCTCGATGCGGATCACCCCGTCGATAGGGCTGTCGTCGCCGGTACTGGCGGTGATGTCCTCAAGTGCAGGTAGTGACATCGGCACGGCTCTCTTTCTGGTCGATCGGGGGAACGGAGTTCCCCGCCTGGACGGATTCCAAAAACGCTGTAAACGGTGGTATTTCGTCGGCCGAGCATTCGATGCTGACCACCGAGGGACCATCGGCGTCCAGCGCGTTGCGCAACGCTGTCGGCAGCTCGTCGAGAACGTCGACGTCGACGGCAGGCAGGCCTGGGAACATCGAAGCGAGCCCGGCACCCAGCCGGCTGGGGGAGAACCGGTTGTAGCTGTAGAGGTCGTCGTAGAAGAGCTGCTCGCGCGTGACGCACATGGCGTGGGCATTGTTGTTGAACAACACGAATGTCACCGGCAGCCGGTACTGCATGGCGGTGTGCACCTCCATCCCGTGCATGAAGAAGGCACCGTCACCAGCGATCACCACGGTGCGCCGCCCGCGGGCGAATGCCATCCCGATCGCCGCGCCGAAGCTGTAGCCCATACCGCCCATACCCAGCGCCACCACGAACCGGCCGTCACGCCGTACAGGTAGCCGGTGAACCGTTGCCGCACCGGTGTTTCCGGCGTCGACGATGATGTCGGTGCCGTCCGGCAGTGCGGCGTGCAGGGCGGCGACAGCCGCCTGGTAACGGATACCGGGGCCGTCGAACGCCGGTGGCTCCAATTCGTCCGGTGCGCTGTGGTCCAGACTGCAGCCGTTCCTCGTCGACAGATGAGCGGGCAGCGCGTCGCTCAGCTGGGACAGCGACACCCGCAGGTCGTCGGTGTGGACATGCATGCACGCCACATACGGTGCTGCCGAGCCGACCGAGATGACCGGCACAGCGTGCAGCGCGGTGTCGAGGCCCGCGCGCGCGGTGACCGACAGCCGGGTCCCGATGAGCAGGCACAAGGCACTGTCCGCCAACGCCTTTGCCACCCCGGGATGACCCATGACGCCGGTGACTCCCAGCGTCGGGGGCGCGCTGACGTCCTTGGCGTCCGGCACGGTGGCGATCCGCGCTCCCAGTGCTGCCCGTAAGCGTTCCAGTTCGCCGCGCGCATCGTCTCGGGCCACCTGCTCACCGGCGATGATGGTGACCGGGCCGCCGGCGCCGCTCAACGCCTCGATGATGGGGCGCAGGTCGGGGGATTGCCGGGCCGGGGTATCGGTACCGGCGCCGTGTCGACCCGGTTCGATCGGGCTCTGCTGAATATCCTTGGGTAGCAGCAGGACTGCGGGACCACCGGTGCGTGCCGCGGTGACGGCCTCGTCGAGCGCGGTGACGATGTCGCCGGGATCGGTGACTCGGCGGCAGAACAGCGATACGGCGGAGAACAACCGCAGCGCGTCCAGGGAGCCGTTTTCTCCGCTGGTGTCCTGGAAGCTGCCGCGTCCGTCCATCGCGGTCGACGGCTGCCCCACCAGTGCGATCACCGGGATCCGGCTGGCCAACGATTCACCCAGTCCGGCAACGATATTCAGCGATCCACCGCCGGATGTCGCGGCGACCACACCGAATCCCGCGGTGGTACCGGCGCGGCTGTAACCGTCGGCCATCGTGGCGGCCGAGAATTCATGCTTGGCCAGTACCGCAGTGATCTCGGTGTTGAAGTGCGCGGCGTCGTAGAGGTCTTCGATGTTGGCGCCGTCGACACCGAAAAGGTGCGTGACACCGATGTCTGCCAGACGATCGACGATGTGATCCACAACGCGGTACGGCCTCACCAATTTCGTTACCTGCTTCCCCATCTCTGCTTAGGACACGGCGGCGAAGCGGTGCGGGTTCAACTGCCCGCCGCATCTAGGCGTCCGGTTCTGACTCGCTTCGGGTGACGGAGTGCGGATGTTCGCCGGCAGCGCCGCCGTCTGTGTCCGTGGCGTGGTGTTCGGTGGGTTCGTCCGCCGACGCCTGGTGCGGTTCGGCGGGATCGGAGTCCGGCTGTGTGGTCGCCGAGGCCTTTTCGGGCTCGGCTGTGGTGTCCTCGGATGCCGAGGCCTTCTTGGTTGACGTCTTCGAGGCTGACGTCTTCTCGTCGGTGGCCGCTTTCTTCGATCCGGCGGCGTCGATGTGTTCTGCCGGATCGCTCGCCTCGGTGTGAACCTCGGGTGTGGCCTCGGCAACGGCGGCCAGCCGGTTCTGCGACAGACCTGACGGAGTTGGGCGGGAAGCCGCACGGACATCGTCGATCGCGGTGACGACGGCGTCGGTGATCACCCGGCCGGCGTTACCGGCCACCGTCGCGGCGGTGCTCAGACCCGCGGCGACGGCCTTGACCGGGTCACCGGTGCTTGCCAGCGTCTGGGCCACGGCGTTGGGCACCTGGAACGCGCCGAGCAGGACGTCGTTGAATGCCGGGAAGATCACCGCCGCGACCACGTTTATGGCGCCGATGACGGCGACCTGCAGGACCCCGCGCGGCATGACGGTCGGTTCCGGATTGGGCACGATGGGCCGGTTCAGCGCCGTGTAGGTGTCCGATCGCGCGGTCTGGATGGCCGCCAGCAGGCTCGGCAGACCGTGCGTGGCGGCCGGGACGATGTTCATCAGCCCCACGACGCCGACCTCGAAGGCGTTGAGTGCCCGCGGCGCCACCTCCATACCGTCTTTGAAGATGACGTCGGCGGCGGCGGTCTGAGCGGCCCCGGTGACCGACGCGGCGCTCAGACCGATTGCCTTGAGCAGATTGCCGGACTGCTGCAATCCGGTGACGAAGGTCGCCGGGGTCGCCAGCGCGACCCCGGACACCGCGACGACCCCCTGTATCGCCGAGGTGCAGATCAGCGAGCAGTACAGCACCTGGTTGCCCAGGAAGCTGGTGATCAGGCCGCCGGGCGGGACGCTGACGGCCGACAGCTCGACAGCGTGCGACACGATGGCCGGCGGCGGTAAGACCGCTGCCGTGGCCGGCGGCGCGGTCGTGCCGGCGATGGCGACACCTGCGGCGACCATTGCTGCGGACATTCGGACGACTGCACTCATGAGTGCCCCCTCTACCGGCGCTGTTGCCGGTAGTACGGATTGCCGGGGTGCCGGGTTCAATCCCGGTCCCCGCCCCGGACAGCCTGGGACCAGCGGTATCACCTGCTTCGGTCAAGATCACAGGCTCGTCCCACGCCTCCGGTCGCGGCGCCGCTGCGCTAGTTTGATAACTGCCGTGACAACGCGGGCTTCGCAGGAATCTGACCGCACCGAAACGCCGGGAGAGACGAAAATATGAGCGCCGAGCAGCCGACCATCATCTACACGCTGACCGATGAGGCGCCGCTGCTTGCGACCTACGCCTTCCTGCCGATCCTGCGCACCTTCGCCGAGCCGGCCGGTATCACCATCGAGACCAGCGACATCTCGGTGGCTGCGCGCATCCTCGCCGAGTTCTCCGACTACCTGACCGATGAGCAGCGGGTCCCCGACAACCTCGCCCATCTGGGTGAGCTGACCCAGCACCCGGAAACCAACATCATCAAGCTGCCCAATATCAGCGCCTCGGTCCCGCAGCTGCTGGCAGCGATCAAGGAACTGCAGGGCAAGGGCTACGCCCTGCCGGACTACCCGGGCGAGCCGAAGAACGACGAAGAACGCAAGCTCAAGGAGCGCTACGGCAAGTGCCTCGGCAGTGCCGTCAATCCGGTTCTGCGTGAAGGCAATTCAGATCGCCGCGCACCGAAGGCGGTCAAGGAGTACGCGCGCAAGCACCCACACAGCATGGGGGAGTGGTCGCAGGCATCGCGCACCCACGTGGCAACCATGAAACACGGCGACTTCTACCACGGTGAGAAGTCGCTGACCGTGGACAAGGCGCACAACGTGCGGATGGAGCTCAAGACCGCCAGTGGACAGACCCTGGTGCTCAAGCCCGAGGTCAAGCTCGACGAGGGCGATGTCATCGACTCGATGTTCATGAGCAAGAAGGCGCTCTGCGAGTTCTACGAAGAGCAGATGGAAGACGCCTACAAGACCGGTGTGATGTTCTCGCTGCACGTCAAGGCGACGATGATGAAGGTGTCGCATCCGATCGTGTTCGGACACGCGGTCAAGATCTTCTACAAGGACGCCTTCGCCAAGCACGCCAAGCTCTTCGACGAGCTCGGCGTCGACGTCAACAACGGCCTGAGCGATCTCTACGCCAAGATCGAATCGCTGCCGGCCTCCCAGCACGAGGAGATCATCCGCGATCTGCACGCCTGCCACGAACACCGTCCCGAGCTCGCGATGGTGGACTCCGCCAAGGGCATCTCGAACTTTCACTCGCCCAGCGATGTCATCGTGGACGCGTCGATGCCCGCGATGATCCGGCTCGGCGGCAAGATGTACGGCGCTGACGGACGCACCAAGGACACCAAGGCGGTCAACCCGGAGTCCACGTTCTCGCGGATCTACCAGGAGATCATCAACTTCTGTAAGACGCACGGGCAGTTCGATCCGACGACGATGGGTACCGTCCCCAACGTCGGCCTGATGGCGCAGAAGGCCGAGGAGTACGGCAGCCACGACAAGACGTTCGAGATTCCCGAGGACGGCGTCGCCGACATCGTCGACAACGACACCGGCGAGGTGCTGCTGAGCCAGAACGTCGAAGAGGGCGATATCTGGCGGATGCCGGTGGTCAAGGACGCCCCGATCCGCGACTGGGTGAAACTGGCTGTGACGCGGGCGCGCAACTCCGGTATGCCGGTGGTGTTCTGGCTGGACCAGGAACGCCCGCACGAGAACGAGCTGCGCAAGAAGGTCGCCACCTACCTCGCCGATCACGACACCGAAGGTCTCGACATCTCCGTCATGAGCCAGGAACGGGCCATGCGGCACACCATCGAGCGCCTCATCCGCGGACAGGACACCATCGCCGCCACCGGCAACATCCTGCGCGACTACCTGACCGACCTGTTCCCGATCCTGGAACTGGGGACCAGCGCCAAGATGCTCTCGATCGTGCCGCTGATGGCCGGCGGCGGTCTCTACGAGACCGGCGCAGGCGGTTCGGCGCCCAAGCATGTCAGCCAGCTGGTGGAGGAGAACCACCTGCGCTGGGATTCGCTCGGCGAGTTCCTGGCGTTGGGTGCCAGCCTCGAGGACCTCGGTATCAAGACCGACAACGAGCGGGCGAAGATCCTGGCCAAGACGCTCGACGCGGCGACCGGCAAGCTGCTCGACAACAACAAGAACCCGTCGCGTAAGACCGGTGAGCTCGACAACCGGGGCAGCCAGTTCTACCTGGCCATGTACTGGGCCCAGGAACTGGCGGCACAGAACGACGACGCCGAACTGCGCGACCACTTCGCTCCGCTCGCCGAGGCGCTGGCCAAGAACGAGGAAGCCATCGTGGCCGAACTCGCCGAAGCACAAGGCAATCCGGTGGACATCGGTGGCTACTACCAGATGGACAGCGAGAAGACGGTGGCGGTCATGCGGCCCAGCAAGACCTTCAACGAGACGCTGGAGGCCTCGCGCAGCTAGAGCGGCTCGGGCCGAAACGAGTATTCCTACCCATCCGTCATCGCCGGCGGTCGGGCAGGCTGGGCGCATGGCAATGACCACACCGCTGCCCGACCCCCGCCCGGTGACCGACGGCGCGACGCCCGGCCGCGATCGTGCCGTCGACGTCGCCCGGCTCACCGCGCTCGTGGTGGTGATGTTCGGACACTGCGCGCTGCTGTTGGCGACCATCGACGGCGACGGCGTACAGATCGGCAACCTGCTCGGCGCACTGCCTGCCCTGCAACCCATCACCTGGGTCGTGCAGGTCATGCCGCTGTTCTTCCTGGCCGGTGGCGCCGCGGGTGCCTACGGCTGGCATGACGGCACACCGTGGGGTTCGTGGCTGCTGACCAGAGCGCAGCGGTTGTGCCGTCCGGTGTTCTGGTACCTGGCGGTGTGGACCGTCGCCCTGCTGGTGGCGCGGATGACCCTCGGTGCGGAGTCGGCGGCACGACTGGGACGCGAATGTGTTGCGCTGCTGTGGTTCCTGGGGGTCTATCTGGTGGTGCTGGCGTTCGTGCCGGTGCTGACCCGGATGCGCTCGGGCCGGACCGCGGTGTTGCTGGTCCTCGGGTTGCTGGCACTGACCGGGATCTTCGATGCCGTGCGGATGGCGGTCGGGACACCGGAGGCCGGTATCGCGAACTTCGTGATCGTCTGGCTTATCCCGATGGTGATCGGGGTGGCCTACGCGCGCAAGCTCGTCGGCACGGGTGCGGCGCTGGCCGCCGCGGTGGCGGCGTTCGTGGCGCAGGTGGTGCTGGTCACGGCGGGACCCTACGAGGTGGCTCTGGTGGTGACCGGCACCGAGCACTTCTCCAACGTGACGCCGCCGACGCTGGTGCTCGCCCTGCAGTGCACGTGGATGTCCTGCCTGTTCGTGGTCGGCGCCGCAACGATCGGACGCTGGGCACAGCGGCCGCGGGTCTGGTACGTCGTCGCCCGGGGCAACGCGGGTGCGATGACGCTGTATCTGTGGCATATCCCGGCCATCGCGGTCGCGACGTTCGGCCTGCATGCCGTCGGCGTCGACGCCTACGACGTTCATGCACCCGGTTTCTGGGGCCGACTCGCGCTGCGGGCGGTGGTGTTCGCTGTGGTGATGACGGTGTTCTTCGTCGCGCTCTCGCCGCTCGAGCATCGCCGGCTGCCCTGGTGGGACGCCAAGCCCTCGGCCACCGGTTGGCGTTCCACCGGTGCCGGGGTTTTGGTGTGCGTGGCCGGGGTGGCGCTGGTGTTGCTGGCCAAGAACGGGCTCGACGGCGTCCTGGGGTGGTCGGCACTGGCCGGTTTCGTCCTCGCTGCGGCGGCGGCCCGCCTGAGCGCGGGTGCGCCCGCGGAATCGCGATGACCGAGCCTGACTTCCTGACCGCGACCCGGGCCGGTTATGACCGCGCCGCCGCTGCCTACGCGGACCGTTTCCATGACCACCTCGACGGCAAGCCGCTCGACCGCGCGATGGTGCACGCCTTTGCCGGAATGGTGGTGGCCGGCGGCACCAAACCCGTCATCGACGTGGGCTGCGGCACCGGGTCGACGACGGCGATGTTGCGGTCCGGCGGCGCCCAGGTGTTCGGCGTCGATCTGTCGCCCGGCATGCTGGCACAGGCGCGTCGTCTCAATCCGGATCTGGGCTTCGTGGTCGGCTCGATGACGGATCTGCCGATCGCCGACGGCGCGGCCGGCGGAATCTGTGCGTGGTATTCGATCATCCACATTCCCGACGAGCGCCTGGACGGCGTACTACGCGAGTTTCACCGGGTGTTGGCACCGGGCGGGCTGGTGTTGCTGGCATTTCAGGTCGGTGACCGACCGCGAATCCTCACCTCGGCGTTCGATCAGGATGTCGAGTTGACATTCGTGCGCAGGCAGCCACGCGAAGTCAGGAAGCGGTTGGCGGACAACGGCTTTGCGCTCTATGCCGAACTGGATCGGGACCGTGACGACGACGGCTTCGAATCGACCCCACACGCCTATCTCATCGCCCGCAGGGTCGGCACCGCCGTTTAGTGTGCGGGGACCAGAGCCGGTGCTGCGGCGCGGCTGTTGACGGTCCCGAAGATCGCCGCGACCAAGCAGGCCAGCGCGACGATGCCGGCGAACCAGGGGAATACCGCGTCCAGTGACCACCTGGTCGCGGCCCACCCGGCCAGGATCGTCGGGATCGCCATGGCCGTATAGGCCAGGACGTAGAACGCCGACATCGTCTGGCCGCGCTTGTCGGCAGGCACCACCGCGGACAGGTGGCGTAACGACCCACCGAATCCGAGCCCGAAAGTGGCTCCCAGTAGAGCGGCTGCGGCGAAGACCAGTGGCCAGGAATGGGTCAGCAGCACCGGCACGGTCAGCACCAGGGTCACCGCCATGCCGACATCGCCGATGATGGCCGCCCGACGGGCCGGGACTCTGGTGGCGGCCAGTTGGGCCAGCGCCGCGGAGAACGCGGTGACGCCGACGACGCCACCGGCGAACAGCAGATTGTCGATGTGGGTCTGGTGTGCGGCCAGCGAGGGGTAGAGCGACAGCAGTACGCCCAACACCGACCAAGACGCCATCGCCCCCAGCGCCGAGAACCAGAAATCGGCGCGGATCTCTTGTGGCACAGATGGTCTGGAGATGCGGATCGGTCCCGCGGTGCGGGCGATATGCGGTTCACGCAATGCCAGCACGCCGGCGCCGACGATGACGCACACCACCGCGACCACGGCGTACGGGGTGCGCAGCGGATGCGGTGCGTACTGCGCCAGCACGGCGGAGCCGACGATGGCAACGGTCATACCGATGTTGAAGCTCACACCGCTGAGCTGTCCCGAGCGCAGCCCGTGGTGGGGACGCAGGTCCAGCAGGGCAGCCGCGGCGGCGACCACGATCGAGCCCACGGCGGCGCCGTGGATGGCCCGGGCCACCAGCAGCAGGGCCATATTGTCGGCGATCAGGAAGACCCCGAGACCGACAAGCATCGCGACGACGGCGCCGAGCAGCACGGGTTTGCGGCCCACGACATCGGAGACCTTCCCCGACACCAGGACGGCGGCCAGCGCGGCGAAGGCGTACACGGCGAACACGATGGTGGTCGACAGCGGCGACAGGTGCCAGACGGTCTCGTAGATCCCGTACAGCGGTGCCGGTAGTCCGGATACGCCCAGAGCGACACCGCTGAGAACGAGCAGCAGGGAGTAGGCCCAGCGCTGCGGCTCGATCGAGTGTTCGCTCGTCGCGGCGGTCACACGGCCTCCATCTGCTAAGTTAGATAGTGATCGAACCTGGTCGACACTACGCTAGGTTTGACGATCATCAAACCGAGGACGACGTGACCAGGGGCACACCATGAGCGTTCAGCGGTCGGTGGAGACAGCCGACACGACGGCCGGAGTATTCCCGACCCATCCGATCGGCCCGCTCCCGCAGGTTCTGGCTGCCCTGCAGGATCCGGTGCGGCTGGAGATCGTGCGCCGCCTCCACAACGCCGGAACGCCGTTGCAGTGTGCGGCGCTCTACGACGGCATCAACAAGTCGACGGCCACCCACCACTTCAAGATCCTGCGTGAGGCCGGCCTCACCGAGCGGCTCGTCATCGACGGGCTGACCCACCAGCGACTACGCACCGACGAGGTGGACGCCGGCATTCCGGGTCTGCTGAATTCGGTTGTGGGCATTGCGAACAAAGAGTCCGCCCGGGACTGACCTCAGCGAGATGCCTTGTTGGGCGCTCGTTTTCGCGCCGGCCGGGCGGGTTCGGTGAGGCCACCGCGAATCATGGTCTGCGCGTTGGCCACGATGGCGTCGACGGACGCCCGCTTGGGGTCCCACCACTCCACGGCCCAGTTGAGCGCACCCATCACCAGCAACCGGGCCAGCCGAGGATCCAGATCGGCGCGCAGCTCACCGTCAGCGACGGCGTCCGCGAACAGGCCCTGCCAGACCCGTCCGTAGGCGGCCTCTTCCTTGCGCTGCCTGCCGCGCAGGTGCTCGGGCACCTGCCCGGAGTTGCGGATCGACGCCGTCGCATAGTCGGAAAGTTCCAGTTCGTGGCGCAGATGCGCCTCGACCGCGGCCATGATCTTCGTCATCGCGGGGGAGCCCGGCGGCAGGTCGTCCAGGGTCTGTTGCAGGTGCCGGCGCATATCGCTGATACCGGCGTACATGACCTCTTCGATCAGGTCCTCCCGGGACGGGAAGTAGTAGTAGATCGCAGGCGCCTGCAATTCCGCGTATTCGGCCACGTCGATAAGACGTGTTCCCGCAAAGCCTTTGACGCTCAACACGTGGGCCGCGGCATCAAGGATCCGCGCCCGGGTGCGTTCCGACTTGGAGCCACCGGTCTCGGGTGCCGCTGCCGCGGCACCGCGTTTCTTAGCCATCATTCGATAATAGGGTGGCGGCCGCTGCGCAGTGTGGCGCACCGCGCCGCCCCCATCGGATTCGCGACATTCGCACAACCTCTTTCAGATTTACATTGAGTGCTTTATGGTTTTCTCCAATGCCCAGCTCACACAGGAGTAGTCCATGGCAAAGCCGCCACTGTCGATGAAGCCGACCGGCTGGTTTCAGGTCGCGTGGTCGGCCGAGATCGGCATCGGCGACGTGCACCGGATGAAGTACTTCGACCGCGACATGATCGCGTGGCGTTCCGAATCGGGTCGGCTCACGGTGATGGATGCCTATTGCGAACACCTCGGCGCGCACCTCGGCTACGGCGGCCGCGTCGAGGGCGAGGCGCTGCAGTGTCCGTTCCACGGCTGGCAATGGAATACCGAAGGCCGCAATATCTGCATCCCGTACCAGGACCGTCCCAACCGTGGCCGGCGTATCCGCACCTTCCCGGTCACCGAGCGCAACGAATCCGTCTACATCTGGCATGACATCGAGGGCCGCGAGCCGTTCTTCGACGCACCCGACGTCTTCGCCAGCTTCGGCGACGAGCGCACCGCCGACGACTATTACCCGCAGCAGCGGCTTTTCCGGGAGGGCCTGGAACTGCACCCGCAATACGTGCTGGAAAACGGCGTCGACTTCGCCCATTTCAAATATGTGCACCAGACGCCGATCGTCCCGGTCTTCACCCGGCACGATTTCGCCGAGCCAGTGTCCTACGTCGACTTCACCATCACCTTCGAAGGTGACGACAACCAGTCGATCGACGATGTCCGCAGTGGTGTCGAGGCGATCAACGGCGGTCTGGGTATCGCGGTCACCAAGAGCTGGGGCATGATCGACAACCGGACCATATCGGCGATCACGCCGGTCGACGAACGCACGTCGGACGTCCGTTTCATGGTCTACATCGGACGCCCGTCCGGCGGTTCGGCCGGACACGATCCGGCTCGAGCAGCCGCCAAGGCCGCCGAGTTCGGCGATGAGGTGATCCGGCAGTTCAGCCAGGACGTACACATCTGGCAGCATCAGCGCTACTCCGACCCGCCCGCGCTGGCCACCGCGGAGTACGAAGGTTTCACCGCAATCCGCAAGTGGGCCATGCAGTTCTATCCGGACGGCCGCGGCGGTAGCGCCGCCGAACTCCAGCACGCCGGCAATTCCAACGCCTGACATTCCACATCGACGATTCAGAAGGGTTCCTGCAATGACTGTGCGCGACAACAATCCGATCCGGGTGTTCCAGGTGGCGACCGGCAACGTCGGCACCGAGATGATCAAGCGGATCAGCACCCGCAGCGATATCCAACTGGTCGGATTACATTGCTACACAGCCGATAAGGTCGGGCGTGACGCCGGCGAGATCGCCGGTTTGGCACCCATCGGGGTCACCGCGACGGGATCGGTCGACGAGATCATCGCCGCCAAACCGGATGTGCTGACCTTCCATGGTGTGTTCCCGGACGAAGATCTCTACGTCAAGGTGCTCGAAGCCGGTATCAACATCGTCACCACCGCCGACTGGATAACCGGCTGGCACCGCGACACCAATCATCCGCACCCGTCCGGAAAACCGGTGACACAACTGCTGGCCGAGGCCTGCCAGAAGGGTGGCTCGAGCTTCTACGGCACCGGGATGAACCCCGGTCTCAACCAGATCCTCGGCGTGGTGTGCTCGGCCGACGTCGCCGATATCGAGAACGTCACCACCATCGAATCGGTCGATGTCTCGTGTCACCACTCCAAGGACACCTGGATCGAGGTGGGCTACGGAATGCCGGTCGAGGACCCCAGCATCCCCGGCAAGCTGGAGAAGTACACCCGCGTCTTCGCCGACAGCGTGCTGATGATGGCTGACTGTTTCGGCCTCGAACTCGACGAGGTGAAATTCTCCTACGAACTGGGCGCCTGCACCAAAGACGTCGACCTGGGTTGGTACATCCTGCCGAAGGGCTCGCTGGGCGGTAACTACATCAAGTACCAGGGCATGATCGACGGAGTGCCGCGAGTCGAGACCCACCTGGAGTGGCAGATGACCCCGCATACCGATCCGAGCTGGGATATCAAGGGCTGCTACATCACTCAGATCAAGGGTGATCCCTGCGTCTACAACAAGCACATGATCTTCCCGAAGCCCGGAGTCGACCTTTCCGACCCGGCGAACTTCGCGTCGATCGGTATGACCGTGACCGGCCTGCCCGCCCTCAACGCGCTCGCGTCGGTGGTGGCGGCGCCCCCCGGCCTCCTCACGAGCGCCGATCTGCCGCTGCGCGGATTCGCCGGACGCTTCGCGATCTAGGAGATGTCTTGAGCCCCAGCGCATCTCCCATCGTGCCCCGGCGCCCGGCGACCGGCGCTCAGGTGCGTGCCGACCGCACCCGGGCGACGGTGATCGACGAGACGGTGCGTTGTGTGCTCGAAGAGGGCTTCGCTGCCGCCAGCGCCAAGCACATCACCGAACGGGCCGGCGTCACGTGGGGAGTGATCCAGTACCACTTCGGCGACCGCGACGGTCTGCTGATGGCCGTCGTCGACCTGGGATTCGGGCAGCTGCTTGCGGCTCTGCGCGATGTCGCACCCGATCTGGCCGCTGGGTCCGGTCGGGACCGGACCCAGCGCATCGTGGACGTGATCTGGACGGCGTTCTCCAGTCCCACATCGCTTGCCGCGATGGAGATCCTGATCGCCACCCGGCCCGGCCGTCGCGAGCTCGACAGTGAGCATCTGGTCGAGCTCGTCTCCGCATTGTCGGGCCTGGCCCGCCAGTTGGCCGAAGGGCTCGACCCCCAGCACGCCGAGGCGATAGGCGAGGTCATCTGGACCATGCTGCGCGGGTCGATGCTGGCCAAGATGGTGGCCGGTGAGCACGGCGAGACCGCCCGCGAACGGCGTGCACTCGTCGAGGTGATCACCGGCTATCTCGACCACCAGGGCTGCGCTTGACGGATTCAGGAAACGGGTTGTCCCAGAATGGTTTCGACGGCCTGATCGAGTTGTGCGTTGACCTCGTCGATGGTCTGGAAGTGTGACGTCACGAGCGCGCCGGAGAACGTCATCATCAGAGTTGTCGTGACCGACGGGGGATAGCCGGGGCCCAGCGCTGCGTCGAGCCTGCGCTGCAGCTCGGTGGCGATCTGGATTGCCACCGGCCGGACGGCGGGATCGTCGGCCATCAACGCGGTGCCGAACGCTGCCGTCAGCTCGGGATGCGGCGTCGTCAGCAGCGCCATATCGCGCATCGCCGCACTGACCCGCGCAGGGGCGCCGGCGTCGACAGTGGTCTGCGGAGCCGAGTTGGTGAGCAGATCCAGGTAGACCGACGCGACCAGGACACTCTTGGACGGAAAGTAGTTGTACGCGCTGGCCGGAGAAACTCCGGCCCGGTGTGCCACGGCCCGCATCGTGAGATCGGCATAGGAGGATGCCCGCAACTCCGCCAGCCCGGCATCGAGCACCTTCCGCACCGTGCGGGCAGGCCGCCGGTCCGGGCGGCGGGCGCCGGCCCCGTCGGCGGACGAATCTTTGGACACCCGTCCAGAATAACTTGTGGGCACCGGATTTATCAGCTCCGGCCGCCATGCGAGTCTTCCAGCGGTGGCACTCGCGGCTCGGGTGCCGCGGTGGGCGGTACCGATTCCGGCTCGAGGACACTCGTCGGCGGGCGACCGTCCGGATTCTCCAGACCGGCCGCCGGACTGCCGGCGTCGATGATGACGCCGGGGTCGACCTCCGGTACCGGTGCGATCCCCGCCGAGATTCCGTAACGCGCGTTCGACAATGTCAGGCTGTTGTCCGGGTGCGCACTGTTGCCCAACTGACTGCCCGGCAGGCCCTCCGGACGCAGCCCCGGGTCGATGTTGGTGCCGATCTGCACGCCGCGCGCGTCGACCGTCCACGGCGGACCGACCATGATCACGTTGTAGGGATAGCTGTAGCTTCCCGGGAACGGTGACAGATCGTTGGGCACATACGGCGGCGGATCGGGCAGCGGAACCGGATCCGCAGCGGCCGTCGGGCACAGGATCATCGGGCAGACGGCCAACGCCGCGGTGAGCACCGATCGCGCTGTCGGCATCGCGGCACCTCAGATCTGGATCGGGTCGCCATAGATGGCGAATTGGGTATGGGCGGTGTCGGTGGAGATGCGCAGGTAGCCGTAGGACCGGACGGTGACGGCGCCGCCGCAGCCGTCGGCCTTGATGTGGATATTGTCGATGTCGATCATGGCCCTACCCGCGTCGCTGAGCGCCATGTTTGACAGCGGCAGGTCCACGATCACACCGGGCTGCAGCACCGTCTGCACATAACCCGCGCCGCCGCCGGCGTTTCCGGCGCTCGCGCTGACGGGTTCGCCGCCGCCGGCCCCGACCTCGGCTTGTGGTGCCGCGCCTGCGGTTCCACCGATCTGCAGGCCGGTGGAGACATCGGAGACGCACCCCAACTGGTATCCGACGATGAAGACACTGTCGGTGATGGGGCTGGCACCGTCGGTCGCGGTCGCCGTCCCGGAAACCGTGACGAATGCTTCCCGGGAGTTGGCCGCTCCGGCCAGATTGGGCACCGAGTTCACGACTTCGTGATCCAGCGTGATGTTGAGCAGCCACCCGTCCCGGGAGGTCTTGTCGTAGCTCTGCGGATTCATCGCTACCGGTTCTGCGTGCGCCGCAGGCCCGGCGCCCAACGTAACCGCCGTCGCGGTGACCATCGCCATGGTCACGGCCGGCATCCACCTTGCCAAGGATCGCCTTTCCGAGGAGTCCACCGAGCGCGAACAGACGGGATCAGTATCGCCGAGGTCCGGCAGGCCGGCCCATAGCTGCCGGGTAACACGTACCGAATCGAAACCCGATGTGTATCTTTTCGTTTCAGGCCGGATATCGGGTGAGGAGTGACATGGCAGCGCAGCAACGGGTGGCGGTCGTCACCGGGGGCAGTCGCGGTGCCGGCCGCGGGATCGCCAGGGCGCTGGGGGCCGCCGGGTGGCTGGTCTACATCACCGGGCGGTCGGCGGCCGGCAGCGGTGTCGCCGATGAGGTGACGCACGCCGGCGGAGCCGGTATCGCGGTACCGCTGGATCACCGTGACGACGACGCCGTCGCAGCGTTTTTCGCCCGGGTCGGTGAGCAGAGCGGACGCATCGACGTGCTGGTCAACAATGCCGCGGTGATCCACGACGAGCTGACCGGCTCGAAACCGTTCTGGGACAAGCCACTTGCGCTGGGCGACGTACTGGATGTGGGACTGCGCTCGGCCTACGTCGCATCGTGGTGTGCCGCGCCGCTGTTGATCGGCGCCGGTCGCGGGCTGATCGCCTTCACGTCATCGCCCGGCGCGGTGTGCTACATGCACGGGCCCGCCTATGGTGCACAGAAGGCCGGGATCGACAAGATGGCCGCCGATATGGCGGTGGACTTCGGGGACACCGGCGTGTGCACGGTGTCGATCTGGATGGGCATACTGCTCACCGAGAAGCTGCGTTCCGCTTTCACCGGCAACTCGGATGCGCTGGCGCGGACCGCCGAACACGCAGAGACCCCGGAGTTCACCGGTCGTCTCATTGACGCGCTGTACCGCGACCCCGAGCTGGCAGCGTTGAGTGGACAGACTCTGATCGCGGCCGAGCTGGCACATCGCTACGGCATCACCGATGAGGGCGGCCGACAGCCGCCGTCGCACCGCGCCATGACCGGCGACCCCAGGACGCCGAGCACCGTGATCATTCGCTGACCGAACGACAGGCTTTACACCTGGATCGATCTTTGTAATCCTTGCTTGATGAGCACCGTGGCACGGGGATGGCGATTCGCCAACCATCTGGGACGCGGTGCCCGTCGGCTGGCGATCGACTCCGCGCTCGGCGGCCGACGGGCCTTTCCCCGCACCGTGGCCGACCTCACCCCGGCGGCGCTGTCGTCGATCCTCGGTTTCGCCGTGGGCTCGGTCACCCGCCTCGATCTCGACACCGGTACCTCGAGCAGGGCGCGGCTGGCACTGACCGGCTCGGATGTGCCGGAATCGATTTTCGTCAAGATGTCCGCGGCCAGTGCCGGTATCCGGATGCTCGGCGAGCTGGCCGGCCTGGGTGAAACCGAGGCCAAGTTCTACCGCGACCTCGCACCCGATCTCGACGGCGGACTTCCGCTTTCCTACGGGGCCGCCTTCGATCCGCTGACCGGCCGCTATGTGGTGGTGCTGGAGGATATGACCACCACGCCGTGTCAGTTCCCGGACACCCTGCACCCCCTCGACAAGGACCAGATGGGCCAGCTGGTCGAGTGCTTCGCACGACTGCACGCCACGTTCTGGGGCCGGCTGCCCGAAAAGCCCGGCAGCCCCGGCCGGTTCGGCTGGCTGCTGGCACCCTCGGCTGACCCCGCCAACCCGGTGACACCGGTCGTGATGAAAGCCTCCGCCCGCCGACTGGTCGATCGGACATCGATTCCGTTGCACTGCAACGAATTCCTCGCCGGCAACTTCCAAGCCATCACCGAGGTCGTCGATGCCGGACCGCACACCGTGCTGCACGGCGACGCACATCCGGGTAACACCTTCTTCCGCGACGGGCGGGCCGGCCTGCTGGACTGGCAGGTGGTCCGGCGCGGGCATCCGGCCCGCGACCTGGCCTACACCATGGTCCTCGGGATGCCGACCGCCGACCGGCAGGCCGTCGAACGTGACCTGCTCGACACCTATCGCGCGGCACTGACCGCGGCCGGGGGACCGCGCCTGGACCGCGACGAGCTGTTCACCCGCTACCGCCAGGCTGTCGTGCATCCCTACGTATCCGCTCTGAGCACCGCCGGCCTGGGCGGTATGCAGGACGAGGATGTCGCGCTGGAGGGTTTGACGCGCGCCGTCGCGGCCGTCGAAGACCTGGAAACTGTTACCGCGCTTCGCCGTTCACTGTAGACGTGGTCATCAGCTGTCGACGGGCCAACTGCCGGACCACGACTTTGGCGACCTTGCCGTTGCTGGTCAGCGGTAGTTCGTCGACGAAAAGCACATGCCGCGGCCGCTTGAAGCCGGCGAGCCGGGCACGGGCGGTGGCGATGACCTCCTCGGCGGTCGGCGTGCGGGCACCGGCGACCACGACAGCGCACACCGCTTCGCCCCAGTACTCGTCTGGCACACCGACCACCGCGACAGCCGCGATATCGGGATGCTGCGACAGCACGTCCTCGACTTCTCGCGACGCCACGTTCTCCCCGCCGGTGATGATGACATCCTTCATCCGGTCGACCACGACCAGATTTCCGTCGGCATCGAAGCGGCCGACGTCACCGGTCGGTAGCCAGCCATCCACCGTGGCGGGCCGGTCCGGCCAGTAGCTTTGCGCGACCTGTTCGCCGCGCACCATGATCTCGCCGGCGCCGTCGGCGCCGGAGGCGATGCGGATCTCGACATCGTCGTGCGGCCGGCCCGCCGTGGCCAGCACCGCTTCGTCACCCGCCGCACCCGCCCGATGCGCCGCCGGCCCGAGAAAGGTGATGTTGCCGCCGGTTTCGGTCATTCCGTAGCCCTGATGGAAATCGACGTCGAGGCGCTCGATGGCACGGCGCAGCAGATCGGCCGGTATCGCCGCCGAACCGTAGGCGATCTCGCGCAGCGACGGCAGGTTCATGCCGGTCTCGTCCAGATACGCCAGCAGACTGTGCAGCATGGTCGGCGCCAGCGAACAAGAGGTGACCGCGTACTCGTCGACGGTGCGAGCGAAGGTATCCGGGCGATAGGTCGCCACCGGTAGCACGGTCGATTGCGCACTGTGCTGCACGAGCATGTTGTACCCGGCGATATGGCACATCGGGAATGGCAACAGGTAGACCCCGCCGGGGCGCACCGCTCGGCCCGCCACACTGCCGCGCACCGCGGTGGTGATCGAACGATGGGTGTGCACCACGCCTTTGGGCACACCGGTCGAGCCGCTGGTGAACAACAGCCAGGCGGGTGTGTCGGGGTCGGTGACGGCGGGTGTGTCATCACCCGGCTCGGCGGCACGCCAGCCGGGATCGTCGAATGTCACCGTCGGCACATCTGCGGCGACGGCCGACAGATAGCGTTCGTCACCGATCAGCAGGGCCGGTGTGACGGTGGCGAGCTGCGCCGATTGTTCTGCGGCACTGAGGCGCTGGTTGACGAGGGTCAGCAGGCGCCCGCTTCGGGGCACACCGTAGTAGAGCCGCGCGTAGTCCAGACTGTTGTCGGCGATCACCGCGATCCGGTCGCCGGGGTTGCTGCGTGCGGCGACCCAGTCTGCCGTTGCGGCGATCCGCCGGTCGAACTCGGCGAACGACCAGGTCAGTCCGGTGGGGGAGATCAACGCGGGGCGCTGCGGTGCCAGCCGCGCCGAGTTGGCCACCAGCTCGTGGATGAGTTCTACCCGTGCCGCCATCGCTACATCGCGGTTTCGTTGGCGCGGCGCCGGTACGCCGACGGTGTCTCACCGCAGAACTGGGTGAAGCACCGGGTGAATGCGCTCAGGCTCTCGAAGCCGACCGCGCTGGACGTCGCCTGCACGGACTGATCCGGGGCCGTCAACAATGCCATTGCCCGCATCATGCGCGCGTGCAGAAGATAAGTCCGCCAGGACAATCCGAGTGTCTCGGCGAACAGCCGCCGCAGTGTGCGTTCGGAGACCGCAACCGAACGCGCCACCTGCTCGGCGGTCACCGAATCCAGATGCGCCTTGGTATAAGCCAGCGCGGCCGCCACGATCGGGTGCTGCGACGTCGGCAGGCTCAGCGGCGCTTCGTGATCGAGCGCCTCGACGACCAGGTTGGCCAGCGTGCGAAAGAAGCTGTCGGACACCAGTTCTTCCTTGGCGTCACCCGAGCCCCGGTCGATGGGCCAGCGCAACGCATAGATCATCATCTCCCGGATCAGCGGCGAGACCGCGATGATTCGGGCCCGGTCGCCGCCGTCGGGAATCAGGGCGGGATCGAACATCACCGCCACGGTCTTCACATCCGGGTTCATCACCGCCTGATGTTCCAGCCCGGCTGGGATCCAGGCCGCCTGCGCCGGTGGCAGGAGATAGTGCGCGCTGTCGGTCTCGACTTCGACGACGCTGTGCACCGCGTACTCGATCTGGTGCACTTCGTGGCTGTGCCAGCCGGTGATCAGACCGTCGCCTTCGTAGAGGTAGCTACCGGCCAGCGCCTGGCCGCCTCGGCGCAGTTCCACCACCGGCCTGCCCAAGTTGGCCGATTGGGCTAAACCTCTGTCCGAAAGCGCAGAGACGGTCACGCTTGTCGAGGGTACTAGTTGAGACATGAACGTCGACGACCTGATCCTGGTGAGCATCGACGACCACGTCGTCGAGCCACCCGACATGTTCCTCAACCATGTTCCGGCCAAGTACAAATCCGAGGCCCCCATCGTCGTGACCGACGACAAGGGAGTCGACCAGTGGATGTATCAGGGCCGCCCGCAGGGCGTCAGCGGTCTCAACGCCGTGGTGTCGTGGCCGCCCGAGGAGTGGGGCCGAGACCCCGCCGGCTTCGCCGAAATGCGCCCCGGCGTCTATGACGTGCACGAGCGCGTCCGCGATATGAACCGCAACGGCATCCTGGCCTCGATGTGCTTCCCGACCTTCACCGGTTTCTCCGCGCGGCATCTGAACATGACTCGCGAGGACGTCACCCTGGTGATGGTGTCGGCCTACAACGACTGGCATATCGACGAGTGGGCCGGTTCGTATCCGGACCGCTTCATCCCCATCGCCATCATGCCGACGTGGACACCCGAGGGGATGTGCGCCGAGATCCGCCGCGTCGCGGCCAAGGGTTGCCGCGCCGTCACCATGCCCGAGCTACCGCATCTCGAGGGCCTGCCGAGCTATCACGACGAGGACTACTGGGGTCCGGTGTTCCGGACCCTGTCCGAGGAAAACGTGGTGATGTGCCTGCACATCGGCACCGGGTTCGGCGCCATCAGCATGGCTCCCAACGCACCGATCGACAACATGATCATCCTGGCCACCCAGGTGTCGGCGATGTGCGCGCAGGATCTGCTGTGGGGCCCGGCGATGCGCAACTACCCGGACCTGAAATTCGCGTTCTCCGAGGGTGGTATCGGCTGGATCCCGTTCTATCTGGACCGCAGCGACCGGCACTACACCAACCAGAAATGGCTGCGCCGCGACTTCGGTGACAAGTTGCCCAGCGACGTCTTCCGCGAGCATTCGCTGGCCTGCTACGTCACCGACAAGACCTCGCTGAAACTGCGGCACGAGATCGGCATCGACATCATCGCCTGGGAATGCGACTACCCGCACTCGGATTGTTTCTGGCCCGACGCTCCGGAAAAGGTGCTGGCCGAACTCGAGGCCGCGGGCGCCGACGACTCCGATATCAACAAGATCACCTGGGAGAACTCCTGCCGGTTCTTCGGCTGGGATCCGTTCAAGCTGACGTCCCGGGAAGAGGCCACCTCGGGTGCCCTGCGCATCAAGGGTGCCGATGTCGACGTGTCCATCAAACCGCGCGCCGAGTGGGCCCGACTCTTCGACCAGAAGCAATTCGCCCACTCGTAAGGCTATTGTCGGCGCGTGCGCGTACATCTACAGGTCGACGGCGACCCCCGGCTGGTATCCGACAGTGCCCGCCAGATAGCCGAACTCGGCGCCGACGGGTTGTTCACCTTCGAGGGACCGCACGACGTCTTCTTCCCGCTGGTACTGGCGGCGGGGGAGACCGAGCTGGAATTGATGACCAACGTCGCGATCGCCGGCCCGCGCAGCGCGGTGCACCTGGCGCATGCCGCCTACGATCTGCAGGTGTACAGCCAGGGTCGATTCCGGCTGGGTCTCGGCTCCCAGATCAAGGTGCACATCGAGAAGCGCTACGGCAGCCGCTGGGACAAGCCCGCTGCCCGGATATCGGAAACCGTGCGTGCCGTCAAGGCGATCTTCGATGCCTGGGAAGGCAAGGCGCCGTTGAACTTCCGCGGCGAGTACCTCACCCACACGTTGATGCCGCCGAACTTCAATCCCGGCCCCAACCCGTACGGGCCACCGCCGGTGCTGCTCGGTGCGCTCGGACCGGTGATGACCAGAACCGCGGCCGAGGTCGCCGACGCCCTGCTGGTGATGCCGTTCAACAGTGCCCGGCATTTCGCCGACCGCACGGTGCCTGCACTCTCGGAGGGATTGCGGCGTGCCGGCCGCCGGCCCGAAGACCTCGGCGTCATCGTCCAGGCGATGGTCGCGCTCGGGCGCACCGAGGAGGACCTCGACACCGCCGTCAAAGGCGTCTCGACGCTCATCGCGTTCTACGGCTCGACGCCGGCCTACGTCCCGGTGCTCGACGTCGAAGGCTGGGCGCACCTGCAGCCGCAGCTCAACGCCATGTCCAAACGCGGCGCCTACGCCGAGATGTTCGCGCTGATCACGCCCGAGATGGTGGGCACCATCGGAGTCTCCGGAACGCCGGAGGAGTGCGCCGCCGAGATCGTCGCCCGGTTCGGGGCACATGCCGCCGACGTGTGCTGTTACTTCCCCGGATACACCCCGCGCCCCGAAGACCTCGCCGACTTCGTGGCCGCGCTGCACGAACGCTGATGGCGCACACCGAGGTGGTGCTCGGCGAGCAGATCGCCGGCGACCCCGCCGAGGTGCGGGCCTTCTACGTCGATTTGGACAACATCGCGATGGTGCACCCGCTGGTCGTCGACGTGGAGTCGATCTCGCGGCATCCGACACCCACCGGCTACCGGCAGACCTACCGGATCCGCGACAGGATCCCGCTGGGCCCGCTGACCGTGCCGATCCGCTACACCGCCCGGCTGACGGTCCCGCGCAACGGCGATGTGATCGCCGAATCCTGGCAGTTCCCCCGGGTCCGTCTGTACACCGTGGTGTCCTTCGAGGCCGCAGGCGGCGGTACCGCGCTGACCGAACGACTACGGATCACCGCGCCCCGCCCGCTGGCGGGTGTCACGGTGCGCCAAGCGGTCGCGGCACATCGCGACATGCTTGCCGGGATCCGCGTGCTGTTCAGCTCTCGCCGCGGTTCTTGACACCGGCGGCGTGGCGCAGCTGCTCCAGGAACTGATCCTCGTCATCGCTGCGCACGATGTAGTGCGCCACCGCGACGCGCACCGCGGTCGCGGCCGCCACCGGACCGCGCGGGCCCGGAATGAGCCGCTCCAGGCGCTCGCGCATGATCGGGATGATGACCGCCATCCGCTTGATCACGTGCTCGGGCTCGATATCGATCATCCGCACGCCCGAATAGGACTGCTGGTAGGACACGATGAACCGCAGCGCGGCATCGAGCCTCTCGGTGCCCCGCAAACCGGCGGTCGCCGCGGTGACACCACTGTCGAAGGTGTGGCGCTCCCATTCGCCGAAAGCGTCGAGCAACTCCTCTTTGGAGGCGAACCAGCGGTACAGCGTCGGGCGCGACACCCCGGCCTGCAGTGCGACCTCGGACAGGCTCAGCTTCGACATCCCGTTGCGGCCGAGCACCTCGGCGGTCGCGGACAGGATGCGTTCACTGGTCGAGGGGTCGGCTTCCACCGCCTGTGCATCGCGCGCGGGCATCGCAATATCGTAATGGGCCGGGCAACCGGCGGGTCGGCTCCGCCCCGGCGCGCCGAGGACGGGTCGTGGCACCGGCGCGCTGGGCGTAGCGTCGGAACCGACGGACAAGCCACCGACGAACAGAGGTCAGATATATGAGCACGGTCCCCGCGATCGCCCTCAACGACGGCGCCACCATTCCGCAACTGGGCTTCGGGGTCTTCCAGATCTCGCCGGACGACACCGCCGCCGCCGTACGCACCGCACTCGAGATCGGCTACCGCCACATCGACACCGCCGAGATGTACGGCAACGAAAAAGAAGTCGGGCAGGGTATTCGCGATGCGGGCGTGCCGCGCGACCAGGTCTATGTGACCAGCAAGCTCAACAACAGCTTCCACCGGCCCGACGACGCCCGCCGGGCCTTCGACGCGACACTGGCGGCACTGGAATCCGACTACGTCGACCTGTTCCTCATCCACTGGCCGCTGCCGACCCGGTACGACGGTGATTTCGTCTCGACCTGGAAGGTGCTGGAGGAGTTCGCCCGTGACGGCCGGTCCCGCAGCATCGGGGTGTCGAACTTCGAGCCCGCTCATCTGGACCGGCTGGCCGCCGAGACCGAAACCGTGCCCGCGGTCAACCAGATCGAGGTCCATCCCTACTTCGTCAACGACACCGTGCGCGCATACGGAACCGAACACGGCATCGTCACCGAAGCCTGGTCGCCGATCGCCCAGGGGCAGGTGCTCGACGACCCGGTGATCACCGAAATCGCTGCCGCACATGAGAAATCAGCAGCGCAAGCGGTACTGCGCTGGCATGTGCAGCGGGGCGACATCATCTTCCCGAAGTCGAACTCGGCCAAACGGGCCGCGGAGAACTTCGAGATCTTCGACTTCAGCCTCACCGGTGACGAGATGGCGGCGATATCGGGCCTGGACCGCGGCACCGCGGGCCGACGCGGACCCGACCCCAACACCTTCGACTGGATCCCGGACTGATCCGACACTGAGCCTGGCCGCCACCCGCACAAGACGGGGCGTCGAACATGAAAGGGTTGGGAGTGCCAGAGCAGATCCTGGCGGGACGCGGTGCCGTCGTCGTGGGCGGAAGCAGAGGTATCGGACGGGCGGTGGCCACCCTGCTGGCCGCGCTGGGCGCCGGCGTGGTGATCAACGGGCGAAGCGCCGACGCCGTCACCGAGGCGGTTGCGCAGACCGGCGAAACCGGTGGTGCCGTAACGGGTTTCGTCGGATCGCCGGCCGACGACCAAATCGCCGAGGCACTGGTGAAGACCTGCGTCGACGAATACGGCCGGCTGGACATCCTGATCAATTGCGCGGGCATCGCCGAACCCGCCGGATCATCGATCCTGACCGTGACCAGCGAGCAGTTCCACACCCTGCTCGACAGCCATCTCGGAACCGTCTTCCACACCTGCCGCGCCGCGGCACCGCTGATGGTGGCGCAAGGGTCGGGGGCGATGGTCAACACCAGTTCGTTCGCCTACCTCGGCGACTACGGCGGCACCGGTTATCCGGCCGGTAAAGGTGCCGTCAACAGCCTGACACTGGCGATCGCCGCCGAGCTCGCCGAACACGGCGTCCGCGCCAACGTGGTGTGCCCCGGCGCCAGGACCCGGCTGTCCACCGGCCCGGAATACGAGGAACAGATCAAGGCACTCAACCGGCGCGGCCTGCTCGACGACGCATCGACGCACGGGGCGCTGGACGCCGCCGGACCGGAATACGTCGCACCGCTGTACGCGTATCTGGTCAGCGACCTCGCCCGCGATGTCACCGGACAGATCCTGATCGGTGCGGGCGGCTTCGTGGGCCGCTTCGACCGGCAGTCCCCGGCGCTGCTGGGCTACCGCGATCACAAGGACAGCCCACCGTGGACGCTGCCGGAGCTGAGCAGGATGATCAGCCCCGGCGAGCCCGCGGGCTAACCGACCGGAACGGGTGTGACGGTGACCGTGCCCGCACCGGGCGTCGGGCGGGTGCCCCCGGAGCCGCCGGTCGCGCCGGGCACCGAACCGCCGGGCGGCACTACCGAGTGGGTATTCGGTGCCGGCGGAGCGGTCTCACCGGGCTTCAGCGTGCAGTCGAGTCGCAGCCGCATGGTTCCACCGGTCTGACCCCATTGGGTCTGGCCGGCCTGTTGGTCGATGACGATGCACTGCGACTGGGGCAGACCGCTGCCGACCGAACCGCCGAACACCGCGTTGTATCCCTGCGACTTCAGGATCGAGACGGCCCTACCGTAGGTCTCACCCATCACATCGGGCGGATTCGCGCTGGCATTGCCCGCGCCGATCACGGCCATCGCGACCGTGGCGCCGACGCCTCCGACCAGCAGAGCAAGCTTCTTCACGCAAGACCTCCGTTTGATTCACTGCGGTTGCGAAGATATCGCAGTCGGGACACCGGTGACACTTCTGACGTATCGCCGCGACCCGTCGAAACGTTTCTGACTACATGTACACGCGCAGATCAGGGGGCATTTCCGCGCAGAATATCCTCCGCGCATCGCAATCTGCTGTGACCGGTCTGCTGCACACATATCCGCACCGGGGACTCGTCCTCCGACGGCGGCGCGGCAACCGGGGAACTGGTGACCACGGGGTTGGGGATCTCGCCGGGGCTCATCGACCACAGGTAGCGGTCGGTGTACTGCAGGTTCGCGCAGTAGGCCGGCGCGCCGTCGACGGTGGTGGCGGTGTCGCCGGGCTGCGCACAACGCGAGCCGACCGCCACCGGCGCGGCCGGGGCCGACGGTTCGGTCTCGGATTCCGTCACGGTGTCGGTGTCGGTCACCACCGTCGTCGCCGTCGTGACCGGTACCGGCGGTGGGGGCAGCACCGGGGCAGTGGTCGTGGCTGTCACCCGCGAGGTCGTCGCCGGGCCCTTGGCGGTGCCGGCGTCGGTGGCCTCCCGGTCACCGGCGAACTGACCGATCGCGAATGCCACCGCCGCGATCAACAGCACCGCCAACACCACCGGAACGACGATGGCGGGCCGCAACCACCCCGTGGCCTTGCGGGACGGCACACTGCGGTGCGAATGCACACCCGGCGCGGTCGGTGTCGCGAGCCGGGTGGCGTCCTCGCCCACGACGTCCACCGCCGGCGCACCGCCGCCGATACCGTGCCGCAGCGCCCGCGCGAAGTCGACGCAGCGGGCGTAGCGGTCACCGGGGTCCTTCGACAACGCCTTGGACAACGCGGGATCCAGATTGGCCAGCTCGGGCCGTTGCGCACTCAGTTTCGGCGGGGAGGCGGTCAGGTGCTGGCTTATCACCACGGCAGGGTTGGAATGCTGGAACGGCGGCGCGCCGGTGAGCAGATGGAACGCCGTGGCGGCCAACGCGTACTGGTCGGCCCGGCCGTCCAGCGTGTTGCCCATCAGCTGTTCCGGCGCGGCGTAGGACACCGTCCCCACCGTCATGTTGGTCGCCGTCAGACCGTCGGTCTCGTCATCCCGGCGGGCGATGCCGAAGTCCGCCAACAAGATTCGTTGGTCGTCGGAGCCACCGTCGGATATCAGGATGTTGGACGGCTTGACGTCGCGATGCAGCAGGTGCCGGGTGTGCGCGTAGTCCAACGCCTGCGCGACAGCGCTGACGATCTCGACGACCTGGTCGGGAGCCAGACCACCGGGGTGGGCGCGCAGCAGCTCACCGGCATCGGTGCCGTCCACATAGTCCATCGCCAGCCACAACTGGCCGTCGAACTCGCCGCGGTCGTGCACGCCGACGATATGCGGATGCCACAGCGCGGCGACCATATCCGCCTCACGTTCGAACCGCCTGCGGTACTCGTCATCGGTGGTCACCGCCGGCGTCAGCACCTTCAGCGCGTCCTGGCGCGGTAACCGCGGATGACGCGCCAGGTACACCTCACCCATCCCTCCGGCACCGAGGAGGCGGATGATCGTGTACCCCGCAAAAGTGGCGCCGTCGGCCATGGGCATGTCGGGCATCCTACAAACCACGGGCCGGCAAGCGCACCTGACGTGGCCCGACTCTGGCGAACTGCGTCACGGTGCCGATATCACCGATCGCATGGCCGTGCACAGGGCGGCTGCCCGCGGATCGGCGAAGACATCCTCCAGCAGCATCGGCCGGCCCGACGGATCAGACAGCGGGACACGCCAATTCGGGTACTCGTCGGTGGTTCCGGGCTGGTTCTGGGTGCGCCGGTCGCCGACCGCGTCGGTGAGCGCCAGGGCGAGCAACCGCGACGGCGTACGGCCCAGGTAGCGGTAGAGCGCCAGCACCACCTGTTCGGTGTCGGTTTCGGTCTCGCCCAGCAGGCCGACTCGGCGGAGCTCCGCCAGCCACGCCGCCTGTTCGCGTTCGTCGTCGGCCATCTCGGCTTCCAGCGGACGGGTCAGCAGTCCGAGACGGTCCCTGAGCTGCACATGATCACCCGCCAGGTAACCCGCGGTCGGCGGCAGGTCGTGTGTGGTCACCGACGACAGGCAGTACTCCCGCCAGTTCTCCGCGGGCAGCGGCCGCCAGGCCGACGGGTCGCCGTCGCGCTCCAGCTCGAACCACAGGATCGACGTGCCGAGCAGGCCGCGTTCGCGCAGATAGTCACGAACCCAGGGCTCCACGGTGCCCAGATCCTCACCGACCACGACGGCCCCGGCCCGGTGCGCCTCCAGCGCCACGATGCCGATCATCGCCTCGTGGTTGTAGCGCACGTAGGTGCCTTCGGTGGGCAGCACGCCCTTGGGAATCCACCACAACCGGAAAAGCCCGATGATGTGATCGATACGCACCCCGCCCGCATGCCGCAGCACCGTGGCGATCAGGTCACGGAACGGCGCGTACTCGCGCTCCTCGAGTTGGTCGGGCCGCCACGGGGGCTGCGACCAGTCCTGGCCCAGCTGGTTGTACTCGTCCGGTGGTGCGCCCGCGGTCACCCCTAATGCCAGCACGTCCTGCATGGCCCAGGCGTCGGCGCCGTCGGGGTGCACACCGACGGCCAGATCCGCCATGATGCCCAGCGACATTCCGGTGCGCACCGCCGCGGACTGCGCGCCGGCCAGCTGTTCATCGAGCTGCCATTGCAGCCAGCAGTGGAAATCGATTGCCGCACCGTGCTTTTCGGTGAAGCCCGCGATCCCGTCACCGTCGGGGTGCCGGACACCCTCGGGCCAGCTGTGCCAGTCGGCACCATAGCGCTCGGCCAGCGCGCACCACGTCGCGAAAGCCTGCAGCGCCTCACCTTCGCGGGCCAGGAAAGCCTGGTACCTCAGCTCACGGCCGGCCGACCGCTTGACGTCGTAGACCAGCTTCAGCGCCCGGCGCTTGGCCTTCCAGACCGCGTCACGGTCGATGGCATCGAGTTTGTCGGTGTGCGCGCGCAATGCATCCCGCAGCTTGCGGACCCGGCGCCGCTCGCGCAGATCGGCGTACTCGACGATGGCTTCGACCCGCAGGTACAGCGGGCTGACGAAACGCCGCGAGGTCGGCAGATACGGCGACGGTTCCATCGGCTTGGTGGGCGCGGTGGCATGCAGCGGATTGACCAGCACGTAACCCGCGTCGTAACCCGAGCCCGCCCACACGGCCAGGTCGGCCAGGTCGGTCAGATCGCCGATACCCCAGGATCCCTTGGACCGCACGCTGTAGAGCTGGGTGGCCAGACCCCATTGCCGTCGGGCACCGAGCCGGGCCGGCATACCGAGCCAGGACGGCGTGATGATGAGCGCGGTGCTGGTGTCCTGGTCACCGCTGCGCATGTGCACCCGGTGGTAGCCCAGCGGCAGGTCGGCGGGCAATGCGAAGGTGGCCTCACCGACCATGCGACCGTCGAGATCGTATGGGGGAGTGAAGTTGTCGATCTGCCGGACACCCGAACGGACGGTGCCGTCCTCGAGACGCAGCCACACATGCGCGGCGCTGCCGTGGGTGACGTGCACCCACAGTGTCGTCTCGACACCGGCGCGCCCGACCACCGTGGGCGGCAGCGCACGAGACCAGTACTGACGGTCATGCGCGGTGAGGGCCGCCGCGCGTTCGTCCTCGGTCGCCGCGGGCACCCCGAGAGCGGCCAGCACGGCGATCAAGGTGTCCTCGCCCACCGATACCCAACGGCCGGTCCAGTCGGTGTATTCGGTGGCCACCCCGAACCGTCGGGCGAGATCGGTCAGGCCGGCCTGCTGCTCAGTCATATCCGCCATCTTGCTCGGTGTGGGCCGTCACGTCGCGGCACAACAGATCCTCGCAGGTGTCGCGGTGTGCCACCAGCCGCGGCGGGCCCGGCACGGGACGCAATACTGTCGGGATGCCCGAGCTCTCCGATACCGCCACGCGCACGGCAGGCCGGGCCCGGATCGCCGTCGCCGCGTTGTTCTTGACCAACGGCGCGTTGTTCGCCAATCTGTTGCCGCGTTATCCGGAGATCAAAGCCGAACTGGGGCTGTCGAATACCGCGTTCGGCCTGTCGGTGGCGGCGTTCTCGGCGGGCGCGCTGCTGACCGGGATCACCGCTGGTGTGCTGATCCGTCGGCTCGGCTCGGCCCGCGTCGCGGTGCTCAGCAGCGTGGGGGTGGCGGTGCTGATCGTGGCGGCCGGTCTGAGCGCGTCACCGGTGATGTTCGCCGTCGTGCTGTTCGCCGCAGGCGGCTGCGACGCGGTCACCGATGTCGCGCAGAACGCCCACGGGTTGCGGGTGCAGCGCAGTTACGGACGCTCCATCATCAACTCCCTGCATGCACTGTGGTCGGTCGGAGCGGTTCTCGGCGGGGCGATCGGCGCAGCCGCGATAGCGCTGAACATTCCGCGGGCCGTACAGCTCACGGCGACGAGCACCGTGCTGGCGAGCGTCTGCGTGATCGCCTACCGCTTCCTGCTGCCGGGCCACGACGAGCCGGCCGACCAAGGCGCCGGGCACCGTTCGCGTAGCGGCCCGACCCGGAAGACCTACCTGCTGCTGGCCGGATTGGCACTGTTGGCGATCGCCGGCGCGGCGGTGGAGGACGCGGGCAGCTCCTGGGCCACGGTCTACCTGCACACCGAACTCGGCGCCCCCGCCGCCCTGGCCGCCGTCGGATTCATCGCCCTGGTGGCGTTCCAGTTCGTCGGCCGCCTACTGGGTGACCGCCTGGTCGACCGATTCGGCGAACGAGCGGTGGTCCGGGCCGGGGGACTGGCCACGGCGGCCGGCATGGGCGTCGCGCTGATATTTCCCGGTGTGGTGACCACCATCGGGGGTTTCGCCGTCGCGGGTCTCGGGGTGGCCACGGTGGTCCCGGCGGCGTTCCACGGTGCCGACCGCGTGCCGGGGCTGGCACCGGGCACCGGTCTGACATTGGTGACGTGGTTGATGCGGATCGGATTCCTGGCGGCACCGGCCATCGTCGGGTCGGTCTCCGATGCCACCAGCCTGCGGCTCGGGTTGGTGATCGTGCCCATCGCCGGGGTGACGATCGCCGTGTGCGCAGCCGCGCTGCCCCGCCGGGTCAGTGCACCCGGCCCACCAGTTCGATCATGAGCACGCCGGCGATGATCAACGCGATACCGGCGCCCATCATCGCGGTGAGGGGCTCGGCGAACAGGAATTTCGCGAGCACCGCCACCAGCGCGACCCCGCACGCCGACCAGATGCCGTAGGCGATCCCCACCGGCATGCCGAGCGAGAGCGACACCGAAAGCAGCACGAAGGACGCCAGGTAACCGCCGATGACCGGGACGAGCCAGATCTTTCTCCGGAAGCCGTCCGAGGCGCGCATCGCCAGCGTGGCGGCCACCTCGACGAGGATCGCACCCAGCAGCGCAAGCCACATCACGCAACGGTTTTCTGCGTGGCCGCGATCTTGGCCTGCGCTCGGGTCGACCCGAGTTCGACGAGCAGCACACCGGCGATGATGAGCCCGATCCCGATGACGATGGCCACGGTGAACGGGTCACCGAAGAGCAGCGCGGCCAGCACCGCGGTCAGCGCCGTCCCGCATGCACCCCAGATGCCGTAGGCGACACCGATGGGCATACCGGCCCGCAACACCCGGGCCAGGAATATGAACGAGGCGATGTAGCCGGGGATCACCACCGCCAACCACGCCGTGTCGTCCTGGAAGGCCCGCAGGGACAGCGTCGCCGACACCTCGGTACCGATCGCCGCGGCCAGCAGCGCCCATTTCCACACGGCGGCCAGGATAGTCAGCGGTCAGCGCGTCGCCGATGTCGCCATCGGAATGAGAATCTCGTGCGCGAACCGCCGCAGCGCGATGTCGTCGTCGAGGTCCGGATCGACGGGCGGGCAGGTGATGAAGGTGAGGAAAAGCCGGGCGAACACATCGGCCGTCCAGCGGATGCGCTGCGCCGCCGGGTTCTGCGTATCGCCGCCGGACCCGCTGAGCCGCGCGGCGATGAAATCGGCGCCCATCGCCAGCAGCCGGGCACTGTCACCGACGGGCAGCACCGAGTCGGTCACCGCGGCCCGGCGCAACATCGGGTGGCCGCGGGAGAACCGGACCGCGGCGATGAAAGCCTCCACCACACCGTCCTGCGGGTCGTCGACGGCGGCGATCCCGGCGCTGACCGCATCCAGGAACCGCCGTGTCTCGCGCAGCACCACCGCCGCGACGAGGTCGTCGCGACGCGGGTAGCGCCGGTAGGCCGTCATCCGGGAGACCCCAGCGCGACGGACGACATCCTCCACCGTGATCCGGTTCAGGCCGACGTGCGCCGCCTCCAAGACGGCGGCATCCAGAATGCGGTGCGTGGTGCGGTCGGCATCGTCGTGGACGGTCGCCGATCCGGCGGTGCCCGGATCGGCCGCCCCGAGCAGGGCGGCCATCGCCTCGGCGATCACCGCGGCACCCGAACGTGCCCGCCGGCCCGGGCCCGGGCCAACCGCGCGTATGCCGGCTCACCGAACGCCCACCGGATGGTCCGGGCGTCCAGCGCCAGATACGGGTCGACGAGCCTGCCGACGAGGCCGGAACGGTAGCCATAGCCGGTCAGCTCCCGGGCCCACCGCGGTGCGTAGCTCATCCCGGCGTTCAGGGCGAACCGGTGCACCGCCCGGTCCAAGGCATCGGGCAGGGCGGGCCCGAAGGGTGCGGTGAGAAGGAAATCGAGGAACTCCCGGGTCTGGGCGTTGACCGCGAGCCGTGGTCGCATGATCGCGACGAAGTCGTCGAGTTCGGCCAGCGTGGTCGGGACCTCGTCGGCGCCGGCCATTCGGCCGATGACGGCCTGTTCGGCGAGGTAGCGGTCCTTGTCCTGTCGGGTCAGCGGCCTGTTGGTGCGTTCGAAGACACGCATGATCATCCACGGGATGCAGGTGTGCACCCAGGCGAGGAGATCGGGCTGCAACGCCCGGTAGGGCACGCCGTCGGGACGGGTCCCGGTTATGTGGGAGTGCACGGTGTGGACGTGCTCGATCAGGGCCGTTGCAGCGGCGGTGTTGCCGAATGTCGTGGTCAGCACATACCCGAGGGTGGTGCGGGCGCGGCGGAACGGATCGGTCCGATAGCCCGAGTGATCCTGCACACCCGCGATGACCGACGGGTGCAGGATCTCCAGCACGATCGCGGCCATCCCGGCCTGCGAGACGGCCGCCAGGTCGGCGTTGACCGTCCACGACACGCTGCCCGGGCCGACCAGCCCCGGATCGCCGGGCGGTCCGCCGTAGACGGCCGGGTCGTCATGCCGCCCGGCATTACGCGCGAACTCCTCGACGATGCGGTTCCGCAGAACGTCCATCAGCACCCCAAACGATAGGAATGTGACGCTAGGCGCCTCGTCTGTAACATTCAAGACCGTACTGGCGGGTAACCTGGCGAACATCGTCCGACCCCGAGGAGTGCCACCATGACCGCGTCGACCGCGCCCGACCTGACCTATCCGGTGGTGACCACCGATTGCGGCCCGGTACGAGGCACCGACGACGGCCGCACCGCATCCTGGAAGGGCATCCGGTACGCCGCGCCTCCCATCGGTGATCTGCGCTGGCGGGCGCCGGTGGCGCCGCAGCCGTGGACCGAGGTCGCCGACGCCACCCAGTACGGGCCGGTGTGCCCACAACCCAACAGCCCGATCCCGATGGGACTGGGCACGTCGGCATCCGAAGACTGTCTCTTCCTCAACGTGTGGGCGCCGTCGGGCTCCGTCGACGGCGCGCCCAAGCCCGTCATGGTGTGGGTGCACGGCGGCGCCTATATCTTCGGCGCCGCCAGCCAACCGCTGTACGACGGACGGGTGCTGGCCGGCGACGACGTGGTGGTGGTGACCCTCAACTACCGGCTGGGCGCGTTGGGCTTCCTCGAATTCGGCGATCTGGACTCCGGCGGGGCGCGTTTCGACAGCAACGTCGGGATCCGGGATGTGCTGCGCGGCCTGGAGTGGGTGCGCGACAACATCGCCGCGTTCGGCGGAGACCCGTCCCAGGTCACGTTGTTCGGCGAATCCGCGGGCGCAGGCATCGTCACCACCTTGCTGACGGTTCCGGCCGCCGCCGGGTTGTTCCACCGCGCGATCGCCCAGAGTTCCCCGGCCACCTCGGCCTACGATCGGGCGCGCGGCCGCAGTGTCGCCGAATTGGTGCTGGACCGACTCGGAGTCAGCGCATCGCAGGCCCGCTCGGTGCCGGTCGACGCGCTGGTCGACGCTTCGGCGCATGTCTTCGACCACGTCCCCAGCACCACACCCGGCACGCTGGCCTTCGCCCCGATCGTCGACGGGGATCTGGTGCCGGACTATCCGGTCAAACTGGCCCGCGAGGGCCGCTCCCATCCGGTGCCGCTGATCATCGGGACCAACCGCGACGAGGCGGCGTTGTTCCGGTGGATGAAATCACCGTTGATGCCGATCGCCCCCAAGACCATCCGGGCGATGTTCGCCGAGATCGCCGCCGAGCAGCCCGAATTGGAGCTGCCCTCGGAGGCCCAGATCGGTTCGGCCTATTCCGGTATCCGCACCAGGGCGCGCGGCCTGCACGTGGCCCGCGACGTCGGGTTCCGGATGCCCACGCTCTGGCTCGCCGAAGGGCACGCCACGGTGGCTCCGGTGTATCTGTACCGGTTCGACTGGGCCACGCCGATGTTGCGACTGCTGCGCCTCGGCGCGGCACACGCCACCGAATTGCCTTATGTGTGGGGCAATCTGGTGATGGGTCCGCGCGATATCACCTTCAAGCTCGGCGGCCTCAAACAAGGCGAGGCGCTTTCGGAGCGCGTGCGCGCGCGGTGGGTGAACTTCGCCCGCGGTGGCGAGCCGACCGGACCGGCCGGACAACCGTGGCACCCCTTCTCGAGTGCGCAGCGCACCACGCTGCAGGTCGACAAGGACGACGTGCTGGTCGACGACCTGGACCGCGGCATCCGGGCCGCCTGGGGCGATGCTGTGCTCAGCTTCCGCTGACCACCCGAGCCGGCCCGCGGGTCGGCCGCGGCGATACTGACGCGGTGTCTAACAAGGCCGCCCGGTGGCGTTAAACTGGTCGGCCGGAGGTGCGTTGTGCTCGACTTTCTGGCGGTGCTGCCGCAACCGATGCGGGACCCGGTGCTGTTCGCCGTCCCGTTCTTCCTGCTGCTGCTGATCCTGGAGTGGACTGCCGCCCGCAAGCTCATTGCGCTGGAGGAGTCCGGCGAGACCCCCGGTGGTGTACCGCGTCCGGCGTCAGGCGCCTATCAGCGCCGCGACGCCTGGGCCAGCATCTCGATGGGCCTGGTCTCGGTGGCCACCACGGCGGGATGGAAGTTCATCGCCCTGCTCGGTTATGCCGCGCTCTACGCCTATGTCGCACCGTGGCAGCTGTCGGCGAGCAAGTGGTACACCTGGGTCCTGGCCATCGTCGGTGTCGACCTGCTGTTCTACACCTACCACCGCATCGCCCACCGCGTTCGGCTGGTCTGGGCGACGCACCAGGCGCATCATTCCAGCGAGTACTTCAACTTCGCCACCGCGCTGCGGCAGAAATGGAACAACAGCGGGGAGATCCTGATGTGGATCCCGTTGCCACTGCTGGGCGTCCCACCCTGGATGGTCTTCTTCAGCTTCTCGCTCAACCTGATCTACCAATTCTGGGTGCATACCGAGCGCATCGGGAAGCTCTGGCGGCCAATCGAATTCGTGTTCAACACACCGTCGCACCACCGGGTGCACCATGGGATGGACCCGGAATATCTCGACAAGAACTACGCAGGCATCTTCATCCTGTGGGACCGCCTGTTCGGCACCTATCAAGACGAGCTCTTCCGCCCGCACTACGGGCTGACCAAACCGGTGGGCACCTTCAACATCTGGAAGCTGCAGACCCACGAATACGTCGCGATCGCCCGCGACGTCCGCACCGCACGCCGGTGGCGCGACAAGGCCCGCTTCGTCTTCGGCCCGCCGGGGTGGACGCCCGCCCCGGCGCAAACGGAAGGCCAGCGGGTCGCGGCATCGTAGGCTGCGTGTCGTGGAAACCGTCTTCGACCGGCATATCAATCCCGACCTGATCGAGAGGTCACTGGCCGCGAGCATCCCTGGCTCGATGTGGTTCGACGCCCTGGCCATACCGCGGCCCGCCTATCCGGCCCTGGCTGCGCCGGTGCGCTGCGATCTGCTGGTGGTGGGCGGCGGGTACACCGGGCTGTGGACGGCGCTGCACGCCGCACGGCGCAACCCCGGCGCCGATATCGTCCTGATCGAGGCCGAACGCATCGGCTGGGCCGCCTCCGGGCGCAACGGCGGTTTCGTCGACGCCAGCCTCACACACGGCGCCGAGAACGGAAAGACGCGCTGGCCCAACGAGATCGCCCAACTCGACAGGTTGGGCCTGGAAAACCTCGACGGCATGCAGGCCGAGATAGAGGAACTCGGCCTCGACGTCGACTGGGAGCGCACCGGCATGTTGACGGTGGCCACCGAACCTCACCAGGTCGGCTGGCTGCAGGATTCGGCCGCCGAGGGCGGCGGCACATTCCTGGACCGCACACAGGTCCGCGCCGAGGTGCAGTCACCGACATATCTGGCGGGACTGTTCAGTGCCGACGACTGTGCCATCGTCGACCCGGCGAAACTCGCCGTCGAGCTGGCCAGGGCATGCACCGAGGCCGGTGTGCGCATCCATGAGCACACCCGGGCCACCGCGTTGAGCTCGACCGCGACCGAGGTGTCGGTGCAGACTCCGGGCGGCACCCTCACCGCCGATCGGGTCGTGTTGGCCACCAATGTCTTTCCCAGCCTGGTCCGGCGAAATCGGCTCTACACGGTGCCGGTGTACGACTATGTCCTGGCCACCGAGCCGCTGTCGGAGAGCCAACTGGACCGCATCGGCTGGCGCAACCGCCAGGGTGTGGGGGACAGCGCCAACCAGTTCCATTACTACCGATTGTCGGCCGACAACCGCATCGTGTGGGGCGGTTATGACGCGGTCTACTACTTCGGCCGCAAGGTCAACCCGGCATACGAGAACAGGTCGCAGACCTACCGGAGGCTGGCGGCGCATTTCTTCCTGACCTTCCCGCAGTTGGAGGATGTGCGCTTCAGCCACCGCTGGGCGGGTGCCATCGACACCAACACCCGGTTCTGTGCCCATTGGGGCACGGCGCATGCGGGCAAGGTCAGCTACGTCAACGGCTTCACCGGTCTGGGCGTGGCCGCGACCCGCTTTGCCGCCGACGTCTGCCTGGACCTGCTCGAGGGCGCACCCACCGAGCGGACCCGGTTGGAGATGGTGCGCCGTAAGCCGCTGCCATTCCCGCCGGAACCGTTGGCAGCCATCGGTATTCAGGCGACGCGTTGGTCACTGGACCGGGCCGATCATTCCGCGGGCCGGCGCAACATACTGCTCAAGACACTGGACAAGCTGGGACTCGGATTCGACTCGTAACACCCCCTGCGCTCAGTAGGCTGGCACGTACCGCGGCGCACCACCGAGCCGCCGCGCCGACGCTGCCGTCGGGCCTGTCATGTCGACGGCACCCAGAAAGAGGGGACCGACGTGTCAGACACACTCACCGAAGGACAGAAACTCTCCACAGGGGAGTCGCTCACCTCCACCAACGGGGCTTACACCCTCACGCTGCAGGATGACGGCAACCTGGTGCTGGCGGCCCGCGGCCAGGCGGTCTGGGCGACCGGTACCGACGGCCAGGACGTGGTCCGTGCCGAGGTACAGACCGACGGCAACTTCGTGGTGTACACCGCCGACAAGCCGGTCTGGCACACCGACACCAAGGGCAAGAAGAACGTCAGGCTCGTCCTGCAGGACGATCGCAATCTGGTGCTCTACGCCGCCGACGGGCCGGCCTGGTCCTCGAAGACCGAGACCGACGAAGCACCCCCCGCCGCCCCGGCTGAGCCAGCCGCGCCCGCCGAGTCGCCCGCGCCCGCCGAGGTCGCGCCGGCGGCAGTCGAGGAACCCGCTGCGGCGCCCGAGCCGGAACCCGCGCCGGCGCCCCCGCCGCCGCCCGCTCCCGCGCCGCCGCGGACCTACACCGTGGTCTCCGGTGACACATTGTGGGCCATCTCGGAACGTTTCTACGGCGACGGCAGCAAGTATCAGCGAATCGCGGACGCCAGCGGGATCGCCAACCCCGACCTGATCCATCCGGGACAGGTGCTGACGATCCCCGACTGACCTGCCCCGATGGCTGTTTGCGGGCCGGTGAAAAAATTGCATCACGCTTTTAACAGAAGTTGGTAACGAATCGGGTACGACACGCCGATAGTGGCTGTATGCCGTTGTTACGGCCGGCACGGGGCCGGTCGTCGACCGATCGGAGCCGCTGGTGCGTAGTCTGATCCACCGTTCGCTGGTCACCACAGCCGTGACCGCCGCCCTCACCGTCGCCGCGGCGCTGTCCGGGCCTGTTGCGCAATCCGAACCCGGCATCGGCGGGGCGGCGGTGTACCCGGGCATGGAGATCCGGCAGGTCAACACCATCTGCACCGTCGGCTACGTCGACCCCGTCACCCGGGTGGCGTTCTCGGCCGGGCACTGCGAGGGATCCGGACCGGTCACCGACAACACCGGCCGGGCGGTCGGCAGCCTCGCGGTGGCCAGGGACAACACCCCCGACGGCGCCATCGTGACGACCGAGCAGACCATCACCGACTACGAGGCGATCGTGCTGGCCCCCGGCGTGGAGGCCAACAACGTGCTGCCCGGTGGACGGCAACTGGTGGTCCAGTCCGGTCGTCTGCCGGTCGCCGGCGAGCCGATCTGCCATTTCGGCGTCGTGACAGGAGAGAGCTGCGGGACCGTGGACCGGGTCTTCAACGGCTGGTTCACCATGACCAACGGCGTGGTGAGCCAGAAGGGTGATTCCGGCGGGCCGGTCTACGTCCTGGACGGGGACCGCGCGATCCTGGTCGGACTGTTCAACTGCACCTGGGGCGCATTCCCCGCCGCCGTGTCCTGGGAGGACACCGGCCGGCAACTGCGGGCCGAGGCCAGCCTGGCCAGCACCGCCGCTGCCGCGGTGAGCAACGCCGCTGCCGCGGTACCGCACCCCTGATCGTTACCCGCCGAGGGCGAACACCGGTATCGAGGGCGCAGCGGCACGCAACTCTGCTTCGTCGGACTGCGGGCTCAGTCCGCCGACATGCCCCTTGACCTCCCAATACCAGCGGTCCACATAGCGTTTCAGCAAGGCCGGTTTGGCGTCATCGGGTAGTTCGCGAACCGCCACCGACTTCGACCGCCACCGCGGCCCGACCTCGACGACCCCCGCCGCCCTGGCATTGCGGGCCCATTGGGTTTCGCCACGCGGCGACACCAGGTAGTCGACACCGTCGACGGTCATCAGGTTGACCACCACGGAGCGCAGTTCTCCGGTGCGGCGGCCGCGAACCCGCAGCGCGCGGGTGCCGGCGATGCTCACGCCGGCCTCGGCCAGCCAACGGATCACGGCATTGAAGGTGCGCGCGGTCAGGTCGGGTTTGTCATATCGAGTCGTCATGTTTCTCCTTGAATTGAGAGCGGTGCTCTCGTTTCAGCGTGCCATCGAGTGACTGGAAATGCAAGAGCACTGCTCTCGGTTATGTCACACTGTGCGCATGGGCACTCGGCAGGACAGTCGCGAACGGATCGAGGCGCGCATCATCGAGCTGGGGCGCGCCCAGCTGGTGACCGAAGGCGCCGCCGCCCTGTCACTACGGGCCATCGCACGTGAGATGGGCATGGTTTCCTCGGCGGTCTACCGCTACGTGGCCAGCCGCGACGAGCTGCTCACCCTGCTGCTTGTGGACGCCTATACCGACCTGGCCGATACCGTCGACTCCGCACGGGCCGGCGCCGCCGGGCGCTGGCGTCGAGAGATCGTCGAAATGGCTTGTGCCGCAAGACAATGGGCGCTGGAAAAACCCGCAAGCTGGGCGCTGCTGTACGGCAGCCCGGTGCCTGGATACCAGGCGCCGGCCGAAAAGACGGTGGGTCCGGGGACCCGGGTGGTCGGTGCGCTGTTCGGCGCGGTTGCCGCGGGCATCGCAGCCGGCGATATCGCCGACGACACCACGCCGGTGGCCACGGAGCTGTCACGGGATTTCGAGCGGCTACGCGAGGAGTTCGGCTTTGCCGGCGGCGACCGCGCGGTCGCCCACTGCTTCACGCTGTGGGCCGGGCTGGTCGGGGCCATCAGCCTGGAGGTTTTCGGGCAGTACGGCGCCGACACGCTCACCGCGCCCGCCGCCGTCTTCGACCTACAGATCGAGCTGCTGCTGGACCTGATGACCAGAAAATAGAACGTGTTCATTTCGGCTGCGCGAGGTCTTCTTCTGCTGGGACAGTCGCTGCGTTATCCTGCGATGCGATGAGTATTAGTGTCCAGACTCGTGTCCAGAAGTCCGTCTCGCGGGAGCCCCTATGAGCACTGAAATTCCGTCGACCGTCGCTGTCGGCGATGTGACGTCATGGTCCGACGAGGTCGATGTACTGGTCGTCGGCTTCGGCATCTCGGGCGGCTGCGCTGCCGTCAGCGCCGCCGAAGCCGGTGCCAAGGTGCTGGTCCTGGAGCGCGCCGCCGCCGCCGGCGGAACCTCGTCGATGGCCGGTGGGCACTTCTACCTCGGCGGCGGCACGGCCGTCCAGGAGGCAACCGGACACCAGGACTCGGCCGAGGAGATGTACAAATACCTCGTCGCGGTATCGCGCGAACCCGAGCTGGACAAGATCCGGGCCTACTGCGACGACAGCGTCGAGCACTTCAACTGGTTGGAGGACTTGGGGTTTCAGTTCGAGCGCAGCTACTACCCAGGCAAGGTCGTGGTGCCGCCGGGCACCGAGGGACTGTCCTACACCGGCAATGAGAAGGTGTGGCCGTTCTGCGAACAGGCCACGCCCGCCCCACGCGGCCACTCCGTTCCGGTACCCGGCGAGCTGGGCGGAGCCGCGATGGTCATCGACCTGCTGCTCAAGCGTGCCGCCGATCTGGGCGTACAGATCCGCTACGAGACCGGGGCCACCAACCTCGTCGTCGACGACGACGGCACCGTCGTGGGCGTGCAGTGGAAGCATTTCGGCGACACCGGCGCCGTCAAGGCCAAAGCGGTCATCATCGCCGCGGGCGGGTTCGCGATGAATGAGGAGATGGTCGCCCGGTACACGCCCGCGCTGGGGGTACAACGCCGCAGCAGCCACGGCATGGTTGCGCCCTACATCCTGGGCAACCCGCACGACGACGGCCTGGGCATCATGCTGGGCGTCTCGGCGGGCGGCGTGGCCCGCAACCTCGACCAGCTGTTCATCACCGCCGCGGCCTACCCGCCGGAGATCCTGCTCACCGGTGTCATCGTCAACAAGGAGGGCAACCGGTTCGTCGCCGAGGATTCCTACCATTCGCGCACCTCGGCATTCGTGCTCGAGCAGCCCGATCAGGCGGCCTACCTCGTCGTCGACGAGGCACACCTGGAGATGCCGGAGATGCCGCTGATCAAGTTCATCGACGGTTTCGAGTCCATCGCCGAAATGGAGACGGCCCTCGAGCTGCCCGCCGGCAGCCTGGCCGCGACGTTGGAGCGCTACAACACCAACGCCGCGAACGGCGAAGACCCCGACTTCCACAAGCAGCCGGATTACGTTGCGGCACAGGACCAGGGACCGTGGGCGGTGTTCGACCTGTCGCTGGGCCGGGCCATGTACTCCGGGTTCACCATGGGCGGGCTGGCGGTATCCATCGACGGCGCCGTGATCCGCGAGGACGGCAGCGCCGTCACCGGGCTCTACGCCGCGGGCGCCTGCGCATCCAACATCGCCCAGGACGGCAAGGGCTACGCCAGCGGCACCCAACTGGGGGAGGGCTCGTACTTCGGCCGCCGCGCCGGACGGCATGCGGCGGCCCAGGCCGCGGGCTGAGCGCTGTCTACTGCGTGACGGTCCCGAGGCGCCACTCGCCTCCGCCGAGCAGGTGCAGTTCCTTGTTGTGATGCTGTTCGACGGTCTTGCGGTGGCTCACGCTGACCAGGATCGTATCGGGTAGTTCGGTGCGCACGAGCTGGTAGAGCATCATTTCCAGGCCCTCGTCGAGCGCTGACGTGGACTCGTCGAGGAAAGCCGCCTTCGGCTTGGTCAACAGGATGCGGGCGAACGCGATGCGCTGCTGCTCACCGGGCGAGAGCACCTTGGCCCAGTCCTGTACCTCGTCGAGGCGGTCGCCGAGGTGCGGCAGCGCAACCTTGGTCAGAACCGCTCGCAGCTGTTCGTCGGAGACGGTGCCCTCCTCGCACGGATAGGAGACCACGGCACGCAGATCACCCAGCGGAACATAGGGCAGCTGCGACAGGAACATCGTCTCGTTTGACCCGCACGGCCGGGTCAGCGTGCCCGAGGTGAACGGCCACAGTTCGGCCAGACTGCGCAGCAGCGTCGTCTTACCGCTGCCGGACTTGCCGGTCACCACCAGGGTGTCGCCGACCTCCAGGCGCATATCGAGCGGATTGACCAGCTGCTTGCCGTCGGGGGTGCGCACCTCGACCTGTTTGAGTTCCACGGTGCCGTCGGCGCAGGCCGTCGTGGTGATCACCGGCAGGGCGCGACCCTCTTCGTTGGCGGTCACCAGGCCGTGCAGACGGATGATGGCGGCGCGATAGCCGGCGAACTGGTCGTAGGCGTTCCGGAAGAACGACAGGCCGCTCTGGATATTGGAGAACGCCGACGCGGACTGGCTCATGTCACCGAGCTTGATATCGCCGGCGAAGAACCGCGGGAACTGCAGGATGTAGGGCAGCGGCACGATGATCTGACTCAGGGACAGGTTCCAGCCGTAGAACGCCACCATCCGGTTCACATAGCGCTTGTAGTTGGACACCACGGGAGCGAACCGGCTGCGCAACCCGGTGCGCTCGGCGATCTCACCACGGTAGAAGGCGACCGCCTCCGACGCGTCCCGCAACCGGACCAGCGCGTAACGGAAAGCGGCGTTGAACTTCTCGTTGTCGAAGGCGAACCAGATGATCGGCTTACCGATCCAGAACGCGATGACCGAGGCGAACACCACGTAGCCCAGGCCGATCCAGAACAACGCCTTGGGCAGGGTGATGCCGAACAGGGTGAGCGGTCCGGACAGGTTCCACAGAATGGCGGTGAAGGAGATCATCGACACCACCGCGGAGATCGCGCCGAACAGCAGTGTCGATCCGCTGGTGTTGTTCGGCGCGTTGGGAAGTGGTCCGACGCCGGTGGTGAAGATGTCGATATCGGTCTGGATACGCTGGTCGGGGTTGTCGATGGTGTCGTCGATGAACCGGGAGCGGTAGTAGGCCTTACCGTCGAGCCAGTCGCCGGTGAGCCGGTCGGTCAGCCACGCGCGCCAGGCCAGCATGAACCGCTGGGTGAGGAACAGATCGAGCATCACCTGGACGACGTAGACGCTCACCACGACGGCGAAAACGATGATGGACAGCCAGAATCCGCTCTTGCCGGAGTTCTTCACCGCCTCCTCGCCGCTGCCGACGCCCGCGGAGATCACCTGGAAGCTGGTGAACAGGTCGTTGCTGTAGTAACTGAGCAGCACGTCGATACGCACGTTGATGATCACCGACAGCAGCAGCACCGCCAACCAGGCCCAGACCTTGATGCTGGATCGGCCGGTGAAATACGCACCCGTCACGTACCAGAACTGGCGTCCCCACATCGTGAACTTGGCGAGCAGCACCAGGACGACCAGGGTCACCACGGCCGCGATGGCCCAGCCCTTGGCTATCCAGACCAGCGATTCGTACCACTCGTTGCCCCAGTCCCGGGACGGTGTGAACATTTCCACCCCGGCAACCTACCGCGACAACTTGGGCCAAGCGGGCCAAGGCGTCAGCCGAAAGTCAGCTGCAGGTGGTTGAGCAGCGGTTCAGGATTAATCTCGCCCGCCGCGAAACCCAGATACCCGTCCGGCCGGACCACGAACACCGACGATCGGGTGGCGTCATACCGCGCCGCGAAGTCGCCGTCGGCGTCGTGAACCACGGGCAGAACGGAGCCGGCGACGTCGGCCGGCACCGCGGCCACCAGGTAGACCTCGAGTCGTCCGTGCGCAGCGCGCACCGCCGCGTCGGCGAGCGACTCCAGGGCGGCGATATCGTCGGGCGTGCTGCCCGCGGCGGCGTACAACAGCAGGGTGTGTTCGGCGCCGAACAACGCGAAGAGCCGGAACGGGTCGGTGACCACGTCGCGACGCAAACCGCGCGCATCCGGGGCCCGGCCGCCGGCCGGTGCGCTGACGATCGGACTGCCGTCGTAGCGGATCAGCAGCTGCGCTTCGCGTCGCATGACGTAACCCGGATCGTCGGAGTCCGCGCCGATACCGTCGCGGGCACTGCGCACGGTGCGGCCCACCACCTCCTCGCCGACCGGGCGCCGCTCGGCGTCATAACTGGCCAGCAGCCCGTCGGCGGCCAGCCCCTGCACCGCCAGCGCCAGCTTCCAGCCGAGGTTGTTGGCATCCTGAATACCGGTGTTCATGCCCTGTGCGCCGGTCGGCGGGTGGATATGGGCGGCGTCACCGGCGACGAACACCCGGCCTGCGCCGTACCGGTCGACGATGCGGTGGCTGATCCGGAACACCGACGACCAGCGCAGATTGCGGGCCGTCACCGGTTCGGGCGCCAACCGGTCCAGCACCGCCTGGATGTGGCGCAGCTCCGGTTTCCGTGAGCCCTCGAAACCGTGCTCGACACCGTCGGCGGCCGACGGCGCCGTCGCAAGATCCTCGGGTACCAGCATCGACATCCGGTAACGGCCGCGCCCCGGCAACGGAATGCACACCAGCACATCGTCACTGCGCCCGTCCCGCGTGCGGGTGGCCCGCACGGCGTATCCGGGCGGCACCGACCAGTCCACCTCGACATCGCCGAGCATGTACTGGTCGGGGAAGGCGGCACCGTCGAAGCCCAGGCCCAGCCCCTTGCGCACCACGCTGTGGGCGCCGTCGGCGCCGACCAGATAACCGGCCCGCACCGACCGGCCGTCCGACAGCGTCACCGTGACACCGTCATCGTCCTGGGCGAACCCGCCGACGGCGACACCGCGTTCGATCCGCACGCTGCGCCGGCCGAGCTCCTCGCGCAGCACCCGCTCGGTCTCGTACTGGGGGAGCAGGACGAACCCGAACGGGATGTCGGCGGGCAATGCCAGATCGAGGCGGCCCGTCAACTCACCGTCGGCGTAGACGTATTGGCCACGCATCGGGATCGCGGCGTCCAGGATGTGGCGCAGGATGCCCAGATTCTCGAACACTTCCAGCGTCCGGGGTTGCACACCAACCGCTTTGGCGTACAGCGGTGGATCGGTCACCGGATCCACCAGTTGCACGGCGATCCCGCGGCGGGCCAATTCCAGTGCGGCGGTCATGCCGATGGGCCCGGCGCCGGCGATGAGGACGTCGACGTCCAGGGGTGCGGGCACGCCACGAATTATGCAGACAGTGGCGGCTCGCAGGCCAGACCAGCGACGCCGCGTACCGTTGTCGTGTGGCTAAGAGCTCCAACACGTCGAAGAAACCCGCAGGCCTGAGCGGCCGCTTCTGGAAACTGCTCGGTGCAAGTTCCGAGAAGATCCAGACCCGGACCAGCGGTGAGGTGGCCGCGGCCGCCGATTTCACCGACAAGGCCGCCGAGCTCGATGACGAGCAGCTGACCAAGGCCGCCCGGCTGCTGGACTTGCAGGCGCTGGCCGAAGCCGCCGACATCCCGCAGTTCCTGGCCATCGCCCGGGAAGCCGCCGAGCGCGCGACCGGCCTGCGCCCGTTCGACGTGCAGTTACAAGGTGCCCTGCGGATGCTGGCCGGCGATATCGTCGAGATGGCCACCGGCGAGGGCAAGACACTCGCCGGCGCCATCGCCGCCGCCGGTTACGCCCTGGGCGGCAGGCATGTGCACGTCATCTCGGTCAACGACTACCTGGCCCGGCGCGACGCCGAATGGATGGGGCCGCTGCTGGAAGCGATGGGGCTGACCGTCGGCTGGATCACCGCCGACTCGAGCTCTGAGGAACGGCGCGCGGCCTACCTGTGCGATGTCACCTACGCGTCGGTCAACGAGATCGGCTTCGACGTACTGCGCGACCAGCTGGTCACCGACGTCGCCGACCTGGTGTCACCGGACCCCGACGTGGCACTCATCGACGAGGCCGACTCGGTGCTGGTCGACGAGGCGCTGGTGCCGCTGGTGCTGGCGGGCACCACCCACCGCGAGACCCCGCGGCGCGAGATCGTCGAACTGGTCGGGTCGCTGATCGCGGGTGTGGACTATGCCGCCGACGCCGACCGCCGCAACATCCACCTGACCGAGGAGGGCGCCGTCAAGGTCGAGGCGGCACTCGGCGGTATCGACCTGTACTCCGAGGAACACGTGGTCAGCACCCTGACCGAGGTCAATGTGGCGTTGCACGCGCACGCCCTGCTGCAGCGCGATGTGCACTACATCGTGCGCGACGGCGCCGTTCAGCTGATCAACGCCTCCCGCGGACGTATCGCGGCATTGCAGCGCTGGCCCGACGGCCTGCAGGCCGCGGTCGAGGCCAAGGAAGGTATCGAGACCACCGAGACCGGCGAGGTGCTCGACACCATCACCGTGCAGGCGCTCATCAACCGGTATCCCACGGTGTGCGGTATGACGGGCACCGCGCTGGCGGCCGGCGAGCAGCTGCGCCAGTTCTACTCGCTGGGCGTCTCACTGATCGCGCCCAACACCCCGAACATCCGCGAGGACGAGACCGACCGGGTGTACATCTCCGTCGCCGCCAAGATCGAGGCCATCATCGAGCACATCATCGAGGTGCACGCCACCGGCCGCCCGGTCCTGGTCGGCACCCACGATGTCGCCGAATCCGAAGAACTGCACCGCAAGCTGTTGCGCCGCGGGGTCCCGGCCGTGGTGCTCAACGCCAAGAACGACGCCGAAGAGGCCGAGGTGATCGCCGAGGCCGGTGCGCTGAACACCGTCACGGTGTCGACCCAGATGGCCGGGCGGGGAACCGATATCCGCCTCGGCGGTTCCGATGGCGGCGGCGACGCCGCCGGCGAGAAGACCGTCGCCGAACTCGGTGGCCTGCACGTCGTCGGCACCGGGCGGCACAACACCGAACGCCTCGACAACCAGCTGCGTGGCCGCGCGGGCCGACAAGGTGACCCGGGCTCGTCGGTGTTCTTCGCCAGCTGGGAAGACGAGGTCGTGGTCTCGCACCTGGATCCCGGCAAGCTGCCCACCGAGACCGACGAATTCGGCCGGATCACCAGCAGCAAGGCCGCGACGCTGCTCGACCATGCCCAGCGCGTGGCCGAGGGCCGGCTACTCGACGTGCATGCCAACACCTGGCGGTACAACCAGTTGATCGCCCAGCAGCGCGCCATCATCGTCGACCGGCGCAACAAACTGCTGAGCACACCGACCGCTCGCGAGGAACTCAAAGATCTCGCCCCGGACCGTTACGACGCGCTGGCGCAGGACCTTTCCGAGGAACAGCTGGAGCGCATCTGCCGGCTCATCATGCTGTATCACCTGGACCGCGGCTGGGCCGATCACCAGGCCTACCTGTCCGACATCCGGGAGAGCATCCACCTGCGGGCGCTGGGTCGGCAGAATCCGCTCGACGAGTTCCACCGTCTGGCCGTCGACGCGTTCGCGTCGCTGGCCGCCAACGCCGTCGAAGCCGCCCAGCAGACCTTCGAGACCGCCGACGTCACCACCGACGAACCGGGCCTGGACCTGTCGAAGCTGGCACGCCCGACATCGACGTGGACATACATGGTGCACGACAATCCGCTGCAGGATGACACGCTCTCCGCGCTGAGCCTGCCGGGAGTGTTCAGATAGGTTGGTGCGCATGACGCCGCAGGCGGGGGGGCCGCGCGATCGGGTACTCACCGTGCCGAACGCGCTGAGCGTCCTTCGTCTGATCCTGATCGGCCTGTTCGTCTACCTGTTGCTGTACACCGACCGGTACGGGTGGGCTGTGGCAGTCCTGATGGTGTCCGGGGCGTCGGACTGGCTCGACGGCAAGCTGGCCCGCCTGCTCGACCAATACTCGCGGCTCGGCGAGCTGCTCGATCCCGCCGTCGACCGGCTCTACATGGTCATCATCCCGATCTCGTTCGCCATCGCCGGGCTGGTGCCGTGGTGGGTCATCGCGGTGCTCATCGCGCGCGACGGCCTGCTGGCGGCGATGCTGCCGGTGCTGCGCAGCCGCGGCCTGACAGCCCTGCCGGTGACCTACATCGGCAAGGCCGCCACCTTCGCGTTGATGTCGGCGTTCCCGCTGATCCTGCTGGGGGAGTTCGACGCACTGTGGAGCCGGGTCATCGGCGCCTGCGGGTGGGCTTTCCTGATCTGGGGTCTGGGCATGTACCTGTGGGCATTCGCCCTCTACGTCGTCCAGCTGGTGCTGGTGGTCCGGCAGCTGCCCAAGGTGCCGAAAGGACCGAAGGGCGCAACATTGTGAGCGCCGGCGAGAAGGCCCTGGGCGGTTACGACCCCGACGCCGGACTCACCGCCGGCAACGCCTCGCGCGTGCGCAAACTGCCGGTGCCGTCGCTGCTGCGCTCGCTGCTCAGTGAGCACCTCGACCCCGGTTACGCGGCCGCCGCGCAGGCCCGCGCGGCCGGCACCGCCAAACCGGTACGCCAGTGGATCTGGCAGACCGCGGCGGCCCTGCTGGTCGCGGCCGTTTTCGCCAGCGCGACGGCGCAGGCCCGGTCGCTGGCGCCCGGTGTCAGTACCGCGCAGAAAGTGCTCGCCGAAAGCGTCGCGTCGGCCGAGCACACCACCGACGATCTGACCCGGCGCCGCGGCGCGCTGTCCGCCCAGGTCGACGATCTGGCCCGAATCCAGCTGCGCGACGACGCCGAAGGACGGCAGCTGCTGGCCCAGCTCGACGCGCTGAGCCTGGCCGCGGCCAGCACCGCCGTGATCGGTCCGGGCCTCGAGGTCACCGTCACCGACCCCGGAGTGGGCCGCGACCTGTCCGATGTGTCCAAACAACGGGTGGCCGGCAGCCAGCAGGTCATCCTGGACCGCGACCTGCAGCTGGTGGTGAACTCGTTGTGGGCCTGCGGCGCCGAGGCGATCTCGGTCGGTGGTATCCGCATCGGGCCCAATGTGACGATCCGGCAGGCGGGCGGCGCGATCCTGGTCGACAATCACCCGATCAGCAGCCCGTACACGATCCTGGCGATCGGACCACCCAACAGCATGCGGGAGAACTTCGAGAGCAGTCCCGGCCTGCTGCGCTTGCGGTTGTTGGAGACCTCATACGGCGTGGGTGCCACCGTCAGCACCGCCGATGGTCTGACGGTGCCCGCGGGCGCTGTCCGAGAGGTCAAGTTCGCCAGGCAGATTGGGCCCTGACACCCTTATGTCGATGATGGAGTGCAGCCGATGATCGGTATCGCGGCGTTGGTGGTCGGAATCGTGCTGGGGCTGGTGTTCCACCCCAGCGTTCCCGAGGTCGTCCAGCCCTATCTGCCGATCGCCGTGGTCGCCGCCCTCGACGCGGTCTTCGGCGGTCTGCGCGCCTATCTGGAGGAGATCTTCGACGCCAAGGTCTTCGTGGTGTCGTTCGTCTTCAACGTCCTGGTGGCCGCGGTGATCGTCTACGTCGGCGACCAACTCGGGGTCGGCACGCAGCTGTCCACGGCGATCATCGTGGTCCTGGGTATCCGGATCTTCGGCAATGCCGCCGCCCTGCGCCGGCGGCTGTTCGGAGCCTGAGTCCGATGACAGAGCAGCCTGCCGAGGACAAGCCCGGCCGCAGCCGCAGCCAACTGGTTTTCGCCCTGCTGGCGGTGCTGCTGTGCCTGCTGCTGGGTGTGGCGATCGCCACTCAGGCGCGCCAGACCGAATCGGGTGACGCGTTGCAGACCGCGCGCCCGGCGGACCTGCTGGTGCTGCTCGACTCGCTGCAGCAGCGCGAAGCGGCGCTCAACACCGAGGTGACCGACCTGCAGCGCACCCTGGCCATCCTGCAGGCGTCGGGCAACTCCGACCAGGCGGCCATCGACAACGCCCGGTCCCGACTGGCCGCACTGTCGATCCTGATCGGGACCGTCGGGGCGACCGGCCCGGGTGTCACCGTCAACATCTCGGATCCGGCCGGCGGTGTCGCACCCGAGACCATGCTCGACGTCATCAACGAACTGCGTGCCGCCGGCGCCGAGGCGATGGAGATCGCGGCGGGATCGCAGGCGGTGCGCGTCGGCGTGGACACCTGGGTGACGGGCAGCCCCGGCGCGCTGGCGATCGACGGCCTGACCCTCTCGCCGCCGTATTCGGTTTTGGCCATCGGCGATCCGCCGACCCTGGCCGCGGCGATGAACATTCCCGGCGGCGCGGTCGACAGTGTGGAGCGCGTCGGGGGCACCATGTCGGTGAACCAGACCGATCGTGTGGACATCACCACCTTGCGGCAACCGAAACCGCGCCAATACGCTCAGCCCGTCAAGTAAGCGTCGCCAACCGGAACCCCACCGACAGAGGAGCACAGTGAGCGAAGTCCCGCCCGATCTGCACTACACCGCCGAGCACGAGTGGGTGCGGCGCAACGAGGACGGCACCGTACGTGTCGGCATCACCGACTACGCACAGGCGGCGCTCGGTGACGTGGTGTTCGTGCAGCTGCCCGATGTCGACGCCGCGGTCACCGCGGGGGACAGCTTCGGCGAGGTGGAATCGACCAAATCGGTCTCCGACCTCTACGCCCCGCTGTCGGCGAAAGTGGTTGCCGTCAACGGTGATCTGGAGGCCAGCCCCGACCTGGTGAACTCCGACCCCTACGGTGCGGGCTGGCTTGTCGACCTCGAGGTGGAGGCCGACGCACTCGAATCCGGATTGGCCGGATTGCTCGACGCCGACGCCTACCGGGCGACGCTGACCGAGTGACGTGTTGTTAGGCTGCCCAACAACCGCCAGGTGCCCGGTGAATCGATCAGACGCGGCGCGTCCGATCGACACAGTGGGCCCACCGATGCCGATCGCACGGTACGGTCGAGGCGGCGAGAGTATGGGCGGTGCACGGTGAAACCGGCGATATCGCCACAGCAGCCAGTGAGGAGCGGCGTGTGACGGACAACGACAGTTCCGACGAGGTAACCGTGGAGACCACATCGGTCTTCCGGGCCGACTTTCTCAACGAGTTGGACGCCCCGGCCACCGGAGGTGGAGAGGGCACCGTATCCGGTGTCGAAGGACTACCGGTGGGATCAGCATTGCTGGTCGTCAAGCGTGGACCGAATGCCGGTTCGCGGTTCCTGCTCGACCAGGCGACCACCTCGGCCGGACGTCATCCCGACAGCGACATCTTCCTCGATGACGTCACCGTCAGCCGCAGGCACGCTGAGTTCCGGTTGGAGAGCGGTGAATTCCAGGTCGTCGACGTCGGCAGCCTCAACGGCACCTACGTCAACCGCGAGCCGGTGGACTCCGCCGTGCTGGCCAACGGCGACGAGGTACAGATCGGCAAGTTCCGCCTGGTGTTCCTGACCGGACCCAAGACCGACGACGACGGAGACCCAGGCAGCTAGTGACCGCTCCCGATACTCCCGCGCTTGCCGGGATGTCGATCGGAGCGGTGCTCGACCTGCTGCGACCCGATTTCCCGGATGTCACCATCTCCAAGATCCGTTTCTTGGAAGCCGAGGGATTGGTCACGCCCGCGCGCACCGGCTCGGGGTATCGGAGATTCACGGCCTACGACTGCGCACGGTTGCGGTTCATCCTGACCGCGCAGCGGGACAACTATCTGCCACTGAAGGTCATCAAGGCCCAACTGGACGCCAAGGCCGACGGCGAGCTGCCCGACACCGGATCCGCTTACGGGGTACCGCGATTGGTGTCGGCGGACGGCCCTGCCGGCGCCGACGCCGCGGTGGGCCCGACCCGGGTCCGGCTGTCCCGCGAGGACCTGCTGGAACAGTCCGGGGTTTCACCGGAACTACTGACCGCGCTGATGAAGTCCGGTGTCATCACGCCGATGCCCAAGGGCGCCGGTGGGCCGTTCTTCGACGAGCATTCGGTGGTCATCGCGCAATGCGCCAACGCCCTGGCCGACTACGGTGTGGAGCCACGTCACCTGCGCGCCTTCCGGTCGGCAGCCGACCGGCAATCGGATCTGATCGCACAGATCGCCGGCCCCCTGATCAAGGCCGACCGGGCCGGTGCCCGCGACCGGGCCGACGATCTGGCCCGCGAGGTCGCCGCGCTGGCGATAACCCTGCACACCTCGCTGATCAAGTCCGCTGTACGCGACGTTCTCCATCGGTGAGGACTACAGTTGCGTTGGAATGGCACGGTCGTGCGGAGGGCAGGCACTGATGGGTGAAGTTCGTGTGGTCGGCATTCGCGTCGAGGCACCGCAGAACCAGCCGGTACTGCTGCTTCGCGAGGCCAACGGAGACCGCTATCTACCGATATGGATCGGGCAGTCCGAAGCGGCAGCGATCGCGCTCGAACAGCAGGGTGTCGAACCGACCCGCCCGCTCACGCACGATTTGATCCGTGATCTCATTGCTGCGCTTGGCCATTCGCTCAAAGAGGTCCGCATCGTGGATCTGCAGGAAGGCACCTTCTACGCCGACCTGATATTCGACCGCGATATCAAGGTGTCGGCGCGTCCGTCGGATTCGGTGGCGATCGCGTTGCGTACCGGAGTCCCGATCTACGTCGAGGAAGCGGTGCTGGCCGAGGCCGGCCTGCTGATCCCCGACGAGGGTGACGAAGAAGCCGGCGGCGCCGTGCGCGAGGACGAGGTGGAGAAGTTCAAGGAGTTCCTCGACAGCGTGTCGCCGGACGATTTCAAGGCCACATAACAAGTCCCACCTGGGAATGGTTACGGATACGTCTCAACTGGTTATCCCGGTTCGACACGCCCGGGATGAGGGCGGGACGACAGCGATATGCGGCCATACTTGGTCCCAGAAGGTAGGTCTGGTGGGCATCACGGACCCACGCAGGAGCGTATGCTCTTGAACACTCGTGTGCGGGACGAAAACCGGCAACGGCGACCGTCGTGGGCATGATCGGCGAGAGGAATCTACGGTGGGCGAGCAGCCACGGCAGGAACAGCTGAAGCTCGGAGCTGAAACCGCCGCTGCATCGGAGGCCAACGCGGCCGACAGTGCCGGACCCATGCAACCGGGACTTTTCCCGGACGACTCCGTCCCGGACGCACTGATCGGTTACCGGGGTCCGAGCGCCTGCCAGATCGCGGGTATCACCTACCGCCAGCTCGACTACTGGGCGCGCACCTCGCTGGTCGTACCGTCCATCCGTGGCGCCGCCGGATCGGGCAGCCAGCGGCTGTACTCCTTCAAAGACATCCTGGTGCTCAAGATCGTCAAGCGACTGCTCGACACCGGCATCTCACTGCACAACATCCGCGTCGCGGTCGACCACCTGCGCCAGCGCGGTGTGGAGGATCTGGCCAACATCACCCTGTTCTCCGACGGCACCACGGTCTACGAGTGCACCTCGGCCGAAGAGGTCGTCGACCTGCTGCAGGGCGGACAGGGTGTGTTCGGTATCGCCGTCAGCGGGGCCATGCGTGAACTGACCGGCGCCATCGCCGATTTCCCCGGCGAGCGTGCCGACGGCGGCGAGTCCATCCTCGCGCCCGAGGACGAGCTGGCCTCGCGGCGTAAACACCGCGACCGCAAGATCGGCTAGTCAACCAAGCCCCTACCCATTGGGTAAGCTGGTCTGCGCATCGCCCTAGCGCGGGAGAGTTCCGTGGTCGCCAGCCACGGACGCCGAAGGAGCAACACCTCTCCGTCAACCTCTCAGGCCCCCGGACCGCGCCCGGCAACGATGCCTCTGGAAAGCGGTGGCCCGACACGGCCACCCGCCCATGGGGAAAGGCCCACGTCAGCGGGCCGAATCTCTCAGGCGCCCGGTTCGGGTGGACGACAGAGGGGGAGGAACGCCGGATTCTCGGCGTGCCGTCCCGATTCTGAGGAGCTCCGCCTTGTCCGGTCAACACGCTTCCGCCCGACCGCTGTTCGCCGATCGCCATATCGGCCCGGACGCGTCGGAAACCACCACCATGCTCGAGGTGATCGGTGTCGAAACCCTCGACGAGCTGGCCGCCAAGGCGCTGCCCACGGGAATCCTCGATGCGCTGACGGCAGTGGGCACGGCTCCCGGTCTGGACGTACTGCCCGCCGCGGCGTCCGAACACGAGGCACTCGCCGAGTTGCGTGCGCTGGCCGATTCCAACACCGTCGCGGTGTCGATGATCGGGCAGGGCTACTACGACACGCTGACCCCGCCGGTGCTGCTGCGCAACATCCTGGAGAACCCGGCCTGGTACACCGCCTACACGCCGTACCAGCCGGAGATCAGCCAGGGCCGGCTCGAGGTGCTGCTGAACTTCCAGACCATGGTGTGCGATCTGACCGGCCTGGAGATCGCCAACGCCTCGATGCTCGACGAGGGCACCGCGGCCGCCGAGGCCATGACGCTGATGCACCGTGCGGTCCGCGGCGGGGCCAACCGCCTCGCGGTCGACTCCGACATCTTCGCCGCGACGGCGGCCATCCTGGCTACCCGCGCGCAGCCGTTGGGCATCGAGATCGTCACCGCCGACCTGCGCAACGGGTTGCCCGACGGGGAGTTCTTCGGCGTCATCGCCCAGCTGCCCGGCGCCAGCGGCCGGGTGACCGACTGGTCTGCCCTGGTCGAGCAGGCCCACGAGCGCGGCGCCTTGGTGGCCATCGGTGCCGACCTGCTGGCCTGCACGGTGGTGACCCCGCCCGGCGAGATCGGTGCCGACGTCGCCTTCGGCAGTGCGCAACGCTTCGGTGTGCCAATGGGGTTCGGCGGCCCGCACGCCGGTTACCTGGCGGTGCACTCCAAGCAGGCCCGCCAACTGCCCGGCCGGCTGGTCGGGGTGTCCCTGGATGCCGACGGATCGGCGGCCTACCGGCTGTCGCTGCAGACCCGTGAACAGCACATCCGCCGCGACAAGGCCACCTCCAACATCTGCACCGCTCAGGTGCTGCTCGCGGTGGTCGCCGCCAGCTACGCCAGTTACCACGGCGCCGAGGGTCTGACCGCCATCGCGCGTCGCGTGCACGGCCACGCCGAGGCCATCGCCACCGCGCTCGGCGATGCCCTGGTGCACGACAAGTATTTCGACACCGTGCTGGCCCGGGTTCCGGGCCGCGCCGACGAGGTGATCGCGGCGGCCAAGGCCTCGGGTATCAACCTGTGGCGCGTCGACGCCGACCATGTGTCGGTGGCCTGCGACGAGGCCACCACCGATGCGCATGTGGCCGCGGTGCTGGCGGCTTTCGGTGTGCCCGCGGCAGCCGAATCGGTGTGCGCCGGGATAGTCACCCGCACCTCGGAGTTCCTGCAGTACCCGGCGTTCACCCAGTACCGCACCGAGACCGCCATGATGCGGTATCTGCGCACCCTGGCCGACAAGGACCTGGCGCTGGACCGGACCATGATCCCGCTGGGTTCGTGCACCATGAAGCTCAACGCGGCCGCCGAGATGGAGCCCATCACCTGGCCGGAGTTCTCCCGCCAGCATCCGTTCGGCCCGGTGTCGGACACCCCGGGTCTGCGCAAGCTGATCGCCGATCTGCACACCTGGTTGACCGGGATCACCGGATACGACGCGATCTCGCTGCAGCCCAACGCCGGGTCGCAGGGTGAGTACGCCGGACTGCTCGCGATCGCCGACTATCACGCCGCCAACGGCCAGTCGCATCGGGACATCTGCCTGATCCCGTCGAGCGCACACGGCACCAACGCCGCATCGGCGGCGCTGGCCGGGATGCGCGTCGTGGTGGTGGCCTGCCGCGACAACGGCGACGTCGACCTGGACGATCTGCGCGCCAAGATCGCCGAGCATGCCGAGAAGCTGTCGGCGATCATGATCACCTACCCGTCCACCCACGGCGTCTACGAACATGACATCGCCGATATCTGCGCGGCGGTGCACGACGCCGGGGGACAGGTCTACGTCGACGGCGCCAATCTCAACGCCCTGGTCGGTCTGGCCCGCCCCGGCAAGTTCGGCGGCGATGTCAGCCACCTCAACCTGCACAAGACGTTCTGCATCCCGCACGGTGGCGGCGGCCCCGGCGTCGGCCCGGTGGCCGTGCGCGCGCATCTGGCGCAGTTCCTGCCCGGGCATCCGCTGGCCGACGAACTGCCCAAGGGGCACCCGGTGTCCTCGGCCCCCTATGGTTCGGCGTCGATCCTGCCGATCACCTGGGCCTACATCCGGATGATGGGTGCCGAAGGACTGCGTGCGGCCACGTTGACCGCGATCGCGTCGGCCAACTACATCGCCCGCCGCCTCGACGAGCACTACCCGGTGCTCTACACCGGCGAGAACGGCATGGTGGCCCATGAGTGCATCTTGGATCTGCGCGGTATCACCAAGGCCACCGGCGTCACCGTCGACGATGTGGCAAAACGGTTGGCGGACTACGGGTTCCACGCACCGACCATGAGTTTCCCGGTGGCAGGCACATTGATGGTGGAGCCCACCGAAAGTGAGAGCCTCGCCGAGGTCGACGCATTCTGCGATGCGATGATCGCCATCAAGGCCGAGATCGACAAGGTCGGCTCGGGGCAATGGCCGGTGGATGACAACCCGCTGCGCGGGGCACCGCACACCGCGGAATGCCTGATGGTCGAGAATTGGGATCATCCCTACACCCGGGAGCAGGCCGCCTACCCGCTCGGTAAGGGTTTCCGTCCCAAGGTGTGGCCGTCGGTGCGCCGGATCGACGGCGCCTACGGCGACCGCAACCTGGTGTGCTCGTGCCCGCCGGTGGAGGCCTACGCGTAAGCCCGATGCGGCGAGGGTGGGGGATATGCAGGGAATCCTGGCCGAATGCCTGCATAGCGCCCACGGTCGGCGCGGCTGTGGATACGCGTCGGAGTCGTAGGCTGACCGCGGCCAAGATATTGCGCTATGCAGTCTGGGCCGTTCATCGGTAGTCGTGCCGTGCGTCGCGGCGAGCTGACCCGGCATGCACTCGTCACGCGGTATCGCCCGGTGTACCGAGATGTCTACGTCAGCACCGATACCCAGCTGACCGCCGCCCTGCGCGCGCGTGCGGCGGGAATGTCCACCGGGGCAACGCTCGTCGGTGTCTCGGCTGCGGCGATACATGGCACCAAATGGCTTTCCGGCGAACGGCCCGCCGAGATCGCGCGCAAAGACCGACACAGCCAGCCCGGCATCATCGCGCACTCCTGGTCGTTGGCCCCGAGCGAGGTGTGCCGACGCGACGGTCTACGGGTGACGACTCCGGTCCGGACAGTGTTCGACATCGGTCGCACGACCTCGATCGATCGGGCGGTACCCGTGGTCGATGCGCTGCTCAACGCCACAGGGGTGGCTCCTGCGGATGTCGCCGCTTTCGCCCGAACGAAAGCAGGGATGCGGGGAGTGCGGCAGCTGTCGGCGCTGCTGCAGTTGGTGGACGGTGGGGCGGAGTCGCCGCAGGAAAGCCGGCTGCGGGTGGTTCTCGTGCGAGCCGGCCTGCCCTTCCCGCAAACCCAGATCGAATTCCACGACGACTACGGCGAAGTCATCATCCGGGTCGATATGGGCTGGCCGCAGTGGCGCGTGGCCGTCGAATACGACGGTGTACAGCACTGGACCGATGCCCGTCAACGGGCCTGGGACATCGAACGCATCGCATTGCTGGAGGCGGCCGGATGGGTGGTGGTGCGGGTCAGTGCCGGGATGCTTCGGCACCCAGGGCGAGTCGTCGAACGGGTCACCGCGGCGCTACGGGCTCGCGGCTGCGCCTGCTAGTGCTGCCGACCGTGGGCCGCATGCAAGAGAATTCGCCGAATTCCCGGCATGCGGCCCACGGTGGGCGCAAGCAGTATCAACCCAGCAGCGCGTTGAGGGCGTTGACGAATTCCGGTGAATCGGAATTCGGCACGTTCTGGTAGGTGCCGCCGCTGATCTGCGCCACCGACTGCCAGGTCTGGCTGTCCGGGTCGTCGCCGACGTTGATGATGTCGACCGCCACCGGCCGTGCTGGGTCGGCGCTGCTGCGGATCAGCTCCTGCAGCCCGGCGGAATCCAGGGACTGGTCGGTGTGCGGTCCCGCGGTGATGACCAACACCGAATTATTCTGGCCTGCGCGGAAATTCGTCAGGGCGTCGGCGTAGACGTTGCGCAGTGTGGTGAACGACACCGCACCACCACCGGAGGGCGTCAGGCCGTCCAGCGCCGCGTCGAGTCGCTGACTGCGGGGTGTTCCGTCGACCGGATCGCTCAACGTGCCCAGGGGTACCTGGCTGGTGCTCTCACTGCCGTCGAATGTGGTCAACCCGACCGCCGCGGACGACGGCAGGGCACCGATGCGAGCCTTGAGCGCCGCCGCCACCGAACCGATGTTCAGCGAGCGGTCCAGCATTATCGACGTGGCCGAGTCGCTGGCAGGCACGCTGAGCGCGTTGGCAATAGCCACCCGCACCGAGTCGTCGCCGACCGACAATGTCTCCGGTAGTGCACCGAAGGGGGTCACCGAGCTCTGCGGCATGGTGGCGCCCTGGGTGCGGAAGCCGGCCTTGGACAGTTCGGTGAGCTGTTCGGGTTTGGTGAGGAAACGCTCGAACTCGCTTGCCGCCGCGGCCTGTTCCTCGCTGACCCAGTCGCCGGCGAGCAGAACCGCGGGGAAGTCGGCGACCGCGACCGGCCCCGGCGGAAGCCAGCCGGCCAGCGTGCTGTCGGCGCCGGCCGCATTGGCCCGGGTGAACAACTGCTGTTCGGTGATGGCGACGGCATGCACCGGCGCCGCCGCCGTATCGTCACCGAGCAGGGCCTTCATCGCCTCGTCGAGCGAGTCGCCGGGGAGCTTGGGCTGTGCGGCCACCAGTCGGGCCAGTGCCGGTGCGCCGTCGGTCGCCGGCGCTCCAGCGGGCGCGCTCGCCGACGCCACTGCCTCGGCCGCCAGGTAAGACGCATCGCTGTCCCCGGAGCGCGGCAGGGCCAGACGCAGCGAGCCCCAGCCCGGTAGTCCCAGACCCTCCAAAGCGGCCTGGTCGGTTTGCAGCCCCGGCAGCGTCGACCAATTCTGCTGGGCCAACGCGGTTTTGAGTTCCGGTCGAACGGCGAGCAGCACCGGAGAGGTGGCCAGCGATGTGCTGGCGCTGACGACCTTGGGGCCATCGGCGGCCTGCAGCCGTGCCGGCGCCACCGAACTCCCCGGAATCCACAGCGCCGGTTTGTCACCGAGGTTGGCCGGCCACTCACCGACGAAGCCGGACACCACGGCATCGGAATCGGCCGGGGCGACCTTGACCGATACGCAGTGGTCGCCAACGGGTCCGGCGGACTCGTTGAACTTCTTGGCGAATCCCGAGACGTTGTCGGCGATCGCCGGGTCGGCCAGTACCGACACCGTGATTTCACCGTCGAGGCAGCGAGCCGCGCCGGAATTGGACCGGTTCGACAGCGCGTCGCCGAAGAACTGCCAACCGATGACACCGGCGACCACCACGACGACCGTCACCAGCGCGGCGATCACACCGAGGCTGACGCCGCGGCGTCCCGGTGTCACCGTGCGGTGGCTGCCGGTCCATTCGGTGTCGATTCGGTGGCTGCCGGTCCATTCCGGGTCTGGGCGGCCGCCGCTGGACGGTTGCGCGGCGAAAGCCGATGGCGCGTCCCCGGTGTCGTCGGCGTCGAACAGGCCGCGGTCGTCGTCCCGGTCCTCGTGCTCGTCATCGTCGACGAAACCCTCGGTGGGTTCGGCGCGGTAGCGCTCGTCATCGGCCCAGGAGTCGGCGCCGCCGACCGGTCCGTTCTCGAGTTCGTCTGCGGAGTCCTCGGGATCCGGGATGCTGTGTCTACCCATGCCTGTTCACTCCACCGGTTCCCAACACCGTGAAGAGTCTAGTCGGCTGCGATGCTGGCCTTGAACTCGCGACGCCGCCGATGCAGGATCGGCTCGGTGTAACCATTGGGCTGCGCGGTGCCGGACAAGATGAGCTCCTCGGCGGCCTTGAACGCGATGCTGGAATCGAAGTCCGGCGCCATCGGGCGGTAGTCCGGGTCGCCGGCGTTCTGCCGATCCACCACCGGAGCCATCCGCTCCAGGCTGGCCCGCACATCGTCGGCGGTGATGACTCCGTGGCGCAGCCAGTTCGCCAGCAGCTGGCTCGAAATACGCAATGTCGCACGATCTTCCATCAGCGCGACATCGTGGATATCGGGCACCTTCGAGCAACCGACACCGGCGTCGATCCAGCGCACCACATAGCCCAGGATCGACTGGCAATTGTTGTCGACCTCCTGGTGCACCTCTTCCGACGACCAGGTCAGTGACGCATCGGCCAGCGGAATGGTCAGCAGTTCCTCGAGTGTGGTGCGGGTCTTGCCGGCCAGCTCCTGCTGCACAGCGAAGACATTGACCTCGTGATAGTGCAACGCGTGCAGGGTGGCAGCCGTCGGCGACGGCACCCATGCGGTGGTGGCACCGGCCCGGGGCTGGCCGATCTTCTGCTCGACCATGTCGGCCATCAGATCGGGCATGGCCCACATGCCCTTGCCGATCTGGGCGCGTCCGGACAAGCCGGCGGCCAGACCGGCGTCGACGTTGGCGTCCTCGTAGGCCAGGATCCAGGGCTGGGTTTTCATGGCGCCTTTACGCACCATCGGCCCGGCTTCCATCGAGGTGTGGATCTCGTCACCGGTACGGTCCAGGAAGCCGGTGTTGATGAACACCACCCGGTCCGCCGCGGCCTTGATGCAGGCGCGCAGGTTGGCCGAGGTGCGACGCTCCTCGTCCATGATGCCGACCTTGATGGTGGCCTGCGGCAACCCGAGCACATCCTCGACCCGGCTGAACAGCTCGCAGGTGAACGCCACCTCGTCGGGGCCGTGCATCTTGGGCTTGACGATGTAGATCGAGCCGGTCCGGCTGTTGGTCAGCGGGCCGTTCTCGTCGCTGTCCTTGAGTCCGTGGATGGCGATGAGGCTGGTGAACAACGCATCCTGGATGCCTTCGGGCACCTCGGCACCGTCGGCGCCGACGATGGCGTCGTTGGTCATCAGGTGGCCGACGTTGCGCACGAACAGCAGACTGCGCCCGGGCAGCGTCAGTTCGCCGCCGTCGGCGGTGGTGTAGGTGCGGTCGGTGTTGAGCACCCGGGTGAACGTCTTGCCGCCCTTGGTGACGTCCTCGGACAGGTCACCGCGGTTGAGGCCCAGCCAGTTGCGATAACCCAGCACCTTGTCGTCGGCGTCGACGGCCGCGACCGAGTCCTCGAAATCCATGATGGTGGTGACGGCCGATTCCAGCACCACGTCTTTGATGCCTGCGCGATCGGTCGAGCCGACGGGGGAGTCCGGATCGATGAGCACCTCGATGTGCAGGCCGTGGTTGACCAGCAGCACCGACCAGCTGGGGGAGCCGAGCTCGCCGCTGTATCCGGCGAACTTCTCCGGGCTGGCCAGTCCCACCGACTCGTCGCCGAGCGCTATCCGCAGCGCACCGTCGTCGATGCTGACCCCGGTGGCATCGACCCAGCTGCCCGACTCCAGCGGGACGGCCTTGTCGAGGAAGGCGCGGGCGTAGGCGATGACCTTGTCGCCGCGAACCTTGTTGTAGCCCTTGCCCTTTTCGGCACCGTCATCCTCGGGGATGACGTCGGTGCCGTACAGCGCGTCATACAGCGAACCCCACCGCGCATTGGAGGCGTTGAGCGCGAACCGGGCGTTGAGCACCGGAACCACCAGCTGCGGGCCCGCCGTCGAGGTGATCTCGGGGTCGACGCCGGAGGTGGTGATGCTGAAATCCTCGGGCTGCGGCAGCAGGTAACCGATCTCGGTGAGGAACTCCCGGTAGGCCACCGGGTCGTGCGGCTCGATGACACGGTGGCGGTGCCACTTGTCGATCTGGGCCTGCAGCTCGTCGCGGCGCGCCAGCAGATCCTGGTTCTTCGGTGTCAGATCGGCGACGACCTTGTCGACACCGGACCAGAAGGTGTCCGGATCGATACCGGTTCCGGGCAGCGCCTCGTCGGTGATGAAGTCGTAGAGCACCTTGGCGACACGCAGGTCGCCGACTTCGACGCGTTCGGTCATGTTTCCCTCCTGGACCCGATGGGGCTGGCTGGCAGCCGTTCGATTCTACCGGTCAGTGCTCGGCCAGAGCGGTCTGCCGGCGCACGTATTCGGCGCGCCCGGCCGGGGTTTCGATGGCCACCGGGGCGTAACCGTATTCACTGAGCTCATACGGCGAGGCCCGCATATCGAGCTCCCGCGCGTCATAGGCGAGGATGAACGCGTCCCACAGCAGATCCGAGCTGATCAACGGAATCAGTTTGGCCGCAAAGCGATACAGGTCCATGCCGGCGTGCAGACAACCTGGCTGCTCGGCTTCGAGCTGGCCGGCGCGGCTCAGCGCGGCACTGTTGCGCGGCGCGGCGGCGGGGGTGAAGAACCGGTAGGCGTCGTAGTGCGTACAGCGCAGCGGCATCGATTCGACGACGCGGTCGGTGCCGTCGCGACCGAGCCGAAGCGGCGCACTGTGACGGATATCGCCGGTGCGGTACACCATCGCCCACTCGTGCAGCCCGAAGCAGCCCAGCTGGGCGGGCCGGGCGGCGGTGGCCGCCAGCAGCCGGGCCACATAGTCGGCGGTGTCCCGGCGGGCCGCCAGATGCGCCGGGTCGACGCTTATCCCGTCGGCGGTGCGTCGATAGCCGCGCAGTGCGGCGTAATTGTCGGCCTCCGCGCCGGTCAGCGTCACCCCGAAACCGGGATGCCACCGGCGCAGGTGGCCGGGCCGCAGGTTGTAGTAGGTGAACAGGAAATCGATCACCGGATGGGTGTGACCGTGTGCACGCCGGGCCAGGTATCCGCCCAGCAGCGTGTCGAATCGGTGCCGGTGCGCCGCGCGCCGCTGCAGCCAGTCAGCGGGCGCCAGCAGTTCAGACACGGTGTGTGCCGTCACGCACGGTGCCGACCAGATCCTCCACCAGATCCTCGAGGGCCACCATCGCGACGACCTGCTCGGGGCCGCCGCCGGGGGTGTCGGTGACCAGCGCCAGGTGGCTGTTGCTGCGCCGCAACCGCGACAGTGCGTCGGGCAGTGCGAGTTTGGCCGGAACCGAGGGCAGCGGGCGGACGGCGCTGACGTCGAGCACCGCGGCGGGATCGTTCCCGAGCGCCAACACATCCTTGATGTGCAGGTATCCGGTGTACGTGCCGTCGGCGGCGATGACCGGGAATCGGCTGTAGCCGGTCTCGGCCAGGGCCTCCTCGACCGCGCCGACGGTGGGTCCCGCGCCGGGTGCGGCGACCGGAACGGCCCGGATATCGGCGACCGGCACCGCGACATCGGCGACGACCCGGTTGCGGATCTGCAGGGCACGCGTGAGCCGGGTGTGCTCTTCGGGATCGAGCAGACCCTGCGATACCGATTCGGCGATCATCTCCGACAGTTCGACGCTGGAAACGGTCATGTCGAGTTCGTCTTTGGGCTCGACGCGGATGGCCCGCAGGCTGATGTTGGCGCACCAGTTGTAGAAGGCGATGAACGGCCGCACCGCACGCACGTAGAGCAGGTAGGCCGGCACCAGCAGCATCGCCGTGCGTTCCGGTCCGGCGATCGCGATGTTCTTCGGCACCATCTCGCCGAGCAGCACGTGCAGTGTCACCACCACCGCAAGCGCGACCACGAACGACACCGTGTGCAGCACCGCGTCGGGTATCCCGACCAGCCCGAACGGACCCTCCAGCAGGTGCGCCACCGCGGGTTCGCCGACACGGCCCAGCAGGATCGAGCACACCGTGATGCCCAGCTGCGCGCCCGCCAGCATCAGGGAGAGCTGCTCACCGGCGCGCATCACCGTCACCGCGCTGCGCTTGCCCTGTTCGGCGAGCGCCTCCAGCCGGTCGCGCCGCGCCGAGATCAGCGCGAACTCCGATCCGACGAAGAACGCGTTGGCGCCCAGCAGCACGACGGTCAGCAGCACACCGAACAGATCGCCGCCCATCAGCGCTGCCGCTCGTCGTCGTGGCCCAGGCTGCTCAGTTCCAGCATGTCGATCCGGCGGCCGTCCATCGCGACGACGGTCGCCAGCCAGCGCACCGGATCGTCGATGTGGCCGTCGGGGTCGAAGGCGACCAACTCCACCGATTCACCCACCTCGGGGATATGCCCCAGTTCCTGCAGCACCAGTCCGCCGATGGTTTCGTATTCGCCTTCCGGTGGCCGGTATCCGGTGGCCGCGGCGACCTCGTCGGGCCGCAGCAGACCCGACACCTGCCAGCCGTTGCCGGCGGCCACCACGTCGGGGGTGGCGTCATCGTGTTCGTCGCGCACGTCGCCGACGATCTCCTCGATGAGGTCCTCGACCGTGACCATGCCCGCGGTGCCGCCGTATTCGTCGACCACCAGCGCGGTCTGCAGGCCGTTGGCCCGGATCTGGGTCATCACGGCGTCACCGTCGAGGGTCGAGGGCACCACTGCGACGGGCTGGGCGATGGCCGACAGCAGGGTGCTGGGCCGCTGCGCGGGCGGCACCTCGAAAACCTGCTTGACGTGCACGATGCCGATGGTCTCGTCGAGGTCGCCCTCGACGATCGGGAAGCGGGAGAACCCGGTCTCGGTGGCCGCCGCGATGAGGTCGGCGACGGTGTCGTCGGCTTGGAGCACCTCGATCTTGGACCGCGGCGTCATGAGCTCCTCCGCGGTGCGCTCGCCGAACTGCAGTGAGCGGTCCAGCAGTGTCGCGGTGACGGCGTCGAGCGAACCACTGCGGGCCGAATTGCGCACCAGCGACACCAATTCGGCCGGGGTACGTGCCGAGGCCAGCTCGTCGGCCGGCTCGATACCGAGGCGGCGCAGGATCCAGTTGGCCGACCCGTTGGTGGCCTTGATGGCCAGCGTGAAGATGCGGGAGAACATCAGCTGCGCACCGGCGGTGGCGCGCGCCGTGGGCACCGGTTTGGCGACCGCGAGGTTCTTGGGCACCAGTTCGCCGAAGACCATCGACAGCGAGGTGGCGATCAGCAGCGACCCGGCCAGTGCGATACCGCCGGCCACCCCGGGGGACAGCCCGAAGGGTTCGAGCAGGGGGTGCAGCAGCCGCGCCACCACCGGCTCGGCCAGATAGCCGGTGGCCAATGTGGTTATCGAGATGCCGAGTTGGGCGCCGGAGAGCTGGAAGGACAACGTGCGGTGCGCCTGTTGGACATGCCGATCGCGACGGTCACCGTTACGGGCGTTGGCGTCGACGGTGGACCGTTCCAGCGCGGTCAGCGAGAACTCCGCGGCCACGAACAGCGCCGTGCCCGCGGTCAGCGCCGCGATCGCGAGCAGGCTCACGACGGTCATCGCCACGCTCACGGTGTCACCCCTGGGCTGCCGGGCCACCGATCAACGGGGCCCGGCCAACTAGAGGAGGGGTCGTCGGTGTCGGCATCGGGTGCGGGGGGCCCGGAAGGACCTAGGCCCTCGACGGGTGCCAGCGGCACGAGTTCCCTTTCGCTTACTTCACCTGTATGACGGCGCGCACCAAGGCGCGCGTGAGCCTCCATGTTAGCGCCGAGTGACAGTCACCAGCCGGTGGGCAGTGGGTGTCCCTCGGCGAAACCGGCCGCCGACTGCACACCGAACACCACTGCCTCGTGCAGTTCGGACAGCGTGGCGGCCCCGACATAGGTGCATGTGCTGCGAACCCCGGAGGTGATGTGGTCGAGCAGATCCTCCACACCGCCGCGCTGCGGATCGACGGCCATCTTCGAGGTCGAGATGCCCTCCTCGAACAGTGCCTTGCGGGCCCGTTCAAAGGCGCCGTCGCCGGAGGTGCGGGCCGCGACGGCACGTTTGGAGGCCATGCCGTAGCTCTCCTTGTACGGCTGTCCGCCGATATCGGTCATCAGGTCGCCGGGGGATTCGTAGGTGCCGGCGAACCAGGAACCGATCATCACGTTGGACGCCCCCGCCGCCAGCGCCAGGGCGACATCGCGAGGATGGCGCACCCCGCCGTCGGCCCAGACGTGACCGCCGAGTTGCTTTGCGGCCTGGGCACATTCGAGCACCGCGGAGAACTGTGGGCGTCCGACACCGGTCATCATCCGGGTGGTGCACATGGCGCCGGGCCCGACGCCGACCTTGACGATCGAGGCGCCCGCGCTGATCAGGTCGCGGGTGGCATCGGCCGAGACCACATTGCCCGCCGCCAGCGGCAGCCCGAGGTCCAGCGAGGACACCGTCTTGATGGCGTCGAGCATCTTGAGCTGATGACCGTGCGCGGTGTCGATCACCAGCACGTCGACTCCGGCCTCTTTGAGCGCGACGGCCTTGGCCGCGACGTCGCCGTTGATGCCGACCGCACCCGCGATGCGCAACCGCCCGGCGGCGTCGACGGCCGGTGTGTAGATGCCGGCACGCACCGCCCCGGTGCGGGTCAGCACACCCGAGAGCGTGCCGTCGGGTGCGGTGAGCACCGCCACCTTGACCGGGGCGTGCTCGAGCAGCTCGAAGATCCGGCGGGGATCGGTGCCGACCGGCGCGGTCACGAACTCGCTGTTGGCGATGTCGCGGACCCGCGCGAAGCGGTCGACCCCGGCGCAGGACGCTTCGGTGACCAGTCCGACGGGCCTGCCGTCACCGTCGACGACGACCGCCGCCCCGTGCGCCCGCTTGTGGATCAGCGCCGTCGCATCCGACACCGAATCGTCGGGCGACAGGATCACCGGGGTGTCGGCGACCAGATCGCGGCTCTTGACGAAACCGACGGTCTCTTCGACGGCGTCGACCGGCAGATCCTGTGGCAGCACCACGATGCCGCCGCGGCGGGCGACGGTCTCTGCCATCCGGCGTCCCGCGACGGCGGTCATGTTCGCCACCACCACCGGGATGGTGGTGCCGGTGCCGTCGGAGGTCGACAGGTCCACATCGAAGCGTGAGGTCACATCGCTGCGACTGGGCACGATGAAGACGTCGTTGTAGGTCAGGTCGTACGGCGGGTTGTGGCCCTCAAGGAATCTCAATGTGCTCTTCCGACTACATCTCGACTTCGGTACGGTCACCGCTCCACAGCGTGTGGAACCGTTTCGCCGGATCGGTGTCGATACGGCCGTAGGTGTGCGCGCCGAAGAAATCACGCAGACCCTGGGTCAGGGCGGCGGGCAGACGCTCGGTGCGCAGCCCGTCGTAGTAGGACAGCGCCGAGGAGAACCCGGGGATCGGGATACCCAGCTCGGTGGCGGTGACCACGACGCGGCGCCAACTGTCGATCGCGGACTCGATGGCGGAGCGGAAGTAGGGCGCCACGATCAGCGAGGGCAGCTCGGGATCCTCGTCGAACGCCTCTTTGATGCGGTTGAGGAATTTGGCCCGGATGATGCAGCCGCCGCGCCAGATGGTGGCCATGTCACCCGGGGTGATACCCCAGTCGTATTCGGCACTGCCGGCCTGAATCTGGTTGAAGCCCTGGGCATAGGCGATGATCTTGGAGGCATAGAGCGCCTTGCTGACATCGTCGATGAACTGCGCGGCGTCGGCCGGCTTCGTGCCGAGGTCGCCGGATGCCAGGCCCGTGGTGGCCTTGCGCTGGGCGACCGATCCGGACAGGGCGCGGGCAAAGACGGCCTCGGCGATACCGGTGACGGGCACGCCCAGATCCAGCGCGGACTTCACCGTCCAGCGGCCGGTGCCCTTCTGCTCGGCCTCGTCGAGGATCAGGTCGACGAGCGGCTTTCCGGTCTTGGCGTCGGTCTGGCGCAGCACCTCGGCGGTGATCTCGATCAGGAAGCTGTCCAGGTCGCCTTTGTTCCACTCGGCGAAAACGTCGGCGATCTCGGGCGCGGTCTTGCCCAGCCCGTCGCGCAACAGCTGGTAGGCCTCGCCGATGAGCTGCATATCGGAGTACTCGATACCGTTGTGCACCATCTTCACGAAGTGCCCCGCGCCGTCCGGGCCGATGTGGGTGCAGCACGGCACGCCGTCGACATGCGCCGAGATCTCTTCGAGCAGCGGACCCAGCGATTCGTAGGACTCGGCGGGACCGCCGGGCATGATGGACGGGCCGTTGAGTGCGCCCTCCTCGCCGCCGGAGATGCCCGCGCCGACGAAATGCAGCCCACGTTCACGGATGGCCTTCTCGCGGCGGATGGTGTCGGTGTAGAGCGCGTTGCCACCGTCGATGATGATGTCGCCGGGTTCCATGGCGTCGGCGAGCTCGTTGATGACGGCGTCGGTGGGATCGCCCGCCTTGACCATGATGATCACCCGGCGCGGCTTCTCCAGCGCGGCAAGGAATTCCTCGATGGTCTCGCTGCGGACGAACTTGCCCTCGTCACCGTGCTCGGCGAGCAGCGCGTCGGTTTTGGCGATCGACCGGTTGTGCAGCGCGACGGTGTAGCCGTGGTGGGCGAAGTTGCGCGCAAGGTTGGAGCCCATGACCGCCAGGCCGGTGACTCCGATCTGTGCTGTGCCTACGGTGGAGTTCGATTCAGACATCTAACGCCTTTCGGGTTCGGTTGTGGCACAGCAGGTTCGACGACATCGCCGGCGTCGCACCGTCAAAGATCGATGTTGAAGAGCCGTTGCAGTTCGGTCAGCCAGGGCACCGCGAGCGCGATCGTCGGCACCACCAGCACCGCCACCGCGCAGAGATAGGCGCCGGCGGCCAGGTACACGCTGTTGCCCCGGCCCGCGAGTCGGCGCACCCGCACCACCGTGGTCGGACCGCCGGCGGCCAGCGCACCGGAGGGGGTGCGTCCCGACGCGCAGGCGACCAAGGCCCGGGCCAGGGGAGTGGGGCCGGCGGTGCGCACCGCGGCGTCGTCGGCCAGCAGCTCGATGAGCAGCCGGACGGCGCCGAGCGCGCTGGCGCTGCGGACGAACCGGGGGAACGCCGCGTGTACGGCGGTGAACGCCTCGAGCACCAAGTCGTGCCGGGCCCGCAGATGCGCCCGCTCGTGGCTCAGGATCGCGTCGATCTCACCGTCGTCGAGCGCACTGAAGGTCCCTTCGCTGACCACGACGCGACTACGGACGCCGGGCAGGCAGTAGGCCAGTGGCTGCTCCACGTCGAGGATGCGCAGCTCGCCACCGGTCCGGACGTGCGGTGCGGCGCAGCTGCGCGATACGTCGAGCAGATCGACGAGCATGCGGTGCCGGGCCCGGCGGCGGCGGGTGGCCACGGCGACACCGATCACCGACACGGTGAGCCGGACGCCGACGACCAGGGTCAGGGCGAAGACGGTGACGTAGGCCAGCCACAACGGCCAGCCGAGATGCTCGATCTCACCGGCGATGGTGGCGGTCGGCCTGCCGTCGCTGCCCGGCAGGAAAAGCCTGCTCGCGATGGCGATCCCGGCACTGAACGCCGACAGCACCGCGGCGACGGCGATGGCCTGCCACAGCACTATTGCCGCCCGTGGGGCGCGCAGTGGCCAGGAGGCCCGAGCCAGTAGTGCCGGCACGGGACCAACCAGGCACAGGGCCAGGATGGTAAACGCCAGCGCGGACACACTGACAGTGTGTCTCAGATGGCGGTCGAACCGCCAACCGACCTGGTTCCCGACCTGACTGCCTCGCTCCTCAACGCCCTCGTGCCTCGGGCGCATCGTCGACTCGGCTAGACCCGGCCCGCGCCGTGCTTGGCTTCCAGTTCGGCCAGCGCGGCGCGCAGTGCCTCTGCTTCGTCCGCGCCGACGCGTTCGACGAAGTGCACCAATGCCGCCCGGCGGCTGCCGGTGTCGGCGGCCTGGTCGAGTGCGTCGACCATCAGTCCGGCCACCAGCTCGTCGCGACCGTGCGTCGGGGCGTACCGATGCGCACGATCATCGCGGTGCTGCAGCACCAGATTCTTCTTCGCGAGCCGTTGCAGCACCGTCATGACCGTGGTGTAAGCCAGATCGCGGCGGGCGGAGATCGCCTCGTGCACCTGGCGCACCGTCTGGGGCTCCGGAGAGGACCACAGATGGTCCATCACCGCCTGCTCCAACTCACCCAATCGCGCCTGTTTCGCCATGATCCGTTCATCTCCGTCAATGTTGTGGTCAGACTACCCGCGTTTACTACGACGCGTCGTATCGATCGTTGTGTCGGACCGGTGCACGTCGACGGGCTCCCGGTGGTCCTCGTTGGTAAAACCGCAGGGCGGCGCGCCGTCTGCCGCGCCTGCCTGTGAGAGCCCTCACAGGTTGTGCCTGTTGGGACGCAACACTTCTTATGGTTAGGCTTACCTAACCATACAAGGAGGTGTCATGACAGTCGTAGTCGACGACCCGCTCATCGCGGGCATGGCGATACACCGGGTACTGCCGCTGCACGAGTCGAGCCGCAGACTGCGGATGCTCTACCCGGAGTGTCCGCGGGTCTACGGCGTGGCCGTGATGGCCGATGTCTCCCGGCGACGCTGGTGGCCCCTGCAGGAGGCGCTGACGTCCGGGCGCCTCGAAGCGATGTTCGCCGCCTCCGCCCAGGAGATGGACAGCCGGTCGGCGGCGGCCCAACAACTTGCCGCGACGCTGGCCCACACCGTCATCGGCCGGGTAGTGGCCCTGGTCGTCCTGGAGGGCCGGGCCTGGGACACCGGACTGGAGAACCTCTGGGTGCATGTCGACTCCGAGGGCGCCATCGACTGGCTCGGCGTCGTCGATCCGACGCTACGGGTGCTTCCCGACGACCCGTGCAGCACCGGCGGGCCACGGGCCGAGGGGACTGTCGAGCTGCCCAGCGAAGCGGCACTGGCGACCTGGATCGCCCATCGCTGCCACCGGTCACTGGCACCGCTGTTCGCCAAGTTGTACGAAGTCAGCGACGGCGCGGTGAGCGTCGCGTCGATGTGGCACACCGTCGGCTCGGCGATCGTGGTGGCGGCCACGCAGGTGCCGATGCTGGGCGGTTCCAGCGAGCTACTCGGCATGCGCCGCGGACAAGCGGTGCTGGATGCACTCGTCGGTTTCAGACTGCCGGTGCGCGGGGCGGCGACACCGCACCTGCGCGGCCGTCATCCGGTTCGGACCAATCACGGGGAAGGTATTGCGAAATTAGGGCAGCCTTGCCTATGCTGAACACGTCGAGCTAACGGACCGAGCCGGAGTCCTGAGGGCTGCAGAGACCCCCGGTCCACTCGAAAGGACAGGCCCCGCGCATTACGCGCGGGGCCTGTCTGCATGGTGGGACCCCTCGCCGCGCGCCGCGCACCGAGCGTGTAGACAAACAGGGTGGATGCAACTCCGTCCGGCTTTCCCGCCGGTTTCTCCTCACCGTTCGACGACCGTCTCGGCCTGGTCTTCACCGAGGTGACGCCCGACGGCATCAAGGCCCAACTCGAAGTCCGGCCCGAGCTCCAGCAGCCCATGGGCATCGTGCACGGCGGTGTCTACTGCTCGATCATCGAGAGCATCGCCAGCACGTCGGCCTATGTATGGCTCGCCGAGCACGGCGGCGGAAACGTCGTCGGTGTCAACAACAACACCGACTTCCTGCGCGCCATCTCCGAGGGCACGGTGTACGCCGTGTCGGAACCCATTCACCGCGGCCGGCGCCAGCAATTGTGGCTGGTGACCATCAAGGACCAGAAGGACCGCGTCGTCGCGCGCGGCCAGGTCCGGCTGCAGAACCTCGAAGCCGAGGGCTGAGCAACCCCGCCCGCCCTGCCGACCGGTGAGTCCCGTGGCAGGATCGCACGAATGCGCCTGTCACCGCATGAGCAGGATCGACTGCTCGTCTCCTATGCAGCTGAACTCGCCCGGCGCCGGCAGGCCCGCGGCCTGCGGCTCAACCATCCCGAAGCCGTCGCGGTCATCACCGACCACCTGATGGAAGGCGCGCGCGACGGCCGCACCGTCGCCGAGCTGATGGTCAGCGGCCGCGCCGTGCTCACCCGCGACGACGTGATGGACGGCGTACCGGAGATGCTCTACGACGTCCAGGTCGAGGCCACCTTTCCGGACGGCACCAAACTCGTCACCGTCCACCACCCGATCAGCTAGGGCAGGCGATGATTCCCGGCGAAATACTGTTCGGCGACGGCGATATCGAGATCAACCAGGGGGCACCACGAGTGCAACTGGAGATTGTCAACACCGGCGACCGGCCGGTGCAGGTGGGCAGCCACGTCCACCTGCCGCAGGCCAACGCGGCACTGGAATTCGACCGCGCCGCCGCGCACGGTTGCCGGTTCGACATCCCGGCGGGCACCGCGGTGCGCTTCGAACCCGGTGTGGCCCAACAGGTCACCGTGGTCCCACTGTCGGGCACCCGTGAGGTGTACGGCCTGAGCCTCAATCCGCCCGGAAAGCTGGATCCCGCATGAGCGAACTGTCCCGGGCCCGTTACGCCGCACTTTTCGGCCCCACCACCGGCGACCGGATCCGCCTCGCCGATACCGACCTGCTCATCGAGATCACCGAGGACCGCAGCGGCGGGCCCGGCCTGGCCGGCGACGAGGCCGTCTTCGGTGGCGGCAAGGTGCTGCGGGAATCGATGGGCCAGGGCCGGGTCACCCGTGCCGACGGCGCGCCCGACACCGTCATCACCGGTGCCGTCATCCTCGACTACTGGGGAATCATCAAGGCCGACATCGGGATCCGCGACGGCCGGATCGTCGCGATCGGCAAGGCCGGAAACCCCGACATTATGTCCGGTGTGCACCCCGACCTGGTCGTCGGGCCGTCCACCGAGATCATCGCGGGTAACGGCCGCATCGTCACCGCGGGTGCCATCGATTGTCACGTGCACCTGATCTGCCCGCAGATCATGCAGGAAGCCCTCGGCGGCGGTATCACCACCATCATCGCCGGCGGCACCGGACCGGCCGAGGGCAGCAAGGCCACCACCGTCACCCCCGGCTCCTGGCATCTGGCCCGCATGCTCGAGGCACTCGACACCTGGCCGCTGAACATCGCACTGCTCGGTAAGGGCAATACGGTCTCCGCCGAGGCGATGTGGGAGCAGTTACGCGCCGGCGCAGCGGGTTTCAAGCTGCACGAGGACTGGGGAACCACCCCGGCCGCCATCGACGCCTGCCTGACGGTCTCCGAAGCGGCCGGTGTGCAGGCCAACATCCACACCGACACCCTCAACGAGGCCGGTTTCGTCGAGGACACCCTCGCCGCGATCAAGGGTCGTTCGATTCACGCCTATCACACCGAAGGCGCCGGCGGCGGACACGCACCCGACATCATCACCGTGGTCTCGCATCCCAATGTGCTGCCCAGTTCGACCAACCCGACGCGGCCGCACACCGTCAACACCCTCGACGAACACCTCGACATGTTGATGGTCTGCCATCACCTCAACCCGAGCGTGCCCGAGGACCTGGCCTTCGCCGAGAGCCGGATCCGGCCCTCGACCATCGCCGCCGAGGACCTGTTGCACGATATCGGCGCCATCTCGATGATCGGCAGCGACGCCCAGGCGATGGGCCGCATCGGCGAGGTTGTGATGCGCACGTGGCAGACCGCGCACGTGATGAAGGCCCGCAGGGGAGCGCTGCCGGGCGACGGTGCCGCCGACAACAACCGGGCCCGCCGCTACGTCGCCAAATACACCATCTGCCCGGCCGTCGCGCACGGGATGGACCACGAGGTCGGTTCGGTCGAGGTGGGCAAGCTTGCCGATCTGGTGCTCTGGGAACCGGCGTTCTTCGGGGTCCGGCCGCACGCCGTCATCAAGGGCGGCATGATCGCGTGGGCCGCCATGGGTGATGCCAACGCCTCCATACCGACACCGCAACCGGTGCTGCCGCGCCCGATGTTCGGGGCCGAACCGGCGGCCGCCGCGGCGACCTCGGTGCACTTCGTCGCCCCCCAGGCCATCGAGGACGGACTGGCCGATCGGCTCGACGTACGCCGCAGGCTGGCCGCGGTCGGCAATGTCCGCGGCATCGGCAAAGCCGATATGCCGCTCAACGATGCAACCCCCGCCATCGAAGTCGACCCGGACACCTTCACCGTGCGCATCGACGGTGAGGTCTGGCAGGAACAGCCCGCCGCCGTGCTGCCGATGGCACAGCGCTATTTCCTGTTCTAGATGAGATATTCGCGATGACGAGCCTGGCGACGCTGCTGACCCTCGCCGATTCGCGGCTGCCGACCGGCGGGCACGTGCATTCCGGCAGCGCCGAGGAGGCGATCGCCAGCGGGCTGGTGGTCGACCTGACAACTCTGGAGGCGTTCCTGCGCCGCCGGATCCGCACCCAGGGACTGGTCACCGGATCCCTGGCCGTCGCGGTGCACACCGGCACGCTCACCGCCGCCGATGCCGACCGCGAGACCGATGCGCGTACACCGGCTCCGGCGGCGCGGCAGGCCTCGCGCAGCCAGGGCCGCGGCCTGCTCCGACTGGCCCGCCGGGTGTGGCCCGACCACCCGTGGCCGGCGCTGGGTCAGTCGCCGCACCTGCCCGTCGTCGCGGGCCTGGTCGGCGCGGCCGGCGAGCTCGAGCCGGCACACACCGCGCTGTCGCTCGTCTACACCACCATGACGGGTTCGGCCACGGCCGCGCAGCGGTTGCTGGCCCTGGACCCGGCCGATGTGGCGGCGCTGACCTTCACCCTGGCGCCGCTGTGCGAGGCCGTCGCCACGCAGGCCGCCGAGGGCCTGGCCGACCTGTCCGATCCACTGCTGGACGCGCTGGCCCAACGCCACGCCGACCGCGACCGACCCTTGTTCGTCTCCTAAGTCCATCTCCAGATAAGGCCAGTCATGCCACCACATTTCATCGACGGAGCACCGCACACCCATACCGAGAGGCCGCGCCGGGTACGCCAGCCCGGCGAGCCGTTGCGGATCGGTGTGGGCGGTCCGGTCGGATCGGGTAAGACCGCACTGGTGGCCGCGTTGTCCCGGCGACTGCGTGAGGAGCTGTCGGTCGCGGTGCTGACCAACGACATCTACACCACCGAGGACGCCGACTTCCTGCGCAGGCATGCGGTGCTGCCCGACGACCGGATCGCGGCGGTGCAGACCGGCGGCTGCCCGCACACCGCCATCCGCGACGACATCACCGCCAATCTCGACGCCATCGAGGATCTGATCGCTGCGCACGCCGGTACCGACGAGGCCCTGGATCTGATCCTGGTCGAATCTGGCGGGGACAACCTGACCGCGACGTTCTCCTCGGGTCTGGTCGACGTGCAGATCTTCGTCATCGACGTCGCGGGCGGGGACAAGGTGCCGCGCAAAGGCGGACCGGGTGTGACGTTCTCGGATCTGCTGGTGATCAACAAGACCGACCTGGCCCCCATGGTGGGCGCCGATCTGGACGTCATGCGCCGCGATGCCGCCGCGGCGCGCGACGAGCGGCCCTTCGTGCTGATAAGCCTGACCGAGGATCCGTCGGCCGCCGCGGTGTATGCCTGGGTGCACGAACAGCTTCGGGTCGCGTCGACGGTCTGATGCACTCCGAAGTCCTCATCGTCGCCACCGCGGGACGGCTGCCGCGCATCGAGTGCCGTGGTGGTTTGACGGCCCGCAGCACGCTGTCCGACACCGTGCACCTGGTGTCGGCTGCCGCGACTCCGCTGGGCGGCGACACCATCAGTCTGCGGGTGGTGGTGGAGGCCGGCGCCTGCCTGCGGTTGCGCAGTGCCGCGGCCACCATGGCGATGCCCGGCCGGCACAGCACGACCTCACATACCGATATCACCCTGGAGGTCGCGGGCCGCCTCGACGTCGACCTGGAGCCGACGGTGATCGCCGGGCCCGCCGTGCACATCGCCACGGTCTGCGCGGCGATCGACGAAGCCGGCGAACTACGGCTGCGCGAGCGCATCCAGATCGGCAGAACCGGTGAGCGCCAAGGCTTTTGGTCCGGCTCGATGCGCGCCGACGTCAAGGGCCAGCCGTTGTTGCGGCATCGCCTCGAGCTGGGCGCGGGCGCACCGGCCGACGATATCCTGTCCGCCCCGCGGGCCTGCGTCAGCGAATTGCGTTACCCGCTCGACAACCCCGACGGGCGCAGCCACCCGCGCGGCGCCACGGTGCTCGAGCTCGCGGCGGGTGGGCTGTTGTCGACCTGGCAGGGCGACCGGCTGCCAGCTGGCTAGCTGGCAGCCTTTTCGTCTTCGACCGCGGCAGCGATCTCCTGGAGTTGCTCGATGCGCGTTCGGGCGTAGGCCTGCTGTTCGGTGATGGTGAGCTGGCCCCGGTTGCGGCCGAGGAACGTCACCGTCCAGGAGATGATGGTGACGATCTTGCTCTTGAACCCGACCAGGTAGATCAGGTGTAGGGCGAGCCAGGCCAGCCAGGCGATGAATCCGCCGAACTCGATCTTGCCGATCTTGGCCACCGCGTTGAACCGCGACACCGTGGCCATCGAGCCCTTGTCGAAGTACTTGAACGGTTCGCGCGTCTCCGGGTCGGCTCCCTTGAGCTCGGCCTTGATGAGGTTCGCCGCGTACTTGCCGCCCTGGATGGCGCCCTGCGCCATGCCGGGAACACCGTCGACGGCCATCATGTCGCCGACCACCCAGACGTTGGGGTTCCCCGGAATGGTCAGATCGGGCAGTACCTTGACGCGGCCCGCGCGGTCGAGTTCCACACCGGACTGATCGTGCAGGTCCTTACCGAGTGGGCTGGCCGACACACCGGCCGACCACACCTTGGTGGCGGATTCGATGCGACGGATGCTGCCGTCGGGGTCCTTGACGGTGATGCCGTTTCGGTCGACGTCGGTGACCATGGCGTTGAGTTGGATCTCGACGCCCATTCGCTCCAGTCGGTCCTGCGCCTTCTTGCCGAGCTTCGCACCCATCGGCGGCAGCACCGCCGGTGCGGCGTCGAGCAGGATCACCCGGGCCTTGGTGGAGTCGATATGGCGGAACGCACCTTTGAGGGTGTGATCGGCCATCTCGGCGATCTGCCCGGCCATCTCCACGCCGGTGGGTCCGGCGCCGACGACGACGAAGGTCAGCAGTTTGGCCCGGCGCTCCGGATCGCTGGAGCGTTCCGCCTGCTCGAAGGCGCCCAGGATGCGACCGCGCAGCTCGAGAGCATCGTCGATGGTCTTCATACCGGGGGCCCACTCGGCGAAGTGGTCGTTGCCGAAGTAGGACTGGCCGGCGCCGGCGGCGATGATCAGGCTGTCGTACGGGGTGCGGTAGGTGTGCCCCAGCAGGACCGAGTCGACGGTTTTGTTCGCCAGGTCGATATGTGTGACCTCGCCGAGCACCACCTGGCAGTTCTTCTGATCGCGCAGGATCAGCCGGGTGGGGGGAGCGATCTCGCCCTCGGAGATGATCCCGGTCGCCACCTGGTACAGCAGCGGCTGGAACAGGTGGTGGGTGGTCTTGGCGATCAGTTTGATGTCGACGTCGGCATGCTTGAGCTTCTGGGCGGCAGTCAGACCACCGAAACCGGAACCGATGATGACGACTTTATGCCGATCCGTTGGAGTTGCTCCGGGATGGCTCACTGTTGGCTCCTCAAGGCGAAACACTTCGGTACAACCAATACCGTAGTCGCCCGATTTCCGCGCAGCGCGCCAACATCGGTGAAATTGGACATAACGTTTGTCAGCTGGGCAGTACCTGCTTGATGGCTGCGCCGACGGCCGCGATCGAACCCGGTGTGTAGAACGGCATATTGAAGATGACGCCGCCCACGCCGGCGTCGAAGACCTGGGTCTTGATCTGTTCGGCGATGGACTCCGGTGTGCCGACGGCGGCGCGGCCGCGGAACTGCTCCGGCAGCGAGTCGACGGTGGCGTTGGCGTCCGGGATGACGGTGAGCAGCGTGCTGGTCTCCAGGGTGGCCGGGTCACGGCCGATGTCCTCGCAGCGTTCCCGCACGACGGCTACCTTGGCGGCCAGCTGATCGAAGCTGGCGATCAGGTTGAGATGGTCGAAGTGCTTGGCCGCCAACGGAATTGTCTTCTTTTCGCCACTGCCGCCGATCATCAGCGGGATATGGTCGCGGAACCGCGGATTGGCGAACGCCTCTTTGGTCCGGTAGTACTTTCCGTCCACCGTGACGCGCTCACCCTTGATCATCGGCAGGATGATCTCGAGTGCCTCGTTGAGTTTGTTGAACCGGTCGGTGAAGGTGCCGAACTCGAATCCGAGGGAGTCGTGTTCCAGCTCGAACCAGCCGGCACCGATTCCCAGGATCGCCCGGCCGGCGCTGATGACGTCCAGCGTGGTGATGGCCTTGGCCAGCACCGTGGGGTTGCGGTAGGTATTTCCGGTCACCAGGGTGCCCAGCTGGACACGCTCGGTGGCGTTCGCCAGGGCGCCGAGGGCGGTGTAGGCCTCCAGCATCGGCTCTTCGGGAGCACCGAGGCCGGGCAGTTGGTAGAAGTGGTCCATCACGAAGACGGAGTCGAAGCCGGCGATTTCGGCTTCCTGGGCCTGCGCGACGACGGTGGGGAAGAGCTGCTCAACACCGGTGCCGTAGGAGAAGTTCGGGATCTGATAGCCGAGTTTGATGGTCACTCGTCCGACCCTAGCGACGGTTAAACGGAACCGTAACCCCGTTTCGCTCCCGGCGAATCAGGGAATAATCAGCCGAAATGCGCGACGGCGCCGCTGCTGACGTGCAGCGTCTGTCCGGTGATATGCCGTGCACCCGATGTGGTGAGGAACAGCGTCATCCGGATGATCTCGGCCGAGACCGCAGGCGGCGCCACCGAAAGTCCCTCGTAACCGGGCTCGGCTCCGCGCCCGGCGGCCACCACGTTGACGGTGATCCCGCGGGTGCCGTAGTGCGCGGCCTGCCCGGAGGTCCAGTCCGCCAGCGCGGCCTTGATCGCGGCGTCGGCACTGCCCTCGGCGACCGCGGCAGGCACGACACTGATGACCGCGCCACCGGAGCGCATGTGGTCTCCGATGGTCTGCAATGTCAGAACCGGGGCGAGCACGGCGGCATCCAGCGCGGCATGCCAGGCGGCAGCGGTCTGCACGGGCGTGTAGGTGCGGGGATCGCCCTCGGTCCAGCGCGGGGCGGGCACGTTGACGATGGTGTCGAGGTGGTGCGGGAACTGGGTGCGTGCCGCGGCCAGGCTTTCGGGGTCGGTGTGGTCGCAGACGATCGAGTCGATGTCGAGCTCTTTGGCCGCGACCTCGAGTTCGTCGCGACGGCTACCGGATATCACCACCCGGTGTCCGGCGTCGCGGAAACCCTCCGCGATTTCGCGTCCCAGGTCCGTATCACCACCGGTGACCAACACTTCCATCGCCGTGACCTCCTCGTCGCTCGACGTTGAACGCCGTTGTTGCAGTCGCACCCCGGCTGGCCGGAATGTTACTGGACGGTAGCTATGTCGCGAAACCCGACGCGCTCACCGTAGAGTTTTTGTGTGCGTCGCGCCGCAACACCGACGGGACTGCCTCGCTGGGTTTATCTGCCCGCCGCGGTCGGCGCGGTTTTCGTGGTGCTGCCGCTGGTGGCCATGGCCGTCCGGGTCGACTGGACCGATTTCTGGTCGCTGATCTCCAGTCCGGCGTCGACGACGGCGTTGCTGCTGAGCCTCAGGACCGCCGTGGCCAGCACCGTGGTCTGCATCCTGCTGGGCGTGCCGATGGCTTTGGTGCTGGCGCGCAGCCGGGCCCGGGTGGTGCGCTGGCTGCGTCCGCTGATCCTGTTGCCGCTGGTGTTGCCGCCGGTGGTCGGCGGTATCGCGCTGCTCTACACCTTCGGCAGGCTGGGTTTGATCGGCCAGTACCTCGACACCGCCGGTATCCGCATCGCGTTCACCACGGCCGCGGTGGTGCTGGCACAGACATTCGTATCGCTGCCGTTCCTGGTGATCGCACTCGAAGGCGCGGCCCGCACCGCCGGCCGGGAGTACGAGGTGGTGGCGGCGACGCTGGGCGCCCGGCCGACGACGGTGTGGTGGCGGGTGACGCTGCCGCTGCTGCTGCCCGGGCTGGTCTCCGGCGCGGTGCTGGCATTCGCCCGGTCGCTGGGGGAGTTCGGCGCGACGCTGACGTTCGCCGGGTCACGCGAGGGTGTCACCCGGACCTTGCCGTTGGAGATCTACCTGCAGCGCGAAGCCGACCCCGATGCCGCGGTGGCGCTGTCGATCCTGCTGGTGGTGGTGGCGGCGCTGGTCGTGCTGGGGTTGGGCGCTCGCAGGCTCGGCACCCATGAGTGATCTGCAGTTGCGGGCCGTCGTCGCCGACCGCGGCGTCGATCTCGAATTCGACGTCGCCGCAGGTGAGGTACTCGCCGTGCTGGGACCAAACGGCGCGGGCAAGTCGACCGCGCTGCATGTGTTGGCCGGTCTGCTGCGGCCCGACCGTGGGCTGGTGCGCCTGGGCGATCGGGTGCTGACCGACACCGATGCGGGGATCTTCGTCCCGACCCACCAACGCCGGGTCGGACTGCTGCTACAGGATCCACTGCTGTTTCCGCACCTGTCCGCGGCGGGCAATGTCGCCTTCGCGCCGCGCAGCATGCGCCGCGGCCGGACCGCCGCCCGCGAATCGGCGCTGCGCTGGCTGACCGAGGTCGATGCCGGTGAGCTTGCCGACCGCAAGCCGCGTGAGCTGTCCGGCGGTCAGGCGCAGCGCGTCGCCGTCGCTCGGGCCCTGGCCGGCGAACCCGATGTGCTGCTGCTCGACGAACCGATGGCCGGACTCGACGTGGGCGTGGCCTCGGCGCTGCGCGGTGTGCTGCGGCGGGTGTTGGCGCAGGGGGGCCGGTCGGCGATCCTGATAACCCACGATGTGCTCGATGTGCTGACGCTGGCCGACCGGGTGGTTGTCGTCGAGGACGGCCGGATCGCCGAGACGGGCCGCACGGTGGACGTGCTGGGCGCCCCACGCAGTCGATTCGGTGCCCGGTTCGCCGGGATGAACCTGGTCACCGGCACCGCCGCCGAAGACGGGGTGCTGTTGGCCGACACCGGTGTCCGCTGGCACGGGGTGTCGGCCGAGCAACTCGGCGCCGGCCAGCCCGCGGTCGCCGTGTTCGCCCCTGCGGCCGTCGCGGTGTTCACCGAGCCCCCCAAGGGCAGCCCCCGAAATATCGTGCGGGCGACGATCGCCGAGGTGGACGCGCTGGGATCGACCATTCGGCTGCGTGCCGACCCGGCGGGCGGCGAGGCTCCCGGCATCGCCGCGGACGTCACTGCCGACGCCGCGGCCGATCTGTCGTTGGCACCGGGATCGGTGGTGTGGTTCGCAGTCAAGGCGCACGAGGTGGGGCTGCACCCGGCCCACCGACGTTTCCCGAGGTCGTAGCGGTATTGCTAACGTCGGGGGGCGGGGGACCGAATAACCATTCGTCAGCTCTCAGCAACGCCACAGAGGACACAACATGCACGCTGGGCACACTTGCGTCACGGCCGTAACACAAATAGGTTCGTCGCCATGGACCAGGACGTGAACCCGATTCGGCGCAAACGCGCCTGGGCGTCGCTGGCAGTAGCCGCGGCGACCGGCGCAAGCGCCGTCGCCCTGACCCTGCCCACGACGCTGGCGCACGCCGACCCGGTGGTGCCGCCGCCGAGCCCGACCGTGGCTGCACCGCCCGCCGACCCGAACGCTCCTGCGCCGGCACCGGTCGACCCGAACGCACCCCCAGCGCCGCCGGCCGACCCGAACGCCCCGCCGCCTCCGCCGCCGGAGGAGCCGGGCCGCATCAACGTCGCCGCAGGTGGTTTCAGCTATCTGCTGCCCGCGGGCTGGGTGGTCGGGGACGCCAGCAGGCTCAACTACGGCCAGGCGTTGCTGTCCAAGGAGACCGGACCCGCGGTCAACGGCCAGCCGCCACCGGTCGCCAACGACACCAGCGTGCTGTTGGGCCGGCTCGACCTGAAGCTCTTCGCCGGGGCCGAACCCGACAACACCGCCGCCGCGGCCCGGCTGGCCTCGGATATGGGTGAGTTCTTCATGCCCTATCCGGGCACCCGGATCAACCAGCAGACCGTGCCGCTCAATGCCAACGGTATGACGGGCAGTGCGTCGTACTACGAGGTGAAGTTCACCGACACCACCAAGCCCAACGGTCAGATCTGGGCCGGTGTGGTCGGTAACCCCATCGTCCCGAACGCGCCACGCGGTCAGCGCAACGAACGCTGGTTCGTGGTGTGGCTGGGAACCGCCAAGAACCCGATCGATCAGGCCGCCGCCGCCGCGCTGGCCAACTCGATCCGGCCCTGGACCCCGCCGCCCCCGCCGCCGGCCCCCGAGGCGGCACCGCCGGATCCCAACGCCCCGCCGCCGGATCCGAACGCACCGCCGCCGCCGCCCGGCCGGGCCCCGGTCGGCGTCGCGGTTCCGGTGGAGACCCCGGTCCCCGAGATGATGCCTGCGGGCTGATCCGGATCAACGCAGTCAGCAGCCTCGCCCGTATTCGGGCGGGGCTGCTGTCGTTTGCGGTGTTGCCGATCGTGCGCCGATTCCCGCACCGAATCGTTACCGACGGCGGGTATATCTGGGTGATGGCCCGACTGCCGTGGGGCCCGGGAACGACAAGCTAGGAGATCCTCATGGACAGCGTGCCCGTTTACCAAGCAGCCACCGAGTTCCTCGCTCTTGCCCCGCCCACTGCAGTTACTTGGTTTGCGTACATAGTGATCGGTGGTATCGCTGGCTGGCTGGCAGGCAAAATCGTCAAAGGTAGCGGTTCCGGAATCCTGCTCAATATCGTGATTGGCATCATCGGCGGATTTATTGGCGGTCTTCTGCTGCACTGGTTGGGAGTGGACGTAGAAGGTGGGCGGCGTTGGTTCACATTCTTCACCGCCTTGCTCGGCTCCGTGATCCTTCTGTGGCTCTACAGCCTGGTGCGAAAGTCCTGACCTCACATACCAATCGGCGCCCCGTCGAGCCGGCTGACCACCTCGGTCAGCGGCCGGCGGGGCGTTGCCGGTAGCGGGTCGGCGTTCAGCGGCGCCCAGCCGATCCGCATCAGCATCTGCGGGAATCCGTCGGCATCCAATGCCAAGCGCCGCACCGCATCACGGGTGTCGGCGATCTCCAGCGGCTCGGTCAACGGGCAACTCGACAGACCCAGTGCGGTGGCGGTCAGCAGCACCACACCGGTGGCCTCGCCGGCGCGCAACCGGGCCAGGGTGTCGTCGGTGGCCGTTCCCAGCACCAGCACGACGCCGGCGTCATCGCGCGCCTGGGCTCCATGCGCTTGAGCCAGAGCGGGATTGGCGAATGCCCGGGCGGGCGGCCCGGGATGGCCGGACACCGTCGGGGTGTTGCGCGCAGGCACCCCGGCCACCGACCCGTAGCGTCCGCTCCACATCGCCAGCTCGGCGAGATAGTCGGCATCGCTGCCGTGCTTGTGCATCGCACGTGACAACACCGCACCCAGGCTGCGCGGCGACTCCACCCGGCGCAGCGTCACCCCGCTGCGTGCGGCCCGGGCCGCCATCATGGCTATATCGCCGGCGGGCACGGGCCACGAGCTGTACCACCGCCGGTCGGTGCGCCGCCGCGGTATCGCCGCGGCCAGGGCGATGTCCTGCTCGGAGCCCGTCTGGCCGCAGATCTCGACACTGGCCAGGTGATCGGGGTCGGCCGGGTTGGGCAGCCGGTGCACGTGGGTCTGCCAGCCGAGCGCGGCCAATGCGACCGTGAAATGTTGAAGGGCGACACCGCAACTGAGCACCAACTCGCGTCGCGCCGGATCGGTGAACGGCAGGTGCCTGCCGGTGTCGGCATAGAGGTGCACCGCCTCGTCGCCGACGCGCCACAGCCAGGGTTGCGAGTTGTGGATCGATGGTGCCCGCACTGCCAGCGCCAGTGCCGCCCGGATTGTGTCGTCGTCAGGACGCCCGCTAGTCATTTGCCCACTGTGACACCCACCAGGCCGCCGGCGAATACCGCAAAGGACCCTGATCGCAGGCCGTTGGTCCCTTCGTGCGGTACCTCTCGTGCGACACCATGTATCCATGGCGACGATGACGGCGTGGCAGGTAGACCACCCCGGGCCGATGCGCAGTCGGCCATTGCGCAGGGTGACGGTGCCGGTGCCCGGGCCGGGCGAGCTGTTGGTGGCGGTCCGGGTCTGTGGTGTGTGTCGGACCGACCTGCATGTCAGTGAGGGCGACCTGGCGGTGCACCGCCCCCGGGTGACACCGGGCCACGAGGTGGTCGGCGAGGTCGTGCAGATCGGCCAGGACGCGGGCACGGAGTTCGCCGTGGGGGACCGCGTCGGCATCGCCTGGTTGCGGCACACCTGTGGGACCTGCCGGTACTGCGTGGCGGGCAACGAGAACCTGTGCCCGCAATCGCAGTACACCGGCTGGGACGCCGACGGTGGTTACGCCGAATTTGCTACTGTCCCAGCGGCTTTCGCGCACCCGCTGCCGCCCGGCTACAGCGACGCCGAGCTGGCCCCGCTGTTGTGCGCGGGCATCATCGGTTACCGGTCGCTGCTGCGCGCCGAGCTGCCACCCGGTGGGCGGCTGGGGTTGTACGGTTTCGGCGGCAGCGCGCACATCACCGCTCAGGTGGCGCTCGCACAGGGCGCCGAGGTGCACGTGATAACACGCGGTGCCGAGGCCAGGGAATTGGCATCGGCACTCGGTGCGGCCTCGGTGCAGGGTGCCGCCGACGCGCCGCCGGTCGCACTGGACGCGGCCATCATGTTCGCACCGGTGGGGGAGCTGGTGTTACCCGCACTGGCCGCGCTGGATCGCGGCGGCACGCTGGCGATCGCCGGTATCCACCTCACCGACATCCCGGTACTGAACTATCAGCGCCACCTGTTCCAGGAGCGCCAGCTGCGTTCGGTGACGTCGAATACCCGGGCCGATGCCCGGGCTTTCCTGGAGTTCGCGGGCACGCACCACATCGAGGTGACCTCGCCGCTGTATCCGCTCTCCGATGCCGACCGGGCGCTGTCCGATCTGGCCGACGGGCGAATCGCGGGCGCCGCGGTGCTGACGGTGTAGCTCGGGCTACAGCGCGGCCAGCACGCCGCGCAGCTCAGCCGCCAGGCTGCCGTGCCCGGTGCGATACAGCGGACCGCCGCCGTCGGACAGCAGTATCCGCAGCCGCGCCATGCCACGGGCCCGCACCGGATGCCGGGCCTGCAGAACCGCCTCGATCTCGGTTATCACCTCGACGGCGGCGTCGACGCGGCCGCGGTGCACCGCGACGGCGGCACTGAAACCCTCAGTTCGCGGACGCAGGACACCACGCAGAGCTTCGGCCAGCCGGTTTCGCTCGGCGGTCGAGGTCAGCCGGTTCAGGTGGGCGGCCAGGACGCTGCCCGGTGCCGCCGGGGTGCCGGCTTCGATCTGCCGGTCGTAGTGGCCGGGCCTGATCCGGGCCAGCATGCGGCACCGCAACGGCGGATCGACGATGCCGGTTCGGTGCGCCGAGAGACCGTTGAGCATGCTTTCGAGAACCGCAGGCTCGATCTTGCTCTCCGTCATGATGCTCCCTCTCTCGTGACCTTCAAACAAGCTATACCGGTCATGCATGACCAGTCAAATTGATTTACCGGTCATATACGGGTAGTTTGGCCGGATGACATCGCCAACGGTGTGGCTCGGCGATCAGGAAGCCAAGCCGGCCCCTGGGGCGCTGCGGCGGGTCCAGGCGTTCATCAACACCGTCGACCGGGAATCCGGGACCGACCGGCTCGCCCACCACGCCGACGCCCGGCCCTGGCTGGAGGACGCCGAGCTACTGGCCCCGGCCGCCCCGCTCACCGACAACGACCTCGCGACCATCGTCGCGGTCCGGGAGGCGTTGCGCGCCATGACTGTTCAGAATTCCGGTGGACCGGTTCCCGCGGAGTCCGAACTCGCCGCACTACGCGCGGTGCTGGCGTCGAGCACGGCGCGTGCCATTCTCGACGACGACGGCACGCTGCGGATGGCTTCCGTCGGGGATTCGCCGCAGGCCCGGTTGCTGGACCTGCTGCTGGTGGTACGGGACGCCCAGGCCGACGGCAGCTGGTCCCATCTCAAGGCCTGCGGTAACGACGAGTGCCGGTGGGCGTTCTACGACCGGTCCCGCAATCACGGCGGAACCTGGTGCGATATGTCGACATGTGGAAACAAGCTCAAGAACCGCGAGTTCCGGGCCCGCAAGAAAATTTAGGTCGACAGGTGCCAGACGACGGCAGCGGCCAGCGCGCCCAGGCCGTTGAGTGACCAGTGCAGTGCGATGGGAGCGATCAGGCTGCCGCTGCGGCGGCGCAGCCAGGTGAAGACGAAACCGGCTGCGGCGGTGGCGATCACCGCGCCCACGACGCCGGCGATCATGCCGAACACGCCGCCGCCCAGGATCCGGGTGAAGCCGACGTTGCCGCTTGTCAGGCCCAGTGAGCTGGCGATATGCCAGAAACCGAAGAGCAGCGATCCCGCCGCCGCCACACCGCGGAAGCCCCAGGCCCGGTCCAGCGCACCGTGCAGCACACCGCGGAATGCCAGTTCTTCGGGGATGACGGTCTGCAGCGGAATGATCACCATGGAGGCGATCAGCGCGCCCGACAACGTCGCGTAATGGTTGTTCAGGAACATCGGCCGCGTCCACGGCAGCAAGGCGCCGATCGCGATCACCGCGCCGACCAATCCGAACGCCGCGAGCGCGTAACCGACGCCGGAGCGCCAGTGTTCGCGGCCCAGGCCCAATTCGGCCCAGCCCAGACCCCGCGATCGCACCAGGGCCACCAAGCCGACGGCCACGGCGGGCACCACCGCGATATTGGCCCACGGCGTGGTGAAGTGGGCCAGCAGATTGGCCAGCGCCAGCACCACCACGACGACGCCGATGTCGACATAGGTGCGGAAATGATGCAGGGCGGCCAGTTGATCGAGCACCGGATGCGGCTGCGGCGGCGCGGGGAGCGCTACGGCGCATGCGGTGTCAGACATAACCGCTCCAGCATACCGCCGCACCGCGTTCGCCCAGGTCAACTGTGGCGGGCTTCACCGATCACTCGTTGTCGCCACCGGTATCGGAGACACCCACCGGACCACCGGCGGCGACCGCGCGCGCATCAGGCCACACCCAGTCCCGGACCTCCGGGATGTCGTCGCCGTGGGCGCGGGTGTACTCCCGGGCGGTCAGGCGTTTGTCGACCATCTGCTGGCGCAAGGTGGCACACGTCGATCCCAGCGACGGCACGCGGTCGATCACATCGATGACCAGGTGATAGCGGTCCAGGTCGTTGAGCATCACCATGTCGAACGGTGTCGTGGTCGTGCCCTCCTCCTTGTAGCCGCGCACGTGCAGGTTGTTGTGTCCGGTGCGCCGGTAGGTCAGCCGGTGGATGAGCCACGGGTAGCCGTGATAGGCGAAGATGATCGGCTTGTCGCGGGTGAAGATCATGTCGAAGTCGCGGTCGGACAGTCCGTGCGGATGTTCGGTGTCGTCCTGCAGCCGCATCAGGTCGACGACGTTGACGAACCTGACCTTCAGCGCAGGCAGGTGGGTGCGCAGCAGGTCCACGGCCGCCAGCGCTTCCAGGGTGGGGACGTCGCCGGCCGCCGCCATGACGACATCCGGGTCGGTGCCGACGGTCTCGGTGCCGGCCCATTCCCAGATGCCCAAACCGCGGGTGCAGTGTGCGATCGCCTGCTCCATCGTCAGGAAATTCGGCGCGGGCTGTTTACCGGCGACGACGACGTTGACGTACTGCCGTGAGCGCAGGCAGTGGTCGTAGGTGGACAGCAGGGTGTTGGCATCCGGTGGCAGGTACACCCGCACCACCGAGGCGCTCTTGTTGACCACATGGTCGATGAAACCGGGGTCCTGGTGACTGAACCCGTTGTGGTCCTGACGCCAGACATGGCTCGACAGAAGGTAATTGAGACTCGCGATGGGTCGCCGCCAGGGTATGGCGTCGGTGACCTTGAGCCATTTGGCATGCTGATTGAACATGCTGTCGATGATGTGGATGAAGGCCTCGTAGCAATTGAACAGGCCGTGCCTGCCGGTCAGCAGGTAGCCCTCCAGCCAGCCTTGGCACTGGTGTTCGGACAGCATCTCCATCACCCGGCCGGCCCGGGCCAGATGCTCGTCGACCTCGGGGCCGAGGAACTCGGCGTTCCATTGCTTGTCGGTGATGTCGAAAACCGACTGCAGCCGGTTGGACGCCGTCTCGTCGGGGCCGAAGATGCGGAAATTCTGTGGGTTGAGCCGGATCACCTCGGTGAGCCACTGGCCCAGTACCCGGGTGGCCTCGGCGACGGTCGCTCCCGGCGCCGGGACGTCGACACCGAACGCGCGGAAGTCCGGTAACCGCAGGTCGCGCAGCAGCAGCCCGCCGTTGGTGTGCGGGTTGTCGCTCATCCGCAGCTGGCCCGGCGGCGCGAGCGCGGCGATGTGCGGATCGAGGCGGCCGTCGGCGTCGAACAGTTCCGCGGCCCGGTAGGAGGCCAGCCAGTCGGCGAGTACCTGCAGATGCTCGGGGGTGTCGCGGGCGCTGGCCAGCGGAACCTGATGTGCCCGCCAGGATCCCGTGGTCTTCTTGCCGTCGATATACGCCGGACCGGTCCAGCCCTTGGGGGTGCGGAAGACGATCATCGGCCAGGCCGGGCGGCGCAGGTCGCCGGCGGCAGCCGCGGCCTTGATGGCGGCGATGCCATTGAGGACCTCGTCGAGCAGACCGGCGAAGCGCCGGTGGGCCGTCGCGTGATCGTCCTGTTCTTCTTCGGCGACCTCGAAGAAGTACGGCTTGTGCCCGTAGCCGATCATCAGTGCGCGCAGTTCCTCGGTCGGGATACGGGCCAGCACCGTGGGGTTGGCGATCTTGTAGCCGTTGAGGTGCAGGATCGGCAGCACCACACCGTCGTTGACGGGGTGCAGCAGCTTGTTGGAATGCCAGCTGGTGGCCAGTGCGCCGGTCTCGGCCTCGCCGTCACCGACGACGGTGGCCACCAGCAGGTCCGGGTTGTCGAACGCCGCACCGTAGGCGTGCGACAGCGCATAACCCAGTTCGCCGCCCTCGTGGATGGAACCGGGCGTCTCGGGTGCGACATGCGACGGGATACCGCCGGGGAAGGAGAATTGCCGGAACAACCGGCGCAGGCCTTCGGCATCTTCGGTGATGTCGGGATAGACCTGCGAGTAGGTGCCGTCGAGGTAGGCGTTGGCGACCAGCCCCGGTCCGCCGTGACCCGGTCCGGTGACGTAGACCGTCGACTGCGAGCGCGCCGCGATGACCCGGTTGAGGTGGGCGTAGAGGAAGTTCAGGCCCGGCGTGGTGCCCCAGTGGCCGAGCAGGCGCGGCTTGACGTCGTCGCGGGTCAACGGGGTGCGCAACAGCGGGTTGTCCAGCAGGTAGATCTGCCCCACCGACAGGTAGTTGGCGGCTCGCCACCAGCCGTCGAGCTGTGCCAGCGTGTCGTCGTCGATGAGATCGGGCTCGCGGGCCTGCCAGGACTGTGTCGTCGTCGCCGTCATGACTCCATCAAACTCCTGCAGCGTTTCGAGTGGGTGGCCTTGACGCTGCCGGCAGGGAACGACGCGCCACGCGCAAACCACCCACCGGTTGGTTGAGAGACCGGGTTCGTCGCTATCCTCGACCCACCACGACAGAAGGCGAGGCGTTGGATGGCCCTATTGGCGGCAGTGCGTGTGCTCGATCTGTCCGCCGGTGCAGGAGACGCCGTGACCCGCATCCTGGCAGACCTGGGCGCTGACGTCCTCAAGATCGAGCCGCCCGGCGGCAGCCCCGCCCGCACCGAGCTCCCGCGACTGGCCGGCACCAGCATCGCCTTCGCGCTGCACAACGCCAACAAACGTTCGGCGGTTCTCGATCCCGCCGACGCCGATGCCCGCGATCGTCTCTTCGAGCTGGCCGCATCCGCCGATATCGTCGTCGACTCCGGACTCCCGGGTCAGGCCGCCGCGTTCGGCACCTCCTGCGCCGACCTCGCCGAACGTTTCGGTCATCTGGTGACGTTGTCGGTGACCGACTTCGGCACCGACGGTCCGCGGGCGGCGTGGCGGGCCACCGATGCGGTGCTCTACGCATTGTCCTCGGCGCTGAGCCGGTCCGGCCCGGCCACCGGCACCCCGGTGCTGCCGCCGGCCGGTATCGCCTCGGCCACCGCCGCGGTCCAGGCGACCTGGGCCACCCTGGTCGCCTACTACCGCCGATTACGTTGCGGTGAAGGAGATTACATCGACTTCTCCCGTCTGGACGCCGTAGTGCTCGCACTCGATCCGCCATTCGGCTCACATGGGCAGGCGGCCGCGGCCACCAAGGCGCAGAAATGGCGTGGCCGGCCCCGCAACCAGGACGCCTACCCGATCATCGCCTGTAAGGACGGCTATGTCCGGCTGGTGGTGATGGCACCGCGGCAGTGGCGCGGGCTGCGCGCCTGGATGGGGGAGCCCGAGCAGTATCAGGACCCGAAATTCGACAGCATCGCCGAGCGGTTCATGGTGTGGGACGAGATCGGCACCCTGCTGGCACGCCAGTTCGCCGACCGCACGATGGACGAGCTGGTGATCACCGGACAGTCCCACGGAGTGCCCATCGCCGCGGTCCTCGACCCCGCCGATGTGCCCACCGCCGAACACTTCGCCGCGGTCGGTGCGATGACGCAGGCCGAGCTGGTTCCCGGCGTGCAGACCAGTGTCCCGGTGGGTTATTTCACCGTCGACGGGCGACGCCTTGGTTACCGCAGTCCCGCGCCGCTACCCGGTGCCGACGACGCGGCGTGGGCAGGCCCGGCCGCACCGGCGCAGGCAACGACGGCGGCGCCGGATGCCTTGCCGTTCAACGGACTTCGTATCATCGATCTCGGCGTCATCGTCGCAGGCGGTGAACTGAGCCGGCTGTTCGGTGACCTGGGCGCCGAGGTCATCAAGGTCGAGAGTGCGGCCTACCCGGACGGCCTGCGTCAGGGCCGGCCCGGCCAGGTACTGAGCCAGTCGTTCGCGTGGACCCATCGCAACAATCTCGGCCTCGGGCTCGATCTGCGCAGTACCGCAGGCGCCGAGATCTTCGCCCAGCTGGTCGGTCGCGCTGATGCGGTATTCGCCAACTTCAAGCCGGGAACCCTGACCTCCCTGGGTTTTCCATACGAAAAGCTGCGCGAGATCAATCCCCGCATAGTGCTCGCGGAGAGCAGCGCGTTCGGCGACACCGGTCCGTGGAGCGCCCGGATGGGTTACGGGCCACTGGTGCGGGCCAGCACCGGGGTCACCAAACTGTGGACCTCGGCAGAACCTGCTGACGACGGCCGGCACCCGTTCTTCGACGCCACCACCGTCTTCCCCGATCACGTGGTGGGACGTATCGCCGCGATCGCCGCACTGGCCACGCTGATCAACTCCGAGCACACCGGTTCCGGTGCGCACATTCACATCTCACAGGCCGAAGCCGGTATCAACCAGCTCGACACTCTCTTCGTCACCCGCAACGCACTGGAAAGCCATCCCGGCCTGGTCGAGTCGGCGGCATCCGGCGGCGACGGCGTCTACCCGTGCCTCGGCGAGGACGAATGGTGCGTCATCTCGGTGGGATCCGATGCCGACCGGGCTGCCGCGATCTCCGTCATGGGCCCGCCGGAGCAGTGGCCGAGCTGGACATCGCAGCGCAGCCCGGCAGATGCCGCTGAACAGTTGCAGCGGGCCGGGGTGCCCGCGGCCCCGATGAGCCGACCCACCGACGTGCTCAACGACCCCCAACTGCGCGCCCGCGGCCTGTACCGACCGATGATTCATCCACTGTTCGACGAGCCGCTGCCCGCCGAATCCGGGCCCGCAGTGTTTCGCCGTATCGGCCCGGCCCGCATGCGACCTGCGCCGCTACCGGGCCAGGACACCCGCGAAATCTGCGGCAGAGTATTGGGTTTCGACGATTCCGAGATCGACCGGCTGCTGGCCGAAGGCGTGCTGTTCGCAACCGAAAGGGCAATTCCATGACATCGACGACCGTCGAGTCCTACGCACAGGTCTTCATCGGCGGTGTATTCCGCGCCACCGATGACGTCGCGCCGGTCATCGAGGCCGCTACCGGCGAGCCGCTGGGCGACGGCGCATCCGCCAGCGCCGCCGATATCGACGACGCCGTCGCCGCCGCCCGCGCCGCGCTGCCGGGCTGGCAGGCCACACCGGCCGCCGAGCGCGCCGCGATACTCAAGGCGATGGCCGCGGCGCTGCGGGCCCGAGCCAAGACCACCAACGAGCTGGTGACCCGGGAGAACGGCATGCCGATGTCGTTGTCCCGCGGGGCAAACGGCATGTTCCCGGCACTACTGCTGAACTACTACGCCGATATGATCACCGAGCTGCCCAGCGAAGAGGTGCGGCCCAGTGCCATCGGCCACACCATCGTCACGCGTGAGCCGTTCGGGGTCGTCGCCGCCATCACACCGTGGAACTATCCGCAGGCGCTGGCGGCGTTCAAACTGGCGCCCGCGCTGGCCGCGGGATGCCCGGTTGTCCTCAAACCGTCACCCGAAACCGCGCTCGACGCACGGGTTTTCGCCGAGGCCGCCAACGAGGCCGGACTGCCACCCGGTGTGCTCAACATCGTGCCGGGTGGCACCGCCGCCGGTGTGGCGCTGGTGGCACATCCCGGGATCGACAAGGTGTCGTTCACCGGTTCGACGGTCGCGGGCCGGGCCATCGGCGAGGTGTGCGGGCGGCTGCTGCGGCCGGTGACCCTCGAGCTGGGCGGCAAGTCGGCGGCCATAATCCTCGACGATGCCGACCTGGACACCACCATCGCGGGTCTGCGCACGCAGTCCTTCGCCAACAACGGCCAGACCTGCTATCTGAACTCGCGCATCCTGGCGCCGCGGTCGCGTTATGACGAGATCGTCGATGCGCTGACCGCACTGGCGGCCGGTCTCACCGTCGGCGATCCGCTCGACCCGGCCACCGATGTCGGCCCGGTGGTCAGCGAACGCCAGCGCGAGCGCATCCTGGGCTATATCCAGGCCGGCACCGCCGACGGCGCCAAAATCGTTGCCGGCGGCTCGATTCCGAAGGACCAGCCGCGCGGCTGGTTCGTCGAACCGACGATCTTCGCCGGAGTCGACAACTCGCACCGCATCGCCCAGGAGGAGATCTTCGGCCCGGTGCTGGCGGTCATCGCCTATGACGATGACGACGACGCGATCCGGATCGCCAACGACAGCGAGTACGGCCTCGGCGGCACGGTGTGGTCCACCGACACCGCACGGGCCACCCAGATCGCCCGGGCGGTGCAGACCGGCACCATCGGCGTCAATGCCTACAACCTCGACATCGCGGCGCCGTTCGGCGGCGTCAAGGCCAGCGGACTGGGCCGTGAACTCGGCCCCGAAGGGCTGGCCGCCTTCCAGACCGTGAAATCCATCTACCGAACGGGACCCGCCTGATGCCGCTCGACCCCAGAACACCCGTCCTGATCGGCTACGGCCAGGTCAACCAGCGCGACGACACCGCGGCGCCGGTCGAACCCGTCGCGTTGATGGCACAGGCCGCGCGGGTGGCCGCCGACCCTCGCGTGCTCGCCGCGGTGGATGCGATCCGCGTGGTGAACCTGCTGTCCTGGCGCTACCGCGACCCGGGCCGGCTGCTCGGCGAGCTCATCGGGGCGTCCGGCCCGGCGACCCGCTATACCGGGGTCGGCGGCAACGTTCCGCAGACGCTGGTCAACCAGGCCTGCCTGGACATCATGGCGGGACGCTCCGAGGTGGTGCTGTTGGCCGGCGCGGAGACCTGGCGCACCCGCAGACGGCAGAAGGCAGCAGGCATCCGCCCGGACTGGTCCAAGCAGGACGAGTCGGTGCCGGTGCCGCCGGGCGCCGAGGACGCCGTGGAGATGTCCAGCCCGGCGCAGGACCGCATCAAACTGGCGCTGCCCTCGCACGTCTACCCGTGGTTCGAGGAGGCGCTGCGGGTCGCCAACGGTGAGACGACGGCCGAGCACACCGCGCGCATCGGGGCGCTGTGGGAGCGGTTCAACATCGTCGCCCGGGACAACCCGCATGCCTGGAGCAACCGGGCTTACACCGCCGCCGAGATCGCCACGCCGGGCCCGGACAACCGGATGATCAGCACGCCCTACACCAAGCTGATGAACTCCAACAATATGGTCGACCAGGGTGCGGTCGTCATCCTGACCTCCGTGGAGAAGGCGCAGTATATGCAGATCCCTTCCGAGCGTTGGGTTTTCCCGTGGTCGGGTACCGATTCCCACGACACCTACTCGATCGCCGAACGCTGGGAGTACCACCGGTCGCCGGCGATCCGGATCGCCGCGGCCCGGGCCCTGCAGCTCGCCGGCCTCGGGGTGGACGATGTCGACCTGATCGACATCTACTCGTGCTTCCCATCGGCCGTGCAGGTGGCGGCCGCCGAGATCGGCGTCCCCACCGATTCCGACGATCTGCCGTTGACCATCACCGGCGGCCTGACCTTCGCCGGCGGTCCGTGGAACAACTACGTCATGCACTCGATCGCGACGATGGCCGAGAAGCTCATCGCCGCGCCCGGGGCCCGCGGCCTGATCACCGCCAACGGTGGCTACCTGACCAAGCACAGCTTCGGCGTCTACAGCGCCGAGCCGCCGCCACAGCAGTTCCGCTGGGAGGATGTGCAGTCCGCCGTCGACGCCGAGCCGACCCGGGAGGCCATCGCCGATTACGAGGGCGTCGGAACCGTCGAGACCTGGACGGCGCCCTATGGACGCGACGGCACCCCGGAAAAGGCGTTCCTGGCGGTGCGCACCCCCGAAGACGCCCGCGCGCTCGCGGTGATCGCCGACCCGCAAGCCGTCGCCGAGGCCATCGATGCCGACCGTGACGGCCTTGCCGGCACCAAGGTCCGCGTGTATGCCGACGGGACGGCAACGCTGGTGTAGACCGCGCAGGGGTTTGCGCTGGAACCGCCCGCGCGATTGCTCACGGCGTCATATCCTCATCTCAAGCCAGTCGGGGGACGGGGACAGCATGCGGATTGCGGTTACGGGCGTTACCACTGATCTCGGCCTATTGGTGGCCGGGCAGCTGGTCGCGGCCGGTCATCAGGTCACCGGCATGGCACAGCATGGGCACCGTGACCTGGATCCGCGGGTGGAATTGGTGTGTGCGCCGCTGGACTCGCCGGCACTGCAGGAGCTGACCGCGGACGCCGAGGCGTTGATCCATCTGGCGCCCGTCGAACCGGAGGTGCCCGAGTCGGCCGGTATCAGCGGCATCGTGCACGTCACGCAGGCCGCGAGCCGCTCCGGGACGCGCCTGCTGTTCTGCACGCACGCCGCGGGCGATCCCGAACTGTACGACCAGGCCGCCGAGTTGGTGTCCTCCAGTTGGGGCCCGACACTGGTGATCCGGTTGGCGCCGCTGGTCGGCCGGATTGCCGACTGGGCGGTGTGCCGGACGGCTGTCACGCTGCTGGCCGGCAAACACGACGGGCCCGGTCCCATCCGGGTGCTGCATACCGACGACCTGTGCCGGTTCCTGGCGCGCGCCGTCGGCTCGCACCGCACCGGCCAGGTCGATCTGGCCACCGCTGACGGGCTGACGTATGTGACGGCACGCCGTCTCCTGGCGCCGATCGGCACCCCGCCCCGCCGGCTGCCGTCCTGGCAGCACCCCGACCCGGGGTTCAGACTCATTCCGCTGCAGCGTGATTGGGAGTTCGAGTGCGGGTGGAGCGCCGGCCAGGCGGTCGCCGATATGGCCGGCGCCCTGACCGGGCGACGGCTCGGGCACAGCGGCGCAACGCCGCTGCGCCGACACCTGCCGATCCCGGCCGAGGTCATTGCCTCTGTCGGTGTGCAGTGCACGGCACCGCAGGACGCGGCGGGGGAGTTCGACTATCCGATCGACCCGCGGTTCCCGGTGTTCTCCACGGCGGGCTGCTCGGATGCGTTGCCCGGTCCGCTCACCCCGATGACCCTCGATATCGCCCTCGGCGCAACTCGGCGCGCCCAGCGTGCCACCGCCGAGGCGATGGGCCTTCCCGAGCCGCTGGCCGCCGAGTGGGAAGCCCGGTCGGTGGCGGTGTTCGGTCACCGCCTCTACACGGGGGTGTCGATCTGTGCCGCGATCGCCCCGCTGGTGCCGGGCGCCAGCGCCGATGGCATCAGCAGATTGCTCGGTGCCGGTCAGGCGCAGTACCCGACGCCGTCGGTGCTGCGCCGAACCGCGGCGGGTGCGGCCACCGTACGGCGGATGATGGCGCTTTCCCGGCACTACCCGGACCGCTGCGGCAGCTTCAGCACGTCGGTGCTCGCGGCCAAGCTGGACCGCGCGGCAGTCGAAGCGCTGACCGATGCGCAACTGGACGCCCGGATCAGGCTGCTACGCAACCAAATTCAGCAGGGCTGGACGTTGGCGGGGGTCGGCGCCCTCGCCGAAGGTGTGCTGGCCAGGGCCGCCCGCCGTCCACACCCGGTGCTGCCCTTGCCGTCGGTCATCACCGCGACCTCGCACCTGTCGGTCGAGACCGCTGCCCTGGCCGATGCGCTGCGATCCGACGCCGAACTGCGAAGCCTGGCCGCCGCCGGCGATCTGGCCGGGTTACGTAGCGGCGCACCGGCCTTCGCGGCGGCATTCGACGCGGCGCTGAGCCGGGTCGGGCATCGCGGGCCGGGGGAGGCCGAACTGTCCAACCCGGTGCTCGCCGAATCCCCGGAGGCGTTGTTGGCGGCGGCGGCGTTGGCGGCGGGCACCGCACCGGAGAGCGCCGGTGCCGAACAGGCCGACCCCGTCACACATCGGGCCGACGCGGTGGCGACCGCCCGCGAACAGGCCTGGGATGCGACCGCACGGGCCATCAATCACCTACGGGTGGCGTTGCGGGAGAGCGGGTCCCGGTTGAGCAAACGGCACATCTTGGCGACCTGCGACGACGTGTTCTATCTGACCTGCGATGAGCTGTTGACCCCGCCGGTGGACACTCGGCTTCGGGTCCGTCGCCGCCGCGAAGAACATCAGCGGCTGCAGGACATCAGCCTGCCGGAGATCATCAACGGCCAGTGGGCCCCGGTGCCCGGCGCCGATGATCGCGGTGTCGACATCGTCGCACTGATCGAGCAGCCGGAAGCGTCTCAGCCCAGCAGCTGGGCCCGCAGCTGATCGTCGGTCGACACCCGCACCAGGGCCGCGGCCAGCCGGGCGTTGCGGCCCGGCGCCAGCGTGCCGAGCCGGGCCGGTGTGGTGGGCAGTTTCAGGCTGCGCGCACCGGCCACGGCGCGCTCGTCCAGGCAGGGCCGCACCCAGGTCCAGGTGTCCTGCACCTCACGCATGAAGATGCCCGCGGCCACCTCACCGACACCCTCGAATTCGGTCAGGGCTCGTCGTAACTCGTCGGCGTCACCGTGGCAGCGCCGTCCGAGCATCCGCAGGTCGCCGTCGTACTTCTCGATGGTGGACTCGGCCAGTGCGACGAGCCGGCTGGCAGAGCTCTCGTCGTACCGGGCGTAGCCGGCGCGTCGGAACGCCTCGATGATGTCGGCGCGCGGCGTGCGCAGGACCGTCTTGGGGGTGCGGGCACCGGTGGCGAACACTTCGTGCGCCGCCGTGGCCGCGACGTCGGCGCCAATGGGCTTGGCCGCCAGCATGCACAGCACCAGAAGCTGGAACAGTGGCATGGGCCGGTCGGCGAGCCGGATACCCGCCTCGTCCGCGTACGTCGTGCCAGCCAGCTGTATCAAACGCTGCACTGTCTCGCGCGCCACCATCGTAGGCGGCTACCCGCACCGAGCGGATTCAAACATCCTTCGGTGCCAGACTGCCCGCATACGCCGTTCCGCGGGTAACCCAGCTTTGCAGTTGACGTTTCGTGGTGATGCCGGCGTCGTCGACGCGTAACCAACCACGGGTTTCGCGGCCCGCCATCACCATCGGGCTGACATGCGCACGCGTCAGGAGTTTCTCGGTGTCCTCGGGCGGTATCCGCACCATCAGGCCGCCGCGCCCGCTCACCGCCACCGCCATGTGTCCGCCGACGAGGAACGCCAGACCGCCGAACATCGCCTTCTCGGTGACACCGCGCTGTCCGCTGAGCAGTTCACGGATCCGGTAGGCCAGATCCTCGTCATAGGCCACGGCCGGATCTTACGTCCCCGCCCCGCGCGCGCAGACGCCAAAGTCCCCCCCAACAGCTGTTTAGGGGGGGTTCGTTACGCGCGGGGATGAAAACCGTTGACAGACCTGCCCGTTGCGCGGCCAGCAACTTCTGCTTGACCCCGCCGATGGGCAGCACCCGTCCGTTGAGGGTGACCTCGCCGGTCATGCCGACATCGGAACGCACATTGCGTCCGGTCGCCATCGACACCAGGGCGGTGACCATCGTGACACCCGCGGACGGACCGTCCTTGGGCACCGCGCCGGCCGGCACGTGCACGTGGATCTTGCGATCCAGTGCCTTGGGGTCGACACCGAGTTCGGTTGCGTGCGAACGGACGTAGGACAGCGCGATCTGCGCCGACTCCTTCATCACGTCGCCGAGCTGACCGGTCAGCTGCAGACCCGATTCACCGTCGACCGCCCCGGCCTCGATGTAGAGCACGTCACCGCCCAGGCCCGTCACGGCCAGGCCGGTGGCGACACCGGGCACCGCGGTGCGTTCGGCCGACTCCGGGGTGAACCGCGGACGGCCCAGGTAGTCGACCAGGTCCGGTTCGTCGATGGTGATCGGTTCAGGTGTGGCAGCCAGTTTTGTGGTGGCCTTGCGCAACGCCTTGGCGATGAGCCTCTCGAACTGCCGCATACCGGGTTCGCGGGTGTAGTCCGCGGCGATCTTGCGCAGCGCCGCGTCGGTGACGGTGACCTCTTCGGGGGTCAACGCCGCCTTCTCGGCCTGCCGGGGCAGCAGGTAGTCGCGAGCGATGGCGACCTTGTCGTCCTCGGTGTAGCCGTCGATGGTCACCAGTTCCATCCGGTCCAGCAGCGCCGACGGGATGTTCTCGATGACGTTGGCCGTCGCCAGGAACACCACATCACTGAGGTCCAGATCCAGGTCGAGGTAGTGGTCGCGGAACGTGTGGTTCTGCGCCGGGTCCAGGACCTCCAGCAGCGCCGCACTGGGATCGCCGCGGTAGTCCGAGCCCACCTTGTCGATCTCGTCGAGCAGCACGACGGGATTCATCGATCCGGCCTCGCCGATGGCGCGCACGACACGGCCCGGCAGCGCACCGACGTAGGTACGCCGGTGTCCACGGATCTCGGCTTCGTCGCGCACACCGCCGAGGGCGACGCGGACGAACTTGCGGCCCAGCGCGCGGGCCACCGACTCGCCCAGTGACGTCTTACCGACACCGGGCGGACCGGCCAGCACCATCACCGCACCGGAGCCACGACCGCCGACGACCGCCATACCGCGTTGGGCACGCCGGGCACGCACGGCCAGGTATTCCACGATGCGGTCCTTGACGTCGTCCAGGCCGTGGTGATCGGCATCGAGGATTTCCCGCGCCGACTTCAAGTCGGTGGAGTCCTCGGTGGAGACGTTCCACGGCAGGTCCAGGACGGTGTCCAGCCAGGTACGGATCCAGCCGCCCTCGGGGCTCTGTTCGCTGGAGCGTTCCAGCTTGCCGACCTCGCGCAGCGCGGCCTCGCGGACCTTTTCGGGCAGATCGGCGGCCTCGACGCGGGACCGATAGTCAGCCTCCCCTTCTTGGCCATCGGGGCCCAATTCGCCGAGTTCCTTGCGGATGGCCGCCAGTTGCTGGCGCAGCAGGAATTCCTTCTGCTGCTTGTCCATGCCGGCGCGGACGTCCTCGGCGATCTTGTCGTTGACCTCGACCTCGGTGAGGTGTTCGCCGGTCCAGTCGATCAGGACACGCAACCGCTCGGCGACATCGGTGGTCTCCAGCAGCTGACGCTTCTGTTCGTCGGCCAGGTACGAGGCATAGCCCGAGGTGTCGGCAAGCGCCGACGGGTCGGTCAGCTTGTTGACGTAGTCGATGATCTGCCAGGCCTCACGGCGTTGCAGCATGGCCAACAGCAGTTTCTTGTATTCGGCGGCCAGGGTCCTGGCCTCCTCGGACACCGGCTCGTCGGCGATCTCGTCGACCATGACCCACAGCGCAGCTCCGGGGCCGGTGGTCCCGGTACCGATATGGGCACGGCGTTCACCGCGGACCACCGCGGCGGTTCCGCTGCTGCCGGCGATACGCCCGACCTGCACGATCGAGGCGATCACCCCGTGGGTGGGGTAGCGGTCGTCGAGGCGCGGCGCGATGAGCAGCTTGCCGGAGTCGCTGGCCTGGGCGGCATCGACCGCGGCCTGGGCGGCGTCGTCGAGTGCAATCGGGACAACCATGCCGGGCAGCACGATGGGATCGGCGATGAACAACACCGGAACCGAAATGGGTTCTGACATCAAACCTCCAAAGTTGATACTGATGCGCTCAACTCGGATGGTGGCGTGTTTGTTCCCGGGGCCTATTCGACCGCTGCCAGCGCGTGCCGGACCTGGCTGCGGCGTTCCTCGATGGCGCGCCCGATCTCCTGCAGCAGCAACGGGTTGCGCAGCACCAGTTCTTCGAGGTGGTCGCGGTCGATCTGCACCACCGTGACCTCGTCGAGGGCATGCGCCGAGGCCGACACGGGTTCCCGGGTCAGGGCGGTCTGGCCCAGGAAGTCACCGTCGGTCAGGGTGCGCACCGGTACCACCGCGCCGTCGGCGGTGCTGGCGGTCAGCCGGACACGGCCGCTGACCAGGAACGTCACCTGTTTGGGGATCTGGCCGGCGAGCTGCAGCACCTCGTCGGCGCCGTAGCGGGTCAGCCGCACCTGCGATGCCAACGTCGTCATATCGTCGGAGGTCAGTCGCAGCGTCGGCGCGATGCTGCGCAGGGATTTGTCGATGCGCTCGGGGCTGGCGAAATCGTCCTCGGCCTCGTCGAGGTGCAGGCCGGCGCGCCGTGCGGCGTACCAGGCCCACCGCAGGAAGGTGGCGCGCGTGGCTCCGTCGTCGGCGGGTGAGCGCAACGGGATGGACGTGGAATAACCGGTGCCTCCGGTGGCGACGGTGCGCGGTGATGCTCCGCTGCGCAGGTGCGGCAGGCCTTCGGCCACGCGCGTCAACACGGCGCAGACATCGTCGGGCGGGTCGGCGAGACTGAATTCGGTCAGCACCGATATCGAGTGCATGCCCGGGGGCCGGCTCAGGTTCGTGAACGACGCCCCGGCCAGCACCGAGTTCGGCATGATCTGCATGCCGCTGCCGGTGTCGATGTGGGTGGCGCGCCAGTTGACCTCGACGACGCGGCCCTTCGCCGACGGGGTGTCGATCCAGTCGCCCAGCTGGAATGGCTGCTCGAACAGCAGCAGCAAGCCCGAGATGACCTGGCCCACCGAGTTCTGCAGTGCCAAACCAAGAACGATCGAGGTGATACCCAGTGCGGTGAAGAGCCCGCCGACATTGGCGCCCCAGATATAGGACAGGATCACCGCGAGGCCGACCGCGATGATGACCACCCGGGCAACGTCGAGGAATATCGACGGAATCCGCTTGCGCCAGCTGCCTTCCGGGGCGCCGTGGAACAGCGTGGCGTTGAGCCCGGACAGCAGGAGCAGCAGCACCAGGAAACCGAGCACGGTGCCGACGATGCGAACCGGGGTGGCATCCGCCGAGACATCGGAGGCCTCGACCAGAAGCAGCAGCAGAGCCGTCAGCGGCAGGATGTAGGTCCGGATCATCCCGACCGGCCGGGCCAGGCCGCTGCCGCGCCGGGTCAGCGCGTTCTGTATCTCGGTGAGCAGCACGAGCAGCACCGGCAGGGCTATCGCGACACCGATGGCCCAGAAGAACCAGGACCCCTCGAGCAGATCGGTCATTGCTGGCGGTCCATCAGTCGCCAGACCGGTTCGTCGGTGCCGTCGACGCTGACCTGCCCGGCGGCGGCGAATTTACGGGTGTCGCGCATGGCGTCGTAAACCCGCTCGGTGACATACACACCGGGTTGTGGTGACCCGCTCTGCACCTGGTAGGCGAGATTGACCGCTGCGCCCCACATGTCGTAGGCCAGCGAGGACCGCCCCACCAGACCGCTGGTGACGGTGCCGGTGTCGATACCGGCCCGCAACCGCAGCTGGCTTCCGGTCTCGCCGTTGAAGCGGTCGATGATGTGTTGCATCTCGGTCGCGAAGTCGACGGTGCGCCGGATGTTGTCCAGCCGCGGCACGTTGAGTCCGCAACTGGCCAGATATCCGTTGTGCAGGGTGCGGACCTGCTCGACACCGAGAGCCTCTGCCGCCGCATCGAATTCGCGCACCAGCCGGTTGACGATCGACAGCGACTCGTCCGAGCTCAGACCCTCCGACAGGTCGTCGAGGCCGACGATATCGGCGAAGATCACCGTCACGTCCTGGTGATCCTGGGCGATGATCTCTTCACCTTCGCGGTACCGCTGTGCCACCGTCTCGGGCATCATCGACAACAGCAGCCGGTCGTTCTCCCGGCGCTGCTCGTTGAGCAGCTCCTCCTTGATCGACAGGTTGCGGCTCATATCGTTGAAAGCGACTGTCAGGTCACCGAATTCGTCTCGGGACAACACCGGCAGGTTGACGGTATAGTCGCCCGCGCTGATCTGCTGGGCGCCCGCCTCCAACCGGCGGATCGGCCGGACGAAAAGCCGGGCCAGCAGCATCGCCGCGACGCAGACGATGAAGATGATCGCGACGGTCGACAACACCAGGGTGCGGGTGAACTTCGAAACCGGCGTAAACGCCTCGGCGGTGTCGATTTTCGCGATGACCGCCCAGTGCAGTCCGGGGATGTCGACCGGCCCGTACGCCTGCAACGTCTCGTGCCCCAGATAGTCCTTCGAGATCAGGGTGTCGCGTTGGCCGCGCAGCGCCAGTCTGGCGGCCTCCGAGGCCACCGGTTGAACCAGTGTCGTGCCGTGCTGGCGGATCGCCTCTTCGGCGACGTCCGGGGGTGTCCCGGCGTCGATGACATCTTTTTTGTACGCGTCCTGGTTCTCCAGGAACAACCGCGAGTCCGAGCGCATGAGCTCGTCTTCGCCGGAGATGATGGTCTCACCGGTCTTGCCCATACCGGATTCTTCCCACCGCTTGTCCATGGTCATCAGCCGGTTGATCTTCGAGATCGGGAACTGCAGCGCCATCACGCCCTCGACGCGGCCTTTAGGTCCGACGGGGGAGACCAGCCAGGCAGTCGGCTCGGTGGCCGGCTGGTAGTCACTGAAATCGGTGATTCCCACGTAATCCACGACATTGGACGCCAGCGCCTTGTTGTAGGCGTCGGTCAGATTGCTGGTGCGGTAGGGCCCGGTCAGCACATTGGTGCCGAGGTCGACGCCTTTGTATGCCGAATAGACGACATTGCCGCGCAAATCGAGCAGCAGCGCGTCCTCGTATTCGAAGCGGCGGACGATCTCGCGGAAGAAATCGTTGAAACGCGCGTTCGCCGCCGACCACGCGCTCCCGTCGCCGGCATCGTCGTACTGCAACGCCCTGTCCCAGTCGTCGAATGGCGCGGTGTAATAGGCCTGCAGATACTTCTGCGCATTGGAGACCGGCAGCAGCGCGCTGACGTCGATTTCCTTACCGGTCTGCGCCTTCTCATCCCGGGCGAACTGATTGTTGTAGTAGTCGATCAGCGACTGCTGCTGCACCGGCGAAATGGTCGCGGTGTTGAGCTGATCGAAACCGGCGGTGAACGCCTCGATCGCCTGGGTGGCGGTCGAACCGCGCGAATACACCACCAGCGAATTCCTCAGATCCGATATCTGGGATTGCAGCTGGCGGCTCTGGCCCTGCCGTATTTCGGTCAACCTGTCGAAAACCGACGTGCGCAGGGAATCCCGGCCGGACTGGTAACCGATGGCCCCCACCACAGCGGCCGAGAGCACGCTGGTGACCAGCAGCATTATCAGCAACTTCGATTGGATACTCATCCGGGACAGCAGTCGACGCCTGCCGGTTTTCCCGGATGGTTTAGGCATCGCCGTGTCGGATTGTGGTGCGGAAAGCGTCGGCGTCGTCATCGATTGCAAAGACTAGCGGCGTAAACCATGTCACCGTGACTCATATGCCGCGCGCCTTTGATTTACAGCGTTTCGTCTCCGCACAGGACGATGCGTATCCAGCGGTGTTGGCCGAATTGCGGGCGGGCCGAAAACGCAGCCATTGGATCTGGTTCGTGTTCCCGCAGCTCGCCGGGCTGGGGCGCAGTGCCACCGCGGCACACTACGGAATTTCCGGGCTGGCCGAGGCGCGGGCCTATCTCGATCACGAGGTGCTGGGCCCGCGGTTGCGGGAGTGTGCCGCGCTGCTCGCCGATATCGAGGGCGCCTCGGCCGAGCAGATCTTCGGTTACCCCGACTATCTCAAGGTGCGCAGCTGTATGACGCTGTTCGCGCACAGCACCGAGGACAATGCCGTCTTCCTCGACGTGCTGGACAAGTTCTATCGCGACTTTCCCGACGGACGCGAGGATCCCGCGACGCTGCGGCTGTTGGACCGGTCCTAGCGGGGCTGCAGTATCAGCCAGCCGTGTGCGGGTACCGCGGCCTGGCCGACGACCTGCTCGGGCGGGGCGCCGGTACCGGCGACGATCACCGCCTCGCCACGGCCGAAATCGGCCAGCCGCACCGTCGACGGTGCATTGGTGAGATTGAGCGCGACGATCAACGCGTCGTCGCCACTGCGGGTTTCGTACACATAGTGCTCGTTGTCCAACCGCAGGGCTTCGGTTCGCGCGGCGTGCAGCCAGGGGTGTCTGCGGCGCAGGCCGATGAGGAACTGGTGCAGCGCGAACATCGCGGCCGCCTCGTCGTCGACCGGGATCGGGGGAGTACCGAATTCGGGCCGCACGGCGTCGTCACCGCCGGCGCGCTCCTCTTTGACCCCGCGGAATGCGAACTCGTCCCCGGCGTACACCGTGGGAACTCCGCCGATGGTCATCAACAGCACCAGGGCCAGTGCGACGTGGCGGACATCGATCAGCCGGCTGGCGATGCGGGTGACGTCATGGTTGCCGATAAAAGTCTGTGGCACAAAGGTTTCCAGGAACTCGTTGTGCCTGCGCAGCGCGTGGTCGAGTTCGTGGAAGTTGGCGTCGTTGATGGCGCTCCAGATCGCCTTCCACAGTTCGTACTGGGTGACGGCGTCGAAACCGGCCGCCGACACCAATCCTGCGTAGTCGCCGTGGATGACCTCGGCGACGATCCACGCGTCGGGATGGGTGGCGCGGACCCGCGGCAGCACCCGCGACCAGAACCGGGGCGGCACCGCGTAGGCGGCATCCAGGCGCCAGCCGTCGGCGCCGCGTCCCAGCCAGTGCGACATCACGTCGGCGACATAGTCGACGACCTCGGGCTGGCTGTGGTTGAGGGTTATCAGGTCGGCGTGACCTTCGAAGCTGCGGAAGTCGCCGGGCCGTCCGGCGAACCAGCGGGCCGCCTCGGTGTCGCCTTCGAGTGCCGCGCGGTAGCGGGGGAAATCGGTGCCGACGTGGTTGAACACGCCGTCGAGCAGAACCCGCAGACCGCGACGGTGGGCCTCCTCGACGAGCTGGTCGAAATCCTCGTCGTCACCGAGGCGTGGGTCGATGCGGTAGTGATCGGTGGTGTCGTAACCGTGTGTGCGGGAGGCGAATACCGGCCCGAGTGCGATACCGGACGCGCCGAGCACCTGCGCGTGGTCGAGCCATTCGGTCAGCCGGCGCAGCCGGTGCTCGGAAACATCGGCGGGTGGCTGCCCGGGCGGGAAGGCGCCGACGAATCCCAGCGGATAGACGTGCCAGAAGATGGCGTGTTGCACCCAGTCCGGTTCGGTCACGGCCGGAACCGGGCTTCGTAGAGCGCTTTCATCTCGGCTTCGAGTTCCGGTGCCGGACCGTGCGCGGTGACACGCGGTGCGACCGTGCCGATCGGCAGCGGTGCCACCGGGGGCGGCGGCGCGCCCCACTCCTCGAGCCAGCCGGACAGCTGTTGTGATGACGTCGCATAGACGATGCGGCCCAGCCCCACCCAGGCGTGCGCGGCGGCGCACATCGGGCAGTGCTCGCCGGAGGTGTAGACCGTGGCGCGCACCCGGCGAACCGGTGGCACGTTCAGTGCGGCCCAGCGGGCGATCGCGAATTCCGGGTGCGCGGTGGCGTCACCGTCTTTGATCCGGTTGCGATCCTCGAACAGGACGTTGCCGTCGGCGTCGACCAGAATCGAGCCGAACGGCTCGTCACCGCTCTCCAAGGCCTCTCGGGCCAGCGCCACACACCGCTGGAGACGGCCGATGTCATCCTCGGTCAGTACCACAGGTCCGCAGTGTACGCAGGACCGTCCCGCCGGGGACCACGACGACCAAGGGTCAACGGATAACAGGCCAAACCGATCAGCAGCGCGCTGAAGTGCCCGATCGAGGTGAAGCTCGGGTTGAGCGCCAGTGCGGTGGTGACCGCCGCCAGGAAGGCGGCCAGGTAGAGCCATCGCCAGGGCCGGGCGATGCGGTAGGTCAGCACCCCGGCCAGGCCGAGCACGAAGTAGCTGACGCCGATATCGCGGGCGTTGATCAGCCGTGGCGAGGCCAACGCATCCTGGATGTCGAGGTAGAGGGCGCCCTCGCCGATATAGGTCGCGACGATGTGCGCCACCAGCCCCACACCCAGCCAGCGCAGGGCACCGAGCCAGTGTTCGGCCGGGGCCAGGAAGAGGCAGAACACCACCAGATAGGGCCACCACTGCCTGCCGTCGATCCAGAACAGGCTGGAGAACAGCACCCGGACCGGATCGGTGGCCAAATGATGCAGATTCGTCGAGCCGCGCAACAGCAGCTCGTGCAGCTGCGGTCCGGTCAGGGAGTGCTGGATGAGGGTGGTCAGCGCAAGGAGTGCCAGCCAGCTGAAGGTCAACGGCGCAGCCGAGACGAAATGCCCGATCGCCTCGGTGGCGACCCGCCAACGGCTGCGCGTCGGCGACTCCATGAGTGCACAGGGTAGTTCGTGAGGCCGTCGGCCGGGCGGCACTTTTCTGTCGGACACTGCCGGCATTATTGAACATGTGTTCGATTATGCGTATGCGATGGAACCTTATGTAGGCGGTCTCAGCTCAATTCTTGTGAGTGCCCGTGCCTTCCACCGTCATCACAGCGAACAGTGCGAGAAACGAAGCTGCAGGGACTGCCTTTAACCTGTTCCCGACGCGGATATGCGCGCCGACAGCCAAGACGTAGTAAAGCGTCAGCATCCCCGCTGTCAGCCGCGCCAGGCCGGGAAACCGGATGATAGAAGTCAGGCCGACCGCGGCTGCGGCCTTAACGACCGGAAAAACTGGTCGCATTCTGACAGGAACATCGACGTCGTCGAGAGACTTCATGATGAAAGGTATTTCGATCGCACAGCCGATTGCATCGACCGCATGGAAAGCGGCCAGCACCCCGTAGGTCTTCGGTGATGTTAAAACACTCATCGCGCCAATTCTATTAAGGATTGGACCTCGCCACTGGACCAATTCTCTGGTTCGACCCATGGATTGCGATCCCACATCTGAAATGTTCCCTGGCGAGTTGATGTCCAAATCCGCTCAAGCCGTTCCACGGCTGGCGCCGCACCTGGCCCCGGGCCCAGAACCGCGCTCGCGCCATCACCGCCGAACGAAAGCGCAACCAGCAGGCCCGCCAAGCCCGGCTGTCCCATCTCGCCGGCCAACGCGATCCAGACCCCGAACCCCCGCCGTTTTAGCGGCGCTGCGCACGTCGAAGTACCCTGCCGACGTGCTGCAATCAGTCCTCAACTTCCTGGGTATCGCCACTTTCGCCGCATCGGGCGCCGTGGTGGGTATCCGCAAGGGTTTCGACCTGTTCGGGATCGCGGTGCTGGCCGTCATCACCGGTGTCGGCGGGGGAATCGTGCGCGACCTGATACTCGACATCACGCCGCCGAACTCGATCCAGAACTGGCCCAATATCACCGTGGCGCTGGTGGCCGCCGCCGTCACGACGTTGTTCGCCCGCACCGTGATCCGGATGAGGCAGCCGGTTCTGATACTCGACGCCATCGGGATGGGCTTCTTCGCGACGTCCGGCGCCGCCCTGGCGGTCGACCACGGTGCCAGCTGGTTCGCCGCGGCACTGCTCGGCATGCTGACCGCGATCACCGGCGGCGTGCTGCGCGATGTGCTGGCCAACGAGGTGCCGATGATCATGGCACCCGACGACCTGTACGCGATGCCCGCGATGCTGGGTGCGCTCACCTATGTGGCGATCGACCACTTCGGCCCGCAGTGGGTCGGGGTGCTGGCCGGTTCCATCCTGGCGACCGTGATGCGCCTGGCGGCCATGGCATTCCATTGGCGCCTGCCGACCGGGCCGCGATCGCTGATCGCGCCCGGCCAACAGTCCGGCTAGTGCCCGGCGACGATATCGGCCTCGTCGAGCGACTCGGGATCGACCGGGTCCTTGCCTCCGGGTAGCAGCCAGAACAACAGGCACACCACGCCGAAGAACAGATAGCCCAGTGCTACTTGCGGATTGGCCGCCCAGGCCACCGTCGGCGCGTGGATCAGGCCGATGAAGGACAGCACCGCGCCGACCGCGGATGCGATCGCGGCGTACAGGAATTTCTTGTCCAGGATGAAGGTCACCATGGTGCCGAGCACCAGGCCGACGAGCACCGCGCCCTCACCGAGCGTCAGCAGGCCGTCGTAGACCACACCGGCACCGTTGAGCGCCTCCAGTCCGACCTTGTCCGCCGAGGTGCCCGCGGCGTTGAGCGCGTTGTCGATCAAACCGCTGGCCCATTGCGCGAGGTTGGGCAGCAGCGCGGCGACCACCGCGACGGCATGGATACGCGGGACCGCCTGGAACGCCTGCGCCCCGATCAGCAGGCCGATGTAGAGCAGGATCGGCACGATCGCCGGTACCGGCAACAGGGCATCGAGCACACCGAAAAGACCCAGGAAGCAGAACAATCCGATGACCACACCGCTGGCCAGTGAATAGCCGCCGCGGCCGCCGGCGTCCTTCCAGCCCGGGTGGCCGATGTACACCGCGGGCGGGAACGGGGAGCCGAACGCCGAACCGATGACGGCGCCGGCGCCGTCGGCCAGCAGCACGCTGCGCAGGTTGTAGTTGTCGCCTGCGGCGGCCGCGCTCTCGACGTTGCTCATCGCCTCGGTGAAGTTATAGACGCCCAACGGTATTGCGGTTCCCAGCAGGGGAGCGAGGTTGGCCAGTCCGGAGGCCAGCAGATCGACGCGCAGATCGGGGATGCCGATGGCGATATCGGAGATCGCCTGGCCGACATCGGGTGCCGACATGAAGCCACCGATCCAGCCGATGGCGGTACCGACCAGCAGCGCCGCCAGACCGATCGGAATACCGAACGGCAACTTCATATCGGTGAAGAAGCCGATCAGGATGATGGCCAGTACCGGAAGACCGATCCAGGCCGCCTCCCACATCTGCGCGGCAGGCCGCATCGAGATGAAGGTTATCGAGATGCCCGCCAGGGTGCCCAGCATCGCGGCGCGCGGTGTCAGCTTGCGGATGTAGGGCCCGACGAACGCGCCGATCATCACGATGATGCCGATCATGAACGCCCAGGCCAGTCCCGCCGACCAGGCCTCGACCGGATCCTTGGTCTTGAGATAGACCGGCAGCATCACCACGAAGACCACGATGAACATGTGCGGCACGCTGGGGCCGTACGGCAAAGCCGTGACGTCCGAACGGCTTTCCCGCCGTGCGAGCCGGCGGGCCAGGAATGTGTAGTAGAGGTTGCCCAGGATCAGGGCCACGCCGAGCGCCGGCAGCACCGTGCCGAGCACATCGGTGGCCGGCACCGAGACGACACCGATCATCAAACCGGTCAACGTCAGCACGTTGACCAGGATGTTGAACCCGAGACCGAAGAATGCGTTGGTGTCGCCGCGGGTCCACCAGGGCAGATTGAACGTCGACGATTCGGCGGGCGGTTCGGTCGTCTCGGTGCTCACGGGCGTCTCCTCGGGCGAGCTGGCAGCATATTGCCGATGATCTTCGCACCGCTTTGACGGTTCCGCTCACTGACGGATTGCAGCAAACCGCCCGGTCAGGCCGGGAAACGTGCGGCCGCGCTACTGGCGCGCCATCGCGAGGTTGAAACGCTGTTCCGGTGTGATGAGGTGATCGTGGCTGTCGCCGCCGATGTCGAGTTGCACCCATTCGATCTGCCCGGTGAAGCGATTACCGGTCGGCCCGTAGTCCGGTGAGGCCGGAGACCCGCTGTCGGAGCCGACATCGCAGGCCTCGTCCGCCGAATACCCCAGCGGGATGGTCTGTTCGACGCGACCGGTGCCCACCAACCTGCCGTCGTAATAGAGCGTCACATCACCGCCCTTGGCCAGCCCGCCGCCGTCATAGCTGAATTCCATCCGCAGTTGATGCCGGCCCGCGGGGATGGGTTCGTCGGCGGCGGTGATGTAGTACTCGATACCGAAGAAGTTGAAGCAGTATTTGAGCGTGCCCTCGTGGGCGTACAGCGACCAGCCGCCGACGCTGCCACCCTGGGTGATGATGACGCCGTCGGCACCGGACTCGGGCACCACCACGTTGGCCGTCACCGAGTAGGACTTGTTCTTCAGCGTCAGCACGCAGTTCTCGCTGACCCGCATCTTGTCGAAGAGCAGTTGGGTGTTGCCGCGGATCAGCTGCGGGCGCCCGGCGATTTCGGGGTTGATACGTTCGAAGCCGCGGTCGTCGAGCGGCACCACATTGTATTTGACCGCTTCGATGAGCCAAAGTCGCTGCAGCTCAGCCAATTTCGCCGGGTTCTCGGCGGCGAGGTCATGCGCCTGGGTCCAGTCGTCGGGACCGTAGAGCTCCCAGCGGTCCTCGTCGAACGGCACCGGGACGTCGGTCTTCCAGGGCGTGCGGTGCTTGGTCACCGCGGTCCAGCCCTGGTGATAGATGCCGCGGTTGCCGAACATCTCGAAGTACTGGACGGTGTGGGTCTCGGCGGCGTGGGCGTCCCGCAGCGTCGACAACATGCTGACACCTTCGAGCGGGGCCTGCGCGATACCGTTGACCGATGCCGGCGCGGGCAGTCCCGCCGCGTCCAGGATGGTCGGCGCCACGTCGATCACATGATGGAACTGGTTGCGCACCTCGCCTTTGGCGGTAATACCTTTCGGCCAATGCACGATGGTGCCGTTGCGGGTTCCGCCCCAGTGCGAGGCAACCTGTTTGGTCCACTGATAGGGCGTGCACAGCGCGTGCGCCCAGCCGACCGCGTAGTGGTTGTAGGCATCCGGTGTGCCGAAGTCGTCGATCTTGGACAGCAGGAATTCGGTGGTCTCGATACCGGGCATGCCGTTGAGGGTGGTCATCTCGTTGAAGCAGCCGACGGGTGTGCCCTCGGCAGACGCGCCGTTGTCGCCGATGATGTAGTAGATCAGCGTGTCGTCGAGGAACCCCAGATCCGCGATGGCATCGACGACCCTGCCGACCTCGTGATCGGTCTGCTCCAGGAAACCGGCGTAGATCTCCATCTGGCGGGCCAGCACCGGCTTGAGCTCGGCGGGCATATCGTCCCAGGCCGGGATCTCGTCGTGCCGGCGAGTGAGTTCGGCGTCCCCGGGCACCACGCCGAGCTCGCGCTGACGGGCGATGATCTGCTCCCGCAGCACGTCCCAGCCGTCGTCGAACTTGCCCTTGTACTTGTCCGACCACTCCTTGGACACCTGGTGCGGGGCGTGCGTGGCGCCGGGAGCGAAGTACATGAAGAACGGCTTGTCCGGCACCAGGGCCTTCTGCTGCCGAACCCAGCTGATGGCGCGGTCGGCGAGATCCTCGGTGAGGCTGTAGCCCTCCTCCGGGGTCTTCGGGGGTTCGACTGCGGTGGTGCCCTCGTAGAGCCCGGGGTAGTACTGGTTGGCCTCGCCGCCGACGAAACCGTAGAAGTACTCGAAGCCCGAGCCGGTGGGCCACTGATGGAACGGCCCGGCGGGGGAGACCTCCCAGACCGGCACTTCGTGGCATTTGCCGAACTGCGCCGTCGAATACCCGTTGAGTTTCAGGGTTTCCGCGATCGGGGCCTTGTCCTTGGGCCGGATGCTGCAGTTGCCGGGCGCCGAGGTCGCCATCTCGGTGATCGCACCCATCCCGACCGAGTGGTGGTTTCGTCCGGTGAGCATGGCCTGGCGGGTCGGCGAGCACAGCGCCGTGGTGTGGAATCGGCTCAGTTTCACGCCGTCGGCGGCCAGGCGTTCGGCCACCGGGGTGTGGCACGGACCGCCGAACGCCGATGCGGCGCCGAATCCGACGTCGTCGATGAGCACTATCAGCACATTCGGGGCGCCGGCGGGCGGACGCAGCTCGGTGATCGGCGGGTAACTGGTGTTCGGGTCCTTGGCGTCATAGGTCGTCAAGCCGACATGTTTGGCATCCGGTATCGGCAACGCTTGGCGGGCACGCTGTGGCTCAGTCACGGTCTCTCCTCGGTGATCCGGTTGGGGCCGTCACCGCGGGGATGTCCTTGGTGTCGGCGATGGCGAGCAAATGACGACTGATGGCGCCGACCTCGGCGACCAGCAAGCGCTGTGCGCTGTGTTCCTGGCGCAGTTGTGCCGCTTCGCGCTGCAGTTGTTGGTCGGCTTCGGTGAGGTGGACGGCGTCGATCTTCCAGGCCTGCCCGGGGCACGGGGCGTCACCGCGCAGGGCGTCGACGTAATCGTCCACCGCGACGATGAAGCGCCGATCCAGTGTCGAGGGCGGCATGCCGGCGACGTGCGCCTCCAGCGTGGCGCAGGTGCTGGTGACGGCGTTGAGGGCGGCACGGTAGGAGGTCAGCCAGCGACGGACCTCCGGTGCGTCGGCCCGGACGGTGCCGCTGGCGGCCTCGAACGCCGAGCGGGCCCGCAGGGCTCGCGACCACGCGGCCGACAGTGCGACGTCCGGGTCGTCGAGATGATGCACGAATGCCCGGATGACGACTGCCGCGTAGTCGATTTCGGCCTTCAGGAGCTCCCCGGCACGCTGGCGCAGCCTGATCAGCGAGCGGTCCGGGATCAGGACGTGACCGGCCACCGCGAGCAGACCACCGACCACCACCGCCAGCACCCGCTCGCCGAGTGCATCGCTTTGTACCGCGCCGTCGATATCGAGCAGCAGGACGATCGCTCCAGCCAATGCCGCACTCAGTGGCACGTAACCGATGCCCGAGACCGCGTAGGCGATCGCCAGGAAGAGCACCGCCAGCGCCGCCGACTGCAGACCGCTGGGGTGCAGGAACATCGTGATCAGGGTGGCGCCACCGACGCCGCAGATGTTGCCGATGACGCGGGACACGCACCGGGTGTAGGTGTGCGCGGTCTCGGGCCGCAACACCATCAGCACCGTCAATGCGATCCAGTACCCGTGGTCGAGTCCGGTCGCCCGCGCGACGGCGACGCCGACGGCGGTGGCCGCGGCCAGCCGTGCCGCATGCCGCAGGATCGGCGAGTCGGTCGAGAGTTGGCCGGCGATCTGCGCGCGCACCCGGTTGAACGTGCCGGGCAGACCGGCACGGCGCAGTTCCGGGGCGGCCCCGGCGGGAACCGGCACCTCGGCGAAATGCAGCTCGGCGGCTTCGCGCAGCTGCGTGCGTAGCCGCGCGGCCGCGATATTCGCCGACTCCGGGACGATCTTCACGGCCGCGTTGAGCCGACCGAGGGCGTCTTGGGCGGCCGACGGCCCGTCGCGCTTGCCGTCGGCGATGGCGGTCAACACATCGGCGGTCGCCAGCAAGGAGTCCTGCACACCCGGTGCGGCGGCCGCACCACGCAGAGCGTCGAGGGTCAGCGCGATACGTTCCGGCAAGGCGTAGAGGCCACGAAAAGCCTGCGGTCGCCTGCGGGCCTGCCGGTCGGTCAGGGCGAACGATTCCCGCAACGCGATCAGCTGATCGATATCCAGTGGCGACTGCGGGTCGGCGGCCAGGCGGCGCGCCCCGTCGGCCACCGAACGGTAGGCCTTCGCCAGAGCGTCACGTTGGGTCCGCCACCGCTGCCGAGGCCATACCGCGACGAGCACCACCTGCAGCAGACCGCCCGCCACCGCCAGTGCCGCCGCGGTCAGCGGCCCCGGCAGCACCGAATGCTGCTCCGGCGCGGTGACCAGCAGTGCGCTGGCCGCGGCCGCCACCTGGCCGGCATTGGAGCTGACGGCCCACAACATGCCCGCAGCCGAACACCACAGCGCCACCACCGCGACGAAAACCCATCGATAGGGCGCGGTCTCCCAGCCCAGCAGGACTGCCACACCCATCCCCGCGGTCACCACGAGCACCAGCGGCAGCCGACCATGCGGGCTGTCCTGCAATGCGATGGCACCCGCGATCGCGGCACTGCCACCCGCGCCGATCGCCGCAGCGGTCGAACCCCATTCCAGGGCTATGGCGACAGCCAGTACGACTCCGAGCAGACTGCGCGCCACCTCGCCGACATACGGCCACGACGGCCGCGGGGCAACGCCCGGAAACATGACTTGCATTATCGCGATAGCGGCCCGCCGCGCAGGCACTTCGGGGAACGCCACGCCGGACGAGTAGGTTCCGAAGCCATGGAGAAGGTGATCGTCGCGCTGCGCCGGACCGATGCAGACGACTCCTGGTGCTCGCGGCTGCGCGGGCCGGTGGCCCAGCAGTTGCTCGATCTCGGGCTTCCCGGCCTGACGATCCATGTCAAGGATGAGCAGGTACGACACTCGCTGATGACGCTGACGACACTGGACCCGCCGGTGTGCGGTTTCGTCAGCCTCTGGACCCAGCAGTCCTACGGCCCGCAGGTGCAGCAGGCGGTCGAGCTGCTGGCCGGCGAGTGCGATGCGGTGCACGCCTACCTGGTCACCGAATCCGTCCCGTTGCCGCCGCCGGTGACCGACAACGGCGCGCGCACAGCGGGATTCGCCAACATCGCACTGCTGCGCCGACCCGCGGACCTCGACGAGGCGACGTGGCTGTCGCGTTGGCAGATCGCGCATACGCCGGTGGCGATCGCCACCCAGTCGACATTCGGCTACGTCCAGAACGCGGTCGTCCGCGCGCTGACCCCGGATGCACCGGAGCTGGCGGCCGTCGTCGAAGAGCTGTTCCCGATCGAGGCCGTCAGCGATCTGCACGCGTTCTTCGGCGCCGCCGACGACGCCGATCTGTCGGACCGGATGACGCAGATGATCGCCAGCACCTCGGCGTTCGGTGCCAACGAGAATATCGACACCGTGCCCACCAGTCGGTATGTGTTGCGCTCGGCGTTCGGCCCCGAGCGGTGATCGTTAGGCTCGCTGCGTGACGCTGACTATCGCTGACGACAATCGGGTGCGCACCATAACCCTGAATCGGCCAGAGGCCCTCAACGCCTTCAACGAAGCGCTCTACGATGCGCTGGCCGACGCCTTGCTCGACGCCGCTGCCGACGACGAGGTGACGGTTGTGTTGCTGACCGGTGCCGGGCGGGCATTCAGCGCGGGCACCGACCTCGTCGAGATGCAGGCGATGTTCACCGATCCCGGGTTCACCCGCGGTAAGCACGGATTCATCGGCCTGGTGGACGCACTGACGGCGTTCGGTAAACCGTTGATCTGCGCGGTCAACGGGGTGGGCCTCGGGATCGGCACCACGATCCTCGGTTTCGCCGACCTGGCCTTCATGTCGACGACGGCCAAATTGAAGTGCCCGTTCACCAGCCTCGGGGTGGCACCCGAGGCGGCGTCGTCGTATCTGATGCCGCAGCTGGTCGGGCGGCAGAACGCCGCGTGGCTGCTGATGTCGTCGGAATGGATCGGCGCCGCCGAGGCCAAGGAGATGGGCCTGGTGTGGAAGGTGTGCGAGCCCGACGACCTGTTGCCGGAGGCCCGCAGGCATGCCGAGGTGCTGGCGTCGCGGCCGTTGCGCAGCCTGATGGCGGTCAAGAAGACCATGAATGCACCGATTGTGGCCGAGATCGCGGCAGCGCGTGAGCGCGAGAATGCCTGTTTCGCCGAGCTTCTGGGCGGCGCCGACAATGCCGAGGCGCTGGCCGATTTCACCAAGGGCCGCTAGTGGCCGACCGCCGGGCAGTTAGCTGACAGCGACGACGCGACTGCGGGCGGACTCGGCTTCGATGATCGCTCGCACGGTGTGGCGGCAGCGTCCGCAGTCGGTGCCGGCGCCGCACGCCGCGGCGACCTGCTTCGATGTGCAGGCTCCGGCGGCGACGGCATCGGCGACGCACTGGCTGGTGGCACCGGTGCACAGACAAACGAACACCTATGCCGCCTCCTTGCTACGTCGATAGCCGCCCGGTTCGGGGATTAGTGGAGTCTAACCTAACTCTTTCGGATTTGTTAGGGATGCCTACCCCAAACTATGTGAGGCTTACCTTCCCGATTTTGTTTGCCCGGCGGCCGATGTTTCTCGTGTTTGTCCGCGCTTCCGGCAGCCTTCTGGACTAGATTCAAGACACGCGCCGCGGCTCTTGCCGCATGTCGCGCGCCGTTTATGACATGTCAGCCACATGTTCACCGAGGAGATCCGATGCAGGGCGACCCTGACGTCTTGAAGTTGCTAAACGAGCAGTTGACCAGTGAGTTGACCGCCATCAACCAGTACTTCCTGCACTCGAAGATGCAGGACAACTGGGGGTTCACCGAGCTCGCCGAGCACACCCGCAAGGAATCCTTCGAGGAGATGCATCACGCGGAGTGGGTGACCGACCGGATCCTGCTGCTCGACGGTCTGCCCAACTATCAGCGACTGTTCTCCCTGCGGGTGGGCCAGACCCTGCGTGAACAGTTCGAGGCCGACCTCGCGATCGAGTACGAGGTGCTCGAGCGGCTGCGTCCCGGAATCATGATGTGCCGCGAAAAGGGCGACGCCACCAGCGCCAACCTGCTCGAGACGATCCTCAAGGACGAGGAAAGCCATATCGACTATCTGGAAACCCAGCTCCAGTTGATGGACAAGCTCGGCGAAGAGCTGTACTCGGCGCAGTGTGTGTCGCGTCCGCCGGGTGGCGGTTCGGGCTAACCGCCCTGCGGCGGAGCGAGATCCGCCTCACATATGCCTAGCCAAGCTAACGAATGATATCGGGTACTCGATACGCCGTTAGAACCGAAAGGCAGGCATGACGACTTCCACCATGGACCCCGAGTCCGGCAACGCGATGATCAGTCCACAGCGGCGAAACCTGATTTTCGTCGCTGTGCTGCTGGGCATGCTGCTGGCGGCGCTCGACCAGACCATCGTGGCCACCGCGCTGCCCACGGTCGTCGCCGACCTCGGCGGGGCGGGCCATCAATCGTGGGTCGTCACCAGCTATCTGCTGGCCTCGACGATCGTCACCGCCGTGGTGGGCAAGCTCGGCGACTTGTTCGGCCGCAAGCGGGTCTTCCAGGCCGCGGTGCTGTTCTTCCTGGCCGGGTCGGTGCTGTGCGGACTGGCCGGATCCATGACGATGCTGGTCGCGTCACGGGCCCTGCAGGGTGTCGGCGGCGGCGCCATCATGGTGACCGCGATGGCCGTCATCGGTGAGGTGATCCCGCTGCGCGACCGCGGCCGCTACCAGGGCGCGCTGGGTGCCGTCTTCGGTGTCACCACCGTGATCGGCCCGCTGCTCGGCGGCTTCTTCACCGACCACCTGTCCTGGCGGTGGGCGTTCTGGATCAATGTGCCGGTGGCGATCGTGGTGCTGATCGTCGGGGCCGTGGCCATCCCGGCGCTGGCCAGGACCGGCAAGCCCGTCATCGACTACCTGGGCATCCTGTTCGTCGGCCTCGGCGCCTCCGGTCTGACCCTGGCCACCAGCTGGGGCGGCGGCGAATACGCCTGGACCTCACCGATGATCATCGGTCTGTTCGTGGCCTCGGCGATTGCGCTGGCCATCTTCGTCCGGATCGAACTGCGGACCGCCGAACCGATCCTGCCGATCCGGCTTTTCGCCAGCCCGGTCTTCACGGTGTGTTGCATCCTGGGCTTCATCGTCGGTTTCGCCATGCTCGGCGCGCTGACCTTCATGCCGACCTTCATGCAGTTCGTCGACGGTGTCTCGGCGACCGAATCGGGCCTGCGCACCCTGCCGATGGTCGCGGGTCTGCTCATCACGTCGATCGGCAGCGGTCAGGTCGTCGGGCGCACCGGACGCTACAAGATCTTCCCGGTGGTCGGGACCGCGCTGATGGCCGTCGGCTTCCTGCTGCTGTCCCGGATGGACGCCGACACTTCGGTGCTGCTGCAGTCGGTCTACCTGTTCATCCTGGGCACCGGCATCGGCCTGTGCATGCAGGTTCTGGTGTTGGTCGTGCAGAACACCGCAAGCTTCGAAGATCTCGGGGTGGCCACCTCGGGCGTGACATTCTTCCGCACCATCGGAAGTTCGTTCGGAGCGGCCATCTTCGGCTCGCTGTTCGCCAACTTCCTGGCCGGCCGGATAGGACCGGCACTGGTCGCCAGCGGTGCGCCACCCGCGGCCGCGGAGTCACCCAAGGCGTTGCACGCGCTCTCACCGGAAATGGCGGCCCCGATCATCGCCGCCTACGCCGACGCGCTCGGCACGGTATTCCTTTGTGCCGCACCGGTTGCGGCGGTGGGCTTCCTCGTGTCGTTGTTCCTCAAGGAGATTCCGCTGCGCGAGATGGATGCCGTTTCCGCCGGCGATCTCGGTGAAGGTTTCGGTATGCCGAGCACTGCCTCACCCGAACAGCTGCTCGAAGTGGCGGTGGGACGGATGTTCCGCGACTCACCGGAGATCCGGCTGCGCAATCTGGCGGGCCGGCCCGGCTGCGAACTCGATGTCGCACGGTTGTGGGGTCTGGTCCAGATCTACCGGTTCAGTCAGGTTTTCGGCTCCGCGCGGCTCTCCGAGATCGCCGAGCGGCTGCGGCTACCACCGGAGGTCCTCGAGCCGACCTTCGATTCGCTGACCACGGGCGGATACGCGCTGCGGACCGGCGACCAGCTGTGGTTGACCCAGACCGGGGCGCGCCAGGTCGACGCGGTCTCGGCGGCCCTGGTCGGCAGGATCGTCGACAAGCTCGCCCAGTCGCCGTCTTTCGAGGGGCGTCCCGATCGCGATCAGGTCGAGAAGGCGCTCGAGCACATCGCGCATCGCATGCTGGTGCAGCGGGACTGGGACGGTGACCGGACGCAGCTGGTGGACGCCGCCGGCCCCGGACAATAAAACTAGAACGCGTTCCAATTCGCGGTGCCGCGGCGTAGCATCGCGCCATGAGCCGAATCGGAGAATTCCCCGACGACGACCTCGCCGGATGGTTTGTGAAATCGCCGGATATCGGCGGTGCCCTAGCCGGTTTCAGCAACGCGGTCTACAACAAGAACCGGCTGCCGATGCGGGTCCGCGAACTGGCCCGCATCGTCATCGCGCAGAACAACGAATGCACGGTGTGCGTCAACACCCGCGACGCCGACGGCGAAGCGGCCGGCGTGGACGAGGCGCTCTACGAACACGCCGCCGAATGGCGCACCTGGCCCGGCTACAGCGACCAGGAGCGCATCGCCGCGGAGTTCGCCCACCGATTCGCCACCGAGCACACCAAACTGCGCGATGACGAGGACTTCTGGGATCGCGCCGGGGCGCTGCTGTCCGAGGAACTGATCGCCGATCTGGCGCTGTCCTGTGCGCTCTGGGTCGGCATGGGCCGGGTTCTGCGCACCCTCGACATCGGTCAGGCCTGCATGCTCACCATTCCCGCGCGAGGCTAGCTGTCACCTGCTTCAGCGGGCAGGATGACTCCATGGCATCTGCATCCGCGTCCATCGCCCAACTCGAAGCCAACGGGGTGCTCAGCGTCGTGGGCACCGTGGTCAACCCGGCCGGGCTGACGCATGCCAAGGTGGTCCCGATCCGCCGGACCAAGGTCTTCGCCGATCCCGGCCTGGGCGTCAGTCCGGTGTGGCATGCGTTCACCATCGACCAGACCGGCATCGCCTTCACCGACGATTTCGGCGTGGTCGGTGACGAGCGGGTCCGGATCGACCTGGCCGCGCTGCGCGGTATCGGCGACGGATTGGCATGGGCGCCAGGGGAGTTCTTCGACCAGAGCGGCGAGCCGGTTGCGACCTGCAGTCGTGGGACGCTGCGGCGGGTGGCCGCACGGCTCACCGCCGCAGGCCTGGCAGCCCTGGTCGGCCACGAGATCGAATTCGTCCTCGTCGGCCCGGACGGCTCACGGCTGCCCGCGGCGCTGTGGGCACAGTACGGACTGGCCGGCGTGCTGGAGCACGAAGGATTCGTGCACGACATCATGTCGGCGGCGCTGGCCGCGGGCGTCGGCATCGAACAGTTCCATCCCGAGTACGGCCAGAATCAGTTCGAGATCTCGCTGAGCCCGCTGCCACCGGTGCCCGCCGCCGACCAGCTGATATTGATGCGGGTGATCATCGGCAGGGTGGCCCGCAAACACGGGATGCGGGTCAGCCTGTCGCCGGTCCCGTTCGCCGGAAGTGTGGGATCGGGCGCGCACCAACATATCTCGCTGCGGCAGGGGGATACTCCGCTGTTCTCCGGCGGCCCGGGCCCCCACGGGATGACGGCGGCGGGTCAGTCAGCGGTGGCGGGCGTGCTGTCGGGTCTGCCGCAGGCCCAGGGCATCCTGTCGGGTTCCATCCTGTCGGGCCTGCGGATGCTGCCCGGGCACTGGTCGGGCGCCTACGCGTGCTGGGGCGCCGAGAACCGGGAGGCCGCGGTTCGGTTCGTGGTCGGCGGCCCGGCCAATCCGTACGGCGCGAACGTCGAGGTGAAAATCGTCGACCCGTCGGCCAATCCGTACTTCGCCACCGCGGCGATCCTCGGCCTCGCGCTCGACGGTATCGAAACCGGGGCAACGCTGGGACCCGAGACCACCGTCGACCCCGCGCAGCTCTCCGAGGCCGAACGCGCCGCGGCGGGCACCGTCCTGCTACCCGATCAGCAGGCCGATGTCATTGCCGCCCTGGCGGATTCAACCCGGCTGCGCCGCGTCCTCGGTGACGCGGCCGTCGACGCCACGGTCGCCGTGCGCCGGTACGAACAGCAACAGTACGGCGCGTTGTCACCCGAGGAGATCGCCGACAAGTTCCGCCTGGCCTGGAGCCTGTAGGCGCTGTCAGCGGACGCCACGCAGCAGTCGTCCGGGCCGGGCGCCGGTGTCCACCCCGTGCCTGCGCGTGACGGTGCCGCTGACGACCGTGGCGTCGTAGCCGCTGGCACCCTGGATCAACCGACGTCCGCCGGCAGGCAGGTCATAGACCATCCTCGGCACACCGAGGCGCAGTGCCTCCATATCGATGACGTTGATATCGGCCTTCTTGCCGACCTGGATGACGCCGCGGTCCGACAGACCGAAAAGTGTTGCGGTATCGAGCGTCTGCTTGCGCACCACGTACTCCAGCGAGAACTTCGGGCCGCGGTGCCGGTCTCGGGCCCAATGTGTCAGCAGGAATGTCGGGTAGGAGGCGTCGCAGATCAAGCCGCAGTGCGCGCCGCCGTCGGACAGTCCGGACACCGCAGCCGGGCTCTGCATCATCTCGTAGATGGCACTGTGGTCGCCCTCGGCATAGTTGAAGAACGGCAGCATCAGCATGGCGGTGGCATCGGCTTCGGTCATCAGGTCATACATCGTCTCCAGCGGCGACTGACCCCGAGCCGCCGCGATGGCCGCCACCGTCATATCGGGGGTCGGCTCGTAATCGGGCGGATCGCCGATGGCATAGATGCGGTCGGTGCTGTACTGCGCAAGCGCGAACAGGCCGTCGAGCAGCGCACCCGGCATGGGCGGCAGGTCCTCCTCGGCGAGGATCGCGGCCTTGACCGCGGGATCGGCCAGCCGCGTGGCCAGTTCGGCGCGACTGCATTCGGCAGACAGCGCCCGGAACGTCGGCCGGTGCGTGAAGGCGTGATAACCCGGGAAGCCCAACAGCATGCCGAACGGACGCGCGGCGAACTGCGCATAGAGCTCGATTCCGTTCTCGTGCGCCTTCTCGGCACGTTCCAGCTGCTGGCGCCACAGGTCGGGGGCGTGGGAGGCCTGGATCAACGTGAACGAGACCGGTCGGGCGATCTCGTCGGAAAGCTTGGCCATCCATTCCATCTCGCGCATGCACGCCTCGGCGGGGCTTTCGCCCGCGGTGCCCTGCGGTGCCACCTCGAAGACGGCCTGGCCGCCGGCGGCCATCGCCCGGCCCAGGCCGAACAGCTCGGCCTCGGCGGCGTAGGTCCCCGGCACCGCCTGTCCGTCGACGGCGCGGTGGGCTTCGGTCCGCGAGGTGGAGAAGCCCAGCGCGCCGGCCTCGATGCCTTCCTGCACGATGCGGGCCATCGCGGCGATATCGTCGGCGGTGGCCTCCTCGTTGTTGGCTCCGCGGGCTCCCATGGCGTAGCCGCGGACCGCGCCGTGCGCGATCTGTGTTCCGTAATCGACTGCCAGAGTGCGCTTCTCGATGGCGTCGAGATATTGCGGGAAGCTTTCCCACTGCCAGGTGATGCCCTCGGCCAGCGCACTGCCGGGGATGTCTTCGACACCTTCCATCAGCTCGATGAGCCACTGCTCGCGGCCCGGGCGTACGGGGGCGAAACCCACGCCGCAGTTGCCGCTGACCACCGTCGTGACACCGTGCATGCTCGACGGTTCCAGGGTCTCGTCCCAGCTGACCTGGCCGTCGTAGTGCGTGTGGACGTCGACGAAACCGGGGGCGACGATGCGATCGGTGGCGTCGATGTTCTGCGCAGCCTGCACCTCGATACCTGCGCCGTTGCCGTCGCGGCGGCGGATCTCGGCGATCCGGCCGTCCTTGATGCCGATATCGGCGCGGTAGCGCTGCGCCCCGGTGCCGTCGACGACGGTGCCGCCGGTGATTGTCAGATCGAACATGGCAGCACTCCTAGACCAATCCGGTGGCGTCGAAAACCCAGGACATATCGGCGTCTGCGAAGTCGGCCAGCCAGGAGGGCGGCGCGAAATTCGCCAGCGCGCCCATATCCCAGTAGTCCTTCCACAAGGTGATGAGTCCGTCCTGCATACGGTGCACGGAGACGAACTGCAGGACAGCGGATTCGCCGGTGGCCCAGTGCCATTCCTCGTGATGCTCGTACATCACGGCGTCGCCGTCGGCGACCAGCAGGCCGGTGAAGTTCTCATAGGAGGCCAGCGGCTCGATACCGATCTTGAGTCGCTTGACGATGTCCTCGGGACCACGGGCGGCCGCCGCGGGACCCACCGGCATGTCGAGATAGATGCAGTCCTGGCTCAGATGACGCTTGACGCCCTCCCAGTCCCGCCGGGACAACGCGGCCCACATCTGCAGCACGGTGTCGCGCATCGTCAGCGCGGCCGAGTCCTGGTCAACCGACATCGGCGAGTTCGCCTTTCACTGCGGGTGCGGGGGTGCGCCGGCCGGTGCGCAGGAAACTGCCGGTGCGCCGGCTGCCGACCAGATCGGTGGGCGCACCGTCACGGAATACCGTCCGCCCGCCGACGAGGACCGCGGTGACGGTGTCGTCGTTGCGGTTGACCATCCGTGCCATGCCGCCGTACTGCTCGACGGTGTCCTCGGCGTAGGCGGTCAACGAGTCGTCGAGTTTCTCCGGATCGATCACCACCACATCGGCGCGGTCGCCGATGCGCAGGTGCCCGGCATCGATCTGATACCAGTCGGCCAGCTCACCGGTCATCCGGTGTATGGCGCGCTCGACGCTGAGGAAAGGCCGGCCGGCGCGCTCGGCATCGCGGACATGGCGCAGCAGCCGCAGGCCGCTGTTGTAGAACGCCATATTGCGCAGGTGCGCACCGGCATCGGAGAAGCCCATCTGGATACCGGGTTCGGCAGCCATCTTCTTCAGGATCTCGGGGCGGTGGTTGGAGATGGTGGTGCGCCAGCGCAAGGCCGTCCCGTGCTCGAGGACCAGATCGAGGAAGGCATCGACGGGATGCAACCCGCCGCGGTCGAGACCGACCTGCCCGAAGGATTTACCGATCACGGTGGCGTCGGGGCAGCCGACGATCTCGGCGTCGAAGAAGTCGCGGTGCCAGACCCGGACACCGAACTTGTTCTCGTAGTCCTTGCGGAACCGCCTGCGATACTCCTCGTCGCGCAGCAACTCGTTGCGCTCCATCTCGTCACGCAGGTGCAGCGCTTCGGCACCGGTACCGAACTCCTCGAAGACCACCAGGTCGATACCGTCGGCATACACCTCGAACGGCACCGGCAGGTGCTGCCAGCGGAAGTCACCGCCCGCTGCCCGCACCGCACGTGCCGAGGGCCCCATGATGGCGATGGCGTACGGGTTGGCCTTGACATCGGCCGCCGAGAGCAGGCTGGTCTTGAGCTTGCGCCGGAAGATCCCCGCCGACTGCGCCAGCTGCGAGAGCAGGTTGAATGGGTTCTGGATATCCGGGCCGGACTGCAGGATTCGGCCGCTGCGGCGCAGCAGTGACTTGAGCCGGCGCAGCTCGCGCGGTTTGGCGTAGGTCGACGGCAATGTGCGCGACCGGCAGGTGTCACCGTCGATCTTGTCGAAAAGCAGTTGCTGAGAAGACATTCCGACGAAACCGGCGTCGATCGCCTCGGTGAGCATGCGTTCCATCTCGGCCTGCTCGGCCCGGCTCGGGCGCTCGCCCTTCCGGGTGGCACGGTCCAGACCCATGGTCGCGGTGCGCATGTCGGAATGACCGATGAACGCCGCCACATTGGGTCCCAGTGGCAGCGCCTCCAGGGCATCGATGTACTGCTCGCAGGTCGACCAGGTCTTGTTGTCGTCGATCGCGGCGATCACGTGCTCGCGGGGGATGGCCTCGACACGGCCGAACAGGTCGCCGGCCTCGACACCGTCGACGTGGATGGTCGACAGCGAGCACGATCCGAGCAGCACCGTGGTCACGCCGTGGCGCGTCGATTCCAGCAGCGCCGGCCCGCCCAGGATCTCCACGTCGTAGTGCGTGTGGATGTCGACCATGCCCGGCAGCACCCATTTGCCGTCCGCGTCGATGACCTGCGGGCAGTCGGTCGCGTCCAGCTCATCGGCGGTGATGGTGGTGATCCGGCCGCCGCGGATACCGATGTTGCGGATCGCGGACGGTGCGCCGGTGCCGTCGAACCACCGGCCGCCGGAGATGATCGTGTCGTAGGTCACAACCGCTAATAGAACCTGTTCTAACGATGGGAGTCAACGATTCGGTGAACAGATTCCAAGATTTGTACAGTGGCTGTTTTTCCGCGCGGGCATACTCGATGAAGTGACTCCGCTACAGCGCTACATCGCCGAAGAGATCGCCACCGATCACGTCGACGGTCTGCTGACCCGGCGTGAGGCAATGCGCCGGCTCGGACTGCTCGGGCTGTCGGCGGCCGCCGCGACATCGTTGATCGCCGCGTGCGCCAAGGACACCACCCCGTCCCCGCCGTCTTCGTCAACCGCGACCACCACCGGAGCCCCGCCGCCAGGGATGGCGGCCGCGTTGCCCACCGCACCCATCACCTGGGCCGGACCGCGAGGCGAATTACAGGGTGCCTGGGCCCAAGCCGGCACGGCGCGCGGCGCGGTCTTGGTGATCCACGAGAACAAGGGCCTCAACGACTGGGTCCGCTCGGTCGCGGGACGTCTTGCGGGGGCCGGGTATTCCGCACTGGCGATCGACCTGCTCTCCGAGGAGGGCGGTACCGCGACCTTCACCGATCCCGCGCAGGCAACCGCGGCCCTGGGCAACATCGCACCACAACGTTTCGTCGCCGACCTGCGCTCGGGCCTCGACGAACTGGCCCGCCGGGAACCCGGGCACAAGCTGGCGGTGATCGGTTTCTGCTTCGGCGGCGGATTGACCTGGCGGCTGCTTGCGGCCGGTGAACCGCGACTGGCCGCGGCGGCCCCGTTCTACGGTCCGCTACCCGACAACCCGAACTTCTCGGGTGCCAAAGATGTTGCGGTACTGGGCTTCTACGGCGCACTCGACACCAGGGTCACCGACTCGGAGCCCGCCGCCAAAGCAGCGCTGGAGCAGGCCGGTGTGGTACACGATCTGGTCGTGGAACCAGATGCCGACCACGCCTTCTTCAACGACACCGGTCAGCGCTACAACGCCGTCGCCGCCGACGACGCCTGGACCCGGCTGCAGGACTGGTTCGGCAGATATCTGAGTTAGCCCGACGCAGCGAGAAATGTTATGCACCGGGACAACCCGGTGCCGTTGGCGTATGCTTCCCAGCCAATACTCACCTCGAGCGGATCGGTTGGCGGGAGAGCCTTACATGACGAGAACGACGATGCTGTTGCTGGCTGCAGGCTTGACCGTGGGATCGATCGCGATAGCTCCGATCGCAGGTGCCGAGATCTGCACCGGCCCGGCCGGCGCGCGCTACACCGAGGGCCAGTGCGCCGATATCCCGGAGGACCAGACGGCAGGCACCGCCATCGAGTCGTCGCCGCTGCCCTACACCTTCGGCGAGGTTCCGTGCTTCACCCAGGAAGGCATCGCCTACTACACGCCGCCCGGACAGCCCTGCTAGCTAGTCCGCATCGCGTGCCGCTGCGACCTTGTGCGGAACCTGCATGAGCCGCAGCACCGTGACCAGGCCCAAGCCGCCGACCATGTTGCCGGCGATCGCGAACAGCGCCATCTGCAGCCAGTCGGCGTAACCGAACGGCGCCCCGACGATCAATGCGCAGAACGCGAAGATCGAGGCCACCACGGCGTGGTTGACATGCCCGACCGACAGCGTGAATCCGACGATCACCGCGGGCACCAGACGCACGCCGTCGGATTCGGTGGAATGCTGCAGATGGGTCATCAGCGTCACCAGCATGCCGCCGACGATGGCCAATCCGAATGCCTGCCAAGTCAATCCGAGGCCGATGTAATTGTCGGCAACCGTGACCGCCGCCGCGCGCAGATCGGGGAACGACAGCATCAACAGTGCCGCGAGCACCCAGCCGGCGAACAGATTGGTCAGCAGCGTCGTCGTCCACAAGCGCAGTAGGGCAACCGGAGTCGCCTCCTTGGCGACCACCGTGGCGACCGGAACCAGGAAGTTCTCCGTGAAAAGCTCGCTGCGGCCCAGCGTCAACGCGATGAAGCCGAAGCTGAAGGCCAGGGCGGCGAGCAGCGGGTTGCCGGTGAGATGCTCGACGAGCAGCAGCGCCAGCACACCCACACCGATGTCGAGGCCGCCGAGCAGACCGGTCGCGATCAGCTGTAACCAGGACCGGCCGAGGCGCTGCCTGCCCTCGTCGACCGTGCGGTCGAAGGTGTCCTCCTCGTCGCGCGGTGCGACCTCGGGTTCGACACCGTCGGCGTCGCCGTCGGGTTTGGTCACGGCGCGGCGTCCAGCGCGATGACCACCTCTACTCGGCCCCGGTCATCCTGGGTGGCCACCGCATGCCCGGCGCGGACCGCACCGTCGAGCTCGATGGTCAGCGGGGCGCCGGCGCCGAGGAAGTTTCGCCACCAGCTCTTCTGGTCGGGCATGCCCACCCGGATCCTCACGGTGTCTCCGCTACGGCGATAACCCACCGGCAGGGTGAACGTGCGGCCCGACTTGCGGCCGGTGTAGCTGATCGAGGTGATGTAGCCGCTGACCACGGGCCCCACGATCGGGACATCGGTCAGCGCCACCACACCCGCATTGACCAGTTCGATCAACTTGCGCACCGGACCACCGAACGCCATCGCAGACCTCCTCGGCACCGACCGTACCCGGTTCGGGCAAGATGCCTGCTGATGTCTTCTTCATTGAGCGAGGTTCTCGCCACCCTGGCGCTCGAGCGCGTCAACGCCGCTTTCTTCGTGGGACAGCAGCTGCCCGCTCCCGCCAACCACATCCTGGGTGGTCACATCTCCGCGCAGGCGCTGATGGCGGCCAGCCAGACCGCACCAGGGCGCGCACCACACAGTGTGCACACCTACTTCCTGCGTCCCGGCGACGCGCGGCGGCCGGTGGATTTCGAGGTGGCCGAACTGCAGGAGGGGCGGACGTTCTCGGCGCGCCGGGTGACCGCCCGCCAGGACGGGCAGGTGCTGCTGGAGGCGATGTCCTCGTTCAAGGCGCCGACGGGTGCGGCCGACGCCACCTACCAGCCGCCCATTCCCGCGGTGCCCGAACCGGAGTCGTTACCTTATGTGGCACCGCATTTCGCCGTCTCGGCGGCGGCGAGCAAGGATCAGTGGGCCAGCCTGCGATGGTTCCAGCGACGCACCGTCGACGCCGACACCGCCCCACCGGCACAGTCCCGGATCTGGTGGCGCCCCGACGGCGAGGTGCCCGACGACCCGGCGCTGCAGGCGTCCCTGGTCGCCTATGTGTCGGCGGTGACGCTGAACGAACCGGCCTACGCCGCCCGCGGCAAGTACAGCGTGTCGGCGCAGCGTGACCACTCGGTGTGGTTCCACGGCCCTGCCACGCTCACCGACTGGCTGCTCTACGACCAGTCCTCGCCGAGCAGTGCGGACTCGATGTCACTGGCCCGCGGAACGATGTTCAACCGCACCGGTGAGCTGGTCTGCACCGTGGCGCAGGAGCTGTATTTTCCGCCGCCCCGCGGCTGACACCGGTCCGATCGGCGCGGAGTTCATCCGCGGTTAAGACACCCGTGGGCGCGGCGTCGTCGACCGAACACACCGGGCGGGTCTGCTGGACGGATGCGGGTCGTGCAGGTGGCCAACTTCTACGGCCCCCGATCCGGTGGCCTGCGCACCGCGGTGGATCGGCTCGGCGCCGAATACCGCGCCGCCGGCCACGATGTCTTCCTGGTGGTGCCCGGCCCGTGCGCCGAACGCACCGTGCTGCCGTCCGGGGTGCACCGGATCTCGGTGCCCGCCGCGCGGATTCCCTGCACCGGCGGCTATCGGGCGGTGTTGCCGCGGCCCGTCATCGGCGTACTGGAATCGTTGCAACCGGATGCCATCGAGGTCTCCGACCGGTTCACCCTGCGTTGCCTGGGCAAGTGGGGGAGCAGGCATCGGGTGCGCACCGTGATGATCTCGCATGAGCGGCTCGACCGGCTGACCGGACAGCTGTTACCGCACCGGCTGGCAACGGGCATCGCCGATTTCGCCAACCGGCGCACGGCGGCGGACTACGACACCGTGCTGTGCACGACGAGTTTCGCACGCGCCGAGTTCGATCGGATCGGCGCAGCCAATGTGGTGACCGTTCCGCTCGGAGTCGACCTCGACCTGTTCCACCCGCGCAGGCATTCGGTGCAGGAGCGGGCCCGGTGGGCCGCCCCGGATCAGTTGCTGCTCGTGCACTGCGGGCGGCTCTCGGTGGAAAAGCGCGTCGACCGCAGTATCGCAAGTGTTGCCGCACTGCATGATTGCGGTATCGATGCCCGGCTGGTGGTGGTGGGCGAGGGCCCGCTGCGCGCCCGGCTGGAACGTCAGGCCGCCCGGCTGCCGGTCGAGTTCACCGGCTTCATCAGCGACCGTGCAGCCGTCGCCGATCTGATGGCATCGGCGGATGTGGCGTTGGCGCCCGGTCCGCACGAGACATTCGGGCTGGCTGCGTTGGAGGCACTGGCCTGCGGAACGCCTGCGGTGGCATCGCGTACCTCGGCGCTGGCCGAGATCATCTGCCACGACAGCGGCGCGTGCGCCGACAACGATCCCCGCGCCATCGCCCATGCCGTCACCACGGTGCTGAACCGGCCCGAGCAGCAGCGCCGCCACGGAGCCCGCCGGCGCGCCGAACACTTCAGCTGGCCGACGGCGGCCGAAGGAATGCTCAGCGCGTTGACCGGCCCGCGTTTGGCAGGCGGCTAACCGGGAACAAGGTATTGACGGGGCCGCTCATTTGGCGGCCCACAACGTCAAGGAGCCGAAATGGGCACCACAGCCATCTGGATCGTCGTCGCCGTCGTGGCGGTGCTGGTCATCGCCGGCGTCGTTCTACTGGGCCGCAAGCAGCGGCACAACCGCCTGCACAGCAAGGCCGAACAGATCCGCGAAGAAGTGCAGGAGCGGGCGGCCCACGTCGACCGGCGCGCGGCGCTGGCCGACGAGACCGCGGCGAAGGCCCGTGCCGCCAAGGCCGAAGCCGATGCCAAGGCCGCCGAAGCCGCCCGGCTTCAGGATCGCGCGGCAGGCCTGCACAGTGAGGCGAGCAGCACCCGCGAGGAACTCGAAGCCCAGCGTGCGCATGCCGATTCGATCGACCCGAAGGTCAAGCGGGAAGACAACGCGAGCGAGGATTTCACCGGTGAAGCGAACCCTAACGCTGCGCCAGCGTCCGGGCGGGCCCCAGCCTGACCGGCAGCGTCGACCAGCCGCGCAGTACCCGGGTGTCGCGCCGCACCCCGGATCCGGCCGGGCTCACCTCGGGGAAGCGCTCGAAGAACGCGCGCAGTCCGACCTCGCCCTCCGCCCGGGCCAGGGCGGCCCCGAGGCAGAAGTGCCGGCCACCCGAGAACGCCAGATGGCGCCCGGCATTGGCGCGTTCGACATCGAAACGGTCGGGTTCGTCGAACACCGCCGGGTCCCGGTTCGCCGCCGCCAGGTAGATGACGACGGTCTCCCCGGCGGCGATCGGCCTGCCCGCCAGCTCGGTGTCACGCAGTGCCACACGGGCCGACAGCTGCACCGGTGAGTCCATCCGCAGGATCTCCTCGACGGCCCCCGGCCATTTGTCGGGAGCTTCGCGCAGCACGGCGAGCTGATCGGGCGCGTCCATCAGCATCCGGATGCCGTTGCCGAGCAGGTTGACCGTGGTCTCGAAGCCCGCCGCCAGCACCAGTCCCGCGGTGGCCCGCAGTTCGGCATCGCTGAGCAGCGCCCCGTCGTCGGAGGCCTTGATCAGCTGGCTCATCAGATCGTCACCCGGGTTGCGGCGCAACTGGCCGAGGTGATCGACAAGCCATTCGTTGAACCCGGTGAGCCCGCGGGTGACCTTGCGGTACTGCGACCAGGTCAGCCCGATGTCGAGGCTCGGCGCAGCCAGCTCGCCGTACTCCAGCACCCGGGCCCGCTCGGAATCGGGGACGCCGAGGATCTCGCTGATCACCGCGACCGGCAACTGCGCGCAGTACCGCTCGACGATGTCGACCACGCCGGACTGCCCGGCCAGCTCGTCGAGCAACGTGTTCGCGGTATCCCACAGCCGGTCCCGAAGGCCGGCAACGGCTCTGGAGGTGAACAGCGACGACACCGTCTTCCGGCACCGGGTGTGGTCGGGAGGTTCGATGGACAACAGTGACGGCGGCTGCAGCGGATGCAGATCGCCGGGACGGGTGCGTTGTTCCAGCCAGCGAAGCGGCGCAGGCAGATTCGCACCCAGCGAGATCACCCGGAAGTCGTCGGACCGCAGCAGCTCGTGAGCCAGCGTGTGGTCGACCGTCAGGTAGGCCATCCGGCAGCGGATCAGCGGGCCGGTGGTCCGCGCCAGGGCGTGCAGTTCGTCGTAGAACGCCAGCGGGTCGGCCCGCACCTCCGGATCGGCGACCAGACGCGCCTGCAGATCTCCGCGCCGCGCCCCCGACTTCGCGAAACCCCGGACCACCCCGTGCATGGACAGCCAGTGCAACCGTTCCTTCACCCGCTTCACGGTACGCCGTCTAGGCTTTTCCCATGTTCTCCCGAGTTGCGATTGTGGCAATTGTTGCGGCGGCCGCCTGCGGTGGTGCCGGTACGGCCGCTGCAGACTCCGACACCGGCGCCACGCTGTGCAATTACACGATGTCGGACCCGCACGTCGTCGACGTCTCGGGCACCACGATGGTCTCGGCAACTTTGGAGCCGTCAGGCTGCAACGGCAACGCCAAGCCGTACTCGACGCAGGTGTGCCTGTCGACGCCGGGTAGCGCGGGGCGGTGCGCCGAGCTGCCGGGCTACGTCACCGCACACGCCTACCTGTCGCCATACGTGCCGGGTCAGACCTACACCGTGCGGGGTCGCGGCTGCGCCTTCGCGCTCGTCCCGTCTCAGACGCTGTGCAATTCCCTCGGCCCGGTGTCGGTGACGCTCTAGCCGCTAACGCGGCGGGGTCCAGCTGACCGGCAGCCGTTTGATCCCGTGGATGAAGGCCGAGAACAATCTCGCCGGTTTACCGGTGGCCGTCACGTCAGGGATCTGCCGGTGTAATTCGTCGAACGCGACGTTGATCTCCCGGCGGGCCAGATTGGCTCCGAGGCAGAAGTGCGCTCCGCCGCCGCCGAAACCGAGGTGCGGGTTGGGGTTTCGCAGTACGTCGAAGCGCCACGGGTCGGTGAACCTCTCCTCGTCGCGGTTCGCCGAGGCGTACCACAAGGTGACCTTGTCGCCCTGGGCCATCGGCACACCGCTGAGTTCGAAATCCCGGGTCAGGGTACGGCGCATATAGATCACCGGGGAGGCCCACCGGATGATCTCCTCGACCGCGGTGGGGGTCACCTTCTCGAAGTCGTCCCACCACAACCGGCGTTCGTCGGGATGCCGGCTCAACGCCAGCACACCGTGGCTGATGGCGTTGCGCGTGGTCTCGTTACCCGCGACCACCAGCAGTATGAAGAACGACGCCACCTCGGCAGAGGTGAGCCGCTGGCCGTCGAGTTCGGCCTCGACCAGACTCGTGGTCAGGTCTTCACCCGGGTGCGACCGGCGGTCCTCGGCAAGGGCGTGCGCATAGGCGCCGATTTCCATTGCGGCCCTGCCGAATTCGGCCAGATCGCTGGTGATGTCGGGATCGCCGAAACCGAGGATCACATTGGTCCAGTGGAATACCAGATCGTGGTCGGACGCCGGTATGCCCATCATGTCGCAGATGACCTGCAAGGGCAGCGGTCCGGCGAGCTCGGCGACCAGCTCGGCGTTACCGTCGGGATGGCGTTCGATCATGTCGGCGACCAGGGCGCGGGCGCGGTCGCGCACCGATGCCTCGATGCGGGCGACCACCTTGGGGGTGAAGGCCCTGCTGACGATGGAGCGCAGCCGCTGATGCCGCGGGTCGTCGAGCACGATCATCGAGCCGAAGTACTCGGCGAATTCGGGATTGTTGTCACCGATGGTGATGTTGGGGCTCGAGCTGAAGATCTCCGGGTGCCTGCTGGCGAAATGGATATCGTCGTACCGGGTCAGCGCCCAGTGCCCGGGGCCCGGTTCCACCCCCTCGAAACGCGCCTCTTCGAAGAAGGTTATCGGCGCCTCCCGGCGCAGTGTCGCGAATGCACCGTCGCGGAAATCGTCGTTGCGGGACCAGAATTCCCAGTTGTCCATGGTGACCTCGGACAGTGGGACTTGCGGTGGCGGTTCCCCGTTGGTGCGGGGCGCGATGCCGGTGAGAGTGCCCATGCCAGCCAAGGTATCGCCAGATCGATGTCCGCCGAGGCGTTTCGCTGCGGCATGCTGGGACACATGACGCTGCCGGATCTGGTCTGCGCCGACTGCGGCGCACGCTACGACGTGCACAGCCTGGTGTGGCGGTGCGAATGCGGCGGCGTGCTGGACACCGTCACCGATGCCGCGCTGCACATCACCGCACAGCAGTCCGACCGGATGTCGATGTGGCGTTACGAATCGGTGCTGCCGGTGCCGTTCGACGAGAAGATCAGCCTGGGGGAGGGCTGGTCACCCACGGTGGGATCCAGGACCAGGCCCGGTATCGACTACAAGCTCGACTTCCTGATGCCGACGCTGTCGTTCAAGGACCGTGGCGCGGTGGTGCTGGCGACGCTGGCGGAGCGGCTGGGCGTGCGATCGGCACTGACCGACAGCAGCGGTAATGCCGGCACAGCTGCCGCGGCCTATTTCGCCCGGGCCGGGATACCGTGCCGGGTCTTCGTTCCCGAGGCGACCTCGCCGGGCAAGCTCGCGCAGATGCGGGCCCACGGTGCCGATGTGGTGACCGTCGCAGGTAGCCGTGCCGACGCCGCCGCGGCGGCGCGGGTGGCCGCATCGGAGCCCGGCGTCTTCTATGCCAGCCATGTCTTTCACCCGTACTTCCTGCACGGCGTCAAGACCTATGGCTACGAGATCTGGGAACGCGGCGGGCGCAGGCTGCCCGATACCGTGCTGGTGCCGATCGGCAACGGCACGCTGGCGCTGGGCTGCCATCTGGCGTTCACCGAGCTGGTCGACGCCGGTCTGGCCGACGGCCTGCCGACGCTGATCGGGGTGCAGCCCGAGGCCTGCGCACCGGTGGCGCAGGCTTTCGCCGCGGGCCTGGACACCGTTGCAGGTGTAGAGCCACTCCCGACGTCGGCCGAGGGTATCGCCATTGCCGCGCCACCGCGCGGTGCCGCGATCCTGGCGGCGGTCCGCGCCACCGGCGGGACGGTGCTCACGGTGACCGATGACGAGGTCGTGGCGGCACGTGCCGAGCTGGCCGCCGAAGGTCTGTACGTGGAACCGACATCGGCGGTGTGCTGGGCAGCCGCGCGCCGATTTCCCGCGCTCGGCAACCCGGGCCATACCGTCGTCCCGCTGTGTGGCGCCGGATTGAAGGCTCCGCGGTGAATATGGGTATGCCCGCCCAATGCCAACAGTTTCGCGAGATTTCGTCGTCTCGGCGCCGCCGAGCCAGGTGCTGACCTACCTCAAGGATTTCGGTAACGCCGAACGGTGGGATCCGGGGACGCAGCGGTGCGACCGGGTGGACACCGGGCCGGTGCAGGTGGGCTCCCGGTGGCGCAACACCTCACGCATCCTGGGACGTTCGACCGAACTGGACTATGTACTGCGCGAGGCCACCGACGACACGCTGGTCTTCGAGGGCCGCAACGACGCATCGACCTCCGTCGACACCATCGTGGTGACCGAGGCACCGGACGGCGCCCGGATCAGCTACCGGGCGGATCTGCGGATGCACGGTCTGGCGGTGCTGCTGGCGCCGGCGATGAAATTGGTCTTCGAGAAACTCGCCACCGACACCGAGAAACAGATGACCCGCGTGCTCAACGACCTGGCGGCCTGATGGGTCTAGCGGGCCTGCTGGGTCGGGATGCTGTTGACGATCTTGCTCAGCGTGGCCAGCAGGTGCTTGCCGGGGTACCAGGCGCCGGTCTGGGCCGGTGCCGCCGGGGTGGCGGCCGGGGCGGTGATGTTGGAGACCGTCGTGATGGTGGGCGCTCCGGCCTTGGCGCCGCAGCTCGGCCACGCGCCGATGCCCTGCTTGGCCAGCACCCGCTCGGCGACGCGGATCTGCTCCTCGCGCGTTGCCTGCGCCGGGTTTCCGACCCCGCCGTTGGCGGCCCAGGTGGCCGGTTTGAATTGCAATCCGCCGTAATGTCCATTGCCGCTATTGGTGGCCCAATTTCCACCGGATTCGCACTGCGCAATTGCGTCCCAGTTGACGGTGTCGGCGTGGGCGGTGCCGGTCGACATTCCGGAAATCCCCGTCATCGCCAGCAGGGCGACCACGAACGCGCCGGTGAGGGCCGCCAGTGCGAAGAATTTCCGGATGTTTTTCATGCTCGGTCTTTCGCCAAATTTGACGCAGGCGTTACTCCGATCACAGATTTATCTCTAAGAGTTTTCTGGCACTTCCGTTACAGGGCCGATCCAATGCGGCGCCGGCTTCGTATCCCGAACAGAACCAACGAGAGGTGATGCCATGAGGAATCCATTTCGCCGGAAACTGACGAGCACACTGGCGGCCGTCCTGGCCGCCGGACTGTTGTCGACGGTCTCAGCCGCGCCCGCCGCGCATGCCGATCCCCGCCTGAATTTCACCGGCACCACATTGTCGGGTGCGCCCTTCAACGGCGCGAGCCTGCAGGGCAAACCGGCGGTGCTGTGGTTCTGGACGCCGTGGTGTCCGTTCTGCAATGCCGAGGCGCCCTCGGTCAGCGCCGTCGCCGCGCGCAATCCGCAGGTGACCTTCGTCGGGGTGGCGGCCCGCTCCGATGTCTCGGCGATGCAGGGGTTCGTGTCGAAGTACAACCTCGGCTTCACCAACCTCGACGACGCCGACGGGTCCATCTGGGCCACCTTCAACGTGCCGTGGCAGCCGGCCTACCTGTTCGTCAAACCGGACGGCACGTCGACGTTCGTCAACAATCCGACATCGGCGATGTCCGAACAGGAACTCGCCGACCGGGTGGCGGCCCTGACCGGCTAGGCCGGCGGCGATGAACCACGAGTTGTTGGGGTTGGCGTTCGCGGCCGGTCTGGTCGCCGCCCTCAACCCCTGCGGTTTCGCGATGCTGCCCGGTTATCTGGCCTTCGTGGTGGGCGACAGCGCCACCGGCAGGCCGGCCGCGGCAGGGCGCGCGGTGCTGGCCACCCTCGCCATGACACTGGGCTTCCTGGCGGTCTTCGCACTGTTCGGCACCCTGACCCTGTCGGTGGCCTCGACATTGCAGAGCTATCTGCCGATCGTCACCGTCATCGTCGGCGTCGTGCTGATCGGTGTCGGGGTGGCGCTGCTGCTCGGTAAGCAACTGCATGTACCGACACCCGCTGCGGCGACGAGCGACCGGTGGGCACCGACGGCACGACTGTGGTCGATGCTCGGCTACGGCGTTGCCTATGCGGTGGCCTCCCTGTCGTGCACCGTGGGCCCGTTCCTGGCGGTCACCGCCGCCGCCGCGCGTGGCTCGGTCACCGACACCGTCGCGGTGTATCTGGCCTACGCAGGCGGTTTCGGCCTGATCGTTGGGACACTGGCGGTGGCCGCCGCATTCGCCAGTTCGGCACTGGCCACCCGGATGCGCCGGGTGCTGCCCGTCGTCAACCGCATCGGGGGTGCCCTGGTCGTGGTGATCGGCGCATACGTCGCCTACTACGGCAGTTACGAGCTGCGGTTGTTCCACGGTTCGGGCGACCCGGCCGACGCGGTGGTCGGCGCGGCGGGTCGGTTGCAGGGCACCCTGGCCGGTTGGGTGCACGCGCACGGCGGCTGGCCGTGGGCGATAGCGCTGGTAGTGCTGCTGCTGCTCACCGCGGCGGGCTGGGCGTGGCGGCGGCACCGGAGGTTGGCTAGCATCGCGCCATGACACGCGCCGCGGTGCTAGCGATCATCGTCGGCGCTATGACGTTCGGAGTGTTTCCCGCAGCCGCGCCCGCGGCAGCCGACCCGCCGTCCGACGCACCGGTGGCCTACCTGATCGGCGCATGCTGGGATCCGTCGAAACCCGTCGAGCAGAAGCCGGCGACCATCGTCTACGGCTGCGACTCCTCCAGCGTCATGGTCGATATGACCTGGACGGCGTGGGACGGCGACGGCGCGCAGGGAACCGGCACCGATGACGCCGTCGAGTGCAAACCGAACTGCGCACAAGGCAGCCGGTTGGCGAACCCGATCATCGTGCACGCCTGGAACCCGTTGCCGGCCACCGACCTCGGCTGCCCGGCCGATGTGCAGTTCTACAGCGACTACACCGTTGCCTACCCGCAGGGCGTGCCGCCGTGGGTGCGACCGGGCACCTCGTGGACCGACGGCGTGGACTATGTCTACGTCGACGGCCTGCCCGCGGTGCATTTCTCCGGGCAGCGGCCGTACAGCTGCACCCCGTTAGCGGGCTGAGCAGGCCGCCGGGTTGGACTCGCAATACGGCGTGGTGCCGGGGAAGCGGTACCGGTGGGCGGCAACCCAGCGGTAGACGGCCTCTTCGAGCTGCCTGATGCCGGGGAGCCGGTACACCGTGAGCGGCAACCGGGTGCGCAGGGCGACCGCCAGCGCCGCGTTGAACGCCTCGGCAGCCGCGTAGACCTCACCGGAGGAGTCCAGCCACCACACCGAATGCGCGAGCCGTTCCGCGGGGACACCGAGGCGCTCGGCGGTGCCGGGGCGCTGGTGCGGCTCTACCTGCAGATTGCCGTCGCGGTCCAGTTTGCGCAGATTGCCGACCGCGCGTGTGCACATACCGCAGCCGCCGTCGAAGAACAGCACACCGTCCATACCCCCAGTATGCGAGGACCGAGGTCCCCTGAATAGGTGACCTTCGCCGCGCGACGGGCCGGCGTGGGCTACCTACGGTGAAAACATGACCTATGTGATCGGTTCCGCGTGTGTGGACGTGGTGGACAAGTCATGCGTGCAGGACTGCCCGGCGGACTGCATCTACGAGGGCAAACACTCCCTCTACATCAACCCCGAGGAATGCGTCGACTGTGCGGCCTGCGCATTCATCTGCAAGGTCGACGCGATCTACTTCGAGACCGACCTGCCCGAGGATCAGAAGCAGCATCTGGCCGACAACGCCGCCTTCTTCTCCGAGATACTCCCAGGCCGCGACGCCCCGCTGGGCACACCGGGCGGCGCAACGGAGCTCGGACCGGTCGGCGTGGACACCCCACTGGTCACCGCCATCGCCGCTTCGCACTGACTCCAGCGTTCGCGTTTCGGCTCCCGATGCGGTAGAGAAAGGGGTGGTGAGGCCCGCCGGCGACACGTCGGCAGCGCTTCGAGCACGGCCTCCCACCCCAGTCCGGCGCCTAGAGCATTTCCGAGGTGCCCGGGCCCGAAGGGAGCTGACTCGATGGATACGGTGCTGGGCTTGGCCGTGAGTGCCACCAACGTGCAGAGCGTGCTGGTCGAAGGACGCGATGCCGACGGCGCCACCCTGGAACACGACGATTTCGAGGTGTTCACCGGCGGAGTGTCCGCCGAACGGGCATCCGAGCAGGTCGCCGAGGCGGTGCTCAGCATCGCCGAGTCCGGCCATGAGCTGCGCGCGATCGGCGTGACCTGGAGCCATGACGCCGACCTGGAAGCCTCCCTGGTGCTGGACTCGCTGGCCGGCCTCGGTTTCGCCAATGTGGTGGCCGTGCGGCTACCGCACGCCGCCGAGGCGCTGGCCTGCGGTATCGGTCGCGTCATGGGCTATCAACGGACCGCGGTCTGCGTCGTCGAACCCGACACCGTCATCCTCTCGCTCGTCGACACCTTCGACGGTGAGGTGCAGACGATCGTCGAGCGCACCGTCAACAACGACGACGCCCTGGTCGAGTGGGTCACCTCGATATTCGCCAGGGACGACTGGCGACCCGAAGGCCTTTTCGTGGTCGGATCCGTCGGCGGGCTCGACTCGCTGGCCGCACGATTGGGCGACGAACTGGGCGTACCGGTTTTCGATCCGCCGGAGGCCGAACTGGCGCTGGCACACGGCGCCGCCCTGGCATCGGCGATCGCGCCGGAAGCCGGCAGTGCGGGCGGCCCGGTCAAACGCCGCGCGTCTCTGGTCGGCCCGCTGACGATGCTCGCCGCGGGTGCGGTGACCTTCGTGGTGGCGACGACCCTGGTGGTCAGCCCGAGCCTGCTACCGGACCGCGAGACCATCCCGACGGTGCAGCAGCGCGTCGACAACGTCGCGGTCACCCCGCCGGCACCCAAGGCTGTCGAACCGCCCGCCGCCCCGCCGGTCGCCGAAGTGCCCGAAGCACCGCCCGTCGAGGAACCCGCGGTACAACCCGCCCAGGAGCTGGCGCCGGTTCCCGCGGCCCCGGTCGAGGAGGAACCGGCCTACGTGCCGCCGGCCGACACCGTCGAGCCGCCCGTGCAATACGACCCCGCTCCGGCGCCGGCCTATGTGCCGCCACCGGCCGTGGTCGCGCCACCGGCGGTTGTGCCGCCGGTTCAGCAGGTCCCGCAGTACGAACAGCCGCGCCTGCGGGACCGGATCCTGAGCAAGATCCCCGGCCTCAACCGGCTCGCCAACTAGTCCGTTTTTTCGGCGGTGCCGGAGTAGTCGACCTGCCAGTGCTTGATGCCGTTGAGCCATCCCGACCGCAGCCGTTCCGGGCGACGCACCGAGGTCAGGTCGGGCAGATGGTCGGCGATGGCGTTGAACATCAGGTCGATCGTCATGCGGGCCAGGTTGGCCCCGACGCAGTAATGCGCGCCCGTCCCGCCGAATCCGACATGCGGATTGGGATCGCGCAGGATGTTGAAGGTGAATGGGTCGTCGAACACGTCCTCGTCGAAATTGGCTGAGCGGTAGGACATCACGACCCGCTGACCCTTCTTGATCTGCACGCCGCTGAGTTCGGTGTCGACCAGTGCGGTGCGCTGGAACGAGGTCACCGGCGTCGCCCACCGCACGATCTCGTCGACCGCGGTCGCCGGACGGCGCTGCTTGTACAGCTCCCACTGGTCGGGGTTTTCGGCCATCGCGATCATGCCGTGGGTTATCGAGTTGCGGGTGGTTTCATTTCCCGCGACAGCAAGCAGCACCATGAAGAAACCGAACTCGTCGTCGGAGAGTTTGTGCCCGTCGACATCGGCCTCGATGAGTTTGGTGACGATGTCCTCGCCCGGATTCTCCGCGCGGATGGCGGCCAGATGCATGGCATACATGATGAGTTCTGTTGCGGCACTGCGGTTGTCGTAGTGCGCGAACTCCGGATCGTCGTCGCTGACCATCTGGTTGGACCAGTCGAAGATCTTCTTGCGATCCTCCAGCGGAATTCCGATGAGACCGGCAATGGCCTGCAGGGGCAGCTCACAGGACACCTGCTCGACGAAATCGCCCGAGCCGGACGCGGCGGCGGCCTTGGCGATGTTCTGGGCCCGCTCGTTGAGGTCGGCGCGCAGCCGTTCGACGGCGCGCGGTGTGAAACCACGCGAGATGATCTTGCGCAGATGGGTGTGGTGCGGTGCGTCCATGTTGAGCAGCACCAGCTTGCCCGTCTCCAGCTGTTCGACGGTCGAGCCCTCCGGGTAGCGGGGGAGCGCCGTCTTCTCCAGGCTGGAGTAGATATCGCTGCGTTTGGAGATCTCCTTGACGTCCTTGTGCTTGGTCGCCATCCAGTAGCCACCGTCGCAGAAGCCGCTGTCCGGTGGTTGGGCGTTCCACCAGATGGGCGCCGACCGACGCAGCGCACTGAGTTCTTCGACCGGCAACCGCTGCAGATTGAGGTCTGGGTCGGTGAAATCGAAGCCGGGCGGCAGGACGGGAGCAGACATCAGGCGGAAGCCTCCTTGGACAACGGGTTCTTATGGGCGTCGGGGCCTACAAGAATTGGTACACCGCTGTTCGGCGCGTTGTGGCGGGTTCAGGAAACCTCGTCCGGTGCGAAACTGAAACGTGTTCCGATGGCATCGCGGGTGGTCCCGTAAGCCCCTCGTGTAACAGATTGCGGCCGCAGACGAAAGCACAGTCATGGTGCGCATCACTACTCGTAGGACAGTCTGGTCGGCCACACTGGGCGCGACCGCGATGTTGATGCTGGCGGCTCCGGCACTTGCCGACCCCAGTGACCCGGCCCCGGCACTGCCGGGTCCCGACCCCACCCAACCGGTCCAGGTGCTCGCGACGGGCCAGTCGGTGCCGCAGGCGGCACCCGTTCCGCACCTGAGCAGCCCGGACAATCTCCCGCCGGGAACCAGTGAGACCCCGACCGAGTCGGGCCACCGGTTGTCCTACCTGCGGGATCTGTGGCACGCCGTGCAGACGCAGGAGGTCAGCGGCGGCGACGCCCTGTTACTGCTGACGCAGCGCCCGATGGATGCCGATGCCGTGTCGCCCAACGGTCTGCCGTCCGGCCCGCAGCCGATACCGCCGGCCGATCCGCTGGTCCCGGCGCCGCCGGCCCCGTCGACTTAGGTCAGCCCCAGGACCGCGGCGCCGCGGGCAGCGTGCTCGTCGGTGTCGCGGTGGACGTGGACGTAGGCACGGTGGTGGACGTCGGCGCGGTGGTGGACGTCGTGCTGGTGGTCTCCGAGGACGACTGCGGTTCGTAGAAGTCGATCCAGGTGTCGCGGTAGATGACCTTGCCCTCGGAGACGACGGTCAGTTCCGAGGGCTCGACGGTGTAGGTGGAACCTTCTGCGGTGGCCTGGTATCCGGTGTCGGTGGCCTCGGCGTCGGCCTGCAGTGCGGCGCCGTCGCTGACCCGCACCCCGAAGTATCGGTACCCGCCGTCGCTGGTGGAACAGATCACCACCTTGGACCGCTGCGTGCGGCCTATCGCGACGGCCTTCTGCCCTTCGTCGCAGCGCGCCGACGAGTTGATGTACCCGCGGCTGTCGGTGGCGTAATCGCCACTGGGCTCGGTGCTGGTAGGCGCAGCAGAAGTCGCAGGAGACGTCGAAGTAACCGTCGTGGTGGTGGTGCTCGTCGCTGCGGAGCTGCTCGGCGCCGTCGCGGTGACGGTTGCGGTCACGGTGGTCGTCTCCGGCGCCGCACCGGCCACGGATATCCCCGGCGGAGTGCCTGGCCTGCCCATCACACCGGCGAAGAGCACCACGGTCGCGAGCAGCGCCCCGAGTCCGGTCAGTGCCAGCAGATTGCGACGCGACAACATGGGGATCGTCTCCTCGGGGACGGACGGACCGGCGAGACCCGGCTAGCCATTAGGAAACCACCCTGAGCAGCAATTTCGGTGTTAGGCGCCCCGCGTTTCGCCGAAAAGATCCGACCCACCCAGTAGGCTCACCAGCCAGGGCGGCCGGGGACGCCGATCAGCATTCGTCGAGGCGAGGGTGGGACATGATTCGGGTTCTTGGCGTCGTGGCGGCGATCGGCACGATCGCGGGCAGCGCACTGGGTTCGGCACCGGCCGCCGGCGCCGACACACCGCAGTATGCCGACGTACCGGGAATGGCCTATGACGTGCAGCTGAGCACCGCGTGCTACAGCTGGGAACGTTTCATCTTCGGACGTGGCGTCGGTGGCCAGACCTATGCCTGCCACTACATCCCGAACCAGACACCGTTCGTCGATCACGGCTTCTGGGTCTGGTCGTCACCGCTGTACGGCGTGCAGACCATCGGTGCGCCCTGCCCCACCAATCGTGGTGCGGCAGCGCAGACACCCGATGGACTGCCCCTGGAATGCGCCGGCCCGAAGGGCTGGCAACAGGAGTTCTACGCCTAGCCGAGTCGACGATGCCCCGAAGAACGATGCCCCGAGGAACGCGGCAGTTCGATCAGCCTCAGACGCTCGCGGCTTCGTTCAGTTCGTTGAGCGTCGTGGTGGCTTCCAGGTACTCCTGCACCCAGCGCTCGATGACCGCCGAGGTCTTCTCCACCTTCTTGAACTGCCCGACCACCTGGCCGACGGGGTTGAACGCGACGTCGACGGTCTCGTCGGGGTACTTGTGGGTGGCCGCCACCGCGAGCCCGGAAACCATGAACTGCAAGGGCATTCCGAGCGGTTTGGGGTTGGCCGGGTCCTCCCAGGCGTCGGTCCAGTCGTTCTTGAGCATGCGGGCCGGCTTGCCGGTGAACGAACGGCTGCGCACGGTGTCGCGGCTGCCGGCGTTGATGTAGGCCTGCTGCTGCACGGGAGTGTTCTCGGCCTCTTCGACCATGAGCCACTGCGATCCGGTCCAGGCGCCCTGGGCGCCCAGCGCCAGCGCCGCGGCGATCTGCTGGCCGCTGCCGATACCGCCGGCGGCCAGCACCGGAACCGGGGCGACCTCCTTGACGACCTGCGGCCACAACACGATCGACCCGACCTCACCGGAGTGACCGCCGGCCTCGCCGCCCTGGGCGATGATGATGTCGACACCGGCGTCGGCATGCTTGCGGGCCTGGCTCGGCGATCCGCACAACGCGGCGACCTTGCGACCCTCGGCGTGGATGTGCTCGATCATGTCGGCGGGGGGAGTGCCCAGCGCGTTGGCGATCAGCGTCATCTTCGGATGTTTGAGCGCGACCTCGACCTGCGGGGTGGCGGTCGCCTCGGTCCAGCCCAGCAGCCGCAACGTGTTCTCGTTGTCCTCGGCGGTCAGCGGCACGCCATGGTCGATCAGGATCTTCTTGGCGAAGTCGAGGTGTTCCTGCGGCACCATGTCGGCGAGCATCTTGCCCAGCTCGTCGGCCGACAGGTCGGTGTCCATACCCTCGTACTTGTTGGGGATGACGATGTCGACACCGTAGGTGTGGTCGCCGATGTTCTCGTCGATCCAGTTCAGCTCGATCTCGAGCTGTTCGGGGGTGAAGCCGACGGCGCCGAGCACACCGAAGCCGCCGGCCTTGCTGACGGCGACGACGACGTCGCGGCAATGGGTGAAGGCGAAGATGGGGAACTCGATTCCCAGCTGGTCGCACAGGGGAGTATGCATAGCCTGCTCCTAGTGGGGCGATAGGCGAAACTGAAACGTGTTCTAGTTTAGCCCAGCGCACCGCCGCGCTGTCACTCGATCCGATATCTCGTAAGGTGGCCGGGGTTACCAGGGAGTGAACAGGAGTACGGCCATCGCGAGACGGACGCGCCCGCATGCGGCGCTGTGCGTCCTGCTCCCACTCCTTGCCGTCGTGCTGGTGCTCATGATCGGCACCTCCGACGTCCCGACATTCGTCCGCGCCGACGCCGCGCCGGCGCAGATCGAACTGGCGCAGGGCTGGAAGCTGGCCTCGGCACGTGACGTGCCCGCGGGCGGCGCGGCGATCTCGGCGCCGGACTTCGACACCGACGGCTGGCATGCGATCCGGCAGATGCCCGCCACGGTGCTCGAAGCGCTGCAGGACGACGGCACCTATCCCGACCTGTACTACAGCACCAATCTGCGCGACAACGTGCCGCAGGATCTGTATCGCCAGGACTGGTGGTACCGAACCACTTTCGACGCCCCGGCCGGCCACAGCAGATACGCGCTGCAGTTCCCCGGTATCAACTACCGCGCCGAGATCTGGCTCAACGGCCGGCGGATCGCCGACAGCACACAGATCGTCGGGATGTACACCGCCCACGACCTCGACGTCACCCGCTGGATCCGGCCCGGCGCACCCAACACGCTGGCCGTCAAGGTCACCCCCGAACAGTCGCTGCAGGATGTCGACGGTGTCGAGCTCGCGGACAGTTGGTGGGACTGGATCAACTGGCGCGGCATCGGGTACCGGGGCACCGACGCCGACGATATCGGCACCTCGTTCGTGCCCGATCGCAACGCGGGGATCTGGAAACCGGTGACGCTGAAGGTCTCGGGTGCGGTGGCGCTGGGGCCGGCACTGGTCAACACCGAACTACCGCTGCCCCGAACCGATTCGGCGCGGCTGACCATTTACGCCGACGCGCGCAACGACAGCCTCCGCACCGTTCGCGGGGTGTTGCGGGCCACCATCAGCCGCGCCGGTAAACCCGATATCGACCTCGAGCAGCCCGTCACGTTGCGCCCCGGCGAGGACCGTCAGGTGCAGTTCGACCCGGCGGCGTTCCCGGCGCTGCAGGTCGACCACCCGGACCTGTGGTGGCCCTACACCATGGGCAAACCCGACCTCTACGACCTGCATCTGGAGTTCCGTCAGTACGGCCGCGTCGTCGACAGCGCCTCGCAGCGCTTCGGTATCCGCACCGTCACCCAGCACCGGGACGACGACACCTCTTTTCCCGAGCTCGGCACGGGCGGCAACTTCTACCTGCAGGTCAACGGTCGCGACTTCCTGGTCCGTGGCGCCACCTACACACCGGACCTGCTGTTCAAATACGACCCGGACCGCGAGACCGCGATCCTGCACTACGTCAAAGACCTGGGCCTCAACATGATCCGGCTGGAGGGCAAGTTCCCCGGCGATCACCTGATCGAAACGGCCGACGAACTCGGCATCCCGGTCATGTACGGATGGATGTGCTGCAACCAGTGGGAGAAATGGGCCCAGTGGGATACCGAGGACCGCCAGGTCGCCCAGGACAGCATGCGATCGCAGATCGAGGCGTTGCGGTCGCATGCGGCGGCGTTCCTGTGGGCCAACGGCAGCGACGGACGCCCACCACCAGAGGTGCGCGGCTGGTACCACGACATCCTCGACGAATTGCATTGGCAGAACGCAACCGTCGACACCGTCTCGTCGATCAACCGCGACGCCGACGGCCAGATCGCCTGGGACGGTATCCAGATGGCGGGGCCCTACAGCTGGCGACCGCCCAGCTACTGGTTCGACGGCCGCTACGCCGCAACCCGCGGATCGACCGCCGAGCAGGGCGACAACGAGCACATCCCGCCATTTGCCAGCCTGACGAAGTTCATCCCGCCCGACAAGCTGTGGCCGATCAACGACGACTGGTATTTCCACGCCGGTTCCGACGACTCCAACTCGCAGCTCGACAGCATCCGGACCGCGGTGATGCGGCGCTACGGTTCCTCCCGCAGCGCCGAGGAGTTCGCCCGCAAAGCCCAACTGGCGCACTATGAATCGACCCGCGCCCAGTTCGAGGCGTTCGCCGCCGGGGGCTGGGACACCCACAAGATGACGATCTACTGGATGCTCAACAGCCACTGGCCGTCATTCTTCGGCAACCTCTTCGACTACTACCTGCGCCCCGGCGGCTCCTACTTCGGCGCGAAAAAGGGACTGCAGCCGCTGTCGGTGGTGTTCGACTCCTACGCCACCGGCGACCACAACACCGCCAAGGTCACCGTCGTCAACCAGACACCGGACGAGGCGCGAAACCTGCGGGTGCGGGTCCGGGTCTACGACCTGTCGGGCCGCCTCGTCGACGACCGCGGCGCCGACGGTATCGACGTCGCCGCGAACGCGACGGCACCGGCGCTGACGCTGCCGAGGCTGGCGCCGGCCTCACGGGTCTTCTTCGTGCGCGCCGAGCTGCTCGACGCCGACAAGGTGGTCGCCGAGAACGTGTACTGGCAGTCCCAGCAGCGCGATGATGTCGGCGACCCGCGCAATGACACCGCGTTCGCACTCAAGCAGGCCAGCTGGGCCGATATGACGCCGCTGAACTCGATGCCCCGCACCCCGCTCGACGTCACCGCGGCCCGCACCGCCGGTACCGACGGGCGCGGTGTCACGGTGCGACTGACCAACAACTCGCGCACCATCGCGTTCTTCGAACGCGCGGAAGTGCGCTCCACTCGCGACGGCGACGAGATCCTGCCCATCGAGTACAGCGACAACTATGTGACGGTCTTCCCCGGGGAGTCGGTCGAGCTGAACGCGCTGCCGCCGGCCACCGGCACCGGTCCGCCGGTGGACGCCAACTGGGTGCATGTCGAGGGTTACAACACCCCCGCGGTGACAGTTCCGGTTGCCGACGCATTCCGCTGACTCAGCGGTCGCGGACTGTTCTAGGCTTTAGCCATGCCCGACCAAGACATCGCCGCATCGCGCCGCGAGATCACCGACGTTCTGCTCACCGCACTCGATCGCCGCCACGAGGTCCTCGACGCCATCGTGGAAGCCGACGACCGACCAGCTGCCCTGGGCAAGATCGCCGACCTGCTCGGCACATCGCAGCGGTGCGCCGAGGCCGTCATCGGGCTGTCCTTCGACCAGCTCACCAAACAGTCGCGCCGGGCGATCGCCAAGGAACTGGAAGATCTCAACAGCCAGCTCAGCTTCACCGCCTCCGAACGGCCCGCCAGCCTCGGCGACAGCCTGACGTTGCGCCCCTTCGCCGGTGAGACCGATCGCGACATCTTCGCCGCGCGCACCGAGGATGTGCACGCCGCCGGCGACGGCTCGGGGGCGCCCGCCCGGACATTGGAAGAGGAGATCGGCTCGGCGATCGACCGGGTGAACGCCGACGAGGCCGCCTGGTTCGTGGCGCTGGAGGGATCCGACAAGGTCGGCATGGTGTTCGGCGAGCTGGCCGGCGGTGAGGTCAACGTCCGCGTCTGGATCCACCCCGACTACCGCAAGCGCGGGTACGGCACCGCGGCGCTGCGCCGCAGCCGCTCGGAGATGGCCGCCTACTTCCCGGCCGTGCCCATGGTGGTACGCGCACCCGGCGTCACACCCCGCTGACCGGGTGAGCGCACGCGCCGGCATCGTCGTCACCGGCACCGAGGTTCTGACCGGGCGGGTCGCCGACCGCAACGGCCCGTTCCTGGCCGATCGACTGCTGGAGCTCGGCGTCGAACTGGCGCACATCACCATCTGCGGTGACCGCCCCGGCGATATCGAGGCGCAGCTGCGGTTCATGGCCGATGCCGGTGTCGATCTGATCGTCACCAGCGGCGGCCTCGGACCGACCGCCGACGATATGACGGTGGCGACGGTGGCGCGGTTCTGCGGCCGTGAACTGGTCCTCGACAAAGCGTTGGAAGCCAAGATCGCCGAGATCCTGCGCACGCTGATGGGCCGGTCCGCGGATCGCGATTTCGAGTCGGTGCTGGCCGCCAACCGCAAGCAGGCGATGGTGCCTGAGGGCGCGGTGATCCTGGACCCGGTCGGGACGGCACCCGGTGTGGTCGTCGTCGGCACGCCGACGGTGCTGGTGCTGCCCGGGCCGCCGCGCGAACTACAACCGATGTGGCGCACCGCGGCGCAGCTGCCCGCCGTGCTCGATGCCGTCGCGGGGCGGACCGACTACCGGCAGGACATCGTCCGGATGTTCGGGTTGCCGGAGTCCGCACTGGCCGAGACGTTGCGTCGCGCTGCCGACGAGATCGCCGATTTCGACCGGCTGGAGATCACCACCTGCCTGCGGCGCGGCGAGCTGGAGATCGTGACGCGCTACGAACCGCAGGCCCAGCAGGCCTACGCGCAGTTGGTGGACGTGCTGCGCAGACAACATCGCTCCGAGGTCTTCTCGATCGACGGGTCGCTGGTCGACGATCAGGTCGCCGGCTTGCTGGCCGGACGCCGCATCGCGACCGCGGAGTCGTGCACCGGTGGCCTGCTGGCGGCACGCCTGACCGAACGTCCCGGCTCGTCGGCATATGTCACCGGCGGGGTCACGGCGTACGCCAACGAAGCGAAAACCGAACTGCTGGAAGTGGATCCGGCCCTGATCGAACAGCACGGCGCGGTCTCCGAACCCGTCGCCGAGGCGATGGCAGCGGGTGCGCTGCGCCGTTTCGGCGCCGACACCGCGGTTGCCATAACCGGTATCGCCGGACCGGGCGGCGGGACCGCGGACAAACCGGTCGGCACGGTGTGCTTCACCGTGGCACTGGCCGGCGGTGCGGTGACGACCCGGACGCTGCTGCTGCCGGGTGGTCGCGCCGATATCCGTGACCGCGCCACCACGGTGGCGATGCACCTGCTGCGCCGGGCCCTGGACACCGACGGCCCGCGCTAGACCTCGACGGTGCGTTCCTCGCGGTCCCAGGCCGCCAGCAGCGTACCCAGGATCTCCTCGGCCCGGCCCAGACCGGCCAGGTGGCTTTCGCCGGGAATCGAGTAGAGCCGCGCGTCGGGCAGCAACGAGACGACATGCTCACCGTGTGCGAACGGCACGATGTGGTCCTTGTCGCCGTGCCACCAGTGCACCGGCACCTTGACCTCGTCGAGCCGGAAACCCCACGGACGGGCAAAGGCCACGATATCGGCGAACGGTGCCGCCATCTGTTTGCGTGAGCCGTTGAGCAGGTCGTCGAGGAACATCGCGCCGAACTCGGGGCGCAGCAACAACCGGCGATCGCCCTCCGGCGAGATCGCGGCGTAGAGCTGCAGCGCGGTGTTGGCGACGGGTTTGACGAACCGCACCAGGGTGACCGCGGCCAACCGGACCGGTAGGCCGGCGACTTCGAGGACCGGGGCCACCATCGAACCCAATCCCATCAGCCCGCCGCTGATGGCTTCGGGTCCCACCGTCGGCGCGACGCCACCGAGCACACCGGCGACGACGACGCGATCGGGCATGGCGGCCGCGCAGCCCAGGGTGTACGGCCCGCCGCCGGACAGCCCGACGACGGCCATCTTGTCGATGCCGAGCACGTCGGCGATGGTGCGCAGATCATGGGCGAACTCACCGACCGAGCCGTACTGGAAGGGTGTCGACGATCCGATGCCGGGCCGGTCGACACCGATGAGCCGGACGTGGTTCTGCTCGGCGAACAGTCGGGCCTCGGTCGGAATCTGGCGGCGCGCCCCCGGGGTGCCGTGCAGCCAGAAGATGGCCCGGCCGCGCGGATCGCCGAACTCGGCAAATCCGATCTGCCGGTCGTCGCCGACGGCGATGTTGCCCTCCAGTTTGGGGCGTTCGATCCTGTGCGCCATGTCGGCGAGTCTCTCACGTCGCACCGGCGACGCCGATCACATCGTCAGAGTTGGGCGGCGGAGGTCACCACGGTGAGGTCGTTGCCGTCGCGTTCGATGCGCAACCCGGCCCGGCGCGCGATGGCGGCCACCGCGACGGCGTCGTTCGGGTCGGCCCGACTGCTCGCCAGCACCCTGGCCAGCCTGCCTTTGTGCGCCTTGTTGAAATGGCTCACCACCGTGCGCTTTCCGTCCGCACTCTCGGAGAGCACCTCGACGTGCACCGCACCGGGCAGCCGGGCCAGTGCGGCGTAGGAACCCGACCGCAGGTCGACGACCAGCTCGCGGGCGGCGATGTCGGCGAGCACGGGCTGCAGCACCGGGCGCCAGCCGGCGGCCAGTGTCGACCGGCCCGGCAGTTTCGATCCCGCCGACAACCGGTAGGCCGGGATCGGATCGTCGGCGCGCAGCAGGCCGAACAGCGCCGACCCCACCGCGAGCCTGGCCCGGGCGCGGGTCGCGGTGGCACCGCGCAGTGAGCCGATGTCGAGGGCGTCGTAGAGCACGCCGGTGTAGCGGTCGATGGCGGGCAGTGTGGGCGCCGACAGCAGTGTGGCGTTGCGTTCGATCTCGGCGTCCTGGGCCGGCGAGATGCCCAGCGCCCGACGGCAGGCCGGCGCGTCGGCGGCCAATGCCACCAGCTCGTCCAACAGCGCCGCGCGCAGCGGATTGAGCTCGGCGAAGCCCAGCTCCGGCAGGTGCAGGGGAGCGCCGTCGCCGCCGGCGCGCTTGGTCTCGGAGGGCGGAAGCAGGACGATCACGGCAGAAACGGTAGCGGGCGGGTACGCGGTCAGCGCCGGTGGACCGACACCGCGTAGTCACCCCCGGTGAACGGCGCCCGCTCCCAGGTGGCCCAGCGGTCGAGCAGGGTCAGACCGGCCGCGGCGGCGAACCGGTCGTAGTCGGCGAGCGCGAGCCGGTCGGAGCGGATGGCGAAACCGGCCACCAGCAGCCCACCGGGTACCAACCGCGCGCCGAGCGCGTCGACGACCTGCGCCTCGGTGCCCGGGGTCAGGAAGATCATGACGTTTCCGGGCAGCGCGACGAGGTCGAAAGTGGCATCCGAGACACCGGGCACCGCTGCCAGGTCGGCCAGGTCGGCGTGCACCCAGGCCAGTTCCGGGGCCTTCGCGCGGGCACCGGCCAGCATCGCCTCGTCGGCGTCGACACCGGTGACGGTGAAGCCGCGGCGGGCCAATTCGATGGCCACCCGGCCAGTCCCGCAGCCGGCGTCGAGCACCCGATCGCCGCCGTGCTCACGGAGCAACGCGGTGAGCAGGTCGGCTTCGCCGTGGATGTTGCCGCCGCGGGCGGCCAGTGCCCGCCAGCGCCGGTCATAGTCGTCGCCTCGGGGTGCGTCGGTGTCCTGCCAGCGGGTACTCACGGCCTCATTGTCCATGCGCCAACAACAGCGGTACCCGCTGTTCGGCGGTCGTCAGCGAGCCATGCTGTCCGAGCAGCGCGGACTCGATCGGCTCGGTGCGCCTGCGCACCAGCGCGCTGGTCCCGCGGGCCGCGGCGATGACGTCGCCGATGCGCGGGCGCACCTCGTCGGCGACCCGGGCACCGAACCAGCCGGCCGCGATGGCCTCGTCGCGGGTGGTCACCCAGGCCCGATCGCCGAGGGTTTCGCGCCAGGTCGCGAGCACCGCGTCCCGGGCGCCGTCGGTGCAGTAGACATGGCGCGCCCTGGCTTCCCCGCCGATCATCGCGACACCGTCGTGCAGGTCGGCGACGTCGTCGAGGTCGAGCGCGTCGCCGGGACCGACGGCGACCATGCCGTGATCGGCGACGACGGCCAGCAGCCCACCCGGCGGCAGATCTTCGGCCACTGATTGCACCAGCCGGTCGACCTGACGCAACTGCATACGCCACGGCAGCGATCCCGGACCGTACAGATGGCCCAACATGTCGAGGTCGGCGTGGTAGCCGTAGCAGAAACCGCCGCCGGCGATGGTGGTCCGCACGGTCGCGGCCAGATCGCCCAGACCGTGCACCCCGACATAGCGGCCGCCGCGCAGCACGGCCCGGGTCAGTCCGGAGTCGGCGAATTCATGACCGGACACCACGCTGACGGCGATACCGGCTGACGCGGCGCGTTCGAACGTCGTCGGCCGCGGTTGCACCCGCTCGGGTGCGACGGTGTCGCGCAGGTCCTCGCCCCACGGCTGGGGACGCCAACGCAGGGCGTTGACGAGCCCCACACCGGGCAGCCGGAAGGACATGCCGACCATGCCGTGCTCGCCTGAGCGGCATCCGGTGCCGATAGCGGCCAGGCCGGCGACGGTGGTGGCCGGAAATCCGACCTGCAGGGTGGGTCCGCGCATCGCGGCCAGCACCGGCGCGTCGGCGGCGTAGGCGTCGAGCAGTTCGGCGCCGAGGCCGTCGATCAGCAGGACACACGCGCCGCTGACATCACCGGGTAGTGCGATCGCGGGGGTGAAACCGGCCGCTCCCATGGCGGCCAGTACCGACGGGGTGACGTCGGCCAGATGCGCGAGGCCGGCATCAGGCTGCGGCAGCTGTGCGTCCAACTAGCGTTCGGTCCCCGGCAGCCGCACGACCTGCACGAAGAACTCGTCGATCTGCCGGACGGCGCTCATGAACCGGTCCAGGTCGACGGGTTTGGTGACATAGGCGTTGGCGTGCAACTTGTAGCTGCGCAGGATGTCCTCCTCGGCCGAGGAGGTGGTCAGCACGACGACCGGGATATGGCACAGGTCGGCATCGGATTTGATCTGCTCCAACAGTTGCCTGCCGTCGTATTTCGGCAGGTTCAGGTCGAGCAGAATGAGATCGGGGCGCGGGGCGTTGCGGTACTTGCCGCGCCGGTACAGGAAGTCCAGCCCTTCCTCACCGTCGTGCGCGACATGCAGCGTGTTGGAGATCTTGTTGTGCTCGAAGGCTTCACGCGTGATGAGTTCGTCACCCGGATCGTCCTCGACGAGCAGTACGTCGATCGCTCGACCGGTGGTTTTCATGCGGGAATTCCTTCCTGGACGCCTGGGGCATCATCGGCGGTGCTGGCCGGCAGCGTGAAGTAGAAACGCGTTCCGTCGGTGTAGGACGTGTCGATCCAGATGGCCCCGCCGTGGTATTCGACGATCTTCTTGCACAGGGCCAACCCGATGCCTGTACCCGCATATGCGTCTCGTCCATGCAGTCGCTGGAAAATCACGAAAACCTTGTCGGCGAACTCCTGGTTGATGCCGATACCGTTGTCGGACACGCTGAAAAGCCATTCGCCCTGTTCCGGGCCATCTTCGTAGTCGACGACAATGCGGGGGGCCAGGCCTTCGCGGTGGAATTTGACGGCATTGCCCACCAGGTTCTGCCACAGCATCGTCAGCAGTGTCGGGTCACCGACGACCCGGGGCAGCGGCTCGTCGGGCAGCACGATCTGCGCCCCGGTCTCCTCGACGGCGGTGGCGATGTTGGCGACACCGTCGGCCAGCACGGCGTTGAGGTCGACGTCGACGGTGGCGGTGTTGAGCCGGCCGACCCGGGAGAACGTCAGCAGGTCGTTGATGAGCACCTGCATACGTTTGGCGCCGTCGACGGCGTAGCCGATGTACTCGATACCGCGCTCGTCGAGTTTGTCGCCGTAACGCTTCTCCAGCAGCTGACAGAACGACGCCACCTTGCGCAGCGGCTCCTGCAGGTCATGCGATGCCACGTAGGCGAACTGCTCGAGTTCGGCGTTGGAGCGCCGCAATTCGATGGTCTGCTCGTCGAGTGCCGATGCCTGGTCGGCGAGTCTGCTGCGGGCGGCGCGGGAGGCATCCAACTCGTCGACGATGCGCTGGCGCATGTCCTCGACATCGCGCGCGATCGCGCGGATGTCCTTGGGGCCCTGCGGGACGATGCGCTCGCCGAAGTTCCCTTCGGTGATGCGCCGGCACGCGGCGGCCAACGCGTCCAGCGGGCGGGTGACGGCGCTGCGCACCAGCACGGCCAGCGCGACGGCGGTGACGACGAGCACCAGCAGGATCGCGATCAGCACCCGGTTGCGCCACTGCTGGGCTTGCGCCAGCCGGTCCAGCGTGGCGGTCCTGGCCTCGGACAGGTGGGTGTTCTGCGTTTCGAAAAGTGCTCGGACACGGTCGAATTCGAGCTTTCCGACCTCGGCGATCTGCGGGTCCGGAAGTGTCGGGACGCCGGGGGTCACCTTGGCGATCTGTTCTTCGGCATAGCGGATCCGCCAGTTGTTACTGGCGGCCTCGATGGCGTTGAGATCGTCGACGAGGACCTGATGATCACCGGCACGGGTCCGGATATCGTCGGCAGCCACCTGTTCGGCCTCTTGCCCGTCGGTATACGGCTGCAGGAACTGCTGGTCCGCCGAGATCACGTACCCGCGCACCGCCGTTTCCTGGTCCCGAAGGGCCGCCTGCAACCGGTAGGCCGCCGACCGGGACGGCTGGATCTGGTCGATGAGCTCACGCGAGATGCTGTCGGTGCGGTTGAGCAGTACCACCGTCAGTGTCGCGCCGGCGATCACCAGAACCCCCATGACGGCCAGGACGAGGCTGATCCAGCCCTGGACGGTGAGCCGGCGGCCCGGCGATCGAGACGGTGCGCTCATCGCGGTGTCCGTTCCACCCGCACCACCGCGATGTCGTCGGTGATACCGCCGTGCGCCTGCGCGCGTTCGGCGACATTGGCGATGAGCGCGTCGACGAACGCCGCCCCGGGCAGGTGCGCCAACGACCGCGCCAGCTCGAGCAGTCCGTCCTCGCCGAGACGCTCGTTGCCGTGCCCCGAGCGCGATTCGAAGAGGCCGTCGGTCAGCAACACCAGGCCGGCGTTCTCGGGCATGTCGACCTTGTCGATGGGCCAGTCGAAGTCGTAGAGGCCCAGCGCGGGGGCGCCCGGCGGTTCCACCCACTCCACCGAGTCCCCGACGTGCAGCAGCATTCCGGGGTGACCGGCGCGCACCGCGCTGATCTCCGGTCCTTCCGGCGGGATGGCCAGCGACATCACCGTGGCGAAGATTCCGGTGCCGGCCCGCTCGGCCCGCAATATCCGGTTGAGTTCGCGCATCCGGTCGGTGCCGCGCAAGCCGGCGAAGGTCAGCGCCCGCCAGGCGATACGCAGCGCGACCCCCAACGCCGCTTCGTCCGGACCGTGCCCGGAGACATCGCCGATCAGCACGTGCACGGTGCGATCCGGGGTCTGGACGAAATCATAGAAATCGCCACCGACCAGCGCGTTCTCCCGGCTCGGCAGGTACCGGTAGACGATGTCGACACCTGGATCGTCCAGCAGCAGGGGAGACGGCAACAGACCGCGTTCCAGCCGGGCGTTCTCCCGCGCCCGCAACTGGCTGGCGTGCAGTTCCACCGCGGTCAGCTCGGCACGCTTGCGTTCGATGGCATAGAGCAGCGCGCGTTGCAGCATGTCCGGATCCACCCGGCCCTTGACCAGGTAATCCTGCGCGCCCGAGGCGACGGCCTGGACTCCGAACGGCTCGTCGCTGAGCCCGGTGAGCACCACGATCGGCAGGGTCGCGTCGCGCGCGGCGATGCGGTCCAGCGCCTCCAGGCCGGTGGCATCCGGCAGATTCATGTCCAGCAGCACACAGTCGGGCCGGCGCAGATCCAGCTGTTGTTCGGCCTGCGCGATCGAGGGCGCCCAGATGGTGCTGATATCGAGGCCGATGTCGGCGACCAGCTCCTCGACGAGCAGCGCATCCCCACGGTCGTCTTCGACGAGCAGCACCGACAATGGCGCTCGGGTCACGCCTGCTTCTTGGGAGCGGACCATGGGCGACGGCTCCGGAGAACGAGTAACGATGCGACAAACCCTACCGGCTGGGTCCGTCGATCCGGCGCCGGTCAGGCCGTTTTGGTGAGCAGCGGCAGCAGCATGCTGCGTCGCCGGGCCGCGCTGTCGGCGAAGTACTGCAGGGCCTCGGGCACCGACCCGATGACCGGCATGTCGGTCACCTGTTCGGCGCGGTCGAGCAAAGCGTTGACCGGGGCGCCGGCGATCAATGCCCACTCCACGCCGGCGCGCTCGCAGGCGGCGGCGACGGCACCCAGCAGGCTGGCGCTCTGTGCGGCGATCGCGTCGATATCGCTGAGGTCGAGGACGAAGGATTTCTCGGCCAGCACGAACCGGCGGACGAATGCGGTGACGCGGTCCAGGTTGGCGCGGTCGATCGTTCCGCTGACACTGACCACGGTGGCCACCTGACGCGACAGCGCGCGGATGTGGGCACCTGCGCATTCGAACAGCGGATTGCCGTATGTCACGACCGGCCCGTTATCGCTCATGACTGCCCCACTTCGTCTGCGCCTTGAGCCGACTGTTGTCGGCCCCACCCCGTGACACGACGCTAGGTGGCAAATCTAAGGTGACCGGCAGCCTCGTCTAATACTCTGGTGAGAAACGTTTTTCGGGGCCGGGCGGAGATTCTCGCAACCTTGCGAAGCTACCCGTAGGTAACCGGAGTCAGCCGGTCCTGCGGCGCGCGTGATCCTTGATCTCCTCGGGCAGCGCGTCGATGGTGACCAACTCGGGCAGAAGTTCGGGTTCCAGGGTCAGCGCGCGGAACACCAACCCGACCGTCACCTGGTGATCCGGCCGGTCGATGATCTCGACGGCATCGCCGGCGCTGACCCGCCCGGGCTCGATGACCCGCAGATAGGCACCCGGGATCGCGGTGGCGGTGAACTTCTTGACCCAGCCCGCCAGCGACAACCATTCCTGGAAGGTGCGGCACGGGATCCGCGGCGCGCACACCTGCAGCCGCAGGCCGCCGGAACCCACCAGCCAGTGCTCGCCGATACGCGCGTTGGTGACGTCGATACCCGATGTAGTGACGTTCTCGCCGAAGCAGCCGTTGGGCAGCTCGCGATCCAGCGATTTCTGCCAGTCGTCGAGATCCTCCCGCGCATAGGCGTACACGGCCTGGTCGTCGCCACCGTGCACCCGTTGGTTGCCGATCAGGTCGCCGACCAGTCCGCTGCCCAGGCCACCGTGCATCGGCCCGGGGGCGCGCACCTCGACGGGCCCGTCGGCGGGTCGCTTGTCGATTCCGGTGGGAGAGGTCCCGCGGCTGTCGGGATTGGTGCGCGGGTGGGCGACGTTGACGGTCAACACCTTTGCCATGTTCACAGCGTAAATCCACCGATGTCGCCGCGCGCTTTTCAGCAATTGCACAGCGTTTCGGCCGCGTTTCTGAACAGGGGTGCACAGCGGCGCACTGTTAGGCTGCACGGGACTGCCGGCACCGGTCATCAGGTTTTGCCAGGCCCGGACAGCAGACGCAGCGGAGTCGCGCGAAACACAAAACAGTAGGTCGTCAGGGAAGAGTTCGGTGCGCAGCGGAGAGATCAAGGCCCTCACCGGTCTGCGTATCGTGGCCGCCCTATGGGTCGTGCTGTTTCATTTCCGGCCGCTGCTGGAACAGGCCGCACCCGGCTTTCGCAGTGCGCTGGCGCCGGTGCTCAATTGCGGAGCGCAGGGTGTCGACCTGTTCTTCATCCTCAGCGGTTTCGTCCTGACCTGGAACTACCTGGAGTCGATGGGCAAGACCTGGTCGGCACGATCCACGGTGCGTTTCCTCTGGCTGCGGCTGGCGCGGGTGTGGCCGGTCTATCTGGTCACCATGCATCTGGCGGTGCTCTTCGTGGTGTTCACCCTGTACGTGGGCCATATCCCGACCGAGGACCTCAGCTCCTACAACGCCATCAGCTACGTTCGGCAGCTGTTCCTGGTCCAGCTGTGGTTCCAGCCGTTCTTCGACGGATCCAGCTGGGACGGCCCGGCCTGGTCCATCAGCGCCGAATGGTTGGCGTACCTGCTGTTCGGTGTGCTGATCCTGGTGATCTTCCGGGTGGCGCAGGTGACGCGTGCCCGCAGCCTGCTGCTGCTGGCCTTCGCGACGACGCTGCCACCGGTTCTGCTGCTGCTGACCAGCGGTCACTTCTACACACCGTGGAGCTGGCTGCCGCGCATCCTGTTGCAGTTCACCGCCGGAGCGCTGGCGTGCGCCGCGGTGCGCAAGCTGACGCTGACCGACCGCGGCAGGCAGGTCGCCGGTTACACCGGGTTGTTCCTCATCGTCGCGATCGTGGGCATCCTCTATTTCCTGGATGCCCACCCCATACCGGACGTGATCGACAGCGCCGGCGTGGTCGACCTGCTGTTCGTTCCGTTGGTGGTCACGCTCTCGGTCGGTGCGGGCGCGCTCCCGGCGCTGCTGTCCACCCGGGTGATGATGTACGGCGGCCATATCTCGTTCGGCGTCTACATGGTGCACGAGCTGGTGCACACCGCCTGGAACTGGACCGCCAGGCAGTTCGAGCTGACCTTGACCGACCCGGCCGGGGTGCCGATCGTCATCGGCCTGTTCGCCGTCACGATCGCGTTCGCGGCGCTGATGTATCACGCCGTGGAGGAGCCGGCCCGCCGCTGGATGCGCCGGATGGTCGACGGCAACAAGGCCCGTCCATCGGCCGGAAAGAAATTGCATCCCGTCGACACCACCGACGACGGGCCTGCCCAGGTTTCGGCACGGGCCGGCTGATATGTCAGGTGCATTGAACCGGATCGCCCTGCTGGCCGTCACGGTGCTGGTACTGCTGGGCCTCACCGTGGCGCCGCCGGCGCTGGCGACCGGGAGCACGCAGCTCTACCGGGTCGCGGTGATCGGTGACTCCTACACCAACGGAACCGACCTGGGCGGTATCGGGCAACACAGCTGGCCGGTGCTGGCCTGGACGGCCTTGGGCCGCCAGGGGCTCGGCGTGACCGCCGATGTGGCCGCCGAGGGCCGCGCCGGGTACGGCGTGCGCGGTGATCACGGCAGTGTCTTCGGTGACTTGACGCTGCGCGCCGTCCGCCCCGACGACGCGCTGGTGGTGTTCTTCGGATCGCGCAACGACCAGGGTGTCGATCAGCGCCAGCTCGCGCAGCTGTCCCATGACGCGTTCGCGACGGCGCGCCGGATCGCGCCGAACGCCCGCATGCTGGTGATCGGGCCGCCCTGGCCGACGGCCGCGGTGCCACCGGCGATCTGGCAGATCCGTGACACCCTCAAGACTCAGGCGCTGGCCGCCGGTGCGTCCTTCCTGGATCCGCTGGCCGCCAGATGGTTCGTCGACCGGCCCGACCTCATCGGCTCCGACGGGGTACATCCCACCGACGCGGGCCACGGCTATCTGGCCGACAAGATCGGCCCGGTGATCGCCGCGCAGCTGCCGGGACGGATCTGAGGTCAGGACGGCAGACCGTGCGTGGCGGCGTACGCCCGCCAGCCGCCGTGTTCGGTGATCTCGCGCTGGCCCTCGACCAGGGCCGGTTCGCCGATCACACCGAGGACCACCGAACCGTCGCCGAGGACCACCTTTCCCACCGACAGCCCGGGCGGCTCGGCGAGCAGGATGCCCGCGATACCGGCCCGCGGGACCGACCACACCTCGACGGCGACCGCGACCCCGGAACCGTCGGTCATCCGGATCATCGCCGGATGCTCGTCGTTGATGGTCCACAACCGGTACACCGGTTCGGTGGTGGTCTCCCGGACGAATGTCGCTCCGGCCTCGATAAGGTTGGGATTGAGTTTCAGGCCGCGCATCAGCGTTCCGTTGACGGCGAAGAGCACTGCGTCGGTGTCCGGTTCGACAGCGGCGGCAGCAGGCGTGACGCCGGCGGTGATCCGGGTGCCCGAGGTGCCCGCCAGGATCTCCGGTATCTCCTCGGCGGCGCCGATCACACCGACGGCGTGTGGGGTGCTGGCGACGAAGTCCGCGACGGCGGCGACCTTGGGTTCCATTGAGCCGGCACCGAATTCGCCGGCTGCGATATACGCGCGGGCCTGTTCGACGGTGAGGGTTTCGAGCCACTGTTGTTCCGGGGTCCCGAACCGGATGGCGACGCGAGCCACCCCGGTGGGGATCATCAGCAGGTCCGCGCCGAGTTCGTGGGCGAGCAGGCCGGAGGCCAGGTCCTTGTCGATGACGGCTTCGGTGCCGGTCACCGTCCCGTCCGGTTCGACGACCACCGGGACACCGCCGCCGCCGACGGCGACCACGATGGCTCCGGAAGCCAGCAGCTGCCGGATCGATTCGGTCTCCAGGATGGCCTGCGGCCGCGGCGACGGTACGGTGCGGCGCCAGCCCCGGCCGGCGTCCTCGGCGATCGTCCAGCCGAGGGAGGCGGCCATCTGGGTGGCGGTCTCCTCGGACAGGAAGGAGCCCACCGGTTTGGTGGGGTTGTCGAATGCCGGGTCGTCACGGTCCACCACGGTCTGGGTCACCACCGCGACGACGGGCCGGTCCATCCCGCGCTCGATCATCTCGTTGCGCAACGCCTTGACGAACATGTAGCCGATGGCGCCCTGGGTGTCGGCGACGGCATAGTCGACCGGGACGGGATCGACCTCGGTGGAGGCGATCTCGGAGCGGCGCAGGATGAACCCGACCTGTGGCCCGTTGCCGTGCGAGACGACCAGACCCCAGCCTTGTTCGACGAGGTCGAGCAGCGGCGGCACGGTGCGCCGGACGGTTTCGTACTGCTGCGGGATGGAGTCGTGTTCGGCGTCGGTCACCAGGGCGTTGCCGCCGAACGCGACGACCGCGACGCGGCTCACAGCGCACCCGCGAGCGCGACCAGCGCTTCGGAGAAGCAGTGCATCGGGGCGGTGGTGATACCGGCCCCAATCTGGCCGACGCCGGCCTGGCGGTGCGCGATTCCGGTGTTGATGATGGGGAGCACACCGGAGTCGACCACCGACCGGGCGTCGATACCGGCGGGGGTGCCACCGAAGTTGAGCTGCGGCAAGGTGAACGCCGGATTGGTTCCCAGTGTTATCGCCAGCATCCGGCGGCTGTTGGCGGTGGCATCGCTCGGGGTGCCACCGACGAACTGCACGATGGCCGGCGAGGCGGCCATCGCGAAGCCGCCGAGCCCGTTGGTCTCGGTGATCGCCGAGTCACCGAGGTCGGCTGCCGCATCCTTGACGGAGTAACCCGGAAAGTACAGTCCGTCAACAGGATTGGCCGGTGCCTGAAACCAGGTGTCGCCGGTTCCGGACAACCGGATACCGAAGTTCACCCCGTTTCGGGCCATCACCGTGACCATGCTGCTGCCCGGTACGCCGGCCGCCGCGTCGGTCATCGACTTGCAGGCCGCCATCGACACGTTGAGGAAGAAGTGGTCGTTACCGGCGACGAATTCCAGGGTGCGGCGCACCGTCGCGGCGGGCAGGTCGGCAGCCAGCAGCGCCAATGTCAGCCTTTTGAACAGCAGCGACGAGGCGGCGGCATTGCGGTTGTGCAGTTCGTCGCCCATGTGCAGCGCCTGGGCCATCAGCGGTTTGAGGTCGTGGTCCGCCATTCCCCGCACCGCGGTCTGCAGGGTGGTGAAGAACTCGGTGCCCAGCCAGCGCAGCCGGTCGAGCACCTCGGGGGAGTTGGCGCCGAATCGCAGCACCTTGCCCAGGCCTTCGTTGAGATTGCAGAACGCCCGGTTGCCCGCGGTGGTGTTCTCCACCACCCACACCGGCATCGACGGGCTGATGATGCCCGCCATCGGACCGACGGCACCGTGTTCATGGCAGGGTTCCAGGGCGACCGACCCACTGGCCGCGAGCTTTTCGGCGGCCTCGAGATCCGGCGCCCAGCCCTCGTAGAGAATGGCGCCGGCGATGGCACCCTGCTGCGGTCCGCACATGTCGGCCCAGTCGATCGGTGGCCCCGAATGCAGGATCCGTCTTTCGCCCCCGGCCAGGGCGGGCATGGCGTCACCGGCGAGCACCAGATCCAGCAGCCGGGGCTGGGCCGCCAGGTAGCGCTGATAGGCCACCTCGTTGGCCGCCTCGACGGCGGGGTCACCGATCAGGTTGGCGACGGTCCAGCCCACCGCGGCATCGGCGCCCGCGGGCGGCGCCCAGGCCAACTGCGTCGCGCTGCCGCCCGCCGCGACGATATTGTCGGCGAATCCGGCGAGGCCGACGTTGACGACCCGAAGATCTTGGGCGAAAAGGCCCTTCATGCAATCGCTCCCGCTCGTTGACTGATCAGCGCGGCCGACCAGGCGGCCGCCTCGGCATTGCTCGGTGCCACGAGGACGCCGGCGGCGGTCAGTCTGGCCACCACCGCCCGGTGATCCTGCGGGTCGAGGTCGGTACCGCAGACATAGCCGATGAAGGTCACCGGCCGGCCCTGCGCGGCGGCACGGGCGCCGTCCTCTTCCACGACCGCGAGCAGGCCGGCCACCGGATCAGCCGACGAACCGTAGCCCAGCACCACGTCGAACAGCACGACAGCGGTGTCCGGATCGTCGAGTTCTGCGCGAATCCTGCTGTCCCGCAACGACGGATCGATCATCGGGTGCGGGCGGCCCTGGGTGAACGCGTCATCGCCCATGTCGATGATGGTGTTGCCGACACTGGTGCCGATATCGCTCAGCATGGTGTTGCCGTCGACGGGGGTGTTGGAGTACGCGGAGATGCCCTGGGCCTGGTGAATCAGCTGGGCCTCGAAACAGAACGTGCCGCCGGAGAAGATCCCGCGCACGTACTGCTGCGAGGGTGCCATGGCGCGCGCCTTGTCGCGCAGCGCGGTGCTGACGTCCTCGGCGACGGCCAGTCCGCCGGTGCTCGGCGGCTGCCCCTGGGCCAGCTGCGCTGCCATATCGGCGGCCTGCGCCAGGTACCCGGCACCGTACACACCGTCGCGGGTTATCGACGCCGGGTCGGCACCCAGGAAGATGACGACCACCGGCTTGCTGCTGGCCTGCGCGGCGGCCAGCACCTTGGCCGCGACCGCTTCGGCTGGTGGTTTCGACACCAGCACAATGACTTTCGTATCGGGGTCGGCATCCAGCGCGGCCAGCCCGTGCAACATCGAGATGCCGCCGATGGACTCGGCAAGGTCGTGACCACCGGTGCCCAGCGCCTGCGACACCCCGGAGCCGACCTGGTGGATGCGGACGGTCACCTCCTGGGTTCCGGTACCGGACGCACCGACGACACCGATCGGGCCACGCCGCACGACGTTGGCGAAGCCCAGCGGCACGCCGTTGATGATGGAGGTGCCACAGTCGGGACCCATGACCATCAGTCCGGCCGACTCGGCGTAGCTCTTGATGGCCAGTTCGGCTTCGACCGTGACGTTGTCGCTGAACACCATCACGTCCATGCCCAGGCGCAGCGCTTTCATGGCCTCGGCGGCGGCATAGTCACCCGGTACCGAGATCAGTGCGAGGTTCAGTTCCCGATCCTTGGCCTTGGCGGTGGCGATACTGCTCGGCGGGGCGTCCGCGGTGGCGCCGCCGTCGTCTTCCCCGGGTGCCGAGGACAGCAGCGCATCGGCGAGCGCGAGCGCCTCCTCGCAACCCTGCTCGGTGCCGCCGACCGCGACGACAAGGTCGTTGGGCCGAATATCGAACTGCCCCAAGCCCGCCCGGGCCAGGTTCTCGACGTTGGTGGCCGATGCCATCACCACCGACGCGGTGTCGACGCCGGGCACATCGGTGACCTTCACGGTCACGGCCAGCAGTGACACCGAGTCCTTGTAGAGGTTGGGATACAACCGCGAACGTGTCGTCATGTGGGGAATCTACGTCGCCGCGATCAGGCTCTCGGAGTCCGACACCCAGCCGAATATGCCGCCTTGGGCCTTGATCATCTCGAGTGCGACGCGCTGGAACTCCGGAAAGTACGACGCGACGCAATCCGACAGCACCACACATTCATAGCCGCGGTCGTTGGCTTCCCGGACCGTGGTGTGCACGCAGACCTCGGTGGTGACACCGCAGACGAACAGGGTCTTGATGGCCCGGTAGTCCAGGATCGCCTGCAGGTCGGTGGCGTGAAACGAACCCTTGCCGGGCTTGTCGATGACCGGTTCGCCGTCGATGGGGTAGAGCTCGTCGATGATGTCGTGGCCCTTCTCACCACGTATCAGGATCCGTCCCATCGGACCGTCCTCGCCGATGAAGGTCTTGCCACCGCGATGCAGTTTGGCCGGCGGACAGTCCGTGAGATCGGGGCGGTGGCCTTCGCGGGTGTGGATGACGAACATGCCGATCTCGCGGGCTTTCTCCAGCGCGTTGCGGATGGGCTCGACGGCGGCGAGCAGCAGATCGGTGTCATTGCCCAGTGCTTCACCGAAGCCCCCCGGCAACACGAAATCGCGCTGCATGTCGATGATGACGAGCGCCGACGTCGCCGGGTCGAACTCCAGCGGGAAAGGCTCGGCTTTGATGATGGCCACGGCGGTACCTTCCGGTTCTGTCCCAACTCGCGTGGGTGTCGAGGAATGAGATTACGGCTGGTTCGGCCAGATTTCCTGGGGAGAATCGGTGCCACGTCCGGCATGCCGCGACCGTCGGATAGCGTCGTCTACTTGTGAAGACTTTGATCGACGCCGACGACGCGGCGGTCTTCGCCATTCCCACCGTCGATCTGCACGGTAATCCCGCCGAGCGTGAAGGCATGCTCATCGAGGGCGCGCAGGGCTGGGGTGAGTTCAGCCCGCCCCGCGACGCCGACCTGTCGCTGGCCGCGCGCTGGCTCACGGCGGCCACCGAGGCGGGCACCGTCGGGTGGCCCGATGTGATGCGTGGCCGGATCCCGATTGCCGTCACGGTCCTCGATATCGCGGCCGCGCAGGCGCATGAGGTCGTGACGGAATCGGGTTGCCGCACCGCCGAGGTCACCGTCGCCGCGCATCCCGACGCACTGGACTCCGATATCGCCCGGCTGGAGTCGGTCCGTGCGGCTCTGGGTCCTGACGGCTCGATCCGCTGTGATGCCGGCGGCCGCTGGGATGTCGAGACCGCCGTGTCGGCGATCCCGGTTCTGGACCGGGCCGCCGGTGGACTGGATTACGTGGTGCAGCCGTGCCGGACCGTCGACGAACTCGCCGCCGTCCGGCGCCGCGTCGATGTCCGCATCGCCGCCGATGAGTCGATCCGCGCTGCCACCGATCTGCGTTCGACGGCGCTCACGGAGGCCGCCGACATCGCGGTGCTGACATGTGCGCCGATGGGCGGGGTCCGGCGCGCATTGCGGGCCGCCGAGTTGTGCGGGCTGCCGTGTGTGGTGTCGTCAGGCTGGGAGACCAGTGTGGGCCTGGCGGCCGGTCTGGCCTTGGCCGGTGCCCTGCCGGAGCTGCCGTACGCCTGCGCGCTGGGCACCCGGTCGCTGCTGGCCGGCGATCTGGTGACCGGGGCGCGTTCGCTGATACCGGTCGACGGCTGGCTTCCGGTCGCCCCGATGCCGCCGGCGCCGGATCCCGAACGACTGGCGCATTTCGCGCTCACCGATCCGCGGGGACTCGCGCGGTGGCGCGAGTTGCTACGGGCGGCGGCGGCCTCGGTCTGACTCAGGCGCTGCGGATGTAGCGCCGGGCGAATCGCCGCATGATCTGGGGTGGGTGTTCGGCATCATGTTGGCGTGCTTGGGCTTTGAGCTCTTCGGCTTCTTCGGGTGCGAAGTATCCGTAATCCTTGTATACGTCGATTCGGGTGCAGATGCCCTCGACGTCGAGCTCCGGATGAAACTGCGTGGCATAGGCGTTGGCGCCGACGCGGAATGCCTGAATCGGACAGTCTGGCGATGACGCCAGATGCGCGACACCGGGCGGCAGGCTCGCCGCCGCCTCCTTGTGGCCGCCGAAAGCGTCGAAAACCTCTGGTAGCCCGGCAAACAACGGATCGCGCGCACCGTCGGCGGTCAGTGCGACGGTGACGGCCCCCACCGGCTCGCTGTGGGCACGATCGATGGTGGCCCCGATCACCGACCCCAGCGTCCCAACCCCGTAACAGCAACCGAGGAACGGGAAGTCGGCCTCGACGACGCGGCCCAGCAGTTCCAGCAGTTCGGATTCGGCGCGTTGCTGGGTGGCCGATTTCGCGGTGGGCGCGTCACTGATGTTGTACGGCCCGCCGCCCAGGATGATGCCGGAAAGTCCGGCGAGGTCGACGTGTCCCATCGGCTGATGTGTCAGACGGATGCGCCGCAACCCCGATTCGTCGAGCCCGGTGAATCGTTGCATCGCCCGGTACTCGTCGTCGGCGGCCTCGTCCTCGGCGCGTATCGACAACAGCAGAAAGGGCGCGGTGTCGCGGTTGTCAGGCATTGTGGTCACCGATTCTATGATCGCAGCGTATTCGCCGGATTTCGGTCGATCAGCAGGCAAGGGAGCCGGGCATGACACCCAACGAGTCGGCGCACCGGATGCGCGCAGTGCGGGCAGTCGCCGGTGCGGCCGCGGTCGTCGAGGTGAGCCCACAGCCGGGGGAGTGGCCCGTACTCGATGTGGGCTCTGCCGGTATCTGCGGCAGCGATCTGTCTCTGCTGGCCATGGGGTTGCCCTCGACGATGGGCCACGAGGTGGCGGGCATGATCGACGGCCGGGCGTACTGCGTGGAACCCACTGTGCGCTGCGGCGCCTGCGATCAGTGCCGGCGCGGCGCCACCCAGCGCTGCCGTGGTCCGGCGCCGCGCGGCCTGCTCGGGGTGGATTTCGACGGTGGGCTGGCCGATCGAATCAGCGTGCCCGCGGCATGTCTGGTGCCGCTGCCGGACGGTCTGCCGGTGCACGACGCCGCACTGGTCGAACCGCTCGCGGTGTGCTGGCACGGTCTGCGTCGGGTCGGCGCCACGGCGGGCGAACGGGCACTGGTCGTGGGTGGCGGCACCATCGGCCTGCTCGCGGTGGCCGCGGCCCGGGCGATGGGCCTGCAGGCCGACCTGGTGGCTCGGCACCCGCATCAGCGGGAGGCCGGGGTCCGGCTGGGGGCCGGCACCGAGCGCGGTGAATACGATGTCGTCGTCGAAGCCGCAGGCACGGACTCGTCGTTGGCACACTGCGTCAGACGCGCCGCACCCGGCGGGCGTATCGCGCTCGTCGGCGTCAACCACGGTGACCTCACCCTGGCCGGGCTTTCATTCCTGATGAAGGAGCTGACCGTGGCGGCCAGCTTCTGTTACGGCAGCGGTGTCGATGGTCACGAATTCACCCAGGCCGCAGCGGTATTGGCAGCCCAGCCAGATATCGCGGCAACCGTTGTCACACACCGCTTTCCGCTGGCCGACGCCGCCGAGGCGTTCCGCGTCGCCGCGGACCGGTCCAGTGGTGCCATCAAGGTGCTCCTACATCCCTGACGGTTTGCCGGGCCTGCGGCCGGGGTAGCCAGACTCACCCCGAACGAGAGTGAGTGAATATGAAACCCCACGTCAGAGCAGCAATGGCGGTGCTCGGTAGCACGGCCGCGCTGTTCTTCGCCGTCGGCTGTTCCAGCAGCGACAGCACCGAACCCAGCACCTCGTCGTCGACCACGACGACGACCGAGACATCGGTCGAGGCGACGACGACGGTGTCGGTGGCTCCCACCACCACCGATTCGTCCGGCAGCGGCGGTTCCGAGGGGGGTAGTGGCAGCATTCCCGGCGGCCCGACCGGTGGCGGCGGGACCGAGGGCGGCGGCGGCAGCATCCCCGGTGGCCCGAGCGGTAGCGGCGGACCTGGCGGCGGCAGCGGCAGCATCCCCGGTGTCGGCGGCGGCGGTGGCGGGCCCGGCGGTGGCGGTGGCTGCGTGAACGGTGTCGGCTGCGTCGAGGTCCCCGCGCCCTAAGGCCGGACGCACCGGCGGGTCGTCGAACGTGGCGCCATACAATTACACATTGTGGGCATTTTGTATGGCTTTGCACCGTGGCTCGTCTATTGGGTGCTGGTCGGAAACGTTCCCTTCCACACCGCGGTTCTGATCGCGCTGGCGGTCGCGATCGCAACCTATGTGACGGGCCGGGTCAACAAGGCACCCGGGCGGACTCTGCAGATCGGCGCCGTCGGCACCTTTCTGGTGCTGACGGCGCTGACCTTCACCCTCAGCGAGGCGTTCATGCAACGTTGGATGCAGCCGCTGAGCAACGCCGGGATATTGCTCGTCACATTGACCGGCGTGCTGCTGGGCAAGCCCTTCGTGCGGGAATTCGCCGAAGCGGGCCAACCGCCTGCGGTGCTGGAAAGCGACCTTTTCGCCCGGATCACCACGCGGCTGACGTGGATCTGGGTGGCGCTGTTCGCCGGGATGACGGTGTCCTCGGCCATCCCGCCGATCGTGCAGGGCGACGCGACGATCCTGGACACCAAGACACCGCTGTCTTTCGTCTTCTATTGGGTGGTTCCGGCGCTTCTGCTCAGCGTCGGTGCACTGCTGTCCCGCTTACTTCCCGAGCGGATGATGGCCGGTATCAACGATGTCGCACGCAAGACGACCTTCGTGGCCTACAGCGAGGCCACCATCGACGAGTTGTATTACCTGGCCCGCGAACACGCACTGCGCGAGGTCGGCGGCGGTCAGGAGGCCTACGACATCAAGGTCGGCGCGGCCGGCACACCATTGGTCGGTGACGAGTCCCGCCTGTCCTGGCCGTCGACCTACAAGGTGCGCGACCGCCGCTGACCTGTGCCGTTCTGGTACACCGGTACCGCACCGTCTGGCGTCGCGCCGAGGGTCTGCAACGGGGCATCCGCATCCGCGGCGGTCAGTGAGACGATCTGCGCGAGTTGGGCAGGCGCGTCACACTGCGGGTAATGGTCGGCCGACGGCAGGATCCAGAATCGGTTCCGCCCCGGTTTGCCGGCCAGGAACGTGTCCCAGACGTGCAGGGCGACGCGCAGCGGGGCAATGGTGTCGTGCACACCCCACACCAGGGTGGTGTTGGTCGTGTTCCTCGAAAGCGCTTCGAGCCAGCTGTTTTCGTCGGCGGCCCGCTCGTTGAGGTAACGGATGGTGTCCGGTAGCACCTGGATTCCGTCGTTGTAGGCGAAAGTCTTTGCCAGTGCCGCGATCTCAGGATCATCGACGTCGCGCCTCGGCATGAAGGTGGTCGCGGCCAGGCCCGCGGCGAGCATCTCCGGTGTGGTGGCACTCGCGGTGGCGCGCCCCGTCGCGTCGTCGAGCAGCGCGGTCTGGAAAGCGGTCAGGTTCGACAACGGCAGGTAGATGTTGCCGTTGGTGATGATGAGCTCGTCCGGCGCGGGCAGCCGGTCGTCGGCGCCGAATATCGTCAGGGCGATCAGGCCGATGCTGTCGCCACGATCATGGGTCAGCATTGTGTAGCTGTCCAGATCCCAGACCGCTGCGATCGCATGTACCAGCAGTCGGGCGTCGTCATAGAGCGAGTAGACGTACGGCGCCGGGGGTTTGTCCGACAGCCCGTAGCCGGGGAAATCCAGGGAATAGATGTCGAATTGGGTTTCGAGTTCGCGTGTCAGGCCGTAGAAGTCGATGCTCGAGGTGGGGAAGCCGTGCACCAGCACCAGGGCGGGCGCGCCGGGTGTGCCGCGGCGGTGCGCCATGACCGTGACCTCGGCGCCGGCATTGGCCGGGGTGGTCGACCGCCAGCGGATGGGCTGCCCGTCCGACGCCCAGTCGGTGAAGATGTCCATGCCGACAGCCTTGCAGGCAAAACGGCGACCTGTCTGCATAACACGTTGCTGTCGCCGGAGAAGCCCGGTCCCGGTCTCCGTTGGGTAACGGTATGGCCACTCATTGACGCTGTGCCGCATTGCAATTGGACCGCTGACACCCGGTGGGGGTACAAATGATCCCAGTGACTGGTGTTACCAGAGGGTCAATTGTGACCACTGTGACTCCGATTGACGAAAGGGCAGGCCCGATGAAGCGCATCGTGATTGTGGTGATCGGACTCGCCTTGTTGTTGACCACACCGGGTCTCGCGGCCGCCGACACCTACACCCGGCCCGCGGGCAACCAGAAGTACGTCGACGCCGTCATCGCGCGCGGCCTCTCGCAGCGCGGCGTGCCCTTCACCTACGGCGGCGGCGATGCCAACGGGCCCACCAAGGGTGTGCCCGAGGCGCCGGCGGCGGCGACCACCGCCGAAGCCGCGGCCACCCCCGAGGTGCCCGGCCTGATCCCGGCCGCGGGCCTGGCCGTGCCGGCCGCGCCCAAGGCCGATGTCGTCGGCTTCGACGCCTCCGGCCTGATGGTCTACGCATTCGCCGGAGTCGGGGTCAAGCTGCCCCGGTCATCGGGCCAGCAGTACAACGCGGGTATGAAAGTTCTTCCGGCCCAAGCGTTGCCCGGCGACCTGATCTTCTACGGCCCCGACGGCACCCAGAGTGTCGCGCTGTTCATCGGCAACGGTCAGATGTTGGAGACCACCGAGAACGGCGTAGCGGTCTCCGCAGTACGCACCGCCGGGATGACGCCTTACCTGACCCGCATCATCGCCTGATCCGCCCGCTTGGCAGACTGGGTGTCATGGCACAGATAACCCTGCGTGGAAACCCGATCAACACCGTTGGTGAACTGCCCGCTGTCGGATCGCCGGCACCCTCGTTCACCCTGACCGGCACCGATCTCGGAGCGCTCAGCAGCGACCAGTTCACGGGTAAGGCTGTGCTGCTGAACATCTTCCCGTCGGTCGACACCCCGGTCTGCGCGACCAGTGTGCGGACCTTCAACGAGCGGGCCGCCGCGACCGGTGCGACCGTGGTCAACGTCTCCAACGATCTGCCGTTCGCGCAGAAGCGGTTCTGTGGTGCCGAGGGCATCGAGAACGTCATCATCGCATCCGGATTCCGGGACAGCTTCGGCCCGGACTTCGGCGTCACCATCGTCGACGGGCCGATGGCCGGACTGCTGGGCCGGGCCGTCGTGGTGGTCGGCGCCGACGGCAATGTCGCCTACACCGAGCTGGTGCCCGAGATCGGGCAACAGCCGGATTACGACGCCGCACTCGCCGCGCTGGGCTAGCCGGAGAAATCTGCGGGCACCCAGCCTGGGGGCCGCCGGCCGGACCATGGCGCGGCGGCTTCCAACTGGGCTGCCAACCCGAGCAGGACTGCCTCGTCGGGCGCCATCAGCTGCACGCCGATCGGCAGACCGTCCGCGGTCTCGCCCAGCGGTAGGGATATCGCCGCCCACCCCGTGACGTTGGCCATCGTGGTCCAGCCGGTGGTGGCGAATTCGACGTCGAAGAACGCCCTCGTGCTGGCGTGCGGTTGGTTGAGCAGCCCGTACGGCGGCGGGGGAGACAGCAGCGTCGGAACCAGCAGCACGTCGTGGTCGCTCATCCCGGCGGCGAAGCGCCGGGTCTGGCTGTGCACGGCGGCTATGGCGTCGGCGTATTCGACGCCGGTCGTGCTGAATCCTTCCCGCATCATCACCCAGCTGCTCGGCTCGAACTCGTCCTCACGGGGTTGGCGTCCCAGCTCCGCGACCGCCAGCGCATGCAGCTGGGCGTTGCTCACAGTGTGCAAAACCGCGATGGCGTCGGCGACGGCATCGGAATCGAATGCCGGTGCTCCTTGGCTGACCCGGTGACCGAGGCCGGCGAGCAGATGACCGGTGGATTCGACCGCGGCGGCGACCGCCGGGTCGGTACCGGGTCCGGCAAAAGGCGAGGCCGTCGTCATCAGGATGCGGGCGGGCGCCGGATCGCCGGTGAGCACGGACCCGAACGTCGCCGCGGGGCCGGGGGCGGTGTACGGATCGCCGAGTGCCGATCCGGCCACGGCGTCGAGCAGCGCCGCACAATCGCGCACCGTCCGGGTCAACGAATGCTCGTTGACCAGCCCCTCCAGCGCATGGCCGCCCGGCGCGAACGAGGTCCGGCCACGGCGTGGTTTGAGTCCGACCAGTCCGCAGCATGATGCCGGGACCCGGATTGAACCGGTGCCGTCGCCGCCGGAAGCGGCGGGCACCACCCCGGCGGCCACCGCAGCCGCCGAACCGCCGCTGGATCCGCCCGGTGTGACCGCGGGTGACCACGGGTTGACGGTGGGGCCGAACAGCAGCGGCTCGGTGGTGCAGTGATTGCCCCACTCGGGGGTATTGGTCTTGCCGAACACCACCAGGCCCGCGGCCAGGAAACGCTGCACGATCCACGCCGACTCCGATGCCACGTGGTGGCGCAACGCCCGTGACCCCATGGCTTCCGGCGCGCCGGCCAGTGATGCGCCGAGGTCCTTCAGCAGGAACGGCACACCGGCCAGCGGACCCGCGTCGCCGCTTCGAAGCGAACCGGCGGAGTCCAGCGCCGCCGCCTGGTCGCGACCGCGGTCGAAGAGGTCGGTCACCACGGCGTTGAGGTCCCGGGTCGCTTCGACGCGAAGGATCGCCGCATCGAGTAGTTCGGTCGCCGACACCTCCCCGGCGGCGGCCAGCGCCGCCTGCCCCACCGCATCAAGTTCGGCCAGTTCGAGTGCCTGTGTGTAGTCCATTGGCACGGATACTGCGTCCCGCACCCCGGACCGGCAAGTCGAGCGGGATCGACGGACTGAACCGGGCCCGCCGGCGGTGACGCGCCGGAGCAAATATCGGTCGGTGTCGGTCACTTTTGGACGGTGCGTCTCGGCAAAAGCCCTGTTCGCGCCCGAAATACGTTTGCTGAGACGCCGCTGCTCAAGGTCTTAGTACAAGTTAAGGATTGCTGGGGGTTACTTGTGCGACAATATGTGCGCACTGCTGTATCGCCGGGGCCTATTTGGTGTTCCAGAGGAGACAATGACTACGACGCGCACACGCAGCGCCGCGGTTATCTGCGTGCTCTCAGCCGGACTGTTCATCGGTAGTGCCGGGGGAGCCATCGCAGCAGCCGATTCCGACGGTGGCGGTGCTACTTCTTCGCCCGGTCAGAGCACTACCGGGACCGGTTCGAGCGGACCGGCTTCCGGTGTCGCCACGGCCCTCAAGGATGCGGTGCAAAAGCCGCTCGATGCGCTGGCGGGCACTGTAGAGACGATCAAGTCCGCAGGTCAGCTGCCTGATGCGGTCGTAAAGTCGAAGAAGGAACTAGAAGCCGAGGCGGCCGAGGCCGAATCGGGCATCGAGTCCGCGCTTGCCGCCGCGGCCGACGCCGATGATGCCGCAGCGACACCGGATGAGACCGCTGTCGACGCCGCCGAGCCTCTGACCGCTGCGGTCACCCTGCCGGACGTCGCACCGCCCACCACGGTGGCGACCCCCGAGCCCGTGGCCGCGCCCGTCGTGCTGCCGTCGGCGGCCGACCCCGCCAAGCCCACGCCGGCAACGGGCGGCTCCGGCAAACCGTCGACCCATGCGGTCCCGCCGGTCGCCCAGGCGGTCACCAAGGTCACCGACTCGGTCGGCGATGTCGTCACGACCGTCGGAAGTGCCGTCAACTCGGTCACCACGACGGTGTTGTCCCTGCCGAAATCGCAGACACCGATCACCGACCTGATCACGGCCGTGCAGAATGCGCTCACCTCGGTCAACGACTCGATCATCCCGCTGACCTACCTGCCGACCGATATCGCCACGATGCTCGGCTTCCCGCTCGATACGGGCGTTCCGGCCGACGTGGCGGAGGTCAAACCCACCGCCGATATCGCCGTGCCGCCGATCGCGGCGCTGTTGGCGCCGCTGCCCGAGCAGCTGCCCGACACCGCGCTGTCCGGGCCGGCTCCACTGGCACCGGAGGAGACCGGCAGCGATATCGCCGGTCTGGCCGGCCTGCTGCCGGTGGCGATGAGCCATCAGCTGGCACCGGAACCGGCGCTGCCTGCGATCACCCCCGCACCCGCACCGCACAAGTCGTTCCTGGAGCGGGCCGCGACCAAGCTGCTGGTGCCGATCTCGCTGTGGGCGTTGGCGACTGCGGCACTGCCCGGCCTCGGCGGACTCCTGATCATCAGCGCCGCCGGTGTACGGCTCGGTTATCGCCAGGCCAAAGCCGGAATCGCGATGCGCGCCTCCGGGATCGCCCGGTTCGCCGGCCCTGGACCCCTCGGCGTGGTGCGGTCGGGCTCGATGATCGCACTGCATTCACGCAAGGCCCGCGTCGCGACCCCGCCGAACCTCAAGGCCGCGCGATTCCTGGAGCAGGTCGCCTAACTGCGCACGACGGCGCGCTGCGCCGAATCGAACGCATTTCCACCACCAGCTGGGTTGTCAATGGCGGCTACCCGGTATGTGGGTTGGTGGGCACCCTTGCCGACAACGGCGAACCGGAGGACGAGAGTATCTCTCATGCCCGCCGAGGACCGGCGGCCGGAATCCGAAGGGGACGCTCATGACCGAATCGATCGCCCGCAGCTGCCACTCCGTCTCACTGCTCAACGGTGAGATCGTCGAAGAATCCGATCTGGGTTCGATGCGGCGGGTCACCGCCGACAACCTGCCGATCCTCAAGGGTCTGTCGATCAAGCGGGTGCTGCTCAACCCCGGAACCATGCGCACGCCGCACTGGCATGCCAACGCCAACGAACTGACCTATTGCGTCTCCGGTACCGCCTTGGTGTCGATCCTCGACGACGGCAGCAAGTTCTCCAGCTTCATCGTGACGGCCGGTCAGATGTTCCACGCCAATTCCGGTTCGCTGCACCACATCGAGAACATCGGTGAAGACGTCGCCGAATTCATCATCGCGTTCCGCAACGAACGGCCCGAGGACTTCGGTTTCGGGGCGACGCTGGGTGCCTTCAGCGACGCGGTGCTCGGAAACACCTACGATCTGCCCGCCGCCGACTTCGCCAAGATCCGGCGCAGTACCGTCGACCACAAACTGGCCGCGCGGATCGGCGATCCGGTGGTGCCCGCCGCCGCGCACTTCAACGATCCGCACAAATTCGACATCGAGGCCCAGGCACCCGGGCTCAACTACGTCAGCGGTAATGCCCGGTTCGCCCGGGACCAGTACTGGCCGATCCTCAAGGACATCTCGATGTATTCGCTGCGTGTCACCGAAGACGGTATGCGCGAACCGCATTGGCATCCGGTCACCGCCGAGATGGGATACGTCGCGCACGGTGACGCCCGGATGACCATCATGAGCCCGGACGGCAGTCTGGACACCTGGAATCTCACCACCGGCGACATGTACTTCATCCCGCGCGCCTATCCTCATCACATCGAGAACATCGGCACCGACGACTGGCACTTCCTGATCTTCTTCGACCAGCCGTTCCCCGCCGATATCGGCTACCGGGCGTCGGCCAGCGCATACTCCCGCGAGGTTCTGGCCGCATCGTTCAACACCCATATCGACGAACTCCCGAACTTCCCGTTCACCCCTGCCGATCCGCTCATCGTCACCCGCGGCAACCCTGTCGACTAGCGCACCTCACCCAACTGAAAGGCACTGCAATGGCATTCGTCACCACCTCCGATGGAACCGACATCTTCTACAAGGACTGGGGCCAGGGTCAGCCGATCGTGTTCAGTCACGGCTGGCCGTTGTCCAGCGACGACTGGGACAACCAGATGCTGTTCTTCCTGGCTCAGGGCTACCGGGTCGTCGCCGCCGATCGGCGCGGACACGGCCGCTCGACGCAGACCCCGGGCGGCCACGATCTCGACCACTATGCCGATGACCTGGCCGCCGTGGTCGAGCATCTGGACCTGCACGACGCGATCCACGTGGGTCACTCCACCGGAGGCGGCGAGGTGGTGCGTTACCTGGCCCGCCACGGTGAGAGCCGGGCGTCCAAAGCCGCTCTCATCAGTGCGGTCCCGCCGTTGATGGTCCAGACCGACGCGAATCCCGAAGGTCTGCCCAAGTCGGTGTTCGACGGACTGCAGGCGCAACTTGCGGCCAACCGCTCCGAGTTCTACCGGGCGCTGCCGTCGGGCCCGTTCTACAACTTCGACCAGCCCGGTGTGGAGTCGTCGGAGGCCATCATCGAAAACTGGTGGCGACAGGGGATGATGGGTGACGCGTTGTCCCACTACGACGGCATCGTCGCCTTCTCGCAGACCGACTTCACCGAGGACCTCAAGAAGATCACCATCCCCACCCTGGTGATGCACTCGACCGACGACCAAATCGTTCCCTACGTGGCCTCCGGTCCGAAATCCGCTGAGCTGCTGGTCAATGGGACCCTCAAGACCTATCACGGCTTCCCGCACGGTATGCCCACCACGCATGCCGACACCATCAACGCCGATCTGCTGGCATTCCTGAAGGGGTGAGCCGTCCGTGAGTACCGCACTGGTTCCACCGTTCACCCGCGCGACGGCCGTCGCGAAGGTTCGTGCCGGTGAAAATGCCTGGAACACCAGGGATCCCGAGCGTATCGCGCTGGCGTACACACCAGACAGCTGGTGGCGCAACCGTTCCACTTTCGTGCGGGGTCGCCCGCAGATCGTGGAATTCCTGACCGGGAAATGGGCCAGAGAACTCGATTACCGGCTGATCAAGGAATTGTGGGCCTTCGGCGACGACCGGATCGCGGTCCGGTTCGCCTATGAGTACCACGATGACGCCGGTCGCTGGTTTCGCGCCTACGGCAACGAGAACTGGGAGTTCGACGCTGCCGGGCTGATGAAGACCAGGCACGCCAGCATCAATGATGTGCCGATAACCGAAGCCGACCGGCTTTTCCGGTGGGACAGCAGCGGTCCCCGCCCCGACGATCATCCCGGGCTCAGCGACCTGGGATTGTAAGGTCGATCGCGGTACGGGACCGGCCTGTTCCGAGGCCACCATCCCTACACTGGACGGCATGAACGCCGGCTCGGTTTCGCATACCGAAGCACCCGCGGGCCTGCTCCGGATCGAGGAATGCGTCGATGACGACGGTCGCGTCGCATTGCCGCCGGGGGTGACCCTGATATCGCTCATCGAGCGCAATATCGCCAATGTCGCAGACGCGGTGGCCTATCGGTATCTCGACTACGCCCGCTCCGACGACGGGTCGGCGGTCGAACTGACCTGGCGTCAGCTCGGCGTCCGGCTGCGCGCGATCGGTGCACGGGTGCAACGGGTCGCGGCCCGCGGCGAGCGGGTGGCGATCCTGGCGCCGCAGGGCCTCGATTATGTGGCCGGGTTCTTTGCCGCCATCAAGGCGGGCACCATCGCCGTGCCGTTGTTCGCTCCGGAGTTGCCGGGCCACGCCGAGCGACTCGACATCGCCCTGCGGGATGCGCAGCCCACCGTCGTGCTAACGACGGCGTCGGCACGCAGTGCCGTCGAAGAGTTTTTGGACAAGCATCCGCACCTGCGGAAGCCGCACGTCATCCCGATCGACGAGGTGCCGGACTGTGCGGGGGAGGACTTCGTCACGACCCGGGTGGACGTCGACGACATCTCCCATCTTCAGTACACCTCCGGCTCCACACGTCCACCGGTCGGCGTGGAGATCACCCACCGGGCCGTGGGAACCAACCTCATCCAGATGATCCTCGCGATCGACCTGCTGGACCGAAACACCCACGGCGTCAGCTGGTTACCGCTGTATCACGATATGGGTCTTTCGATGATCGGCTTCCCCGCGGTATACGGGGGTCACTCGACGCTGATGTCGCCGACGGCCTTTGTCCGCAGGCCGGCCCGCTGGATCGATGCCCTGGCCGCCGGGTCGCGCGACGGCCGGGTCGTCACCGCCGCTCCGAACTTCGCCTACGAGTGGGCCGCGCAACGTGGATCTCCTGCACAGGACACCGGCATCGATCTGAGCAATGTGGTGCTCATCATCGGATCCGAGCCGGTGAGCATCGATGCGATCACCATGTTCAACAAGGTTTTTGCGCCATACGGTCTACCGCCGACAGCCTTCAAACCTTCCTACGGCATCGCCGAGGCGACCCTGTTCGTGTCGACCATCGCGCCCGCGGCGCAGGCCTCGGTGCTCCATCTCGACAGGCAACAGCTCTGCGTCGGTCGGGCAGTGCGCGTGGAAGCCGACGATCCCGATGCCGTCGCGCAGGTATCGTGCGGCCAGGTGGCGCACAGTCAGTGGGCGGTGATCGTCGATCCGCAGCAACACCATGAACTGCCCGATGGTTCGGTCGGCGAAATCTGGTTGCAGGGCAACAACATCGGACGCGGTTATTGGGGCAAGCCGGAGGAGACTGAGCGGACCTTCGCGGTGCGACTGCGGCACCGGCTCGCCGAGCACAGCCACGCGAGCGGATCACCCCACGACGGCCGTTGGCTGCGGACCGGGGACCTGGGCGTATATGTCGACGGTGAGCTCTACGTCACCGGGCGGATCGCCGATCTGGTCAGCATCGACGGCCGCGATCACTACCCTCAGGACATCGAAGCCACCGTCGCGGGGGCTTCCCCCATGGTGCGGCACGGATACGTGGTCGCCTTCGCGGTGCCCGCCGCCGACCAAGCGCAGTTGGTGATCATCGCCGAACGCGCTGCGGGCACTGCCCGGTCCGACCCGCAACAGGCCGTCGACGCCATCCGGACAGCGGTGTTCCGCACGCACGGCGTGACGCCGGCAGATGTACGCATCATCCCTGCGGGCGCCATTCCGCGGACCACCAGCGGCAAGCTGGCCCGCCGAGCGTGCCGCACGCACTATCTCGACGGCGCCATCCCCGCGCTTCACCCGTGAGGCGAACCGATCCGGCGGGTTGCGTTATCGACCGCCGGTGCGTTTCATCGAGGCATGACATCTGTCTCCGACCCCGCTGCTGTGGTGACCGAGTTCTGCGCACTGTGGTCTCACCCCGACCTCGATGAGCTCGTCAGCCGGTTCACCGAAGACGCCGTCTACCACAACATTCCGATGGCACCCGTCGAAGGCAGACCAGCGATCAGGGATTTCATCGCGGGTTTCCTGGCAGGATTCGACGGAATCGACTTCACCCTGCACCATCAGAGCGGTCAGGGCGCCATCGTGATGAACGAACGTACCGACGTCATGCGCCGGAAGGACGGCAGTGAGTTCGCGCTGCCGGTGATGGGGATTTTCGAGGTGCGCGACGGGCTCATCGCGAAGTGGCGGGACTACTTCGACTTGGCAACGATCGCAACGGCATTCGAGTAGCCGCCGATGCCGTTAGTGGTCTACCCGTTGGCGGCCCTGTCGTCTGCCACCTGCTCGGCCAAGGCGAGCAGCGCGGCGGACGGCACCGCGTCACCGGTCAGGTAGGCCGCCAGCCGGGTAACCGGCGTGCGCGCACGCGGTCGGCGAACTGCGCGGTGGACAGCTGCGATCTTTCGACGAACGTGGTCAGGGTTCGCCGCAGGGCGTCCCTGCCGGCCTGATCAGCGCACTCTCGCGAACGGGCAACCTTGCGCCGGGCCCGCACGACGCTCCCGTGCAGTGCGGCCGAAACTCCCTGATGTCCAGTGCGCTCTATCGCCCTCTCGAGATCGACGGTCACCGGTCCCCACGGGTCGGCACGCACCGCCGCCGCGATGTGCCGCCAATCCTCGATATCTCCGCCGGTGATTGCGGCCGACAGACTGTCTATTCCCCACAGTTCCACCGGGTCCTGATCGGTGGCGCGGAAGTGCAACGTGCTCATCGTGCTCACATCCTGTGCGACGTATCCCCGGCACAGTTCGACTCAAATTCGTGAACTCCCTCGAAATTCCACGGTATAGCTCACCGGCAGCTACGGCAAGGACGGCTCCGTCGGTGCGTGATCACCTTGCCGCACAAATGAATTCGGAAGACGTCAAGACGAGGCTGGTTGCTTGCGGTGGTCGACGGGTGGACGAGAAGGACAGTGGTCACCTCTTCCCACTCTCAATTTATAGCCGACCCCGGGGCTTGCGGCAAGACCCGGGGCGTGCCGCAGAATCGCTCGGCGAAGCCTCAACCTGCACCGATGGGAGTTCTGAATGGCAGAGACCGATACCGACGTGATCATTGTGGGCGCCGGCCCGACAGGCCTGATGCTGGCCCGCGAGCTGGGGTTGCAGCAGGTGTCGACGCTGGTATTGGAACGGCGCGAGCAACCGAACGGCGTCGCCAGGGCCGGCGGGCTGGGTGGGCGGATGTTGGACATGCTGCACTACCGCGGCCTGCTGACCCGATTCGAGGCTGCCAGCGGTCTGCCCCGCCCGGAGCCGCGCTTCCCGTTCGGCAGCCTGCACGTCGACCTCACTGCGCTCGATGATCCCCCGATGCAGGCGCTGCGGATACCGCAGCCGCAGATGGAGGGCCTGCTCGAAGAACTCGCCACCGAATCCGGGGCCGAGGTTCGCCGCGGACATGAAGTGGTCGGGCTCGACCAGGATGAGCACCGCGTCACGGTGGAGATCAGCGGCCCAGAGGGAACCTATCGGGCCCGGGCCGGGTACCTGGTCGGCTGCGACGGGGTACACAGCCGGGTACGCGAGATGGCCGGTATCGCGTTCCCCGGTGTCACCTACCCGGAGGTGAACCGGCTCGGCACGTTCGGCATGCCCGCCACACTGACACTTCTCGACAACGGCGACTATCAGGTTCCCGGGTACGGCCGGCTCCCCTCGGGCTACACCCAGACGCCGCGCGGGGTTTTCGCCATCAGCTCGTACACCCCGAACGATCTGGGCATCTACACCAGCGAGGAGGAGCCGGCGGCGTCCTACGACGACGATACGGCGATGACCGTGACCGAATTCTCCGAGAGCGTTCGGCGTGTACTTGGTGTGAGCATCCCATTGGAGCGGCCGACTCGCCTGACACGCTTCACTTTTGGCGCGCGGCAGGTCGACAGATACCGATCCGGGCGCATCCTGGTGGCCGGCGACGCGGCTCATCAGTTCCCGTCCGGGGGAGTGGCCGTCACCGCGGCGATGCTGGATTCGGTCAATCTGGCCTGGAAACTCGCGGCCACACTGCGCGGCTGGGCACCGGGGACCCTGCTGGACACCTATCACGAGGAGCGGCACCTGGCGGGCACGCGCACGATGTTGCACACCCAGGCCCAAGTGGCGCTGCGACGTGGACTCGACCCAGCTGCCGACGCACTGCGTGAACTGTTCGCCGAACTGCTCACCGACGAACAGACCCAGCGGCGCATCGGAGCCTTCATCGCGGGCACCGACATCCGCTACCCGATGCCGTGCGCCGATCCGCATCCGCTGGCCGGCACATTCGCACCCGATCTCGCCCTGCGCACCGGGGGTGCCGCCACCAGCATCGCCGAACTCATGCACGCCGCGCGGCCGGTCTTCGTCGACCTCGCCGGTCGCGGCGATCTACTCGACGTCGCTCAGCACTGGCGATCTCGTGTCGAAATCCACGCCGGCACAATCGCCGACCGGCCCGCGGATGCGCTACTCATCCGGCCGGACGGCTATATCGCATGGGCCGGCAGGATCGGTGAACCTGTTGACAGCGCCGCACCCGAGCTGCGCGCCGCGCTGTCGTATTGGTTCGGTTAGCCCTGTGGCACTTCGATCTCGGAGAACAGCACGCGAACCCCGCCGGTGGACAGCGCGGCCATCGCCTGGAAGAACGCACCTGCCTCCGCGGTGGTGACAGCGGCGCTGGCGGCGTCGTAATCCGGGAAGTACATGTCGAGCATGCGGTACGCCGGCGTCGGGCTGCCGTCCTCCTTGGGCCACACCTTCGACGCCTCGAACCGGATCTGCCCGGGGATCTTGCGCGCAGCTTCCAATTGCTCGCTCAGATAAGCGGTTTCGAAGGCATCCGGATCGACCGGGTTGTCGTAGATGACGGTGATCTTGGTTTCCGGCATATGTCCTCGTTCGCTGGATATGGCGCTCAGGAGCCCGGTGGCGGTGCCACGGGGCCGTAGATCAGATCGGTCGGTACACCGTTCTGGAATTGGGTGAACAGATCGCCGATGACTCCGCCCTGCCCGAACGACTGGGTGCCGTCGGCGCCGACGACGGGCGGAACATGCGGCGCCTGTCCGGGCGCAGGTAGCGCGGCGATCACCGGCCCGCTCGCCGGCGGCGAGCCCGCGGTCGGCGGACCCGTCACGTCGAATGCGGGATTGGGCACCGGTGCTGTGTCGGGAAACGGCGCCGCGGCCACCCCGGGGCAGGACAACACCGGCTGTGGTGACATCGCCATGGTATCGGGATCGCATGAGGACTCGGCCCCGGCCACCGCCATACTGGCGCTCGCCAGCGCGACGAAGGCTCCGGCGACGAGGGTATGGCCGATCGTGATCATGGGTCGGTGCCGTTCTCTGTGGTGCGGGCTTGCACAGAGCCTAATGCGTTGCGGCCCGAGCAGCGAGGTTCAGCCGCGACGACGGTCAGGAACCTCGACCCGTGCGCTGTTGCAACTCGTCGATCATCTCCGAGGCTTGCGCCTTGGTCAGTTTGTCATCGACGTCACGGCCCGCCTCCTGAGCCAGTGTGTGCAGATAGCTGCGCTGCGCTCCGGTCATCGGCTCGTCGCCGGTCACCCATTCCGCGGGATCCTTTTCGGCGTTCTCGTTGGGCGATTGCTGCTGGTGTTCGGTCATGGTCACCACCTCCAAAGCGGGGGATAACCATCGCACACACGTTCGAAACTAAACGGTCTGGATCCGGATGGGGCCTCGCCACTGGGCCTGCGGATCGATGACCTCACCGCGTTGAGTGATCACCACCTCGCCCGAGACCGCCAGCTCACGGGCGAACTCACGGGCTGGGATCATCAGGTCGCGCCAGCCGTCGCCGCCCACCGCACGCGCGGCATCCGACGGGCAGGTGCTGCTTTGCGGGCCGCGGTGCGCGGCGAGCGCTCGGATGGCCGACCTGAGTCGCTCGCGAACCGGACCGCTGCCCAGAGCGCTGCGGGCGTCGGCGGCGCTGGGACCGCCGCCTTCGGCGACCCGCATCAATTCGGCCCGCAGCTGCTCACCCACATACCGAGTCAAGCCGCCCGGCGAGGGCAGCGCAAGCAAGAAAAGCGTTCGACGCCCCGGCGGACCGTCGCGATACTGGGCACCGTGTTGACCCCGGACGATATCGCCGACCGCACACAACGGGCCGTCGCGGCTGCCGCATCGGCGGGTCGGGAACTTGGTCTGCGGGTGGACAGCACGCGCGTGCTCTACGACGTCTTCTCCGTGATCGTTCACCTGGTTCCGAATCCGGTCGTCGTGCGGGTGCCGGTGGTGTTGCCGCCGGCCTACTCGGCCACGCCTTCGGTCCAGACTGCGCAGCAGCGTCGCGAACTGGCAGTGGCCGGGTGGCTGTCAGATCGCGGCCAAACCGTCGTCGCACCGAGCCCGCTGGTACCGCGGGAACCCGTTCTACACCAGGGGTTCTCGATGACGTTCTGGCAATATGTCGACGAGCTGCCGAACGCCGAGCCGGATATGCCGCACCGTATCGAGCGCACAGCACACCTGCACGCCGCGCTACGCGATTATCCCGGCGACGACCTCGGTTTCGGTGCGCCGTTCGGCACTTTCATCCCGCAGGGACTTGACGCGTTGACGGGACGGTCCGAACTGCTACCGGAGGCCGATCTACAACGGGCACAACAGGAGTGGGCGGCGATCGCGCCGATCCTGACCTCCAGGACCGGGTTCGAGTCCGCATTCGGCGGCCTCGACGTGCAAACCATTCACGGTGACGCCCCGTACTACAACATGATCGCTACGCCCGATGGGGAACTATGGTCCGATTTCGAGCTCGTCACACAGGGCGCGGTGGAATCCGACCTGGCCATGGTCGGCGAAGACGGGGTGGCCGTCTACAACGCGGCGGCCACCGAACTCGGTCTGCGTGCACTCGACGACCGGGTGCTGCGGGTGACCGAGACCGCTGCCCGACTCGGTGCGATCGCCGCGCTGTCCATGGCACCGCAGCTGCCCATGCTGATCGACAGCGTGGCGCCGGTGATCGAGCAATGGCGCAGTACTGCGCCGTTCGCTCATGGCTAGTTCCGTTTCGGCGTTTCGGTGCAGGCACCGAAGAGCCCGAATAAGTTGCCATCATGGCCGACAGACCGACTTACCGCGAACCGGAATTGCTCGGACAGACCGTCGTGGTGATCGGCGGCAGCGCCGGAATCGGCCTGGAGACCGCGCGGCGGGCCAGAGCCGAAGGCGCTGAGGTGATCTTGGCCGGTCGTGATGCCGGCCGACTCGCATCGGCGGCTCTGGACGTCGACGCCACAGCCACCGCGACACTCGATGCCAATGACGCTGTGGCGGTGCGAGATTTCTTCGCCGGGCTGCCGGAACCGATAGACCATGTGCTGATTACCGCCGGCGGTCCCAGCTACGGCCCACTACTGGAAATGACCGGTCAGCAAGTCCGCGAGGCGATCGGCGATCACGCCGCCGTAGCGTTGGAGATCGCACGCAATGCCGCTCCCAAGATGCGACCGGCCGGCACGCTGCTGTTGATGGGTGGCACCGGTGGACGGCGAATCGGTCACGGCCTCGGGATCGTCTCCGCCGCCACCGCCGCCCTGCCTCCGTTCACCGCGGCTCTGGCCCTCGAGCTGGCACCGGTACGCGTCAACCTCATCGCGGCGGGTTTCGTCGACACCCCGTTGTCGGCCACGCTGCTCGGGGACGGCCTGCAGGCGCGCCGCGACCAACTGCGTGCGACGCTGCCGATCGGACGGGTGGTCGGGCCGGCCGACGTCGCCGCACTTGCCGTACACATCATGGTCAATACCGCGCTGACCGGCGCAACCTACGACATCGACGGCGGCCAGCAGTTCATCTGGTGACACCGCTCAGATGTCATGCCGGCCAGGGCTGTTCGTTTCGGGTGCGCCGCGCGTTCTCGTCGGCGCGGTCATCCGCCCATTTGTCCTCGAACCGCTTTCCTGGGTGCGCGTTCGGCAACCGGTTCATCACCCGGCTCATCCACCCCGGTGCGACTTCGGGATCCCATTGCGGCAGTGCCGAACTCAACGAGGCAAGAGTCTTGAGAACGACGAAAACACCGAAAAGGGCGTCGGGTGCACCGGTGAAAGCCGCCGCAAACAGCCCGAAGATCAAGGTGAGATGAACCACCATGACACGACTCAGGCCGAGGTTGGCGGTCTGCTCGATCTGGAAAAACGACCAGCGCCGCAGGCTGACCAGGTCGACCAGGAAGTCGAGGGCCAGGAAACCGAAGACGCTCAGGCAGCCGAATCCGACACTGCGCCAGTCGACAACAGCAAGTTCGCTCTGCCCGTTGCGGTTGAGCATGAAAAGGATGAAGCCCAAGAACAAGGCGTGGGCGGCACAGAAGACCACCATGGTCACCACGAAGCCGGACAGGAAAGTCGACGAACCGGTGCCACGCCGCTGCTGGCTCGGCGCCGCATAGGTGAAATGCCCGCGGCGTGGGGCCCACCGCCGGTGGAACAGAATCCGAGCGGTGATGAACACGCTCGCCGCGACGGTTTCGAACCAATAGACGGTGAGCGTGGTCGCACCGGACCAGTTCTGGAAGAACCAACCGACCAACGGGATCGCGATGACCGCCAGCAGTGATGCCATGTGAGCGGCTCGGGTCAGACCGTTCTGGTGGCGCACGGGCCACATCGTCGCACGCGGAGCCGACCTCAGCCCTGCCCTGCGCGCCACCGGTCCAGCATCCGGCGATCCCGCTTCGTCGGTCTTCCGGCACCGCGGTCCCGGAAGGCGACCGGTATCACCGCGGTCGGCGGTGGGGCGGGAGTCCGATCGATGAAGCAAGTGACGGCGTCGGCCGCCCCGACACGCTTCTGGATCACCCGGACCACTTCGACGATCCGAGTCCGGTCGCCGAGGCGAGCACGGATCTGATCACCGGGCACAACGGTCGTCGACGGCTTGGCCGGCCGGTCGTTGACCCGCACATGCCCGCCTCGGCAAGCTTCGGCGGCATCCGGCCGGGTCTTGGTGAGCCGGACCGCCCACAACCACCGATCCACCCGGGTCGAGTCCACGGCATCCATCATGGACCGTCGCAGCGATCCGGGCGTAACCGTTTACCGGGCGAATTCGATAGCGATTTGTGGGACGATACCCGTGCCTTCGAGAGGACATCCGGGATTCATGATTGAACGTCAGCGCGCCATCCGCCCCGCGAAGTTCGTGATCGCGGGCGCCATCATCGCCGGCTGCGCCCTGGCCGGGGCCGGTCAAGCCGGAGCTGATCCCGCTCCGGGGGAGCCCTATCCGGTGCCGGTCGATCCGGCTGCGCCCGCGCCCGCTCCGGGGCAGCCCGTGGTGGTCGCATCGGACGGTCCGGCCGGACCGCTGCCGCCACCGCCAGGGGGTGCACCGGTGGTGCCCGAGGTCCAGAACCAGGTATACGGCTCGGGTACCTCGACGTCAGGCCCCGGTGGCTACCTCAAGGATTTGTGGCACACGTTTCGCAGCGGCAACCCAGCCGAAGCGCTGATGGCCGGTCCTGGCGACGGCTTGACACCGCCACCCGGCGCAGGTCCGGCACCGCAGCTGCCCCCGGGATTCACCTCGCTGACCGCCCCGGAATCGTCGACACCGGCCACCGAGGGAACGCCGTATGCCGGCGGACCGGCGCTGCCGCCGGGCTACTACCCGCTGACTGGCCCGCCACCACCGGGTTACTACGACGCGGCGCCGCCGCCCAATCCCTTCGGGCCGGCGCCCGCCGCAGCCCCGGCAGCACCGTCCCCGTAGCGCGTCAGCTCGAAGTCGGTCAACGCTAGTACGGGGTCGGCATCACAATTCCGCGCTTTTTGGGATCGGTAACCAGGCGCGCTGTGTGTACTTGTTCAGCGAACACACGGCAAAGCCTCAGATGCCGGCCACGGCCGATCGGGGCACCTGGAGAGGCCCACGATGACCGAATATGCACGTCGATTCAAACGGCTGGCGGCTGCAGCACTGTTTCCCGGCGTTTTCTGCCTGGCCGGTGTGGCCCCCGCGCAGGCCGAGACCGGACCCAGCTATCAGGGCGGCAATTGCCCCCAAGGGTTGACGTGCACGCATTGGTGCCCGGGCGACCCCGCCATTCCAGGCAGTCAGGTTCTCAGTTGGGACTGGAATGCCTGCCACGATTGGTACTGGAACTCCGAAGGCATCGTCGACGTGACGACGAACATGATCTATCCGTGGTCGGGCACTGCGCACCAGGCCGCCCCGCCGCCGGAATTCGTGCCCGCGCCGCCTCCGCCACCGCCGGCGCCTCGCCCCTTCTGCACCCCGCGCGGCGCGCTCATCATCATCCCGCCCATTTGTGACGAGATCGGCTACTGATCAGGCGGAGCACCCCGAGCCGCAGCGATGACATAGGATGATTACATCTGCTAATTATCCTGATTACGTCTGATCTTGGAGCGTGGACATGACCGTCAAGACCACTCTGCCTGCTCTCGCCGTCGCGGGCGGGCTCGCCGCAGCAATCCTTGGTCTGGGCGCGGCGACCGCGACCGCCGAACCGGCCGCGCCGCCGCCGGCACCGGTCGTTGTCGGTGAGGTACCGCCGCCCAACGCACCGCCCAAGCCCGCTGAGATGTGGAACGGGCAGCCGATCGTCTGGACATCGGGTTGGGGCGGCCGTTGGGGCGTCTGGATCAACGGCGGTTTCATCACGTTGTCGTCGAATATCAACACCGGCGGGGGATAGGCACTCCCGCGCCGGCCGCGGTAGATCTGCGGTCAGCGTGAGGCGTTGAGGATCTTTATCGCGAAGATCAGGGTGTCGCCCGGCTGGATCCCAGCGGCCGGCTGGCCTTCCGGGTAACCATCGGCAGAGGTCACCGCAACACCGACCGTGGATCCGACCTTCTGGCCGGCGATGGCCTTCTGGAAACCGGCCACGACACCGTTGAGCGGGAAGTCGACCGGAGCTCCGCGCTGGTAGCTGCTGTCGAACACCGATCCGTCGCGGCCGTTGACGCCCATGTAGCAGACATCGACGGTCGCGGTCTCGGCCACGACCTCCCCGTCGCCGGCCTTGAGTGTGTGCACCTGTGTTTCGGTGACGCTGAACGGTGCGGTCACCTTGATGCTCGGCGCCGCGGTATCGGTGGAACCCGTGACCGCGACACTGCCGGTCGCACCGGACAGCGTCCACTCGGGCGCAACGCCTTCTGCCGGTGCGGCGGTCGGGCAGCCGCCGGCCGGGGCCGTGTCCTCGGCAACGGGCGGCGGTGTGAACACGTCGGACGCCGACGGTGTGCTGGTGCTCGCCGACGATGTACCGGTATCCGAGCCGCATCCGGACAGCGCCACGGCGAGCGTCGTGGCACAGGCGACAAGAGCGACGGAGGACGATTTACGAGAGAGGTTCACCGTCGCCACGCTACAGCCGCATCGTACGGCCGCCGCCGGGAACCCCGACCTCTGCGGGCAGCGACAGATCGGTCGCTGCCCGGTGGACGTGGGACTCGACGCGCCACCGAAATCGTCGACGACGTATTCCTGCCGCCGGCAACACGATCCACGACCCGGTGATCACACCGCGCGATTGTCCAGGATCACCTTCCCCACGGTGCCCTTGGCCTCGAGCAACTCGTGGGCACGTGCCGCCTCCGACATCGGCAGCACCGTGTCGACGACGGGCCGCAGCGCACCGGATGCGTACAGGGGCAGAACGTCCCGGGTCACCCCGGCGATGATCTGAGCCTTCTGCTCGACCGGGCGGGATCGCAGCATCGTTGCCGAAACGGTGGCGCGCTTGGACATCAGCAGTCCCAGGTCAAGCGGCGCCGGTGTCGTGGAGCCGCCGATGATAACCAGATGTCCGTCCGGCGCAAGACATTCGAGATTTCGCGTGAGGTAGTCGGTGCCCACCACGTCCAGGATGGCATCGACGCCGCGGCCGTCCGTCGCTGCCAGCGTGGCGGCGACGAAATCCTGGCTGCGGTAGTTGATCGCGGTGCTGGCTCCGAGCTGCTGGCCGGCGCGGGCTTTCTCATCACTGCCGGCGGTCGTGATCACCCGTGCTCCGATCGCGGCGGCCCACTGAATTGCGAAGGTTCCGATACCGCCGCCTGCGCCATGGATCAGTACGGCTTGGCCGGCATGCAGACCGGCGATCATGGCGAGGTTCGAATAGACCGTCGCAGCCACTTCAGGAACGGCGGCAGCCTCCAAGACGGTCAAGCCTTGGGGGATGGGCATGACCTGGCTGGCCGGCACCGCGACTTCGTCCGCGTAGCCACCACCATCGAGCAGGGCGCACACCTGGTCACCGGGCGACCAGCCGGTTATGTCGACATCGACCGCTGCGATCGTCCCGGCACACTCCAACCCCAAAGGCTTTGGCGCCCAAGCCGGCACGGGGTAGTGGCCGCGTCGCTGCAAAAGGTCGGCATTGTTGACCCCTGCCGCGGCGACCCGGATGACGACTTCCCGGGGTCCTGGATGCAGCGGCTCCACCGCACGCAGGCCGAGGACAGAGGGCGGCCCGGGCTGATCGAACAATATTGCTGAGGGCATGACGAATCTCCGTTCAGACGATTGTCGGGTTTGCCGCGGTCAGACGGACGCCGCGACGCGTGCCGTGGCCCACCGGGCGATGCTCTGTGCGTACCGGGGCGTCTCGACGCGGCAATGCCGACCCGACGCCTCCTGCCGTGCTGCAGCCGCCTCGGTGAACGTCTGTCCTTGCTCGGCGATGAACGTCATGAATTGCTCGGTGGGATGCGAGGTCACCGTGTTGGTGTAGCGGCAGTTGTCCCCGTCGAGTTGTTCCATGCACAGTTCCCAGATGACCTGCGTACTCGTCCATCCGCGGGGCGTGAGCACATCGGAAAGCGACACCATCTTGCAGTAGTGCGCCTCGGCCACTTCGAACCGATACTGCTGCACCACCAGCCCGGTGCCGATCATCTCGATGTTGATCGACATCGGCGTCCCATCATCGTCGACGGTATAGCCGGCGGCCTTGTGGTCGCCTGGGGCGCAACGCTGATACTCATGTGTCGGAAGGGTTTTCAGCCATTGTGCAATGTCGACGTGATCGAACGGGGCAACCACATCGGCGGTCACGACGGCGTGCGATAGGACCAGGTCTTCGCGGATGGCGGTGCTCATGGGTGACTCCTGTTCGAGGATCGCGGGGCATTTCAGCCTCTGACACGTTCGGTTGACCGCGTCGACAACCGATGTGACAAGCATCCTTCGGCGAACAGGTGCCCTCAATGCCGCTACCCGGACTGTCCTGGGTAGTGCTAGCGGTATCTATGGCGCGGAGATCCGCGGGTCGACGGTGTATCGGCCGCCGGGGTCCTGGCAGAAGAACAATCCGCAGTTGAACGGCGGCCGAGTGAGGTTCTCCAACGGGATCTCGGCCGGGGGGAGAGCACCTTCCCAGACGCTGTCGGCCACGTTGCCGCCCGGTTCGCCGTACACCCACCAGTAGGTGTGGCAGACGTTCCAATCCCAGTTGGGACGGCCCGATCCCGACGCGGCAAAACCTTGGTACTGGCCCGGGCACCAGGTGAATGGTCCGGTAGCCCGGCCTGGCTCGGCCTGCGCGGTGGCGGGTGTCAGCACCACGCTGGCGAGTGCTCCTGCGCCTGCCAGCAGCACCGCAGCGGCGGCTCGTTTGGTTCGAGATGTCGAGAACATGGTCAGCTCCGTTCTGTGTTGTCGTGTCTTGACGACAAGTAAAGAGCCCGCCAGTTCTACCGATCCCAATTTCTGTGAAAGTGCTGTGTGCAACGCTAGGCGCCCAACTACGGGGGCGACCCCAGTTGGGTAGCGACATCGCCCGTGTCCACGATGACGCGCTCGGCGATCACCTTTCCGGATTCGTCGAAGGTGACGATCGCAGCCATCTCGATGGAGATCCTGTTGCCACTTGCGGGGATTCCCGCATAACACCCATCGTGCGTTCCTTCGAAGGTCACCAACATGGCGCCGGTCAAACCCTCTTGCCCCAAGGCTGTGATTTTCGCTCGCAGGTTGCTGAACCCGGCGAAAAGGGCAGCCTCACGGGCGCGGAGCGCATCCAGGCCGCTCTGCGGGCCGGTCAGGGGAGAGGTGTAGGCAGCCGGTTCGGCCCACAATCGGGTGACGGCGTCGGGGTCGTGCGCGTTGACTGCCGCTGCTGCGGCATCAGCGAACTGGTGGATGAACATGGAACTGTCCTCGCGTGTGGATAGGTCAGCGGGCGACCGCTCGGGGGCGCACCGAACGCTCGGCGATACCGAGTGCCAGACGTTCGGGCAGGCGCGGAGCCAAGGCGGCGACCAGAGCATTCAATCGGCCGTCGACAACACTTGGCCGCTTGCATTGAAGGGCTCGCAACGTCGTGTCGACCACATCGTCGGGGTTTCGCCTCCGCCCGACCGATGCGTCCTCGCCGGCGATCTCGAAGAACTCGGTTTCGGTTGCCCCCGGGCAGACCGCGACGACGCGCACCCCGGTGGATCGGGTCTCCGCCCATAGCGCCCGCGTGAACGACAACACGAACGCCTTCGTCGCGCCGTAGACCGCCATATGCGGAATAGGCTGGAACGCAGCGGTACTCGCGATATTGATGATCGCGCCGCCCCCTCGCTGCACCATCGCCGGTAGGAGACGCGTCGTCAGGTCGGCGAGCCCGACCACGTTGAGCTGAATCTGACTCACGATTGCATCCGGATCCGCGTTGACCAGGTCCCCGTGTGAGCCGACACCGGCATTGTTGACCAGTACGTCCACGGCCAGCCCGGCCGCACCGATGGCCGCGCACAGACCTGAGGCGGCTCCGGGCACCGCCAGGTCGGCCACCATGACGTCCACAGTCGAGGCGTACCGGCGGTGCATCTCGGCGGCGAGGGCTTTGAGGGCCTCCTCCCGCCGTGCCACCACGATGAGCCGGGCGCCGTGCGCCGCGGCCCGTTCGGCGAAAGCCCGGCCGATCCCGGAGGAAGCCCCCGTGATCAGCACCGTCTTGCCGTCGAAGAGTTCCTTGTCCATCCGCGCCATTCAGTCCCTCTTCCATAAAACCGACCATGCGGTATGTTTAATTGCGACCTATATTGCACCGTGGCAAGGGCAGAAGCAAGAGGAGGCTCGATGAGCGGTGAATCGTCGGCACGCGGAGCCGGGAGGCCATCAGGTTCGACAACCAAGGGCGAGGCCACCCGGGGTCACATCATCGACGCCTCGGCTGCGGTGTTCGCCCGGGTCGGCTACGACAGGGCGCGGATGGCCGAACTCGTCGACGCGACAGGCCTGACCAAAGGTGCGGTGTATTTCCATTTCGACAGCAAGGAAGCACTCGCGCTTGCCGTTCTCGAGGCGAAGCACGCCCAGTGGCTCAGCGACGTCGAGCAACGCCTCAAGCAGCTTTCACCCGGGCGGGCCCGGCTCACACACCTGTGTGCGGCGATGATCGAACTGCACCGTCGCGACACCACGACGTGGGCCATTGCACGCCTGACCCAGAATCTCACCGAATTCGACAGCACCCGCCCGCGTGCTGCCGACCTGACCCGACAGTGGGTGGATTTCGTTGCCGGATTGATCAGGGAGGCACAGGAACTCGGTGACAGCCCGCACCACCTGGACCCCACGGCGGTCGCGGTGGCCCTGGTCGGCGCGTTCGACGGCTTGAAATCGATTCACGACACCCTGTCGGGCGCAGGCGGGGAGCACTTTGAATCGTCAAGTGCCGTTCTCCAGGCGATGGCCCTCAACTACCTACTGGTTGACCGATAGATCTGCTGCCGGGCAATGTATCTCACGCAGCAGCGGGTGGTCCGCCAAGCTGCACACTGGTCGAGCCGGAGAACCTCACTCGCGTAGCGCCTCCTCGATGCGTTCGACTTTCGCGGTGAGCTGGCCGATGTGACCTGGGCGGATATCGGCCTTGAGTACCAGGCTCACCCGCGGGGAGGCGGCCGCAACAGCATCGACAGCCTGTTTGACCACCGCCATCACCTCATCCCACTCGCCTTCGATGTTGGTGAACATGGCGTTGGTCTCGTTCGGCAGACCTGATGCCCGCACGACTCGGATCGCCTCCGCGACAGCCGCACTGACGCTACCGTTTTCGTCGCCGCCCGACGGGCTGACGCTGAATGCGACGAGCATGGTCGTCTACTGCTTGCTGAAAGCGGTCGGCCGCACCACCAGGATTACGCGGTCTGCCTTGTCGGCAGGCGGTTCGGTCAACGGTCCGTCGTATCGGTCGTTGAGTTCGAGGTAAAAAGCACCCGTCGGGTCAGGCACGATCTCCTCGACGACGCCGCGAACCTCGAGGTAGCGATATGGGTTGTCGGGGTCGATGACCGACATCGCCACGGCGGGGTTGGCCGACACGTTGCGGTACTTCTGACGTCTGGTGGTGTGGGTGAAGCGCAGCACTTCACCGTCCCACGCGAACCACATCGCATTGACCTGCGGTGTGCCGTCGGGGCGAACAGTCGCGAGGTGTCCGTACAGCGGACGCTCGAGCAGCGATTCGTAACCCTCGGGGATGGCGACCATGGTGAATCCTCTCGACGCGGCGGTGTGGGCTCTTCTAAGTTGTATCGCGGATTTCGCCGCTGTGGCCGCACTCCGGCTCAGCGGAGCCCGTCGACGTGGTTGCGCCGATGTCCGTGGAGCGCGTCAACTCCGCGAACTCCACGCTGTTCCCGGTCAATTGCTCGGCACGGACGCGGAACGCCTCGATCGCGTCGGTTCCTGCACCCCATCGCGCGGGCGGATTGGCCATGTTCGCGATTCGAACAATGGCGGAGCCGAACTTGGCGGGATCACCCAGTTGCGCGTGGTTCATGCTGTCGAGCCACCGGCGTCGCTCACCCGAGAACGGGTGATAGTCGTCAATCTTCTCCTCGCCGTAGCTGACGGAGGCCGGGGTCGATCGCAACACCGATCCCGAGCGAGGTTCAACTCAGCGGTCCAGAGGGCTGACGCGAGCGCCCACCTCACGCCGCCCCGCCACAAGGCGCCAGGTGCAGTGGGTCCTCATCGATAGACGGCGATGCGGCGCGCCACCGCTTGCAGCGCGCCGCATCGTCTCGTGCTCGACTAATGCCTAGATCACCGGCCGGGCGGCGGCGGTGGCGGCGCCGGGTTCGGCGGGCAAGGCTTCAACGGCAACGGCACGCACTGCCCTGGCGGGGGCGGTGGCGGCGGCGCGGCATTGGCGACACCGCCGGCGAAACCGAGTCCCGCCAGCGCAACACCACCTGACAACGCAGCCATTCCCATGATCTTGCTGAGCCTGGGAATCGAGTGGATCTTCATCACGAACTCCTTTCCTAGAAACGATGTCGGCACCTTCACTGCTCCCGACATGTGCAACGGTGCCATGATTCGGGGACGGATCGCCAGTTGCCTTGCCGCTCAATAGATGTGAACGCTATAGAATCCGATAAGAATGAGCTGTGCGCGCGTCGAAGCGAGCTTCTTTCCACACCGAACCGGACAACGTCGGCGCGAATGTTATCGAATTGGCATCGCGAGCAGGATATTTCGCCAACGAAGCAACTTGACCCGTGAATCACTCACGGCCGGGCTTCGTCCGATCAACAGAAGTGTCGTGACGGTGACGCCGAGAAAAGTGATTGGGCTTGAAGGTGATTCGCGTTCACGCACGACCGAATGCACACAGAGGCACTGCTCGCAGGAGGCGCACCGTCCACGGAGGCGAACATCTGTTCTCGACTGGATGTCTACCCATCACCAGCACGACCGGCGCGGGACCCTGAGGGATTCGCTGGTTATGCGTCGGCGTGACGAACACAGGCCTCCGCAGGGGAGTGGGGGTTGGTCACGCCTTCAGCATGTAACCGCAACCCCGCACCGTGCGAATCATCGGCTGGTGGTGGCCCAGGTCGACCTTTTTCCGAAGGTAGGAGATGAATATCTCGACGACATTGGTACTGCCGCCGAAATCGTATCCCCACACCTCTTCCAAGAGCTGCGATTTGGATACTATGCGACTCGCATTCAGCATTAGCAGTCGCAAGAGTCGATATTCGGTCGCCGTGAGCAGCACCGATTTACCTCCGCGGGTCGCCTCGTGGCTGAATTCATTCAGAACCAAATCGCCGACCTCGAGGATTCCAGGTTCGACACCGAGCCCAGAGCGCTTGATGAGTGAGCGTAAACGCAGAACCACTTCCTCGACATGGAATGGCTTGCTGACATAGTCGTCACCGCCTTGCGCCAACCCCTCGATACGGTCTTCCGGCGCGGTGAGGGAGCTCAGCAGCATGACCGGAATTGTCGGGCGATTTGCGCGCAGGCCCCGCATCACCGCGAGACCGTCGAGTCCCGGTAAAGCGACTTCGATGATGACGAGATCGGGCGGATCGCACCGCGCCATTCGTAAGGCGCTGGGCCCGTCGTTGGCGATCGACACGATCCAGCCCTCACGGCGCAGCGCCAGGCCGATCAGCTCGCTGGCCATGGGATCGACGTCGACGATCAGGACACGTATCGGATCGCCGTTCGCGCGAACGATAGGAGCCGTTATCTGGTGGCTGTAACTCGGGGATCCCAGGGCCGGGTCCGATGTCAACGTCATTCTGATGTCCTCGCGGGGATAGGGATGGCCAACATTGCGGCGTCTCCAGTCGGCTCCGTCCTGACGGACCAAATGGAGTCGACCCTCGCCTCGATCGGTATCCGACACCGGACGAGCCGTGGGGCCGATGCGCCTAATTGCTTGAGACAGCCTCTCTCACTCGTGACAACTGCGTTTACAGCGTCGAAGATAGCATGTTAGTGATTCCCTAACATCCTAACTTCACGCTTTAAGCAGGGGTTTCTACAACGAGTCGGTGGATCTGAGCTTGTTTGCACCGGTGCCGCACGAACGGGCATGACACGGCGAAGGACCGGGTGGACCGACTGCCTTCGGTGCGCCGACGGCGCATGATCCGGCGCGATGGATGCACGAACGGCGCCGCCGAGGGCGCCTGCCAGAGGGGCGAGCGTCCTTGGTCAGTAGGTCATGCGGCGGTTACCGCGGACCGGTACCACCAGAGCCTTCAGGCCGGGGGCGCGGCTGTGGAGGCCGTGCGGGACCCGGACCAGGACCCGGTCCGGGAACGCCCGCTCTCGGGGGGCGTGGCATCGGACCGGACTGCGGCCCGCCATCGGGCTCACCATCGGGCTGACCTGCATCAGGTTCGAATCGGCGATCGAGGGGCGGCGGCCTGAATGGGACATTCGGACGGTCGGCGCCTCCGCCTGCACCCGATCTCGGAGTGTCGGCGTCGTCGGCAGTGGGCACATCCTGAGTCGGCGTATCCGGATCGGCCGATTCGCCGAATTGCGCTGGTTGTTCGAGGTCGGGATCAGGCACGGCGGGCTCAATACTCAATCGCACGCCGTCCGGGGCCGGCAGTCGCAACGGCGCAGGCTCCGGTGAGTCCACGGCTGGCTGCGATCCCTCCGTTCGACTGATATCGACCGGGCCGACCTGGGCCCTACCGGGATGCAGAACAGCCACTGTCAATGCCGACGAAACGACGAGCACCGAAAGCAGCGACGCGGCGCCCAACATCACCTTCGACCGCGGCGCGCCGGTGCCGCTACGCCTGTTGCTGCCGAAGAGCCTCCGGTTTCTCGTTGCGACAGCCACCGCTGCGTCGCCGGCGTGTGAACCGGAATCGACGACTCGCAGGCCGCCGAAGAGGTCCTCGACCGATCGGGCGAGCGGCCCCACGGTGCTCAACGCATAACTCGCCACATCTGCTGGACCGCTCACCGGCTGTCCCGGGTAATCCAGGACCAGCAGTGAATGTGTCAGTCGCAGGAAGACATCAGCGAGGACTGCCACGTCGGCTGAGTCGAGCTCGAAATCAGCGATACTCCCAATATGGTCTGCGACCAGCGGAGCCGCTGATCCCATCATCACCGATCCGAAATTCTCCACACCACGCTGAGAAGAAGTTTCGGCGTCAGCCGCGAACGCTGCCGCTATTACAGGATTGTCGCGCACCGCCTGCACCATCTCGATAAAGGCGCCCACTAGCTTTTCATCAAATGAATCGGACTTATCGACACCGTCAAAAGCGGCGGACAAGGCCGTGGCGAATTCGCGCAGCAGCGCTGTCGTGAGCAACTCGCCCTTGGTGGGCCAACGCCGATAAATCGTCATGTGAGAAACGCCGGCGGACTTCGCGACCAGTTCGATGGTTGCGTGCTTGAATCCAAACTCTCCGAGGACGCCGCACGCAGCGTCGAGGATTTTGGATGTTGTGGGGTCGGGCACCTGGCCAGACACAACGGTTGCCTTTCGTCACGGCTATCGGAATGCCACTCGTACTACATATCGCGTGGGCTCCCGCAACCCAACTACCCGCTCAGCCTACGTCACAGCACCGTGTGCGTCGCCCATGTGGCGCCGCTTCCGGGGTCAGCTCACTCCAGTAAGGCCCCAAACCTGCGAAGACCGCTCCCACCATGGCCCGGTGGTGGCGACATCCAATGCCGGCGGCTGTCACCACATGTCACGACGTTGCGAATCCGACCGACAGGCGAGGGGCCTCTGAGCATCGCACAGTTGAATAACACATACGGACTGACGCGTCCTGCGGCTGTGAATGTTCATAGATTGCGCTTTCGAACTCGACGGTCATTAGGTGCGCTGTTAGCGTAACGACCCGGCGCTCCGACACCGTACATCATCACACTTTTTTCTCTCGCACTCACCATTGATCCGACGGCGTATAGCCGTGCAATTTGGAGGACTCTTACCTTGGCGAGAACTGGCGCCTATATCCATCGTCTCAAAGTATCTGCTGCAGCGAAGATAATTCCGCCAGAAGATTTCGCCGATGCACGATATGACGAGCCTGAAGAGACTCCCACGACCGATGTGATGATCCTGCTCAGTACGCCTCGCAGTGGGAGCACTCTTCTTTGCGAATTGATACGCCAAAACCGTGGCTACACCGCGCACGAGTACCTTCAACCCTTTCAATACATGCCACTTTTGGCCGACCGTTGGGGCTGTCACAATGATGGCGCGATAGATGGCGGCCGCTACATGCGTGCACTTCGTCGATACAGAACGCACACCAATGGGTGGCTCGGGATAAATTTGCATGGAAATCACCTACCCTATTTCGCGAGCATCGAGAAACATCTTGGTGACGTTCGCGTTCACTACGTCCATCTACGGCGCGAGGATCAGATAGCCCAGGCGGTCTCATTTGAAATCGCTATGCAGAGTCGTCGGTGGTCCAATCAGTTCGACTCCAAAGCACACGCAAAATATTCTTTCCGACGGACCTTGAGAATGCTGGAAGTAATCCAGAATCAAAACACCGTAATCCAGAGCTTCCTGGCTCAGCGCGGTGTGCCGCATCGAGAACTGACCTACGAGTGCCTGGTCGCCAGGCCACAGGAGACGTTGCGCAGCCTCCCTGGTTTCGCATCCGACCGCTCGCTATCCGTTGCGCCGAGACTGTGCCGGCAAGCCAACCAGCTGTCCGAAGAGTGGACTCGAAAATTCACCCGGGACGTCGTCAACGACCAGTTAAACGCGGAAAAGGATTTGGACGGACTTCTTCAGCTCCGTCAGAGACTAAAGATCCGGCGTTTGCGGGTTACGTGAATCCAGCGAGTCGTCCCCTTTCGCGGCTGGCAAGCCACGCACCATTTTTTCGTTCGTCACAGACACCCATGGACCCAACCCAGGAGTTTGAAGGCATGATCTCGTTTGTCATTCCGACGTTGAATGAATCGAAGACCATCATGAATACCCTGACTTCGATTGCGCCGTTCTCCGCCGATCACGAGATAATAATCTCCGACGGAAACAGCAAGGACGACACCGTGGCGCTGTGTAGTGGCCACGCTACACAGATCGTCGTCCATGAGGAGCAGACTAGACAGACCATCGCGATGGCACGGAATATGGGCGCCGCAGTTGCGCAAGGTGACTATCTCGTATTCTTGGATGCCGACGTCGTGATCCCCGATATCGATGCCTTCTTTGAAACGGCGCTCACCGAATTCCGCACCCGACCAGACGTGGTCGCCCTGACCGTCAAATATCGGGTGGAACCGGGGATTAGTACATTTTTCGACCGGGGAGTCTTCACGATGCTGGGTCTGCAGTTCTACCTGCAGAACAACGTCTTTCGGATAGGTGCGGCCGGTGGTGAATTCCAAATGATCACCGCAGAGGCTTTTCGAAAAGTTGGCGGCTTCGATGAAAAGCTCGTAGCAGCCGAAGATATGGATCTGTTTCGGCGGTTGTCGCGCATCGGTAAGACGCGCTTCGTCAACAGCCTTACGATTTTTCACACCGGCAGAAGGGCCCACGCAGTGGGCTGGCCGAAGCTCCTGTGGCAGTGGTTCACAAATTCGGTCTCGGTGTACCTGTTCCGGAAGTCTGTGAGTCGAGAATGGGAAGAAGTTCGTTGAATGCTGAACAAGACAACATCCGGCAGTGCGACCGAATAGCGTTGTGCGACAGCGAGGTTTTCACCGATTGCGCCCAGGACATGACGCGGAGAACATGAAGCACCCATAGGCGATATTGCGGCTGTGTACTTCGACGACTCCGGGCGCTGACAGGACTTCGCGGAGTGCTCTCTCGGCGTCCTTGCCGTCGTGCGTCGTCGTCGCGGGATGGATCCACCCGCGAGAGTCGTAGGCCCGCAAAACCTGTGGACGGTCCAGCCACTCGTCTGGATAGCTGGTCCAGAGTGGCGCGCCGTCGCAGGGCGCGGCGTGCGCGAATACTGCACCGACTTCCTGGTACGGACTCGGGGCGCCCGGTATGGGCGGCGCATAGCCGAATAGAATCAGTCCCTCGCCTGGCCTGGAGTTGCGTAGGCAGCATCGAAGAGGGCTACCCGGAGCGTCTGCCAGCTCTTCGACAGGGCTACCCCACGCATCACGGCCGGATTCACGGACGTGATCGAGGTGGGCGGCGGCGATGGGACGTATCAGAAGCGGGCCAGTGGGCATGCGTCGATCTTGTTCTGAAGCCGGAGCACAAGCTGGCGGATTCCCGACACGACAGTGGGGTCGGGCGGCGGGTCGACACCGCCCGTCGGCGTGGTGCCCGTCAAGGCACGACTGGCGCCGGCCGTGGCAGAGGATGCGCGCCGTCGGCTCGTAACCCGTCGAAGATGATTGCCACATAGCGCTGCCAAAGCAAAGGTTCGGGGGCCGCAAGATTTTCGACGATGTGAATCGGTGCACACATCATCAGGTAGACGTCAGCCTCGGTGATGTCCGCCCGGATTGCGCCCGATCTGCGGGACCGATCGACGAGCGTCTCAAGATTGGCATGCAGCGCATCGCGCACCTCGGCGACCCGGGGGTCCCCACTGGTCGCCGACTGCAGGAAGGTCAGGTCGTGCCGTTGCCGTTGGTCGGCGGCGAGCGTCAAGAACTCCAGCAGTGCCGCACCCGCATCCGGTGAATCGGCCAGGCGCCGTGCGGCTTCTGCGAGTACGGCGATGTGCTCACAGACGATGGCCGCGATCAGATCTTCCTTGGTCGGGAAGTGCCTAAACACCGTGCCCTTTGCGACGCCGGCGCGGCGAGCGATATCGGCCACCGACGCCGACGGGCCGCGCTGCCGGAACTCATCCTCGGCCGCGGACAGCAGCAACGCGCGGTTGCGTGCCGCATCCGCGCGGATCGGTCGATCGGTGCTCGTCACTGGACAGAGAATACCAAGTTGACCGCTTGGTCATCTTGTGGGAGCCTAGCGGAAGTAAGATGACCGATCGGTCATATTCGCCTCGACATGTGAAACCCGTTGGAGGACAGATGAAGTTGCACGGCGCGACCGCGCTCGTCACCGGAGCGAACCGGGGGATCGGCCACCACTTCGCCGTTGAACTGCTGCAACGCGGAGCCAAGGTGTACGCCACCGCGCGCCGTCCCGAACTGCTGAACGTTCCCGGGGCGCAGGAAGTGCGGCTCGACATCACCGACCAGTCGTCGGTCGAGGCAGTTGCCGCATTGGCCGGCGATGTGGACGTGCTGATCAACAATGCCGCTGACACCGCGGGTGGAAACCTGGTCACCGGTGACATGGATGCCATCCGGTCGACGATGGATTCGAACTACTACGGCACCCTGGCGATGATCCGGGCGTTCGCGCCGATCCTGGCACGCAACGGCGGGGGAGCCGTCCTCAATGTGCTGTCGGCGGCAGCGTGGACCACCGTGGATGGCAACACGGCCTACGCGGCCGCGAAATCCGCTCAGTGGGGCCTGACCAACGGGGTGCGAATCGAACTGGCCTCGCAGACGACTCAGGTGGTCGCGCTCGTGCCCGGACTGGTAGGCACGCAGACGCTCTTCGACTTCGCGGAACGGCATGGCATCGAATTTCCGGACGGCGCAGTGATGGATCCGGCCGACCTCGTCCGGTTGGCGCTCGACGGTCTCGAAGCCGGCGAGATCGAAATCCTGGACCCGATGGGGGTCGAGGCGAAGGCGAGCCTCGCCGGTCCGCCCCGCGCGTTCGCGTTGTAGGTCCTGTCGTCTGGACAGATCGACGTGCTCGAAAGTCGGTCCCGTGCAAGGGTTACCTTCATGACAACTTTCGTCATTGATGCGCCGGTGGCCATCGATCTCGCCATCAACGGCGCGACCGTTCCACCGGAGCACAGCCTGACAGCTCCAACCCTTTTGCGCTCGCAGGTGCTGGCCCTTGTGTACGGGTCGGTGCACCGCGGCGAGATCGATGAACGGGCCGGCCGAAAGGTGCTCGACGACATCCGCGGGCTACGCATCCGGCTGCTCGGCGACCGATCGCTGCAGGATCACGCATGGCGCATTGCATCCGAACTGAACTGGCCGGACACCTACCAGACCGAGTACATCGCCCTGACTCAATTGCAGGCAGACGCGCTGGCTACCGCGGACTCCAAACTCGCCGTCGCCGCGCGCACGTTTGTAAAAACCGTTGCTCCGGAAGCGATCTTGGCGTCATAGTCACTTTGGCGATCACTTGCACGAAACCCCGACTGGGTGGATGCGGCCTGCGTCGCATGGTCGCTCACGCAGGCGTTCGGCACTGGCGCGCTCGCCGCGGCGGCTCAATCCCTAGGGAGGTGGGGCAGCTCCGTCTCGAGGCGTCGACGAAGTTCGTCGAGAGTCCGGCGGGCGAGGTCGAGGTGTTCAGGTTCCAGACCTGCGCTGGTGCGCTGCGCGAGTTGATCGAACAGTGCCTGCATCCGATGCAGCGCTGTCAGTCCAGCGGGCGTGATCTCGAGAATCTTTGCCCTTCTGTGCGCGGGATTGGGACGGTATAGCGCTAGTTGGTCCTCAACAAGGAGGTCGGCGATGCGCTGGACGCTTTGCCGGGTGTGTCCGAGCTGCACGGCAATGCCCGAGACGGGGGCCGGCTCGGTCTCGACGGCCGCGAGAACCTGCCAGCGGGCCAAGCTCTGACCACTGGGCCGCGCGAGACCATTACCAATTGCCTCGATTACGGTCGCGAGCCTGCCGACTTGATCGATGAGTTCCGCGAAGGCCACGCATACTGGCTCATCGGTCTTGACAGCATGCTGTCGTGTGCCGGTATAGTCAGTCATGACAACATGCTGTCATATGCTGCGGCACCTGGGAAGCGACGCGGTTTCCTGGAGTGCTCGTCGAACGCGAGTAGGCGCAGGCATCCACAGACCTTGCGCGATCCCGGTCAACCCGAACGATGAACAGGAAAATGCTCGTGCACATCGGAATTGGACTCCCGAACCAGGTCCGCAACGTCGCTGCGTCCGTCATTCCACACTGGGCCACGGATGCCGAACGGGCCGGGTTCGCGACGCTGGCCACCATCGGACGGTACGCGTATCCCGGGGTGATGGACACGGTCGCGCTTGCGGCTGCCGCAGGCGCGACGACGCAGATCAATCTTTTGAGTGCGGTTCTACTGGCCCCCGCCTGGCCCGCGCCATTATTGGCTAAAGAGATCGCCGGCATCGATGGTGTTTCGGGCGGCAGACTCACCCTCGGTGTCGGCGTGGGCTCCCGCGAAGAAGAGTTCGTCACACCCGGACTGGGGCTTCCCGGGCGTGGGAAACGATTGGAATCTGACCTCGAAACCTACGGCGAGTTGTGGAGCGCTGAGAGATCGAATCCCGTTGTGCCCATGGGCACGCGACAGGTTCCGGTGCTGATCGGCGGATACTCTGCGCGCACCATGCCCCGCATGGCGCGCTGGGGTCACGGCTATATCGGCGGCGCTTTGCCCCCGAGCATGACAGCACCCGCTTTCTCAGAAGCCAAGCGAGCCTGGCAGGAAGCGGGCCGCCCCGGTAAGCCGAAACTGGTTGTGCTCGCCTACTTTGCGCTGGGCAATATCGACCTCGGCCTGGCAAACGTGAGGCACTTCTACCAGCACGCGCCCGATCACATCGCCAGCAGTGTCGTCGTCTGCACGTCAGGTTCATCGATCAGGGAGCTGATTGATCAATACACGCAGCTCGATGTCGATGAGATCATCTTCTTTCCCAGCAATGACAACCTCGACGAGATCTCTCGGCTAGCCGATGCTGTCGGAAGCGACCGTTGATGGGCCGCCGCGCAACGACACCGCTTACAGGTCAGCCGTTGTCCCGCCAGGTGAGGATCTGCTTGAGCGACGTGAGGTCATAGCCGTCGTCGGCGGTGAGTTCGGTCTGGAACAGGGTGACACCTGCCTCGCGGAAAGCATCGGCGCTGTCAGCGTTCACCCACAGCGTCGAGCGTTCGATGTCGGCGCCGTTGCGGCCGAACGTCGCCGCCAACTCGTCGACGCGGTCACTGGACCTGCGGAAGGCCTCGAGGTCGGAGAACGCGTGCCAGATGTCGGCGTGCCGGGCAACGGCGGGCAGCGAGCGCTTGGGGCCCGTGCCGCCGATGAGGATCGGCAGCTTGCGCACAGGCGGTGGAACGAGCGCAGCGAGCCGGCTCTCGATGCGGACCAGGCTCTCGTCGAACAGATCGAAGCGCGAGCCGAAGGTACCGAACTCGTAACCGTAAGTGGTGTAGTCCTTTTCGTACCAGCCCGCGCCGAGCCCCAGGATGAGCCGGCCGCCGCTGATGTGGTCGACGGTACGCGCCATATCGGCGAGCAGGTCCGGGTTACGGTAGCCGACGCCGGTGACGAGGAGCCCGATCTCGGCGTGCGAGGTGATCTCGCCCCACGACGCGAGCGCGGTCCAGCCCTCGAAGTTGGCGACGTCAGGCTGCTCGTCGGAGAGGATGGGCTTGCCGTCGACGATGGCCTCCATCGCCGGGCGGTGGAAGTGGTCGTAGCCGAAGATCACGTCGACTCCGAGGTCGTCTGCGGCCAGGACGGCATCACGCCACGTGCGGTAGTCGGGCGTGCCGCCGGGCTGGATCTGTACGGCGACGCGGACGGGACGGGTCATGGATGCTCCTGAGTCGGGGAAAGGGGCGACTCTTGAGCCAAGTTCACCGGGTGCGGGGTTTATTCCGGATCGGCGCGTGTCAGTCCGGTATTGACCGACTCACCCCAGGATCGCCCGCGCAGCGCGCTCCGCGATGAGCATGACCGGTGCGTTGGTGTTCCCGGAAGTGATGGTGGGCATCGCCGAAGCATCGACCACCCGAAGGCCGGCGACGCGATATACGCGACAGTCGGTGTCGAGCACCGTGACAGGCGACTGCGGCACACCACGGGGGTCGAAGGCGCCCATCGTGCAGGTGCCCACCGGATGGAAGATGGTCGTGCCGAGTTCACCCGCTGCCTGCTGCAAGTCCTCGTCGCTCACCAGTTGGGAGCCGGGAAGCAACTCGTCGGGGCAGTAGCGGGCCAGAGCCGGTGCCGCCATGATCTTCCTGGTCATCCGGAGGCCGCGTACCGCGGCCAGATGATCGGCTTCGGTGGACAGGTAGTTGCAGGAGATCTTCGGGTAGGTCAGCGGATCGGCACTGGCGAGGCGTACGTGGCCACGCGAGCTGGGTCGCAGATTGCACACCGAAGGTGTGATCGCCGCGAAGGGGTGCAGCGGTTCGCCGAACTTGGCCAACGACAACGGCTGCACATGCCACTCCAGATCGGGACTGGCCAGTGCGGGGTCGCTCTTGGCGAAAGCGCCCAACGTCGAGGGCGGCATGGTCATAGGACCCGAACGCATCACCAGGTACTGAAGTCCCATACCGGCCCGGGTGATCCAGTTGCGGTACAGCGTGTTGACTGTCCGGGCGCCCCGTACCCGGTAGACCGTTCGCAGCTGCAGGTGGTCCTGGAGGTTTTCACCCACGCCGGGCAGGTCGACGGTTACGGGTACCTGATGATGAGTGAGCAGCCCGGCTGGACCCAGACCAGAAGCCTGCATGAGATGCGGCGACCCGATTGCCCCGGCGCTCAGGATCACCTCCCGGCGGGCGTGGACGTCGATGATCTGGCCGTCTTTGAGCAGCCGCACACCGGTGGCGCGGTGCGCAGCCGTGGTCCAGGCACCGCGACGCTGCTGCTGGTGGACCTGGTCGTCGATCAGCAGCTTCAGGGCCTGGGTCTGGGTGTAGACGGTGAGATTGGGTCGGTGGGTGACGGGGTGCAGGAAGGCATCGGCCATCGACCATCGACGGCCACGCCGTTGGTTGACGTGAAAGTACGCGCTGCCGGCGTTGTCGCCTCGGTTGAATTCGTCGATGGGGGAGATGCCGACCTGGGCGGCGGCCGCCTGCCAGGCGTCCAGGATCTTCCAGCGCACCCGTGGCCGCTCGACGCGGATCTCGCCATCAGCGCCGTGCCATTCGTCGGCGCCGTCGAAGTAGTTTTCCAGGTCCTTGTAGATCGATAGCGTTTCGCCGGAGCCGTACGAGCCGCCCCAACGCCATCGGTCGTCACCGGTGGCCTGGGCCCATAGGTCGTAATCGCTGGCCTGTCCGCGCATATGGATCATGGCGTTGATCGATGAGCTGCCGCCGATCACGCGGCCTCGTGCATAGAGAATGCTGCGATCGGCCAGACCTGGGTCAGCCTCGGTCGTGAAGCACCAGTCGGTGCGAGGGTTGGCAATGGTGTACAGGTAGCCCACCGGAACCTTGATCCAGAACCAATTGTCTTTGCCCCCGGCCTCGACCAAGAGCACACGGTGCTCAGGGTTGGCGCTGAGCCGGTTGGCGAGTAGGCATCCCGCGCTGCCGGCTCCCACGATGACGAAGTCGAACTCGGCATTGAAGTCGGGAGAGGGGCTCATTTCCGGCACCGGGGGAGACTAAGGCCTCCTGCGGGTAGTTGTCGCGAAATCCGACCTGCCTGTCGAGATGGTGCCGGAACACCGACATACCGTTGTCGCGACGGTGTCTGACGCTGGTGCCATGAACAAAAACGTGAACGTGACGGATACAAACTCGACTGCTGCGGATGCGGCGCTCTCGATGTGGTTGCAGATGTGGAACACCGATAGTGAGATCGCGCGCCGGATCTGCAGTGAGGACTTCCGGATTCACTTCTTGATATCGGAGGCCGACGGATCCAACCCCGGTGACGACGTGCTGGGTGCGGAGAGTTTCGCTCGGTTCCTGGATCGCTATCGCGAGCAGCATCCGGGTGTGGTCTTCACCGAGGCGGCGCGCGCCGTCGACGGCGCGCACGGGCGCATGCTGTGGAACGTGCGGAACGGGGACCACGCTGCGGGCGGGATCGACGTCTTCGACTTCACCGAGGATGGACTGATCCGTGAGGTGTGGTCGGTGACCGGGACGCGCGCGCACCCTCGCTGAGACCGGGGAGACTCAGTTCATGAAGAGAGCCGAGCGGTTGTATGCGCTGGTGGATCTGCTGCGGGGATCACGCCGGCCGTTGTCGGCCGCTCGGCTCTCGGAGGAGTTCGAGGTGTCGAAGCGCACGATCGAGCGCGACATCCAGTCGCTGCAGCTTGCGGGGGTCCCGATCTACGCTGACCACGGGACATCGGGCGGCTATTCGATCCTGCGGGAACACTCCCTGCCGCCGTTGAATCTCACGGTCCCGGAGTCGCTGGCGGTGCTCGCGGGGCTCGGTTTACTGGAGACCTCTCCCTACGGTGCAGCGGCGCGTCGGGCGCGGGCGAAGGTTCTCGCGATCAGCCGCGAAGATCAGCTCGCCCCAGTCGATGAAGCGTTGGCGTCGATGTTCGTCATCGACGCTCAGCCGCCATCGGAGGCGGCGATCGCGCTGATTCCCGAGGCGATCGCCGCACGCCGGGTCGCACGGTTGGCCTACACCTCCGAGGACGGCGAGAGCCACACCACCCGTGACGTGGAGGCGATGGGTCTGCTGCGCGGAGGCGACTCGTGGATGTTCGTCGGTTGGTGTCGACTGCGCGAGGGCATCCGCGGATTTCACCTCGACCGCATCAGGCACCTAGAGATCACCGCAGAGGTGTTTCCCGAACGCGATCCTGCGGTACTGGACGCGGATCTGTCGCGGTGGCGCACCCGGCGGCTCGGCTGATGCGCGACCGGCCATGATCAGGCGGCTGCCGGACAAGGGGGACCCTGGCAGTACCCGTACCACCGGGATCTCCTGCGTGTCGGGAATACCCCATAACTTGCAGGTGGGGATTCGACCAGCAAGAAAGGCAGTACGTGGCAGAGAGCCGATTCGCAACGCATACAGAACTTTTCGATCTGAGCGGTAAGCACGGCCTGGTCACCGGTGGCACCAGGGGTATCGGGATGATGATCGCGCGGGGACTTCTGCAGGCAGGCGCCCGCGTTGTCATCAGCTCACGCAACGCTGAGGCGTGCGCTCAGGCGCAGGAACAGCTGTCCGAATTCGGCGATGTTTGGGCGGTCCCCGCCGACCTGTCCCGGCACGACGAGTGTGAACGCCTCTCTCAGCTCGTCACGGCAGACTCGGGGAGTCTCGACATCCTGGTCAACAATGCGGGCGCAATGTGGGACGAGCCGTTGGCGACGTTCCCGGACATCGCCTGGGACACGGTCATCGACCTCAACCTGAAGTCGCCGTTTTGGCTGGTGCAGGCGCTGCTGCCGGCACTTCGCAGCGCCGGTACCGCCGACGATCCCGCGCGGGTCATCAACATCGGCAGCATCGCCGCCATCCATATCCCTGCGCGGCCCAACTACTCGTACTCCAGCAGCAAGGCTGCACTGCATCAACTCACCAGAGTGCTCGCCAAAGAACTAGGCCCGCAGCACATCACGGTCAATGCGGTGGCGCCGGGACCGTTCCCGTCGGCGATGATGGCGGAAACCCTCGACGAACTGGGCGAGGCGATCGCGGCGTCGGCCCCGCTACGCCGGATCGGCCGCGACGACGACATGGCAGGCGTCGCCGTGTACCTCGCCAGCCGGGCAGGCGCTTACCTGACGGGCGCCGTCATCCCCGTCGACGGAGGGATCGCCACGACCGCCTGATACTTCCGGGTATCGACGGTACCTCCCAGCACTTGCGGTGCGGGCCTACGGTGAGTGGATGGACGCCACGTTTGATCTGCGCACCGAGATCCGAGAGTTCCTCAGGTCGCGCCGCGCCCGCATCGCGCCTGAGCTGGCCGGCCTGCCCGCCTACGGTCGAAACCGTCGGGTCACGGGACTGCGTCGAGAGGAGGTAGCACTGCTCGCCGGGGTATCGGTCGAGTACTACGTGCGCATCGAGCGCGGCAGCCTTGCCGGCACCTCGGAGAGTGTGCTGGACGCGCTAGCCGCGGCCTTACAGCTCGACGAAGCAGAACGCGATCATCTGTTCCATCTGGCGCGCCAGTGCGGGGCGCCCGACGGTCGACGGCGCCGCGAGACTTCTGCGAAGGTCCGTCCTGCACTGCAAGATGTGCTCGACGCCATCACCGGTGCGCCGGCGTTGATCCGCAATCAGCGCTACGACATACTCGCGATGAATCACCTTGGGCGCGCGCTGTATTCGCCGGTACTGGCCGACCCGCGGCGGCCCGCCAACACAGTGCGGTTCGTGTACACGAATCCCAGTGAAGCCGAGACGTTCTTCGACGACTACGACCGGGTGGCGCGAAATGCGGCCGCGATGTTGCGTATGGAGCTGGGCCGCAATCCCCACGACGAGGAACTCGTCGCCTTGGTGAGCGAATTATCAACGTGCAGTGAGCTGTTCCGGCAGCAGTGGGCGTCGCAGGACGTCCGACTGAAGGGACACGGGAGCAAGCGTGTGAACCATCCGGTGGTCGGCCGGCTCGACTTGAACTTTGAATCCATGGAGCTACCTACCGACCCCGGCCTGCACTTGAATGTCTACACCGCACCTGCGGGATCGCCGACCGCGGACAATCTGGCGCGGTTGGCTGCGTGGGCCTGCCAGGAGACGTCGGCGACCGGGCTTCCTGGCGCCGGTGTCTACACCAGGGCGGCGACCGCGTCGTAGTACACGTCCTTGGAAGCCCCTGAGCTGTACTTGATTCCGTAGCCACCGCCATCGCCTGAGGCGTCCTGATAGCAGAAGAACCACGTGGGAGGATTGGCAGGGTCCTCGTTGGCCAGTTGCCACGTCAGCCAATCGGACGCGTCGGCCAGGGTCACGTGAGCCGGTGGCGCCGACAGCATCAACACCTGGCCGTGCCAAGCCGAGGTCATCCTCGACAGACCAGCGCACGAGGTCATCCCGTATGTACGCGACGGTCTTGTCGAGGCCCTGGATTCCAGCCGCAGCCGCCTGCAGCTCGGTGCATGGTCATGGGCCGGGCTGGCGGCGACGCTCGCACGTTGGGACGCCGACATCGAGGTGGTCAGTCCGGCGGAGCTCAGGGCCGCATTCGCAGACCTCGCCGACCGAGCGAAGCGAGCCGCCGGCTCTGGACCGGCTGTCCGTCCACTGGGAGAGTAGGTGCCGTGTCAGCCCGTCTTCTCGACGACCAACCAAAGCCCTGACATGACCCTGTCGCCACCACCGCGCGCCGAGGTCTACTTGGTGGAGCGCCGCCTCAACCCGATCTCGACGCGAGCCGCTCTTGAACTCACCGACGAAACCTTGCGCTGCACCGTCAAGGAGTACTCGAAGTGGATCGAGAAGGCCTTGGGGATGTCAGATCTGAGGTCTCGCCTTCAGGCAGGCGAAGCGGTTGTGGCGTTTGAGTTCCGGCGTGATCAGCTGGAGATCAGGTGGCTCAAGCGATTTTTGAAAGCGGGCTTTTCCGTCAGTGAAGGCGGCTCGCGCCGTTGGCTGGTGTCCCTCGTCTATCCCACTGGACTTCTGGCATTTGTGGAAGTGGTGGACGGCTGGGACGTCCACAACGAATGGCGACGGGCTCTGGGTCCGAGCTGACCGGTCGCATTGCGACGGTTCACGCGACACTGCTGATGATCGCCATAACCAGCCCGCCCAGGGTCAGCACCCCGACCATCACCGCCGCGGCGATCGCCCGGCGCCGGCGGTGCCGGCGTAGGTCGTAGATCGCCACCGCGATGCCGGCGAAGATCAGCGACGCATAGGCCGACAGCCCCACCGTCAGCGCCGCCGTTGAACGCGGCGTCGGCCAGGGTCACGGTGTGCACGCCGTGAGCCTACGGCGCGAACGAAAGCGTCTCCGTAGGCAGCGTCCGACTCGAACGTCTTCGGAAGAAGCTCAAGCCCGTCCTTCTCCGGTGGGTGGGCCCACCGACCTTTCTTGTGGGTCAGCCGGTGATCTGGGCTCCATCCGCGAGGTCGGTGGACCGGCTCAGTTCGGCCCACGTCTTGATCTCGTCGTCGACGGTCTTGCGTCCGTTGATCACCAGACGAAGTGCGTCTGAGCCCAACAGAAGATGGGCGGGGGGATTGGGTGCTTCGATGACCGCGAGCATCGCCTGGCCGGCCTTGCGCGGGTCGCCCAGCTGGTTGCCGTGCGCGGCCTGGCGGTTGGCCCGTATCGGGTTCATGAGCTCGTCGTAGTCCGGGATCGACCGCTCGCTGCGGACCATGGACCGGCCGGCCCAATCGGTGCGGAACGAGCCAGGCGCTACCGCGGTGACATGGATCCCCAGGCCGGCGACCTCCTTACCGAGGGTCTCCAAGATCGCCTCCAGCGCGTACTTGCTGCCGCAGTAGTACGACAGTCCGGGAACGGTCATCAGGCCACCCATCGAGGTGACGCCAAGGATGTGTCCGCGACGCCGCTGCCGCATGTACGGCAAGACAGCCTGGATCGTGGCAACCGCACCGAAGACATTGACGTCGAACTGCCGACGCAGCTCCGACATCGGCGATTCCTCAAGGATCCCCTCGTACCCGTAGCCGGCGTTGGCGATCACCACATCGATGGGGCCGACATCGCGTTCGACGCCATAAACGGCGCGTTGTAGTGCGTCGTCATCAGTGACGTCGACAAGAACGGCGTGGGCTCGGTGCGGATCCAGGGCGTCGAACGCCTCAGCGTCCTGGGACCGCCGAACAGTCCCCACGACGGTGTGCCCCGCATCTAGGGCCGCTTCCGCGAAGGCCAGCCCGAATCCGGAGCTGACACCAGTGATGAAGAACAACTTCGAAGATTCATCCATGCGACTAAATCTACATAACGTTGAAAATAATCAACACTGCGTAGACTTTTGACCGGTTGGGTTAGCCTGAGCGAATGTCCCCCTACGTCTACGACGAGCGCGGTCGCCGCGTCCTGGCGCCGACCAAGGGCGAACTGCGCGAGCGGGCAATCCTCGACGAGGCCGAGAAGCAACTGCGCGAGGTCGGACCGGATGCAATGACTGTCGAGTCGATCGCCAACGCGGCCGGGATCAACCGCGCAACCTTGTACTTCTACTTCCGGTCCAAGAACGACGTGCTGGCGGCGCTGGTACAACGCGCGGTCAACGAGCTGACCTCGGGCGTCGCCACCAGCGACCGCGCTGCCGGCTCCGCCGGCGCGGTCGCGATCACCGAGGCCATTCGACGCACAGCGCTGCTGTGGAAGACACACGGCGCGGTCTTGCGGGCGGCAGTCGACCTCACCCCAAGTGTGGAGTCGATCGCCGAACTATGGAATCGGGCACGTACCCAAGTCGAGCAGAGCTGTTTGGCCATCGTCTTGCCCGACACGGCCGACGACGATGAACTGGCACAGCGTCTCCCCGCCGTGATCCGCGCTCTCGTCGCGATGACCGAGCGCGAGTTCTACACCACCTTCGCCAGGGACGAGGACCTCGACGAGTCCGTCGACGTACTCAGCCTGATCTGGACGCGTGCGCTCGACCTCACCGGGGTCGCGTAGATTCTTTGAGACCAATCCGAGCACCGAACGCAACATTCAACGAAGGCCATCATGTCCGAGGATCAGAACACCGACGTCCCGCCGAATCACCTCTCCATCGATCCGCGCAGTGCTTTCTATAGCGAAGAGGTGCTTCGCCGCGATGTGGGTATTCGCTTCAACGGCGCCGAGAAGACCAATGTCCACGAATACGACGTGGCCGAGGGTTGGGTGCGTGTCGAAGTCCCTACCGCCAAAGATCGACGCGGCAACCCGATGGTCGTCAAGCTCAGCGGCACGGTTGAACCTTATTACCGCTCAGCGGAATAGCCGACGCCCGACAAGCGTCACACTACTCGCCAACGCCGCTACGGCCCAGAGGTTCACAACAATAACTCCGGGGTGAAGGTGGCGTCGATACCCCCTACGGTCATCGTCACCTGACCTTCCATCACCATCACTTGCGCCGAGACCCGTCGATCGACAGTCTGGGCCAGTTGCTGCACCGGCGCGTGCGGTATCTGCATAACCGAAAGATTCGGTAGCCCAGTTACTTTGGGTCCGACGGTGCGCCACCAGGTGGCCGCGCCGGAGGCGAACGGGAACAGCAGCACCTGGTCCGCCTGGCCGGCCGCCTTGCCCAAGGCGCGTTCATCGGGCTGGCCGACGTTGATCCACTCCCGGATCCGGCCTGTGTAGTCCGCGAGCCGCAAGTCCGGTACGCCTGGGGTGGACAGGCCCGGTCCGAAGGCCAACTCACCGTCGACGTCGCTGAGCCGGTGTGCGCGCAGCCCAAATGCCAACAACCGCACCACCATCCGCTCATCGGTTTCGCTGGGATGGCGGGCCACGGTCAGCGTGTGATCGGCGTAGTAACCGTGATCGACGTCGGAAATGCCGAGTTCGACCTTGAACACTGTTGCAGAAAGAGCCACGTCCAAGTGTCCACCCTGGTGGTGTTGCTCGAGTAGGCAGGTCGCTTCGAGTCGCCACTGATAGACCCGGCGGGGGAGACGGTGATCGCGCGGTACGGTTTTCAGCCCAAACGGGCAGTCGCCGGCTGCTTGCCCGGACTCCCCGGTTCTGGGCGGTCCATGACGAGGAGCGTCGAGGTTTCGCGTGCAAGAATGCGGCCCCGCGCATCCTTGATCTCGGCCTCTGCAAATGCCGCGCGTCGACCGACTTGCTGAACGTTGCCCTCGACACGCAGCAGGCCGGTGTCCGCCGTGATGGCCTTGAGGTAGGCAACCTTCAATTCCAGCGTCGTGTATGTCTGTCGTCCCGAGAGTTTCGAGTGAACGGCGCAGCCACATGCGGAGTCGAGGAGGGTCGCTGCATAGCCGCCGTGGACCGTGCCAATTGGGTCAAGGATCTCGAAGAACTCGCGCAAGCCTGTGCCAACGGCCTGCTGCATGTCCCAATCGCTCAAACCGTGGCACTCGGGGAAGCCATCCCGGCTTTAACCGAATTGGAACGCAACAACACTCCTCGGGGCGGCAAGCTGATCATCACGGCGAAACAGGGCGGACCGCACCAGCGGCGCGGCGCGGAGGAGGACCGAAGGGGCATGGCGCTAGCTGCCGCACAGGTTCTGCGAAGTTGGGATTGGTAGGCGCTTTGACAGTATTCACTGACGCCATGAAGAACATCATCATCGGCGCGGTCGCGGCAGGCTCGGCCGCGGTCGGCCTCGCCCTGGCGGCACCGGCCAATGCGGAACTCGCTCCGGGCGACTACCACTACCGCAGCATCATGGCCAATGGGACTGTCACGGACAACCTGGTGCGGGTGACGAGCTGCGGCCCCGGCTGTATCTCGGTCTTCAATCTCACGTCGAGCACCGACCAGGCGCAGGCGCACATTCAGGGCAACCAGTACGTGCTCGACCAGTTCGTTCCCGCGGGCGCGTTCTGCACCGACGGACGTCCGGTCGACGTGGTCACGCGCTACACCTTCGACCTCGACGGTGCGAACGGGCTCTACACACTCAACGGCCCCAATCCCTGTGGAAACGGCGGCCCGGTCGGCGAGACGCGGTTCACGTTCACTCCTGCGTGAGGGACGCTCAGGCACCGTGACCGCTGGGAAGATTCTTCGGCGCGGGTGTGAACGTGACCTGCGCTGTCTGGACTACGTCTGCGCTGCGGCCCGGGGCAGTTTGCTGAGCCCAGTACAGGTTTGTGTGGTTGATGAGCTGATCAGGCGGTGGAGCGCCCAATGCCGTGGAATCGTCTGTGGTGTGCGCGTCGCCGACCAGTGAGACGTCATATCCGCGAGTGAACGCCCCGTGCAGCGTCGACCGTATGCAGAAGTCTGTCTGGGCACCCACCACCACGAGGTGCCCCACACCGAGCTGAGCAAGAACGGTGCCGAGGTCGGTACCTTCAAAAGAATCGCCATGGTTCTTCTCCACCAGGGGTTCACCCTGGCTTCGGGTCAACTCGGGTACCAACTCCCACCCTGGTGTTCCGCGCAGCACGTCGTCGTCGTGATGCTGGATCCAGATCACCGGGACTGACTCACGTCGTGCCCGCTCGATGAGTCGAACGACATTGGCGAGCACAGCCTCGCGCGCATGCGCTTTGGCCACAACGTCATTCTGTAGATCGATAACGACCAGTGCCGAGCCCTGGCGTCCCTCGAGTGTGCTCACGCTCAGCAGGCTCCGTTTCTATCGCTGCTTGAATAGGTGGTCGGTGCGGCCGTCGCTGCGCGCGATCCAGCCACGTTCACCTCGTTGACTGCGATCGCCCAGACGTTGACAAGGGGGCAAGCCCATCATCACCGTCGAGTAGGGCATGTTTGCCGAATCGCCAACTTGACCAGCAGTTTCAGGGAGAAGTTTCCGGGATCCGCAACACCAGAGACCGGCGGCAACGTGGGCCACCACGGCGATGGCTTCACGTGAACGTGGGCGACCTCAGTGCACGGGAGCCGGCATGTTCCGGTGAGGAATTCATCTTTGCTGCGGCTGGTTACTACACCCGTGAAGAACATTGGCTTCCTCTCGTTCGGGCACTGGTCGGACAGTCCACATTCGCGGGTCCGGTCTGCGGCGGATGCCTTGCTGCAGTCGATCGAACTCGCCGTCGCCGCGGAGGAGATCGGTGCTGACGGGGCCTATTTTCGCGTGCACCACTTCGCCCAGCAACTCGGCTCACCGTTCCCGTTACTATCCGCGGCGGCTGCCCGCACCCACCGCATCGAGCTCGGAACCGGCATCATCGACATGCGCTACGAGAACCCGCTCTACATGGCAGAAACCGCGGGTGCGGCGGACCTGATCTCGGGTGGCCGACTGCAGCTGGGCATCAGCCGCGGATCGCCCGAGCAGGTACTCGGGGGATACCGACACTTCGGTTACGTGCCCCGCGCGGACGACGCCGACGGCGGGACGATGGCACGCGAACACACACGGCTGTTTCTCGATGTACTGAAGGGGGAGGGCTTCGCACAGCCCAACCCGAGCCCGATGTTTCCCAACCCGCCCGGCTTGTTGAGGATCGAGCCGCACTCTCCGGGGCTGCGCGAGAGGATCTGGTGGGGCGCGGGCAGCCGCGCCACCGCCGAGTGGGCGGCGCGGCAAGGCATGAACCTGATGAGTTCCACGTTGCTATCCGAAGACACGGGCGTGCCTTTCCATCAGTTGCAGGCCGAGCAGATCCAGCGCTTCCGCCACACCTGGAGGGCGGCAGGTCACGAGCGCGATCCACGAGTCTCGGTGAGCCGCAGCATTTTTCCGATCGTAAGCGACCTGGACAAGCAGTTGTTCTGGCATAACCGGGACAGTACCGATCAGGTCGGCTTTCTCGACGGCGGAACAGCTCGCTTCGGCAAGACCTATGCCGGGGAGCCTGACAAGCTCATTGCCCAACTCGCGGAGGACGAAGCCATCGCCGCAGCCGACACTCTGCTGCTGACAGTCCCCAACCAGCTCGGTGTCGACTACAACGCTCACGTGATCGAGAGCCTGCTGACGCATGTCGCGCCGGAGTTGGGTTGGCGATGACGCGTGCTGAAGTTCCGCGCGGGGCGAGCCCTTCTTGCGTCGACCGATTCGACGCCTGAGGCATCGGCCGCGCCGTCTGCATAGCATTCGAGGGTGGCCGTTGATGTGCTTATTCCGCTGACGTGCGGTTGACGGTTGCGCCGACCTTGTAAGCGATAACACTGTTTCCGTCGAGAGGCTGGTTGCACAGAGCAGGGTCGGTGACTGTCTTCGACACCCATCAAACCGGTACAGATAGCACAACGTGGTGCCCGCCGCTAGATCGGTTGCGTGCGTCTGTCTTGTGCGATGACGGCGAGTAGGGCGTGGTGGGTGCGGCGGTCGAACGCGTTGAGCCAACAACGGCGTTGGACTCGGTAGGTCAATCGAGCGAGCCGGCTGCGGTTCTTCAGCCGTGCGCGGCACACAACCTGTGTTCGTCCGTCGGCCGTCGGGATGAAGTCAAAGGTGTTGAGCTCGTCATGAAGTCCCACATAAGGGAGCAATCGCGGCGCGGTCACCTCATGAGTGACGCTGGTGAATGGGCGCCAATCAACGAATTCCCACCGGGCCGTTCCTGGACCGTGGCTGCAATGCATGGAAGCGCCAGTGCCTATTCGTCCCTTGGCATTTCGTGTAGCTACGTCCGGCTTCTTGCTGAAGTATCGGCATTTCCATCGCTGGCGCTGCACCGGGTTGACGTAATAGTGCCACGCTTCGACCGGAGGGACGGGCACCTCGACACTGAATGTGAAGTCGGCCTCCTCGGGCCGCACGTAACGTCGGTGACGGTCTTGCATCGCGGCGAGCGCCGGCTGCAGGTCGTGAACTCCTACTATCGTGACGCCGAACGGTTCGTAATATTCTTCCAGTAGAGGCATTTTCGTTGGCACTCCCAACTGCTGAATGCACGCAGCCGTGAGCACAGCGTAGGCCTTCAACCCCGTGCGCTCTGCGACGGTGTTCTTGAGCAGGCGGTGCGCCAGTATGACGTCGGCACCGGCGAGGTCGACACCATCTCCTTCCCGGTCGACCACGAATGTGCCGAAGTGGCAAATGAACTTCAAATCCAACGTTCCGATCGCCGCGCACGCGGAGCAGGAACACGTGGTGTTACGCGACATGTTCAAAAGGCGGTTCGAAAATTCGAAGTAGCACACTTCGATCAACTCGATGAGACGCTCCCCGTCCCGGAACACCGACTCGTCGGCATAACAGAACACCGCATCGCCCTCCGCCTTCACGAATCGCATCGGAGGAGTCAGTCGCTCGCGCACCAGCATGATCAACTCGCGGATAATCGACTGTGCGTGTTCCAGTTCGGTGCCGGTGAGAAACTTCGTGTATCCCGAGATGTCGGCCAACAACAGATGCCCGGCACGAGCCTGATAATCCACTGGCACGTTCGCCTCAATCTCCCGGAGCTCGGCGCTGCACTTGCCACGCATTCTAGTTTCGAGGGTGCGATTTCGGCGCACTCGGCGCCAACGCATATTTGATTGCCGCGGGACCGCAGCGACACCCGGCCGATGCTTATACGCGGTATCTGGAATTCACCATGCGATTGTCGGTGGTGCGGAGTTGTCTCCACCGCTCAAGCGTTAGGTCGTCTAGTCGTGGGCGGGAGTCGACTACCTGCTCGTTTTCGCGAACCTGAACCGATGCTCGGCTTCGAGTAGCGCGCTACGCATATCCCGTCAAGTTCCCGGGATCATCATGGGACGATGACTACGGTAGAACCCCATCCGGCGACTTCGGAAGAACGTTCGCAAGTTGTCACGGCGCTGTGTAAGGCCTTCTTCGATGACCCCGTCTACCGCTGGTTGGTACCCGACGACGCTCAACGGCGCTTGAGCGCAGTGGCCTTCTACTCACGGTTCGTGGCCGTGTGCTGGCCGCATGGTGGCGTGTACGCGGGCGATCATGGCCTAGCTGCTGCGCTGTGGCTTCCGCCGGGTCGGCAATTGGTCACGGCTGAGGAGGCCGAGGCGTTCAACGACGCCCTTTTGGCCGCTGGTACCTGGCATTCATGGGGGTCGAACCGGTCGCTCAGGGGCGGGGCATCGGCTCACGACTGTTGGCGGCTGTGCTCGCGCAGGTGGACCGTCAAAACGTGCCGGCTTATCTCGAGGCGTCGTCTCCGGAGAACCGGCGGCTGTACGAGCGTCATGGTTTTCAGACGGTGGGAGAGTTGACTGTTGCCGATTCGCCGACCATCTTCCCGATGTGGCGGCCACCAGTTTTGTGTTGATCAGTTCCGTGCCAAATCCAAACTTCCGGGGGACATGTGTCATCGATCATCATCGCGAGCGTGCCGGTCCACGGTCACGTGGCGCCGCTGTTGGCCGTCGCCGAGAACTTCGTCGACCGTGGCGATCACGTTCGGTTTATCACCGGCGCAAGATTTGCCGACAAGGTCGCCGCCACCGGTGCCACCCACATCCCACTGCCCGTCGAGGCCGACTATGACGAGACGGTGCTGACGACGTTTCCAGAACGCGCCAAATTGAAGGGCACCAAGGCAATCGCCTTTGACGTCGAAAACATCTTCGCCAAGCCATCGAAGGCCCAATGCGGCGCGCTGTGGGACGCACACCGAGACAGCCCCGCCGATGCGGTGCTCTTCGATCCCGCGTTCTACGGCGCCTTGCTGATGGCGGCGCAGTCACGGGCGGCCCGACCGGCGTTGGTGGTGTGCGGTGTCATCCCGCTCGGCGTCGACAGCCGCGACACCGCACCTTTTGGCATGGGTCTGCCGCCGGCTCGCTTGCTCAACCGCACGCGTAACGCCGCGCTCGACGCAATCACCCGGCGAATTCTGGCCGGAGCCGAGCATATGCTCGACGATTTTCACCGTGAGCTACACGGCACAGGACTACCCGCGCATCTGTTGAATTGCTTTCGCTACTTTGACGCGATCGTTCAATTCACCGTCGAGTCGTTCGAGTATCCACGGTCCGACGCGCCGCCACAGCTGCACTTCGCAGGGCCACTCTCGGCCACCGGTTCGGCGGCGCCCCTGCCACCCTGGTGGGACGACCTGGACGGATCGCGGCCTGTCGTACATGTCACGCAGGGCACGGTCGCCAACACCGACTATGAGCAACTGATCGCTCCCACGCTGCGCGCGCTCGCCAACGAAAGCGTCACCGTGGTGGTGTCTACCGGTGGCCGACCGGTGGAAACTTTACCTCCGTTGCCGTCCAATGCCCGTGCCGCGACGTTTCTGCCCTATGACGAATTGCTGCCCCGCACAGCAGTTTACGTGACAAATGGCGGCTACGGGGGAGTGCAGTATGCGCTGCGGTACGGCGTACCAATCGTCGCCACGGGCGGTAAGGAAGACAAGCCGGAAGTCGGCGCGCGTGTTGCCTGGTCGGGTGTCGGGCGTCGGATCAGATCGGAGAACCCGAAACCTGCCGCGCTGCGGAAAGCCATTCTCGACGTGCTCGCGAAACCGGAATATCGGCAGGCAAGCCAGCGGATCGCCGCCGATATGGGTGCAGCACCGGGCTTCACGAAGCTGGCCGAAGTGGTCGACCAAGTGGTCGTGACTCAGGCCCGCGATACCTAGCGGTTCGCCACCAGTGTGGTCGATCCCTAACTGCGTGTCCGCGCGACGTTGATGGGTACGGGGTCGAGCCAAACCGACGCGAGGAGCGGTGGCCGGCAAAGGCCAGACAATGATTTACCAGATGCAATATGCAGTGGGTTCACTGGATATAGGGCTTATCAAGAAGTGTCGTAATCCGGGCGGATCCGTACTGTAACTGGCGCGACGGAGGACTCGTGGTCACCTTCACCGACGTCGACGTCGACGAGCCGATATAGGCGACGCCGTTGAGGTCGACGGTCGCGCCGTCGGGCAGCACCAGATCGGTCGAACTGAAGTAGTCGTCGATGTCGATGTGGACCACCGAGCTCTGCAGCACAGCCGAGGTGAAATCAGCGTTGTGGAGCACATGCATCGACGGGAGCAGCCACGGCGTGAGCTCAGGCGTAGGACGAATCTGCGCGATTGCCAGCAGGCCGGGCCATTCGCGGTTCATCGTGAAGGGAACGTTGATAGGCGAGTGCCGCGGCAACCGTACCGGTGCGACATGTAGCAGCTTACTGGTAACCCTCAGTATTCGATTCAGCCGTAATCCGGTGATTGTTGATATCGATAGGGTCGGCAGTTTCGGGATGGGCGGCTGGCAGCAGCTGTGATGGACTCACACTTGGCAAGCCCTTTGGGCTCTTGGTTAACCG